>NZ_JAJQVM010000029.1 GCF_021234875.1 Marinibactrum halimedae | reverse complement strand
TTTTCATTTTTTCGACTCTCCAAATTATTTATTGAAGCAGCCTTTCTGACTTAACCGGCGTTAACTCCTCGCCTCTCAGTGGGCGCGAACTATACGCATCGACTTCTCAAAGCGCAAGCACTTTTCATTACAAAATAAAATTCTTTTAGAAGAGCTAACCTCTTCCGAAAAGGTGGTATTTCTTTTTCCCTAATCGAACAATATAAAAGCGCCCAAACAACGCCGTCTCCCGAGAAAAACACTCTGGCGCTTTCATATTATCCTCCATGCTTTTCACCACCCCATTTATCAATACGGCTGAGCGCCCTAAAGCATCTTTAACCTCACGAGCCGCCTTAGTCATTCCAGACTCAGACAGCAAAGTCGTGAGCGGCTTCTCCGATAGCTCAACCTCATCCAAGGAGGTGAACGGAAGACCGTCTAGCTGTAATTGCTCCAAGTCAGACTCTGACAACTGCTCCAATGAACCGCTAAACAACGAATCTGTAATCCGCTTTGCGGCATCTAGTCCATCTTGGCCATGGATCAGCCCTGTAACTTCAGCTGCCAAAACAGACTGCGCTTGTGGACGTCCGGAAGTGGACTCATCCTGAGCTTGAATATCGTCAATTTGATTTACAGGCAAAAATGTAAAATATTTTAAAAATTTATAGACATCTGCGTCCGCCGTACCCAACCAAAACTGGTAAAAGGCATATGGAGAGGTTTTTGACTCATCCAGCCAAATGGTTCCAGACTCTGTTTTACCAAACTTAGTCCCATCAGATTTTGTAACCAAAGGCAGGGTTAAACCAAACACATGTCCTGATTTCATCTTTCTGGTGAGTTCAACCCCTCCTACAATATTGCCCCACTGATCCGACCCACCAATTTGAAGGGTGCAGTTATGACGAGCATACAGCTCTGCGAAATCAAAAGATTGCAATAACATATACGAGAATTCGGTGAACGATATACCTGAACCTTCTCGATCAATCCTCTGCTTAACAGATTCTTTATTAATCATGTTGTTAACAGAAAAGTGCTTTCCTACATCTCGCAGAAAATCCAAAGCACTCATTTCTGAGCACCAGTCCAAATTATTGACAACTTCTGCGGAATTTTCTCCCGATTGAAAGTCTATAAAACGCGAGACCTGTTGCTTTAGCTTGTCTACCCAACCTGAAACGATATCAGGTGTATTGAGTTGTCGCTCTTGCGCCTTAAAACTTGGATCACCAATCAAGCCTGTCGCTCCACCCACCAATGCAATGGGTTTATGGCCGGCATCCTGAAAACGCTTTAAGGTCAAAAGAGGCACGAGACTACCGATATGAAGACTATCTGCTGTGGGATCAAACCCGCAATACAAGGTTATTGATGATTCAGATAAATGTTGCTCTAACTTTTCATCGCCGGTCATTTGATTTACCAAACCTCTTGCTTGTAAATCTGCAAGCAACCCAGCATCGATTGTACTCATAGGTAATTATCCTTTAGGGATTACGACAGCCCAACCCTTATGAATTTTAAGGGGGTTTATGACAAGGCTGAGAACGATACCCGATCTCAGTGCAAAAACAACTACACCAAAATTCAGACAAACAATAAAAACCGACTCTTTTTTATCCAAAACAGTGAACCAATTGGCTTTTTCTGTTATAAACAAAGCACTGGGCACGAAATTTAAACGACTTATGACAAAAAATATGCAACCTTCTGATTTACATACAGAAAAGAACCAAAGGCAATCAATCTTCCCCAAGACTCATGCAGCAGTTGCAGCAGCATTGACCGCTACATTAGGCACCTTGTTGTTAGCGTTGCCTGGCGGCGAGCCAGAAGCCGAAAGAATGGTACATAAAGAGTTGGCTGTACCTGTTAAGCCTTTGGGAAGTGAACAGCCCAAAACCGAATTAGCAGTCACCCACCAAACATCAAAACCAATCAAAACCAGAACTCAGGCTCCTATAGAAGAGCCACTCAAGGTTATTCAAGCCGAAAACTGGGAAGAACAAAAAGAAGAACCAAACTGGAATAGCTTAGAAGTAAGAAAAGGAGACAATCTCTCCCGTTTATTTAAACGCGCAAACCTTAGCGATCGTGATGTCTACCGACTATTAGCAGGCCACAAAGAAGCGAAGTCACTAAAGCGTTTAAAGCCAGGGCAGCATATTGATGTTTCACTGACTGAAGATAACCGTTTGTCCGCCTTGCAATACCGCCCAAATAGATTAGAGACACACGTATTTGAGTGGGCAGAAGGAAAATTAACATACGAAAAGAAGGAAGCCACTCTTAAAACTCACCGAGTTTATCGGGAAGCCAAGATCGACACCTCCCTCTTCTTGGCAGGAAAAAAGATTGGATTAGACGACAATGTCGTTATGGAAATGGCCAATATCTTTGGCTGGGACATCGACTTCGTTCTCGATATTCGCAAGGGCGACACTTTTAGAATTTTGTACGAAGAGAATTTTCTGGACGGAGAAAAGTACAGCAATGGTGCCATTTTAGCTGCAGAGTTTGTTAATAAAGGCGACCACTTTAGAGCCGTACGCTACACGCATGAAAATGGCGATTCTCACTATTATACGCCTGATGGGAAGAGTATGAGAAAAGCCTTTCTTCAGGCTCCTTTGGACTTTCGCCGAATCAGCTCGAACTTTAATCCAAAGCGCTTACATCCCGTATTCAAAACCGTGCGCCCTCACCGAGGTACTGACTATGCCGCAGCGAGAGGCACCCCAGTGTGGGCATCGGGTGATGGCCGCGTGTTAAAATCTGGCTACACTAAAGCGAACGGGAATTATGTTGTCATTCAGCATGGCAACAATGTAAAAACAAAATATCTGCACCTTCATAAACGCTTAGTGAAATCCGGCCAAAGAGTAAAACAAAAGCAGAAAATTGGCACTGTGGGATCAACAGGCTATTCAACAGCACCGCATTTGCACTATGAATTTTTGTTAGACGGCGTGCATCGCAATCCACGAACCATCGTTCAAAAACTCCCTAAAGCAGCGTCCATTCCACGAAGAGAAATGGTACGCTTCAGCCAACAAACTCAACCTGTCATTGCGCAACTGCAAAGCCATAGCAATACACAGTTTGCAGCCAACGAAAAAAATGCAACGTTCAACTGACCAACACGATAATGCCGCACCTCATGCGGCATTATTTTTAAGGCCACCTTCCTATGAGTTTATACATCGGACTGATGTCTGGAACCAGTATGGACGGCGTGGATGCTGCGCTGATTTCCATAGAGAACAACGACAAACCGACCCTCATTGATAGCCTCACCATCAAGTACCCACCAGAGCTCAAAACACGATTACAATCCCTCGCTCTAGGCTGTGAGAATGAACTGGATTTGATGGGATACTGTGACAGAGAAGTCGCCTCTACTTTCTCACAGCTTTGCTTACAATTGCTCGAAAAACAAAATCTAAAACCTGAGCACATCAACGCCATTGGCTCTCATGGGCAAACCATCCGCCACCGCCCATCAAAAGATCATGGAGGACCATTTACCATTCAAATTGGCGACCCCAGCTTTATTGCACATCACACTGGTATTACCACTGTGGCAGATTTTCGCCGAAAAGATATGGCAGCAGGCGGTGAAGGCGCCCCCCTTGCACCTGCTTTTCACAGGGCACTTTTTGGCAAGAAACAACACACAACCTTGGTGGCCAATATTGGTGGAATTGCCAACATCAGCGTTATACCAGAAAGAGATCCAACCATTGGCTACGATACTGGGCCAGGCAACACTTTATTGGATGGGTGGATTCGACGTCACAAAGGATTACCTTTTGACGACAACGGTAACTGGGCCCGCACTGGCGCTGTAAACTCTTCCTTGTTAGAAGCACTCCTCAAACACCCCTACTTTCATCAACCTCATCCCAAAAGCACTGGGCTAGAAGAGTTCAACCTCACTTGGGTGGACGCCATCATCCAATTACTTGAAAGCACCCCTTCCCCTGAAGACACCCAAGCCACACTGGTTGAGCTTACTGCGCAAACCTTATCTGCGGCCGCCAATATTCACGAACAAGAAGCCGAAACTCTTTACATTTGTGGCGGCGGAGCGAGCAACACCTTTCTTATGGAACGTCTGCAATCCTACTTACCCTTAATTGCAGTCAAAACCTCCGAAGCAATCGGTGTTCATCCAGACTGGGTAGAAGCAGTAGGATTTGCTTGGTTGGCACATCAGACGATGCATCAGCTACCAGGGAATGATTATTTTGCAACCGGAGCCTCACAACCCGTTGTATTGGGCGGGATTTATTTTCACGGATGACTGACTTTTAAAGAAAGAGGAAAAAAGGAAAGAGAGTTTGCTACATTCGCTGCAACAAACTCCATTAGCAATATCGAAAGGCTATACAGAAAAAGATGAGCCGCAACCACAGGTGCTGGAGGCATTTGGGTTAGTAATCACGAATTTCGAACCCGCCAAGCCCTGCTCATAATCAACCGTAGCGCCGGACAGAAAAGGATAGCTGAGAGAATCTACTAGAACGCGGATACCACCTGATTCCACTACTGAGTCCTCATCACCCACCAGCTCATCAAAGGTGAAACCGTACTGAAAACCAGAACACCCACCCCCTGTTACAAAGACACGCAGCTTCAAATCATCGTTGCCTTCATCTTCAATCAACTCTTTTACTTTACTGACAGCGCTCTCTGTCACCAAAATTGCCGCTTCATCTACAGCATATGCTTCCGTTGACATATCAACCTCTCTTAACCCATCAAATTGGAGATTAACATTATCCCCCCTTCCGGACTACGACTCTTATTGCATAGCATAAAGGCCCCAACGAATACTCTACTTACTGCACGCCTCAACTACGCCTTAGCGACCTTAGTGCTAGCAACCACGTTAGAATTACTGCTGTGTGATTCAGGCTGTGGGGAAGATTTCTCTGATGCACTAATACCGCCTTTATTATTGGCATCACCCTTCGAGCTGGGAGCATTTTGGGCATTTGGCTCATACACCAAATTCCCATTCACTTGAGAACCTCTGACCATTTCGATCAAATTATAATGGACGTTGCCATCCACAACAGCCTTAGCCGCCAATTCAATATGCTTACTGGAATACACATCACCACGCACTCGCCCATTAATCACAATGGTTGGCACGTTAATTTCGCCCGTGACTTCTGCGGTATCCAATAGCTGTAAATGCGCCTCTTTTCCGTCACGGACATTAATATTACCTCGGACCACCCCTTCCACCATGAGGTTGCCGGTAAATACCACATCACCCAAGACTTCCGTATTCTTTGAAATCAATGTCGTCCCTGATTTACTCACAGCACCTTCTGAATTTTTTTTACCAAACATGAATCAACTCTCCTGCACCAACCAGCCGAATTTCTTTTCAACAACTTGGCCTTTTTTGCCTGTGGATTTTGCAATTAATTCAAGACGCTCAGGCTCAAATCCCGTCGGGATAACCAACTCACCTTCCACATTCTGAAAATACTTAAATCGCAATCGAATATTCTCTGCCTCAACTTGTTGAGACAACTCTTTTAGCGCAATGCGTTTAATGACCCCAGATTCAGATTCACGGCCAACCACACTCACTTGTAACTGACCACTCAAAAGCCTGTGATTTGTCGTCAGCTGTTGTAGAACCACTTTGTATTTATACGTTCGTGGCTTGCCCGTGGAAATGACATTAACCTGACCAATCACTAAGCCTTTTTTGTTGTCCGTAGGCTCCATCAAGCCACGGTAAAAACTGATGTCTGCTTCTAATTCAGCAATGCGCTCTTTGAGTGACGTGACCTCTCCGCGTACGTCCTCACTGGCCTTTCTGTCAATTTCTGATCCTAAACGCAGGTTGACCGTTTCTTGGCGTACCGAATTTAACTCTGCTTGCAGAGCTTCACCTTGGGCGTGCAACGTATCGCGCTCAGTCATAACACCTTGTAGGGTTTGCGCCGTTTGATAGGTGCCCCACAGATAACTTGCCACACCAGTTAAAACACCAAATGCCAGAAAAGAAAATACCATGGCCCACCGTCGGCCAGGCCTATAGGGCACAACCACCATTTTAGGCTGTTTGGTGCCTTTTACCGCTGCCATAAAGGTCCTACCATCATTATTAATCGCAACAGAACTAGCCTTAACATCATTAGCTCTAACCTACATATTGATATAACTTTTGATATAGCTGTGAACATCTCACAAAGTCACTGGTCACAGCAAAATCACCCTTTTAAGGCAATAATGCTGCCGCCTCTAATCCTAAATTCTCTTTAAAACCAAACATAATGTTCATATTTTGAATGGCCTGCCCTGATGCTCCCTTCGTTAAATTATCAATCACAGACAACACTGTAATTGCCTTACGCCCTTGTGGCCGAAAAACCGCAATTCGACACATATTGGATGATTTAACGCTACGGGTTTGCGGATGCGAGCCCGCAGGCAATACATCCACAAAAGGCTCTTGCCGATAACGGCTTTCAAATAACTGCTGTAGATCCACGTTGGTATCCGTCAATTCAGCAAATAATGTCGCGTGTATACCTCGAATCATGGGTAATAAATGGGGTACGAAAGTCACTTCTGCTGGTGTTGCAACCGATGGCTGAACCTCTCGCAAACCTTGCTCGATCTCTGGCAAATGCCGATGCCCACCCGCAGCGTAAGCCTTAAAGCTTTCACCCACTTCAGAAAATATATTGTCCAACTTACCTTGACGACCGGCGCCACTGACGCCAGATGCCGCACTCACGGACAATCGGCTGGGGTCAACAACATTGTGCTCCAATAGAGGAATCAACCCCAATTGTGTTGCTGTTGGGTAACAACCAGGACAAGCCACTAATTGCGCTTTAGCAATTTCAGCACGATTGACCTCGGGAAGCCCATAAACAGCGGTCTCAACTAACTCAGGACAACCATGAGTTTGACCATACCAGTGCTCCCATGTAGGAATGTCACGAATCCGAAAGTCCGCCGACAAATCAATCACTCGAACCCCGGAACCAATCAGTTCAGACATCATTGATTGGGCCACACCATGAGGGGTCGCAAAAAACACTACATCGCAGGCCGATAAAATTTTCACATCCGGTACAGTGAATTCAAGATCAATGATACCGCGAAGGTTAGGAAAGATATCCGCTACCGGTGTACCCGCTTCACCACGAGAGGTAATCACACTCACCTGAGCATTCGGATGACCTGCCAATAGTCTTAATAACTCTACACCGGTGTACCCCGTGCCCCCAACAATACCTACGTTAATCACAGGCACCCTCCAGATTGATCGATTCACATTGAGCTATGAGATTCAGTTTGAGCTGTAAGATGAAGCCACTTACAAGAATGCCAAACGCGACATTTATAAGAACATTCATCAAAACGATGTAGACTATGATAAGTTTCATCACGCAAAATCGAAAGAATAACTGACAGATTTATCCACAACGAGCCGATAAACACCAAACCGTTGCGATACAGCTTGTTGCTACAGAGCCCATTTAGATGGCTATTGCTACATTCACAATTGTCAACACATGCACAATTATCAACACATGCACAGCCATCAATACATTCACATTTATTAGTACATTCATGACTGTTGCTGCACTGTAATGGTGTTTTGCTTCCATCAGCATAGCCGCACAACGATTCATCGCCCTTTAATACAAGTCTACAGGCGCCAAAAGGACAATTGCCTTTGATGAAAACACACATTGCCCTTTACTTGAGAAACTTTCGTCATCAATTGGCCTACTTAGATGCGCTACCCCAATTGACTTTTTTAGCGCTCTTGGCGGGTGTTGCAACGGGAACCGTGGTGGTTGGTTTTCGTTTGCTTGTCGACCTACCTTTATTATCTTTACCTGAACATATTGACAATTTCGAAGGGTTGCCTCAGTCGGCCCGATTCTGGCTGCCACTGTTTGGCGCCACCGCCTTAGGGGCGTTGTTGATGTGGCTACCCTCACGACGTATTAAAGTGGGGGTCGGGCATGTCCTGGATCGACTCCATAATCACCAAGGCCACATGCCCGCTTCCAACTTCTTCGTGCAATTCTTTGGTGGTATCACCTGCTTAATTACAGGGCAATCGGTCGGTCGTGAAGGCCCCTCTGTTCATTTGGGCGCTGCGACCGCCAGTTTTGTTGGCCGCTGGCTCCGTATTCCCAATAACAGTATGCGCACACTCATTGGCTGCGGCGTAGCAGCAGGTATTTCAGCTTCGTTCAATACGCCCCTGGCTGGGGTGATCTTCGCCATGGAAGTAGTCATGATGGAATACACCATTGCCGGATTTATTCCCATCATTATTTCCTCCGTCACCGGCGCCATCATAACTCGCGCTATGTTTGGACATGACCACAGCTTTGTGATTGCCCATTCGCAACTCACCAGCCTCTATGAGTTTCCCTTTATGATCGTGATTGGGATTGGAATTGGCCTTTCGGCAACCACTTATTCCTGGATACTAAGGTCAAGCCTGTCTGTTGCACACTGGCCTATGGTCATACGGTTTGCCATAGCAGGCGGGTTGACTGGGCTGACGGCTTTGGTTTTTCCTGAAATACTCGGCTTGGGTTACGACACAATAGAAGATGCCATCGCGGGTAATTTTTCGCTGCAATTACTCCTTGCCATCGCCCTGACTAAACTGGTGATATCGTCTGCGGCCATTGGCCTTGGACTTCCCGGCGGGCTGATTGGACCAACACTGGTAATTGGAGCCTGCCTTGGCGGCGCTTTCGGTATTATTGGGCAATCCATCAGTGGCGTGCACAGCGATGGACTGTATGTACTAATTGGCATGACGGCCATGATGGGGGCGGTACTCAATGCACCGCTTGCCGCGCTGGTCGCAATATTGGAGCTCACCCACAATCCCAATGTCATTTTCCCCAGCATGATGGTGGTGGTGATAGCCTCCTTGGTAACACGACGACTCTTTAACGCCGACGGCGTTTTTCTCGCGCTGCTCAGCGCGCAGGGTCACAACATTGACTCCAACGCCCCTCGGCGGGAATTATCGAGAATTGGGGTATTAAGTGTGATGAATACACAATTTGTGGTTTCCGACCCCGTCCTTGAGTGCGATGACGCCCACCAACTTCTGAACAATCAACCTCTGTGGATTATTTTTGAAAACCCTGAAACACAATCGTTAAATGCTTTACGAGCAGCCGATTTGGCCTCTTTTTTAGACAGTGCGCCAGAGAAGGTATTAACGTTAGAAGAGTCGATACAATTAGCAGAATTGCCGGGCAAGCGCCTAGCCATTTACCCCATTCACGATACCGCCAACCTGCTCGAAGCTCATCAATTAATGAAGGCACACAATGCAGAAGCAGTGTATGTTGAGCGATCTCATCGCCCAGTAGTCGGTACTTCTATTGTGGGAATCATCTCCCGCGATGCGATTAACAACCACTATAAGGTTCACTAAACACCAAAGTTCACTAACACTAAAGTTTAATGAACGCTAAGGCCCACCAAACATCAAGAGATACCTCAAGACAGACCTAAGTATCCAAGTGCTCTAGGGTTTCCAATTTATCTGGTGTAATCATTAATTGCTCTGCCACCCGCTTTACTTCCCGGTTTGCGCTATTAAGGTGATTTCGCAAACAATAATACTCCGCCAATACATTTACTTCCGCCACCAATCGTCCTATTCCCGGTGGAGGCGGCTCAGTGGGCATACTGGTTTGTTCCTGCAAAGCCACACAAATAGTGTTGGGCAACTCCCACTCTTGAGCAACACGGTAACTTAATAAGGCGCTGTTTTCAGATAGCATACCTACCAACGCTTCAGGAGGTGGCGGTACTTTTATTCCGGCGGTACTCATAATGCGGCACATTTCATGAAGCAAGGTTAAGCGCCCCATTTCATGCATAAGCCCCACAAGATAAGCATCTAGGCCATCCAGCTTACGGCTGCGAGCCAACATTTCCGCCAGAGCCGCCACCTGATGTGAGTGCAACCAAAGGTGTTTACCTGCTTCACCGAAAAAGGATGTCTGACGCTGTATCACCGGCTGCAATAACGCTGCCGTCATCACCAAACGTAGGCCATCCATTCCCAAATGCACCACCGCTTTGCGAATATCACTCACCCGGCGTTTACGAGGATTAAAATAAGCGCTGTTCACTTGGCGTAAGACCGTACTGAGCAGCAATGGATCTTGGATAATAATTTTTACAATGTCTTCAGTACTGGCGTTTTTATCCCTTAAACTCCGCATGAGCTTCGGCATCACACTGGGCATACGCGGTGCTATTTTGGTGAGAGGTTGATCTCTAACGGAGCGATTTAACAGTACGCGAATTTTTTTCGCTTTTTCCAATTGCGCCGCAGGAATAGCCACTTCCGCTGTTTTCTCAACATCAGGATCACCACCCAATAGAAACACCACAAATTGCTTATCGAGCTTCACAAGCGCTCGCGCATCCACCCCCAAAAATCCACAATCTTCCATCGACTCACGAGTGTTGGATGTTGAGGATTCTGAAAAAAGATTTTTAAAACGCCCAAGAAAGCCTGCCATCCAGATATCCCCTTTATCTTCAGTAAACAAATTATAGAGCAGAGGAATATTAAGTCTCACCCACAAAAAAGCCGCACCTCACGGCGCGGCTTCAATCAGAAAATGCATCTCCAAGAAATGAATGCCCTAAAGAGCATCAACTCTCGTTCAGTTTGGCCCGTAAACCGGGTAGTCGGCACACAGCCCGAGCACTTTCTCTTTCACTTCTGCAATGACTGAGTCTGAATTTCCATTTTCCAAACTCTCCAACACGTCACAAATCCAGTGGGTTAATCGCTCAACTTGTTCTTCTTTAAAGCCACGTGTCGTAATGGCCGGAGTCCCCACACGCAAGCCTGAGGTAATAAACGGAGAGCGAGGGTCATTAGGAACAGCATTTTTATTGACGGTGATATTCGCCTGACCAAGCGCTTCATCGGCATCTTTACCGGTGTATTCTTTACCAATTAAATCCACCAACATTAAGTGGTTTTCGGTGCCACCAGAAACAATTTTTATACCTCGATCCATAAAAGTATTGGCCATCGTTTTCGCATTGGCCACTACTTGTGTTTGATACGCCTTGTACTCATCGGTCATGGCTTCTTTAAAGCTTACCGCTTTGGCTGCAATCACATGCATCAACGGCCCACCCTGACCACCAGGGAAGACGGCAGAATTGAGCTTCTTTTCGATTTCTGGATTTGCTTTCGCCAAGATAATACCGCCGCGTGGGCCGCGTAACGTTTTATGGGTTGTGGATGTGGTGACATCTGCGATCCCCACAGGGCTTGGGTAAACACCCGCTGCAACCAGCCCCGCCACATGCGCCATATCCACTAATAAGTAGGCACCAACTTTGTCCGCAATATCACGGAAACGCTGCCAATCCATGATTTGCGAGTACGCAGAAAACCCGGCAACGATCATCTTGGGCTTATGCTCTTCGGCTAAACGCTCTACCTCTTCGTAATCCACCTCGCCGGTTTCAGCGTTCAAGCCATACTGCACAGCGTTGTAAATCTTGCCTGAAAAATTCACTTTGGCGCCATGAGTTAAATGACCGCCATGAGCCAAACTAAAACCCAAAACCGTATCCCCAGGTGCACACAATGCCTGATACACCGCCGCATTCGCCTGCGAGCCAGAATGGGGTTGGACATTGGCGTAATCCGCACCAAATAAGGTTTTAGCACGCTCAATCGCCAACACCTCAGCCTTATCAACGTACTCACATCCACCGTAATACCGCTTATTAGGATAACCTTCCGCATACTTGTTGGTAAGCTTGGTGCCTTGAGCCGCCATTACCATCGGACTGGTGTAGTTTTCTGAAGCAATCAGCTCAATATGCTCTTCCTGTCGACGATCCTCATTCGTAATGGCTTCCCAGAGCTCTGGATCGTACGTTTCTATTGTCAGCGATTTGTCAAACATGGCGTCACCCTACCGTCTGTTGGTCTTAGCACAATAAATGGCCCTGGCACAAAATGCGGGACTCGTTTTAAAGAAGCGCAGATTGTACATGAATTCACAAAATCGGCATCCAGATTTGCTCATCATGATGATGAACCTTGCTCAATCAACCATTTCTAATTCTAGCCACACTAACCGGTGGTCTGACGATGCCTCTCGCGACTCCACCAATCTATACAGGGGGCTGTTTTTTTCGGGCCAGAAAACAGCACCGTCGATAACATTGAAGCCTGATTTAGAAGGTAGAACATAATCAGCTCGGCTCTTCCACGCAGCCGTAAACTCTTTGGCATAAGGTAGCTCAGGAACAACTGCCGCCCCGGCCCGACTGGTCGGAATGAAATCGCTGTTCACTTTAGGGTGATTGAGCAAACGCTCCATTGCCCCTGGGTACGTGGCATCGCTATAAATACTCGCATTCAAATCCCCCAAGATGACAAATCGGTCACCCGACAACCCTCCTCTATTACCTTTATCGTCATAAATATAAGTCGAGGTTTCTTCAGAAAGGTAATCGGCGGTCAATCTCAACTCGTCATGGTTTCGCAATCCATTTCGATTTTCAGGCCCATCAAAGACCGGCGGTGTAGGGTGTTGAGCCAATACATGGATTCGCTTCTCACCCACCATAACCGGTACATCCCAATGAGATTTAGATGATAGTCGCAATGCCTGCCATTGCTCTTGTGAAAACCAAGGCTGATTGGTCTCAGGGTGCTTTGGCTGCAGCGCCCCAGGCATATCACTCCATTTAAATAATTGAAGTGTTCGCGCTTCCTCCTTATTAATAGGGAAACGACTCAGCAAAACCATTCCATATTGCCCCGGATATTTGCCAAAACCCCAAGCATCGCCTCCCACACCCGATGCCACACCATCCTGATCAAAATCGTATGGGCTGGGCGCACCCGTATTGGTAGGTGCGAGGAAAATATGAGGATAATTGATAGGGGACACGCTCTCATGCTGAGCGATAGACAGGTAATTTTGTTGAAAAGCATCAACTCCCTTAGATCGATCTTCTATAAAATCAAACTCATTCAATAACACAATGTCTGGTCGAGTGCGCTGTAATATTTCAGCGATATTACGCATCTGCTGATTCCTGCCAGTCGACAAATGATACTGCAAGACTGAACTGCCTTTTTCTAACTCCTGTTCAATTGGATAGTTTTCCTCCTCCATTGATACATTAAATGTTGCAATACGCACCACACTCAAATCGCCCCTTTTTTTAACATCGTTACATCCAACTGCACCAAAAATGAACAAAAACACAAAAATACATTTGGAAAACTTCACAGTTTCATCCCCAAAATTCTCATAACAGTAAAAATTAATCTATATAAGGAAATCATAATGGCTCTGCTTATAGCGGCGCCTAATTGAAAAATGAACTATATGGTCAGAAAAAAAAGCGCCGAACTTTAACATTTCTGTAACAATTTGGGATAAAAATTGCTATCCAAATTACTCTGAATACAAGCATACCTTGTAAAAAGGTAGCAAACACACTTCACAATTTAGGGCTGGAGCATTAAGCATTATGAAATTTCTTAACCGCAAATCTCTTGCGGCAGCGGTTTTAGTAGCCATTGGCTCGACCGGTGCTATAGCACAAGAAACTTCTTCCTCAATTCGAGGAAAAATTCTAGATACAGATGGTACTCCCTTAGAAAATGCCAGTATTTCTGTTGTCGATACTCGCACAGGGGTTACTCGCACATACTCCACGAACAACAGTGGTTCATTTATCGCTCCACGGTTACCTGTAGGCGGCCCTTACAACGTTATCATCAACGGTAAACAAAAGGTTGAAGTTACCTCTATTGGTCTAGGTGATGTATTTAAGCTCAACTACACCATGCAAGCATCTCAGCAAAACGGCATTGAAGAAGTAATTGTAGAGGCGGAAGCATACTCAGCCGAAACTGTTGCTGCTGGGCCCTCTGCTGTATTCGGGCTTTATGAAATGGAAACTGCAGTTTCTTTCGGACGCGATATCGCAGATGTCTATGCACTTGATCCACGTATCAGCATTGATCCAAGTGGTGGTGTGAACTGCGGTGGTAAACACCCTCGCTTCAACAGCACCACACTGGACGGCGTAAGCCAAAATGACCGATTCGGTCTGAACAATAATGGCTACTCTACCGCGACTGGTATGCCTTTCCCTTTTGATGCGGTTGAACAAATTTCCGTTGAGTTAGCGCCGTTTGATGTTGCCTACGGAAACTTTACCGCTTGTAACATTAATGCTGTTACCAAATCCGGCTCTAATGAGTTCCATGGTGGCGCTTTTTATGATGTTACCAATGAAAGCTTGCGTGGAGACAGCGTTGGCGATGGCCAAGATCTTTCCAGCCCAGATTACGACGAATTCCGCCGGGGGTTCAATGTAAGCGGCCCAATTATTCAAGATAAATTATTTTTCTCTTTGGCTTACGAGGAGTCAGAAGCACCAGAATTTACTGCAATGGGTTTCGATGGCTCCGGCAGTGGTGTTGAACGCCCCTGGTTAAGCCAATCTGATTACAACCGCATCTTAGATATTGCTCAGAATCAGTATGGCTACAATCCTGGTGGCCAACCTGGTAATGGCACTCTTGAAGATAAAAAGTATTTGGTTCGTTTAGATTACAATATCAACGAAAACCATGATTTAGCATTTACCTATAACTACTACGATGGTTCTCAGTTACGCTCCTCTGATGGAGACCGTGATGAGTTCGAATTCTCAAACCACTTCTATACAAAAGGTTCTGAGTCTGAAACTTACACCATTAAATATTCTGCTCAATGGACAGATATTTTCTCTACCGAAATCTTCTACAGCAATAACACCATGGATGACAGTCAAGTTACTATTGGTGACCCAAGCTTTGGTGATATGCAGATTGAAATAGATAACAATACTGTTTACCTAGGAGCAGATGATTCCCGCCAAGCCAACGGCTTAAATACTGAATCCGACTATTTCAAGTTCAGTGCACAATTACTCGCTGGAGACCACTTAATCTCTGGTGGATATGAGCGTGAAGCCCTGTCTATTTTCAACCTGTTCGTTCAACACTCACGTGGTGGAGAATATGACTTCAATGATGGCTCTGCCTCAAATCCAGATTACTGTGACGCCCTGACCGCAGCCCAACGCCAGAGCGATCCAGGGTGTGGGCTATCAGGAATCGATAGGTTCGAATTAGGTGCTGCAAGCTTCATATATTACGGCAGTGGTGGCGGAACCAATGTTGCTGCAGATGCAGCAGCGTCATTCGAAAACGTACTCCACACATTTTATGTTCAAGACGAATATTACTTCGCAGACATAGACTTAACGCTCGTTGGTGGACTACGTTATGAACGATTTGAAAGTGATGACAGCCCCAATGAAAACCCCACATTTACTGATGCATATGGCTTTAGCAACACAGGTACTATCGACGGAGTTGATTTGCTAATGCCTCGACTAGGCTTTACTTGGGGTTTCAGCGACCAAACAACCTTCAGAGGGGGGGTTGGCTTGTTCTCGGGG
Source organism: Marinibactrum halimedae (assembly GCF_021234875.1). Classification (GTDB taxonomy): domain Bacteria; phylum Pseudomonadota; class Gammaproteobacteria; order Pseudomonadales; family Cellvibrionaceae; genus Marinibactrum; species Marinibactrum halimedae. The sequence goes on along the minus strand of NZ_JAJQVM010000029.1, from coordinate 51,848 downwards.
GGAAATCCAAACGTTTGGCTATCTAACGCTTGGAGTAACGACGGTCTAACTAATGTTCAAATCGATACTGAAGACCTATTTGGCGAGGACATGGTTCCATCCGTATTTGGAGGGCTTCCCCTTTCTGGTGCAGGGCGCCCAGGATTTGACGTTCCTCAAGCGTTAGTAGATTTTGTCGCAGGCGTAACTCCAAGTGATGCATCAAACAGCAGAGTCGTCTCAATCGACCCCAATTATGAACAACCATCCGAATGGAAGTTCGCTTTCGGCGGGACCCACGAGTTCAACAATGGTATAACTGCTGATTTCGATATACTCTACTCTGTTTCCAAAAACTCTGCCTATTATGTAGACATAACCCAAGAGATCAAAGGTTATACCCAAACTGGAACGCCTATTTACGGATATATAGACAGAGACACATTAGGCTCACAGAACCTGATGCTAACCAATAGCGATGAAGATGCAGAGTCTTTGGTATTCTCCGCATCACTTAATAAATCGTTCGATTTTGGCTTAGATGTTAGCGTGGGATACTCTTCTGCCAGTACCGAAGATATCAGCCCAATGACCTCTTCAACTGCAGGCTCAAACTTCCAAAATACAGCACTTAGAGACATCAATGACCCACAAGCAGGAACCTCTAACTATGAAGTTCCACACCGCTTTACTCTGAATTTAACCTACACCAAAGAGTTTATATCTGGGTTAGAAACACGAGTCACACTAAGTGGCTGGAGACAGGCTGGACAAGCTACTAGCTATACAATGTCTTCTGATGACCTTGAAGGACGTGGTCCTCGCTCAGGCCGTCACTTATTGTATGTCCCAACCGGTGCTGACGATTCAAACGTCGTATTTGCAGACACTTTCGATCAAGATGCCTTTTTCCAGTGGGCTAGTGACGAAGGTTTAGGTAGTGGCTACGTAAGTAGAAATAGCGCTGAAGCAAAATGGAGCACGCTATTCAACTTGCGTCTAGAACAAGAACTTCCAACCTTCATAGATGATACGTATGGTTCTGTTTACCTTAAGGTCTACAATTTGGGTAACTTACTCAATGACGAATGGGGTCACCAAAACGACGCTGCTTTCTTCTCTCAAGAAATCGTTGATGTTAGCGTGAATGATAATGGACAGTATGTATTTAACTCCTTCTCTGAACGCGATCCTAACGACTTCGATGAGCAAGCTTCATTGTGGGAAATTCAAGTTGGTGCTCGCTTCATGTTCTAATCGAAGATCGAAGTTAGCCTCGATAGTCAAAAAAAGCCAACCTTAGGGTTGGCTTTTTCTTTTCTGATATAGAATCCGTCATTATTTTAGATGCCTTTAATTTTTGCGGCTAGAATTCCATTCCTTCCCAATCCAAACTAATCAAAAAAAACAACCAAAACCAACTCCGGGTTCAGAAATTCTCCATACATGCGTAAAATGCAGCCCATCTACCGTACAAGCAAAGCATTAGAAAAATCTAATTTACTTAGGGATTCATTTTGACTAAGACCATTATTGCCATCGTTGGGGCTTCCGCATCCGGAAAATCGCTGTTTGCACAGACTATCTACCAAGAGCTTAGCGCTCAAATTCCCGCCAAAGATCTTGCGATCATTGAGGAAGATGCCTATTACCGGGATCAATCCCACCTGCCGATCAAAAATCGTACTGCAACCAACTACGATCACCCCGATGCTTTTGAACACGAACTGTTGGTGGAACACTTAGAATCCTTACGCAGTGGTCAGTCCGTCGATGTACCCGTGTATGACTACAACCTGCATACTCGCAGTGATATTACCCGACGCGTTGAGCCCGCAACGGTTGTTATTATTGAAGGTATCCTGCTATTGAGCGATGAAACACTTCGTGAGCAGTTCGATATAAAACTGTTTATAGATACGCCCCTTGATATCTGCCTACTTCGCAGAATTGCCCGTGATATTCAAGAGCGCGGTAGAACATTGGAATCGGTCTCACAACAATATGAATCCACTGTTCGTCCCATGTTTTATGAGTTCATTGAGCCCTGTAAGAATCATGCTGACATCGTTGTCACCCGGGGAGGCAAAAATCGTATTGCCATCGACTTGGTCAAACACAAAATCCGCGCTCTACTCAATACACATAATGTAAACGACTAGCGTACCGATACGCACTCTCATTCCAACCCATTGAGAGTGCATCAAACGAGCCAACCTTCACCTCGTTGATAAGGACACATGTAACAGCCCATGTAACTTAAGTAATTACCTAATTTTCCAATAAGAGGTTTACCATTGAATACCATCATTAGTTTGATCGGCATTGCAACGTTATTGCTGATTGCCTTCGCCTTTTCCAGCCATAGAAGCAACATCAATTGGCGTACTGTGGGAGTGGCCTTTGCCCTGCAATTTATTCTGGGTGGTATTGCACTCTATATTCCCGCTGGCAAAGCCGCATTGGAGGCTATTTCAATTGGCGTTTCAGGCATTATCAGCTACGCGCAAAGCGGTATTGACTTCGTCTTTGGTGATTTAGGCAGCATGAAATATGGTTTTATTTTTGCCATCAATGTACTCCCAGTCATCATCTTCTTTTCGGCATTTGTTTCTGTGCTTTATTACATCGGCATCATGAATTGGATCATCAAGATCATTGGCGGCGCCTTGCAAAGAGTGTTAGGAACCAGCCAGCCTGAGTCTATGTCTGCCACGGCGAATATTTTTGTCAGCCAAACCGAAGCTCCGATGGTAGTCAAACCCTTCATCGCTACCATGACCCGTTCTGAGATTTTCGCCGTCATGGTCGGTGGTATGGCCACGGTTGCGGGATCTGTGCTCGCCGGCTATGTCGGTTTGGGAGTAGAACTAAAGTATTTGCTCGCTGCCAGCTTTATGGCCGCACCAGGTGGATTTTTGATGGCAAAATTATTTTTGCCAGAAACACAAACCATCAACGATGGCGAGAAATCCGTTCAGTTTGAGCACGACCAATACGCTAATGTCATCGATGCCGCTGCTGCAGGGGCCAGTAACGGATTGCAATTGGCTTTGAATATCGGTGCGATGCTATTGGCATTTGTTAGCCTTATTGCCTTACTGAATGGTTTATTGGGATGGGCCGGCGGACTGATTGGCATGGATGATCTGTCGCTGCAATTTTTACTGGGTTACTGTTTTCAACCATTGGCTTTTCTTCTTGGTATTCCATGGTCAGAAAGCCAAATCGCCGGTAGCTTTATTGGCCAAAAGCTAGTGCTGAACGAATTTGTCGCTTTTGTAGATTTTGCTGAACAGAAGACACAAATGAGCGAGCATACCCAGGCCGTGGTTACATTCGCCCTATGCGGTTTTGCCAATTTCTCTTCCATTGCGATTTTATTGGGTGGCTTGGGGACTATCGCCCCTAATCGACGTAAAGATGTTGCTGAGCTAGGAATGAGGGCCGTTTGCGCGGGCTTTATGGCAAATTTAATGAGCGCTGCTATCGCTAGTTTTTTCCTGTCTATTATCTAAAAATGCTTTCCTCATAAACTTCAACGACTTTAATAGGGAAAAACTGTGAAAAAAAGCAGTTTTTTCCTTAAACCACTTCTTTTTTATTTTTCTGATTCTAGATTCAAGTTCCTTTAGATATCTCATTTAAATAAATTTAAATTTTTTAAAAAATTTAGTGAATAACCAAGCCAATAAATTTCCATTACCTTTCCACTTTAAAGTAAAAATTAAGAAAAACATCCGGAATGTGTCTATAACAAATAGTGTTGTTTAGGTATCCATGATTAAAAACACTTTGGAGTTTTCCGGTATGAAAGCGTTTTATCGTAATCCGTTAACTTATGGTGTCTTACTCGCACTAAGCACCACAGTAGCCCAAGCACAAGAAACCTCATCATCCATTAGCGGATACGTGAGCACACCAACAGGTGAGCCCGCTGCAAATACCACAGTCATTATCTTGCATGTTCCCTCCAATACATTGAAAACATTTGAAACCAATTCAGGCGGTCGCTATTCAGCAAAAGGGCTTCGCGTTGGCGGCCCCTATCGAATTACTATTGATTCAGATACTTATGACGATACTATTTTAGATGAGTTATACCTTCAGCTGGATCAAACGTTAACACTCAATACACAATTGGAGTCCCAAAGTATTGAGGAGTTGACTGTTATTGCGGAAGCCTCTGCGTACGAAAGAAATACTGGTACCGAAAGTTTATTCAATGCGGTAACGGTAGAAGTTTCCCCCTCGATGGATCGAGACTTAAAAGATGTGATTCGGATTAATCCATTGGCTGTAATTAGTAACAATGATGAATCAAGCTTATCCATAGCTGGCATAAACCCCAGATACAACAGTCTAACGGTAGATGGTATTAATCAGAACGATGAATTTGGATTAAATAATGGCGGCTACCCAACTCAACGTTCTCCAATTTCAACCCAGGCGGTTGAAGCCGTCTCCGTTTCTCTTGCACCCTTTAATGCTCGAAGTAGTGGTTTCTCGGGCGGGCAAATTAACGCAGTCACCAAAAGCGGTAGTAATGAATTCCATGGTTCTTTTTTCTATGAACGTAGAGATTCTGAATGGGGTGGAGAAGCTGAGAGTATAGAGCCTGGTAGTAATGATGTAGACGTAATAGAACTTGAGTATGAAAGAACCAACTGGGGAGCAACGTTTAGCGGCCCTATTATGGAAGACTCACTGTTCTTTTTCTTAAGTTACGAGTTTTTTGAAGAACCCACTTTCCAAGAATGGGGCCCGACTGGCAGCGGAAGACCTAATGAAGTCTACTTAACAGAAGAGCAGTACGATGAAATTCGCCAGATAGGTCTAGATGTATACGGCATTGATGTAGGTGATTGGAGGCTGTCCCCTCAAGAGGAAGACGAAAAAATTCTGGCGAAAATTGACTGGAATATCAATGAAGATCACCGAGCAAGCTTGACCTACCAATATACAAACGGTAATAGAACGATACTCTTTAATTCATCTTTATCTAGATTCAATAGCCGCAGTAATGCATATGATTTATCAGATGAAATGACCAATTACGCTATACAATGGTATGGCTATTGGTCTGACAACTTCAGCACCGAATTCAGTTTAGCGTACAAGGACCTTCAGAATGGGCAAGATCCTTATACAGACCTACCAAGCATATCGATAGACGCTATTACAAGAGCGGAGTGTGATTCCGGAAATGATGGTTTAGACCCTTGCGAAACCTTTGTACGTCTTGGTACCGATACATTTCGTCATGCTAATGAGCTCGAAAATCAAAGACTTAATCTAGAAATTGTTGGTGAATACCTGCTAGATAAACATACCCTAAATTTTGGACTTAAATGGGAACAATTAGATATCGAGAATCTATTTGTTCCTGGCTCCAAAGGATCTTATCGGTTCAATAGTATTGAGGACTTTCAAAATGGTTTAGCAGACCGAATCACCTATTCCAATTCTTTTCGAGACAACCCCAATGATGTGGCAGTTGAGATAGATTTATCAACACTTTCTCTATTTGTCCAAGATGACTGGTTCATAACACCTGACCTCGAAATGAATATAGGGTTACGGTACGAAACCACAATAAGCGATAGCGAACCTGAATTTAATGAAAATTTTTCTGCACGAAATGGGTTTAGCAATCAGGAGAATCTTGATGGTGTAGATATTTTTTTACCTCGTATTGGTTTTCGCTGGACACCTTCAGACGATATAACTATTAGTGGAGGCTTAGGCCGCTACAGCGGAGGGCGCCCAAATGTATGGCTCGGTAATTCATGGAGAACTGATGGGGTGACCTATATTGAAGCCGCCGATCTAACGAATTTTTCCATTACCAGAATAACACCCCTACCAAACGAAATTCTTTTCAATGAAGATGGCAATGGGGATTCATTTCGTGGCAACGGAAGTGTAGAGTTAATTGATCCTGATTTTGAATTACCAAGTGATTGGAGAGCGGTTGTTTCTGTAGACGCGGAACTTCCACAAGAATGGCAATTAAATGTAGCGTACACAAGAATAGAAGGAGAAAATGAAGTCATTTGGGTCGACTTAGCCAGAGAGGCCTCTCTTTCACTTGCTCAACAAGACGGACAACCTTTACGACGAACAGTAGACGGCGGCAGAATTATCTACCCTACTGCTACTTACCCAGTGGTTCCAGGAATGCCTGGAAACACTGATATAATGCTGACTAACGCTGACGATAATGGATATAGCAACATCTTTACAGTTGCTCTAAATAAATATTGGGATAACGGGTTTAGCTTAAATTTATCTTATGCCAGCCAAGATGTAACAAGCGGAAATAATGCTTCAGATTCGTCCGGTGTTCGCAATCTACGTTTTTCACCGTCGATCAACAGAAATGAAGTTGAAATTGGCCGATCTTTATACGAAATTGAACATCGATTCGTACTTAATTTAACCTATGCCACGACATTTATTGCAGATCTGCAATCAACCTTTAATTTATTCTTCGAACGCCGCTCTGGCACACCGTTTAATTACACATTAGGCGTAGATTTCGATCGCAGAACAAACGACGTTGGCCGAATTGTGGGAACTCAAAGCCTTGGAGACCAAGGTGTCTTTTTTGGATCTGAGTACTATTTACCATATATACCTTTTGGGCCTGATGACCCTGCCGTAGCATTTGGAGAAAATAACTCTCTTTCATATGAAGAAATTATGGCGCGTGCTGCTAGCGTAGGCGCCGATAGATATGCAGGGGGTTATGCCGAGAAACACACTGGTAGAACACCCTGGATTAGCCAAATGGACTTCAAGTTTACGCAAGAAATACCCGGTTTTATGGAAACACACAGGGGGCGTTTAGAATTAACTGTCCGAAATGTATTCGACTTCTTAGATGAAACTGGAATATATAGCAATGATCATGGAGTGGTTAGGGAGTCAGAATTCAGCGATAACACTCTTTTTGACTTTGATATAAATGACCAAGGTCAATATGTTTACTATATTCCTGAAGACAACATCACTCTTTACAACTGGGACACATACAACGCAGAGGCCTCAACATGGGAACTCAAGCTTGGTGTGGTATATGAGTTTTAAATCCAAATAAAAACTAACCAAATAGTCAGAAAAGTAGCCCTGCTTATTTTTTCTAAAAATGAGCAGGGCTACGGTTACTCACTTAGCAGAAAATCTATTGAAATCAGCTTTTTACACCCAATAATGAGAACCAAATCACAAAAAAAAGAAATAAAAATTTAAATTCTTAGAAAATAAAACTTCCTTCCTGGTCAAGTAATTGATTTACCTGCAACCATCCGTTATTTTTCGCGTCCATTTGTGGATAAATAACCGCCAAATACGGTTCTTTCTCAAAATTGATCATAAATCAACCAAATCATGCGAGATTTTTATTTTTGTCATATCAATCTTGTAGGTAGGCTTAGTTAATGATCTTCACAATGGAAGGCGGCGATGCCCATGTCTCTGTGATCCCATCCAAATAAGAAGCGATACCGCGTTGACGTTAAACGCTCACTCGCCAGAAGGAAGCAACATCACCTTCATGAGAGATCTCCTAAGAAGCAAGTAAACAGAAGCATCGTTGTGCCACAGCTGGTCGTGTTTAGACCTAACAAACCGAACCTCTTACTTACCCATCGTCATACCTGGGAGTTTTTCTCAATGAGTGTATTTACTCGCAATCGCTTGGCTGCAGCGACCTTAATGGCACTTTGTGCTGGAGGCGTTCACGCACAACAAACTTCATCTTCCATCAACGGTGCCATCACTACCCCAGATGGAACCCCTGCAACCAATACCACCATCGTGGTGTTGCATGTGCCTTCAAACACCATTAAACAATTCGTGACCAACAACGAAGGTCGTTTCTCTGCCAGCGGTTTACGTGTTGGCGGTCCATACCGCATCACCATTGATTCTCCTGTCTACAAAGACAAAACTTTAGATGAAGTCTATTTACAGCTCGATAAGCCATTCAACTTAGACATGTCTCTAAGTAACGAAAGCATTGAAGAGCTTACAGTGGTTGCAAATGCTTCAGCGTTTGAAAGAAATTCAGGTACTGACAGTTTATTTAATGCCGTTACCGTAGAAGTCTCTCCTTCTATGGATCGAGATCTTAAAGATGTTATTCGTAATAACCCATTTGCGGTCGTCTCTTCAGGAGACGACAACGAACTTTCAATCGCAGGTACAAACCCCAACTACAATAGCTTGACTGTAGATGGCATTAACCAAAACGATGAGTTTGGTCTGAACGGCAGTGGCTATCCAACATTGCGCTCACCCATTTCAACCCAAGCTATTGAAGCGGTATCTGTATCATTGTCACCTTTCAATGCTCGCAGTAGCGGTTTTTCTGGTGGCCAAATCAATGCTGTAACCAAATCAGGCAGCAATGAATTCCACGGCTCTATGTTCTATGAAGAGCGTCAAAGCAAATGGGGCGGTTCTGCAGAAAACCCACTCACAGGAAGAGATGCTGAGATAGATTACGAGCGCACTAACTGGGGGGCTACATTCAGCGGGCCAATCCTTGAAGACGAATTATTTTTCTTTCTTAGTTATGAATACTTCAAAGAGCCTTCAACTCAAAGTTGGGGCCCTGCGGGCAGTGGCACCAGCAATGAAACCTATCTTTCAGAAGCTCAATACGATCAAATACGTCAGATTGGCATGGACGTATATGGAGTAGACGTAGGTGACTGGCGTTTATCTCCAGAAGAAGAAGACGAAAAGATCTTGGTTAAGCTGGACTACAATATCAACGATGATCATCGTGCCAGCTTCACCTACCAATATACAAATGGAAATCGCACTAGCTTTGGAGGCTCTCGTCAATCGCGACTTCTTGGTGGAAGTGGCGCATTTGATCTGTCCAATGAAATGACCAGCTATGCATTTCAACTCTACTCATACTGGAGCGATTCATTCAGCACTGAACTCAGTCTTTCTTACAAAGATGTTGTAAACGGGCAAGACTCATTTTCAAGCCTACCCGGAATCATCATAACCGCTGACTCTGATTCAGAGTGCAACAATAGCAGAGGATGCGAAACAAGAGTAAGTTTAGGTTCTGATGCCAACCGTCATGCTGCTCGCTTAGACAACCAACGAATTAACTTTGAATGGGTCGGTGAGCTGCTCGTTAATGAACACACACTAAGCTTTGGAACAAAAATTGAGGATTTAGATGTTTTCAATTTATTTGTGCCCAATTCTCGTGGTACCTACCAGTTTAATAGCATCGAAGATTTTGAAAATCGCCAAGGCTACATAGAGTATTCAAACGCCTATACAAACGATGCTGAAGATGCCGCCACTGATATACAAATGCGGACAACATCTTTATTTATTCAAGATGACTGGTTCATTACCCCTAATCTAGAATTGAACCTAGGCTTAAGATACGAATTAACCAGCAGTAGTTCTCAGCCACAGCTTAATGAGCAGTTTGCAGAGCGGTATGGCTTTAGTAATACTGAAAACCTTGATGGTGTCGATTTATTCTTACCGAGAATAGGCTTCCAGTGGACAGCTAGCGATACGATAACGTTGAGCGGCGGCCTTGGTCGCTATAGCGGTGGACGACCAAATGTCTGGCTTGGGGATGCATGGGTACGGGATGGTGTTACGCTAGCCAGAGAAGAAAACTATGGGAGCGAAGAAAATACCCGTACAATAAGTTCATTTGACTCATTACCGAGTGAAATTTTGTACACTGACGACGATAGAGGCGATGGCAATGTCACTGCCATTGATCCCAACTTTAAAATGCCAAGCGATTGGCGTGCCTCTATTAGCCTTGATGCTCAACTCCCCTATGACTGGAACTTCAATGCTACTTATGTGCGTGTAGAACAAGAAAATGATGTTTATTGGGTTGACCTCGCAAGAGAGAGAAACATCGAGCAAGCAGGTGAGGTTACGACTACCGTAGACGGGGGAAGAATTATTTACCCGGTAAATTCTGACGACCCAGAACGCTTCGATTTATTAATGACAAACGCCGACAAAAGTGGTCACAGCAATTTATACAGCTTGTCCTTAAATAAATTTTGGGATACTGGCTGGAATGTTGGCATGTCCTACGCACACCAAGATATTGTTCAGGGTAACCCTGCGGCAGGAAACAACGCATTTAGCAACTATCAACGCAACCCATCGGTCAACCGAAATGAAGTGAGGCTTGGTCGATCTGACTTTGAGATAGAACATCGCTTTATCTTGAATGTTGGTTACGATGCGACGTTATTTGCAGACTACCGCTCTACATTTAGCCTCTTCTTCGAGCGCCGCTCGGGCAACCCTTTCAGCTGGGTATTGGCAGACCAAAGTACCTTTAGAAATGGGCCTGTTGGCGACCCCGGCCCCTTAAGAAACGTTTTCTCAAACGCTTATCTACCATATATACCAACAGGAGAAAGTGATAATGCAGTTGCTTTCGGCGAAAACGGATCGTTGACTTATTCCGAGGTAATGGAAGAAGTTTCCCAAGCCGGCCTAGAAGGTTCAGCTGGTAGCTATGTAGAAAAGAATTCAGATAGCACTCCTTGGATCAGCCAATTGGATTTCAAATTTACGCAAGAAATCCCTGGTTTCAGTGAGAATTACAAAGGCATCGTAGAAGTTACTCTTCGGAACGTTTTTGATTTCTTGGATGATAAGGGCATCTACACAAACGACCACGGACAAGTTCGTAGAATGAGCTTCCCAAGTCGCGCTTTGTTTAGATATGACATCAACGAAAACGGACAGTATCGCTATTATCAGCCCCCTAGCTTTAATGGAGCTTCAAACTGGAACCAGTTTGATGAAGAAGCATCATCTTGGGGTCTAAAACTCGGTGTTCGCTTCGAGTTCTAATCTCATTTAGAGATACTCCCATAGAGGGTTACCCGAACAAGGCAGCCCTCTTACGAAAAAGCCAGCATTCTTTGCTGGCTTTTTCATTTCCCCACTGAACATTCCCACTGTGGTGAATGGCAATTGAATTGCCACTTCAGTTCCGGTAAGTTGCCGTCATCTTAGATCTGCTAGCGCTTTAGATCAGCTAGTACCACAGATCTATGAGTACCATTGAGAATCCTATTCACCACGCCATAAGATGGCGAAGTGAAAAACCAATCAGCTATCCTATAAATTCACTGATTTCTGCAAATTAAAGGGGTGTATCGCCGCATGGCACAGTACGTCTACAGTATGAATCGCGTTGGTAAAGTGGTGCCGCCAAAACGCGAAATCCTTAAAGATATTTCTTTGTCGTTTTTTCCTGGCGCCAAAATTGGTGTATTGGGCTTAAACGGCGCGGGTAAATCCACACTACTGCGGATCATGGCGGGTGTAGACACCGACTTTAACGGTGAGGCACGCCCAATGCCGGGCATTAAAGTGGGTTACCTGCCTCAAGAGCCTCATCTTGACCCAGAGAAAGACGTTCGCGGCAACGTCGAAGATGGTGTTCGTGAAGCCCTAGATGCCATAGCAGGGCTTGAGCAAGTTTACGCCGATTATGCCGAACCCGATGCGGACTTCGATGCGTTGGCTAAAAAGCAAGGTCAGTTTGAAGACATCATCCAAGCGTGGGATGCGCATAATCTGGAGCACAAACTGGAAGCCGCCGCTGATGCCTTACGCCTGCCCCCTTGGGATGCGGATGTCACCAAGCTTTCTGGCGGTGAGCGTCGTCGTGTAGCTCTGTGCCGCTTGCTGTTGTCACGCCCAGATATGCTGTTGCTGGACGAGCCCACCAACCACTTGGACGCCGAGTCTGTCTATTGGCTGGAGCGCTTCCTAGTAGATTTCCCTGGCACGGTTGTGGCCATCACCCATGATCGTTATTTCCTTGATAACGCCGCAGGCTGGATTTTGGAACTCGACCGTGGACGCGGCATCCCTTACGAGGGCAACTACTCTGACTGGCTAGAAGCCAAAGAGAAGCGATTGGAACAAGAAGAGCGCTCCGAAGCTTCTCACCAGAAGGCGATCAAAGCGGAATTGGAGTGGGTAAGGCAGAACCCGAAAGGCCGCCAAGCCAAAAACAAAGCCCGTTTGGCGCGTTTTGAAGAAATGCAATCCCAAGAGTTTCAGCAACGTAATGAAACCAACGAGATTTACATTCCACCGGGTGAACGCTTGGGTGACAAAGTCATCGAGTTCCATAACGTGACCAAAAGTTTTGGCGATCGTGTACTTATCAATGACCTCTCGTTTACCGTTCCTAAAGGCGCAATCGTCGGTATCGTAGGGGGTAACGGTGCGGGTAAATCCACACTCTTTCGAATGATTGCAGGGGCCGAGACACCGGATTCCGGTAACATCGTCATCGGTGAAACCGTTCAAGTGGCCTTCGTCGAACAAAGCCGTGAAAACCTGGATGACAGCAAATCCGTGTGGGAAGAAATCTCCGGCGGTGCCGACATCTTAAAAATCGGTAATTACGAAGTAAGTTCGCGCTCTTACGTGGGCCGCTTTAACTTCAAAGGCACTGACCAGCAAAAACGCGTGGGTGAACTTTCTGGTGGTGAACGCGGTCGTTTGCATTTGGCCAATACGCTCAAACAAGGTGCAAATGTTTTGCTCCTCGATGAGCCGTCTAATGACCTCGACGTCGAAACCCTACGCGCACTGGAAGAAGCCCTTCTCAACTTTCCTGGTTGCGCCATGGTGATCTCCCATGACCGTTGGTTCCTCGACCGTGTTGCGACCCATATTTTGGCCTACGAGGGCGGCAGTGAGGCCGTATTCTTTGAAGGTAATTTCACCGAATACCACGAAGACTTTATTAACCGCAAAGGAAAAGATGCGGAACCAAAGCGGATGAAGTACAAGCCCTTAAAAGACTAATCCTAACAATAGGAATAAAAAGGCCCTGTTCTTTGAACTGGGCCTTTTTATTTTAGCGATGAAAATTTACCATAATTATTCCACATTATTATTTGCTCACCTTCCTGATATAAAACTCCCTTTTAAAAGCATTCTCACAGAGTAAACCTTGGCTAACAAACGGGTTTTTGCATGAAATCCGTCGCCAAAAGCACTACACTTTCTCATTACAATACAGTTAAAAGCGTGATGAATTAAGTTCATACATCATTGCATCACACCACCCAAATTTCAGAAAAATTATTAATGACAACCTTGGCAAATAATGAACGCAGACGATTTAATCGGGTAACGTTTCACTGCCCGGTAGAATTAACAACCACAGACTCCCATGATGAGCAGATGGATTCACCACCCTATTGGCAAGGTCAGCTCATTGATATTTCTTTGAAAGGCGTTTTAGTCAATGTAAAAGCATGGCAACACCAGCACTTGCCCACCACCCCGACGTCAGAATCATTACAGGTGGGAATAGAATTAGGGGGTGATGCTCGGATTCACATGTTTGGCCATGTCGTTCGTATTGATGGGGACATGCTCGCGATTACGTGTGACAAAATAGATATGGACAGCATCAGCCACCTTCGCCGCCTACTGGAATTAAACTCCAGTAACGAACAAGCACATCAACGGGAGCTTCACGAACTCATTGAACATCATATTTGAAGAAAGCACTAAAACGTGACTCTGTATTCAACTGTGTGATACCAAAATGGGAAATAGTAGGCAATCATTTATGTATTACACATCAGAAAGTGCCAAAAACTATGAACCAGCATTTCCTAATTCTATGAAAAGGTTTACTCTCTCGTCGGAATTAACTGATCGACAAAACCGTCGAAAAAAGCGAGAGTGTTCTGCAATTGAAAACTCATTTCATCCAATACCCACCAATCGTAGACGTAGATCTCAAGGAAGGGAGATTATGAGAAACAAACAGCGTGGAGATAGCTCAAGTCGTGAACGGAGATACTTCCCAAGGGTGAGATATCGTGCCAACGCATTATTGATTTCCGGGGAGAGTCGATGGCCCGTAGAAGTCATTGATATTTCTTATAATGGTGTGCTGGCAGCAACGCTCCAGCAATTGCCACTTCATACTCGTGACGAAGTGACTCTGCACTTACCTACTGATAGCGGCGAAACCATACGTCTTCAGGGTTCTTTGGCGCATCGTAATGGTCAATACCTAGGGTTACAGTGCAAAGCCACCAATATCGACTTCAGATCAAGATTAAGAGAGCTTATTGAGCAACGCCAGCCGCTTCAATAAGCGTCATAGCAACAATAAAAACCAAAATAATGCGCAATCGACCTTTTCAGGACGCAGTTATTCTCCAACAGACGCCCTGTAAATGCTTTATATGTAAATACTGTTGGAACAAAAATACATTAGGTGTTGGGCTGAATTCCTGACAAATATTCAATGAATTCAGTCTGCTTCGTGGTAAATAATTGACTTAGGCTTTGTTCCCAGATTGAACCAATCAACTTTCCATTTTCTTTAATCTCTTCTAACTCTTCAGTCATCACTGTCTCCCCCTGAAAAGGATAATTTAAAGGGAATACAGCGCCATCTTCACTGATAATTTCGGCTTGTAATTCAATAGACACCGGATCTTTTTGATCTCCCGGCGCTGATTTAAAACCATAACGAATAATCTTTAACTGTAACGTTAATGGTGAATGAAAACGCTCTTGTATCACCTCACCTTGTATTCGCTCTAAAGTTCTCTTTAACGATTGCTCAACGATATCTGGAATGTAAACCTGCTCTTTCTCAGCACTGGTTTGAATATCCTTGGAAATACCTTCATCAATGGCCACACCAATGGCAATTCCCATTGCCCCCATTGAACCCATCATCATCATTCCTGCTCCTGCGCCTTTTCCTTGAAAACGAATACGATCTTGTTCTGGTTTTATTATCGTCAACGAGTAAGGCGACATCTGGGACGTCATTGCCCCTTCATTCGCACAACCCCAAACGAAAAAAGAAAAAATTCCGATTAAATAAATCGACAATATTGATTTCATAATAAACGTCTCTCACAACTTTCAGCTGGGGCAAATAAACCGCTAGGCTAATTCAAAATCAGAGATATATTCAAAAACTAAGACAAATTAACCAGTCACTTTGCCAGCTAGCTCATAAATCAATTGCTCATGCTGTGTAATGATAGAAGGAAGGGCGCAGAATCCAAAATAGCATTGAAAGCTTTCATTGAATCTAAGATCGAGGCAGTAAATTAATTAAAATTCCTGACCAGTTAGTCGTAAAAAATAAGACTAATTGCTAGACAAAAAATACAAAAAATTTAAATATACCCCCTATATTTAGTGATTCAAATCACACTTTAGTCGTATTCATCACCACGCAATACAAAAAAGCTGGCTAATATGACAGCTTTCTCATCAAAAAATAATCATCCTTTATTGGATGATAATAAACATTAGGACACCAAATTTCGGGCCATCGTTAAACGTTAGCTCGACAAAACTGCAACACCTTGAACTATTCGGCTGACAAGCCAACAAAAAACGGGATTAAACTATGAATAAGTGGCTTTTTACTGCCCCTTTACTGGCAACCAGTATTGCTGCCAATGCAGGTTCTCCGCTTTGGAGCGCACTTGCTCAATGGAAGCACTCCATCTACTCATCACACGCCAAAACCAGTGAAAGCGCAGGCTTTTATGAGAACTCGCCCTCTGGTATCGGCCACTGCTTCTTTAGCCCGTCTACCGGCATTCACGATATTCAAGGCAGCGGCTCAGAAGTTAACTTTGCTGGCGAATCCGTTGTGGTAGAAGGGGTCGTCACCGCTATTCGTGACGGAGGCTTCTTCGTCCAAGAAGAAATTTGGGATACAGACCGCTCACGCGATACTTCGGAAGGCATCTTCGTCTCCAGTGACGATTCTGCAGTATATGTAGGCCAGAGTGTACGAGTTCAAGGTACACCGGAAGAGCGTTTTGGTAACAGCCAGTTAGTAGCAGAAGAAATTGCCGATTGTGGACGCTACGCCTTCAGCGTGAGAGTTGCCCAAATCCCAATGCCTTATGAAGGCAAAATGGATCTTGAATCCGTTGAGGGCATGTTAGTACGAGTCACCAACGCGACCGTTTACAGCCTAGATAACTTCACCCGTCATGGTGAAATCTTCTTAAGTGATGGCGTAAAATGGACACCAACCGATGTCGGCGCACCTTTCTCCGAAGAGTACGAAAAGGCCGTAGCCAACATCAACGCAAATATCCTGTACGTTGAAGACAACACCAGCGCCTCCTTCCCAGATACCATCAGCTATTACGCAACCGATGATTTCGATGGTTTAGACTACGCCAACGCCCCAAGTATCGGTGATACCGTGACGGCTATTGGTCCATTGAACTATGCCTTCGGTGCCTACCGTATCAACACTCGCAAAGATTGGTTTGATATCAAATCGTCTCGTGAAGAGTCACCACAAGTCAAATCTGGCGATGTCTCCATCGCAAGCTTCAACGTTTTAAACTACTTCAATGGTGAGTACTTGGAAAACGGTGAAGTCACTTTCGATTATGAGTCCAATCGTGGTGCCTTCAATGCTGAGCAATTTGCATTACAAAAGTCTCGCATCGTTGACGCCATTATCAGCCTAGATGCCGACATTATTGGCTTAATGGAAGTTGAAAACGACGGCTTCGGCGGACAATCTTCTATTGCCGATCTTGTGAATGCGCTTAATGTCAGTTTAGACGCCGATGTTTACGCCTATGCCACCCCTGAAGATGACAGCATCACCGGCGGTGACGCCATCACTAACGCCATTGTTTATCGCAAAGACGTTGTTGAATTAGATGGCCAGTTACAAGCAATCGAAATGCCTCGCCAAGTGGTAGATGACATCTTTGCCGCTATGCGCCCGTCGCTCGTTCAAAGCTTCAAACACACCGACACTGGTGAAAGCCTTGCTGTTGTAGTTAACCACTTCAAAAGTAAAGGTGGCGGCTGTATTGAAGACATTGAGCCAACAGATCAAGATGACATACAAGGTTCTTGTAACGCCTTACGTGTTTCTGCTTCTGTCGCACTTGCGGAAGGCTTAAAAGCGTTAGACTTACCAGAGAAACAAGTTCTGTTAGGCGACTTCAACTCTTACTCTGCTGAAGACCCTATGGCCGTTCTGACTACGTTTAACGCTGAAGAACGTGGTTATACCATTAACACCGCCGAGCAGACCTTCCTGAACGAAGGCCAATCCATCGAAGTATCAGAAGGGTACGGTTTCTTACCCGTCGCGAAAGACTTTGACGAGGATAGCTTTTCCTATTACTACTTCAGAAGTGACCAAGTGGGTTCTCTTGATCATGTCTTAGTCAGCCCAGCCACAGAAGAAAATGTTGTGGATGTCGCTCACTGGAACATCAACTCAACCGAAATGTTCCAATTGCAGTACAACCAGGCGTTACGATTCTACAATGGTCCAGAAGGCGCCTCGATCGACTTCACTCAGTCTGGCCCTTACCGCAGCTCAGACCACGACCCTGTCATTATCGTTTTAGACTTGGATAGTGATGGCGACGACGATTAATCCTCGTCTTCTTAAAAACCGGCTTTTTAGCCGGTTTTTTTATACTTTACCCGCAATGCTCTCATAGTGCAGATAACCAAGACGCTGCCAAAAAGCGGCCGCAGCCTCACTAGAAATATTTTCACGCTCTGAATGACGCCATGCCACTTGAAGTGCCTTAGCACCTTTTTCTCGCAATTGATTCTCTAGCGCCAAAACCAATGTTCTTCCCACACCCTGACGGCGGAACTCAGCACTTACCCAAAGGTTGTAGAGAATACCAAGAGGAGAGGTGTCGAACTCAGGCCTATCATGAATGTGGCCCGCAATACACCCGATGACGGCTTCATCAAGATTTCTTGATCCCACCTTTGTCTGCTCGCCCTTCCTTTTATTCCTCACAGAAGAGATCGCCAGCAGGGCAACACTGGCAGATGAAGAAGTCACATGCTCAGCCAATGACTGAAGCCGCTCTTTTTGCGCAGCTTGGTTGGAGGGAAATACAGATTCGGGGAGATGAGAGGACAATGCCTCCCAAAAAGACAAAAGTATCGGGATGTGCTTGGGTTTGGCCGTAATGATTTCGATCAATCACTCACCTCCACATCGTATTCGGCTGAATTAGTGCAATGTTTGATGCGTGTCTGGGAATAAATCGGGTAAATCCGCTTCCGTAAATTCATACTGCTGATTACAAAACTGACAATCAATTTGAATCACAGGGCTTTCTGCCAGCATCGCCTTAACCTCTTCCTCACCGGCTGACTTCAACGCATTCGCTGATCGATCACGCGAGCAACTGCACGCAAACACGATACTCTGTGAATCAAACACTCGTACCTGCAATTCGTGGAACAATCTAAACAGTAACTGCTGCTGATCCAACGCCAGCATTTCCTGAGATTTTACCGTTTCGGCAAGGTGCACGGCAGTTTCCCAACAATCTTGATAGGCGGTTTCACTGTCGCTAATTTGCCTAGGTAATGCTTGAACCAATAAGCCTGCGCAGGTGAAATTATCCGCTGCCAACCAAATACGGGTTTCCAATTGTTCTGATTGACGGAAATAATGCTCCAAACATTCTGCTAATGTATCGGCATCTATCGGGACAATGCCTTGATAACGCTCTCCCCCCTTTGGCTCTATCGTGATTGCCAATACCGCCTCCCCTAACAAAGAAGAAAGCTTACTGGTATCAAGAGTGGATAAGTCCACCCCTTCTGACAATCGCGCAATAGCACGCACTTCACACTGCTTAGAACACTCCGCCATCAGAATAGAAATCGGGCCTTCTCCTCTGGCTTGTATCGTTAATCTCCCATCAAATTTTAGTGTGGAGGATAACAAGGTTACCGCCGCCAAAAACTGGCCCAGTACAGGACGTAAAGGCGCAGGTAAATCGTTGTTGACGAGTACTTCTCTGTAGCTTTCATTCAGCGTCACGACTTCGCCACGAATATCTGCTTGGTCAAAAATAAAGCGACGTCGTTGATCAATATTCTTCATGTATTACCTGCATAGGTTGTCAACATCGGGGATGAATCTCATTGGGGTGGATTGCTATAACCACACCTTAACGGTGTTACCAGTCACATAGACCGCCAGTAAACACTCATTGCTGGATCATACGAAAGAAGCGGTACTTGTTGAGTATGGTTCAATTTGGCGCACTTACGCAGTGACACAGACACCCATTGGGTCATTATTTCTGCAAACCACTGCGTCTAAGACAATCTCACACCACAACAGTGCGGGCGACGGCGCTAAAAACAACCTATTGAGAGAAACAAAAGTTTCGAAAGAAAGCGAAATCAGGCAGAAGCCTGCCTATCCCGTAGAGGCTAGTGGGCTCCTGCATCATTTGGTTCAGCAACGGCTGAGGTGGTAATGACGGGTGCGCCCAAATGAGACCGAAACCGCTGCACGACCTGATCCCCTTTTAGTCGAGCAACTGTATCCAATAAGCCTTTCGAAAAGCTATTTGGCAAGCCGTATATGTCCCGAATCGCCCGCTCCTGAGATAAGGCATCTTGATGATCGATGACCATCTTGTACCCTTGGTCATCCTCCAATTGGACGTATTCTCCATCGTAGGCCAATAGGTTGGCCGCAAAGGAGGTGAAGTCCACAATCGGCTCATCGTTCAGCGATTCAACCACCCAATTTTTCCAATCGTGATAACCTAAGTTGACGTCTGCAGCGAGTACTTTCAACGCCACAACCGCTTCTCTCCGTTGGGGGCCAGACCACTTATTACGCGCCTGTAAAAAATCCACAGGCGCTTTACTGTGCCAATCACGCCCCCAACGTTTAATCAAATTCATATTCAGTGGGACAAACACCACCCCCCCATACACAAGGTAACGAGGAACTTCATCATACTGAATGCCTTGCACCAAAGTGCGACTTTTGACCACAGGCTCTGCCCGCACCGACAGAGTAATACGTTCACCTCGTCGAACCACCGTGATAGGGAGCGACTCTCCCGGCTGGTGATGATCCACCGCAAACTTAAAATTGGTGCGAAGGTCATCGGTTAGGGCAATGGTTTGATCGTCCGCAATGTCATAACCATCAATATTGACCAAAATATCATTGACGAGCACAACACCAAAATTGGCAGAATCCTCAAAGACTTTCGTCACTAATGCGCCACTCTCATCATCGCTCAGCCCATGAGCCCTTTTTGCAGCGGGGCTTTCCAAACTTTGAGTACGAAAACCAATATCCGGCGTGCCGTCAAACACCCCATCTTGTGCATCCTCCAGAAAATGAGAAATCACCGACGGTGGCACAAAATACCCCAAGTTTTCCGCACGCCCTCCCGCATTGGCCTGCATGACGATACCGACAATTTTATTGCCTACAATCACCGGGCCGCCGCTGTTACCTGGGTTAATGGCGGCATCAATCTGCCCCGCCAAAAGGAAGCTACCGGCATGGGCGTAGAGCTGATGCTCGACACGAGACAAAATGCCTTTGGTGATACTTAACGATTGCCCACCAAAGGGATAACCAAACACTGACACTTCCGTAAGAGGATCGGGCAATTTACCAAACTTCAATGCGTTCAAACCCTCAAAAAATTCGCCCTCATCCACTGTAAGCATCGCTAAATCGGCCTCATGAGACACAAATGCCACCTTGGCCAAATACTTCTTTGGGTCACCGTGTTTCTGCACTTGCAGGTAACGAGCATCCGCAATGACGTGGGCATTGGTCAAAATGCGCTGGCCATCAATCACTACCCCAGAACCACTGGTTTGATCGATATTTAACAGTCGCCAAGGGGTGAAGTAATCCGGTGCGGCTTGAGAAGTGTAAATTTTGATGACGGCCTGTTTGAGGCGGTGCAAAGATTTCGCATCATTAGACGCCGCCAAGGTCAACGGTGATAAGGACACAGCCCAGATTGAGATGATAAAAATAACGATTCGTGTAAACATAGAACAATAATAGCGTTGTTTGTGATTAACGTTGCTTTGAACCAAAGTTGTTTGGATCAAATGCGGTTTAACCAAATACAGTTATTGATTGGCAGTTATGTATTGTTGGTTGTTATGCATTGTTGGCTGTTATACATCGAATGCATCACAGCGGTTCTTTATCCCCGCCACTGTGATGAAAATAACGAGAGGGACTATTCGCCAGATCACTCGCCCCACATCGGACGAGCTATCACAATGTCACAAGTTCACCGTGAAACCAATACGTGTCGCTCATAGACCCGTGCTCTGGCGAATAATTCTTGTTAACTATGAACTTAAGGGGATTTTTCATGAAAATCATCATTGTTGGAGGTGGCGCCGGGGGTCTTGAACTCGCAACGTACCTAGGTCGTAAACTAGGAGCAAAAAAGAAAGCGGAGGTGTTGTTGATTGATCGGCAACCTACGCATCTATGGAAACCACTACTGCATGAAGTGGCCGCCGGCAGTCTCGACTCTGAAGTCGACAGCGTCAGCTATCGCGCCCACGGCCATCAAAACGGTTTCCAGTTCAAGCTCGGAGAATTCTGCGGCCTGGATTCGGATCGCCAATGTATTCAACTGGCGCCGTTACTGGATGATGAAGGTGAGGAAATCTTGCCTCAGCGGGAAGAGCCTTACGATCAGCTTGTACTCGCAATTGGGAGTGTCTCTAACGACTTCCGTATTCCCGGTGTTGCCGATCACTGCCGATTCTTAGACGGCACCGCTCAAGCGAAAAACTTTCATCGCAATCTGGTCAATCGCTTCATTCAATTGAACCGACAACTCAAAGATGACCCAGCCATGAAACTTCGCGTCGCCATTGTGGGCGGTGGTGCTACCGGTGTCGAGCTTACCGCAGAGTTGTTCAATGCCCGCGAGCTGTTCAACATGTATGGGCTAGAGCAAGTGACAGCAGACAACCTGGATGTCACCTTGATTGAGGCAGGCCCGTGCTTGGTGCCCGCACTCTCACCCAGAGTCTCCAATGCGGTGCTGGAAGAAGTGAAAAAACTGGGCGTAGACGTCCGACTGAATACCCAAGTCTCCAGTGCTGAAAAGGGGATTTTTCATACGAAAGATGAAAATAAAATAGAGGCCGATATTTTAGTGTGGGCAGCCGGCATTAAAGTCCCTGAATTCATCACTGATATTGAAGGCCTAGAGACCAATCGCCTGAATCAAATACTGGTGAAGCCCACATTACAAACCACCGTACACGACAATATTTATGCGATTGGCGATTGCGCAGGTTTGCAACTGTCGGAGAATAAATGGGTGCCCCCCAGAGCGCAGTCGGCACACCAAATGGCCTCATTAGTGGGTAAAAATATTGTAAAAACTCTACAAAATAAGCCTTTGGACGAATTTCAATATCGGGATCACGGGTCGTTGATTTCACTAAGTCGATACACCACCGTGGGTGTATTAATGGGGAACCTCGGGAAGGGTGGCAGCATTAATTTACGAGGCTGGCTGGCAAGAATGGCCTATATTTCTTTGTATCGCATGCATCAGGTTGCCCTTCACGGCTGGCCTAAAGCCATCTTGATGGTCGTAGCAGACCGTATCAACCACATCATTCGCCCACGCCTGAAACTGCACTAACCGTAAGCAAACACGCAGCAGACAAAAAACGATTGCCTGCTGCGTATTCATCTAATCTAAGCTCCAATTTAGGTTCTACTCTAATTGGTTCTACTCTCAATTAGCCCTACTCTTACTAGGCCCTACTCTTACTAGGCCCTACTCTAAATCCTGCTCTCGGAATCGAATGATCTGCCGACGTTCTTTCTTACTGGGCCGATGATCATGAACAATCCCCGAAACACCTGATGCTCGGCGTTCTGCCACTGTTTTTTCGCGTTTTTCTATGCTTTCGGGGGTTTCGTTATAGAGCAACTGTGCCTCAGGGGCACCTCGCCTTTGATCAGATAGGGCAATCACTTCCACTTCCCAAGTATCCCACCCTTTTTGAATGGACAACGTTAAACCCACCATTAAGTCTTTACTGGCCTTCACTCGTTGACCTTCACACCGAATTTTTCCACCTTCGATGGCCTGCTTGGCCAGACTTCGGGTTTTAAAAAAGCGCGCTGCCCACAACCACTTATCAATTCTTACTTTTTCCATTTGCCTATTTTTCAGCTACCCACAATGACTGACCTACGGATTACTCGGCTGTCTTCTTCAAGATTGAGAACACCCTCATTATAAAGAAACAACGACGGACTAATATAGAGGAAACAGTGAAAAGCGAATGAAAGACTTTCTACCAAGAAAAACTCTCGATAAGATTCTGGCCTGAAAGAGAGCGGGCAAATCGATTAAGGGCTAAGCGGTTGAAGGTTTTACAGGTATTACCAGAGTTAAATTCAGGCGGTGTGGAGCGAGGCACGGTGGAGTTTGCCCGCCACTTGGTAAAAACTGGCCATGAGTCACTGGTGATGTCTGCCGGGGGTAAACTCGTTCCCACTCTGGAACAACAAGGCAGCCAACACCTAACCTTTCCAGTGCACAAAAAAAGCCTACTGTCGTTACGCCATGTTTTACCACTGCGACGCCTTATTAAAAGCATCAAGCCCGATATTATTCACGTACGCTCGCGCTTACCCGCTTGGTTAATTTATCTTGCCATAGGCAAGTTCCCGCGTAATCAACGCCCCGGAATTGTATCGACCTTTCACGGTTTGTACTCCACCAACCGCTACAGCGCGGTCATGGGAAAAGCCGATAAAGTGATCGCGATTTCCGATTGCGTTAAAGAATACATCACCCACTTTTATCCATCCGTACCGGCCAGTGATATTACGGTGGTACATCGAGGTGTCGATACGGAAACCTTTCAGGCTAACCAAGAACCGCCAACAGAATGGCGAGAAGCGTTTTATCAGTCTTTTCCCGTGCTTGAAGGCAAACCACTGATTATCATGCCGGGGCGACTCAGCCGCTGGAAAGGTCAAACCGCCTTTATCGACCTGATTCATCGATTAAAATCATCAGGCCAAAGCTGTCATGGCATCATTATTGGTGGCACAACACCGGGAAAAGATCACTTTAAAGAAGAACTGCTATCAAAGATTCAGACACTTAACTTGAGTGACGACATTACCTTGCTTGGCCATCGCAATGACATCGAGCACCTCTTCCGAGAAGCCTCACTGGTTTGCAATCTCTCATTAAGACCAGAGCCTTTTGGTAGAACGGTGATTGAAGCGCTCGCCGTTGGCTGCCCAGTTTTGGCATTTGATATGGGAGGTCCGGCGGAATCCCTTCGATACAGCCTACCAACAGGCTTAATCTCGGTAACGCGCAAAGATGCCAATCCAAGAACAGAGATCGAGATAACCGATAGCATTCTGGAACGTCTAACCCAAACTGCCATTCAATTGCTCACCAGCCCACCCAACTTCACACTGGATTCACAATTCACACTGGATACTCAAGCCCGAAAAACATTGGAGGTATACCAAAGCGTGTATAACGCTGTCAGGAGATGAAATTGAAGTGGGCTAGGATAACCGCTATATTCGCCCTGTTTTTGCCGGCTGAGGTATCGTCGTTATTGACGAATTAATCGCTGAGTTAATAGCCAACTTAATAACGACATCCAGTCATAATGCAACGCGCCACCACCCAATACAGACTGAGACACCATGCGAATTCTTCACGTTGCCCATCAACAATTACGAAAATATGGACACAACCGCGTTAGTTGGGCACAGAAACTGTACTTTGGGTTAATTCGAAATGGCCATTGTGTTCAAGCTTTCAGTGATCGAGATGTGGCCGCTTTTGAAGCGCCCTTGGGCATTCGAGATTTGGGCAAGAAAAAAGCCAATCAACGTCTGTTACAAACCGTCGAAGCCTTCGAGCCGGATCTAATGATCGTTGGGCATTGCGATATTATTTCCAACGATACGCTCAACCAAGCACGGGCGCAGCAGCCCAATATGGCCATCGCCTGTTGCAATAATGACCCTTTGTTTGTACCAGTTAATGTCGAAAAAATTCACGCCCGCTGTGATGTGGCAGATGCCATGTTTGTCTCTACTGGCGAATCGCTGCTGGCTCCATTTTCTGGAAAACGCGCAAAACTCTGGCACATGCCTAACCCAGTAGACAGCTCAATCGAAACAGCAGACACCTCACAACAGGATCAGCTAGCCACCGATCTCATTTTTTGCAGCAAAGAAACAGCCTACACCTCTCGCGGGCAATTGGTGTCTTTTTTAAAAGACGAATTGAAAACAGCATTCAAAGACAAATTCACTTTTCGCACCCCTGGCAGTTTTAACGAACCCGGTGTGTGGGGCCGAGATTACGACAATGCCTTGGCCAACAGCGCCATGGGCTTAAATTTAAATCGGCAAGAAAACTTTGACTGGTATTCTTCTGCGCGCATGGCACAACTGGTGGGCAATGGGTTGTTAACCTTTACTCATGCAGCCAATGGGTTTGACCGACTCATGCCTGAGGAAACTCTCGTATACTTCACTGGTCAAGAAGAGCTACTCCAGAAAATCCGAGAGTTTTATCATGACGTCGAAAAACGCAAGGCATGGGCCAGTAACGCACGCACGTTTTTTCACCAAGAAATAAATTCGACGCTGTATGCACAATATATTGTGGAAGCGACGTTGCAGCAGCCTTTCAGCCATGATTATGTTTGGCTTAAGTCCAATTCTTAGCGATAGTTTGCAAAGCTGATCATTATCATGAATTCCAAAATAAACTCATCGAGTTCTTCTGATTTCGTTAACTTAGGCAGTATTGAAAATGCCTTCGCCCAAGGAGGAAACCGATTATGTTTTGTGGACCCTCGCAATCAGCATCGGTGTATCAAGGTTTGTCGGCCAGATCGTACACCAGCAATCAAACGTGCAAAGAAATCATTTCCGGCCTCACTCAAACCCTTGCACTGCTTTGACGACAACATAGATGAATTTCGAGTGTATGAACGAATCAACCATTCCATAGGTGAAGCCGCCTACCAGTTAATTCCTCGTTGCTTTGGATTTATTAACACTAACCATGGCACCGGTTTGACCACCGAAATCATAATGGATGACGATCAGCTTATCTCTCTTTCACTCAAACAATACATCTGGGTGAACGGCTTAACAGAGCATTTACAAGCCATCATCCAAGCGTTTCAACATTCCTGGGTAGAGCTAGGAATGCCATCACGAAATTTATTACTGCATAATCTGGTGGTTCAACAAAAACAACAACAACCTCACCGGATTGTGGTAATCGATGGAATAGGATGGGCAGACCCACTCCCGGTAGCGTACTGGAGCCGACACATTGCGCGAAAAAAATCATACCGCAAAGCGCAACGCCTGAACCAAGCAATTCAACAACTATTAGAAACGAAAGCACAGAACGGAGAATGGGGGTATCACGGGTGGATGGAAGAGCAACAACGACGCCTTCCGGAGATAGAAACACCGTGATAGCACTTCCACTTCAAAAGGAATACACAAGATGACAACATCCATCAAGCTCGCACAAGTGCTTGCTGGCGGCTCCGCAGGTGGCGCAGAAAATTATTTCACTCGCATGGCTTGTGCCTTGCAAGAGTATCCCAACCTGCAACAAAGAGCGTTCACACGACCGAACGTACTGCGGGAAGAGCGTCTTCAAAAGGCAGGCGTTGATTACAATACGTTTCGTTTCGGGGGAAAACTCAGCCTGCTAGATCATTGGCAGTATCGAAAAGCACTACGTGATTTTTCTCCCGACATTGTGCTCAGCTACATGAATCGAGCCACGTCACTGACACCGGCATCAACTCATTATCAACTGGTCGGGCGCCTAGGGCATTACTACGACTTAAAATACTATCGCCATTGCGATCATTGGATTGGTATAACGAAAGGGATTTGCGACCATTTAATACAAGGAGGGATGCCGCCAAGCCGGGTGACAAAAATCGGCAATTTTGTTGATGAAACCTCAGCTGACCCATTACCGCGATCAAGCTTTAACACGAATGGGCAAGAGCCTATTCTGCTTGCTACAGGGCGGCTTCACGAAAATAAAGCCTTTGATACTCTGCTGAAAGCCTTTAAAAAAGTGCCTCAAGGTACACTGTGGCTAGCAGGCTCCGGCCCGGAAGAAAAAGCCTTAAAATCATTGTGCTCCGCACTTGAGCTCAACGAGCGCGTTCGTTTTCTTGGCTGGAGAAATGACATCAATGCCTTATTGCGAACGGCGGATGTGTACATTTGCTCATCACGCCATGAAGGTT
Organism: Marinibactrum halimedae; assembly: GCF_021234875.1. Taxonomy (GTDB): domain Bacteria; phylum Pseudomonadota; class Gammaproteobacteria; order Pseudomonadales; family Cellvibrionaceae; genus Marinibactrum; species Marinibactrum halimedae. The sequence continues at coordinate 24,689 of NZ_JAJQVM010000029.1, read as the reverse complement.
TAGGCAGCATTGTTCCTGAAGCGTGGTTCAATCAATGCCCCATTGTGGCTACACGCTCACAGGGCCCAGGAGAACTCATTGAGCATGAAACCACTGGATTATTGTGTGAAATTGATGACGATGGCGCCTTAGCAAGCCACATTAATGTGATACTGGATTCCCCTACGTTGGGTAAAAAGTTAGCTGTCAACGCAAAATGCCATTATGAAACACATTATTCTCAGAAAGTGATTACGGGTGCGTATTTGCAATTTTTCGAACATCTTACTCGTTAAGGTATATGGGTTTATTTTACCATTCTCCCTAACTTAATCATTAACACTACTAATTGTGAAGGACTCAATGACCGCATTACCAATTTCAGGAAGCCTATTTAAAGAAAAATGGATTGCATTTTGGCAATGGGCACTTTTAATCGGATTTTATTGTATTACCTGTGGCTTTTTTGTTTTCCCTGGAAACGCCGGCATTCAATCCAGTTATTATTCATTGATTGTCATTCCTCTTTTCATGCTATTACCCATTACTCGCCCCCAAACGCTCCCTTGGCGAAGTATCGGCGTATTTTTATTACTCCCGATTTATCTGGCTACCAGCCATTTTTGGGCAGACCCCGAACTTTCCACACGCCCTAAAAGTAGTGTGTTTTTTTTCAAAGTCGTTTTATTGCTTTTCTTACTCGCCATAGCCATTCAATTTCTACTCGAATCGCGTGAGAAACTATTTGAACACTGGATAAAAGGTATTGCCTGGATTGGCTCACTAAGTGCGATAATTGGGCTATCTCATTATTTTTATATCAATTTTGAGGCCCTATCAGCAGGGGAACTGATACGTTTTAAGGGCCTTGCCTGGGGAGGCGACACCAACCGAATCGCCATGTTTTATTTGACGAGCGTTTTAGCTAATGCGTACCTAATCACTCAACTAGATGGAAAATTACGACATTTATCGATATGTTCAATACTTCCGCCATTACTTTGCATCTTATTGACACAAAGTAAAATTCCTCTTGCCATACTCTTTTTAGTAACCGGAGTTTTCCTTATTAGCAGTATGCGTCATGGCAACAAACTTATCGGCTGCTTTGCTGTGGCCTTAGGAATTGCAATAAGTGCATGGCTAGCTTTTGGTACAAATACTTTTAGCCGAGTTTATAGCTTTTTTATTCGATGGGAGCTTTGGCAAGAAGCCATTAATCAAGTTGGTGATCGATGGTTATTCGGGAATGGATTGAATTACCGTGTAGATATCGTTGCAGATAACATCACATTTGGACAAGCACACAGCTTTATCTTCGACACCTATCGATTCGGAGGGTTGGTATCCATTGCTCTCATCTTCACGCAAATTACCTATACTTTTACGCAGGGCCTGAAATTTCTTAAAAATCACCCCAGCGGCATTTTTCTAATGGTATGGTTTTCGAGTGGTGTTATTGCTGCCTTAGTTTACTCTCAGCAGCCACTGACGAGACCAAGCTATACTTGGTTCCTCTATTGGATCCCCATGATGTCAATACTACTGCTCAGCCATTTTTACTCTTCGGCTAGAATAAACTCAAAAGACAATGTTGAAGCAATAAAGCAAATATGACGTTAAATTTAGTTTGCAAGGCATAGTTAACGTGAAATTACAAGTTCTTGCTTGGCCCAAGTCAAGTAACAAAGCCAACAACCCATACAATCATATATTGTATGCTGCCATGGAACCTCTTGCCGATGTACATGAGTTCCATGGACGTAAAATGTCCACCGCTAACGAACATATTTTACATCTGCATTGGCCTGATTTGATTTTAAGAGGACGGCATATTTGGAAAATCCGATGGCGCTTTTTTAAGTTGTTACGGGCAATGGAACGGATTCAAAAACAGGGAGGAAAAGTCATTTGGACCGTTCATAACTTGAAGCCACACACCGAGCGCCATCCGATCGTTACCTCAAAAATGATCAACCAGTTATTATCGCAATTGGATGGTTTGATTTTTTTGTCAGAAGCCAGCAGAAGTAAATTTTGTGAGATGTACCCAGACCATTGCTCTATTCCATTTTCGGTAATTCCACATCATCACTACCATGGGTGGTACCAAAATAAACTCAGTGAGTGTGATAGCGATGCATACTTCGAAAAAACAGGTACGAACCTACTTTCCTATGGCAAAATACGCTCACATAAAGGTATCGAGACTTTAGTGCGAGTCTTCAAACAACTAGACTCAAAGAGTACGCACCTTCACATTGCTGGTAATCTAGGAAAGCATGGTATTTCAACTGACGTGAAATCCACTATTGATCAAGATAACAATATAAGTGCTTGTTTTAAGCATATATCAGATGAAGAAACAGCGGATCTATTTCAATCTTCAGATGCCATTGTCCTTCCTTACACCACAGTATTAAATTCCGGCACAGCAATATTAGCCTTGACTTTTCATAAACCCATTATTGCCCCCGCTATCAGTACCTTTAATGATCTAAAAAAGGTGTTTGGTGAACAATGGCTCTATCTATATGAACAACCATTAACCGCTGAAAAGCTAAATGAAGCACTAAATTGGCTATCGCATAGAGATAAAAACGCCTCTTTAGATTTATCTTCGCTCTCTCCACAGGTCGTTGCGGAACAAACGGTTGATTTTTATAGGCAGGTAATAAATCACAATGATTGATCTCACCGTAGTTATTGTTTCCTTCAACAGTGCAGATTCAATTCTGTCTTGTTTAAAAAGTGTTGTTACTTCAAAGCACTTTAATGTCATTATTGTTGACAACTGCAGTAGCGACAACTCTCAAGAGAAACTACAATCAACCTTTCCATCTACTACAGTTGTGCAACTTAGTAAAAATGAAGGTTATGGAAGAGCGGCAAACGCTGGCTTCTCGAAAGCAGCCAGTCGATTTTGTTTATTATTAAATCCAGACATTAACGTTTCAGAAAAAGACATTATTGAATTTTATCGACTCGCCACTTCAAAAAACAATGAAAAAAATGCCATATTCGCACCTGCAATCACCGAAAAGCAGAAGAATCTGAGAGGCATAAATTCGGTAAACTTTGTGCTAGGTGCAGCAATGCTAATTGACTTCAATAAGTACGAAAAAAGAAAAATTTTTGATGAAAATATATTTCTTTTTTACGAAGAAAAAGATTTATGCTTAAGAACAGTCCATGAAAACAAACAAATTTTACGATTAAATGATATTTATTTTCCTCATATAAAGGGTACATCCTCCGGTACTTCGCCTGCTATCTCCTACTTTAAACAGTGGCACGTAGGTTGGTCTAGCATGTACTTCCTGAAGAAGCATCAACTAAACAACGGGCGACATAGCGCATTAGCCTTATACGTCCGGTACTCCGTAAAAAGGTTTCTTAGCTTCTCTAAAAACAAAAGAATGAAATATAAAGCAAGGCTAGGTGGTGTTTCAGCTTTTCTTCGCGGACAAGCTGCCTTTGATAAAAAAGGCAATCCAAGAATGCAACATATCTTAAAAAGATGAGTTACTTAAGTAACTCACCCAACCGATAATGGGCAAATGTCGCCTCAATTTTTTCTGTATTCCCACTTTTTTGTTTTTTATTATCTCGTTTTAAACTCACATTTTGAGATTCAAAAATAGTCGGATTTCTGCAAGGCCAATCACGGTCATCATCGATCGTACAGCATAGTGTACCTTGCAACATACTCATAGCCTTTAACCAGACATCATCAGCTTTAGGACTAAGATATTGGAATAGATCACGGTTAAAAGCATCTTCATGTAAACTTCCAGGTGGGTAAAGTACACCACCCACACCTGTTGGAAATATGCATAGAGAAGGTTGGCTATCTTTCGTAGACCACTCCCACTGTGAATACGGGAGTAACTCCCCTCGCCCATCAAACAACATTTTATGTGCTCGATTCGCATGAATGCACTCGGGTGATCGTAAATAGCTCCGATACAGACCATCAACTAAGTCATTGGCATACATAATATCGTCATCCACTGTAATCATCAGACTCTCGGGATATGCTTTCAAAGAATAATAGTATTTGGTATAAGGCCCTAAATCTTCAGGTACCCATAGTAACGTAAGCCCACGTTCTTGCTGTGCAGTTAATGTAGCAGGGATATCAAGCTCATCGATATCCTGTTTTGAAATACACAATATCACCATATCAGGCTTGAAAGATTGCTGTAATAAACTCTCAATAGTTAAGTAAACATCCGGCAATCGCTTTTTATGGGTAGTAAGCGTTACAACAAGGTGATGTTCAGAGTCATTACCAACACCACTTGTTGTATTAAGAAGAGCACTTTGCTCAAGTTGTTGCTGCCGTAATATCGTGCGAGTATCCGACACTTCCGACATTCGTTTCTTTGCACGCCGTAGGCGTCGTCTATCTTTATGAGCGCTAATAATCACGAATATTTCAATTCATTTATGAGTGTAGTGAGTAACCAGCCTTTTCTTAATGAGTAAAGCCCCATTTTACCACTCCTTAATTTAGCTTCCTGCTTATATTCCAACAACAACTCCTAATAACACCCCCATCAAATAAAGAACAATCAAAAAGTGCTTATATCTAACTATTTTTGTATCGATTCCAGTATAGATCTCGCCACAGAAAGATGTGCATTAACAGGCTGTGAACGAATCGGCCCTTCTTTCAACTCAGTGCCAGAACAGTCACCAACCCACCCAGACGACAGCAAGGTTTGTCGAAATCGTTGCATTTTTGTTGAGCTTTCTCCGCCTTGAAGATTTAACATGCCAACACGCGCTTTCGTATTCAGTGCTTCGGCTAACATAGACACCGAATCCACTGTAATCCAGATATGGCCGGCTGTCTCATATTCTTCGTCCAACCAACTTTTTGGCAAGGCCGCCACATCAAATACATCTAAATTTTCCCTATTAATTAACAATAATTTTTGCAATGCCGATTCAGGCGTACGCCTTGAAGTAGAAAGCTTCCAATGCACATTGGGATAATGAGCACACAAGGTTTCAATTTGCTGCACTAGGCGCTCATCTTCCCATTCATAATGTTTACTTACCCCCCCCAGTACAATCAAGCCACGCTGAGGATCAGGGTGACTGTCCAATGCAGGAGCAAGGGAAGGCGTACAAATGATTCGCTTACTTGAGGCCTTAAAATTATCATGGGCGGGTGTAATTATGTGATCAAACAAACAGGCTGGTAGGGATGGGTTCATAATGACAACGGCTTTTCCGCCATGTCGTCGCCTAGCAACCAGCATCGGCAAATGCGTTTTATGCCCCGCTCCAATTAGGTAATCCGGTGAGGGTAAACTCGCGTCAAAAATGGGCTGATTCGAAAATACGTGCTTAAGATAATGAGCTCCAGAATATTCAATGGCAATATCAAAAACTTCACATTCCCGATGACACTGCAACCCCTGCACTAACGCTAAACTTTGTTTTTCATGACCCGGCTTTCCATCCATTAATCGCCACAGGATTAATGTCGAACTCATTGACAACCTCGCTCCGTCATTTTTCCAGGCATAATTTCGTCAAAGTGTCGAATGGCCGGGTACTCGGCAATGATGCGTGAGCTTTGGCTATCGGGCTGATGAACACACAACAAATGTTGGATACCATAACATTTGGCGCTGTCTAAAACTCTTAACGTGTCATCAATAAAGAGCGTCCGCTCTGGATCAAACTGCTCTATATCTTGCAGTGCATACCAAAAGGCTTGAGCTTCTTTGGGCTGCTGAAATTCATGGGACGAAATCACCACATCCAACCAACGATCAATATGGGTCACCTCTAGTTTTAATTCCAAGCTCTGTGGATGAGCATTGGTAATCAGAACCGATTTCTTATCTGCTTGATTTAACGCCTGTAAAAATTCCTCGACGTAAGGGCGTACTCGAATTTTATGCTTCACTTCTTCTTTGATTGAGCGAACATTCAAACGTAATGCCTCTGACCAAAACTCCAAGCAATACCAATTCAATGTTCCCTCATGAGATCGAATATGCTGCATGAGGCATTCACGTGCCTCTTCTAAAGACACGTTGTGAATATGTGCATAGCGCTTCGGTAAATACTCTAACCAAAAAAAATTGTCGTAGTGCAAATCGAGCAGCGTACCGTCCATATCCAACAATACCGTATCGATGTTATCCCAATTGATCATGAATGAGCCTGCCATCACTAAAAAACCGGTCGTTAGTATGCCTTCTGCGCATGGCATTATGAAGATGCTCAATGGATATGCGTATAATGATGGAGAATACCCTTTTATTTCGCCAACTTTTAACCTTCACCTGACGAGGAGCATTATGAATAAAGCATTGTTGGATCAAGTAGTGAAAATCAGTCGTAACGCAGGTCACGCAATACTTGAGGTCTACAATCGCAGCGAGGGTTTTGAAGTTGATGCCAAAGCTGACGATTCCCCGGTAACGGAAGCAGACTTAGCCGCACACGCTATTTTAGAGCCTGCTTTGGAAGCATTGATTCCTGGAGTACCGGTGCTGTCGGAGGAAAGTCATCTTCCACCCTATTCCATCCGCAGCCAATGGCAGCGTTACTGGATTATCGATCCATTGGATGGCACCAAGGAGTTTATCAAACGAAATGGCGAGTTTACCGTCAATGTCGCACTGATAGAGAATGGGAAACCCGTTTTAGGTGTGGTGTATGTTCCCGTGCTGGACATTACCTACACAGGTTTAGAAGGTAAAGGCGCCTGGAAAATCACCGAAGGGCAAGAAACACCAATACACGTTCGCACGGTTCAATCTCGCCTTGATAGCAAAGCACCCATTGAAGTCGTCGCCAGCCGCAATCATGGCGCAGAAGAAGTGGTGCATCTAATGGAGCGTTTGCAATCGCAGGTTGGTCCAGTTGAAACAAAAAATATGGGAAGTTCATTGAAGTTATGTCTTGTCGCAGAAGGACAAGCCGACCTTTATCCGCGCCTAGCATTAACCTCTGAGTGGGATACCGCTGCAGCACAAGCTGTTGTTGAAGCAGCCGGAGGGCTGGTTGTTGATACCAACTTTACGATTCTACGCTACAACACAAAAGAAGATATTCTCAATCCCTTCTTTCATGTCATTGGCGATACACAATTCAATTGGCGCGATTATTTAATTACACAGTAAACCTTTTGTGCATCATTGCTAGGTGTCCCATCGAGCCTGCAATGATGTGAAAACATTTTTTCACTCTTCCAGGTTTTATCTCTTCCATCACACCTTAACTCTTCCAGATTAGATAAAGAAAACTCCAGCTTTTTCTCGAAAACATTCTTCAAAGAAAACGTCTAACCCGTACGTTATCGATTACATGTTAATTTTAGGTAGTTTTTTGCGCCAAAATGGCAAATCCCTCTCGTCTAGCAATGTTTTAATAACTAAAATGAAGTGTTTTTTCAAATTTTACGAGTACCACCTTGCGATCAGATAAAGTTTACATAAGTAGCGTAAAAAGTTATCTATAGATCGCTATAAAAGCATCCTCTGATAAGGCTGAAAGCCATAGGGGGTAAGGGCGCTATCGTCCGCAAAGATTTGGCATTACTTATAACAAAACATACGACTAATGCAGTATTTGATGTAGCCGTCAGGCTCCTTATAATGAACTTAGGACAATAAAAACAAGAAGTTCAAACAAGCTCAGGTATACACCCCATGGTCAGGTATACACCCCATGGATAGTGACGAACCCATTGCCAACTTATTTAAAATGGTTTCGTACACAGAATATGATGCTTTTTTAGCAAGAATGACTAAACACAATAGGAAATATCATGAAAGAGCACTACAAATTCACCAGCAGCACGTTAAATCAACAAAAAACCAATATTGAGAAAGCAAAAATTGAAGGTGAAATTATTAGCTTGCGTCGTCAACTTGAGCAGTTGAACATCGACGCAGACGGTGTCGATTTTTCAATGAAGCAAACCTATAAAGAAATGATCCAATCACGACAGGAAGCTTTATCTCAACTACCCGCTAGCCGCTAGCTCAGTTGTTGATATTAACTCAAAATATAAAATGTGACTCATATTTTTGTGGCCTATCCGAGGCTCTGCAAAGTGGCAAAACATTACGATAACAATTTAAAAGCAATAATTTAAAAATAACAGTTTAAACAATAGTGGTTTATTTAAAAAACAGTGGCTCATTCAAAAAAACATCAGCCATGAAAAATCATTTTCGTGGCTGATTTTCATTAAGTACAACCACTACGCCACCAACGAAACTTTCTCATCAATTAATAGAAGTGATCAATGTAAAGTAATGTTAAAAAATCTTTATTCCCTTACAGCTACCATTACATCACCTTCCACATCACGCTTTATGAACAAACCAATTTTGAATGAAAATAAGCCTTATCACAAAAAAAGCATAAAAAAAGAAAGCTTTTATCATAGCTTTTGTGAACAATATATCAAACTTTAAATCAAACCAGACAACACAATGCTTTTAGCGCCAAACAGGTGACAAAAACACCAACAACTTCAAAAAAAATTATTTTTTTCAGTGCACACCACAAATTAAATGCTAAATTGTTTTTAAAGGAGAATGTGCGAAATTTTAAAAATTCAGGGAGATAACACTAGGATTTTCATCATGCAAAAAGAAGAGATTTACGATCCAAATTTTTGGTATGTAGTTAACCAACACTACAAGCATATTGTTTACCGAAGTAAAGATAAATCGAAAGCACTACGGTATGCAGAGCGTAAAAATGTGCACGCACTAGAGTCAAACATGTACTACAGTGTGCTATCAGGTGTGCAAGTTCAGTCTGATAACATCATTGTTAAAGCACATAACATGTAAGACCTTAGCGAGCCTTGCCAAATCTATAATTCTAATGCGAGGCTTTATTGTTGAGTACAGATTTGGTTGAGTTATGATTTGAGCACAAAAAAATACAAAGTACGTTAAATACTTTGATGCCTTCTTATATTTTTCTATCGAAACCTCCCCTCAACTATATTCTTTTTCGTGTTGACCAGTAGCTTTTTGAGCGCTGTTCTTTCTTAATATCGCCTTAAATCCAAAGTCGAGACAAAGTAGGCGTATCAAGCATCAATAAGTTGACTCAACGCTGTAGAACAGTCCATTTCCACTTTACATGATAAAAGTTCATCTGCTCTTGTGACCCCCTTATTAATGGCCGCAATTGGCAACATTTTCTCTGCCGCCAACCGGCAAAACCGAAACCCGGAGTAGACCATTAGGGAGCTGCCAACCACCAACACTGCATCAGAACTCAATAATGCAGAAGTGACTTTTTCAACACGGGCCTTGGGTACTGAGCCACCGAAAAAAACAACATCCGGCATCAATATACCATCGCACGATGGACACGAAGGACAACGTACCTCTTCGCAATAAGGATACTCCACATAAGCATCACCATCTGGAGCCGAAGGGTGTACTCTCTGCTCAACCCAATCAACCAATCTCGGATTATCAGCGACCAATTGCGCCTGCACCGTTTCCCGCTCATCACGCCGACCACAATTTAAACACACCACATAATGAATACTGCCATGCAGTTCTAATACAGAATGGGAGCCTGCTCGCTGGTGTAAACCATCCACATTTTGTGTCACCAATAAACTGATGGCTCCTTTTTGCTCCCACTTTGACAAACAAAAATGCGCATCACCAGGAGCAGCAGGCCCTAAGGCTTTCCAGCCAACTAAACTGCGAGACCAATAGCGCTGCCTCGCCGAACGTTGCTCAATAAATTCTTGATGCTGAATGGGCCGACTCCTCTGCCAATTCCCTTTATGATCTCGATAGGTTGGAATGCCACTTTTCGCACTGATACCGGCACCGGTGATGACCAACCAACGCGGGTATTGAGCCATCATCTCTTTCAGTTGACATAATGATTTATCCACAATCTTCCTCGTTATCGATTTATCTTTCAGTTTTATCACTGAATAGCCACAAACATCGTTTAATCAACCTAAAAACCCTATCAAGAGCCCTCAATATTCAATAAGCCATCATCATGCTCTACACTGACGACTCAGTTAGGCATAATTCAACGACTTTACTATCCCGATTTCATCACTTCCAAACCCTGATAAAGTTGAATATCCGTATGGAAAAACCCAGCTCCTCTAGCCTCACCGCTCCTTCATACGCAAGAGTATTACCAACGGCACCTTTGCAACGTATCTTTGATAACTTACCCGATGACATTGTCAAAACGTTCTCTCCCGAGCAAGTGGAGGCTCTCAACAATGCGCTGGGCGCCAGGGGCGGTCGCGTACACAGCCTTGACCTTAGGCCAACCATGCGCATCCCCTTATTGCCATGGAGCTTTTACGTTGTCCTGTTAGTTGGCCGCAACCGACGGGATATGTCTGAGCGGGAAAAAAAAGCCGCTGCACTGGTCTTGCTCTACAGCATCTTCTTGTTTTTGAGCATTTCCGTACTACTGGGCTTACTGGTGTTGTATCTGGTGAAATCGGCCCTTGGTATCAATCTTTTCCCTAATTTCTCACTCGGCATTTGGGATTGGTTTGTTGAAAACTTCTTACGATAATCATCAACAAAAAGCGCTTTTATCGGCCAGCAAATTACGCATAATATTGCCCACAACACACTACCGGATTTGATGAAGACGTATTATCAGCCCGTGACAACAAGATTGATTCATTCTCCTAGCCCTTGGGCTTTCCAGCACCTTATTCAGTTCATTGGCGGCCCGCTCCCCCTCTGGACGCCTTCATGGTTGTGCGCCTATGTTGAGGTGCATTCACCGTTACAAACCCGCATTTCAATAAAAACTCAGACTGAGATTTAAAAACTGTATGAATAGTATCCACCAGCGTATCGCCGAAGAACTCAGTGCTCGCGTCGAGCAAGTTACCGCCGCCGTCTCTTTACTTGATGAAGGCGCAACAGTTCCGTTTATTTCTCGCTATCGAAAAGAAGTGACCGGTGGGCTGGACGATGGACAGCTTCGAACCCTGGAAGACCGCTTACGCTACCTAAGAGAATTGGAAGAGCGCCGAGCCAGTATTCTGGCCAGCATTGAAGAACAAGGAAAACTCACCGATGAGCTGGCTGCCGAAATCAACTCTGCGGAAACCAAAAACCGCTTGGAAGACCTTTACTTACCGTACAAACCCAAGCGTCGAACCAAAGGCCAAATCGCCATTGAAGCGGGCCTCGAACCCCTAGCAGATAGCTTGCTGGCAGATCCGACCTTGGCGCCCGAACAAGAAGCTGAGAAGTTTTTCAACGAAGAACATAAAATCACGACCATTAAAGAAGCGCTGGATGGCGCGAAATACATTTTGATGGAGCGTTTCAGTGAAGACGCCAACTTACTGCAAAAACTGCGTGACTTTTTGAAATCGGAAGCACAAATCTCGGCGCGAGTCATGGACGGTAAAGAAAGCGAAGGCGCCAAATATCAAGATTATTTCGAGCACGACGAGCCCATCAAATCGATTCCGTCTCACCGAGCATTGGCCATGTTGCGCGGGCGCAACGAAGGCATTTTAAGCATCAGCATTACCGTGGATACCGAATCCGATGCCCACCCCTGCGAAAGCATGGTGGCCGACTACTGGGACATCGAAAACCAAGATCGAGCGGCCGATAAATGGCTATCTGAAGTTGTACGCTGGACCTGGCGGGTCAAATTACTCACACACCTAGAAACCGATCTACTCGGCGAGATGCGTGACGGCAGTGAAGAAGAAGCCATCAAAGTCTTTGCCAGCAATCTAAAAGACCTTCTGCTTGCCGCCCCTGCGGGTGCAAAATCGACCATCGGCCTCGACCCAGGCTTGAGAACCGGAGTGAAAGTGGCCGTGGTGGACTCCACCGGTAAAGTGTTGGATCACGGCGCCATGTTCCCCACCCCACCCCAAAATAGAATTCGCGAAGCCGAAGCCATGTTAGTGGCCTTGTGTAAAAAGCATGACGTGGAACTCATCGCCATTGGCAACGGCACCGCTAGCCGCGAAACCGATAAATTTGTCGGCGATGTGCTCAAGGCACATCCTGATCTCAAAGCCCGTAAAGTGATGGTCAACGAAGCGGGCGCATCGGTGTATTCCGCCAGTGAATTTGCCGCCAAAGAGTTCCCAGACTTGGACGTTACCATTCGTGGCGCCATCTCCATTGCCCGACGCCTGCAAGACCCACTGGCAGAGCTGGTAAAAATTGAGCCAAAGTCCATTGGTGTGGGCCAGTATCAGCACGACGTATCCCAATCCCAATTGGCTCGCTCTTTGGATGCGGTAGTTGAAGACTGTGTGAACGCCGTCGGCGTTGAAGTAAATACCGCCTCGGCACCACTATTGGCCAAAGTCTCGGGCCTATCGCAAAGTATCGCTAACAACATCGTCGATTACCGCGACCAAAATGGCGCTTTCAGTAGTCGTAAAGAACTGATGAAAGTCACCCGCTTTGGAGCCAAAACCTTCGAACAAGCCGCCGGCTTCCTTCGTGTGGCAGGCAGTGATAACCCTCTCGATAACTCTGCGGTTCACCCAGAGTCCTATTCCGTTGTCGAAAACATCGCTCAAGTCAGCGGCCGAGAAATCAGAAGCCTCATCGGTGAAACCACCTTCTTACGTGCATTAAATGCAGCGGACTACACCAATGAGCAGTTTGGTGTCCCTACCGTGACCGACATCATTCAAGAACTCGATAAACCCGGACGCGACCCGCGCCCTGAGTTCAAAACCGCGCAATTCCAGGATGGCGTAGAAAAAATCTCCGACCTGAAACCCGGCATGGTATTGGAAGGTACCGTCACCAACGTCGCCAACTTCGGTGCTTTCGTGGATGTGGGTGTTCACCAAGACGGTCTCGTCCACATCTCAGCTTTGGCCGAACAATTCGTTAAAGACCCACGAGACGTGGTGAAAGCCGGTGATATTGTCAAAGTCAAAGTCATGGAAGTAGATGTGCCACGTAAACGCATCGGCCTTTCTATGCGCATGAGCGACGAACCCGGCGAGAAAATTTCCGGTAACCAAGGCGGTGCAGGAAAAGGCAAGCCCAATAACACCAACAGAAAAGGTGGCGGGAATCGCTCGTTTGGTGGAGGAAATCAAAAATCGTCTGGTGGTGGAATGGGCAGCATGGGAGCGTTGTTGCAACAGGCGATGAAGAAAGGGAAGTAAAAAGTTGAGTTTGACAACTTAAAAAAGAAAAAAGGCCGCATTTGCGGCCTTTTTTACTTTTTAATTGTAGAACTTAGTCATTAACCGCCCATGTCCTGACGTAACCTATCCCTTCCGTTGTTTCAACTTCTAACGTTAATACTCCAGAATCAGATGTATCATCAGCACTCACGTTCACACACCACTGTAATGGGCCAGTCTCGTTACCATCATAAGAAAATGAACTAGGACCATTAATTTGGCCATTGTCCGTACTGAAATCTACAGTAGTACCATTCGGGGCTGGATTCCCTCCAAAGGCACTAACCAAATCATTGTCCTCTTGAATCGTTACACAAACTACTTGAGGCCCGCCTGTTACATCCACAGGTGATGCCGTGTCTCGATTAACAATCAAGTTAGATGTGGGCGTGTAAATAATGAAAGACTTCCAAATGGATATGGAATCTTCCCCTGAGCAATCAGCAGAGGCGCTAACCTCATCTAAACAAGGTCCATCCCAAAGGTTATTCCCCATATCAAAGGCATTGTTATTATTGGTATCGAAAAATAGCTCACCAACGTTATATTCACCATCTTCATTGGCATCAACATAGGGTTCAGATAGATCAGTGCCTGCAGTATCCGTTGTCTCATACACATTATTACCATTAGTATCGACAAAATCCTCAGCACCATCCATATAGGTCAAAACAGTAATGCGGCCTTCCGGTGGACGAAACTCCGCACTACGCCATGTGATTGAGCACTCCCCACTACTGATCACGCAAGAAGAATCGATATTGCCACCCTCTGATGTGAAGAACACTCTTCGGCCATCTGGCACATCTTGTTGAAAATAATCACTCGCAATAATGCTTATCTGTACTTCAATCCCGTTCGTATTTACCGCTCGGTCTGGGTTAAAGGGTGAATAAGATGGAGAAAAGTTAGCAAATACTGGAACACCTGTGGTTACGGCAATGCTGTCTGAAGTACCTGAGTTATTTGTACCGGCATGTGTTGCGGTTACCTCTAATGAAGTCGGTACAGTACCCGATTGAACAACCGTAGATACTTCACCGTTATTATCTGTTTCACCTTCAGTAGAAGTGAGTGTTACGCCACCTACATCGGTATTAAGCTCAAAAGTCACTTGCTCGCCAATAATGGAAGCACCTAACTCCCCAGTTAACCGGAAGACAACTTGAGAGGTTTCCGTTCCGCCTAAACCTTTCAAGGAAATCTGTTCTGGAGTAGCTGAAACAAATTCCACTGCAAGCACGGTATCCGCTTCAATCGATAAGGTAACCGATGCACCAAGATTTTCGTTATCAACCGTAGCACTCGCTGTTACCACATCAGTGCCTGAACACCCGTTGGCCGTATATTGAACTGTACCGAAACCACTTGTATTAGTGGTAATTGAAGTTGCACTAAAAGTGGAAATCCCATTAGCGAAACAATCGGAAGTAAATGAAACATCAACTGCACTGGTAATTGCTTCACCGTCACCATCGACAAAATTGACTATGAGTGTGGTGGAGCCTCCAGCAGGTAAACTTGTTTCTTCTGCTCCTAGAGCTCCCTCCTGAAAAGATGCTCCTGTGCCATTACCAATACGAATTCCCGTTGTGGTCACTGTGTCGTCATCATCGTTCGTATCGGTACTGTCATTGCCAGCCGTATTATCACCACCCGTATTTTCCCCTAAACTTCCACTACTGAGGCTGCTATCACCCCCACCACCACCCCCACAACCGGCGATGCCTAAAGCGGTACAAAAAAGAGCAGCCAACGCGATACGTCCGAACTGCATGGGCAAGATTTGCTTTAATTCCATCTCTTGTCTCCCAGGTCTCTACCTGCAACTTAACACTTTAAAAACACTAATCATTACCACTCCGAATTACGCCATGTAAATCAACACACAATTTGTCAGATGATTATCATGATTTTCGGAGCATTAAATTCTAGAAATTACATTAAGACTACAACACAAGTGGCTATTTATCATTCATTTTTATTGCCATTATGTACTGTTTAACCGGTTTTTTCATACACCAATCGAGTCTACCCGCAGTGTAGTTGATATAGAAAGGTCACGTAACCGTAGCCAATTGATTCAAACACATAATGTGACATGTGCCTGAATTTTTTTGTAACAGTAAGTAAACCCTCCTCAAAAGAAGGGCTAGAGAAAATAAGACGTGGAAAACAAAGCTACACCGTCGCGGTTTTACGACGTGTTTTTTTCACGACTGAAGGCTTTCCAAGTAGAGGCTTTAAAAAACGTCCTGTGTGAGACTCTTCCATATTACCCACAGTTTCCGGCGTCCCTTCTGCGATGATTTGACCTCCTCCACTGCCACCTTCTGGCCCCAAATCCACAATCCAATCGGCGGTTTTGATTACGTCGAGGTTATGCTCAATCACAACTACGGTGTTGCCATGATCTCGCAAGCGATGCAACACGCTAAGCAATTGCTCAATATCGTGAAAATGCAATCCAGTGGTTGGCTCGTCGAGAATATAGAGAGTATTTCCGGTATCGCGCTTCGATAACTCCTTGGCAAGTTTGACCCGCTGAGCCTCGCCACCCGATAAGGTATTCGCGGCTTGCCCTAAACGAATGTAGCTCAAGCCAACATCCATCAGCGTTTGCAGTTTTTTTGCTACGGAAGGAATCGCATCGAAAAACTCACGCGCATCTTCAACCGTCATATCGAGCACTTCATGAATGCTCTTTCCTTTGTATTTCACTTCCAACGTTTCTCGGTTGTAGCGTTTGCCTTTGCATACATCGCAAGGTACATAAATATCGGGAAGAAAATGCATCTCGACTTTTACAACACCATCCCCTTGGCATGCTTCACAACGCCCGCCTTTCACATTGAAGCTAAATCTACCCGGCTTATACCCCCTAGAGCGTGCTTCTTGGGTTCCGGCAAATAGCTCTCGCACGGGTGTAAAAATACCGGTGTAGGTAGCAGGGTTTGATCGAGGGGTTCTTCCAATCGGGCTTTGGTCGATATCCACGCATTTATCGAAATGCTCGATACCGTAGATCGCTTCGTAAGGTGCTGGCTTTAACGTCGTCGCGCCATTTAACTCGGTGGCGGCGATAGGGTAGAGCGTGGAATTAATGAGTGTGGATTTGCCTGAACCAGATACCCCTGTTACACAGGTCATTAACCCAACAGGCAACGTTAAGCTCACTTCCTGTAGGTTATTGCCCGTTGCGCCTTCAAGCACCAATAGACGACCTTCATCCATCGGTGTTCTCTTTTGCGGTACCTCGATGGCACGTTTACCAGACAAATACTGTCCAGTGATGGACTGACGATTGGCCATCACTTGCTTCGGCGTCCCTTGAGCTACCACCGAACCACCGTGCACACCCGCACCCGGCCCAATATCGATCACGTGATCTGCCAAACGAATGGCATCTTCATCGTGCTCTACCACAATCACCGTATTGCCTAAATCACGCAAGTGAATAAGGGTGTTTAATAGTCGGTCGTTGTCACGCTGATGTAGACCAATAGAAGGCTCGTCCAAAATGTACATCACGCCTACTAGGCCAGCGCCAATTTGACTCGCTAGTCGGATACGCTGCGCCTCACCACCAGAGAGAGTTTCAGCACTGCGATTGAGCGTGAGATAGTTCAATCCCACATCCACTAAAAAACGGAAGCGATCTCGAAGTTCTTTGAGAATTTTTTCAGCAATCTCCCCCCGAGCACCCGGTAATTTCAACGCAGAAAAGTACTCATAAGCTTCACCCACTGGCATTTTAGTGATTTCGGGTAACGTTCTCTCATCGACAAAGACATGGCGAGCATCACGACGTAATCGAGAGCCGTTACACTCAGAACATTCCTGACTCGACAAGTACTTCGCCAGCTCTTCACGCACTGAGTTTGACTCGGTTTCTTTGTAGCGACGCTCAAGATTCGGTAGAACACCCTCAAAGGTATGTCGACGCTGGATGACATCGCCACGGTCGTTCACGTAGCTAAAATCAATCACTTCTTCTCCGGAACCTTCCAAAATGGCTTTTCGGTGTTTGACTTTGAGCTTCTTCCAAGGCGTATCCACATCAAACCCATAATGTTCCGCCAGAGACGTCAACATATGGAAGTAATAAATATTGCGTTTGTCCCAGCCTCGAATCGCCCCTTCACTCAAAGAAGCGTCTGGGTATAACACCACTTTTTCTTCGTCAAAGTATTGCCTTACCCCCAACCCATCACACGCGGGGCAGGCACCAGCTGGGTTGTTGAACGAAAATAATCGAGGCTCTAGCTCCGCAAGGGCATAATCACAAATTGGGCAAGCGTGGCGAGCTGAAAAGGTTTTATCCGCTACCTTACCATCCATATCACTAATGACCGCAATACCATCACTGAGAGCCAATGCTGTTTCGAACGACTCAGCCAATCGAAGTTGGAGGTCATCACGCACCTTGAAACGATCCACCACGACTTCAATCGTATGCTTTTTCCGCTTATCCATTTTCGGGATATCGTCTAAATCCACCACGAGACCATTAATTCGCGCTCGAATAAATCCATCACGCCGCAAAGACTCGAAGACATGCAAATGTTCGCCTTTTCGGTCTTTCACCACCGGCGCGAGCAACATACGCTTTGACCCTTCAGGTTCGGCCAAAACTTGATCCACCATCTGGCTGACCGTTTGCGCATCCAGAGGCTCACCATGAATCGGGCAGCGCGGCTCACCCACACGGGCAAAAAGTAATCTCAGATAATCGTAGATCTCGGTAATAGTACCGACCGTGGAGCGCGGATTATGAGACGTGGACTTTTGCTCGATCGAGATGGCCGGGCTTAATCCTTCCACATGGTCTACATCCGGCTTTTCCATCATGGAAAGGAACTGACGAGCATAGGTGGACAATGACTCCACGTAGCGACGTTGACCTTCTGCATACAGGGTATCGAACGCCAAAGAGGACTTACCAGAACCAGATAGCCCAGTAATTACAATAAATTTGTCGCGAGGAATATCGATATCAATGTTTTTGAGGTTGTGGGTTCGCGCACCACGGACGTAAATAGTATCCACAAATTGCTTCCGGTCTTTAAGAATCGAAGGTCTAATCGGCAAGTATACGCCGTCTCTCAAAAGAATGGATGAAAGAATTAGGAAGTGGTAATACGTAAAAAAGGCGCTAAATGCGCCTTTTTTACGATTCATTCAAGTATTAGAAAACCCTCATGCTCGACCATAAAGGTCTGAGAAACGAACAATATCGTCTTCACCTAAATAACTACCAGACTGAACTTCGATCAATTCCAGAGGAATTGATCCTGGGTTTTTGAGCTGGTGCTTCTGGCCAATCGGGATGTAAGTTGACTGGTTTTCGGTCAACATTATTTCCTTCTCTCCGTTAACAACAACGGCTGTACCAGACACAACGATCCAGTGCTCCGCTCGATGATGGTGCATCTGTAATGACAACTCAGCACCTGGGTGAACTACAATACGTTTTACCTGAAAGCGCTCACCGGCATCAATCGAATCATAATAACCCCAAGGGCGGTAGACTTTCCGGTGCAAACTGGCTTCGCTGCGGTTTGACTGCTTGAGAGATGACACAATTTTCTTCACCTCTTGCACGCGGTCTTTACTGGCAATCAGTACTGAATCATCAGTATCCACAACCACCATGTCTTGGATACCGACTGTCGCAATTAATTTTTTATCTGCTTGGATGTAACAATTTTCGCTGTCGTGGGTAATAACGTCGCCTTTACAGGTATTGCCGTTTTCATCTTTATCAGACACTTCCCATAACGCAGACCATGAACCCACATCACTCCATTGAGCATCCATGGGCACCACAACGGCAGCATCCGTTTTTTCCATCACAGCATAATCAATGGAATCTTCTGGACACGCCTCAAACGCAGCCTTATCCACTCGGGTAAAGTCCAGATCACAGGCAGCGCCATCGAGTGCAGCTCGGCAAGCACTCAACATTTCAGGACTGAACCTTTCTAACTCTTCCAAGTATCGCGATGGTCGGAACATGAACATACCACTGTTCCAATAATACTGGCCGGACGACACGTAGTCTTCTGCAGTCGCTAAATCTGGTTTTTCGACAAACTGATCTACACCGAAAACACCTTCTGCATATTCATTCGAACGCTTGATGTACCCATAACCGGTTTCTGGCGCGGTTGGCACAATGCCGAATGTCACCAATTTACCGGACTCGGCCTGCTCTTTTGCAATCAATACCGATTCATGGAACGCTGCGACATTCTCGATAACATGATCTGCCGGTAACACCAACATGACAGAATCATCGCTCTTCGCTTTTAAAGCCAGTGCTGCCAATGCAATGGCTGGAGCAGTATTCCTACCCACTGGCTCTAGAATAATACCCGCTGGAGTCGCCCCCTCACTTCTCAGTTGCTCAGCCACCATAAAGCGATGGTCTTCATTGCAAATTACCCACGGTGCGCCCACTGACAATCCGTCTAACCGCAATACGGTCTCTTGAACCATTGTAAGTTCAGAAGTAAGTGGTAAAAATTGTTTTGGATAAAGTGATCGCGAGTAAGGCCATAGTCGTGTGCCAGAACCACCTGAAAGTACCACTGGTACCATTTAATTCTCCTCAATTTTTTAGGTGTGATATACACATGCATCCCTGATTTACCTCTTCTCGATACAGAATAAGGTATCAATACACTTTGAACCTATTAGTTTACAAATCTAGGTTTCGTTAAACCAGTGCAGAATACAATATAAAGAACCGAATAAGACTACAAAATAATGAGCTCTCATAGTCTGCAATAGTATTAACAACTCTCGATGATAATGTTGTGATATAACAAACTCTTTCTACATTACAGAGATGAGCATATGAAAGTAACTTTCTCAAAACTCAAGGGTGTTGCCATCATCGACCCCAAAGTGTTTGGCGATGATCGCGGGTTTTTCTTGGAAACGTTCCAAGCTGAACGATATCGTACAGAAGCAAAAATTGATCTGCCCTTCGTACAAGACAACCATTCTCGCTCCTCAAAAGGCGTCCTAAGAGGCCTACATTTCCAAAAAACGAAACCACAAGGCAAATTAGTTCGTGTGGTTCAAGGTGAAGTCTATGATGTCGCAGTAGACATCAATCCCGAATCACCCACCTACGGACAATACGAAGGCGTTATATTGAGTGCAGAAAATAAACGTCAATTTTGGGTTCCGCCCGGCTATGCTCATGGGTTTGTAGTGCTATCAGACACGGCTGATTTTGAATATAAATGTACCGACTATTACGATCCAACAGACGAAGGCAGTCTCATTTGGAATGATCCAATAGTGAATATTCAATGGCCTCTGCAAGATCCACTACTTTCAGAAAAAGACGCAAAAGCACCGACTCTCGAAGAAATGCATAAAACAGACATCAATCAATAAGGACGACAACACGATGAAAATAGTGTTATTTGGGCATAATGGTCAAGTTGGCTCGGAGCTAAAGCTGGCGCTTGAACAAACTGAACACATCATCATGACATATGAGCGTTCCATCGTTGATTTTAGCCAGCCATCACAAGTTTCCAACGCCATTAAAGGCTCTAATGCAGACCTAGTCATCAATGCTTGTGCCTATACCGCCGTCGATAAAGCAGAGTCAGAGCACGCTCTGGCTGACAATGTCAACCATGTGTCAGTAGCTGAAATAGGCAAAGCAACGGCAGAATTAAATATTCCTGCCATCCACATTTCCACAGACTATGTTTTTGATGGGACTGCAAATACACCTTACCGAGAAGATCACACCACCAACCCACTGGGCACCTATGGATCCTCAAAATACTTGGGTGAACAAGCCCTCATTGCGGTGAACCCCAAACATATTATCTTGCGTACCAGCTGGGTTTTTGGCGTACATGGAAATAACTTTGTTAAAACCATGTTGCGATTATCCGACAGTCGAGATGAGTTGAATGTAGTTGCAGATCAAACTGGAAGACCAACATTTGTGGGCGATATTGTTCAGTCAATATTGGCGTTTGTAAGCGCTCTTTCAAAAAATAGTTTTGAAAGCTACGGTATCTACCACTGCAGCAGTGAAGGTGAAACCACTTGGTGTGATTTTGCCAAAACGATTTTCACTACGGCACTCAATACTGGCTTGCTCTCCAAATCGATGACGGTCAATGGTATTACGACTGACGATTACCCAACACCGGCACCTAGGCCCGCATACTCAGTTCTCGATACACAAAAGCTCGAACAGTTTCTTGGCCATCCCCTTCCACATTGGCAAGAGGGCCTCAGCACCATGCTTCACCACCTCAAAAACGGATAAACCCTTTCTGCCCCTGTGACGTTAATGGGCTTCTGCTAGAATGCGCGCAAAATTTCATTAATGTCATAACGGGGTTTCAATGTTCAACCTTCTTGATCGGCGTCCCACTAACGTCAAAAACGATGTGCTTTCCGGCATCACAGTGGCACTTGCGCTTGTACCAGAAGCTGTCGCCTTTGCCTTCATTGCAGGTGTAGAACCCATGGTGGGCCTTTACGCTGCGTTTATGATGGGCCTTCTCACCTCTCTCTTTGGTGGTCGACCCGGAATGATCTCCGGTGCAACCGGCGCCACTGCGGTGGTCATGGTCAGTCTTGTTGCAGTACATGGTGTCCAATACTTATTTGCCGCCGTGATACTTGCCGGCCTTATTCAAATATTGGCTGGCGTCTTCAAACTGGGAAAATTCATTCGTATAGTCCCCCATCCCGTGATGCTTGGGTTTGTGAATGGTTTAGCCATTGTGATTTTTCTCTCTCAAGTCGGACTCTTTAAAGAAGAAATCTCGGAAGGCGTTTGGCAATGGATACAAGGTGAAGATCTGTATTTGATGGGCAGCTTAATTGCCATCACCATGCTCATCATGCATTTCCTGCCTAAATTGACCACAGCCATTCCAGCTGGGCTTGTGGCAATTGTCAGTGTGTCATTAGCCGTCTTCCTTTTCGATTTAGATGCACGCACCGTTATTGATTTTGTTGCCGATAAGCTTCCTGCCGACCAAGCATCTTCCGCCTCCCTACAGGGCGAACTGCCAAGCTTTAACATTCCAAGTGTGCCATTTACCTTGGAAACACTGTGGGTCATCCTTCCCTACTCTGCCATCATCGCCGCTATTGGTCTCATCGAGTCCTTACTCACACTCACCTTAATTGATGAGCTTACCAATACTCGTGGAAGAGGTAATAAAGAGTGTGTCGGACAAGGTATTGCAAACACCGTTAATGGTTTTTTTGGTGGAATGGGCGGCTGTGCGATGATTGGGCAAAGCATGATTAACATCAATAATGGTGGTCGCGGACGTCTTTCTGGAATCACTGCTGCTGTGGTTTTACTCGGGTTTATCTTATTTGCCGCAGGCCTTATCGAGATAATTCCCCTAGCCGCGTTAATTGGCGTGATGTTTATGGTTGTTCTAGGTACGTTCGAGTGGTCTAGCTTTCGTATTATGCGAAAAGTACCGTTGAGCGATGCTTTCGTTATCATTTTGGTTTCGGGCGTTACCGTCGCTTTTGACTTAGCCATCGCAGTCATTATTGGCGTGATTGTCTCCGCGCTTATTTTTGCATGGCAACATGCTCAGCATATCTATGCAGACACATACACTGATGAGCAAGGGTGGAAGGTATATGATTTAAGAGGCCCTCTTTTCTTCAGCTCAGTCTCTAACTTCAAAGACCTCTTCTCACCTGAGTCTGATCCCAACGATGTTGTTATCGAATTTCGCCGGTCACGAATCTGCGACCATTCTGGCATCGAAGCACTGGATGGTTTAGCTGAAAAATATCAGAGCCATGGAAAGACGCTGCATATCAGACATCTAAGCCCGGAATGTCGTGTATTACTGGAGAAAGCGGGTGAGCTTTGTGAAGTAAACGTGATTGAAGACCCAAATTATCGAGTTGCTACAGATAAGCTTGCCTAGAGTAAAATCACAAAAAAAGCCCTCTACATGAGCACAATGCTGTTCACTTAAGCGGAGCCGCATAGCGATCTACCGGATATAGGGTTTTTGATATCTTCATCGTTCGAGGCGTGGTTGGCCTCGAACGCCTTTCCAAAAATAAACTCCCTATCCCTGATCTTAACTCCAACAACCGTCGACCTGTTCCAGATAGTGGATTGGATGCCGCCATGACGATTAATTGGACGGCGATATAATCACATACCACCTTAAAACGTATATCTGAAGGTGCTCGATCAAATTGAATGGCTGCCATAGCCGCTTCGCGCCTGATGACGTTGTAACTGAGCAATAGACCCCACAATTCTTGATAGACAAGATCTACTTTTTTACTTCGCAACGTGATCGCGTTGCCTTGCATGGAGCTTTTTATATCACGAAAACCTAATTCGATTTCCCAGCGCTCCTTATAGAGAAGTGCGATAGCTTCTGCGCTGTATTCAGCTGCCGGTAACGAGGTGAGGATGGTCTTATGTCCAGTTTTCGTTTTATACGTTACACGACGAGCTTGCCACGTTTCACCTAGGTAGGGATGCTGTTTTCTTGCTTGGGAAGGGCTTACCTGTGCATCGACTATTATGTGAGAACGCACGTTCATCAGTGCAACCAGTCTCAGCATAGGAAACGGGGTTTGACGTTTTGTTGACGTATTCCCAGAGCCGAAGCGCTCTCTCAATTCTGGTGTGTCGTGAGTACGGAATAGCGCCCCATCCATTGCAAACACCTGTAATCCGTTCCACTCATCTTCAGGATAACGCTCGTGTCCCCAGGCCCACCGGTCTCACGAAAAAGCCACTCGACCGGCTCCGAACCTAAACGCTAGCGGGCATGGCTGATACCACTACGTGCGAGTAAGCTGTCTGAGGCAAGACCCTTTGCACAAATATTCAATCGGCGTGCGACTTCATGAACTGGCTCCTCTCGGAAAATGGCCATACCAAGCACCAGCACTTGATCTGACGGCAGTCGTCGTCTTCTTATAACCCACTCGACTGGAATGTTGTGAGTAAACGAACTTAGGTTAGAGAAGTTAAAGAGGTCGCTGAGGTCTAATAAATCGTGCTGGAAAGGCATAAAAAAATCCGAAGTCATTTCTAACTTCGGATTTTCTATTAAGCCAACTTTATACTCAAATACTTAAGTGAACAGCATTGCCTCTACATGAGGGCTTTTCTTATTAGTGGAAAATCATATGCGACTAGAAAGCATTTTTTCCGATAAAGCCTTTAAAGATCGTCAGAAATATAATTTTTATATCCCACAGTACTGACCAGTTACGTATGTAATGCAAATCATACTCTACGCGGCGCTCCATCTTATCCAATGTATCCGTCTCTCCCCTAAGGCCGTTTATCTGCGCCCAACCGGTGATCCCCGGCTTAATCTTATGGCGCAACAGGGCTCCCTAGTAATAAATAACCAAATGCACTAAATTTTCAGCATCTTGATACCCTAAAATGTGATTAGCTGTGAATTTATCCAAAATTACCCTCCATGTGACCGACCCCAGAGATACAAAGAAT
>NZ_JAJQVM010000028.1 GCF_021234875.1 Marinibactrum halimedae | reverse complement strand
TCTCTTGGTTCTTCTTCGCCCAGCGGGCATCCGTATCTTTTTGAGCGCCAACGTTCGGATTCTTTTCAAAACGATCAGGCGTTTCACCGCGTTTTATCTGTTTGTTTTCTTCCTTTTTATTGCGCTGCCTGGGAACATCGACAAAACTCGCATCCACTATTTGACCTTTTCTTGCTTGAAAACCGTGTTCCTCTAATTGAACATCAAAAGTAAAAAACAAACGCTTCATTAAACCAGCTTTGACTAGGTTTTCTCTAAACAGCCACACTGTCTTGGCATCAGGCACCTTGTCCGATGGAGTCAGACCTAAAAACCGGCAAAAAGAATAGCGGTCCCGTATTTGGTACTCTATCTGATCATCGGATAC
Source organism: Marinibactrum halimedae (assembly GCF_021234875.1). Classification (GTDB taxonomy): domain Bacteria; phylum Pseudomonadota; class Gammaproteobacteria; order Pseudomonadales; family Cellvibrionaceae; genus Marinibactrum; species Marinibactrum halimedae. Next base: position 67,653 of record NZ_JAJQVM010000028.1, on the reverse strand, counting down.
ATTGTATAAGTGCTGAAGTACGAGTACTTTGAACATCAGAAGCTCGTCATAGGCTTTACGACCCGCATTGCTTTTTCGGTTTGACTTTCGTATTTCCTTTAAGGTCGGACGAAAGGCTTCCCAAAATATCAGTTTGTTGAGATGAACTAATGGATCTTTTTCATCTAACTTGCGATACCTGTCATCTAAATCAAAAAAGCCGGGCTGAGACATAGAAGGAAACTCTTGAAATTTTTGAACAGTGAGATTATATCAAAGTTGGGCTATTTTTAGAGGTGCCCATAAGACATACTCAACCCCGTCGCCACCGGTGAAGACGTGCCTGAAGAACGCTCCCCTACAACGGCCACTTCTTCTATGCTCAGTTGATCACCGCCGAGAGTAAACGACACCACTGTCGACTGACCTAAGCGCACCTGTATTTTTTGTGTTCGTGCACGATAATCGCCATTTTCAGCCTCAATTGTGTATTCGCCTGTTGGAAGATTGAGTTTAAACGCACCCGTATTGGAAGTATTACTTTTACGAGTGAGCCCTGTTTCAATATTTTTAACAACCACTTCAGCATTCGTAATAGGGTTACCGGCTTCATTTAATACCACCCCTTTGACACTGCCATTAACGTTACCGCCCGCAGACAATACAGGAAGTGACACACATGCGGATAACACAAACAAAGAGGAATAACCCACTAATTTTGTATTTTTTCTTTTCATACACACCCCAAACTTTCAGACATGATTGTTTTTATGTCACAAAATCAGAACGTCGCACCACAATGACACTTTTGCTCATTTTTTGTGACGACTTTTTAAATATATACAATCTAAAAATAGGTGAGCATCAATTACGCCAAAAAGAATAAAAACAAAGAGAATAAAAGTATTTCAAAGAAAATGTCACAATGAACAACATGCAAGAGAAAAAAGGCAATACAAACTCACTCAACCAAACGCTTACGATAAATTATGTTTACGGTAAATTGAGCGACGCCTCTTGAATTTTAAGTTTCCAACTCTCCATAGGCGTATTGTTAAGATCCAAGTGAGTAATCAAGTGTAGTAAACGTTGAGTGGCCTCTCCATTCGGTGCAGCATCAAGTCGTTGCTTTATCCAATAAGGGGGTATTGCCTGATAATATAGCCTTGCTCGTACATTTAATGCTGATGAAGAATATTTTTCCGGTAATGTTACCTCATAAATCACAGCATCTTGGCCTGGAAAACGCTTTCCCTGATCTTGGTAATCTGGATCATCGCCTACACCTAGAGGGTCGGTCGCCTCCATAAACTCCACCATCAATTCACCTTGATTTTTAAAATGCTCTGACTTTCTCCACCCTTTCGGCAAAAGGCGATTGTCTTTAATATGATGCACTCGGTGAATAAAACTGGTGGTAAATTCGTATTGCGCATTCTGAGTTAACTCTTCGTATATCTGCACCTGATCTTGGGAGGTAATCGTCTGATAATGAGGCTGATAATCGTCGGGACTGGATAAAAATTCGGTTTTTAATGGCTTGCCATCCCCACCGATTATCACACCGGCTTGGTTGGTACTGCCAGAAGACCAAATCGATGTTTCACCATCTAATACGGTAAATTCAATAAAGGCGCGCCGAAACGCTACCCCACTGGGGAAACGATGCCCAGCTTTATTGCGAATGGTTACCCTTGCTCGGAGTGTATTTCCATTACGCTCAAGCACGTCAACCTTTAAGTCTGCCGTCTTCATTTTGGCTTGGAGCAACATATTTTCAACCGCAAGATCAGCTCCATTCGTGGCCGAGGTCATCGGGTCTGTTTTATCGACACCGAGAATTTCAGGAAATTGATCAAACATTTCAACCATAAAAACATTCAATCCTACTAATTCATGCCGCCGATAGTTTTCTCTAAGCGGCACAGTAATATCTGAGTTCGGCAACCGATGTTCACTCTCTGGGTAATTCACATCTTGAATAGAAGCAATTTGACTGCGTAGCGGCTCGATATTGACTGAACCCTCAAAATTTTGAAAAGCATTTGGCATATGACAATCTTGGCAGCTAGCAAATTCTGTCTTCTTTTTATCCGGATTTGCGGCAAAAATACTGTTCTGCCACTCCAGAAAGGTCGCTTGTTCAATACTGTGGGGATAGACTTTTAAAGCGGGGTTAGTTTCTGCGGCAGTTAATATTGGAAAAGTATCTTCCGTTGCCCCAATATTGGGTAAATTGATGGTATGGCACGTACCACACATTTGAGAATCACGAGTATAAGGCTGGCCTTCTGGCGTCAACCCTAAGCTATGCGCCATTGGCTTGGTTGCCACATCATCAAAAGGGCCATAGAGAATTTCATTCTCGCCTCGAATAAATCGCCCGGTGGTATTGTGAAATAGCATATAAGCCAACGATTTATCGGCTTTCCTCGTCACCCAATCTCGATACTCAGGCTGCCAATTCTCGACTTGTTGATGAGAAGGGCCTTTAATTCGATGACACACTAAGCAACTGATGCCCTCTCGCGCCAATTCACCGTATTCATGGTATCGATAATTCTCAGGCTCTTTTTCTTTCAGATTTAATTTTGTACTTAAATAAAAAAAGTCCACTTGAAAATCCGGATTCAAGGTGCGATCTTTTTCTGCGTCAATGGTCAATTGCCGTTGACCCATGGCCCCATGACAACTCAAACACGTATTTCTTACCGCCGTTTTATTCTCTACCAATGTTCCCTTTAAAGGTGAAGGCATTCTTTTTGCGTCCATTTCCAAATAAGCCATTTCACTTTCTAACTGAGCATGAAAAATAGGGTCTCTCCCTGCAAGCCCCATTGGAGACCAACGCCACTCACCATATTCAGACAAATTGTACCCCTCACCATAGGCAGGGCCAGTTTGTGCAAACATCACCAACCCGTAGGGGTTACCACCTAAACCACCGTGACACCCCAAACAATTATCTGAAGTGATAAACGCTTGAGCACCGTCTGGGCCAGCAACCACATGATCGGCCCATTGGCTGGGAAACGCTCTTGGAGAGGTGATGCCGGCCATTTTAAATTGTGACGTAATAGCATTATTTGCCGACGATAAACTTTCTTCAGGTAGAGGAGAATCCTCGGTGAGATCTCTCATATGCGATAACAACATGGGAGCCAAATCCACCGGGTTTGATGCGAAATATTCACTGGCTTTTTCTTCTGGTGGACGACTTGCCCATGGGCGTTGCCACGGCGTTAAACCAAATAAATTTTCAGCAAAAGCATTCCCTTTCAGTTTTGTCAGTGGGTAATAATCGTCATCTGTCAGCTTTGCCGGATTTCGCCAGGAAGGGTCCACCAAAAAACGTATTGGCTCCTGATTCGGCTCCATGCCTTTAATATTGGATAATGCACTGAAGGTAAACCCACTCTCTGCAGAAGCATGACAACGTAAACACATGTCGCCGAAACTGGAATACAGTGGGTGAGAATAATCGTCTAATTGCGCTTTTGTTGCTTCCGCTATCGATTGCCCTTGTTTCGGTGCATTGGGGCCTGTCCAAAACCAGCCATCTTTAGAACCCTGTTGATCTCGAACCATCACCGTCCACCCACTAATCAGCTCACCCAAATCTTTTTCATATTGCTTAGGCGATTTCTGATACTTAGGGTCTTGCTCAAGCTCCTGATAAATAACAGCCGGCGGCAAATACATTTCTTTGATGATCATGGCGCCGTCTGGGATATCCCCTTGACGGTCATTCTCAAGCCACTTCATCACCCCAGGCGAATAAAAAATACGTACCGCTGGGTGCGTACCATAATAATCACCATTCACATAAGGTCCGGTGTCCCTTACTTCTTTGTCCCTGTGCCAACCCAATGCCTTGTATTCTTGCCTCATCAGCCAGGGGTATAATTGTTGCTCATAATTTTGAACAGGGAGTGATCTAGGCAACGGTAATTCTGCCTCTTGAGGTGTTGCGCCAACAAACGGGACAACGCCAAACCAAAGACAATATAAAAAACAAAAATGAGAGGTAACTTGACGAAGCAACAAGCGGATAGTATTCATGGGCTCGCACACAGTTAATACAGTAAAGTAACAAACCTTCAAAAAACGATTTTTTGAAGTGATTTGAACGAATTTTAATGATTCTTTTACTGTAGAAGAGGATTTTTCGTGTGCATTCCAAGAAGGGAAATTGGCGCCAATAAAACCTTTAATGGCGCACAAAAAATATCTATCGATAAGGGCATTATCACCCAAAAATGAAAATCACTTATAAGAATTTTTTTAGGTATTTTTTAGCATATTTTTTTAGCTTGGAGTTCCCAGCTTCTTTTGATACTCGAACTAACGTAGGCCGATAGGATTGATTTCCGCTTTGAGCCAAAGCTCGGCAAAGCCATGCAATCGAATCAAACTTTAATCTAGTGTCAAGGTCATCGGTATAGTGTCGTAATATCTCTTGTTCTAGTACGTCTAATATCGGCTTTACGTAAATTCCATTTTCCGCAATAAATCTTGCTGACGCACGCTTTACGGAATAATCTGAACTTTGAATATCTTTGATAATTTTATCATAGTCCAATACAGAATCACCAGATAAGTAAGGGTTAGATAAATACCAACCACTTTCACGTCTTTTTAGCTCCCTAAAATCTGATAAATCCACATGGTTTGATTCATATAAGCTACCGCTAAAATTTCCTACAGCAGGAACACTCATAGTAGTATCAAGCGTAAGAAAAGTGGTTTCCCCTGGAAGAAGATTAACATCAAACTGACTATCAGAAACACCATGCCCTGTTTTCCAATCTGCAATAACAGTGTACTGACCTGGAATTAAGTCAAATTTGGCATAATGACTACGCGGAAGAACAATTGCCTTTAAATTATTGATTAAAATGGTGGGTTTAAAAACAAGCGGCGGAGTAAAGTCTGGGCGAAACACAATGAGCGTTGCTTGAGGCTGTTTAACCTCTTTACCCGCCATCTGATTATCAGACTGATTCCCTGCATACACAAAATGAATATTCAAAAAATAAAGAAACAAAAAGAAACGAAAAAATTTCACAAAACAACTCTTTTTAAGCAATGTAAGAAAATAATTTTTTAAATAATTTTTTTGAAAATTAAAGAGGTATTAATGCCACCAAAGGCAAAATTATTGGACATTAAATATTCAAAATCCACTTCACGAGGGGCGCCCATTACATAATCCAAGTCACCACATTTTTCGTCGGGGGTTTTTAAGTTTAATGTGGGAGCGACCCACCCTTCATTCATCATGTGAATGCCCGCCCAGGCCTCAATAGAACCACACGCCCCCAAGGTATGACCAAGATTACCTTTTAAGGTACTGAAAGGAACATTATTTCCAAATAAAGCCGCCGTGGCGTTAGACTCAGCGATATCACCTCGGTCTGTTGCGGTACCGTGTGCATTAACATAGCCAATCGCCGATTTATCCAAACCTGCACTGCGTAAAGACATTTCCATCGCAATTTGCATGGTTTCTTTTTTCGGCTGAGTCACATGGCTACCATCGGAGTTATTGGCAAAGCCAACAATTTCCGCATAAATCTTCGCGCCACGAGCAAGAGCATGTTCGCGTTCTTCTAAAATTAATGTTGCAGCGCCCTCTCCAATCACCAAACCGTCTCTGTCTTGATCAAAGGGGCTGGGTGTCAGTTTAGGTGTATCGTTTTTGGTGCTGGTGGCAAATAAAATATCAAAGACAGCGGCTTCGGTTGGGCAAAGCTCTTCGGCGCCGCCTGCCACCATAATGGTTTGCATACCGTATTTAATGCGCTCATAGGCAAAGCCAATTCCCTGACTACCGGATGTGCACGCACTGGACGTGGGAATAACGCATCCGCGCAAACCAAAAAATAAACCAATATTCACAGGCGTAGTGTGGCCCATCATGCGAATATAGGTTGTCGAGGTAATGTGATTCATATTGCCGTCAATCAACATGCTGCCAAATTCCGTGACGGCATCAGGACTACCGGTAGACGAACCATAGGCAACACCCACCTCACCACTTTTAAGAATGGGGTCGTCCAACAGGCCTGCATTGTCTAAAGCCATTTCTGATGCACGAGTGGAAATCAGGGCAATGCGCCCCATCGTGCGAGTTTTTTTGCGAGAATAATGAGCCGGGGGTTCAAAATTCGGAATGGGCCCGGCCAAGCGAGTATTCAAATCACTGTATCGATCCCATTCGGGCATCGTCACAATGCCACTGCGCCCTTCTTTTACGCCTTCACTGAAACTGTCCCAAGAATCGCCCAGAGACGTTACGGCTCCCATGCCTGTGACAACAACCCTTCTTTCCATTAAAACATACCGCCATTTACTGATATTACTTGTCGAGTGATATAACCCGCCGGCTCTGACATTAAATAACTGACTAAAGAAGAAACCTCTTCTGGTTGCCCCACACGATTCATGGGAATAAGCTTTAGTGCTTCTTCAATTGGCAACTCATCGGTCATTTCTGTATCGATCAAGCCCGGGGCAACACAGTTTACCGTAATTTTTCGCTTTGCCAATTCAATTGCCAACGCTTTGGTGGCGCCAATAATTCCAGCTTTGGCAGCACTGTAGTTAACTTGGCCACGATTCCCCATCAAACCGGACACTGAAGATAATGTGACAATTCTACCTGGCGCTCGCCGACGCACCATCGGCATCACACAAGGGTGCAACACGTTATAAAAGCCATCCAAATTTGTGTGCACAACCTGATCCCAATCTTCACCAGACAACGCCGGAAAAGCGCCATCAATAGCCAACCCTGCATTACACACGACACCGTAGTAGGCACCATGCTCTTCAATATCGGTTTCAATCACGGCTTTGGCTTGATCACGGTCACTAATGTCAAATTGAAGAATCGTCGCCTTTGCACCGCCGTTTTCAATAGCCAGTTGCACCTCTTCCGCTTTACTGCGCTGACTACGGCAATGTAGAGCAATATCAAATCCGTCTTTGGCCAGCTTTAGCGCAATATCTCGACCAATTCCCCGGCTTGAACCCGTAACTAATATACGTAATGCCATTTCACACAACCCTTAAAACGATTTCATAAAAATAATTTCATATCCGATGAAGGCTGTATGCCCTTTATGGCACCTTCAGCCAATAACTGATTTTCATAATGTATTGTGCAGCGAAACAACGACACTCCACTGGTATCAAGCAATTCCTGAGTTGCCGTCACTTTTAGCGTTTGGCCTTTAGCAAAAACCTCGCAATACGCTTTAAATTTTCGCGTCCCTAAAAGAAACCCTTTTTCAATGGGTTTACCAAGACGTTTAGATCGCACCCCGGCATAGGCACCCATAGCTTGGGCCATGTACTCAATGCCTACCCAAGCAGGCACATCGCCATTTTCGTTTGCTAAAAAAGAAGAGCCATCCTGATTAACAATGGCGATAATGGAATCATCACAGCACGATTCGATGCTCGACAACAAAGACATGGGTTGACGATGTGCTATCACTTCGTCCATTTTCAATTTAGACACATCCACTATTAATATCCGTTATATTTGGGCCTTTATTCAATACATTATTCAATATAGAAAAATGCACCGCATTTTTTACAATATGAATATCCACCCGACCTTCATATTCACATTCCGCAGAATACTGAATGTCGGCCACTACTGTATTTTCTTTATATACCGTTCGATGGGTTGATGCAAAATCCACTCGCCACTGTGGATTGAGCTGCGACTGAATGGCAGGCTCAGGCCAAAAAGCCAATGGATAAATCAGAGAAAATACCTCAAGATCGAACCCCACACTGGACACAAACCGGCTTTGCTCCCAAAGCACTTCGTCATCCCGATAAGATACCGTCGCGAGTCGCTGCCCATAAGCATCTAGCAATACAAAACGTGCCGCATCAGGCTGCAAGCTGGCTCCGATGGTCAGTACAATCGGCTCACCCTCAGACTGAGTATGCAATTGCTGGTGAAGATCCACAGAAAATGGCGGAAAGTCATAATTAATTAAGGCGTGGGTACCTGATGATAAGCTGCCTAAGCGAGGTGATAAAACACTGCACCCACCTAAGAGAAGAGACAACACCGCAATACCCATGGTCACAGCACCCATTAGAGCAGCATCCATTCTTTTTTTCATGGATAACGTTTTAACTATAAGTAACGTTTCAACCATAGATAACCCCTCTCTGGGCACCCCCTTTTGCTGCCATAACACCCAATAGTGGCGCAAGCAATAGATTCGCTAAACCACCTATTAGAATAACCAAACCAAATGCCTGAACCATTGGTGTACTGCTTAACGACATTAATCCAAAGGATAGCATGCTAGTTATGGCGGAAAGGTAAATGGCGACGAATGCATCCGGTCGAATTGGTATACCATCACGCTGAGTAGACTCATTTACAAACACCGCATAATCCAATCCAAGCCCCAGTACCAAAAACAAACCCATTGCATGAAATAACGTAATCGAGTGGCCCAAAAGCGAAATAATACTGATGGTTAATAGGCTGGACAGCATAGGAATTATCATGATTTTTATGGCAACCATCGAGCGGTAAAACAACAATAATATGAGCCCGATAACACCATAGGCTATAATTAAAAAGCGTATGGCCTGTTGGCTATTATTCAAAAGCGCTGAAGACAGATCATCAATCGTGTTCACCCACTCAACACCTTCCATGTTCAAAGCAATGTCTTGTAACGCCTGAGTATTACGGATACCTTTTAAACCCACGACGCAATACCACTCACTGTCGACTTCTCCAATCCATAATGAAGCAATATGTGGAGGCAACACGTTAATCACGCTCTCTGGTGCAATAAAAGTCTCTTGAGTCTGTCGCCACTGCATTAAATGCTCATCGATACTGTCCGACTCGACTCCAACACTCTGCAAAAATTCAGCGTGGCTCTCATTATAAAGAGTATGAGCGAGTAATTCGTCATTGGATTTTTGGCGCTTTTCAGACGGTAAATAACGGCTGATTTGTCGGTAGCCTTGCAAAACCTCAGACGCTACAGCCTCATCCAACGCAACGGAAAGATGTTCATCCATTTGCAGCATGGCTTGTAAAGAATCACCATGAACAAGGAAGAATTGATTTGGGGCAATGTCCGTCAATAAGTGGCCCATTTTCTTCGCCTGATGGATTAATTCCGGAGAAGGCGTGTGTAATTGTCGAACATCATCTGACCAATTAAATGAGAGCATTCCATGCACAATGGTTCCTAATGCACATGTCACCAGCAATATCATGGCAATACGGCTTTTCAAAACCGCTTTGTAACGTTGAATAATAACTTCAGTGATCACACTGGGCCAAACACGAGACTGGTTTGATGATGGAGACAATAGCGGGTAAAAAACCACCACAAACAACCAGGCACTGATCAAACCCACCATCGAAAAAATCGCGATTTGATACAAGCCAATCATTCCAGACTGCACCAAACAAAAATACCCGATAACCGAGGAAAAAAGCGCCAAGCTAATGCCTTTAAATACGGACTTTAACGCAGAAGGCCCATCCACACTTTGTCCATCGCTTTGCTCATCAGACAGATATAAGCGACACAAAAAGTGCAATGCATAATCCACAGAGACACCAATTAAACTGGCTCCAAATACCAAAGCAATCATGTGTATCTGGCCAAACAACCAGTGGGTAAGTATGAAACCCGCCAACACACCAAAACCAATGGAGAAAAATGCCATACATAAAGGAACGGTGGATCGAAAAACCAGAATAAATAAAACAATAATGGCAAGCAAAGAGCCGGAAGCAATCAAGCTAATTTCTTTTTGAGCTTGCTTAGCCGCTTCATGAGTGTGAAAGATCAATCCAGATTTGAATACTTCCACATTAGAAAATTCAACTAACCGGCCATTGAGTTGATCCACTGCGGCTCGAGTTAAAGATAACGGCGCTAAATCAACGCTAGGGGTAAGAAATAGCAACGCAAAATGAGTACCTTTGTTATTGCCGTAAAACACGTTGTCTTGCTGTTCAAGATTTCCTTGAACCAAGGTTTCTTCAAGCCAATTCCCCCAAAGGTTATATGGATCTTCCACAAAAGGTAATGCTTGATTACTCCCCCCTGGTTGAAAAAGGCGCATTAATGCCTGTTCTCGAACCTGCCCGGCACCGCCCTCTTCACTCAGAGAAATTCGCATTTGATGACTCAAAAAGCGGTAACGATGCTCAATGGCCACACTCAAATAACGCTCTATGTGAGTTTCATCTACAGGGCCTGGAGAAACATGCCAATATTGATTTTTATCTACCCAAGAGGCTAATGATAATGCGGCTTTTCGCACCTCTAAATCGTCTTCATTTAACACGGCAAGCAATACTGAATCCCCTATCAAAGAATGCACTTGGGATTGAGCCTGAGACACAATTTCGGTTTGCGCATCTCGTGGAGCCAACTCGGTGAAATTACTATTTAGATGAAAACCAGAAGGTGTTTGCACAATAACAGCAAAAAAAAGTAAGAGACTGTACGCAATAAACAAAGCGCGACTTGCTTTTATGACAGGCTTAATATTCTCCATTTAATACTCTCTCCGTGTAACACTAGCAAACTAATTGCATTGCAAGAAATCAATGAGACGACATCGCACAAGGAAGTGCTGGAGATGAAGAAAAATAGGCGCAGTAATCACCGGGCAAATTATCATGGTGTGTTAATTGATCAAACTTAATAATGGTCTGATCTCCACTAGCACTGACAACCTTAATATGCTGAACAAAATCCCGGCCCGACAAGTGAATTTCAGAAAGCACTTTTTTTACGACAATTTGGGAGGGCTGCAAAATCAATTGCCACTGATTTTCTTGTTTTGTTTCTTCAATGGTAAATTGTTTTTCCAGTATTGATCTATTACCAGACAATAACGCCATAATGATTTCACTGATGCGACGCTCCATCATATCCGGCTTCTGAGCACTTTCTAGGGTTCCATCGGGTTTCCAAGTCAATGTTTGATCAGCCAGATACGTCACAGACCGAACAAAGGGCTTTTGGGCCTGCCATAACACCCCCTTTTCTTTTAAATAGGCAAATGTACCCTCGGTTTGGATAGGGAAAGAAAAGCCTTTTAAATGCTTCTCTTGCTGAAAACGCCCTTGGATAAATTCATCCATCACAGTATGCTCTTGCGACGCTACCGAAAAAGTCAGCGCCCAAAGTCCAAGCAGAAAGACAAACCTATTCATGATCATGAATATAATGATTCACCATGTTAATCAGTGTTTGTGGTGACTCAAATAATGTTTCACCAGATTCAATATCCACCACCATTTGCGTTGTTTGGGCTTTACTCAGCACCTCACCCGACTCGGCATCCATAATTCGATAATTCACCCGCAGTCGATTTTCCCATTCCACCAAACTGGCCTCGACGATTAACCTTTGCATAAAAACCGCAGGCCGAATAAATTTTGTTCGCATCTCAACAATGGGCCACATGTGCCCCGTCTTTTCCATTACCCTGTAATCGTAACCCAACGCTTCAAGCAGTCGGCATCGAGCAATTTCCAGGTACTTGGCATAGTGTCCATGCCATACCACACGTAATGAATCTACATCGTGAAATTCAACCACCACTTCTGTAGAAATTGTCACCACACCCATTTTATTGCTTTTCAAAGCTTATTCCCCTAACGAAGTTTTCGTATAATTAACCGAGGGATTCGTAATAACATTCCAAAAAATAATCGTGTATGCATCCAAGAGATACGAAGGTTGTCATTTAATAAATCGAAGTGAGACGCGATGTCGTCGTCATACTCTACCTGCGTTGGAATATGCCGAATTTCCAAACCCGACCAATACAGCCGTACTAAAATATCGGTATCAAACTCCATTCGACGACCAACAGCGTAGTGCTTCAGTAACGTCATCGTTTCAGCCAACGGATACAAACGATAGCCACACATGGAATCCTTTATTTGTCGAGACCAAGTATGAATCCAAACCCATACATCCGTAACCATACGCCCGTAACGCCGGTTAGCAGGCAATGATTCATAAGCGCGGTGCCCTGAGATCACATCACAAGGATGCGCCTCTGCTAAAGACATAAACAACGGTAAATCGTTAAGATCATGCTGGCCATCTGCATCCACCTGAAGTGCATGGGTAAAACCTTTTTCATAGGCAATGGCTAAACCATCACACACTACCGCCCCCTTGCCTCGATTTTGATCAAAGCGCGTCAGGCTAACATTCTGATTTGTTTGTGCTAATGACTGTAACACCTGCTGGCAAGTTTTATCACTACCATCATCCAATACAATACACGGATATCCTAACGACGTAATTACCTCAACAACGTCTTTAATCTTTAAATGGTGATTGTAAACAGGAATAATGACGCAAGGATGATAAGACTTCACGATAAGAACATCACTCTGCCGGAAGCAAACTCACCATCATCATTAAGGATGAAAAACTTGGCAAAATCAGGAGACACCATCAAGCGTATTTGAAGCTCTTCATCAGGGCGGATAGGTCGAGAGAACTTCAATCGTTCAAACCCGGTGAACTGGTCACTAACACCACACTCGTGCAGCAAATGCATTACCCAATCCAATTGAGCAACACCAGGTAAAATTTGAAAACCCTCAAAGTGTCCATTAAACCACTTAAGGCAAGAAGGCACTTTACATTGAAAAGTGGCCGATAAATGCAACGCTTGTTGACGCTCTATCTGTGAATCAATAATTTCTGGCAGTAATTGAGATGGATTGTTATAAGAAACAGAATTGATCATAAGACTCCCTAGGTCGTAAAGCCCGATACTTTAAATGACCTGGCATCCCTTACGATAATGGAAATACGCGATAGAAACAGATAAAAACCCAATATAAAAAAGGCTCAAATAGTAAAGAGCCTTCAGCAGTTAGGCCTCGCTGACCATCAGGTCATAAACAACATCCACAACATTTTGCACCGTTCGGACACTCTTAAACTCGGATGGTTCAAACCGTTTTCCAGTTAGTTGTTTCAGTTTAACGATCATGTCTACAGCATCAATGCTGTCAATGTCCAAATCACCGTACAATTCTGACTCAGGCTTAACGTCCTCTGGGGAAATTTCAAATAACTCTTCTAAAATTTCCGCCAACTGTTGAAAAATCGCGTCTTTATTTTGCATCAATTTCTTTAAATCCCATTTCTTGAGTGCCCTCTGTTCAATTATAGACAGACTGTAAAATTATAGACAGACCGTAAAACAATGACAGAAAGACACTAAAATTATCGATACGTATTTAGCTTACCAAGCATAATTCTGGCAAACACAATGTTAATCAGATCGAAAGGCGCTGCAGGTGCCATAGCTGTATGCTAATAAAATAGGCGCGCATTCTAACAAAACACTGCCATGCATTCTATATTAGTGACTTAAAAGATTGCGATAAAAATCTTCTAAGTATTGCGTCAATTTACGTGCCTGGGCGCTCGGCATTAGGTCATCATTTAGAAAGGGCTTTATTGAGATCGGCGGCAATGCATGAAACACAAAGTGAGGAGGCTGAGCCGGAATATCGTACCATTTCTGATTTTTTAGTAAGGTCGCAGGCCGACATTCAATCAGTATTGGCGTAATATCGCACTTTGCATGAACTGCAATGTTGGCCGCTCCCCGTAAAAACTTCAGAGGCTCACCTGCGCGAGTCCGAGTACCTTCCGGGAAAATGATAATCGAACTACATGCCTGCAAACTCTCCGCTGACTTGTCCAAAAACTGTGCATCAGAATTAGAAATATAACCAGCTGCCCTAATGGGGGGTAACGTAAAAAGATTGTGAAATAAACTTTCTTTCACAATACAATTTGCGTTTCGAATAATCGAGAATAAAAAAACGACATCCAATAACGATGGATGATTGGCAATAACCAAATTGCCTGGTGTTTGAAAACGCTCAGGCTCAATGATTTCATAGGTCAGTAAACCGACCAATTTCATAAAACCAATATACAGTTTAAAGGTATATCGTAATATAAAACGAGCCAATTCGTACTTTTTATGCTTATCCTGAGGAATTAAGGCATAAAAAAGATAAATCAGAGAGATTAACGCAGCAACGATTGGCCCACCCAACCCAAACAGCGCAAAAGATAAACCGGTTGCAGCAATGCGCCAGCCTCGATCAATACGTCCCCTTCCAAGGCTCGGCATAATAAGCATTGCCCCACACTGTTTCCAATTTGTCGGCGGGCATCACGGTCGTACTCGCCTGAGATAAAATCAATTGAATATTAAAGGTGAATTGAACCTACACCTTCAATCTCCACATCCAACTCTTGTCGACAAACATCCGCTTGTAAATACAATGCTGGAATATGTCCGTATTGTTCCTCTAGCTTTTTTCGAATAAGAGGGTAGTCCGCTTGATGACGAATGTAAACTTTCAACAAATCAAGTCCAAATCGAGCGTCTATTTTTTCCATTGGGTCAATCTCATTGACTTGATCAACCAATGCACTGATGTTCTCCAGGGTGAGCGCCAATTGCGCTAAAACATCCCCTTGGTGCTGACTCTCATACCCCACAATACTCGCCGTGCCTGAAATATACATATCCGCCGAGCGGGCCCAGCTTTTGTATGCAGCGCGAGCAAAAGAAGGAGCCCTTAGGCCATATTGACGAGGGTAGTGATAAGCACTGACTTGACGAGCATTCTCAACTTGAACCGACTTTTCTTTGGAGGCGATCATATAGACAATCAACTCTCCCTCATGACAGCCCAATGCTGATGCGGCGGGGAAATAACGATCTAGATATTCATGCTCAATTAACGCATTGTGGCGTCCTAAGCAAAATTGCTTATATCGCTCTTCATCCCCCTCCCCTTTATTTATATCCTTAAAGTAATTCCAAGCGCGAACCACATTGGGATAACCCCGTGAAGAAATAAAATCGAGTAATCGACTATAAGCCTGATAGGATAACTCCGTCATATCGGTGCCGGGTGTTTCGGACATTTTTACGGAAACCCAAAGTATTTCCTCATTGCACGACCAGCCAAGCCCTGTTGACTCATCAACACCGTACTCTACAGGCGTATCACTTAACCAGGCTTCACAACAATATTCATCATCAATCCGTATTAATGAGGTGGACGCAACACGAGGGTCATCGCCACAGTATTGGCCTGGCAAAAAGCTGACGACACCAAGCACACGATCGGAGCGCAATACCTCCGCTACAGATTCTTGGCGATACTCACAACGAAGTGACATAGGAATTGAAATCAAGTTAAGACCATTATCAGTAGTGAATAAAATAAGTAGTGGATAAAATAATGAATAGGTTCAAGGCGCGCCATACTACCCTTATCAAAAGAGGGATTCAATTTACTCAAACGCTACACGCTTCCAAGCACTGACGGAAAAAGTTCACTTTGAAAGCGTGTGACTTTTCTTGCGCCAAACACCGTCCTTGCTTTAACATTCGGCGTTTTTTAACCGGGTCAAATTCATGAAGGAATCATTGAAGTCGTCGTCTGAAAACGATCGCATCGCACCACACCCTGTGCTTTCTGACTACTACGAAGACGAACAGAGTCGAAGAAAGCGAGTCGATGACATGTTCGACTCCTCCGCAGAGCATTATGACTGGATTTGCAACGTCATGAGTTTTGGCTCGGGCGGCTGGTATCGCAAACAAGCATTATTGCGAAATGGATTAAAATCCGGCATGAATATTCTCGATGTCGGGGCAGGAACCGGTGAAGTCTCCCTCCTTTCCCAAGAGATTGTCGGCCAAAATGGCAGTGTAATTGCCCTTGATCCCAGTAAAGGAATGCTCACCCAGGCCAAAACCAATGGTGTCAACGTCGCCACGATGGGGCTTGGTGAAGCATTGCCCTTTCCAGATGACACCTTTGATATGTTAACCATGGGATTTGCACTGCGCCATGTGGCCGATCTCAACAAAACCTTTAATGAGTACCGACGTGTACTTAAACCCGGTGGAAAAGTGTTATTACTTGAAATTTCGCGTCCAGACTCCGCCATCCAAACTCGCTTATTAAAAGCGTATATGAAAGGTATTGTACCACTGGCCACCCGTATTTTTCGACGCAGCGCGGATGCACAAGAACTGATGCGTTATTACTGGGATACCATAGAACACTGTGTGCCACCCAACACCATCGTCGAAGCACTCCAAGCCACGGGCTGGAAAGCATCAAAGCGACATGCCGTAATGGGCATCTTTAGTGAATACACTGGTATAAAGTAATTTTTTATCGCAATTTGCAGACAGGCAAACACTTATGACTCAAGGCGCTATTACCGAACTTGAACTCGCCAACATTATTGTTGATGTATTGGATCTCGAAGACATTGAACCAGAAGAAATTGAGCCCAAAGCCGCCTTATTCGGCTCTCAAGACCCCAACGGACTTGGGTTGGACTCTATCGATGCTTTGGAAATCGCTCTCGCCATTGCTCAGAATTACAACATTCAATTAAAAGCGGACGATGAAAATAATCATGCCATTTTTAACAGCCTTTCATCGTTAACGGAGTATATCAACGCTCATCGATAAATGAGAAAAAGTGAGTTAACAGCGCAATTTCAACGACCTATATTTCAAAGGTATATGTTATAACGCGCCTTGTAATACAAATACCGCGATAAAAAGAGAGCCAGTAATGCCTTCCATTTTATTAATTGCTGGTTACCCGATTTTATCACACCTCTCGATCACGCTTGCCTATCCCATTTTGGGCTTTGTCGCATTTTTTTTGCTGATCAGCGGAATATTTTTACCACTGATTCAGCAAAAGCGCCCTGTGGCCATCGTAATTTACATCGCCTTGTTATGCATTGGTTTTGTTTGCTTTAAGGCAGGCATTCTCCATTACATTCTTTCAATACCAGCGATGGTCATTCCCATCTCGTTATTCATTGTATTTGGGCAAACCTTACTTCCCCGTCAAGTTCCCTTAGTGACCGCCGTTGGAGAATCTGCACGAGGGCCACTGACCGAATCCATGCGCCGTTACACGCGCAGAGTGACACAACTTTGGGTTGTTGTATTGGGCTCCATGGCCATATCAACAGGCGCATTCATGCTGTTTGCATCACCTAACACCTTGTCTGTGATGACCAACATTGTGAACTATCTTATAGTCAGTGGGGTCTTTGTGGGTGAATTCTATTATCGCAAGTATCGCTTTAAAGATCATAACCACCCAACGTTTTCTGAATATTTAAAGATTATTGTTCGCTACAACCCAAGAAAAGCCAAACTCCACAAATCCGGCTCAAATAGCAATAGATAACTAAGCAACGAAATTCATTTAAAAAACAACGAACCATGTCTGACGACACTATTCCACTGATTTTCGATTACACACCTGAGCAAATCATTTTGCAGCAAGGCAGTAATGTATTAACGCAAAAAAACTTGCTCGAAAAAGCATACGCACTTGCACAACAATTACCTCACAACAGTTATGCTGTGAATGTGTGCAAAAACCGAGGTAATTTTTTGTTGGGGTTTATGGCAACACTGATCGCTGGCAAAACCAGTTTGCTCCCGCCCAACTCCAATGCCTCGACCATAGAAGAAATGGCAGGAGACTATCCAGACAGCCTTCTTCTTTGTGATGAAGGGTTCGATGCACTGTCGATAAAACACAAACTCGTCACGGTGAATGCTTGGGCTACAGATCAACTTGAGCAACATTCAGGCTTTATCGAACAACCCAAAATCCCCAGTGACCACCTTGCAGTCATTGCATTTACCTCTGGCAGCACAGGAAAACCCACCGCCAATGCTAAGCATTGGCAAAAACTGGCCGGTACTGCACGCCGGTTAAGTCATCGTTTTCAATTCACTCCCCAAACCACTCTGGTAGCCACAGTGCCCTCACAGCATATGTACGGTTTGGAAATGACGATTTTGCAAGCATTACAAGGCAGGTGTCGACTCCGCGCCGAGCACCCTTTTTTTCCGCAAGATATCGTGCAACTGTTACACGACGTTAACTCTAAGGACGTGAACTCTAAGAGAGAAGGACGAACATCAAATCAACCATCAAATCAACCACTAGAACAATCATTAAAACTACGAGAGGCTGTTTTAGTATCTACTCCAATTCATTTACGCTCACTGCTGTCTATTACGGCCAAGCACATTGGGGTAAAAAAAGTCGTCTCAGCAACCGCGCCACTGTCAACTTCACTCTCTAATGAGATCGAAGCCCACCTCTCCACTGAGATTCATGAGATTTTTGGGTGCACCGAAGCAGGCAGTATTGCCACACGACACACCGTCAGTACCGATCAGTGGCAAATGTTAGATCAGCTCACCATTTCTCATCATAACGATCATGCACAGGTGGATGCCCCCTACATACCCAAGCCCATCCCCCTTACTGATCAAATCGAGATTATTACCCCTCAACACTTTCGTTTTGTCGGCCGATGTGGTGACATTTTAAACGTTGGGGGCAAGCGCCTATCATTGGCAGATTTAAATGTGAAATTATTGGAAATTCCGGGTATTTCAGACGGCTTTGCCTTCCTGCCAGACCACCAAAAAACCGGTATCGGGCGTCCCAGTGCACTGATTGTTAGCGAACTTTCGGAAGCAGAAATTCGTCAGCGCCTAGCAAAGAAAATCGATTCGGTATTTTTGCCACGCCCGATAAAAAAAGTCGATAAGATACCTCGAAACGCCACAGGAAAACCGCTTAAACACGCCATTGAGGCATTAATCACTAAGGAAAAATAATGGAAACCAGCGGCTCACTTACACTGCCCATTCCCCCAGCGCACCCCTGCTTTGCATCGCATTTTCCCGGCGACCCTTTAGTGCCCGGTGCTCTGCTTATTGAATGGATTAAAGCACAACTTACCCCCCTGCTCGAAAGGCACATTATTAACGGCATTCAAACTGTAAAATTTTTGATGCCAGTTCGACCTAACGACAAATGGGAGCTGAGCTACACCATCAAGTGGGAAAAACAACTCATCGCAATTTCCCTCTCACGCAATGAAGCCCCTACACTCAATACGGCACCACTCAATACGGCACCACTCAATACGGCACCACTCAACACGGTACCACTTAACACAATATCTGCACTGAAAGGCAATTTACGAATCAAGGAGTGTTTGCGTGGCTAACCCCGCCCCTCCCAACCGAGAGCAACAGTGGGAACAACAAGCAGAACGCAGCAACCCCTTTATGCTCAAATTATTGGTAAAAATTGCCCTGTTATTTGGGCGTTCCTTTACCAAGGTTATTCTCGCAGGCACCGCCACCTATTTTTTGTGGTTTGGGGGCGAAGCCAAGCAACACTCTAAACAGTTTTTGCAAAAGATATTACCGCGCCCTATCCACTGGAAAGACATCTGGCAACATTTTTACGCCTTTGCGCAAGTCTCTGTGGATCGACTGTATTTTCTCTCTGGCCGGCTCAAACAATTTCATGTTGAGGTTATCGGTGAAGACATCATTCGCCAACACATTGAATCACAGCAAGGTGGATTATTGTTTATCGCCCACATAGGCAGCTTTGATGCTTTACGCGCCTGTGGCGAATCCCAACAACGCTTTCCATTGTCCATTCTTCTGGATAAACAACACAACCAAACGGCAATGGAACTCATTAATACGCTGAACCCTGCCATGGCTGAGCAGATTATTGATGCACGACTGCCAGCGCCAGAGCTGGCGTTAACCATTAACGAGCGTCTACAAAAAGGTCAACTTATTGGCATTATGGCCGACCGCGCCGCCAGCGGTGATAAAACACTACCTTGCCATTTCTTGGGGGCACAAACCATGCTGCCGCAAGGGCCATGGCAACTTGCCCTGATGCTCAAAACGCCAGTCATTATGTGCACGGGTTTATTTTTAGGCAAAAACCGCTATCAATTGCATTTTCAAACATTGTGGGACGGCAGCCCTGTTCCAAGAAAAGAACGAGCAAGCAAACTGACTGAGCTCATACAACACTACGCAAACCAGCTAGAACATTATGTTAAGCTGGCACCTTATAACTGGTTTAACTTTTACGATTTTTGGTCCAATGACTCCTCTCAAAATCACTGACTATACGTTGACTACGGCTTTAGGCCGGGGAAAACAGGAAAACATAAACGCCCTTCAACAAGGAAAAACCGGGCTATCGCCCTGCCACTTCTACGATATTAAAGACCTCAACACCTGGGTGGGTGAGGTAAACGAGGTAGAATCAACAGAGCTGCCTACACATTTAAGGGCATTTACGTGCCGAAATAACCAACTCTCCGCCCTGACTTTATCGCAAGATCACTTCGCTCATCGTGTTCAAGAAAAAATCAGCCAATACGGATCACATCGTATCGGCGTATTTATCGGCACCAGTACTTCCGGTATTCATGACACCGAAAAGGCCTACTTAGAAAACGAAAATAACGGAGTCTCATTACCCGAGTGGTACAACTACTCCGGGTCACACAATATTTATTCTTGCGCGGAATTTATTCGGCAATACTTTGCGTTGAATGGGTATTCCACCGCCATATCAACGGCTTGCTCGTCATCCGCTAAAGTCTTTGCCAGCGCAGAACGAGCCATCGCCAGTGGTTTGTGCGATGCCGCCATCGTGGGTGGAGTGGATACCTTATGCCTCACCACACTCTACGGATTTAACGCACTGCAAGTGGTATCACCGGACATTTGCAAACCCTCTAATCTTAATCGACTTGGCATTAATATTGGCGAAGCCGCCGGTTTTGCATTTATTGAACCCGCCACCGAAGATGACGACGGTTTTGGAGTGTTAGGGTATGGAGAAAGCAGCGATGCCTACCACATGTCGACTCCACACCCAGAAGGAAAAGGCGCAGCACTAGCAATGCAAAAGGCGTTAAATAAAGCGCAGTTATCCGCAGCCGACATCGACTACATTAATTTGCATGGCACCGGAACACCCGCCAACGATTTATCCGAATCTAAAGCCATCGTCTCTGTCTTTGGCAGCCAAACCCCTTGCAGTTCTACCAAAGGCTGGACGGGCCACACATTGGGCGCTGCCGGTATAATCGAAGCCTTATTCAGCCTATTCACCTTGGAAAATCAATGGATTCCCGCCAGCTTAAACACCGATAACATCGACCCGGACATTATGGCGAACATCAACACACTAAGTCGTGATACTCGTGTGCAATACACACTGTCGAATTCGTTTGGGTTTGGGGGAAGTAATTGCAGTTTAGTGTTGGGGGCTGTCAATCGATGAACGTGTTTATTAATCAAGTTGCTGTCGCCACACCTGGATTACACAACTGGGAAGTGGCTAAAAACGTCTTTAATAGCAACACACCCTTTGAGCCTGCGCCGCTCGAAAAATACAAACCGCAATTGCTCCCTCCTAATGAAAGACGGCGGGCCACGTCCCTCGTTCGATTGGCTTTTCAAGTCTGCGAAGCAATCGCAGACCACACTGACAACAACCTTGGTCAAACTCAGACTGTCTTTGCCTCTTCCGGCGGCGACTACCAAATTATTGACCAAATATGTCGAGCGTTATGCAAACCAGAACGCATGGTATCGCCTACACAATTTCATAATTCGGTGCACAATTCTGCAGCCGGATATTGGGGCATCGCCACACACTCACCGGCACCCTCCACCAGTATTTCGTCTCATGATTTCAGTTTTGCAGCAGGCTTACTCGAAGCCGCCGCCATTACCTGTTCAGAAAACAGCGATACCCTCCTGGTTGTATACGATACACAACCGCCGGAGCCCATTATTTTTAAACGGCCAATCACTCTGCCTTTTGCCACCGCGCTCTTATTCTCACCTACGCAATGCGACAACACGATTGCCAAGGTGGAACTTTCTCTTTCGCCCGAAAAAAATGACCCTACCCCTTGCAAACACCCAGAGGTCGAACTGTTAAGATCACAGAATCCAGCAGCACGGAGCCTGCCATTATTGGAATCGTTAGCCACCCTGCAGCAAGGGAGCCACCAAATAATCAAACTTGCCATGATGGGCGAACAAACACTGGCCCTTCACTGCGAGAAACTGTGATGACCTCAAGCGATAATCAACCTCATTCACAATCACCTTTAACCCGAGAAGCCATTGCGGCATTGTTGCCGCACGGGAATGAGATGAGTTTAATTGATCGTATTTTGCAATGGGATCACCACCGTATCGTCTGTTGCACAACCAGTCATTTACGATCAGATAACCCTTTATTAACCGACGGCAATACCCTAAAGACCTCTATATTAATGGAATATGCCGCGCAAGCTGCTGCTGTTCATGCGGGGCTTATTAATTCCAACCTTGGATTAACTCGCCCGGCTTACATTGGCGCAATAAAAAATGTGGAATGGCATTACGATGAAGTACCCAATGAACCCAACGGGGTTTTAGAAATTGCTGTAAACACCGAGCTTTGTAATGCAACGGGTGCAATTTATGATTGCACCATTCACTATGGCCTCGCCCAGAAAAAAACGGATGAAAAGGATGCCCCAAACACGGAAAATAGCGCACCCGATTTAATGGAAAACACAATACCAATAGAGAATAAAACACTTCTCTTAACTGGTCGCCTGGTATTGGTAATTCCACCACAGTAATTGACCACCTTCATTTTTTACACAGCTCATACTCTAAACGCGAGCAGCCAGCCGATCTATCCACCACACCTAATTGCGAATACATCGGCTTTAAGTCACTTTTGCGCACAAAAGTGACCGCTCAATAGCCTAAAGTGGCTCTTCCTCTAATACCTTTGTACTTTTGTTATAGCGATAAACCGTGTCGCCCAGAATTAAGCCGGGGAATTGATCCGAATTACCAAAATCCCATATGGTCTCATCCCAATCTTCATACAACACACCCACATTACACACCGCATTTGGGCTTTGAGGGTATTTCAAGTCAACATACCGTGCACCAAAAACAGACTGCTCAGTAATGGCAGCCGGGCCATCCATTTCACCAATACCTGGAAATACGCCCCTTTGGTTGAAATGATAATTACCAGAAAAAAATGCCTCCGGCGGGCTTAAGTCATCACGCCACATTAACGAGCCAAAAAACCCGCCCACTTTTTTACCCAATGTGGCGGTATTCGTCCGCACTGCGGTCAACGATAAGTTATTCAGGAGAGCATCATTCGTTATAAAACTTTCACTAATAAAACGCCCAATAAATCCGCCGATGTATTCCTCACCGATGACTTTACCTGCCACCATATTATTTTGAATACGGGTGTGCAAAATATTCTCTACAAAAAACCGACCGATAAGGCCGCCCACACCCGTTTTCCCTCCCCTAACATCTCCTATAGCAATGTTTTTTTCGATAACGGCAGGAACCGGCTCAATACCCACCGCATTATAACAACCGGCAATGCCTCCTGTTGCCGAATGACCGGAGATTGATCCGTAACTAATGTTCTCTTGCCATTGTGTATGCAGATACGCCCCCTCAGCAAAGTGCCCTCCAATGATTCCTCCTGAACAGCTTCCTCGCGAGTGTACATCCGTGAAAATTCGATTATTAACGGCTGAGAAAAAACCTTCCACCATAAAGCTCCAACCGACTAAGCCACCAGAAGAGCCACCACGAGCCAAAACAGAGCCCATCACCTGATTGTTATTCAGTTTCAAAGACGCGGCAAAACCGAGCCCCTCTCCAACAATCCCACCTGCACTGAAGCCCGCTTCTAAATCGACATTCACAATATTATCTCTAATTTCAACTCGACCACCTTCCGAATTAAAATCATAAAAATAACCGATCATTCCGCCCACTATACCGCCACCTGAGGCAGTCACATCAATATCGTTATTGTTAATCTGTACCAGCAAAGCATGGTCATTGCGAATGGAACCAATAATACCCGCCGCATTGTCCAATTCACTGGTTACCGAAACGTTTATTCGGCTGCGTGTAATAGACACATAATTTCGAGCCACATACCAAGGATCGATAGTTATTTCACCAATAACCCCTCCGGTATTCAGCCCCCCATTGACAACCGTCATCAAGTCCAGCTCATCCAATTGAATGGCAACACGATTTAAATAAAAACTGCCTTTTAAATCCACTTTACCAATTAACGCACCCACATTAGTTTCACCACTCACGCCTTTATCATCCGTGCTAACAGAGAGGTTGCGAATAAACCGATGAATATCTCCTCCCATCACTATCTCACCAGACTCACCGATGGTGGTGACCACACCCAATAAACCAATATTTTTTCCTTGCGTTTCTACATCATCACTTTTTCGATGAATGTATAAGCCAGATATACGGTGACCATTCCCCTCAAAACTGGCTTGAAATCCATTGTCTTGCGTACCAATAGGTAACCACCCATTGTTGGAGCCATCTCCATCATAATCGTAATAATCATCCTCTGATGAAATAATGCCATCGTTATTCGTATCAAAGGATAAGTCGGCCACCAATTCGTACCCAAAACACCCGGAGCTCGGGCACCCCTGCTGATAGCGATTCCCTGAAAAATCCACCAACGCCGTGCCCAACATGTCATTTCTCATCCAATCCAATTGCTCTAAGGTGGCGATCTCGATTAAGCCATCACCATCACTGTCTACGGTGAGATTACTGTGCGATGCATAAACCAAACCACTCAAAAAAACAAAAGAAGCCACAACAAAAATAAACTTAAGAAAAGAAAGCGTGCGCTTTTTTACACTTATAAACATGATTAATTTCCTTATTTAAAGCGAAAGACCATTTCAAATATCACTGTCGCTATTGCTACACCACACTCTAATCAGCCAGACTGAAAGCAATAACAAAGAGACAATAAATTCGAACCTAAAAACGCCATTATCAAAATTACGTTTAAAAAATGAAATGAGGGATCTAAACCTACATCATCTCCTCTTCCAATGTTTTTATTTTTTTATTGTAGCGATAAACAACTCCATCAATAATCAAACCTGGGAATTGATCCGAGCGCCCAAAACTCCATACCTTTTCATCCCAGCTTTCATACAACACACCAGCATCACACCAAGCATTTGGGCCTTCTGGGTATTTTAAATCTACATATCTTGCACCAAATACAGACTGCTCTGTGATAGCCTCTGTGACAGTACCTAAGCCGGGGGCATTAAGCTCTCCAACACTGGGCAAGAACCCTCTTTGATTGAAATGATAATTGCCAGAGAGAAAAACTTCTGGTGTACTCACATCATCACGCCACTGCAATAGCCCAAAGAATCCACCGGCGCGTTCACTCGCTTTAATCCTCACAGCCATTAACGATAAATTATTAACAAAAACGTCTTTTATAGACGATTCTCGGATGACAAAACTCCCAACAAATCCACCAACAGCTTGTTTTCCAATAATAAAATCATGAATGACTTTTTTCTCAAAAACCCTCCCTGCCACCATATTATTATGAATACGAACCCGCAAAAAAGTATCCTCATAGGAACCTTCTTCAGAATAATCCCCCTCCAAAAAACTCCCCATAAATCCACCCACGCGATGCTCGCCCCTGACATTTCCTACAACGATATTCCTCTCCATAATCGAAGAAGCAACAGGCTCTGTATGATATGCCTTGTAACACCCGACAAGGCCACCGGTGGAAGAACCACCAGAGACGGTTCCATAACTTATGTTTTCTTTCCAATGCGTGTGTACGTCTGCTCCTAAAGCAATATGATCCCCCACTATCCCCCCAGAACAACCTAGTTGGGCGTATATATCACTGAATACTCGATTTTGATAAGCATCGAACCTACCCTCTAGTAAGTAACTCCATCCAATGAGCCCTCCTGCGCTACTCAATGCGGTTACAGAACCCATAACGATATTTCTGCCCAACTCAAGATTCGCCGCAAAACCCACGCCCTCCCCAATCACTCCACCTGCAATTCGCTTCGAATCCAAATGCCCATAGAGGGTATTGTCAATAATTTCTATTTTTCCACCCGCCGATTGATAATCATCAAAATAACCAATCACACCACCTGCAGACCCATTCCCCAAAGCAGCTACTTCAGCCTCAATATCATTATTTTTAATCAACGCGGTCAAACGATGATCATTGCGAAGCAATCCAATCATACCCGCCGCATTACCTATCGTACTGTTTAAGGCAATCGAAATCTGACTTTCTGTAATGAATAAAAAATTATTTGCGACATACCATGGCTCAATAAGCACCTCACCAATAATGCCGCCAACATCCACTTCACCATTCACAAACCCGATAATATTTATGTTCTCTAAGTCAACCAGAGCCGTCGTTGAATCGTCACTGCCTTCAAAATTCACTTTTCCAATTAACACACCCACATTGCTTACACCACTCACGCCCTTTTTAGCTGTACTCACGGAAAGGTTCCGAACAAACCGGTTTATACTGGCGCCCGGTAATCCACTGTCAGAATTGGCTTTCGTCGTTACCACACCAAATAAACCAATATTTTTCCCTTGCGTCTCTACATCATCGTTTTGACGGTGAATATACAAACCTGAAATGCGATGACCATTGCCTTCAAAATGAGCTTGAAACCCATTCTCTAATGTACCAATAGGCAACCAGCCACTGTTGGAACCATCACCGTCATAGTCGTAATATTCATCTTCTGGAGAAATCACACCATCATCATTGGTGTCAAACGATAGATCAGCCATTAATTCATACCCAAAACACCCTGTGCCTGGGCAACCTTCTTCATAACGATTTCCAGAAAAGTCCACCAATGCGGTTCCGAAAACATTATTTCTCATCCAATCTAACTGCTCCAAGGTAGTAATATCGATCAAGCCGTCACCATCGCTATCTACAATAATGTTATCAACGACAATTTTATCAACAACAATGTTATCAACAACAGTGTTATCAACAACAATCTCACTGTGCGCAGCACTCATAAAACAACCAAAAGGAGACAAAAATACGGAAAGAAAAAAAACAGAAAAGAGAGGGCGGGCAGTATTTTTCACACAGAGAAACATGGCTCACTTCCTTATTTCATACAAAAGAACATCCTAAAGACAACGATGACTTCAGTTGCCATCCCCTTCTTTCAGCAGCCCAACTCAAAGAAATAACAAAGGGACAATACTATTCGAGCTCAACAACCTGTATTGCACAGGAAGACGTGTTGTGCCGGTAGGCGATAATAACACAACAAACAAAATAAAATGTTTTTCTAAATGACAATACTCTCACGACTCAAATAACAAATCAGAATTTGAATAGAGCAAAAAAGTCGGCATGTCCACTACGAAACGTAAGAACACGCCAACCCATTCAACAACCCTTCTTCATGTGAAGTTATTTTTTAAAATCTACATCGCCTCTTCTTCCAATACATTTGTGCTTTTATTGTAGCGATAAATCACACCCTCTATAATCAACCCTGGAAATTGATCTGAACTTCCAAAACTCCATATATCTTCATCCCAATCTTCATACAGCAAACCAGCATGAGACATTGAATTAGGAGACTGAGGGTATTTCAACTCCACATATCGAGCCCCCAAAATAGACTCTTCTGTAATGGGAAAAGAACCATCAACAACCCCAATACTCGGCAATCCCTCTCGTTGATTAAAATGATAATTACCAGAAAAGAAACCTGCAGGATCATAATCCAAATACTCGTCTCGCCAAGTTATCAATCCCAAAAAGCCACCAACCTCATTGCTACCTGAAACACCCTGATGCTTCACCACGCCCAAAGACAAATTATTCGAAAAATACCCGAAAGGTAAAATATTCTTGTTAAAAAACTGCCCCACAACCCCCCCGACATTTTCCGCACCACGGATTTTGCCTGCAACCAAATTGTTCCTAATGAAGGTATACGTGTTCGCCAAATCGAATGCAGAGGAACCAAAGGAACCAAAAGAGCCGATAAGCCCTCCCGCATCGCCCTTTCCGATCACATTGCCTACCGAAATATTTTTCTCGATAACAGACTCTGTTGTATATTCATCAAAAATGTTAAAGCAACCAGCCATGCCTCCTGTTGCTGCCCCACCAAAAACCGAACCATAGATAATATTTTCCCTAATATCAGAATGTAACCCCCCAAAACCCTGTACTATATGTTTACCAAAAATACCACCTGCACAGTCTTTTCTTGCAAAAGTATCCGCAAATACGCGATTACCACGAACAGCAACCAAGCCCTCACTTACATTATCCGACCCAAGTAACCCACCAGAGTGTTTGCGCCCTGTGACCACTCCCGAAACCACATTATCATTAAGTATCAAATAGGTACTAGTACCCCCCATTTCACCAACAATTCCTCCTGCAACCCCCATGCTTCTCACATTGACCTCAAGCTGATTTTTCTCAATATCAACAGTACCATCCTCACCCTCAAAATCGCCCAACAAGCCAATAAAGCCTCCGGATGCTCCCACACTCAGGTTATTCACTGCGGCAGCAACCTTATTATTATTGATCGATATACTTAAGGCGCTATCGTCGCGAACCTTACCGATAATGCCACCCACATTACCGGTTTTCCCTATTACCGATACATCCATATTACTATTGGAGTAGGTGAATACTTTTGGAGTAAATTCATACGTATTTATCACTATCGACCCAACAACACCTCCCGTATTTTCCTCTCCCGTTACGGCAGCTATTATATGTACTTGATCTAAGTGAATATGGACAGAACGCCAATCTAAGAAACCTTTAAAGTCTATTTCACCAATCAATGTGCCAACATTCCGATGACCTTTTACACCCTGACCATCAGTGTAAACCTCAATATTTTGAATAGACTGAGTTCTGGCCCCCTCTATCAATATTTCATTACTGTCATCGGGTATCGTCACCACACCGAACAAACCAATATTTTCGCCTTGTGTTTCTATATCATCTTGTAAACGATGAATATAGACACCAGAAATACGGTGGCCATTACCTTCAAAGCTAGCTCGAAATCCATTTTCTTTCGTACCAATAGGCAACCAACCATTATTTGAGCCATCCCCGTCGTAATCATAATATTGATCAGCGGAAGAAATCACACCATCACCATTAGTATCAAACGATAAATCCGACACTAATTCATAACCATAGCAACCGGAAAGCGGGCAACCTTTTTCATATCGGTTTCCTGAAAAATCCACCAATGCCGTTCCCAGCATGTTGTTTCTAATCCAGTCCAGATGTTCAAGGCTTTGTATTTCGATAAGGCCGTCATGATCACTGTCTACAATGACATCATTCTGACCCGCCACCGATGCAGCTGAAACCACACTAGCCATAAGGAAAGTAAGAACTAAAAAAACGACAAAATAAGGAAATGAAAATCTTTTTATATTGGAAATCATGGCAAATACCTTTGCATAATAGGAGGGAATATCTCAAACACCACAAGCCTCATACTGCATACACTCAAGCTTGAAGCAGACCAAATACAAAAAATATAACGCTAAAACCAGAAGATAATCACAAAATACAAAATTACCTTATCATAAAATTACCAGAATAATATTTTATAGGTGCCAAAAAAAACACACAGCAATAAAAAAGAACTTCAACAAAAAAAGCCGACATACCACTACAAAGCAATGGCAGTCGACTTCTTTAAATTAAAAAAAGTTTCACATAGGTAAGCAATTTCCTGAGGAACCTACATCAACTCTTTCTCCAATACTCTTGCGCCTTTATTATAACGATAAATTATCTCTTCTATTATTAATCCTAGAAATTAATCCGAGGTTCCAAAATCCCACACCTCTTCACCCTAATCATTCATCCTGATTTTGATACAATACTCCCGCACCACATAATGAGCCAGGGCCTTCCGGGTTTTAAATAGCGGAATAACCTGCAGTCCAGCTCCTTAATAACTACAGATTCATAATGTTAGAATGAGATCTGAAGGTGAGTCTTGATGATTTGCGACATATTTTTAGAAATTACATTCATGACTCAAGCTCAGGTATATTACCTGCAACATTACCCAAAGGGACATCGCCCGATGATTTTATCGCACCAAGGATTTGATTATTATTTACCTCAACAACCGATGTATCTGTGTTATAAATTGCACCAGAAATGCCTTCGGCATTGCGACTAAATTTTTCACATCAAAACTTTTCACATCAAACCGAATGGTATTATCACTCAAAATAAGGAATTAAAAACCGTCTTCAAAATAGATAAATGTATAAAAATTCGAATTCATATTGGCACGTAAAAAATCAGAGGGCGCTTATTTCTACACCAATCGCTTTAAGCTTCAAACTAGAAGCCCAAATTCGAATAACACTAAAAATCGAACAAAGATAAAATATTGAACAACACTAAAAGAAGGACTGCAAAGAAAGGAGTATAAATTTTAAAAATCCAGACAAAATAATAAACATAAAGAATTAATCATACCGTTTATTGGGGCTATTCTCGTCCAACGATTTTAAATACTTCAATTTTTCCGAGATTTTTGCCTCCAATCCTCGGCTTGTTGGAAAATAATACTGTCGGTCTTTTAATGCTTCTGGAAAATAATTTTCACCCGCTGCGTAAGCCTCTGGCTCATCGTGAGCGTAGCGATATTCTGCTCCGTAATCTAACGATTTCATTAATTGAGTGGGGGCATTTCTAAGATGTAACGGCACGTCAAAACTGGGCAACTCTGAGACATCTTTTCTCACTTGCTTAAAGGCAGAGTAGACTGCATTACTTTTCGGGGCAGAGGCCAAATACACGACCGCTTGCGCAATGGCCAACTCACCCTCCGGGCTGCCCAATCGTTCGTGAGTTTCCCAGGCATTAATGGCCAATTGCAATGCTCTTGGGTCTGCATTACCAATGTCTTCCACTGCCATACGCACCACTCGGCGTGCAACATAAAAAGGATCACATCCGCCATCCATCATGCGCATACACCAGTAAAGTGCCGCATCAGGGTGACTACCACGTACTGATTTATGCAAAGCGGATATTTGATCGTAAAATTGATCGCCACCTTTATCAAAACGACGCACATCCGCCACCATCACTTCGCGAACCACTGCTTCTGTAATGATTCTTGCACCATCAGCGCCCTCCTGTGTATCACTCCCTTTTAAATCGCTCTCCTCTGCAAGGTCGACACAAAGTTCCAATAGATTAAGCAATTTACGACCATCGCCATCGGCACCTTTAATTAATAATTGCCGTACTTCTTCCGTTATGTGAATGTTCTCTTCGCCATAACCTCGCTCAGGCACACTTAATGCTCGCTGTAACAACACTTGCAAATCAGCCTCATCCAAGGCTTTTAAAACATAAACCCGACAACGGGACAGCAATGCATTATTTAATTCAAAAGAAGGATTTTCTGTAGTGGCACCAATAAAAATAATCGTGCCATCTTCAACAAAAGGCAAAAAGGCGTCTTGTTGAGATTTATTGAAGCGATGCACCTCATCCACAAACAAAACCGTTTTTCTGTTTTGCTGCCAGCTCACTTGCTGTGCCTCTGCTACTGCCGCTCGAATTTCTTTAACACCCGCCAATACCGCCGACAGCGTTTGAAAATGAGCGTGAGTCAATTCGGCAATGGTTTTTGCTAACGAGGTTTTACCCACACCCGGCGGCCCCCAGAAAATCATGGAGTGCAATGCATCGCGCTCTATGGCTTCTCGCAATGGCTTCCCTTCTGCTAATAAATGACGCTGCCCACAATATTCATTCAAGGTAAGCGGGCGCAAACGAGAAGCCAATGGTTGAAAACGCAGAGGGGCACCGTGCTGAAAGGCATCAACACCCTGAGGTTGACGTTGAGATTGATGTTGCGATAACCCCGCTCTCAATGCAGTGTTGTTAGCGGCGCCATCACCAAATAAATCATCAGTCATGAAAATTAATCACTTTTCAGCAACCCGACACAAAGTCATTCTCTACAACAACATCATTCCCTACAACACAGTCATTCCCTATAAAAAAGTTATGGGGCATCTTCATGAAAAACATCAGTGCCTTTCGGGATGGTGAAATGAAAATCCTCATCGTTTAATTTCGCGGCGGTATTCATGTCCGAAAACGCAAATTCCGTGGTATTCGATGAGGCATCCAAAGCACTCATTTCAATAAGCTGATCGCCAGCAAAGGTGACACTGATCGCGGAATATTCAGAGGCGCCTGTGGGCACCAATTCATATCGACGCTTAACAGGAAAACTCTCCATGGTAATCAATTGTGATACCAGGTAGTTATCTGTCAGTGCTTTTTGATCACCACTGATTAAACGCATGGGGGTTTGGTCATTCTGCGGTGTGATTTTTTTGACCGTGACTTGCTCTAGGTCAGGGTCGTACAACCATAATGTATCGCCATCTGACATCAACACTTGCTCAAACGGAGCGAGAGTATGCCAACGAAACTGACTGGGCTGCTGCAATGCAAAATTGCCTTCAGAAGATTGTAAAAGCTCCCCCTCTTTTGAGAGCAAACGCTGCGTAAATTTACCCGTGACAGACTGCAAAGACTTCAAGCGTTTCGCCAATTCTCGTGTAAAGGCTTGGTGAATATCCTGTTTTTTATTAGCAGGCTGTTGAACCTCTTTCTGTTGAGCCTCTTTCTGTTGAGCCACTGTTTTTTGATCGGTTGTCTCTTGAGCAACGGTCTTTTGAGTGACAGTCTTTTGAGCAACTGTCGTCTCATAGGGCTCTGTACCCCCACCCATGGCGGATGAGGCGATGGCCGATGACATCAACAATACGCCAGTAACGCCCACCGCTATCTTTCGCACTGAAGACAAGACTTGGCGACGCTCACCTGGAAAAAATATATTCATTGGCAACACCCTTATTGCTCTTCTACATTGTTCTTCTACAAAAAATGTTCTTCTACAAAATTTTTCTTCTACAAACTGTTTAACACCAAGGTCACATCAGTCTTTTGGAGGCGGAGGCGCTAGCACCTCACGGTTACCATTGTGCCCCATGGCACTCACAACGCCAGCGGCCTCCATGGTTTCAATCAGTCGTGCTGCTCGGTTATACCCTACCCGCAGCTTACGCTGTACCGAGGAAATTGAGGCTTTGCGACTTTGAGTGACAAATTCCACCGCCTCATCATAGAGTGGGTCAGACTCATCGTTGTCGCCCTCTTCCCCTTCTGTGGCCAGCCCAGGTACCGCAATGGTGTTAACGCTTTCGTCAGTAATTTCTTCAAGATAATCCGGCTCACCCCGACGCTTCCAATCAGCAACGACGGCGTGCACTTCATGATCATCCACAAAAGCACCATGCACACGCTGAGTCACACTGCTGCCCGGCGGCATGTACAGCATATCGCCATGGCCGAGCAATTGCTCGGCACCGCCTTGGTCGATGATGGTTCGAGAGTCAATTTTAGAAGACACCTGAAACGCAATGCGTGTGGGTACGTTCGCTTTGATCAAACCCGTAATCACATCCACCGAGGGTCGCTGGGTTGCCAAAATCAAATGTATACCCGCAGCTCGCGCCTTCTGGGCAATTCGAGCAATCAACTGCTCCACCTTCTTACCCACAATCATCATCATATCGGCGAATTCATCAATCACCACGACAATGGCCGGTAATGTGGTCAATTCCGGGGCGGGCGCTTCCTCCATTCCAGGTTCGTAGTGTTCACTGGCCACCCATAACGGGTCCTGAATAGGCTCACCGGACTTTTCCGCATCGCGAATCTTGCGGTTGTAACCGGTAAGGTTTCGTACTCCCAAGGCCGCCATGAGTTTGTATCGGCGCTCCATCTCACCCACACACCAACGCAAGCCGTTGGCAGCATCGTTCATGTCTGTAATAACTGGGGTTAATAGGTGTGGAATACCTTCGTATACCGACAACTCCAACATTTTTGGATCAACGAGGATTAATCGAACCTCTTCTGGCGTGGATTTGTACAGCAAGCTCAGCAGCATGGCATTCACGCCAACGGATTTACCTGATCCGGTCGTCCCTGCCACCAACAGATGGGGCATTTTGGCCAAATCAGCAATGACAGGCTCGCCACCAATATCATGACCAAGGGCCAAGGTTAAGGCAGATTTCGATTTATCGTAGGTAGGTGTGGACAGCACTTCACTCAGCATCACCATTTGCCGGTGCTCGTTGGGAATTTCAATGCCCATCACTGATTTACCGGGGATGACTTCCACCACCCGCACACTGATGACCGCCAGTGAACGTGCCAAATCCTTAGCAAGGTTGGTAATACGGCTGGCTTTGACACCCGGCGCGGGTTGAATTTCAAAGCGAGTGACCACAGGCCCAGGCAGCACCGAAACCACCTCTACCGTGATGCCGAAATCCTGAAGCTTCAACTCCAGCAGTCGACTCATGGCCTCTAACGATTCTTGCGAGAATCCTTTCTTCTCCTTACCTGAGGGCTGATCCAGCAAGTTAAGGGGTGGCAATTCGCCCGTTACCGGAGTCTCATCAAATAAGCGCGTTTGCTTTTCCTTTTGGGCTCGCTCACTGACCGGTTTCGGCTTATCGGGCAATGCCTTGATGGTTGGAGGTTCTCGCTTAGGTGTGAGTTTTTCGCGCGCTTCTCGACGAGTTTGGCGCTCTTCAATGGCCGACTGAGCCAATGCGTCCTCTTGTTTTTCGGCCTCTGCACGCGCTTTACGCGCTTGCCACCACTGCCCTAATGCCAACACGCGCCCGCCAATGGCATCCATCAACCCAAGCCAAGAAAGATCGGTAAAGACCGTAATACCAAACAGAAATAATGCCGTTAGAATCAACGTACCGCCGACATAAGAGAACGCCCCTTCCATTGCCACTGCAACAGATGCCCCGAGAATACCGCCATTCGAAGCCGGCAACGCACTTGCCTCAGCACCATATTTCAACGCGATCAACCCAGTACCGGCGACCATTACCAAGACGAACCCCACCAACCTCAACGCAATCAAAACCCAATCAAACGTCGGCGCCTCAGGTGTATTATGGCGTCCGAGAAACACACTCACCGCGCGTAAGGCAAGCAGCACTGGAAAGAAATAGGCGAGATACCCAAAGCCTGTGAAAAACACATCGGCCAGCCAAGCACCGGCAGCACCACCTGAATTATGAATGACAGAGCCCGTGCCGGTACTGGACCAACCGGGGTCACGAGGGTCATAGGAAATTAACGACATGAATAAGTAAAGACACATCACGGAGAAGCCAATAAGGGCCCCTTCACGCACATATTTCATAAGTTTGCCGGTCGTTGGTACCGACACTTGCTCTGCTGGGCTATCTGACAAAACTTCCCCCAAGAAACCAAGGCATCACTTCACAGCAAAGCACTGTAAGAGCAAATCACCTTATAAAAGCGCCACTTTGATAGTTGTAAAACATCAAGTCGTCGCCACCTTATCTTTTATACTTTACACAGAGTCGCTACCCACTGGGTTTGCGCACCTGAACATTGTAAAATTGTATACTATTCAATTATTTACAGAGAAAACTGATCAACCTTCTCTTTTTGACCTGCGCACTCTTTTTAGTCTAAGCACCGTTCGTTAACGTGCCGAACCTCTGATCGATGTTCTCAAAGACTGAAAACAAAGCCAATGAAAACAAAGAGTTAGATTGTAAATCTCTATAATTAACACAGACTGAAGTCTCTTTAAAGGATCTCGAGGTAATGAGCGAACATCAACATCACCCATTGATTATATTAGGCTCCGGCCCCGCCGGATATACCGCAGCCATCTATGCTGCACGGGCAAATTTAAAACCCGTGGTGATTACCGGCATGCAGCAAGGGGGGCAATTAACCACCACCACAGATGTGGAGAACTGGCCTGGCGGTGTTGCTGAATTGCAAGGCCCAGACCTGATGATGCAAATGCAAGCCCATGCAGAGCGCTTCGATACGGAAGTGATTTTCGACCACATCGAAAAAGCCGATCTCTCACAACGCCCCTTCATTATCGAAGGCACCAACAAGTACTCTTGTGACGCCTTGATTATCTGCACGGGCGCCTCAGCTCAATACCTTGGCTTACCTTCGGAAGAAGCCTTTGCCGGTAAGGGTGTGAGCGCCTGTGCTACTTGCGACGGCTTTTTCTACCGCGATCAAAAAGTCGCCGTCGTCGGCGGGGGTAATACCGCTGTTGAAGAGGCCCTTTACCTTTCCAATATCTGTAGCGAAGTCACCTTGATCCACCGCCGTGACACGCTTCGTGCGGAAAAAATTCTTCAAGACAAGCTCTTCAAAAAAGCCGAAACCGGCAACATACGACTTGAATGGAATCACACCCTGGAGGAAGTCCTCGGTGATGATCAGGGCGTGAACGGATTGCGCGTTAAGAGCACAGAAAGCGGCGAAGAAAAGCAATTGGATGTCGCCGGCGTCTTTATCGCCATCGGTCATAAACCGAACACTGGGCTATTCGAAGGTCAGCTGGCAATGGAAAACGGCTACATTACCGTAAAAAGCGGCACCGAAGGCTTCGCCACCAGTACCAGTATACCCGGAGTGTTTGCTGCAGGAGACGTGGCAGACCAAGTGTATCGTCAAGCCATTACCTCTGCCGGTGCAGGTTGCCAAGCCGCGCTGGATGCCGAAAAGTTTCTTGACGATCAAGAATGATCTGAACGTGTAAATTTATAATCGCCTAAAGAAGAGCGTCGGCAAACACCCGGCCTCTCCTTTATGGATTCATCGCTTTGAATGGACTCATCAATTTATAAACAAGCACAGACTCTCACCAGTTAAACGCCGGAGACGGTTCCAACCTCTATGAGTTACATCCCTTGGCTCGATATACATCAAGACGACTTCCCTCCCACTCATCAAGCGCTCGACGATCCTAACGGCCTACTGGCCGCCGGTGGTGATCTATCGCCCGCTCGACTGGTACACGCCTACTCTCTCGGCATTTTTCCCTGGTTCAGTGAGGGTGAACCTTTATTGTGGTGGAGCCCTAGCCCCCGCTGCGTTCTCTATCCTGATCAAGTTCACACCTCCAAAAGCCTCAAGAAGCTGATGCGAAAAGGGCTGTTTACCGTGACCATTGATCAACAGTTCGAGCAAGTGATTCAACACTGTGGTGATACTCGACAACACGAAGGCACCTGGATCACAGAAGAATTATCAGAGGCTTTTATCAACCTTCATCATCAGGGCTATGCCCATAGCGTCGAATGCTGGCAGGAGGGGGAATTGGTAGGAGGGCTCTACGGGATGACCATCAACCGAGTTTTCTTTGGGGAATCCATGTTTAGCCTGAAAGCCAATGCCTCAAAAGTGGCACTGGTCTTTTTATGCGAACGCTTAAATGCTCTCGGCTATTCTCTTCTGGATTGCCAAGTCAAAACAGACCATTTGGTTTCTATGGGCGCAATCGAAATACCACGTGAAGATTTTGAATCCGTGTTGTATGCCAACCGCGAAAAAGGCATAACGCCTGGCAAAGTGAAGCTGGATAGAATGGAGCTGGATAAGGATTAGAATCTGGCTAAAAAACAATCCAATTTCATCTATTCGTTGAGCATAAGACGGGCGATGACTTTACGGGCACTCTTGCGCTATGCTTTTCGGCTATTCTTACTTTAGTGCAGCGCTGTATTACTCGGAAACAACAGACAGAACATTGATGACGACAACCATGATCAACCCATGGCAGCATAGACATAACCGCGTAGAGAGGCATTAACGTGGCCAATCTGAGACTTTTCGCCACCCACCCCCACGACTGCAGCTATCTTCCCGACCGGATCGCGACAACGGTTTTTGTCGACCCTCAAGCTCACATTGATCAAGATGTTTACAGCCGGTTGTCTGAAATTGGCTTTCGCCGAAGTGGCCAACACCTGTATAAACCACAGTGCAAGGCCTGTCGCCAGTGCATTCCAGCGCGAATCCCTGTTCATCAATTTCAGCCGAACCGACAACAACGACGATGCCTAAAACGCAATGCCGACCTCACCGTGGATACTGTGGACTCCATTGATTCAGAGGAGTATTTCGAGCTTTATGAAAAATACATCAACGCTCGCCACCAAGACGGCGACATGTACCCGCCTTCTCGCAAGCAATACGATTCATTTTTAACCAGCGAATGGGGCGTTACTCGTTTTATCACCTTCAGGCTCAACGATAAATTGGTTTCTGTCGCCGTCATCGATGTGCTGGATAATGGCCTCTCTGCGGTATACACCTTTTACGACCCCGATTATCCCAAGCGCAGTTTCGGTACCTTTGCCATTCTTTGCCAAATTGAACAGGCCAAAGCCCTCGATTTGGACTCTGTCTATCTGGGGTACTGGATCCGCGAATGCATCAAAATGAATTACAAAACCCGCTTTCAACCCTTAGAACTCTACATTGAAGGCACTTGGGCGCCGGAAGATCCGCAATAATTTCCTTCAATTCGGTTAATGACCATCCAATAGCAAAAGTTTTTCGTGTTTTGCCGCAATATACCCTTGGCGCTGCACGGCATTTAGTGCACAATTCACGCCTATTTTTTAAGCCCCAACCGTAAGACGATTAAACACTGAGGAATGCATTGAATGGCGAAAGAAGACCACATTGAAATGGAAGGCGAAGTCGTAGACACCCTCCCGAATACGACCTTCCGCGTCAAGTTGGAAAACGGCCATATGGTTACTGCCCACATTTCCGGGAAAATGCGTAAAAACTACATTCGCATTCTAACTGGCGATAAAGTCAAAGTAGAACTGACGCCTTACGACTTGAGCAAAGCCAGAATCACTTATCGCGCACGCTAAACAGCACGCCGAAAGGTAAACGATTCTCACAAAAAAGCCCGCCTGCTGAATGCAACAGGCGGGCTTTTTTGTTTCTGCTATTCATTTCATTTAACCCACTAACACTTAGTCCACTAATACTTTGCCCACTAAGGCCAGTAAGACTCATTGCTGCTTTTTAACGCCACTGTTTTTGCAGCTAACAACTCAACCAGAAAGAAAAGGCGGCGTTTACGCCACCTCCTCCACTTCCAACTCAATACTCAAGTCATCGTCATCAACGGTAACATGCACCTCACCACCAGAGCTTAGCTCCCCAAAGAGCACCAACTCCGCCAATGGCTTTTTGAGCTTCTCTTTAATTAAACGAGCCATCGGGCGGGCGCCCATTTTTTCATCATAACCATTGGTTGCCAGCCACAATCGTGCTTCCTCTTCAACGTGCAATACCACACGTTTGTCATCAAGCTGAGCTTGCAGTTCTACCAAGAATTTATCCACTACGGTTTTCACTACATCTAGGCTTAAGGCACCAAACTGAATGATGGAATCTAAGCGGTTACGAAATTCTGGGGTAAAGAGCTTTTTAATGGCTTCCATACCGTCAGTAGAGTGATCTTGCTGGGTGAAACCAAAGGAGTTACGCCCCATGTCTTCGGCACCGGCATTGGTGGTCATGATCAAGATAACATTCCGGAAGTCCGCTTTACGCCCATTATTGTCAGTCAGTGTGCCGTGATCCATCACCTGCAACAGCAAGTTGAAGACTTCAGGATGAGCTTTTTCAATTTCATCCAACAGCACCACGCAATGGGGGTGTTTGGTGACGGCTTCTGTCAATAACCCCCCCTGGTCAAAACCAACATAACCTGGAGGCGCACCAATCAAGCGAGAAACCGTATGACGCTCCATATACTCAGACATATCAAAGCGCAATAGCTCAATACCCATGGAAGAAGCCAATTGACGACACAACTCAGTTTTCCCTACGCCCGTTGGCCCGGCAAAGAGGAACGACCCTACTGGCTTATCCGGCGAACCCAAACCGGCACGCGACAGCTTAATGGAGGTGGTTAGCGCTTCAATCGCCACGTTTTGACCGAATACGGTCAACTTCAATTGATCATCCAATTTCTGAAGCTGCTCTTTGTCTGAGGCAGACACGCTTTTGGGAGGAATTCGAGCGATTTTAGCAACAATCTTCTCGATATCTCCCACACCAATTTGACGCTTACGCTTGGTGGTCGGCTGCAGCTGCTGATAGGCACCCGCTTCATCAATCACATCAATGGCTTTATCAGGCATAAAG
This sequence comes from Marinibactrum halimedae, assembly GCF_021234875.1. Taxonomy (GTDB): domain Bacteria; phylum Pseudomonadota; class Gammaproteobacteria; order Pseudomonadales; family Cellvibrionaceae; genus Marinibactrum; species Marinibactrum halimedae. The sequence continues at coordinate 27,637 of NZ_JAJQVM010000028.1, read as the reverse complement.
CGTTCAGTGATGTATTTCGAGGCCAACTCAGACGCGGCCTTAAGCGCAGCATCGGTATATTTCAGACCATGATGCGATTCGAAGCGTGATTTTAAACCTCGCAAAATATGGTAAGTGTCATCGACGGACGGCTCATTCACGTCAATTTTCTGGAATCGACGAGAGAGCGCCCGATCCTTATCGAAAATACCGCGATACTCTTGGAACGTGGTGGAACCTACACAACGGATTTCACCGGACGTCAATAACGGTTTCAGTAGGTTTGAGGCATCCATAACGCCACCAGATGCCGCACCAGCACCAATGATGGTGTGGATTTCATCGATAAACAGAATGGCTTTTTCTTGCTTTTTCAGCTCCGCCAAGAGGCCTTTAAAGCGCTTCTCAAAATCGCCCCGGTATTTTGTACCTGCCAAGAGCGACCCTAAATCAAGCGAATAAACAACACTGTCGAGAAGGATATCGGGCACATCACCATCGACGATGCGCTTAGCCAAGCCTTCTGCAATGGCGGTTTTACCAACACCAGACTCACCTACCAACAGCGGATTATTTTTTCGACGACGAGCCAACACCTGGCTGACCCGCTCTAACTCCTGGTCACGCCCAACCAAAGGGTCAATACGGCCCAACATGGCCTCTTCATTTAGATTCGTGGCAAACGACTCTAGAGGGCTGGAAGAGCTGGACTCACCAGTACCTAGACCTTCTTCTTCTTGGCTTTCTTGGGAAGAGTCAACACTGTGATCGGATTGCCCAGCCACTTTGGAAATACCGTGGGTGATAAAATTGACGGCATCAATACGAGCAATACTTTGCTGTTTAAGGTAATAGACAGCTTGGCTTTCCTGTTCACTGAAGATCGCCACCAACACGTTGGCACCAGTGACTTCTTTTTTACCGGAAGATTGCACATGAAAGACAGCCCGTTGCAGAACCCGCTGAAAACCTAAAGTAGGCTGAGTTTCTCGCTCACTGTCATTTTCTGGAATTAATGGCGTGGTAGAGTCCACGAACTCGACCAACTCTTTGCGCAAACTGTTGAGGTCTGCACCGCAGGCTTTCAACACCGCCGCTGCGGATTCATTATCAATTAACGCCAACAAGAGGTGTTCAACCGTCATAAACTCATGGCGTTTACTCCGGGCTCCCTTGAAGGCCAGATTTAGGGTCACTTCCAAATCCTTGCTCAACATTGATTCAACCTCAAACTTTCAAATTCACGATCAGGTTATTCATCCTCGCCAGCTGCTTCAATTTCGCACAGCAGCGGATGTTGATTTTCTCTAGCATATTGATTCACTTGAGCGGCTTTAGTTTCTGCCACATCTCGCGTGAACACCCCGCACACGGCTCGACCCTCTGTATGTACCGTTAACATAATTTGCGTTGCTTTTTCACGATGCATGGAAAAGAAACGCTCCAAAACATCAACCACAAATTCCATTGGTGTGTAGTCGTCGTTTAACATTACCACTTTATACAACGACGGTCGTTTGAGTTTTGGCTTTTCTTCCGCAACTGCCAAACCACTGTCATTACTGTCGTGAGTGTCTTCACTACTTAATGTTAGTCGATGATAATCGAAATTACCCATAGTCTCGCAAAACCCTTTAATGCGCTGTATCGTTACCTTTTCGGGCATTCTACCCCATATTGCAACGCAATATCTCGCGCCGGGCCCAACGGCTTGACAACGACTTAACGTTCGTACGAGTATAAAGCTATTGATGGATCCTTATTTGTAAGAATTCAACAAACAAATCAGTAAAAAACCAGAAAAATTAGAATAATAAGATGGTGACATTCAAAAATGAGCAGTCAGTGGCCTCAACGTAGGATTAATACCAAAATATCTCTCGACAGTAATAATGTTAATGTTTGAAAGTTCAGCGGTCAGAAATTGAGAAGTTAAGTAACACAGACTCACTATTTGGTATTACGCCGATATTCAATAATCTGCTCTCAGGGATCGTTACCCATAATCTATATAGATATTTAACCCAAGCCAAAAAATATAACTCCTTTTTATAAGAATAAATCGACTTCTAACAATAATAACGACGTCACCCTCCCCTCATTAATCTATGGGTTGGGCCAACAAAAAGAAGGAAATAGCATCATGCCAACTGGTACTGTAAAGTGGTTTAACAACGCAAAAGGTTACGGTTTTATTCTTCCTGAAGGCGGTGGTGGTGATTTATTTGCCCACTATTCCGTCATTGAAATGGAGGGCTATAAAACACTCAAGGCAGGTCAGCCTGTGACTTTTGATGTTGTCGATGGAAACAAAGGGCGCCATGCCGTACACATCAAACCCCTTGTGGATGCTTTGGGGCAACACAATGATTTTCAAAAAAGTGGCCTTCATGCTACACCACTAGAGCCACACGCCATGCAAACCCATCATTAGTGATCCCAAATTATTGATACCCAAAGCGCAAGCGCTATGGCGCTTGCGCGTTACCCAATATGGGCTAAGCCACCTGCTGCATAGCTTGAATAATGCACTCGCCAAATCGTGAACTGGGCACCTCTTCGGCTGCATTCATTAACCGTGCAAAATCATAGGTGACGGTCTTTCTACCTATGGCCGCTTCCATACCTTGGACAATCAATTCCGAAGCCTCTCCCCAGCCCATGTGATCCAGCATCATCGTTGCTGATAACAATAAACTGCCCGGATTCACTTTGTCTTGACCCGCGTACTTAGGTGCGGTGCCATGGGTGGCCTCAAAAATAGCAATGGAGTCCGACAAATTCGCACCAGGCGCAATACCAATACCGCCAACTTGCGCCGCAAGGGCGTCAGACAAGTAGTCACCATTGAGATTCAATGTGGCAATTACACTGTAATCAGAGGGTCGCAATAGAACCTGTTGCAACATCGCATCGGCAATAACATCTTTGATGATGATGTCTCCTCCGGTTTTTGGGTTTTTGATAACCACCCAAGGCCCACCTTCATAAAGTTGGGCGTCGAACTCTTGCTGGGCTAATTCATATCCCCAATCTCTGAAGGCGCCTTCAGTGAACTTCATGATATTGCCTTTATGGACCATGGTTACAGAAGGCATATTGTGCTCAATGGCATACAGGATGGCTTTACGAATTAAACGCTTTGAGCCCTCCTCAGACACCGGCTTAATACCCACACCGGTAGCGTCTGGCCATCGAATTTTAGTGACCCCCAGTTCTTTTTGCATAAACTGGACTAACTTTCGGGCCTCTTCACTGCCGGCTTTCCATTCAATGCCCGCATAAATGTCTTCTGAGTTTTCTCGAAAAATCACCATATTCACATTTTCAGGATGCTTTACCGGAGAAGGAACACCATGAAACCATCGCACAGGGCGCTGACATACGTACAAATCCAATTCCTGACGTAAGGCCACATTCAAAGAGCGAAACCCACCTCCCACTGGAGTGGTTAACGGCCCTTTTATGGCCACTAAATGTTCTTTAATGGCTTCTAGCGTCTCACTGGGAAACCACTCTCCATCGTATAACTGCGCCGCTTTCTCTCCACAAAAGACTTCCATCCAGGCAATTTTTCGCTTACCACCGTAAGCTTGCTTTACCGCAACATCGACAACTTTACGCATCACCGGTGTAATATCCACACCAATACCGTCCCCTTCAATAAAGGGAATAATGGGACAATCTGGTACATCAAGGATGGGGCGACTCCCATTATGCTGCACCGTAATCTTTGCGCCCTCTGAAGGCACAGAAATATGTTGGTAAACCATAGGACCTCTCTTGTTGTAGTTATGCTGTAGTTAGATGGCTTTTATGAACACCTTATTTATTAAAGGCTGTTATTAATAATGGCTATTTATGATCCTTATGAATACTTACTGAAAAATAGCCGAGTAACGAGTCTGTCACAACTCTTTAGAACGCCAAGACAAGGATTTCAGCGGCAAGTTATTTAATAGATTTTTTTCGAATGGGGAATTCAAAGATTGAGTAATGCAAAGACTGAACACTGAGCGTTGGAATGTTAGCATCCTTACCACTTTGATTAACAATGGGCGCCCTCCCATTTGCTTTTATTAATACTACGATTTCTTTTAAACGAGGAGACTCAGTGGCAAAACTGATTTTGCTGAATAAACCGTTTGATGTACTCACGCAATTTACAGACGGTGAGCAACGGAAAACATTAAAAGACTTTATTAACGTGCCAAACGTTTACCCCGCTGGGAGATTAGACAGAGATTCCGAAGGCCTCTTGCTGCTGACCGATAATGGCCGCTTACAACATGCAATCACACACCCCTCCCATAAACTCCCCAAAACGTACTGGGTGCAAGTAGATGGCGACATCACCGAAGCAGCATTAAACCAACTGCAACACGGCCTTGAGTTAAAAGACGGCCCCACTCTACCGGCTAAAGCTCAGCGAATAGATGCCCCTTCCGTTTGGCCACGAACGCCTCCGGTACGGTTTCGCAAAAACATACCCACTTCATGGATCGCCATCACCATTACCGAAGGTCGTAACCGTCAAGTCAGAAGAATGACTGCTGCTGTGGGCTTCCCCACCCTGCGCTTGATTCGCCATCAAATTGGCCCATGGTCATTAGGTCAACTTCAACCTGGTGACTCTTGTACAGTAGAAGTGAATATGGCTGAGCATTTCCCCCACTTAAAACAGCAATCCACTGTTGCGCCCGGCCCATCCAAAACCAAGAGCCGCCGTTCCAATGTCCATACAACCAAAAATGTACGTACTACCAAAAATGTACGTACTACCAAAAATGTACGTACTACCAAAAATGCCCGTACTACCAATAGTGCCCGTACTACCAAAAAAGTCGGGACAACACGACACAAACGTTCCCGTTAGGATCACCCCATGAAAAACCCTGTATCCGATCATCGAACCTTCCTTCCACACGTCACAGTGGCAACGGTGGTGTTCAACGACGGAAAATATTTATTAGTAAAAGAGCGCAATAAAGAGGCCCCCTCGCCAAACACTGCCGAGTTTGTGATTAACCAACCTGCTGGCCACCTGGAAGCCAATGAAAGCCTACAAAACGCCGCCACTCGCGAAACACTGGAAGAAACCGGCTGGCAAGTTGAATTAACCCATTTCATTGGCGTTTCTCTCTACAATGCTCCCAACGGAGTCACCTATGTACGGCACACCTTCGTTGCCCGCCCGGTAGCATTTAAACCAGAACTCCCCCTTGATGAAGGCATTCTCTCTGCACAATGGTATTCCTTAGACGACGTACGCGCTCACGTCACGCAGCTTCGCAGCCCGCTGGTACTGGAAGATATTGAGCGCCACCAACAAGGCGCACTTTACCCCTTGGCGATCGTTGCCGAACCCAAGTAGAATCGCCTCCTTTTAATCCATTGAGACCGGCATAGCGATCAAAGTAGCGCCAACCCAACTAACATTTAGCCAGGCCGATCTTTAAATAAGCAAAAGGCGTGACCAAAGCCTACGTTCGATTGACATCATTCGTTCACTGGGCATGATTGAACAGGAACCGAACCATGACTGATTTTTCCTCTTTTACTCCTAAGCCCGAAAATGAAGGAGTAAAAGTTATTGTCGGGATGTCCGGCGGGGTCGACTCTTCTGTGTCTGCCCTATTACTTCAACGATTAGGCTATACCGTTGAAGGGCTGTTCATGAAAAATTGGGATGAAGACGATGGCACCGAATACTGCACCGCCAAAACCGATTTAGCCGATGCACAAGCCGTCTGCGATAAGCTAGGCATAAAACTGCATACGGCTAATTTTGCCGCTGAATATTGGGATAATGTGTTCGAACATTTTCTAAAAGAATACAAAGCCGGCCGCACTCCTAACCCAGACATACTTTGCAACCGAGAAATTAAATTTAAAGTCTTCTTAGAATACGCCGAAGTGCTTGGTGCTGAGCGTATCGCCACCGGTCACTACGTACGTCGCGTAGATGACAGCGGACACACCTACCTAGCCAAAGGCCTCGATAACAACAAAGACCAAAGCTATTTCTTGCATGCAGTGGGTGAAGAGGAATTTCGCAAATCACTCTTCCCCGTAGGCGACCTGGACAAGCCCGTTGTGCGCGCCATTGCCGAAGAACACGATTTAATCACGCACAACAAAAAAGACAGCACCGGGATTTGCTTTATTGGTGAACGCCGTTTTAAAGACTTTTTAGAACAATATCTTCCTGCCCAACCGGGCTCTATTGTCACCGAAGACGGTAACGTCATCGGCGAACATGCCGGCTTGATGTACCACACCATTGGTCAACGCCAAGGCTTAGGCATTGGGGGAGTGAAAGGCGCCTCTGAAGAGCCTTGGTTTGTGGCCGAAAAAGACTTAAAACGTAATGAATTATTGGTGGTGCAAGGGAAAAATCACCCAAGGCTATTTAAAGAATATCTAATCGCCAATGAATGCCATTGGATCAATCCTCATCATCACACCACCCCACAAGGGGGTTTACGTGTCATGGCGAAAACACGCTATCGCCAACCTGATCAAGCCGCCACACTGATCCCACTGAGCAATGGACGCGTTCGTGTTAACTTTGATGAACCTCAACGAGCCATCACACCCGGACAATCTGTCGTCTTTTATGACAAAGACATTTGCTTAGGTGGTGCCGTCATCGAAGCAGGGCTCAATCACCATGATGATAATAAGGAAGCCCTTTAATGAATAAATGGCAACAGCAGGCCATCGCGTTAGGCGGCATGTTTCAAGCAGCGGCATTGGTCGAGCAATTGGCTCGCCAAGGCAGCGCGCCAAAAATGTTCATCGAACACTCCTTAGAAAGCCTATTTGTGACCAACCCCCAGCAAACTCTGGATGTGTATACAGGTCAAATTCAGCATGTCGAATTGGGTTTAAGAGCATTAATTGAAACCTTCGCCCAGCGTCGCGCCAAAAGCTATCCACACGCCATGCGCTATGTGCTGGGCATGATGCATTTGCAAAAAAAACTCCATAAACATCCAAGTATGTTATCGATCATTGCCAACCGCCTCGATCGGGCAGAACAACAACGACAACATTTCGATCTCACCCATGAAAACATCATCGGTAATTTAGCGACGGTGTACACAGATACCATCAGTACTTTTTCTTACCGAATTCAGGTACTGGGTGACTTTAATTATTTGCAACAACCTCGTATTGCCAACCAAATTCGCGCTCTCTTGTTCTCCGGCATTCGCGCTACCATGCTATGGCGTCAAGTGGGCGGCAGTCGTTTTCATTTAATTGTCAACAAGCGTCATATCGAATCCGCCACGAAACGACTTTACGATCAAGCATCAAATGGCACTCCACGTTAATGGCAATCTTCACACAATGTTTAATAGGGGCTTGTTTAATTGACGCTTGTTTAATTGACGCTTGTTTAATAGACGCTTGTTTAATAAATGCTTGTTCAATAACACCGTTTTAAAAACACACATTCTTAGGGTTTTAATCAGTAAAGGGCTTATTACATGAACGACACAGCACCGACTTTACCACTTTCTTCTTTAACGGCCGTGTCTCCAATCGACGGCCGCTATGGCCGCCACACCACTACATTGCGCTCCATTTTCAGCGAATATGGCTTAATTAAATGCCGAGTGGAAGTAGAAATTCGCTGGCTACAAATTTTGTCGCAACATTCCGACATTGAAGAGGTTCCACCTTTCAGTGACAGCACCAACACCCTGCTCAATAGCATTGTTTCCGACTTTTCTGAAGCCTCAGCCCAACGCATCAAAGACATTGAAAAAACCACCAACCATGACGTCAAAGCCGTAGAGTATTTTATTAAAGAGCAATTTGCCGGTAATGAAGAATTAGAAGCCATCAGCGAATTTGTTCACTTTGCCTGTACCTCGGAAGACATTAATAATTTGTCTCACGGCTTAATGTTGAAACAAGGTCGCGAACTGATCATTGAGCAAATGCAAGCCACCGTTGATGCGATTTCGACACTGGCTCAGAACTTTGCTGACATCCCGATGCTTTCTCGCACCCACGGCCAAACGGCCTCCCCCACCACAGTGGGAAAAGAAATGGCAAACGTAGTGGCGCGATTAAAGCGTCAATTACAACTGATTAACGCCGTAGAATTATTGGGTAAAATTAACGGTGCCGTGGGCAACTATAACGCACACCTGTCTGCCTACCCCTCTACTGACTGGGCTGCGAATGCCAAGCAATTTGTGGAAAGCTTAGGCCTGACTTGGAACCCCTACACCACACAAATAGAACCCCACGATTACATTGCAGAATTGTTTGATGCGATGGCTCGTTTTAATACGATCTTGATTGATTTTGACCGAGATATTTGGGGCTATATTTCATTAGGGTATTTCAAACAAAAAACCGTTGCCGGGGAAATCGGCTCCTCCACCATGCCACATAAAGTCAACCCGATTGATTTTGAAAACTCAGAAGGCAACTTAGGCATTGCCAATGCCCTCTTCGGGCATTTAGCCGCTAAATTACCCATTTCTCGTTGGCAGCGTGATTTAACCGACTCTACTGTTTTACGTAATATGGGCGTGGGCTTCGGGTACACAGCCATCGCACTCGCTTCCGTATTAAAAGGAATAGGTAAATTAGAAATTAATACCCCACGCCTTGAAGAAGACCTAAACAATAGCTGGGAAGTCTTGGCCGAACCGATTCAAACCATTATGCGTCGCTACCAAGTACCTGAAGCGTACGAGAAATTAAAAGCCCTAACGCGCGGACAAGATATCTCGAAAGACACCATCTTAGCGTTTGTGGAGACACTGGACATTCCAGAAGAAGCCAAACAAACCATGCGTGAATTAACACCAGCGAATTACATAGGCAATGCGGTAGAACAAGCGAAAAACATCTGAGCATTTTCTATTTCATCCACGCTTAGCGTAAGCGTACTTACGCTAAGCGTGACTTAATCTTGTAGATTTAATTGCCTTTTTTCTTCTCAAGCATCACCTAGCCCCCCCTTTCTTCAGAGACGGATCATGAGTATTTTGCAACAACTTGGCCATTTAACGGTTAATGAGTTTTTAGAAAGTTACTGGCAACAAAAACCCGTTTTATTACGGGGCGTCTTTCCTGAATTTCAATCTCCCGATTTTAAACCACTCATCACAGCCAATGAACTAGCGGGCCTAGCACTGGAAGAAGACATAGAATCTCGAATCATTCTTGAAAAAGGCAACCTTAAACAAACGGGGTCCGAGAAAAATAAAAGCACCCCTTGGGCATTGCATTGCGGACCTTTTGAAGAATCCATCTTCGCCCAACTCCCCGAATCTCATTGGACACTGCTGGTACAAGCGGTGGATCATTACTCTTCTGACATTGCCCAATTACTGGAACGGTTTCATTTTATTCCTAGCTGGCGCCTAGACGACATGATGATCAGCTACGCTGCCGATGGTGGCAGTGTTGGCCCACATTACGACCAATACGATGTATTTTTACTTCAAGCAGAAGGCAAACGTCGTTGGAAAATTGGCCCCACTTACGATGAACATGCCCCCAAGGTAGACAATACCCCCCTGCATATTCTGAAAGACTTTCAGGTTGATGAGGAATGGCTCGTGGAACCGGGCGATGTCTTATACGTCCCACCACAATATGGTCACTGGGGCGTTGCCGAAGGTGAATGCCTCACCTACTCCGTGGGCTTTCGTGCGCCCAGTGCAGAAGAAATTCTTGCCGGGCTAGGTGATCACATCGGAGCCTCACTGTCGGAATCGCAACGTTTCTCCGATGCCAAACGTCCAGCCACGCAAACCCCAGGCGTAATAACCAGTGAAGACGTACAACGCATTCAACAATTAGCGCTGAAGCTCATCAATAATCCTGAGGCCATTGCTCAGTGGCTTGGGTATGAAATGACCCACCCCAAATATGGCGCCCCTGAAATCACTCAAGATTATCAAGAACAGGATATCTTGGAGCTCATTTTAAATGGAAACCTCGAGAAAAATACGGCGGCACGCTTTGCGTACCTTGAAGATGAGTTAACGAGTGATCAAGTTTCATCGGCTGGATTAGCGTCATTATTTGTCGACGGCGAATCTTACACATGCAGCAAAGTCTTAGCACAGCTATTATGTGACCTCCCTTTCACTCAGCTTTCTATTGAGCTCCAAAACAATGCTGAGCGATTAAGCCGAGATGACTTTCATGTGCTTAGCCAGTTACTTAACACCGGCGCCTTAATGGAAAGCTAATACCATAAAGGCAGCTGCCAATTAATTGGCTTCGTTGACCAAAATAACTTTACGATGAGGAAAAGGAATTTCAATACCAGCCTCGTCTAAGGCTTTTTTAATCTGCTCAGGCACGGAATATAAAATGTCAAAATAATGAACGCCCTGACAAAAAGGTCGCACCAAAAAATCCACCGAGCTTTCATTTAAGGTTTCAACCTCAACAAATGGCGCCGGATCTTTTAACACATGAGGGTGGCTTTCCAAAATTTTATCAATCACCGCTCTAGCCGCATCAATATTTTCCCCGTAAGCAATCCCAAAATGCATATCCACACCCCGAACTTCATAGTGGGAGTGATTGATGATTTGCTGCCCCCAAATCTGGCTATTGGGAATAATCACTTGTTGATTATCAAACGTTTGCAAAATTGTAGTAAACATATCAATTTCTGTTACTTTTCCAAAACGACCTGCGGAATCAATAAAGTCCCCCACTTTATAAGGACGAAAAATCAATAGCATCACTCCTGCCGCCAAATTCGACATAGCCCCTTGCAACGCCAAGCCAATCGCCAACCCGGCCGCACCTAACAATGCCACGATAGACGCTGTTTGCACCCCAAAGCGATTTAGCACGGCAATACCGACAAACGCCATTACGGTATAGCGCGCCACACTGCCTAAAAATCGAAATAAAGTACTGTCTAATTTATCGTATTTTTCACCCAAATTACGAACCAGCTTATCAACACGACCTGCAATCCATAGGCCAATCAATAAAATGACAATAGCCAAGAGAATATTCGTAGCCCAAGCAATGGCACTGGGCAGATATTGATTAATATCTAAGTTATTAATAAATTCTTGCATTAGTCTCATCCATTATGGTTTCAGCAAAGACACTTTACTCTCAAATAAAAATTATTGTATTTCAACAGAACACGACGTTCCTACCCGGAAGGATAGTTCATAATTTGCCTACTGGGCATCACCCAAACCCGGCATGGACTTTATTGACGCCAGAAAATTTAGTACTCATTGAGAGATGTCACAAATAGTCAAGACGAAAAACCAGAATTCATTTTACCCTCAAAAATCTGCAGATATTGAAGATAAAAACTGCAGGCCTTCCCTCTATTTAACAATGACACAATAAAAACAATAGGAATGTTAAAATATGAAATCACTCTCAAACACCATCTTTAATAAAAAGATTCCAACCATTTTGGCGACATTCTCTACATTGCTACTATCAAGCCAGTTATCATTGGCTGTGACTGAAATCTATCTCCCAGAAACACAAACCCAGCATCAACTGAATATCGATGTCGATGACAATGTCATCATCTATGTCAGCAAAGATGCTATTTTAGAAGGCTTCATCAAAACTGACTTTTCAATTGATATTGTTGCAAAAGATATAGACCCCAGCACAGAGCCTTCCCAAGCCCCCAAGGTTACGTTAAGCCAAACACTAACGATCAGCGGTAAAGAAAATGAGTACGCCAACAACCTCAATTTTGAAAGTGTTGGAAACACTTACATTCACACCCCTTTAACGCTCTCTGGAAATATTCGGTTTAACAACGTGGCTGACGCCATTATTGAAATAAACAATAATATTAATGCTTTTAACGTTAGTGGCCCCTATTGGCCTGAAGAAGGAGGCATCATACGCAATACCGGAGTCTATGTTAAAGGTGGCACAACCGTTGATATTAACTCTTGGAGTACCAATCTCGGTAACAACCAATTTTACTTATCCGGTGGTGCCGTACTTAACGTACAAAACTACCTATCACTCATTAGTGATAACAACATAATATTTTCTGGTGAAGTGTCAGCCGGAGGCGGCACGATTGAAGGATTACAACTTAAAGTCAACAAAATAAATATTTCTTCCGGAGGGGCCAACTGCAGCTTCGTGTGTACTCATCTCAACCTTCGAGGAGGTGTGATTGACATCTATAATGACATTATTACCGATGTCTACCTGTTCAACATTCAAGCCAGTGAAATTAACCTTTATGGCGCCACTATTACAGCCCTTGATAATGGCCGTACTACCTACTTGAACATCGGTGAAAATTACCCTGAGTTTAGGCCATCTCGTTTTAATGCCTACGGTGGGCGTATTCAAGCGGAAAACATCTCGATAGAGACGGATTTATTCAATAATTATGGAATAAGTTTGGAAGGGCAAGAAGTCACCGTACCTTTAAACCCATAGAAGCTAATATACTCAAAGCCAAGCTTTCTGTTTTCTAGGGCCTGTTAACGCTAACTCCGTTAAAATTAGTATTAACAGGCCCTTAATTTTCTTTAATGGAGGACATGAGTCTCAATTCGATTTTTTGCCGCCACTCTTCAGATAACGCACGAAGATGGCTCGCAGAGGTGAGCACATATAAACTTCTCTCATATTTCTTGTCAAAATAAGCTTGAAATAATTCTCCAACACTGACGAGCACTTCAGGGCTAGAAAGTTTCTCCATTCTGTCACCAAGCGTCACCGCTCCCTCTTGAACCACTCTAAAATAAACACCGGTTCGATACCGTTGAGTAAAACGTTTAGGTGCCTGAACATTTTCTAAGGCAATACCCAATTTAAAACACGGCACGCGCGGCTGAGACACTTCCAGAATGCATTCTCCAACTTGAAAACGCTCACCGATGTAAGTCGCATATTCATCCAAATTTTCAATTGTGAGATTTTCACCAAACGCGCCCGAAGAAAGCGAAGGTAGATTTAACGCCTCACGCCAATAAGCATATTCGCTGTTTGAAAAACCATAAACCGCTTTGTCGGCCCCACCATGATTAATCAAGTCTGCCTGCGCATCGCCACTTAAACCTGAAACCGAAATAAAAACATCCTCATTAGTGGGTCGTTTAAAAATACCGGTTTGAATTTTTTCACCGTTGTATTCAACAGATTGAACACGTGATTGATTAATGGAGATTATTTTCATGTTTATTTTTTACAATATTTAAGGAAATAAAAGGCGCGAGATCATAAGGCCGGTTCTTTCCCGCCTAATTGATAGGCCAGTGCAATGATATGAGCAACGGCAATGTACAACGATTCAGGAATTTCTTCCCCCAATTCCAACTCCAGTAATAAATCAATTAGCGCCGGGTTATCGCAAAGTGGAATGTTGTGTTCTGCGGCAATATCCATGATTTCTTGAGCTGCATCACCAATACCTTTTGCGGTTACCGTAGGCGCAGAGCTGCCATCATAAAATAACGCAACGGCTTTTTTTAGTTCATCAACCGTGGGTAAAATGGGAGAGGTGTTTTCAGTCATCATACTCAGTCATCATACTCAGTCATTCAAAGTGGCGTTTATTTACGTTTTTACATCAATAATAGAATAGCCAAGGCCCATATCCGTATCAGGCGGTTTACCCGATAAATAAGCAATATGATCCACAACGACACCCTCTGACCAAAGCCCCTGCTTCAACCCTTCTGCACACTGTCTCACTTTATCCAACAACGGTGGCTTTTCAGACCAAAATTTGGTGGAAATATGTTCTTCCACCGCAATCACTTCCGCGTATAACGTGCCCTGCTCGTCCAAATTAAAATCCAACATTAATCGCCATTGTTTGTGCTTGCCCGTTTTAGCGCGGCGCTCAGGTGTGGCGTCTTCTTCACCATACCAACGAACCCTCAAGGTTTGCGTTTCATTCCCCCAGGGCAGTGGCAGCTCAATAGGGATGTGGGGCGATAAACGCTGCTCATGGGGAATAAGGTGCTCGCTGAGCCCCAGTTGCTGATTTAATTGAATTTTCGCCAACGCCTGATCGACCGCGTTTTTTAATGTGGTTTGCAATTCTTGTATCGCACGAGCACCGTCACGGCTTTGAGACCCCGAATGCTTCAAACGACCCAATAACAGCATTAGCCAAGCCGATGGGTTCGACGGCAATTGCATTGTCGGCTCGACACCGCCTGCTTTTGCTGCCGGCAGCCCTGCAGAAAGCCCTTGGCTCAGTTGACTCAACTGCCATTTCATATCGGCTAAATGCAGTGGCTTTTCGCCACCCACCGAACGGTTACCCTCCCCTTGTGTAGAAGAATGTTGAGAGGATAACTGACGAGATAATATTGTTGATAACAACTGGCGCTCTGCAAAGACGCCACTGTTAAGCAACGCCGAGCGAACCCCTTGCGAGCTTTGCAAAGACGGCTGCTGAAATAACTGAGTCGCTAACGATGGCGTATTGGCGGGTAACGATTTCATTAGTGATGCGTTTTCCGGTTTCAGCAGATGACTGAGGAGCGAAAATACATCGCTGATTGAACCCTGCTTGGGGAAACTCTGTTGCAACGCATGTTGTAAAATGGACACCGTGGCCGCTTTAATGGGTAACAGGCGCAAGTGCCCATCTGCATTTGCCGCAACCACCACTTGCGCCCCCACGTTGAGTGTCTGATTCGTCAACGCCCATTGTTGGGATGCCGATGGAACTGAAGCCATCAACGGGTTCTGGCTCGAGGGCAACGCCAACAAAACAGCCAGTGTCGCCCCTTTAAAGGCTGCAACCTCTTCTGCACCTGCCGGTAACGTTAATTGCGAAAGTGGCACACTGGATAAAACGGTAGCAACGGTAGGTGCGCGAGGCAGCGTAGCGCTGGAAGGCGAGCCAATACGCTCATGAGATGTTGTCGATGAGCGCGCACTAGACGCACCCGTATCGGTTTGCCCCACTGACGCACCGAGACCTTCAGAGCGCTGAGGGGCCTTCCTGTCTGGCGGTAAGGTTTGAATAACTCGTTGCAAATCAGTAGGAATCGACATACGTTCTCTATGTTTTCCTTATATGCTCTTTTTTAATACTGTCCTGAAACCGTGTTTTACTACTATTGCTCAATAAATATCGCTCAATAAATATCGCTCAATAAATATTGCTTAATAAGTATTGCCGAATAAATTATGGACGAGCCATAACGGTTGACTCTGTCAACGTCGACTTGCTTATTGGCCTCGATCAATAAGTATGCGCTTTGACGTGTATAGTGCCTACCCCGTTACAGAATGCCGAATTCCTTGCAATAAACACAGAAGAATCTTTACTCGTATCGTGCATTTACGAAGGGGGTGAGTATAATCCTGCGAGAATTACGGTTTACTGATAAACGTCTTTGCGCCGCACATCATTGTTCGGCGCTCTGAAGTAAATCTTCAGCCAAACCAACGTCAACAACACAGGGTGAGGACTTTTTAGGCGTGATGCCAAACTCATTAACACTTGAATTAAAAGACCTCTGTTGTGATCGAGATGAACGTCGCTTATTTTCTCATCTCAACGCTCAGATCGAGTCGGGGCAAGTGGTGCAAGTCGCCGGCCCCAATGGCAGTGGTAAAACCACCCTGCTTCGATTACTCACTGGCATCTCTCACGATTACGACGGCGATATTCTCTGGCAAGGCCAATCTATTCAACGCCACCGCGCTTTGTACCTTAGCCAAATGTTGTATTTAGGTCACTTACCGGGCACAAAAAAAGCGTTAACCCCTCAGGAGAATCTGCGCTGGTATGCAGGCATGTCCACGGCAGGCAAAACCGTCACCGATACCACAATAAACGATACAACCATCAATAGCGCCTTGTCTAAAGTTGGCCTCTATGGCTTTGAGGATGTGCCATGCTATCAACTTTCTGCCGGCCAGCAGCGTCGTGTTGCCTTAGCGCGCCTTTACCTTACCCCTGCACCGCTGTGGATTTTGGATGAACCCTTTACTGCCATTGACAAACGCGGCGTCGCAGAGCTCGAACAGGCCATCGCCAACCACGCTGAACGCGGCGGCATCGTCATTCTCACCACGCACCAAGACCTAGACACTCAACATTTTAAAAACATCGGACTGAGAACCATTGACCTTACGGATTTTGCAGGGGCCATCGAGTATGACGAGTGATTCACTATCGACGGCACCTGCCACAGACACCGCCCCGCTAGAAATACCAGACATCAATTTGTGGTCAGGCTTTGCTGCCACGTTTAAGCGAGACATTACCGTCGCTTTTCGCAGTCGGGGCGACATTGCCAACCCTCTGATCTTTTTCTTAATCGTGATTACCATGGTGCCACTGGGCATTTCTCCTGAGCGAGACACCTTGGCGTTATTGGCGCCAGGCATGATTTGGGTGGTGGCACTTTTGGCAACATTGTTAAGCCTAGATGGGCTTTTTCGTACCGACTATGAAGATGGCTCCCTTGAACAGTTACTCATCTCACCCCACCCGTTATATTTTATCGTCATATCAAAAGTACTCGTGCATTGGCTGATGACTGGACTCCCACTGACCATCACAGCGCCTATTTTAGGTGTGATGCTGTCACTCCCCAACCAAGGCTATATGCCTCTCATTGCGAGCCTTGCCATAGGTACCGGAGTGTTGAGCCTTATTGGCGCGATCGGATCTGCGCTCACAGTAGGGTTACGTAAAGGGGGCTTACTGTTGTCGTTAATTATCATGCCACTGTATGTTCCAGTGCTCATTTTTGGTGCCAGCGCCGTCAGTAGCGCCAGCGAGGGGTTTCCTTTTGTGGGTCAACTTGCCATATTGGGGGCGTTTCTTGCCATGGCCATGATTCTCGCCCCCTTCGCCGCCGCAGGAGCATTAAGAATCAGTGTCAACGGCTGAGTATCGTTAACAAATTGTGATAACTCATCACCAATGAATGCAGAAACACGTTGTCTCAGTATAAAGACAGACACGATGCCGCCAAGGTAAGACGGCATCAGCACATTATTCATGTTTAACACTTACAACAAAGCAAGGATTACACCGTGGACTGGACATGGTTTCACCGCTTGGGCTCTCCCCGATGGTTTTACGAAAAATCTTCCGTATGGCTACCCTATTTATGGGTTCTCACCGCCAGCCTACTGATTGCAGGTAGCGTGTGGGGATTGGCTTTTTCACCTGCCGACGCCAAGCAAGGCAACAGTTACCGTATCATTTATATCCACGTTCCCGCCGCGTTTCTGGCCTTAGCCGGTTATTATGTTATGGCCATTAGCGGTGCAGTTGGCCTTATTTGGCGAATCAAAGTGGCGGAACTCACCATGCGCGCCGCCGCACCGATTGGTGCAGTGCTGACGTTTGTTTCTTTATTCACCGGCGCGGTGTGGGGCAAACCCACCTGGGGTACGTGGTGGGTATGGGACGCACGCATTACCTCCATGCTCATCCTGTTCTTTTTGTACTTGGGCGTTATGGCGCTGCATAACGCGTTTACTCACGAAGAAACGGCCAATAAAGCCAGCGCTATCTTGGCATTGGTCGGCACAGTGAACATTCCAATTATTTACAAGTCTGTAGATTGGTGGTTTACGCTGCATCAGCCTGCCACCATTAAATTTACGTCTGAGAGCACCATCGACCCATCCATGCTGTACCCATTACTCATTATGGTAATTGGGTTTTATGCTTTGTACGCCTTGGCACTCATTTTACGAACGCGTGTCGAGATTTTAAAACGCGAAAGACGCACAAAATGGGTGAAAGCACTGGCCTTGGGCTCAGCGTAAGCCGTATTGACACCTGAATTATCGACATGCGCAATAACAAAAATGAAAAGAAAGTTGAGCGCAACACAGCAAGCGGATATGGATTATGACATTTCAATTTGAATCTTTTGCCGATTTCTTTTCCATGGCAGGGCACGGGCCTTATGTTTGGGCCTGTTATTTAGTGACTGCCTTGGGTATAGCCTATTTACTCTTCTCGCCACTCATGGCAAAAAAACAGTTGCTGAAGCAACAAAAGCAAACCTTAAAACGGGAAGAGGCATCAAAGAAAGCCGCAGCGCCGAGTAGCGCATCAGAACAACCTGCCACACCGGCAAGCTAAACTAACAACCAAACAATCTTAATAAAAACTAATTAAAAAATCGTAATTTGATACCCTGATCTGGATAAAGAGCAACTGTAACAAGAGAGGCTGCAAATGCACCCCGTTCGAAAGCAACGTTTGATTTTTGTCGTTTTTGTGGTGGTCTTTGCCACCGTGGCCATCGGCCTGATGGTTTTCGCCCTTCGTGAAAACATGAATTTATTCTACCCACCGTCAAAAATTGCCGCCGGTGAAGCGCCTGTCGACAAAAGTATTCGGGCGGGCGGCTGCGTAATGCCGGGCACGGTGAAACGTTCGGGTGAAAACCTGGATGTGAATTTTTTAATTACCGATGGCTCTGCTGACGTTAAAGTTTTTTACAGCGGTATTCTGCCCGACCTCTTCGCCGAGGGCGAAGCCGTTGTGGTGAACGGCAAGCTCTCAGAGAGTGGCGATTTTAATGCCACAGAAGTGCTGGCCAAGCACGATGAAAACTACATGCCACCCGAAGTTGCCGACGCCATGGCTGCGGCAGGCAACGCGGGAGACGGTGCTCAACACCAAAAGACCTGTGAGGTAATCTCTTATGATTCCTGAGCTAGGCCACTTTTGTCTGATACTGGCGCTTTTTCTCTGCGCCATACTCAGTACAGTTCCCATTATTGGTAGCTTTACAGGGCAAGTCGCGCTCATGCAATCGGCACGCTCTTTGGCGACGGGTTTTTTTGTATTCACCGCCCTCGCCTTTGCCTGCCTCACCTACGCCTTTCTGAATGATGACTTCACCGTGCGCTACGTCGCCACCAACTCCAATAGCTTACTGCCGAGTTACTACAAAGTCAGCGCGGTCTGGGGTGGGCACGAAGGCTCTTTACTCCTTTGGGTACTGATACTCTCCATATGGACGTTCTCTGTCGCCATTTTTAGCCGCAATCTGCCCCTTGAAATGCTGGCAAGAGTATTGGCAGTGATGGGCGTGATTGGGGTAGGTTTTCTGCTCTTTACCTTACTGACCTCCAATCCTTTTGATCGACTACTGCCCACCTCTCCCGCCGACGGCAATGATTTGAACCCACTGTTGCAAGACCCCGGCTTAATCATTCACCCCCCTATGTTGTACATGGGCTATGTGGGGTTTTCGGTTGCCTTTGCCTTTGCGATCGCGGCACTCATTGGCGGACGACTCGATAGCGCTTGGGCGCGCTGGTCACGCCCTTGGACGACCACCGCCTGGTCTTTTCTAACCCTCGGCATCGCCTTGGGCAGCTGGTGGGCCTATTACGAATTGGGCTGGGGAGGCTGGTGGTTCTGGGACCCGGTTGAAAACGCCTCTTTTATGCCATGGCTTGTGGGCACAGCCCTTATTCATTCATTAGCGGTTACCGAAAAGCGCGGCGTGTTTAAAAGCTGGACCATTCTCCTCGCGATATTCGCGTTTTCGCTAAGCTTATTGGGCACTTTTTTGGTTCGTTCGGGCGTCATTACCTCCGTCCATGCCTTCGCCTCAGACCCAGAACGAGGCGTGTTTATTCTCCTCTTTTTACTGTTTGTGGTGGGTGGATCATTGCTGTTATACGCCTTTCGCGTGCCAGAAGTGAAAGCCTATAGCCGCTTTGATTGGCTCAGCCGCGAAACTTTTTTACTGGGCAATAACGTCTTACTGGTCGTCATCACCGCCACCGTCCTTCTGGGTACACTCTACCCACTTATCGCAGACGCCCTCGGTTGGGGCCGTATTTCTGTCGGCCCACCCTACTTCAATTTCTTTTTCACTCCCTTAACGGGTCTGCTGTGCCTTTTAATGGGCATAGGCCCGATTCTGGTGTGGAAGAAAACGAAAAAAGCACGTCTCATCGATTTGCTGAAAAAACCGATCATCGTGAGCACGTTAATCGCGCTCGTATTTCCTGCGGTGTACGGCGCCATGACTGAAAGTGCGCCCGCCTACTCCATTGGGGCCACACTAACGGTATTTGTCGGTGCCTGGATTCTTTCCACAATGGCCTCCGACTTACTGCACAAAACACGCAATGCCGCCTCATTCGCCCAAGGGCTGAAAAAGCTCACGCCCAGTTATTACGGAATGATTATCGCCCATGTAGGCGTTGCCTTCTGTGCCATGGGCGCCTGCCTGAATACCATTTACAGTGATCAACGCGACCTCAGAATGGAATCAGGCAATCAAGTTGAAGTTGGAGGTTTAACCTATCACTTCGACGGCGTCGAGCAAATCAGAGGCCCCAACTACGTCGCAGACCGAGGCACAATTCGGGTCATGAATGGAGATAGTTTACAGTCCACGTTATTCCCAGAAAAACGTCGCTATTTCTCCGGTGGCAACACCATGACAGAAGCCTCTATTGATGCTGGCTTTTTCCGAGATTTATACGTAGCGTTGGGTGAACCCCTAGATGACAAAGCGTGGGCTGTGCGTGTGCACTTTAAACCCTTTGTTCGCTGGATATGGTTGGGGGCAATTTTCATGGGTTTAGGTGGCATTTTAGCCATTGTGGATAAACGCTATCGCGCCAGTGCGCGCAAAAAAGTACAAGCAGCTCAACACGCTGAAACCACAACCCAGGCTGAAACCACAATCGAAAATAATGCACCCCCTGAGGCCACAAATTAACCTCAAGATCAGTTGGCTTTCCGTATTTACCGCCGGTACAACGCATTTATTTCACGTTTTACCGGCGTATAGGACAAACATGAAACGCTTAAAATTATTTATTCCTTTCGCCATTTTCGCTGTACTGGCGATTTTATTTTATCGAGGCCTCTCCCTCGACCCTACCCATATGCCATCGGCACTGCTTGATAAACCCGTGCCCGCTTTTTCGTTACCGAAACTCAAAGCCCCCTCATCCCTAGTCACCGAAAAAGAATTATTGGGTGAACCCTACTTGTTGAACGTATGGGGCTCTTGGTGTGTAACCTGCCGAGTAGAGCACCCCTATTTATTGGAATTAGCCAACAACGGCGTGAATATTTATGGCGTAAATTACAAAGACGATACCACCGAAGCAGTCAACTGGCTTGCCCAACTCGGCGACCCATACAAATTCAGCATTGTCGATGAAGAAGGCCGTCTAGGTATTGACCTTGGCGTATTTGGCGCCCCTGAAACCTATATTGTCGATCGCAAAGGCGTAGTGCGTTATAAGCATGTGGGCATGGTATCTGATCAAGTATGGCAAGAGACCCTAGCGCCGATTTATCGGTCTTTACTTTAACTCCTAAGGCAACTGGCACCCTGTACCCGTTGCCTACATACCGTTAGGCAATTAAGTACCATTACCTAAATTAAGTGCAATTACCTAAACTAACCGATTTTATTGGTTGACTTCATGACCTGCGCATCGACGCAAGGAACCGCCATGAATGATATGATTGTAAACCTTTACCACACGCCTTCTCAGAGTATCGCGCAAGAAAAACAAGCGGCTCTAAAAAAACAAAAGATCTACATTCAACGCGCCTTGCCTATCGATAAACAATCCATCTGTGAATTTGTACGCTCACATTTTTTTTCAATCTGCCCGGGCTGGGAAGACGAATGCGCCACCAGCCTCTACCGACAACCCACGAGCTGCTTTGTGGCCATTCACAATCGCGAAGTGATTGGATTTGCTTGTTACGATGGCAGTGCCAAAGGTGTCATTGGCCCCATTGGCGTTGCAGAGCCCTTTCGTAAACAGTACATCGCCACGGTTTTACTGCACCACTGTTTAACCGCAATGAAAATGGAAGGCTACGCTTATGCGGTAATCACCTGCGCGTTCTCAACAGAATTTTATCAGCGCACCTGTAATGCACACCTCCTGCCCGTACCCGAAAAAACACCGGACATCTACCAACGTCTAATCCACAATAACCCTTCAGCACCGCCTTCCCACTCCGCTCTAATAAAATAACAAACAACGTACTGTAAAACCTGTTACAACCACTCTACCTAAAAATAATGATGCACTTGAGAGTTAAATCTAAGCCACTTGAACGGCGCACAGGGCTGCCTAAATATGAATCTATTGTTGCCTGATTGTAGTGGGTGTCTTGATCGATTCGATCAATAAAGTAATCGACGACAATTCCATGTAAAAATTTGAACCAGATCACAAAAATCATTTAAAGAGGGCCTGCACATTTGATAGGATTTTAATCTTAATCAAACGCGCTGATTGTCAATGAATTACCTTACTCTCTACGCTCACTTCTAATCTGGCAAAGGACGTCATCGGTAATTTTATGATCAAACTCAACAATGATATTCCTGCCAACCTGTATATTTACCTCTAAACTATCTTATTTAACCCACTAACCACGACCCAGCAAAGGATGTGTTCAATGAGTCAAGCAACTCCTGCAAGCGAAAACCAAGATCAATATAAGCAGATTCTTGGCGCGAGCGCCGGTAAGAAAGTATTTTTGATCAAATCCAAGTTACACCTTTGGAATAACGTTAAAAAAGAAATCAAAAAAGCGGGGCCGAACTACACGGCGGTGACGATTTTTCAAGTAGTACAAAATTTACTCTCTACGCCGCCTGCCAGCAAATTCTCACTTCACAACTTATTCAATCGAGTGCATCGTTACAAAGATCGTGGATTCTCTCTTCAATACAACCATCGTGAGAACGGCGATGTGTATATTATGGAGTTGGAGATGGATAATGAGGCTGAGTTAGATAGTTGGTTTTATGAAGTTAAGGTAAACGATTCAAAAGACTTAGAAATTAACGCTGTTAATAACTCTTTAACAATACTTTCTAAAGGTACTTCTAAACCTCCAACTCACATAGCCGTATCTGCAGGAGGATCTAATAAACCTGAAGAAATTGCACAACATGCTCTTTCGGCTGTTAACCGTGGACATGAAAATTTTGAATTGAAAGAGAAAAACTCATTTTATTTAATGTCTATCCCTAATGAAGGAAACCCATTAAGTTTTCGTCGCATTACAGGCAGAGATGAGAAAGCCGCAGCCCATGAGTTAGCCCAAGTCATTGGTGCAACGTCGACAAAAACGAATAAGTTTATTGCACAGCAGAGCATTAAAGAGCAACCTAATCTGACTACCTCTGGGCGCAAAGATTACAGTAAAGAAGTGAAAAAGTCGGGCTCAGCCGCTGAAACCAAAGCCCATAATATGCTCAAGAAGGCCGAAGTTTTGCCTGCACCGGTCATATGCTGGACGACGTTAGGAAAGGGAGTAAAAGTTTTTGTTGAAGGCGTCAAAAGAGCAGAGAAGAACTATCAATTAGACTTTAAAAAGCGACAGCATGTGTACGTTTCTGGTCCTGTGGGCGTCGGTGTCAATACAGTGGATAAGGCCATTCAATCGGTCGGTATGGAATGGTCAGAAAAAGCTTATGATATAAACCGCTTAAACTTGCGACAATTAAAAAGCAATTTCTTTCAAGAGAATGCCCTGCTTAAGCGCCGGCTTGAAGTACAAGAAGTGCTAAAAGACGAAAAAATCATCAACCCCATTCACCCTAAATTTGAAGTACAAACCAAAACCGATGCGTTAGTGGCCAAAGGGAAGGTCAGTGGCGGCAAAGCCATCGCCAATACAGCGTACAAAGGTTTAAAAACAGGGGCCAAACTTGGGGCGGGTGGTTATGCCGCCGCGCAAGGTATGGCCACATTAGCCGGCGCGGGCAGTATTGGCGGCACCGGGGAAATGGCGTATAAATACCTCACGCAACTGGCCACAGACCTTGCAACCACCTACCCCGATTATGCTTTGCATATTCAGTCTGTGATTACCCAAAATAGCACCTTAACCCCCGAACTGGTTACCCAGTTACTGATTGGCGCCTCGGTAGCGTTTGCTGGCGGAACCATGGCTTATCTAAACCGAGGCAGTTACGCCCAAAAATGGGCAAATGCTCGTTATATGGCGGCATCACTCTTTGATGATACGGCGAATATGATTGACCCATCCCTTGGGGCAGCCGAAGCCCTTAAAACTTTAAAACCTTAAATCAAATTTAGAAGGCTTAGATGTAATGCTATTTGGTACGTTCAAAAATCCTAAGGGGCCTTCTTGGGAAGATCCAGAAACTACAGTGCTTCATTTGTCGGGCACTGTGGTCGAATTTTCTTTGCCAAGAAGTAATTATACCGCCCCAAGCTATGCAATGGGTGGAACTATAGAGCGTAGTAAAGAAGACTATTCTATCGATATCAGTAAATACAAGCCCACCAAAATTAATAATTGCGCAAAAAATGAATTAATTTACGATGTGCAATTGAAAAGAATCTTTAACTTTAACGGACTCCCTCTGCTTGGCACCTCTATGGGAGCATTAAATTTTACACTTTCAATTTGCTCAAATGCTTGCAATGAGTTTAGGAATAACTTTTTTGATTGTTTCTTTCAAAGGTTGGAAAAACTTCATGGAAAGAAAGAAACTGATGGTTACCTATATCGCCTTTACCCTATTAACTGGTCGCTTATTGACATTAATGAAGTGTCGTTTTTGAATTATGGAGTGGAAGATTTTCTTTTCCACCCGAAAGGGATTAGCACTTTTAGAATGGAGTTCGTCTGCCCAATTAATTCAAACACTGCATTAGATTTTAAGTTTCATTTTGATGGAATACCCTTAAAAAGCGGCGGAATAAAGTTGGCCCATGAGTTAATTAAAAAAATAATGCAAACATGCAAAGTGATTTATACACCTGAGCACAAACAGCAAGTTGATGCTTTAGATCTGAAGGAAAAATTCAAACCAATTAAGCCGGTAATCTGGGAGAATTACAAAAAAGCGCCGCGTGTGGATTATAGTATTTTGGAAAAATACCTTTAATAGTTATGTTTTTTGGCACATTCAAAAAACCCAAGGGCCCTTCTTGGAGAGAAACAGAAAAAGTAGTGCTGGATTTATCTGGCACTATCGCGGAGTTATTTCTCCCCAAGAGCAATTTTATTCCGCCTGAGTATTCTATAGGTGATTCTCCAGAAGTTATTAAGGGGGATTATCATTTAGATATTGAAAATACTGCTAAAAAATATGAACAAAATATACAGGATAGCGATAATAATGAAGCAAACAAAATAGTTTATGATGTTCAATTGAGGCGTATATTTAATTTTTGTGGTCTACCTTTGATAGGTGTTGACGTAGGCGCTGTTAACTTTACCCTTTCAACGTGTTATACATTCCACAATTCAAATAATAACTATTATGAAAGCTTTCTAAAAGATCTTGAAAAAATGCATGGAAAACATGCTACGAAAGGTTATCTATATCGCTTGTATCCTATTAATTGGTCTTTAGTTTCTCTTAACAATAATTATGTGCTCACCTATGGTGTGGAAGATTTTGTTTTTCACCCAAAAGGTATCAGCGCTTTTGCATTGGAATTTTATTGTCCTATAAGTGCAAATGTATCGCTAAATTTCAGGTTTAAATTTGATGGCATACCCCTTGAAAGCGGTGGGATAAGCTTAGCCCATGAATTAATCCAAGAAATAATGAAAACATACAAGGTAAGATATAAATCCGAGCACAAGCAGCAGGTAGAGGCTTTGGATTTGATAGGAAACTTTGAAATAGTTAAGCCGGTAATTTGGGAAAATTACAAAAAAATGCCTCGTGTAGATTATAGCGTTTTGGAGAAATATCTTTAATGGGCCTATTGTTTGGCACGTTCAAAAACCCTAAGGGGCCGTCTTGGAAAAAACCTGAATTGATAGTATTTGATTTGTCCGGAACTTTGGTGGAACTACAGTTACCTAAAAGCAATTATAGGCCTCCACCAGAGGCTATGGGAGGTAAATTTGAATTTGGAAAGAGCCAATATTTTTTAGATATTGACAATACTGTAAGTGGTAAGAGATCAGAAAATTTAAACACCGACTCTAATGGAAAGCTCGTTTTTGAGCATCAATTGCGGCGTGCATTTAATTTAAAAGGATTTCCTTTGCTTGGGCAGTCCGCTGGATGTTTGCATCTTCTAATTTCTATCTGCTACAACTCTGAGGTTTCCTTTAAAAACTGCTTTTATGAGGAGTTTTTACGAGAATTGGATGAACTGCATGGAAAAGAAGCAACAGAAGGTTATTTAAATCGCTTGTATCCGATTGATTGGTCACTTATTAACATCCATAATGCAAAATTTTTAAGCTATGGAGTAGAGGACTTTATTGTTCAAAGCCGAAGGAAAAGTGCATTTAGGATAGAGTTTGTTTGTCCGATTAGTAAAGATGTTGCCATGTCCTTCAAATTTAAGTTTGGTTCGATTCCGATTGATAGTGGGGGCGTCAAACTTGCTAACAATCTAATTCAAGAGGTTATGCAAACTTTTAAAATTTCTTATAAATCAGAGCATAAGAAGCAGGTTGAGGATTTGGATTTGGAGGGAAAATTTGAGCCAGTGAAGCCGGTAATCTGGGAGAATTTTAAAAAAGTGCCACGTGTAGATTACAGTGTTTTGGAAAAATATCTTTAGTGGACATGCCATTTGGAACCTTCAAAAATCCAAAAGGGCCGTCCTGGACGGCCCCTGATACGGTTAAATTAGACTTATCTGGCACATCGATAAGCTTTTTATTACCCAAAAGCAATTATAACGAAACGAATTATGCTGATAGTAATAAATTACAATACAGCAAAAGCATGTATGAAATAGATATCGAAAAAAAAGTAAAGCAGTTTACGTCATCTAGCAACAACAAAAAATCCACTACAACCAAATTAGAATATGATTATTTTCTGAAACGAATATATGATTTCAAAGGCATTCCATTTATTGGTGCTGCCACAGGCGGATTAACATTTAGGTTAGCCGCTATTTACAATACCCAAAGTAATTTTGCTGAAGATTGTTTTTTCAAGTGTATTTTAGATCGAATGGAAAAACTACATGGTAAACAAGCAACAAGAAATAGTTTGCTACGCCTCTACCCCATCAATTGGTCTCTACTCGAAATAGACGGATGTATTTTCCTTAGCTATGGTGTCGAGGATTTATTAGCTCAACCAAGAAACGTAAGTGCTTTTCGATTTCACTTCACACTTCCTATAAATAATTACATAGCCCTTGACTTTCAGTTCGATTTTGATGACATACCAAAAAAAAGTGGTGGAATAGATGTTGCAAACACTCAAATTAATAAAATTATGCAATCTATCAAAATAAACTATAAATCTGAGCACGACGCACAAGTATCTGCTTTGAATCTGCAAGATAAATTCAAACCCACCAAACCTATAGTATGGGAGAATTTTAAGAAAGCTCCTAAAGTAGACTATAGGGCACCTCTAAAAATAGCCCAACTTTGATATAATCTCACTGTTCAAAAATTTCAAGAGTTTCCTTCTATGTCTCAGCCCGGCTTTTTTGATTTAGATGACAGGTATCGCAAGTTAGATGAAAAAGATCCATTAGTTCATCTCAACAAACTGATATTTTGGGAAGCCTTTCGTCCGACCTTAAAGGAAATACGAAAGTCAAACCGAAAAAGCAATGCGGGTCGTAAAGCCTATGACGAGCTACTGATGTTCAAAGTACTCGTACTTCAGCACTTATACAATGTATCCGATGATCAGATAGAGTACCAAATACGGGACCGCTATTC
>NZ_JAJQVM010000027.1 GCF_021234875.1 Marinibactrum halimedae | reverse complement strand
AATGGATCTTTTTCATCTAACTTGCGATACCTGTCATCTAAATCAAAAAAGCCGGGCTGAGACATAGAAGGAAACTCTTGAAATTTTTGAACAGTGAGATTATATCAAAGTTGGGCTATTTTTAGAGGTGCCCTTTAGTGTTTTTCCTTCCTAAATGCAATTTTCAATTGTTTTTGATTTCTAAGTGAGTGTCGTCGCTTCTTCTTAAATAGTATGAATACTATTAAACCAACAGAATAAATGTGAAGCGGCAACAATCCATGTCAGTTTTTGTCTCATAGCAATATAGAGTGGATATTTGTAATGTGAGCAGTGCGTTTCCCAATAGAAGAGGACAATAAAGCCTAGAGCGGCTAAGGCGATACCAATATTTTGAGGTAACAGAAAGCTGACCCATGCCCACAGTGAAAAGACAATAGCCATAGTAGTGTGAGCGCTTGCGGATACGGTGGATAGAGGTGACTGGTTAGTTGATGAGGTATCGCTTTCGTCCTGTGTTGAAGAGGCGCGATGTGCTTCCAATCCTTGATACCATAAGCTTCCTGCTAAGAATGACAGAATAGCCGTACTGTAAGCCCTGAAGCCAGTTATCATCAGCTTTTCCAAATCGGGTGCAATCCATGGTGCAATCGCCCCTACGATAAAGGGGAGTAGTCCTGCGTAGCCAAGTTGCTCAACTTGAGATGGAAGAAAATTCGTATGGTGGGCTTGATTTGAAGAATGAGGAAGAGGGTTAGACATGGTTTTCTGAGCCTAGTTTGGTAAATCATCTATTTTGGAGCCGGTGTCTATTTATACCGCTCTTTTGTTTTTTGGGGTAGCTATTGTACGTTTTATTCGATCATCTGGCCTAAATTAAGTTTGCTATGCAGTTCAATACTCTGATGAGCTGTAAGTTGATAAGTATTGAGAGCAGAGCCTGCTTATGGCAGTGAACCTTGTGGTCGTTCTGTTATCTGATCAAAATATTGGGTTAAAACACGACGATAGATTCGATAAACTGCCCACTGATATCCCGTAGAGAGTCGTTTTGAATTGAGTGAGTTGAATTTAGATAGCGGGTTGTTTTGAATTGAGTGAGTTGAGTTTAGGTAGCGGGTTGTTTTGAATTTAATGAGTGTGTTGCGGTACGACGGTTATCGTTGGTCATTATGGGGCCTTTTGTTATTGGGTGTTTCGTCATTGGGATTAGGCAGTATTGCCCCTTATGTTTTTGCGGGTGAGTTATTGCTCACGAATGGTGATCGCTTATCGGGTGAGTTAGAGGTAATTAAAAAAGATGTGATCATTTGGCGTTCACCAACGCTTGGTGAGCTTTCAATTGATAAAGTACACATTGGTCGTTTTTCTACTGCTCGTAAGTTTAAAGTAACCGGGTACGATTCGGCCTGTCGTATATTGGAAGCTACATCGGAGCGCGTGATTTATCGCTGTGAGGAAAACCGCAAAGGGTTTAGTCGTGTGCCATTATTAACTATGGCAAATGTGGCACCTTATGAAAATCATAATGAATACACAGATTTTTATCGGGGAAAGGTATCGGTTGCAGGGGCTGATTCAAAAGGGAATGAGGTGCGTTCGGATTGGGTGGTGTACTCAGGTCAAGAGTGGCGTCGAGGAGACTTTCGGCATAAACCCGAGTTGCGTTATGAAAGCGAATCGGCCAACGACATTTCAGTTCAGCAAAAATATGAAGTGGATTATGCCCTTAGTTGGTTTTACCAACCTCAATGGTTCTTGGTAGGCGATTTGGGCGTCGATTCTGATGAGCAAAGTAATATTGACTATCGATATAGTGCTTCTCTGGGAATGGGATATCAGTTTTGGCAAAATGCGGCCTCATCCCTATCGATAGAGGCAGGTTTAAGCCATGTCTTGGAACAATTCGATGATTTTGTGGGTGAGGATGGCAATGTTGATCCGGATCAAGACCCCTTGGATCGTGAATTTACTTCCCTCAGCTGGTCATTAAACTTCGACTATCTATTGCCGTTTTCTACGCGCTTTACCCATGAGCACATTTTATTGTATTCATTAGAAGAGAGTGAAGATTGGGAAGTGGAGACCCGCACGGGGATCAGTATTCCCATTGGTGGTGGTATGCACTCCGACTTTCAGTTGGAATACGATTACGATAATTTACCGCCTGAAGGCACAAAAGAAAGCGATCGAAAAGTCAGTATCGGCATTGGATATGAATGGTAACGCCTCTCTTTTTTAAAGGGTCCTTTTTTAAAGAGTCCTTTTCTTTTGATTATTATTCCATTCAACACATTCTGCTAAGGTGATACCTTTTCCTCCAAAGATATCCAGCGCACTACCAATAGTGAGATCCACTTTGCCATCGGAAAGTTGGGAGACAGATTGTAAGTCATCCAGTGAGCGTGCGCCGCCAGCATAAGTAACGGGAATGGTGGCGAACTCCCCCAATAATTGAACAAGATCATGATCAATGCCCTGCTGAAGACCTTCGACATCCGCAGAGTGGATTAAAAATTCATCACAGTGCTCACTTAATTCAGACAGTGTTTCTCCATTTACGGGCAAGCTGGTAACGGTTTGCCAACGATTAGTGGCGATATGCCAGCCATCGTGAGTGCGACGACAGCTTAAATCCAATATGAGGTGTTCGCGCCCGGTAATGGATTGAATGGTATTAAGCCTATCCCAAGAAAATTGCTCGTTCTCAAATAAATACGAAGTCACAATAACGTGGCTCGCGCCTGCTTTAAGATATAACTCTGCATTTTGATCGTTGACGCCGCCGCCATACTGCAAATTATTTGGCCAAGCACGGAGTGCATTGAGTGCTTCCGTTTCATTGCCAGGACCAAGTGCAATAACATGCCCACCTTTTAATTGATTTGCTCGATAAACTTCTGCGTAATAGGCCGCGTCGTGATGGCTGACGAAGTTTGTTGTGGCGCCGTTGTCGGTCAAGCTGCCCCCGACAATTTGTTTTACTTTACCGTTGTGTAAGTCAATGCATGGTCGAAATAACGTCAAGGTGAATTCCTTAGGGTGTTTTTTAGACAGGCTGTTTGCCCTCTATTTTTAAAACGTTTGATTTTAAGAGGTTTGACAGGCAGCGTAATCAAAAGCAGTATACTTTTCTATTACTATGTGGAAGTTCTATTTGTGAGTCGAAATGCGTGTATTGATCATATTGTTATGGGTTGATCATAGCGGCTAATATCTGTTCGCTTAGGGCTTATTTAAGTATATAGATATTGGTTAACTGACACACAAAGTATTCAATTTAACAATTGATGCAGTATAGCGAAACTCTCACCCGCCGACAAAAATAGGCATGGGGAGAGTTGTGTTCTATAACCTAAGGTATTCAATTTTTTTTGAGTAAGCCTTGGCTTTTTGATTATGTTTGTGTTTAACACGCATTTAGCAGTGTTCTCTGCAGAGATAATGAAAAGCGTCATAATACCGAAACACGAAGCGGTTACTAATGCTCCGTCATTTTAAAGAAGGATAGATATTATGCTGACCGAAGAGCAATTGTTATCGATGCCGGATGAAGAGTATATGAACGAGGAGCAGCTGGAATTTTTCAGACATCTCCTTAATCGCAATATGGAAGAGCTCAACGAGCAGTTGGAAAATATTCGAGTGTTTATTGGGGAGCCTGAGCGCCAGGCCGATGAGCTAGATCAGGCCCTCTCAGAAGAAGACAACCGAAATCGATTACGTATGGCGGATAGAATTACTAAACTTAAACGAAAGGTAATTAAGACGCTCAATAATATTGATGATGGTGATTATGGCTACTGTAAAGTCAGTGGTGAGCCGATAGGTCTTAGGCGATTGTTGATTCGCCCGACAGCTGAACTCTGTGCAGAGGAAAAGGCTCGTCAAGAAAGCCGTGAGCATCATTTTATTAAAGTGCGTTGATGTTGGTTGCTGTGTTTCAAGTTGCGCTATCTGGTGTTGAAAGTGTGATGTTAACGGTGTATCAGTGAAGACAATGCCTAAACGAAGAAAAACATTTTCGTTTGAATTCGTTTAGGCGGGGCTGGGAAGTTTTCCATCGCACAAAAACACCTCGGCATCAAAGGTTATCAGAGAGTTTGAATCCGCTAAATACCCTATCCCATCGTTGAGCGGTGAGCGGTAATAGGTACCGCTGAACGTGACTCTATCTTTGGTTAGCTCACACAACCAAGGTTGTTGTTCAAGGGGCTGCTGGCAGGTCAGCGCCTCTTTCGTGAATAAAGCGACGTTGGTTCCTTTCGCTTGGCAGCGTGCTGAAGTGTATTCAAACGCTTCTATTCCTAGTTCTCGCATCCATGACCCAAGCTCTTGGCAGCTCTCATAATTTGAGTGGTGCAGTAACTCTTCTTCATAGGCATTAAATGGGGAGCGTTGTAATTGGGCGCCTTTTTCACTGCGGTAAGTAGCGGAAAAAATGAGGTGTTGGCTGTTGAGCTTACCGGTTGGGGGTGGTGTTTCCATACCATGCCAAAAAATGAATCGATAATACGCACACTCTGCTAGCAACGTTTGTATACTTTTCGAGCCATAGAGCAAGCTGGGTTCAAAGCGGCGGCCAAAGCGCGAACCCCATAGTAAGGGTGGATATCGGAACGGTGTGGTTAGCAGGTAATGCCATCCATTGTTAGTGTTAACATTGTTAGTGTTAACATTGTTATTGTTAAGAGTACTATTATTAAGAGTACTGTTGTTAAGAGTATTGCTGTTAAGAATGTTGTTGTGGAGATTATTATCTTGAAGCTTGTCGTTTTGATGCGATGACGCCTCTTGCTTTGGCTTACTGGCTTCCAGTAACTCTTCAAACAGGGATTGCTCTTCTAATGAGTCCACTAAACTTTGTGTGGCTACCTGTTCTTGGCTTTCAACAATTCGCCAAAACTGACCTGAGATGGTTTGGTGAAAGGGTTGGGTAATTCGGGTTTTCCAGTCTTTGCTAGATTTTTCCACGTATGGCGTCCAAATATTCAGTTACTCGGCTGAGCCCCTGAACATTGGTTACTAACTCCTTAGGAACACCGTTGAGGTGGTGGTTTGAAGTGGTAAACCAATGCTTCATATTGTCATCATTGCCCCCCACTAAAACATACAGTGATCGATAACAACGAATTAATAACAGGGCAAGCTCACCGGGCTTGCTTGTTGGTTGTAGGCCACGATGTATGCTGGAGCGGTCGCGACCAATAACGGTACTTAATTCTTCTTGAGATAACCCTAAAGACTTGGCTGCTCTTAGGGTGGCTTTTGCCAGAACATCGGCGCTTTCAATGGGGTTGCTGGTAATCGAGTTGGCGGGAGCTGTGGACATGAGAGGCGTCTCCTTGTTGCATATGATCATTTATACCATTTTTTGTGGTAAATGCAATGCGGCGGTCAATAATGAGACGACTCAGATCTCTATCAGCTCGAATGCAGGTACGTCAGCGAACCTGTAATTGCTGGCATGTCCAGTCAATGACTCTGCGATAGGCCTCTGGCAGAGTGGGTTTTAGCCCCTTCAATTGTTCAACTAATGCATCTTGATTGAATGAACAGAAGTTTATGTGTCCTACTTTTCGGCCTGCTCGAACACCCTTTTGATACCAATATACTTCTGCCCCCGGCACGGATAGCCAACCTGGTGTAAATTCGGTTCCTATCAAATTGATCATCACCGCATCCCCTTTCAAGGTAATGGGGGCAAGTGGCAAACCTGCTGTTGCGCGTATATGCGCTTCAAACTGGCTATAACTGGCGCCGGCTTGGGTCCAATGGCCGCTGTTGTGGACTCTCGGTGCAAGCTCGTTGATCATGAGTTGATCTCCAAGCCGGAAGGTCTCCATCGCCATAACACCTACATAATCCAGTGCCACTAATATCTGAGTCAGCATGGATTCGGCTTGTGTCTGTAAGGCTTTAATGGTGTCTTGTGAGAGAAATTTAGGTTGTGCAACCGATGCCATTAAGATGCCATCGACGTGTAAATTCCAGGTAATGGGATAGAAGAAAAGCTCTCCCTCACGGGTGCGAACCCCCACCAGAGATACTTCGTCATCAAAGTTGATGGCTTGCTCGGCGATGGCTTCGTTCTCCCACCCATTGGGAATATGGGGGTTGTCACCGAGTTTTAACCAGTGCTGACCACGCCCGTCGTATCCGCCTGTTCGGCGTTTGAGTAAGACTTTCTCTCCTAATGTATTGAGCAGTTGTTCAGCCGATGCTTCATCGGTAACCGGCTGCCAAGGCGCGGTCGATAAATGCAACTGGTCGAGTAGCTGCTTTTGGCTTAATCGATCGGCAAGACGGCCAAATACACTACCATTAATAAAATTAGGATGCTGCGAAAGGGTTGCTGTGATAGGGGTTTCTGGCCATTGTTCACGTTCGGCTGTGACCAAATCGTTTGGCGCCAGCAGAGGTAATGTATCGGAATGAATATCGACGGGTTTTACTGATATTCCCAGTGGTATGGCAGATTGTTGCAGCATAGCACCAAGCTGGCCATTACCTAACACCCAAATAGTAGACATAGTTTTTCTCTGATGAGTTTTTCTAATGCGTTGTTTCTTGGTTGTCGTATTGAGCCAGGTTTCTATAAAAAATGTCTCTTAAACGTTTACTCACCAAGGTTTGATAAATTCAGAGCGTTTAAGGGAATTCCTAGGTTCCTGGCGAAATAGCGGCTTTTTTATCGTCAATTTAGCGAGGATCAGGGTTTTCTAATACCACCTGAGTCTGTTGTTGTCGAAATGCGTCGATTTTGGCCGCCAGCGATGTGTCATGGTTAGCCAAAATTTGTGCCGCTAATAAACCGGCGTTGAAGGCCCCGGCGGTGCCAATAGCGAGTGTGCCAACGGACACGCCTTTGGGCATTTGAACGATGGACAGTAGGCTGTCCTGACCATTTAGAGCTTGGCTTTGAATCGGTACCCCAAGCACCGGCAAGCGGGTCTTTGCTGCGATCATGCCCGGTAAGTGTGCAGCACCGCCGGCTCCTGCAATAATGATCTCGAAGCCTGCATTGGCAGCAGACTCGGCAAAATGAAACATTTTGTCTGGAGTACGATGGGCGGAAACCACTTCCACGTGATGGCTGACACCGAGTTCAGTGAGAATCTCACTGGCCGATTGCATGGTGGGCCAATCGCTTTTTGAGCCCATAATAATTGCAACTTTCACCGACATGGCGTGTTCCTCGCAGGAAATAGGTATCGAACAAGTGTGTTGTGCATTGTGAGTGGAATGAGATTACCGCTTCAAGGTTGCCAGCAACAGAACTTTTCGATGACTGTGGGTTAAGAGGCCGCGCATTATATAGAGAGTTTTCTCTGTGAACAAAACGTGTCGATATGGTCAGCTTTTTAGGCGGGAGCTTTTCTGAATATTGGAAGTTTTCCTGTCAGCAAACACGAGGAAAGCCGTTGTTGTTAAAGTTGGTGTTAAATATGGCTGACAGCGTCGTTAGCGTTATTTGAGTGTTTGCAAATTTCAAAAGATGTGGTTAAAAAATGGCACAATGTCTCAATTAAGTTGGCGGCCTAGGCCACAAAATCATCAGCTTTTTAGGTGCAAATGAGCTTTTTTCTACTATTTTGAGTCTGCGTGACGCAATATTTGCTTCTGTACAATATTCTCCGTAAATGTAGAGTTGAAATTCATTTGGAACGAAAACAACTAGGATAGAAAACCATGACATTGCATGCTCTTGCGGGAAAGTCCGCTCCTCGATCTTGCCTTACGAATATTCCAGCATTAGTGGCTGCGTATTATCGTCAGCAACCCGACTTGGGTATTTATCCTGAGCAAAAAGTTTCCTTTGGTACTTCTGGTCATCGGGGCAGCGCTTTGGCCACGACCTTTAATGAAAATCACATTGTGTGCATTACGCAGGCGATTGTGGATTATCGGCAGGAGCACCATATATTCGGGCCAGTTTACGTCGGGAAAGATACCCATGCGTTGTCTGAGCCCGCTTTCCTATCTGTGCTGGAAGTGTTGGTGGCAAATGGGATTACGGCGCGCATTCAAAAAGGTGGTGGGTATACCCCAACGCCTGTGATATCCCATGCGATTTTGACCCATAACGCCTCTCACGGCGAAGCAGAAAAAGCCGATGGAATTGTGATTACACCGTCTCACAATCCACCTCAGGACGGAGGGATTAAGTATAATCCACCTATGGGGGGGCCCGCCGATAAGGACGCGACGGATTGGATTGCCCAGAGAGCGAATCAATATTTATCCAATGGCTTAGAGGGCGTCAAGCGAGCAGGCAT
Organism: Marinibactrum halimedae; assembly: GCF_021234875.1. Classification (GTDB taxonomy): domain Bacteria; phylum Pseudomonadota; class Gammaproteobacteria; order Pseudomonadales; family Cellvibrionaceae; genus Marinibactrum; species Marinibactrum halimedae. The sequence continues at coordinate 73,538 of NZ_JAJQVM010000027.1, read as the reverse complement.
TGTATTAGGTGAGTCTGTATTGGATGAGTCTGTATCGAGCGGAGCCGGTTCCAAAATAGAGCCGTTCGACTATATCGAACATTACGTTAGTCAGTTGGATAACGTCATCGATATGGAAGCAATTGCGAAAGCGGGCATTAAAATTGGCGTGGACCCAATGGGCGGTTCTGGTATTGATTTCTGGAAACCGATCGCCGAACGGTATGGTTTGGATATTACCGTGGTGAATGAAGTGGTAGACCCAAGCTTCCGATTTATGCCGTTAGATAAAGACGGAAAGATTCGAATGGATTGCTCGTCTCCTTATGCGATGGCGAATTTACTGGCTTTACAAGAAGAGTTTGATATCGCGGTGGGCAATGATCCTGATTATGACCGCCACGGTATTGTTTGCCAAGGTTCAGGCTTAATGAACCCCAACGCCTACCTAGCTGTGGCCATTCATTATCTTATTGAACACAGACAAGGTTGGTCGAAAGATCTGTCGTTCGGTAAAACCTTGGTGTCTAGCGGCATGATTGATCGTGTTGTTTCGGCGGCAGAGCGCAGCCTGTGTGAAGTACCGGTCGGGTTTAAATGGTATGTCGATGGGTTATTCAATGGCGAGTTGGCGTTTGGGGGGGAAGAGAGTGCGGGGGCGTCGTTTTTACGCAGAGATGGCACCGTCTGGAGCACAGATAAAGATGGGTTTATCTTAGCGTTATTGGCAGCCGAAATTTTAGCAGTTACCGGTAAAGATCCAGCGCAGCATTATCAGGCTTTAACCGAAAAGTTTGGTAACCCTTTGTATAAGCGTATAGACGTTCCGGCAAGTTTAGAGCAAAAGCAGAAGTTAAGCTCAATGAGTGAGCAGGATGTAAGCCAATCGGAGTTGGCTGGGGATCCGATTGAGAAGGTGTTAACCACCGCGCCGGGTAATGGTGCAGCGATTGGTGGGTTAAAAGTACAAACGGCCACTGGGTGGTTTGCGGCTCGACCCTCAGGAACGGAAGATATTTATAAAATTTATTTGGAAAGCTTTGTGTCGCAGGCGCACTTAGAGCAATTGGAGGAGGGCGCAAAAGCGTTGGTGGATCAGGTATTTGCTAAACCTTAATGTTGTCACTTTCCATACTCATAGTTCTAACTTTTAGTTCTAACTTCCCATACTCATAGCTCTATAGGTATGGTTGAATAAATACTGCTTTTGCATACTGTCGTCAGCACTGCGGCGACAGTATTTCCCCTTCGTTGATTATCTCGACGTCTACTTTACGCTCGTTGAATTTCGTTCGTTTTTTCTTCATTAATAGTATTTGTTGGCAATGGGGACTCTATACTGAGTGCAAACAGAGCGTAGTGTCGTTTCATGCGCCTAAATCATTTTTTATTCTTAGTATTTTTATTGATATGACTCACATAGTGGAAGTGGCCAGCAAGCTTGAATCTCCCAGTCAATCATTGTCGTTTGTATCGCACTTGGTGTGGTTGCTTTGGACGACGGCATTGGTGGGTATGATGGTAATGATTTCTCATGCCATTGAGTTTGATACGCTAGATGTTACGGTTATTTGGCCTGCAGGCGCGGCGACATTATGGTTGTTTATCCGCTATGGGCCGGTATCCATTGTGCCTTCTTTTCTGGGCATGGAGTTATACCACCTCTTTTTTATGGGGGGTTATGAATTAAGTTTTCCTTTCCTCACCCTCGCGAATGTTATTGCGGTTATTATGGCCGGGCATGTTTACCTTCGTTATGGTGGGTCTCGTTACAATATTTCTGATATGCGATCAATCATGCTGTTGGTGTTTGTCGCGGCTATTATTCAGAGTGTTTTGGCCAGCTTATTAGGCAATATCGTATTGTCTTTTTTTCACGATTTACCCTTTTCGACTTCTCAGAAATTATTTTTTCGTTGGATAAACGCCGATATCACGGGCATTATTTTGTGTTGCCCGGCGTTAATTTCTGCGACTTCGTTTCAAAGTTGGTCTCCTGCTCGTTCCGATTATTGGCCTCCGTTTCTGGTGATGCTTGGTGTGGTGTTGGTAATGGGGGGGATGGTATTTTCTGGCTTTGCTCAATCATTGAGCCAGTTTCCTGTGGTGTTGTTGTCCATGCCTGCGTGTATTTGGTTGGCTCTGCGACGAAATACAGCGGCAGTAATGGTGTGTTTGATGGGTGTCATCACTGCTTGTTTGTTCTTAACCGTACTTTCTTTGGATACCTTCAGTGAGGCCGAGTTTATTGCTTTGCAAAGTTACGGCGCCATCATTATGACCAGTTGCTTGCTATTACATGCCATTCGTACCGATCGTGATAATGCGATTATGGCTTTGGCACAGCAAAAACAGCACCTTGAATACACGGTGCAAGAACGTACAAAAGAGCTTCAACAGCAAATCGCAGAAACACAAAAGTTAGCGGAAGAGTTAGAGCAACAAGCCAAAACAGATTACCTCACACGATTGCCGAATCGACGCGCTTTTACAGAGTTTGCACACAAAGAACTACAGCGATCTGCCCGTTACCATGAGCCTTTATCATTACTGCTAATGGATGTGGATTATTTTAAGCGTATCAATGACCAATTTGGGCACTCGGTAGGGGATGGTGCATTAATCGCTTTGTCTAAACTCCTCGGTGATCGAATACGAGAAAATATTGATGTGTTATCACGGGTTGGGGGTGAAGAATTTAGTGTTTTGTTACCGAATACTGACCAGCCATCGGCAGCGGAGATGGCAGAGCGATTACGTCAGTCGGTAGAACAATTAGAGTTTGAACATGAAGGGCATCGCATTGTGTTGACAGTGAGTATTGGTATTGCCTGTACAAAGCAGGCCGATAATTTTGAAAAGTTAGTGGGGCTTGCTGATAAGGCGATGTATCGGGCCAAATTTAATGGACGCAATCGTGTGGAGTGTGCGGGGGAATCGGTCTAATTAAATGAGCTTAGTCAGCAGTATGTTGTATTGGGTCGGAGATGGTTTTTTGCTTGATACTCATTGAATGATTTTTTGTTATGTTATAACGTTTGCTTTGTGATTTATTCAGGTCTGCTGGTAGAAGGCAACCCAAAAACGGAGAGTATCTTTTGAAAGACCACGTTGCGTCCCTGTGTTCTGGTTTGTGTTTATTGCATTGCTTGCTAGCGCCCTTTGTTATCGCTTTGGGAGGGCTCGGGATAATTTCCAGTATTTTGTCGTCAGAATGGGTACATATTTTGTTGGTGATCCCTGTGGTGATACTGGTATTGCTGAGTATTCCAAGTGGGTATTTACAGCATAGGCATTATTTACCCGGCTTGTTGGCCATTTCAGGTTTGTTGAGTGTGTTCGGTGGGTTGTGGTTTGAAGAACAGGAGGTCATTTTCACGGCAGCGGGTAGCCTTTTATTGATTGCGGGGCATCAAAGTAATCGTTATTTTTCCCTAGCTCGCCCGGTAGTCGCGTAAACCGGGTATGACATGATGAAGAAGAAAGTAATGAGTGGTAGAGCAGTTCAATTCGGATCGGCCATAGGGGTAATTGTGTTAGGTGTGCTGTCTAGTGTAGCGGGATTGCACAGCACGGATGCTTACTCGCACAATGATGCTCCTGAAAATGCGCATAACGATTCACTCGAGAGTCATTCACCCGATGGCGATAGTCATTCACTGGATAACCCTTCATTGGGTAAAGACCATGACCATGAATCTGAGTGGGCGTTATCTGACGCCGAAGAGGGCAGTCATGAGCATGGTAAAGCAGAGGTTAACATTGCTGTTGAGGGTAGTGTGATTACGATGGAGTGGGTGTCGCCTGCGGATAATATCGTGGGCTTTGAACACGTCCCCACCACACCGCAGCAATTGCGTCATGTGAAAGATATGTACAAAACGTTGCACCAGTTTCCTGAATGGGTAGAGGTCAATATTCCCTGTGAGGCAACCAACACCAAAGTGGTTTTTCCTGAGCGATTATTGTCTTCATCATATCAAGAGGATAATCATGATGAGCATGAGCATGAGCATGAGCATGAGCATGAGCATGAGCATGAGCATGAGCATGAGCATGAGCATGAGCATGAGCATGAGCATGAAGAAAACCATGCCTCGGAAAGCGCACACTTTGATATTACTGTTAATTACTCAATGACGTGCAAAGAAATCAACAACCTAAAAGCATTAGGTTTTGAGTCTTTGTTTGCTCGATTTGCTGGCCTTGAAGAAATGGATGCCCAGTGGATACACGGTGGACGTCAAGAAGCTGCCGAGCTGACACCGGATAAAGCGAAATTGATTTTCTAGTCTAAAAAAAGCGCTTAGCCCTTATCTGTCGCACTAATGTAAATAAACTGAGTTTTCTTATCACCCGTATTTTCACTGGTGAGTGTCAGTACGATGTAGTGTGCGCCGGATTTGCTGACAGTGAAGTTCAATTCGGCATTGTGATTGCTGTCTTTAATGGTGAATTCATTATCACCCTCAATTTTCACCGCCTTTGAAGAAGGCTTGAGAGATAGCTTCATGGTGTCACCACGTGATAGCGATGATAGCGCGGCAGATACGGATACTGCCTCACCACTCGAAACACTCAACATGGACGGGGCATCAATTCGCACCGATTGTGTGAGAGTCTGTTGACTTGCAAAGTGGTTTTGCAGTCCAAAGCCGCCTAGGGCATGGTACTCACAGGCTGTTGCAGTCTGATAGCTTGCAAATCCAAGCAAGGTCAGCAGGTATCCTAGGGTTTTTATCATTCTAGTAATCTTCATAGGGCAACACATCGTGAATGTTCATGGCATAGGCGGAAGTGGCTGTGTCATTCTCCACGACTTGCGTTTTCAATGTACCTAAGAGCCAAAAGGGTTCGTACAAAGACTTTAAGGTAATGCCTTTTTCGTACTTCACATAAATGATTTGATTTGGTGGCGGAGGTGGCTGATGCAAACAAGCACCGAAGTACGGAACCAAAAAAAACTGAGTGACGAGTTTATTTTTATCAAATTCCAGAGGAACGATAAACCCGGGAATTTTTACTCGACGGTTGTGAAACTCGGGTCGAACGTTGGTGGACACTAACGCTTTTTCATAGTCGGTAAGTTGATCGTCCATTAGGGAGTCATTCAAGTTGGGCGATATTTGAAGATTACTCTCTAGGCTGTCTTCAGACGAACCATCTTCAATTCCTCCGAGATACTCTGGCGGAGCCAGTAAAGCTTTTAAATCGTCTTCGGGAATGAGTACTTCCCATTCAATTTCTTCGAAGGGTTGTTCTGCTTGTGCTTGTGGTGCTTCAGCGGCAAGCTCTTCTGGTGTGAGATTCGATGCCTTTGTCTCTGCACTAAGCACAGTTGTTGAATAGAAGCTAAGTAGCGTTAACAGCATAAATAATAGACGCTGGTGGTTTTTTCTGTTTCTGTCTTTTGAAGCGTTAATCTGTAAAGCGCTTGTAATATAAAAAGGCATAACAACACTCATCTTAATTCTTTCCTGTAACGGTATAACATACCATAATGGAAAAGTTTGTCCTAATGAGGGTAGTTTGCGCTTCTATGAATCAGAATCAAGCGGTTATTGAACTGAAAGACATTCATTTTTCCTATTCAGCATCCACAAGTGGGTCTTCCTCCGATAATAATGTGGCGGCTCAACAGTCGTTGATTTTGGATATTCCTTCTTGGGCAGTGCCCAAAAAAGAGAAGGTGTTTCTGCATGGCGCCTCTGGTGCTGGTAAATCGACGTTACTTAATCTGTTAACAGGCATGAGGGAGCCGGATCGTGGTGAGGTGTTGGTGATGGGAACATCACTCTCATCAATGTCGTCGTCAAAGCGTGATCAGTTTCGAGCAAAACACATTGGCGTTGTATTTCAGCAATTTAATCTTATTCCTTATCTCAGTATTCGAGACAATACTCGTTTGGCCGCGCACTTTTCTGGTACGAACGACAACGTATTATTAGAGCGTATTGACCATTTAAGCCATGCGTTGGGTGTGAATGAATTTGTGGATAAAAAAGCATCTGAATTAAGCGTAGGGCAACAGCAGCGTGCGGCCATACTACGCGCGATGGTGAACGAGCCAGAAATCTTTATTGCCGATGAGCCGACGTCGGCATTGGATGATCAAAATAAGCAACGCTTTATCGAAGTATTATTTAATCTAGTGGAAGAATTAAGTATGACATTGGTCTTGGTGAGCCATGACAGCAGTTTGGCTCAATACTTTTCAACGGTGCAAGATATTTCAGAATTAAATAAAGTCATGGGGGCATCGTAGTGTTTTTCTCAGTTGCATGGCAAAGCCTTTTGTACCGTCGAGGCTCGGTTGCCTTGGCGATTTTTTCACTAACGGTCAGTGTTTTTGTCATGTTGTCTGTGGAGCATGTTCGTCAAGAAATGCAATCGGGTGTGGAAAAAGCCATATCCGGTGTGGATCTGATTGTAGGTGCGCGTACAGGTGAATTAAATTTATTAATGTACTCGGTATTTCGTATGGGAAATGCCAGTAATAATATTCAATGGCGAAGTTTCGAAGCCATTCAAAATCATAAGCAGGTAGCCTGGGCTGTACCGATTGCTCTTGGGGATTCTCATGCAGGTTATCCGGTGCTTGGCACCACAGAGGCGTATTTTGATGCGCTTAAAGTGGGGGAAGAAGAACCACTAAAATTTCAACAAGGGCAATCCTTTGCTAATACCATGGAGGTGGTGTTAGGGGCACAAGTGGCTCATCAATTGAAGTATCAGCTTGGAGATGAAATTATTCTTTCCCATGGTACAGGGAAAACCAGTTTTCAAAAACACGATAAGCATCCGTTTACCATTGTGGGAATCTTATCAGCCACAGGCTCCCCAATTGATAAATCTATTCATGTTAGCTTAGAGGGCTTAGAGGCCATACATGCGGCTGAGAATAAACCCTATCAGCCGACCACTACGGCTGCTAAGCCTTCTGTCACGGCGGTATTTGTAGGGCTTAAATCGAAATTGGCTGCGTTTAAAGTACAGCGACAAGTTGGTGCGTATCGAAAAGACCCCTTAATGGCGATATTACCGGGCATTACGTTGGCCAAGTTTTGGCAAATGATGGGTTCGGTGGATATCGTGTTAAAAGTCATCTCCGGTATTGTATTGGTGTCTTCGCTGCTTGGGTTAATGTCTATGATTGTGGCAGGCGCTCGTGAACGCCGACAGGAAATGCATTTATTACGGATGATTGGGGCTCGCCCTTGGCAGATATTGGGGTTTATGCAGGCTGAAATATTGTTGGTGTGTTTGATCAGTATTGCGGCGGCAGTTACGACTTTAACGTCAGTACTATGGGCTTTTCAGACCTACATTTTCAATTCCACAGGTTTGTTAATTGGGCTCAATATCTTTACACCCAGGGTTTGGGTGATTTTAAGTTTGATTGTGTTGAGTACAATGTGTGTTGGGTTTGTTGTGAGTGTGGCGAGAGGAAGAGATTAAGAATACACTTAAAATAGCCAATGTGTTATACCTCCGTAGCTCCTGATTTAAAGGCAACACTCATTACCAATGTTTAAGAGTGCGGTTCCACACGTACAGTAACTTGGCAAAAATATTGTAGGTTTTATTGAGTACCCATCGTAAACCGGGAATTTTAGAGATTTTTGCTTTCCACTGTTCCCGTGGTGAGTTTTCCCAAATAGCAATAAACGCTTCATACCCCACTCTTAGGTTTCCATATGTATCAATAACATGCAATCGCTCACGGACGAATTCTAAATCGGCATTGAGGTGTTTGGCTTTTTCATTGTCGAGATGAACATCTTCCCACTCGATTCCGCAAACGGTACTTTTCTTTTTTTGAGCGGATATCCCTGCATCGCATACGGGGCATGCTGAATTATAGAAAACTCGGATTTTGGGGGTTGTCATAGATGGTGTCTGATATTTATTACTGGGAGGGGACTCCCATTAGGGTTGGTGTTGGTAGGCAGAAAATACATATTAATTTCTTAGGTCTTTAGAGGGTGATGTCTTTGTCTTATTGATAAAAGGTTGATTTATGTTAATTGATAAATTTTAAAAATACTATTGAGGGCTGAGGTGCTGGCTGTGAAATGTAATCTACCCTCCGTTAAGAAATAACAGTCCCTGCTGAGGAGTATTGATAAACTGGAATATTAGATTCTTATTATTCCTTACCAATGCCTCGCTGGCCTGTAATCTGGAATTTCCAATCTCAAGGCGAATTACTTTTGGAGGCGGGCCGAAACGCTTCCAGTAATCCACAAAGTCTTTATCTTTGGTAAGCAGGGTCAGGCCGTGTTCTTTAGCATACTCCCAGACTGCTGTGTCGGGCGCCCCTTCTCCTAAAGATGGTAGTCTGGCGACGGCAACGGTATCTTGAAAATCATTATTTAGCCTTGCAGCTAATTTATATGACAAATTTTCATCTATCAGAAGCACTAAGCTGCATTCCCTTTTGATAGGTGATGAGCTGCATATCCAATGGCGGCTCGAATTTTGATTTCATCAAGACTGGGGAAGTCGCTTATAATTTCGCCATAAGTCATGCCTGAGCTAAGCATCTCTAAAATGCTTTCTACGGTAATTCTCGTACCTTTTACACAGGGTTTTCCGACCATTACATCGGGTTTGCATTCGATCCATATTCCACTGTTATTGATCATTAAGTCAGTCTCCCGAATACCTTGTCTTGTGATAAGAATGGGTGGTATTCAATAGTCTAAACTGTGGAGTAAATTAGTGTCTAGCGGCTTATATTGGGTTGCTATGTGGACCATCTGGCATAACAGGCGGATAACTAGGTGAAAATTAAGAAAGTTTACAAAGCGGTTTAAAAAGAGAAAGAGCGAGAGAAGAACCTCTCGCTTTGATTGAAAGGGTTATTCTGGCAAATTTAAATCATCAATAATCGCTTGTAAAAAACGACTGGCTTCGCCACCGGTAATACAGCGGTGGTCGAAGGTGAGAGAAAGGGGCAGCATTCGGTGATTTTCAGCGTGCCCTTCTTCGTTCAGTACGACTTGGTTGAAGAAAGCGCCGGTGCCAACGATGGCGACCGCCGGGGGCACCACTATAGGATTGGCGTATCGACCCCCAATCGTGCCGAAGTTCGATAAGCTGATGGTGGAATGCGTCATTTCCTCGGCAGGGATGGTTCGATTTTTTACATCTTCACGAAGGCAATTTAATCCTTCTCGTAAATGGTCTTCACTGCGCTCCCCCACATTGCGCAAGACTGGTACGAATAATCCGTCGGGAGTGTCCACCGCAATACCGATATCCACGGTAGAAATGGTTCTTAAGCTCATTGCATTGCCGTCGTACCAAGCGTTGAGATTCGGTTCTTTTTTACAGGCGCGGGCGATGGCTCTGCACATGCGAATCGTGGTGTCTTTGCTTGTCCAATGTTGAATGTTGGCATCATCGTGCAAGCTTACGGGCACGACTTCGGAGTGGGCCAGCTCCATGGTTTTTGCCATGGTGCGACGTGTACCGCGCAGTAACTGAGCTGGGCCATGTTTGCGATCTAATTCGTGGGCAGATTCGATGTCTTTGGCGGTAATTAACCCATTAGGGCCAGAGCCATGTACGCTGTTGATGTCTACTTCGAGTCGCTGAGCCAGTGCTCTAACCGCCGGCGTTGCCGATGGGGATTTTCGTCCGGCATTTGGGTCTCTTAATGCGGCTCTTTGTGAACTTTGCGGCGCGGGGCTGGCGTTACTAATATTGCCAGTACCACCAATAATGAAATCATCGGTGTGTTGGTGCTTTTTATCGGCATTGCCTTCTATTTTTCCAACGACGGTGCCGGCATCGCTGCCGTCATCCACAAATTCGATGAGTGGTTCTCCCACATGTAAAAAATCCCCTTCTTTACCAAAGACTTCTGCGATGGTGGCATCACAGGGGGATGGGATTTCGACAATGGCTTTGGCCGTTTCCACAGACACTAATTTTTGATCCACTTTTACGGTGTCACCAGGTTTTACATGCCATTCCACCACTTCGGCTTCTTGCAGCCCTTCGCCTAAATCGGGCAATCTGAAATATTTCACAATGGCTCCTTTCGTGCTTTTTTAATTGTTATTTTCTGTAACGTATTCGGTTGGGATAGTGCGGTGAAGCTAGATGTTATGTTTTCCGGGGCCGCATGAATCCATCCATGGAGCTTAGTCGCCGCGTCCTGCGGCGATGCCCCTCCAAAAATAACCGCCAGCTTCGTCAACGGTCCGATTTCTCAATTCTTATTGAGATCAATTTATTCGTATTGCAGTGTATTAATGGCTGCTTCAACGATGTCGTTGGTGCGGGGCATGTAGTAATGTTCGTTGGTGGGTAACGGCATTATGGTGTCGTACCCGGTGACTCGGGCAATGGGTGCGCGTAAATTAAAGAGCGCTTTTTCTGCCAGCATCGCGGCAATTTCAGCACCCACGCCAAAACTGTGGCAGGCTTCATGAGCGATAACACAACGGCCAGTTTTCATGACTGACGCTAAAATAGTCGCTTCATCTAAGGGTTTAATGGTGCCGAGATCAATCACTTCCGCGCTGATACCATGAGCTTCTAACTCATGGGCGGCATCTAAGGTTTCGGTCACCAACGCGCCCCAGCTGACCAAAGTGATGTCGCTTCCTTCTTTTAAGGTAAAACAGGTATCTAAGGGTAAGCCTTGGCCGTCATCAATAATGTCCGATTTGAGGGAGCGATAAATGCGCTTGGGCTCAAGGAACAAGACCGGGTCGGGACTTTCTATGGCGCTGAGTAATAATCCGTAGGCGCGTCTTGGTGAACTGGGGATGACCACTCGAATACCGGGTAAGTGAGCGAAGAGGGCTTCGGTGCTTTCTGAATGATGTTCGGGGGCGTGAATGCCGCCTCCGAAAGGGGCGCGAAACACAATGGGGCAACTTAATCGACCGCGAGTGCGATTGCGCATGCGCGCCGCATGACAGGCGATATGTTCGAAGGCAGGAAAGACGAAGCCCATAAATTGCAACTCTGCAACTGGCTTTAACCCTTGAGTCGACATACCAACGGCCACTCCCGCAATCAATGCTTCAGCGAGCGGAGTATCCATAACACGATGGTTACCGAAAGCTTCTTGTAGGCCAGCTGTCGCTCGGAAAACACCGCCATTCATTCCCACATCTTCACCCAGCAGCACTACATCGTCATCGTTGCCCATGGCGGTGAAGAGTGCAGCATTCACGGCCTCCAAGAGTGTTTGATCTTTCAGAACTTTGGCGTTGGGTTGCAGTTCTTTCAGCGGTGCATTCATAACAGGCTCCGGTAATGGCGTTCGTAGCGCCCGGCCTAAGGCCGATGCAGGCATTTGAGAATTTTGTCGAGTTTCTGAGGTACGGGGTGAGCTATGCATGGTGTCTGGCCAATAAGGTTGCGTATTGTTCTTCTAGCTGGGTAGGCAGCTCGGCATAAAGATGGTCGAACATAGCGTGTGGTGGCTGAGCCTCGGTGTTTAAGAACAACTCCACGGCTTTATCGGTGTTGGCTTGGCAGTGTTCGGCCCAAGCTAATTCTTGCGATTCATTCCAGAGCCCTTTGTTTTCAAGGAGCGCGCGAAGGCGTTTTACAGGTTCAAATTCCCAGGCTTTTTCAAGTTCTTCGTTTGCGCGATAGCGGCTGGCATCATCGGCGGTGGTGTGATCGCATAACCGATATGAAATGGCTTCAATTAGCGCGGGGCCTTTTCCAGCGCGAGCCCGATCAACGGCTCGTTTCACGGCGCGATACACGGCATACACATCGTTGCCATCGACTTGCTCTCCGGGCATACCGGCGCCGATGGCTTTATCGGCTAGGCGTTCTGCGCCTGACTGTAAATGACGAGGTACTGAGATTGCCCATTGGTTATTGTTAATGACAAACACCATGGGGAGCTTCCACGTCCCGGCTAGGTTTAGAGACTCCATAAAATCGCCTTTGGAGCTGGCGCCGTCGCCTAGTGAACAGACGGCAACGCGTTTTTCTTTGCGAATTTTAAAGCTTGAGGCAACCCCGGCGGCATGGGTACATTGCGTGGCAATGGGAACGCAGTTTGGGAGATCTTGTCGGCAATTTTGGTAGTCGGCGCCTCGTTCATCGCCGCCCCAGTACATCAAAATCTCGTAAAGGCTGACACCACGCAGCATTTGAGTGGCTTGATCGCGATAGTAAGGAACGAATACGTCTTCTTCTTCCATGGCCTTGCCTACGCCAATGCCAATGGCTTCCATCCCCAATACAGAGGGGTAAGTCCCAAAGCGACCGGTACGTTGAAGGGAGACGCATTTTTTATCGAAAATACGAATCTGCATCATGGCTTTGTAGCACTCCAGTAGAAGAGGAAATTCCTGCTCATCAATGGTGTGCTTTAAAGTGCCGTCGGCATTAATGAAACGGTGACATTGATCCAGAGGCAATTTAAGCGCCTGATACATAGCGATCTCCTTTTAAGGACAAGACAGATACGGAAAAAACAGTTTCAGAAAAGTAGGGATTTTTGAATGAAGCTTTGGATACAGAAAATAGTTTACTGGGGTGTGCGGGCATGGCGGTACGTAGCACGGCACAGGAGATATTGATTAAATATTTTTTCATCAGGTGAAACATGGTAGTGCTCCTGATTGTTTTATTATTCTTCTTGTTGCAACCGCTTGTAGTGGTCGGCACTGTGTCTTTGGGGGGTAACCCAGTGTCTTCATAGTGCTCTGGGATCGATCGGAAAAAAACCATCTTTTTATAGTATTCAGGAATTTATTGAATAATTTTTTATTCTAAAATGGTGTTGCGTGGGATAGTTTTTCTGTTAGAGAGGGTAGGACAAACATCACCTGTCATCGGTAATGGCTGAAATTCGAAAGGATACTAATCCTAATTTTGAGAGTCTTAATGAGAACAAAAATTCTTGATTTTAATAATAATAAATTAAAATATAAAAATTATTTTAAATGATTTAATGAAATATAGTCGCTAAACTATTTCCACCTTGGCGTTTAAAGCCAACCTTATAATTTATATGCTCGAAAAGAGGGATAGGTCATAACCATAATAGAGGTGCTTGTTATCGGCTTATGGCAAAACGTGATCTTTGTAATCGAGTATTCAGTGTCAACGCTATGGCGTGTATGGAATATTTATGACTTCTACGGATTCTTCAAAAAATGAGGTGTCTGACTCGAAAATAATCAGTGGCAAGCAAGAGCAGGCGACCAAAGTCACTCCAAAGTTGAAGCTTTGGGCTTTGGCTTGGCCAATTCTGATTGAACAACTGACGGGTGTGTTGGTGAGCTTTGCGGACATTTACTTTTTAAGTTTATTGTCTGATGAGATTGCCGCTACTGTGGGTTTGCTGATGCCCATCATTTTGTTGGGCTCTTTCATTTTACCCTTATTCTCCACCGCAGGCACTGCTGTGGCCTGTCAGTTGATGGGTGCACAGCAAACACATCGTGTTGTGCCTACGTACATGGCCAATGTGGGCATTTGTTCACTTTTTGCTTTAGTGTTGGCCACGCCAGTGTGGGTGTTCAGCTCTCAGATTGGGTTGTGGTTTGGCATGACAGAGACACAAAATGGTTATGCTCATACTTTTCTATTCTTGATTGCGTTTACGTTTTTACCTCTTGGTTTACGTTTTAGTTACAGTTCTATTTTGGCTTCGCGTGGTCTAACACACTGGAATATGATTGCAGCGTTACTGACCAATGGGCTCAATATCTTTTTGAATTATGTTTTTATTATGGGGGTATTGGGTTTTCCCAAAATGGGGTTGGAAGGGGTGGCCCTATCGAGCATCATCAGTTATTCCGTCGGTGCTTTATTGTTAGTCGCTATTGTGCATCTTCACGTCAAAATTCGTTTCTACTTACAAGGCGCATTGGTTGATATGCGCAATGTCATCCGTCCTATTTTACAAGTGGGTATTCCTAATGCCGTTGAACCCATGAGTTACATTGCGCAAAGCATGTTTGTTTCTTGGGTAATTGTCTCTCTTGGGGTGACTGCCATGGGGGCGAATACTTATGCGATGCGTTTGTTATTTTTTGTGATTGCGGTGTCTTGGACGTTGGCCAGTGCGGGCCAGATTATAATGAGTTACTACCTTGGCCAAGGGGATATCGACCGAGTGAAGGCAACGTTCTACCGTGTACTTCGCTACAGTATTATTTTTGCTCTAACGGCTGTAACGGCCTTTGCTTTTTTCACCGATGTATTTTTAGAGGTGTTTACCGAAGATACCGCCATTATTGAATTGGCGCATTTATTATTTTTGGTGGCTTTGGTGATGGAGCCTGCACGTATGGTGAACATTATTGGGGGGGTTGCTTTAAAGAGTACAGGTGATGGCCGCTTTTCTGCCACCATGAGTGTTACGCTCATTTGGTCTGTAGTTCCGTTTTTGATTTTTCTGCAAAAAACCGGTGCGGGTTTGGTGTTACTGTGGGTCGTGCTCGCAATCGATGAAATATTACGAGCGTGTTTTATCCTTTACCGTTGGCATACAGAAGGCTGGCGAGGAAAAAGCGCTGTTTAATCAACTCTCTATGTGGTGTAAGTAAAGTGATTCAACCTGTGCTGGCTTTGGGAAGTTCTTCTTGATTCGTTATCCGATCTTTTGGGGAAGTATTGCCGAAAGGTTGGTGGAAGGGCGTCATGTTTTTTATTGGTGTGATGCCTGCCGGTTGTGTAATGGGCGTAACGTCTTGTGCCTCTGTGTTGTCGTATTCATTGTTTCTAGGTGAATTGTTTTTAGGTGAATTGTTTTTAGGTGAATTGTTTTTGGATCGATCATTTTGAGATTGAGCGTTTTTCAATTGTTTTGAATTCGTATCTAAGAAATCTTGATAGGGTTGACGTTTCGATTTTTGAGCATCATCGTACCGTTTCATTCCATATAAAATAACCAATATGCATATGCCTAAAAAAGTAATTGAAAGAAGATCGGTTGTGCTGGCATTCAAAAAGGAAAATTCAGTGGAGGGGAGCTCGTGAATAATATTGTTAGAGGAGTCTACGGTAGTGGCATAAGACGGTGAGCTCTTCATGGGGGCATCCATAAATGATAGAAAGTAAAAGAAAGATCGTGAACATATTTGGTGTCATCACGAGAGATGAAATAGTTTCACATGAGGAGGCGTGTAGATGTGTGAAGTGAATTGGGTTTTCAGCGGTACGCTCAAATTAGACCGGTAATAATCCCATGGCTTGTGTGATAGTGATCTCTATTTTTTTGAAATAGAGGACAATCGAGTTTTTACTCGAAAGAAATGCAGTGAGAAAAAGATATAATAAACGGTTCAATAAGCGCAAACCCCTTTGCACTTATTGATAAGCTAAATTTGAAAAATACCTTCATCAATGTGCGCCGGACGGCTTTCTTTTTTGGGCAATGTTCACAATAAAAAGCACAATAGCACCAATAATAATCCCGACAATAGCTTCACTGAGCATAGAGGTAATCAGCTCTAGTGCACTAATGCCAGTGGGCGAAGCAATATGATGAACCATGGCTTCAATAAGATGGTGTAGTGGCGCAATACCATGAACAATAATGCCACCGCCCACTAAAAACATGGCAACCGTTCCTGCGATGGATAACGTTTTCATGAGATAAGGAGCCAGTCTCAGAAGGGCTCTTCCGATACGGCGTTGTACCGCTGGCCAAAGGGTTTCGCCTGGTTTTTTTTGAAGCCAAATTCCAAGGTCATCCAGTTTCACAATACCTGCCACTATTCCGTAGACACCCACGGTAATTAATAAGGAAACCGCGACTAGGACGGCAAATTGCATGTGAATAGGCTGGCTGGCTACGGCCCCTAGTGTGATGGCAATGATTTCAGCGGATAAAATAAAGTCAGTACGAATCGCGCCTTTCACTTTTTTCTTTTCAAATTCCACCATGTCTACATCGTTGTTGGCAACGGCATTCACCAGTGCTTTGTGCTCATCTTCTTTATTGTTTTTGTGTAAGTATTTATGGGCGAGTTTTTCAACCCCTTCAAAACACAAATAGGCGCCGCCGATCATCAATAATGGTGTAATTAAAATCGGCAAAAAATAACTGATGGCTAAGGCCGCAGGCACAAGAATACCTTTGTTCATTAATGAGCCTTTCGCCACAGCCCAGACCACGGGCAGTTCGCGATCTGCCCTTACGCCAGTAACTTGTTCGGCATTCAGTGCAAGATCATCCCCCAGTACACCGGCGGTTTTTTGAGTGGCTACTTTGGTTAATACCGCCACGTCATCCAATAAGGTGGCGATATCATCAATCAGAGTCAGTAAGTTCGCTGCCGCCATGTGTTGTCCTTTTTATTCACTGTATTGATATTTATTGTTTTGATATTTACTGTTTTGAAGTATTGATGTGTTATTGAATCGTGCCTGTGGTTCGGACACGTCGGCTGACTTTTTCTACCGGTTGAGCATTGGCTTTGGCTTTTTCTTCTCGATATTGATCAATCACATTTTTCAAAGCGATCAGAAAACCGGTCACCAAGAATGCACCGGGGGGTAAAATGGCGACCAAAAACCCAGAGTAATCGTCGATTAGGGTAATGGTCATGCCCTTACCCATTTCACCCAATAATAGGTGCATGTTAGCGAATAAGGTGCCACTGCCCAGTGCTTCTCTGACTGCTCCAACAGCTAGGAGTACTAAGGCAAAGCCAACCCCCATCATTAATCCGTCGATGGCCGAAGGTAAGATCTTATTTTTGCTGGCAAAGGCGTCAGCCCGCCCAAGAATGGCGCAGTTGGTAACAATCAACGCAATGAAAATTCCTAAAATTTGGTACAACTCATAAGTGAACGCCTTCATTAACAACTCTGTGCAGGTAGTGAATGAGGCAATAATCATCACAAATGCCGGTAATCGAATGGCATCGGTGACGGCATTACGAATCATGGAGACGGCGATATTTGAGCCAACTAACACCAAAATGGTAGCAAGTCCCAAACCTAACGCATTCACTACAGACCCACTGACAGCTAATAAGGGGCAAAGTCCAAGTAGTTGGACGAGTGCGGGATTGTTCTTCCACAGACCATTTTTGGTGATATCTGCGTAGTTCACATCGCTCATATCTAGATCTCTCAAGCGTTAGGGTGTTGATGTATTAGGTTCTGATACCTTGAGCGGCAACTGTGTGTGTTCTTGTTCGAAAAAGGACAGTACTTGATGCACTTGGTGCACAACGGCTCTGGGCGTAATGGTGGCGCCGGTGAATTGATCAAATTCTCCGCCGTCTTTCTTGACCTTCCAGCCTTGTTTTTGTGGCAAGTTGATGGACTTTCCATTAAACGAGAGCACCCAATCGCTTTTCTTGAGATCGATTTTGTCACCCAGCCCTGGAGTTTCTTTGTGGTCTAACACGCGTACACCTGCCAAGGTGCCGTCCATGTTAATGCCCACAATCATACGAATGTCACCGCTGTATCCATCTCGCGCAGTGGTTGGCACGATAATACCAATAGGTACGTTCTTATTTCGGGCAACATGAATACTGTCTTCTTCGCCAGTGCCCAATGTTGAGCGGTACTTTTCGGGGACGGGTACGGTATCCATGAGTAGATCATTGTCGTGCTGATGTTCGGGAAACAATTGCAACAGTGCTTTTTGTGCGGCGGCTCGCTCGGAAGCGGCAACGCGCTCTTTTGTGCCTTCATGAGTCAGTGCCAAAACGGCAGCCGTGGATAGGGCGAATAACCCTAAAATGAGACTGTTTTTGCTGATGGTAATGGCCAGCATAGTAATGTTTATCGTCCTAGTGTTCTCAACGTTTAGTTATCAAGGTTTAATTATCGACGTTGTGATGTGTCGATTTTATCAGTGGCGCGGCGCGATTGCGTATGGCCGTAAGTTCTTGGCAAGGTGTAGTAATCAATGAACGGTGCGGCAAAGTTCATTAGTAGTACGGCAAATGCCACGGCATCTGGATAATTTCCCCATTGTCGAATTACGTAAATGATGATGCCGATACACCCTCCATAGATCAGGCGCCCTTTATTAGAAACCGCAGAGCTCACCGGGTCTGTGATAATGAAAAATGCGCCGAGCATGGTGGCGCCAGAGAACCAGTGCAGGAGAGGGGATGCGCCACTGGTGTTACTGCCGCCATCATAAAAAATCAACGCACAGAATCCTAAGCTGGCGAGCATGGCGATCGGGGCATGCCATGTGAATACTTTGCGATAAAGTAGAAATAGGCCGCCCAGTAAAAAAGCCACATTCACCCACTCCCAACCTGCACCAGCAAAATGTGCTTCACGAAAAATCGCTTGGCTGGCATAGAGGTTATCTGCCATAAGACCGGTGTTTTGCTTGAAAGCATCCAGTGGTGTGGCGCCCGTATAACCATCGAGTAATACTGGCGACGCAAAACCAAATACTAAGGAGAGTGCATCGGTTAAACCAGGTAACGATTGCGAGTCTGTTAAGATAGAAGTAGGGGCAGGCCAGCGAGTCATTTCCACCGGAAAAGAAATGAGCAGCACCACATAACCGACCATGGCAGGGTTGAAAGGGTTGTAACCCAGCCCCCCGTACAATTGTTTGGCAATGCCGATAGCAAAAAGGCTGCCTATGAAAATTATCCACCACGGACAGTAGGGGGGCAACGCGACGCCAAGCAACACGGCAGTAACCAAGGCGCTGTAGTCTTTGAGAAAAAAGCCAACAGGTCGGCGTCGAACTTTGAGTACTGAGGCTTCAATGATCAGGCAAAAAGCGGATGCCAGGATCAAATTGATAAAAGTGCCAATACCGAAAAAATAGGTGAGCGTAAGAATGCCCGGTATTGTTGCCAAAATCACGGTTTGCATGATTTTAGTGGTGTCGGTTTGGCCCCGTGTATGTGGAGACGATTGTTTGATCAGTGCCATAAATAGGGCCTAGCTTAGGCATCCTCCAACTGTTGTTGTGCTTGTTGTAACTTTATTTTGAGCTTTTCGACGCCCAGTGACAGAGCTTCTTGTTTGTCACTTCCTTCTTCAATGGCCGCCGCCAGCTTTTCTTCGGCTTTGGATAAGCGCTTTGTTAAACCGTCAATTTGCTCTTTAAGCTTTTCTTCTTCACTCATGGATGCCCGCGCCGAAGCTTTCGCTTGTGCTCTCGCGATAGCTGCACTGGCGGCATCCATCGGGGTATCTGGTTCTGGTTGGGCGTCCACAGTGGCAGGTTGTAATGTCTGTAATTTTTCCTGTGCAGCGGTTGTCTCAAGCTGATTCATAAATTCAGCTAACTTGGTTTCCGCTTTTTGTAACCGCTCTTGGGCAGCATTTAACTGTTTTTCAAACTTTTCTCGTTTTTCATCATCCGCTTCCGCCAGTCGAGCTTGCGTTTTTTCGATACTGTTCATGGCGCTATTAATGGCTTTTTCTAGCCTTAGGCGCTCTTTGTCTTTATCCGCCTCATTTTGAGCTTCTTGAGTTTGAGTTGAAGAAGTGCCAGATGTGTTTGTTGAGAAATTTGTGCTTGTTAAGAAATCGTTGAGTTTTTTCTTGGCATCGGTCAGTCGTACTTCGGCTTGTTTAACTTGAGCTGCGAATTTATCGTTTTTATCGGGTGTATGTTGTTGAGACTCCACCAATCGAGCACTGGCTTTTTGTAAGCGACCCTCTGCACTTTGAACAGCACGCTCAAGTTTTGCTTGTTGTTCTTTCGGGTCCGTTGTTTTAGTTTGTGTTTTGGCTAACGCATTGGTGATAGCATCGTCGCTATTGGCTTGTTGGGTGGCTTCGCTGTGTTGCTCAGCAGCCGCTTTCGCTTCGGCCAATTTTTGTTTTGCTTCTAAAGCTGCTTGCTGGCGGGCTTTTCGTTTCGCTTCTTTTTCTGCTTCTGCTCGGGCGATGCGTTCTTGGCGGAATTCAAAACGCTGTCGTGATCGATCGGCTTTTTCTTTTTCTATTTCTTGCTGTTTGATTTTGCCTTTCGCAGAGCGATAGTACTGCACGAGTGGAATATTGCTCGGGCAAACAAAAGAACAGGCTCCGCACTCAATGCAGTCAAATAAGTGGTGAGATTCGAGTTTTTCGTGATCCTCACTGCGTGCATACCAATACAGTTGCTGAGGTAAAAGTGAAGCCGGGCAGGCTTCTGCACAGAGTCCACATCGAATACAGGCGAGGGCTGGCGGGCTTGGCGGCATCTCTTTCTTAGTGGGGGCAATGAGGCAGTTGGTGGTTTTCACCACAGGAACTTCTGCACTGTGTAATGCAAAACCCATCATCGGGCCACCCATAATGAGACGAGAGAGCTTCTTTTCATTCACTCTGTTAAAGGTGAGTAAATCGCTTAATGGTGTGCCTAGTCGAACCTCTACATTTCGTTGCTCTGCCAGCGCTTCTCCGACCACGGTGGTGATTCGGCTAATAAAAGGTTCCCCGTAACGGACGGCCCGATAGCAGGCATAAGCGGTAGCCACATTTTGTACGACAACACCGATACTCGAAGGAAGCTCTCCGCTGGGTACTTCTTTGCCGGTCAAAATCTGAATAAGTTGCTTTTCGCCACCGGAGGGGTATTTCGTTGGGAAGACCGCCACTTGAATGGGCGTGTTCTTGACGGTTTCCCGCATGGTGGCAATCGCTTCAGGTTTGTTGTCCTCAATGCCAATGACGACATCTTTGGGTTCGCCCAGAATTTTAGAGAGTAATTCAACACCTGCGACAATATCTTGGGCACGCTCTTGCATGAGTATGTCATCAGCGGTGATGTAAGGTTCGCACTCTGTACCATTAATGATTAAGTGCTCGATACTGCAACCTGCTCTCGGGTTTAGTTTTACGGCAGCGGGAAAACCAGCGCCGCCCATTCCTGCAATACCGGCTTCTCTGATGATATCAAGCAGTGATTTGGCGGATTGGTTGCGATAATCGGGTCTCTCTTGCATGGGGATCGAAGCGTCTTTCCCATCTGACTCAATAATGATGCAAAGGTCGGATAGCCCAGAAGCGTGAGGAAGCGGATGTTCTTCAATAGCAACAATGGTGCCTGAGACAGAAGCATGAACAGGCAGGCTGACATAGCCATCGCCTTCCGCAATTAATTGCCCTGTTAGTACATGGTCACCCACTCTCACTATTGGGAGAGAGGGGGCTCCAATATGCTGGGACAACGGCAATATCACTTTGCCTGGCAGTGGGGCGGCAACAATGGGGCTGTTTAGCGATTGTTGTTTGTTTTCTGGCGGATGCACGCCACCTGGAATGGTGAAAAGGGTTCTCTCTTCATCAGTGGCAATAAGTTGTGGGTTTCCAGCTTGGAGATTGGCAGCGGTCACGATAATTCTTGCTCCGATGTCTTACGCAGCGCGATCGTCTTTAGAGGGTTTTTGAGCGTCATTGGGTGTGAGCTTGTCGGTGGCGATGATATTAGGGGTCGAGGTGCTCTCACTTGCCCAACTTATGTTGGGTTTTTCCCAATGCCACGTTTTTACTGTGGTTTCTATTGGACGCATCTCAATACAATCTACAGGGCAGGGCTCTACACATAAGTCGCAACCTGTGCACTCGTCGACAATCACCGTATGCATTTGTTTAGCGGCGCCCAAAATAGCATCCATAGGACAGGCTTGGATACATTTGGTGCAACCAATACATTCATCTTCGCGAATGTAGGCGACTTTAGGGATGTCTGCATCTTCCGCTTCTCCGGCATCCAGCGCTGGGGCGTCTACCCCTAAAAGGCCCGCCAACGCATCAACAGTGGCTTGGCCTCCGGGAGGGCACTTGTTAATGGCCTCTCCATTGGCAATGCCTTCGGCATAGGGCCGACACCCAGGGTGGCCACACTGACCGCATTGGGTTTGCGGTAAAAGGTTATCGATTTGCTCAACAATAGGATCGCCTTCTACCTTAAACTTGATGGAGGCGAACCCTAAGATTCCCCCAAACGCTAAGGCCAGTAGTCCAAGTGCCAGAATAGCTGCAGCAATTGGGTGAGTGCTTAATAACTCAATCATGTCTATACCCAATTTCGTTGTTGTTTAAAGTCATATTGCTTTTTTACTACGGTTATTCACAAAGTATTTTTTGGTAGGTTAGTTTCAGACTAAACCTGCAAACCCCATGAACGCGAGAGACATCAAGCCAGCGGTAATCATGCCGATGGCAGCACCTTCGAAAGGCTGAGGAACGTCCGCAGCGCTCAAACGTTCTCTCATAGCAGAAAACAAGATAAGAACCAATGAGAATCCAGCGGCTGCACCGAACCCGAACAAAGTTGATTCAATAAAACTATTGGCTTTATTCGTATTTTGAAGCGCAACTCCGAGCACGGCACAGTTGGTAGTAATGAGAGGTAAGAACACGCCGAGTACTCGGTAGAGGAGAGGGCTGGTTTTCTCGATGAACATTTTGGCAAATTGCACGACTACGGCAATGACCAGAATAAATGAAATCGTGCGTAAGTATTCGATATTGAGCGGCACTAACACATAATTATGGACAAGATAGCTGCAAATCGCCGCTAGAGTGAGCACAAAGGTAGTGGCACCTGCCATTCCGATGGCGGTTTCCAGTTTATTGGATACGCCCATAAAAGGGCATAATCCTAAAAACTGTACAAGCACGTAGTTGTTGACTAGCACGGTACTTAGCAAGATGGCAGCAAATTCACTCATTAGGTTTGTATTCCTCATCGCCACAATCAAGGTGTGAATCTATTACATGGAAGCTCGGTGGCGCATTATAGACACAGATTATGTCATAGGGCAGATGTGCGGCACTAAAATCATTAAATGATTGATTGAGTCACTCGCTCATAGGGGGTTCGTTATTGAATGGAATGATGGTGTTGCTCTAGAATTTATTCGTCGGGTGTAAAGTTTCTACTAGGGTTCTGCCTGGCTAATTTAACCCATGAGATCAGTCAATTAGATACTGTCGTAAGGTTAACTGGTCGCCCCGTTGTGCAAACTCTATTTGCTTTAAGGCAGTCATTCCTAAGAGTATTTCATCTTTGTTTTGTCCTGGGTTGATACTGGCTTGTACGTTTCTTAATTGGATGCTGCCTAATTGTAAAGATTGGATTTTAGTATCAAATACGTTCACAACACCATTGGCTGTATATGCTTGGGAGCGTCCCAATTTGGGTAGTGATAGTTCTGAAGCGATATGCGCAGGTATAGACACTTCCGTTGCACCTGTATCCAGTAGAAAAATGACTTTTTTCCCGTTAATGAGCCCGTTTACTACATAGTGGTGTTGTCGATTCGCTTGCAATACTACTTCGTTGATGGCGCCGGTTGAGGTGCCTTGAGCGTCGCCATTGGGGTTATAGCGACGCCAGTCAATCGCTGTAAAAACCAACGTCAGCACCCCAAGCAAGCTTACCCAAGCCATGAGTTGCATACCTTTTCCTAATCGGTTGGTTGAGGTCTGAGGTTCGTCCATTCGCATTGGTCTCCGTGCTGGGTGTTGGTGTAAGTTTGGTGTATGAGTAACGTACGTGAGGGATGAAAAGTGATTACTGTACGATAATTAGAGCGCATGATCACGTAGGCGGATAATACAGAGTATGAAGGATAGTCAATAAAGTAAGATATTTACTCTCAAATGAATGAAATAGTGCTAAGGGCGTAGGCTAATATAATTATATTTTACCTAATTTTGCATCTACTACTTCTTTAGTAATAAAAAAGGATTAGTCAATATAATCTGTGTGATGCAAATCCCGAACCTGTTAATTTTTTCTGTCTATAAGCCGCTATGAACGTAAAATATAAATATCGAAGTAAGTCTCTTGGTGAAGTAAGTCTCTTGGTATAGAAATACTCTCTTAAAAAATGGTTTTCCTCAAGATAGTGTGAAGAGGAGACCTTGCTGTACTGCTTTAGCATTTAGAGTTTGCATCTGTAAATTAAGCTGATAAGAGCGAATTGTTATTTTTTGCGTCATAAACTTTGTTGTAAGTGCCTATTTTAAATTTTTATTTTAAAAAGTAGGTTTTTTATACAAAATCGTCGTAAAGTAGCGTATGTTTTTTATTCCTTTTGGGTGATGTTTGCCCAAAATAATTCATAATCTTTTAGTACTCGGGCTTTAACTATGTCAGTCAAGTCGAACGCCGATAATGTTGTTGCTTTAAATACAGCGGCTGCCTCTTCGAGCGGGTCTCTTGCTAAGGCAGCTCAAAATAAGCAAAAGAACACAATGGTGCGCTTACCGGCCGCTGTTCATATGCTCAGAGAGAAAACGGAACAGGTTCTGCGCAATTACCTTAGGACGGTTTTTGAATCTGCGGATGATCGCTTTTTTGAGTTGGCTGATAAGGCGTCTACGAATCAAGAGCAGAGCTTGTACTTTGAAGCCATGCGGTCTGTACGCCTTCGTCGTCGCGACATAGAACAATCTTTCTGCGAACATATCAGTGATGGTTTCAGAGATTTAGCGCAATCAGATTCAAAGAGCACGGAAGATGATTTTTGGGACTATGAGCTTGATATTGATAATTTGGAGCTCGTTCAGAATGATCAACTTGAAGAAAGTGTTGCAATAGACAGTATGGTGAATAAAGCTTTGGAAGCATCTCCAGAGCCTATTCAGCACCTGACTCTTCGTTTAGATAGTCTCGTCCCAACTAAAGTATATCAACGCAATAATCCTGTTGGTCCTCACGCTCTCTGTAAAGCGTTTGTACAATCTTCGTCAACTCTTGATGTTAATATTAAAGCTCGTCTAGTACTGCTTAAGCTCTTTGATTTAAAAGTGGTGAATGAGCTTAAGGATTTTTATCGGATCGCCAATGAAATCATGATTGGGCAAAACATTTTGCCCTCGCTTGGTGTTTCTGGTCAGAGGGCAGCGTCGAAATCTCGTCAACGCCCACAGGTTTCAGGTACCACTTCGGTAAAGAATGCTGTAGATAATAAGCCGCAGACTTCAGAGAGTACGGATGTTTTAAATGCATTACGGAATTTAATTCATCAGCAGTCTGGTGGTGTGTCCGGAGTACTGTCTAATGAAACTCCTGATATTCTTTTAGACCAAACTGAATTGGTCTCTCTGTTGAATAACATTCAACGCCAAGTTTCTGCCCAAGCGTCTTCACAAATTAGCATTGATTCCATTAAGCAGGCGGCCAAACAAGAGCATGACAGCAGCATTAATCAGCTAGATCAGGATGTGATCAACCTGGTGAATTTGTTGTTTGATTTCATTGTGGAAGATCGTAATTTGCACGATGAAATGAAATTGTTACTAGGACGACTTCAAGTTCCTATGTTGAAAGTAGCATTAATTGATAATGCCTTTTTCAATAAAGGTGGGCACCCAGCAAGGCGTCTGTTAAATGAGTTAGCGACTGCTGCTATTGGCTGGCAGCCGGATGATAAAGGCAGGGACCCTTTCAAACGTAAAGTCGAAAGTATTGTTGAGTCGGTTATCACCAGGTTTGATCAGGACCCTATGTTGTTCCAAGACCTGTTGACAGACTTTCTTTCGTTTACCGAGAAAGAAAAGCGTCGTGCCTCTATTTTAGAGAAACGTACGTTGGATGCTGAAGCAGGGAAGGCGAAAACTGCATTGGCTCGGGAGGTTGTAGAAAGGGCATTATCTGCAATTCCTGGGGTTGAGCGTCTAAGTTTGGAAATGAATACGTTAGTGAATGAAGCTTGGGCAAATGTTTTGTTCCTTATTGCATTGAAAGAGGGCACGAAAACAGAGAATTGGGCTGCCGCACGCCAAACAGCGAGAGAGTTGGTGTGGAGTCTAACAACGGATATTACGTCAGAGAATCGTGGTAAGTTGTTAAAGCTCCTTCCTGTATTGCTCAAAAAAGTGAAGCTTGGTTTAGAAGGGATCAGTTACAACGCGTTTGACATGAGTAAGTTGCTGAAATCCATGGAGGCAGAGCACTTGCAACAGCTACGTGGTAACGCGAATCCAGTCAATAATGCTCAACCTGCGAATGATTCCGGGGTAATTCCAAGGAAAGGCCCTGCAGAGCTCAATAATTTGAACAGTTCAGCTGCGAATGAAACCGCACCGGCAAGTAAAGCAGTTGGGCCAGCTCAGAATGAGCCTGTATCAGTTTCGAATCAACAGATATCAGTTAAGAGCAATACCCATAGTGCCGATACAAAAGGTGGCACGATTATTAAGAATGCTTCGGCTCAAGCTACTAGTAAGCTGATGACTCATTCAAGAAGGGCAAACCCTGAAGAAGTTAATTCTGCCGCATCTAAAGCCATTCCACAGTTCTTGTCACAGGTAGATGCACTTTCTCAAGGCAGTTGGTTCGAGCAGGTTGTTGATGGTCAAGCCTCACGCTGCCGTTTGGCGGCTATAATTCGTTCAACTGGTAAATACATCTTTGTAAATCGCAGTGGTATGAAGGTGGCGGAAAAAGCGAGGGAAGATTTGGCGTTTGCCTTGCAAAGTGGTGATTTTCGACTGCTTGATAATAGTATGCTTTTTGACCGAGCTTTAGAGTCGGTTATTAGCAACCTTCGAGAAAGCAAAGGGCTTTAATGCCCTTTGTTACTGCTTTATTTTCCTTTCTGCTTCCATTACCTTACACGACTCTATATACACCTGCCGATTTTCTTTCTTATTGATTTATTTTTTCTTTTATCAAGCCCACTCTTGCTGTTTCGCTCTCGTGTGATTGTAAAATCCGACAGGTAGTTTGTATGGTAGGGGAGAGGTTCGACTGGTCAAATTAATATTTTACAGTACTCTTTTTTCTTATTTTCCACTGTCTTTAAAGGCGAAAGAACTTTGAGTGGTAGAATGGGTTATCGTGAATTACTGTGGAACGACTATCATGTATCTTGAAAATGGGTGGTTGAAGCTCGAAAGAGGGGTTCTTAGGGTGCCCTCCATATCTGTTCGGCACCTATGTTCACCGAATTTTAACAGGAGGCCGATTGAGGCGAAGGTGTCATTGGTGGTTATTCACAATATCAGTTTACCACCTGAACAGTTTGGTGGTGGCTATATTGAGCAATTTTTTTGTAATCAGCTATGTTGGGACAAGCACCCTTACTTTGAGACGATCAGAGGTGTTGAAGTTTCTGCGCACTTTTTGGTGTCTAGGGAAGGTAATATCACTCAGTTCGTGTCTACAGAAAATCGTGCTTGGCACGCTGGAAAATCGAGTTTTGATGGTGAAGACGATTGCAATAATTATTCAATTGGTATTGAGTTGGAAGGCGCAGACAACACGCCGTATGAGCAACCTCAATATTGTTCTACTGTTGAATTGATTAAGGCGCTTAAGAAAAGTTACCCTGACATTCATAATGAGCGCATTACAGGACATGAGCATATTGCGCCTGGGCGAAAAACGGATCCAGGTCCTGCGTTTGATTGGAAGAAATTAATCGAGCACTTGCAAGGTGGCTCATAAAAAGCAGCTAAAAGTGACATGAGGCTGCAGTTTGATTGACAAATAAATATATCTAAGGGTGTTTCAATGCAATTTATCGGTATCGTACTGGTGCTCGGCTTAGTACAAATTTGGGGTTCCGGTGCGCCATTGCACAGAGATCGTTGGTTTTTCGACTGGATAAGCCGAGTCAAGGCTGTGGAATGGTTGAAGTTGTATCCTTTATCTCATTTCTCCGTTGCGATTGCTTTGCCTTTAATTTTACTCCTTTTGTTAGAAGGTCTTTTTTTCAGTATTTCCATCTGGCTGCATCTTTTACTCAGCGTGGCAGTATTGACCTATTGCCTTGGCCGTGGTGATTTCAGTATGTTGTGCAGCCGTTACATGGTGGCTTGGAGTACGGGGAATTGGCTTCAGGCAGTTCATGAAGCGGGTAAAGCCAATGTTGACCTATCAGAAATTGATGACGGTGATTGGGCTGAGCTTCATCATAGAATGGTAAAAGCGCTTGCGTATCTTGGCTTTGAGCGTATGTTCGCGGTTTTATTTTGGTATTTGATTTTAGGGCTTAGTGGTGCATTGGTGTATCGTTTGGCAAGCTTGTACCGAGAAGAAACGGAAGACCCTATTGAATATGAAAGTATTGCGAGATTAATGTGGTTAATGGAGTGGCCGGCAGTCAGGGCTCTTGGCCTCAGTTTCGCTCTTACGGGTAATTTTGTTAGCTGTTTTACTCGTTTCCGCTCTCATCTTACCTGTGTAAAAACCAGTACAGAACACATGTTGCTGATGTTTGTAGAAAGCGCGCTTAGTGTGACTCAAGAGGATATTGAGAACCCTCGATGCGGTGAGCATGAATTGAGAGAGCTTGAGAGGCTCTTTGCAAGAACATTAGTGTTGTGGTTATGTTTTGTTGCGGTGGCAACGGTCTTTTGGTAGATAAAGAGCATAAAGAATATTTTTTGTTAGATTGACTGTTGAGTGAGTGGGTAATTCAAACTATGCCGTCTTTTGATGTGGTTTCTGAAGTAGACAAACATGTGTTGACCAACTCGGTTGACCAAGCCAACCGTGTAGTAACAAATCGTTTTGATTTTAAAGGTGTGGATGCCTCATTTGAGCGAAGCGAATACACCGTGAGTATTACGGCGGATGCTGAATTTCAAGTAGAGCAAATGTTGGATATTTTAAAGTCCACATTGCATAAGAACTCTATCGATATTCGTTGCTTGGAGGTAGGAGACATCCATCAAACTGGGAAGCAGTCTAAGTTGATAGTGGAAGTTCGAACCGGGTTGGAATCGGATTTGGCAAAGAAAATTGTCAAAATGATTAAAGATATGAAAATCAAAGTGCAATCTCAAATTCAAGGTGATCAGGTAAGGGTTACTGGTAAAAAGCGTGATGAATTGCAGGCGGTGATTTCTATGCTCAGGGAATCAGAGGTGGATATGCCATTGCAATATACGAATTTTCGAGACTAATACTCTTTCCTTCTCAGTGAAAGCGGACAGTCAACATACGTATCCGCTTTCACTTCCTCCTAAATCACGGCCGCTTTTCTGTATGACGTGTTATTTCTAGCCGTTGGGCTCCCAATTCTATTTCTATGCTCTTGAAGCATTTATTGACCTTTGGTGTCTAATACAGCCTATTGTAAATTTAAAGGTAAAACTGAAGTATGACCTCAAATTGGATACAAGCATTAAAAGTTTATTGGCATCGTAAAGTATTGGTAATGTGGTTTTTGGGGTTCTCAGCGGGATTGCCGCTATTGTTGGTGTTTTCTACATTAACGGCGTGGTTGAGTGATTATGGTGTCAGCAAAACGGCCATTGGTTTTTTTGCTTGGGTGGGTATCACGTATTCTGTAAAAGTCTTTTGGTCTCCCATTGTTGATAGGCTTCATATTCCTTTTTTGGGTACGTTTTTGGGTCGCCGTAGAAGTTGGATACTGGTGGCGCAACTGTTTATTGCTGTTAGTTTGGCGTTAATGAGCCAGGCAAATCCTGAGAGTGATTTGATGTTGATTGCTCTATTGGCATTAGCGGTGGCCTTCTCTTCAGCAACACAGGATTTATCCATTGATGCTTATCGTGTAGAGGCGGCAACAGTGGACCTACAAGCTGCCATGTCGGCGACTTATGTATTTGGTTATCGATTAGCAATGTTAGTTGCGGGTGCTGGCGCTTTTTTTATTGCGGATTGGTTTTCTTGGTCAATAGCCTATTTGTCAATGGCTCTTTTTATGGGAGTTGGGGTGGTAACGGTTTTAGTGATTAAAGAGCCGTTAAAAATGAGGGCGACAGAAGAAGATGCCGCTCACCGGTTACTGGAAAAGCGTTTCAATCTTACAGTTGAAGAGCAGGAGATGCATCGGTGGCAACGCTTTAAGGTCTGGTTTGGAGATGCTGTGATTTGTCCGTTTCTGGACTTTTTTCAGCGTAACGGTACTTGGGCTATTTTCATCTTGATATTTATTGGTGTCTTTCGGCTCAGTGATATTACTATGGGGATTATGGCAAATCCTTTTTACTTAGATGTCGGTTTTACAAAAAGTGAAATTGCGACAGTGGGTAAAATATACGGTTTTGGTATGACAATGTTTGGAACGTTTGTTGCCGGAATTGTTGTTGCGAAAATTGGCGTGTTTCGCCCGTTGTTTATTGCTGCCATTATGGTTGTGGCAACCAATATCTTATTCGCGTATTTGGCTTATACTGGTCCAAGTTTATTGTGGTTGACGATCGTGATCAGTGCGGACAATCTCAGTGGTGGCCTTGCGAATGCGTGTTTTATCGCTTATCTTGCAGGCCTTACCAATCGCCATTATACCGCCACACAATATGCGCTATTCAGCTCTCTAATGACATTGCCTGGAAAATTTTTGAGTGGATTTGGCGGAGTTGTGGTGGATTCTTTAGGGTTCGTGCCGTTTTTTCTATATGCTGCAGTGATTGGTATTCCCGCTATTTTGATGTCAGCGTATCTTATGAAAACGGAAAAAGCATATTATCTTTTTCAGAAGGAAAACCACAAAGACGTTGTTTAATAGGAGAGGCCAATTATTGTGATTTTCCTTTTAAAAGCTTAGCTGATTAAAGCGCTAATTCGTTTTATTATCCCCTCAATAATGCCTTCGTTTTTAATTTTATTTGATACAGGGGCATTGGTGTTAATATTGGTGATGGCGTTTTCAAACCATTGGTTGATGGAGGTGGTTTGAGAGCGTCGTGCATTCGCAAAAGTGCCGCCTTCTGCTACAAATTTCACTTCGTTATTATTGTCGATGATGGCTATGGATGGGATGCCTCCGGCAATAGGGTTGCCAAATTGTTTGGCAAAATCTAGGTTTTTATTCCACTCTCCTATGTCTATATGTACGATTTCAAAATTTTTGGAAAGAGTGTCTGCCAAGGGTGACTCTGTCATTTTTCGGTTAAGACTGCGGCAGTCTCCACACCATTCGGCCCCAAATATTAATAACACTAATGTATTTTTCTTTTGAGCGTGGTGCAGAGCGCTTTTTAAATCTTCCCTTGGGTTTGCTAACGGATCGTAAGTGTAATTGATAGAAGACTGCGTTGTGGGAGAGTCTGTTATATGGGGCTGTGCTGAGGACGCATTCTCTGCATGGCAAAACAAAGGTGCAAATACACTTATTCCACTGATCAGCAAGATTGAAAATGAGTGGCGGTATAAGGAAAGAGTGCGTTGAAGAATAGGAAGCGTTGGCATAGGGAGTCACTGGTTTTTTTATAAATACAGGCGCTTTATTTTTTATAAGGCATAAACGTCTGTGCAATGTTGATGAACGTTATACGTTATGACGTGCGTTCTTTTTCATCCAGTGATTAGGTCGATATTGCCGTAAGAGGCATGTCACATCTTAGGAAGGTTTTTGGAAATTTTTATTAATGTAAGTCATCAACGACCGATGAACACTACGCGTTACCAGCGGTAAATAGACAAAGGAATTTTATCGCCCTTGAAGAGAATACCTTCTTCTTGCAGTCTTGCTCGTTGTAATTCAATACGATGGGTATACTCTCGAAGAGAAAGTGTTCCATGGCTGTTGATAACGCGATGCCATGGTAGTGTTGTATCTTTAGGAAGCCTTTTTAACATAGTGCCTGCCCAGCGAGCAGCACCTGGACGGCCTGCTAGGGTGGCGAGATCACCGTATGTGATGACTTTTCCCTTGGGGATTTTACTCAGGGCAAGATAAAGCGCCTCCTCTTTGCTTATTGGTTCAGTTGGAGGCTCGCTTTTCTTGTGTGAATGAGGGTGAGAATTGATCATCCGTTTCCGGTATTTTGCAAGAGGTGTTTGTGTTTTAAGGGCATTTTGTCACCGTATCGAAATAGTACGGTGACTTTATGAGAAGTTAAAAATTGTACACAAGATTTACAGACGTAATGGTGTCCGTGTTTTCATCTTCATCAGCGGCTTCTGAATTATATCGGGTTTCATACCCAAATTTCATGGCCAACTGTGAATTAATCGTAACGCTTAAACCTAAGATGTTTTGTACAAACGTGTTGTCAGAAGATGATTCAACACGTGTATCGTTGCTGAAAAACGTGGTTTCCGTTAATTGATGTGTATACAGCGAGTTGGCAAGAAACGTTGTGCCACTTTGATCTTCACCCGTTTCTTCAAATTCGGTTGAACGGTAACCCACACCAGCGCTTAATTCCCAGTTAACGTGATCACGCATGACCACACGATAACCTGCACCGAGACCAATAGAAACGATACCTTCATAGGAGTCGAAGCGGTCTTCGAAATAGCGTGTCTCGCCGTATCCGAATGATCGAGCGTTAAAGTCTGCCTTGGTAGTCCACTCAGCAAGGTAAGACTCGGCGTCTTTTTCGCCATCGTTTTCGGCACTGATGGCCGATATTCTCGCAATGTGCTCCCAACCCCCTTTTTTGCGGCTAAACTCCAGCGCTGCATTAATAACTTCGGATTCCGAGTTCCCTTCTACAATCACCATTCCGGCTTCACCTTTTCCGGACCAGGACTTTTCTTGAGGCTCTTCTTCGGTATCTTGTGCAGAGATTGGCGCAGCAACAGCAATGACAAAAGTCGTTAATAGAGTCGTTAATAGAGTGTGTTTTAGCATGTGGGGCTCCATAATACCCGAATGTTTGGTCTCATCTGTATGCCACGTCAGTCTAGCTTAAGGTGACGTGGCTAGAGAGTTTTTAGAGGTATAGTGGGGTGATTATAACAAAAATGTAATTGTTATAATTATATGAACAGTTTTGATTTGGCGTTTAGATTATGAGCTCTGCGGGGGCTTTGCCGTTGAGCGCCGCACAATTAGTTTGTGCGGCACGGTTTCAGCGCCAAGGCCAATGTCACTGCCATCAATAGCCTTGCAAAGGCGGTACATCGTTCGTTCCCCGATTTCTTCAGCAGGCTGAGCGATGGTGGTCAGAGGTGGATCGACCACTTCGGCATACCGGATATCATCAAAGCCAACAACCGAGATGTCTTCGGGAACTGAGAGACCAGCAGCTTTGATTTCGTGGATAGCGCCAATGGCCATTTCATCATTCGCGCAAAAAATGGCTGTGGGAGGGGCACTAGAGTTAATGAGCTTGCGTACGGCTCGACGAGCGCCCTCTAAGGTCAACCCGCCTTCACTGACCCAGGTATCATCGATGGGAAGTTTGGCTTTTTTCATGGCTTTGCGGTAACCGGTTTCTCGGTCAGCCGTTAATGTCGAAGACGATTTACCAAACATAAAGGCGATGCGTTTGTGCCCTAGGCTGATTAAATAAGTGGTAGCCTCTGTTGCTGCAGCAACGTTGTCGATGCGCACACTAGGGAAGTTCTTGAGTTCTGGTGTGACGTTT
Organism: Marinibactrum halimedae; assembly: GCF_021234875.1. Taxonomy (GTDB): domain Bacteria; phylum Pseudomonadota; class Gammaproteobacteria; order Pseudomonadales; family Cellvibrionaceae; genus Marinibactrum; species Marinibactrum halimedae. The sequence continues at coordinate 40,373 of NZ_JAJQVM010000027.1, read as the reverse complement.
TCACAACTGAGAATGATCGGTGGTTGCTTGCGCTCGTCATCAATGGATACCCCTTCTCGGAAGGGACTTGGACTTGCTAGCAGAATGATACCATCGGCCTGCTTTGAGAAGATCATATGGGTGAATTCGTCGAAATCCACCGTATTAAACAAGGTCTCCCGCACTAGAATACTGTAGCCTTGCTCCCTGGCAACGCGCCAAATTCCCTCCATGATCCCTTCAAAAAATGGATCTCCTACCGAGGGCAATACCACCACTACGATATGAGTCTTGCCACGCCTGAAATTCCTGGCAAGCGTGTTGGGTGCATAGCCTGTTTCACTGATTGCTTTTTGTACGCGTTCACGAGTGTGTTGTTTAACTTGATCAGGGTTGTTGATAAAGCGCGAAACGGTTGCTGTGGAAACACCCGCTAGCTGAGCCACTTCTTTGATAGAGACCATAGTATGTTTGTTATGATGATTTATTTGTTATCAGTTTAGGTGGATATTTTTCATTTTTTAGGGGAAAAACAGCCAATTTTGATACATATTTGAAGAAAAGGTTGTGATTTCTTTCATGCTGTAATGCGATTTATGAGGAGCAGTCTAAATGGAAAGTGAGAAAAGGGAAGGGTATTGCGATATGTAATCGTTTACATAGGGTGGTGTTAGAGTTAGTCTTTCCAGTTAGTACAAAAATATGAAAATGACAATGTCCACTTAACCTGTGTCCTTTGTCGAGTAGAAAGTTGTATAGAAAAAGGCCAGTGTATGTACCCACTTGGGTAATGGATCGATTCGCTATGATACAGAAGCTGAAATCAAGAACGGCGGTGTCGTTACACCATGAGCTTCACACTCATACTCTTAGTAATGCGTCGGGAATGCGGGTGAGCTTCTTAAATTACGGCGCAAGAATGGTTGAGTTGTGTGTGCCAGATCGCCACGGTGAAAGGCGCAATATCGTCTTAGGCTACAGTGATCCTAATGCCTACCTACATGACCCTTTTTACTTGGGCGCGACCGTTGGTCGTTATGCTAACCGAATTCAAGCGGGTCGTGTCCGATGTCAAGAAATAGATCTTCAGCTCGCTACAGATGAAACTGGTGAACATTTGCATGGTGGGCCACTGGGTTTTGATAGTCAGTTTTGGCTGATTGATGAAAGTGTCAGTAATCATCAATATCTGCGTATGACATTACTCAGCCCATCTGGAGATCAAGGGTATCCGGGCACTGTGTTAGTGACCGCTGAGTATCAGCTGTCTGAAGACAGTATTCTATCTTTGTCGATGACGGCCCATACCGATCAGAAAACACCCTTTGGCTTAAGCCAACACAGTTATTTTAATCTTGATGGTATTTTCCCGATTTCAAATCAATCTGCTAGAAAAGCTGGAAATACCTTTGACCATCTTGTCACCTTGCCTTCTGATACGTTTTTATCCACCGGACCTGATCAAATCCCCCTTGCTCACGCTTCCCCCGTAGATCAAACCCCTATGGATTTTCGTCGTGAGCGCCGTTTGGGTGAACAGTTTGATCATTTTATGTCTTTGGATTCACAGCTGCAGCGTGCAAAAGGCTATGACCATTGCTGGTGCTACCCGGTTAAAAATACTGAATTAACGACCAATGCGGTGGTGGCAAGTCCGAAATCCGGAATTGAGTTAACCGTTCGAAGTAATCAACCCGGTGCGCAGTTCTATGGCGGAAATAATTTGAAGCCTGTTACCATTAATGGTCAGTGTTATTACGTTCACCCATACGAAGCGTTTTGCATCGAGCCTCAAAGTTACCCAAATGGTCCGAATCGTTGCGACAGCCCTAATGCGTGGCTATTGCCGGGTGAGCAGTACGAGTTTTCTGTGGAGTGGGTGTTTCGAGTGCGAAACTAAACCTGCTCGACATAATCCATAAATGAGTAATCTAAGAATAAATGACCTATTAATATACAGCCCATCAATAATAACTTGGTACACAAATAACCAGATACAAAACAAGTCGTTAATCTGGCCCAAAACACAGAATAAAAGAATATAGACACTAAAAAATAAAGAGAGGCACGCTAGCCCTTCAGAGAGAGGCTCAGCACTGACAGACCTCTGTAGCGAGAAACGCGAAGTGAAAAATGAGCGTTAAAGCCAGGGGTTTAAAAAGAGTAGAATACGGTTTACAGGACAATAACGATAAAACCGCAGGAGCAGTATGATTGGGATGTCTTCCTCGTCTAAGGGACGTGGTGATCTTCTCTTGGATACGCTTCGTGAATACTATCAAATAGCCCTGCATCCGCCATCCGTTATTCAAACAATAAAATAGAGAGGCAAACTCAATGGCACAGGCAAGCGCAGATCACGGGAAGTTAACCGTGGTTGAGAAAATTGGCTACGGCTTGGGGGATACGGCGAGTAATATCGTCTTTCAAGTCGTGATTAATTTTATGGTGATCTTTTATACGGATGTGTATGGCTTGCCAGCCGCGACGGTGGGAACCCTAATGTTAGCGGTGCGTGTTTTTGACGCCTTTACAGACCCGTTAATGGGTGGGATGGCAGACCGAACGAAGACCCGCTGGGGGCGTTACCGCCCTTATTTGATTTACACTTCAATTCCATACGGAATTCTTGCCGTATTTGCTTTTACCACACCGGATTTGGCTGAGAATTCTAAGGTGGTTTATGCCTATGTGACCTATGCGTTACTCATGACGGCATACACTGCAGTCAATATTCCATACTCTGCATTGGGCGGCGTCATTACAGGTGATAGTACTGAGCGTGCTTCGGTTCAGTCATACCGCTTTGCTATGGCAATGGTGGGAGGCGCTTTAGTGACATCAGCCACCTTGCCTTTAGTGAGTGCTTTGGGAGGAGAAGATGTTCAGCGTGGTTACCAGCTGGCTATGGCAGTGCTCGCCACTTTAGCTGTTGCTTGCTTTATTGGCTGTTTTTTCTTAACGCGAGAGCGTATTACCCCTCCACCTCAGGAAAAAAGCACCAATATTATGGGCGACCTTTGGGCGGTAATGTGCAATAAACAATGGCAGATTATAGGCTTACTTGCGTTCTTTTTATTGGTATTGGTGGCGATGAGAGGAGCAGGCGCCCCCTTTTACATGAAATATTTTTTCGGTCGTGAAGATCTTACCTCTCAATTTATGACATTGGGTATGATTGGTTCGGTAGTTGGCGCTTTATCTACCAATTTTCTAACAAAGCTTTATTGCAAAGTGAGTATCATGAATTGGGCTTTGATTGGAATGATTGTTTTTCATGCACTTCTTTTCTTTGTGCCCAATACCCAAATTGAGCTTGCCTTTGTCTTCTTTATTTTAGCGAATATGTCGCAAATGGTAGTGGTGCCGCTGATGTTTTCCATGGTGCCAGATACCGTTGATTATGGTCGTTTGAGTAGTAGCCGAAATGTGATGGCGATGAGTTATTCTGCACACCTCTTATTGATTAAAATGGGGTTAGCAATTGGAGGCGCTTTGGTGGGGTGGTTGTTGAGTTATTACAACTATGAAGCCAATGCCGAGCAGCAATCGGCCCAGGCACTTTTTGGTATCCAGTTGATTTTTGCCCTTTCTTCCGTCGTTTGCTCCATTCTGTGTTTGGTCGCAATGCGTTTTTATAAGCTCACCAATGCCAAAATGGTAGAGATACACGCTGAGCTGAGTGACATGGAAGCAGAGCAGGAAAGCGAATCGAATAGTCGCCTTAACCTCTCTAAAACGGCTGTATCTGAAAGTACGGAAAGAACGGCTTAACCCAATTTGGGGTGCTTAGTTAGGTGGTGGAATCGTTAGATACTGAAGTGATTGGAACACACAGTATTAGATTTCTGTCATTTCAGGTAAATCCTATCTCTGTAGGTCGTACTGATATTCCGTACGACCTTTCAATAGAAGAAAAATTAGACGTTTGGTGTCTTAACAATGACTGATGTAATTTCCAATCCAATTTTACCGGGTTTTAACCCCGACCCTTCCATCTGCCGTGTGGGCGATGACTACTATATTGCGACCTCCACGTTTGAATGGTATCCAGGTGTTCAAATACACCACTCTCGTGATTTAAAGAACTGGCGATTAGTCGCTCGTCCATTGAATCGACCAGATTTATTGGATATGACGGGCGAGCCAGATTCATGTGGTGTGTGGGCACCGTGCTTGACCTATAACGAGGGTTTGTTTTATCTGGTCTACACCGACGTTAAACGTTTTGATGGAAATTACAAAGACACTCATAACTATGTGACTACCTGTGCCACTATTGATGGCGACTGGTCTTCACCGGTGTACATGAATAGCAGCGGTTTTGACCCGTCTTTATTTCATGATGATGATGGCCGTAAATGGTATGTCAATATGGTGTGGGATCACCGTCGTCCGGGGCCGACCTTTTTTAAAGGCATCGACCTGCAAGAATATTGCCCTGAGCAAAAAAAGCTGATGGGACCGGTTCACTCTATTTTTCCAGGTTCAGATCTGAGTTTTACCGAAGGGCCACACTTGTATAAGCGCAATGGGTACTACTACCTTATTACGGCAGAAGGTGGAACCGGTTACAATCATGCGGTGACGATGGCGCGTTCCAAATCCCTGACTGGGCCCTATGAGCTTCACCCCATCAAGCACATCATTACAGCGAAAGACACCCCGGATAACAAAATTCAGCGTGCAGGTCATGGTGATTTTGTTGAAACGCAATCGGGTGAGGTGTATCACGTGCATTTATGTAGTCGCCCATTGTCTTTATGGGGCGGAAAGGCTGCCCGTAGCCCAATGGGGCGCGAGACAGCCATTCAAAAAATGGAGTGGCGTGAGGACGATTGGCTATGGCCGATAGATGGCGATTGCATTCCCAAAGCGGAAATTGCCATCGCCGATTTGCCACCGGAGATGCCATCCAAGGCTTACGCACGTCATGACTTTGATGAGACAGCGCTACCGGATGAGTTTCAGTGGCTACGTGTGCCGGACCCTTCCGTTTTCATGAGCTTAACAGACCGTGCAGGTTTTTTGCGTTTGTATGGTCGCGAATCCATAGGCAGTTGGTATAAGCAAGCCTTGATTGCTCGACGTCAGCAGGCGTTTTGTTTTACTGCTTCCACCCAAGTGGAGTTTGAGCCTGAACATTTTCAGCAAATGGGGGGCTTGGTTTGTTACTACAACACTCATAAATTCCATTACCTTTACATTTCCCGTGATGAAACGTTAGGCAAGGTATTGAATGTGATGTCTTGTGTGGGTGACCAAAGCTGGATGCTTACTTTTGGGCTTGAGCAGGGGATTAAATTGCCGGATAACGTCCCGGTTTATTTACGAGCCGCAGTGGATTTTGACAAATTGCAGTTCTCTTGGTCTTTGGATGGTACCGATTGGCATCTTTTCCCAGTCACACAAGATTACAGCTTATTGAGTGACGAAGCCGGTAAGGGCGAAGGTGCAAACTTTACCGGTGCTTTTGTTGGTATGTGTTGCCAGGATGTTGCTGGCACCGGTTTGCATGCTGACTTTGATTTCTTTGAATATATCGAGTGGTAGAGTCGGTAGTGGTAGAGTCGGTATCGGCTTTATTCTTTCATCTTCTCTAAAAAGGCCCCTTGATTCATCTTGGGGCCTTTTGTTTATTATTTGCTTTCCTTCAATTTGCCCCCACCTTCTTATTTGGCACGCAGGCTGAATCAACTTTAGTGCAACTTTTTAGCGCTGTCTGAAATTCAGCCTCTGTCTAAAATTTACCGTCAGTCTAAAATGAAAATTTAGGCGACAACCGATTGAATTATCTCGGAAGCTATTTCGAATATATAACATGCGTTACTTTCTTCTTTTATTGCTAAGCGGAATTCTCATTGAGTTTTGGGTGCTGGTCAAAGTGGGTACTCAGATTGGTGTTTTATCTGCCATTGGGCTGAGTATTTTTACGGCATTTGCCGGTATCCACCTTGTGAGAATGCAAGGTTTAAAAACATTGGCTACCTTGCGTGAACGAATGCAGGCCAATGAACTGCCAGGGGTCGAAATCATCGGTGCCATCAGCTTGGCTATTGCGGGAGTCTTATTGTTGATCCCTGGTTTTGTCAGTGATGCGGTAGGGGTTTTATTTTTGATTCCGGGGTTACGGGTGCGATTAGCCAAATGGTTATTGCGTGGAAAAATTCAGCGTTTTCAACAAAGTGGTGCTTTTGGTCGTCGTACCTTTCAAGGGGAATCGTCATTTTTTCAGACGGATTTTGAAGCGAAAACAGGCTTTCAGCATGGGGCGGAGAAAGGCGGAACGACGATTGATGGTGAGTGTGAAGAGGAAGCTCCCATGGCACCAAAGTCACTTACGGGGCATGAGGATTCTGATACCCCACCCCCTCATAAAAAAAGCTAATTTTTTTGAATTTGAGTGTTGAAAAGGGAATTTTCGATCCCCATTTCACAAAACACTTGATATTTGACCATCGATAGAACTGTTAAAAGAAGCTGTTGTTGGGCATTGGGTAATACCGTGTAGATAAGCGGTAACCGAACAATTATTGCTGTTAAACGTGACATGTAAAGTCGAGTTTGGCAGCGCGTAATGTAATTCATAATAAAATCCGTTAGTCGGGTTAGTATCTTACTTCTAGGAGAAGAAAACGATGAATATTCGTCCTTTACACGATCGTGTTGTGGTTCGCCGTAAGGAAGAAGAAAAAACGACCGCCGCAGGTATCGTCCTACCCGGTTCCGCCACTGATAAGCCAAATCAAGGTGAAGTATTGGCTGTTGGTAACGGTCGCATTTTGGACAATGGTGAGGTTCGCCCAGTAGACGTAAAAGTTGGTGACACTGTTGTATTCGGTAAATACGCAGGCAGCGACACTATCGACGTTGATGGCGAAGAGCTTCTGATTTTGTCTGAATCAGACATCAAAGCTGTTGTGGTATAAGCCTCCCTTTTCTCAACCTAGTGTTTGAACTGAAATCGATTATTAAAGGAATCAAAAATGGCCGCTAAAGACGTAAAATTTGGTGATGATGCTCGCGTAAAAATGCTTGCGGGCGTGAATATTTTGGCTGATGCCGTAAAAACTACTTTGGGCCCTAAAGGTCGTAACGTTGTTTTAGACAAATCTTTCGGTGCTCCTACTGTCACTAAAGACGGTGTTTCTGTTGCGAAAGAAATCGAGCTAGAAAACAAGTTCGAAAACATGGGCGCACAAATGGTAAAAGAAGTGGCTTCTAAAGCGTCTGACGATGCTGGTGACGGTACCACTACTGCTACTGTATTGGCACAAGCCATTGTCAACGAAGGTCTGAAGTCCGTTGCTGCGGGCATGAACCCAATGGACCTTAAGCGTGGTATCGACAAAGCGGTTGCGGCTGCAGTTGCGCACGTTCAGTCTATCGCTCAGCCTTGTGAAGACAGTAAATCTATCGCTCAAGTAGGTACTATCTCTGCAAACAGTGATGAAAACGTGGGTAACATCATTGCTGAAGCAATGGAAAAAGTGGGTAAAGAAGGTGTTATCACCGTCGAAGAAGGTTCTGGTCTTGAGAACGAGTTGGACGTAGTAGAAGGTATGCAGTTCGACCGTGGCTACCTGTCTCCTTACTTCATTACCAACCAAGACAACATGAGCGTTGAGCAAGAGTCTCCGTTCCTTTTGTTGGTTGACAAAAAAATCTCTAACATCCGTGAATTATTGCCAGTATTGGAAGCTGTAGCAAAAGCTGGTAAGCCGTTGGTCATTATTGCTGAAGACGTAGAAGGCGAAGCCTTGGCGACTTTGGTTGTAAACAACATGCGTGGCATCGTTAAAGTTTCTGCGTGTAAAGCGCCTGGTTTCGGTGATCGTCGTAAAGCGATGTTGCAAGACATTGCAACCTTGACCGGTGCAACTGTGATTTCTGAAGAAGTGGGTCTTGATCTCGAAAGCACTACTCTTGAGCACTTGGGAACCGCTAAGCGCGTTACCATGAACAAAGAAAACACTGTGATTGTTGATGGTGCGGGTAACGTTGAAGAGATCCAATCTCGTGTTGCACAAATTCGTGCACAAATCGAAGAGTCCAGCTCTGATTACGATCGTGAGAAGCTTCAAGAGCGTGTTGCGAAATTAGCTGGCGGTGTTGCGGTGATTAAGGTTGGTGCAGCCACCGAAGTTGAAATGAAAGAGAAAAAAGCACGCGTTGAAGATGCACTTCACGCCACTCGTGCTGCAGTAGAAGAAGGTGTTGTGCCTGGTGGTGGTACGGCATTGGTTCGCGCGGTTGCGGCAATTGCGGATTTGACTGGCGACAACGAAGAGCAAAATGCGGGTATCGCGATTGCTCGTCGTGCGATGGAAGCGCCTTTGCGTCAAATCGTCGACAACGCCGGTGAAGAAGCGTCTGTTATTGCAGAAAAAGTTCGCGGTGGCGAAGGAAACTTCGGTTTCAATGCTGGGTCTGGCGAGTACGGTGACATGTTGGAAATGGGTATCCTAGACCCAGCAAAAGTGACTCGTACTGCCTTGCAAGCAGCTGGCTCTATTGCGGGCTTGATGATTACCACTGAAGCAATGGTTGCTGATGCACCAGCGAAAGATGCGCCAGCTGCACCAGGTGGCGGTATGCCTGACATGGGCGGCATGGGTGGCATGGGCGGCATGATGTAAGCCCAACCTTTGCTAAGCGGCTCGCATTTGCGAGCCGTTTTTGTATTGGCGGTGTAAAAGCCCTGAAAAATTTGATGAATTAAATGGGTTTTTCCTCTAAACCTATCTGTCAAATAATCCGTAGAAGCTATTCTTAAGAGCTGTCTTTAGAAATTTCCCTTAGAAAGCAATTCGAAAAATAGTTTGAAAAGATAGTGTGTAAAAGATCGTATTAATGATCGCACTAACAACCGTATTACTAACATTGGCCATTAACTGATAAGGAAGGTGACATATGTCTTTTGAATTACCTGAACTGCCTTACGCCCTGAATGCATTGGAGCCACACATCTCGCAAGAGACCCTCGAATATCATTACGGTAAGCATCATAAAACTTACGTCGATAAATTGAATGGTTTAGTACCGGGCACTGAATTTGAAGGTAAGTCTTTAGAAGAAGTGGTGAAGTCTTCTTCCGGTGGTGTATTTAATAATTCGGCACAAATTTGGAACCATACTTTTTACTGGAATTGTTTGAAGCCAAATGGTGGCGGTGAACCTACTGGGCCGGTTGCAGAGGCTATTAATGCCGCTTTTGGCTCTTTTGAAAAGTTCAAAGAAGAATTTACCACGTCTGCGATCAACAACTTCGGTTCTTCTTGGACTTGGCTTGTTAAAGAAGCAGATGGTTCCGTTGCGATTGTCAACACCAGTAATGCGGCAACGCCACTAACAGACGAAGGTATTACTCCTATTTTGACCGTTGATTTGTGGGAGCATGCTTATTACATCGATTATCGTAATGTACGCCCTGATTACATGAAGGCGTTTTGGGCATTGGTTAACTGGGATTTTGTGAACGCTAATTTCGCTTAATATTTGGCCATTGATGCGATAACGACACCACCGACTTCTGTGATACCCAAAGATTGGTCACAGAATAGTCACATCAGACCCATAAAAGGAGGCGATTGCCTCCTTTTTTCTGTTTAGGGCTTACCCAAGTCAGGCAATCTCAGCATAATGTACGCGACTTATTCTACTTAGCTTGTTATGCCATGTTTTAGTATCAATGACATTTTGTTCTTGCACTGTATTGGGTTATCACGTTCTGTGTGATCACATTGAACGGTTGATAGATTAGTTATTGTGAGATTAGTGTGGTTAGATTAGTCGTATTAGATTGTTGTTAATCGTGATATATAAAAGACATTGAGAGGGAAGTATGGCTCGTAAAGAACCGACCTTATCTGGTATCAGTACCGATGACTTAGGCGAAGAGCCTTTACGTCGATCTACCGCGAACCGTAGTAGTGGCTCTAAAAAGGGGGGCAGCAGTAGAGCTGAGCAGCCTCCAAGGTCTGTGAGTTATGACCCTGCGCCTTCTGGTTCAAAATGGACTCCGGTGTTGTTTGTGGTGGCGGTAGCGGCACTTGGGTTATCGGGCTTCTTATTTATGCAGCTCACACAAGCTCAAGTTGCTCTACAAGGTGTTCAACTACGGCTTACGGATTTAGAGCAACAACTCACACTCACTGATGATGAAGCTAGCCAGTCGGTGACGGCGTTACAAGCCAATCTGAAAAAGTCCAATGAACAATTGGCACTCGCACATTCAGAAATTCGTAAGTTATGGGATACCCGTAAGGTAAATAAAAAAGGCATTGCCAGTAATGCGTCTGCGGCAAAATCTGCTGCTTCAACCGCGAACAGCGCAAAGCAATCATTAACGAAAGTGGAGTCATCTCTGTCTGAGCTGAAAGCGACGGTATCTTCGTTATCTCAGTCTGTTAATACCAAAATGGCCTCTGTGGATTCATTACAGTCTGAGGTGAAATCATTATCTTCAGCGCAATCAAGCCTGAAAAGCTCTTTCAAACAGGTGGATAATTTATCGTCTCGGGTACAGAGCAATGAGGATGCGATTGAGTCGATCGATGCCTACCGCCGTAATATTAATCGCCAGCTTTTAGAATTACAGCAGCGTGGAAACAGTTCTCCTGCTACGCCATAAAAGAGAATGTATGGGCCCCCAAACGTCGTTGCTAAGGTCGTATAAATATTGTGGTCAATATCGTTGTTAATACGGTCGTCAATACGCCCTTGAATACAAAGATAAATACACCTTACGATGTTGTTGTTTTATAACTTCTCCCCCTTCTTTTTAAGGGAAGCAAATTCGGAAAAGTAAACCACAAAATAGTAGATGCTTTGATCATATAGGCGTTTACTGTGGTTTACTCTCCTTGAAGTTTCTAATACCCGGTGTTCAAAGCCATATTCATTTTAGATTCCAGTAGTACTCAATATTCTATCATTGTGAGGCCGCTCGGTTGGTGAGTGAAATACTGTCCGCTTCGTTTGCTGGTATAGGGTTTTTCGTTTGATGTTGTCGTATTAGCAAAGATGTTTTATTCCACTCTGATTGTGCTGCTTTTAGATTTGATCGATGTGGGCCACGACAGCGGCAGGATTGGCAGCTGACAGAGTAGGTCATAAGGTGATTGCAGATGTGTAAATGCGAACTTTGACAAAACGGACATGGCTCTAGCGACGTTGCCATCAGTGAACTCCCACGGTCAAATTACCGTACTCTTCTGATTAACATTACCCTTTTTATACACAATCACCTTCCTGGTGAAGGTTATTATTGGTTTTGGTGTTGGCTTTAGTATTGGTTTCGTTGTTTAACACATAAGCTTTTACATCACTCGCTGGCGGTGAATTTGGTGATAGAAAAGTGTTTATTTCCAGTCTTTTTTCTGCATTTTTTAAAAGCATTCGAGAGAGATAAATCAAAGAGAGGGATGCCTTTCTTCCCGAAATTAGAATCTGACGGGCAGAGGAGATTGGGATGGTGCCAACGGGATGATAAGCAATCATTGCCCCATCCTGGAAAAGACTGTGATAAAAAGACTCACAGACGGCTCCTAGAGTGAATTTATTAATGATTAGTCTAGCCATAAAATCACGACGAGCAAGCCAATAACGTTGGTTAATGTCGAAAAATAAGTATCGAAAAACCTAAATATCAGCGTAATTTGCCTACTAAAACGGTATCGTGAAAAAAGTGAAGAATACGAATGAATCACTTTTCTATTTCACCATTTTAATGAATAAAAACACAATCGGTTGCTCTTCGTACAGTAGACAAAGGTCGTGAGTATTATTTAAGGGTTATTTTTCATGACTTTTCTTGATGTACTTTTTTGAATGCCTCCTTTTGTTATTAAATTTTTCTGTTCTAACCTTTCTTCCTTTAATTCTGTTGATGTATAGCGCCGTCTTTGTGATGAGTTTTGCTAAGGTGCTTCGGTTAGTTTGAAAAATGATCACGCATTGGGAAGTGGCTATAACAGCTATCCCTGTGAGTATTTCACGTAAACATGGTGTAAAATGCGTTTGGTACTGAGTATTTATTCGGTGAGGTAATATCTGAATAGTCCATGTACGGTAGGGCAGTGTGGGCTTTAAATGAGTCTTTTTATTCGACCCATTGAGAGAATAGTGACTGACCCCGGTGTGAGCAGAATTTAAAATAACGAAATGAGGCGTACGTAATGACAACCGTGATTCGCCAAGATGACATCATTGAAAGCGTCACTGATGCTTTGCAATTTATCTCTTACTATCATCCAAAAGATTTTATTGACGCTGTGCATGAGGCGTATCAACGGGAAGCCAATCCCGCAGCAAAAGACGCGATGGCGCAAATCTTGATTAATTCTCGTATGTGTGCAGAAGGGCATCGTCCTATTTGCCAAGATACCGGTATTGTCTCTGCTTTTGTGCATGTCGGTATGGATGTCAAAATCGAAGCAGACATGAGCTTAGATGACATCATTAATGAGGGGGTTCGCCGTGCTTACAATCACCCCGATAATGTCCTGCGAGCCTCGATTTTAGCTGACCCAGATGGGGCACGTAAAAACACCGGCGATAATACCCCGGCGGTGATTAACTATAAGATTGTACCGGGCAATACAATTGACGTGCATTTGGCGGCAAAGGGGGGCGGTTCGGAAGCGAAATCCAAGTTTGCCATGCTTAATCCTTCTGACTCGGTTGTCGACTGGGTGTTAAATGTCGTACCCACCATGGGAGCAGGTTGGTGTCCACCGGGTATGTTGGGTATTGGTATTGGTGGTACAGCAGAAAAAGCCATGCTCTTGGCGAAGGAGTCTCTCTTAGACCCCATCGATATTCAAGATTTGCAAAAGCGTGGTGCCAGTAATCGAGCGGAAGAGTTGCGCTTAGAATTATTTGAGAAAGTGAATGCGTTGGGTATTGGTGCTCAGGGGCTTGGTGGTTTAACAACGGTGTTAGATGTAAAAGTCAAAGATTTTCCCACGCACGCGGCGAATAAAGCGATTGCGATTATCCCTAATTGCGCCGCAACTCGTCATGCGCATTTCACCTTGGACGGCAGCGGCCCTGCCTTACAAACACCACCAAAATTGGAAGATTGGCCGGAAGTCACTTGGGAAGTGGGTAATGCACGTCGTGTTAATTTGGATGACGTTACCGCAGAGGATGTTCGTGATTGGAAACCCGGCGAAACGTTATTACTGTCAGGAAAATTGTTGACCGGTCGTGATGCGGCTCATAAGCGTATGATCGATATGATCGCTAAGGGCGAATCGTTACCTGTGGATATGGCCAATCGATTCATTTATTACGTTGGGCCGGTTGACCCTATTGAGGGTGAAGTGGTTGGGCCGGCAGGGCCAACAACGGCCACTCGTATGGATAAGTTCACGCGCACCATGCTGGAAGAAACCGGCCTACTGGGTATGGTAGGTAAGGCTGAGCGTGGCCCAACGGCGATTGAGGCGATTAAAGACAGTAAAGCAGTGTATTTAATGGCAGTAGGCGGTGCGGCTTATCTTGTCTCTAAAGCCATCAAATCTTCAAAAGTATTGGCTTTTGAAGAGTTGGGAATGGAAGCCATTTACGAGTTTGATATTCAGGATATGCCGGTCACAGTGGCGGTAGATAGTAACGGTGAATCGGTGCATCAAACGGGGCCGCAAATCTGGAAAGCCAAAATTGAAGAGGGTGTTTTAGAGGTTCAGTAATCCCTAAGGTTAGATAAAACCCACTTCTTCAAAAAGCCAGCGTATTTTATGCTGGCTTTTTTCTTTATATTAAATACTAATACGATTGTCCTCGCGCCTCGCTGGTCCGATACCTTGGGGGGTGGACAAGTAAGGGGAATGGACAAGTAGGGCGATGACATATGGATGACATATGTAAGGCGCTTGGCCTATTTGCATACTCACATCTTATGAAGGGTGGAGTATGCTAGAGGGTGTATTGGCGTAACGCTTAACAGACTTCGCCCTGATAATAATGAAAATCCGAACAATGCTCGATTTTTAATCTTATTCATTGCCTACGAGAGTGAAACGTACCTATAAACGGCGCGGCAAGGGTGAATCGAGCTTTGGAAAACACAAGGAAACTTTATGTCAACTTCATATCAATCACCGGTTCATGCTTCCACCGATGGTGGCATTATGACACTTACCATGAATCGCCCCGAGTGCAAAAATGCCATCAATATCGACATGTATGAGCAGTTGGCCAATCGTTTTGCCGAAGCAGCAGACGATAAAAGCATTCGCGTTGTTGTCATTACTGGTGCTGGCGGCTGTTTTACCAGCGGAAACGATTTAATGGATTTCGCCAGTAATCCCCCTACCGATGAGAAAAGTGCGGTAGCGGTGTTTTTGAGAACCTTATATACCTTCGAAAAGCCAGTGATTGCTGCAGTGGATGGCAATGCGGTGGGTATTGGCACCACCATGTTATTACACTGTGACTTGGTATACGCCAGTGCCGGTGCCAAGTTTAAATTACCGTTTGTGAATTTGGGTCTTTGTCCTGAATTCGCATGTAGCCAAATATTGCCATTATTGGCAGGGCATGTACGGGCGAGTGAGCTGTTGCTGCTTGGAGAATCTTTTGGCGTGGATACGGCTCGCGATATCGGCATTATTAACACTGTGGCTGAGGGCGATTCTAGCCTCAATTTAGCGCTTGAAAATGCACGTAAAGTAGCAGCGCAGCCACCCATGGCATTACGTAAAACGAAAGCACTTATCCGAGATTATCGTTTTAAAGATGGCTTTAAAGTAATGGAAGAAGAAATGAAAGCGTTTCGTGATGGCTTACAGTCACCAGAATTTGCCGAAGCGGTTGGGGCTTTTTTTGAAAAGCGGGCTCCCGATTTCTCAAAGTTTGATTAATGATCCTCTTCCAATAACAGGGAATGAAAAGAGCGGTGGCGATGTGTTTTCTCAATTCGTTTTGTCGAATAATCATTATTGGTAAAGAGTTGAGATGCTTTCAGTATTAATTAGGTTTAACTAATGTGGATGATTAGCATAAAGTAGAATGGATTCTACCGCGCACATGTGGTCTATTCTCGATAGAGTGTGATGAGCATTTCCAAAAAGAATAAAAAGTCATTCCAGGGTGAGACGTAAGGGGTTTGGAATTTGGCCTTGAAGTGAGGCAAAAATATGGCGTTAATTATTGGGGTAATGGCGGATTGTAAAACCATCGGGTTACACCGTTACCATTGTGTGGGTGAAAAGTATTTGTTGGTGGTTTCCCGATTAATGGGAGCTATTCCAATCATGATCCCTGCTTTGGCCGCGAAAGCCGACATTACGGATTTACTGCACATGGTAGATGGACTGCTGATTCCCGGTAGTGACTCCAATATCGACCCAAAACATTATTCTCATGGCCAATCCGGGTATACATCCACTGTCTCCGACCCTCATGAATTACGCGACCCAGATCGAGACCACACAAATTTATGGATGATTGAATACGCCCATCGTAAAGGCATTCCTATTTTGGGGATTTGTAGAGGATTACAGGAAATTAATGTCACCTTTGGTGGAACCCTGCACGGAAAGGTGCATGAAGCGGGTGATTTCTTTGATCATCGGGGAGACGCTTCTGAATCTATAGAGGCTCAATATGGCCCGGCACATAAAGTTCATATTGAGCCGGGCGGTTGGTTATCGCAATGCTTTCTGCATTCGGATGTCATTGTGAACTCTGTGCACGGGCAGGGTATTTGTACTCTAGCACCGAGGCTCAAAGTAGAAGCCAGTGCACCGGATGGTTTAATTGAGGCGATATCATGTGGTATCGATAACCCGTTTTTATTGGGCGTTCAATGGCATCCAGAATGGAAAGCCCATCTCAATCCATTTTATCAAAATATATTTTCAGCGTTTCAGTCGGCCTGTGAGCAGTATCATCGCTTGAAGTGAAGCGTCTAATTGAAAGGGGCTTCTCAGAAGTCACAAGCACGTTATCTCAAAATTTACCGTTAGAAATTTCTTACCAATAAAGATGGCTATAATAGCTGTATTACTACACTATTGTGTACCTCGTGTAGACGGTTGACACCGCCAGAATGGATATGGTGTGAGCGTTACCAATTACCGCCAATTGGGTAGAGATGAGTTATTTATGCTGCCGCCTAACGGTCGAAAGAAATTGAACAACGACAATAATAATGTGGGATTTTCATGGCGATGCCATAGTAGTAAATGCCATAGTAGTAAATGCCATAGTGGTATTTACGCATCAATTTTACATTTGCACTGGCCATGCTTGATGGGCTCGCATTTATGGGCTTTATGTTCGCAAACTTCCCTTTGTATAAGGTGTGACTGTGTAAGATTAAGATTCAGTTGTGTAATAGATGCTGTAAGAAAGGTATCGCGGTGCTTATGAATACGCCTTCCTCTTCTGATCGTGATCTGTCTCAAACGTATTTTTCAGCAACGGCCAGTGGGCCAATTGATCGACCGCCTCTTACGGAATCCATATCGGCGGATGTCTGTATTATTGGTGCTGGGTTTACTGGGCTGAGTACAGCGTTACACCTTGTTGAACGAGGTGTGTCGGTGGTGGTTTTGGAGGCACAACACATTGGCTCTGGTGCCAGTGGCCGTGGCGGCGGATTGCTGATTCACAGCCTTGAATCTGAGTTGGATGAAATTGAAGCCCGATATGGCGATGCGCTTGCCTCGCAATTGGGCAAATGGGCGTTTACCGGTTCAGGAGTGATTCGAGGCTGGATGGAAAAATACGCCATTGAGTGTGGCTTTCATCAGGGTGTTTTTTTTGCAGCAAGTAATGACCGACAGTTAAATCGACTCGCAGAGAAAGAGCGATTGTGGCGTCGATTTGGTTATCGTGAGTTGGAGCTTATTGGAGCGGATACCTTGCCCCAATACGCCAACAGTGAACGCTTTATGGGGGGGCTGGTTGACCATGGGGCAGGCCAGCTTCATCCTCTGAATTTGGCATTAGGAGAAGCCCAGGCGATTGAATCTCAAGGTGGGCGTATTTTCACTCACTCCCCTGTGGATACATACTCGTTAGTTAACAGTGAGTTGAGTCGACATAACGATCAGCACGTGAAAATTCATACACCAAAAGGGTGTGTGACGGCGAATACGGTTGTAATGGCTTGCAATGCTTCTGAAATACCGTTGCTTCCGGAACTCTCGGGTTTTACCCTTCCTTCTCCATCGGGTGTGGTAGTAACGGAGCCTCTGTCATCAACACTGATTGACAGTTTGCTTCCACAGCAATATGGCGTGGAAGACGCCAATTACGATTTGGACTATTTTCGTCTCACCGAAGACCACCGCTTGCTTTATGGGGGAGGGCTTAGTTATGGTGAAAACAGTGTCAGTGGTTCAAAGGGTACAATAATTAAGCGTATCTTCAATACATTTCCACAGTTGGAAACGGTGGAAATGGACTATGCATGGACTGGGCAAGGTATCGTGACACAAAATCGCTTACCTTGTGTTGGATCGTTTAACTCCCATGTCTTTTATGCTTTGGCATGTGGTCATGGTATTACACTGCCTCATACGTTGGGCTGCATTATGGCTCAGTGTTTGATAGGGGAAACATCGGGCTTTAAAACATTCTCGGGTATTGATCATCGGCCTTTTCCTGGGGGAAAACGATTTCAGGCGCCCTTGAGCCAAATTGGGATGGCCTACTTACGGTTACGTGATCATCTAGGTTTGTAGCTCGCCTCTAAACCAAAGGTTGAGTTTATGTCTCTGCTCAATCATTATGTGGCTTCAATATTAGAATAAAAAAGCCATTGTTTATTGGTAATCGCCAGGTCACCGTTACTTGTTGTTCGCAATTTATTAGGTAATAGTAAGGCGATACATCATTGGTGATGGTAGAGAGATATTCAATCAATTAGGGTGATACATGAAGGGAAAATTGGCACATATTATTGCTGTGTGTGTGTTGTATATTATTGCCGTTGGAATGGCATACCCACTGTTTCTTGTTATTTTTCAACTGCTCGGATTTTTAGTTGATCAATCTGTGCAGTCCACTTTGTACTACTGGCCGCTGGTGACTCAATATTTTAGCAAAGCCCAGTTATTTTCCATTGTATTGGAAGACTGGTGGTCATCTATGCCCCTTTTTGCAGGTCTCTTATTTGTATTTTTTCTTGTGCCCGGTTTGGTCAGCTTACCTGTGGGGGCGTACAGCTGGGTTATGCGTTTTATTGTTCTTATTGCCGCGAATGCTTTTGTTATTACACAGGTAGGAAAACAAACGCCGATCATTATGGGAGTGACGTTATTTCTCATGGCTTTGTGGCTATTGGAATTTACCGTTGCCCAGATGATTTTACGAGCACAGTTATTTAACACTCAGCAACCTCCAAGCGCATCCTTGCAAAATGTTCTTGAGGCGAGAAGCATAAACGACCCCGCTCAAAAAAAACTGGATACAACTGCTGCCTCGTTGACGGCGGAAAATGTACCGAATTCGTGAAAGAGTCTGGATAAAATGCCGTTGTCTTCTTTTTGCCTACATTTTCGAAACCTGACTCGCCATATTATTCAACTTGATGTTCGAATGGATTTGGTGCGTTGTTTGAGTTTGTTATTCACATTATTGGGTTGGTTAGCGGTATCCAATGCAGCAGTGGCTCAGCAAGCTGTGATTGTCGGCGGTGGAGGGGATGTCACTTCCTCAGAAGTGTCTATTGAGCGTAATACTCGATGGATTTATCACATCTTGGCGGAACGTTACGGGGATCGTATTTCACTGGCCTATACCGACGGTGGCAATGCGCAGCATGATGTGTATTTATCGACACCTGCTGAGGTTGCAACGACCGAACAATGGATTCACTTTGCCATAAATGATGGCGAGTTATTGGAATCGAAATCCAGCGAGTTTTTAATAGACCCTCGTCCTGCACATCGTGAATCGGTTCAAGCACTACTTTCCAATACCTTGTCTCAGTTTCCTGCAGAGCGAGTCACGTTGATTTATCAAGGACACGGCGATTTGGATGAGCAGGATACCAATGAAAATGTATTACGATTATGGAATCACTCTTCGTGGAGTGCGAGGGAATTTTCAACATTTTTAGATCAATATAATCAGTCTTCTGAATTTCGATTTGTTTTTCCCCAGTGTTACTCCGGTTCATTTGCCAATGTGATATTTAAAAACATGGAACCGGCAAACGGGTTGACTGAAGACACACGTTGCGGGTTTGTATCCCAATTGGATTTTCTGACTTCTGAAGGGTGTACTCCGTCAGTGCAGGAGGCGAGCTATCGAGATTATTCCACTTATTTTTTTGAAGCGCTGGGAGGTATGCAGCGTACGGGAGAGCCGTTACTGGAATCGCCAGATTATGATGAAAACGGAGAGGTCACAATGCGCGAAGCGCATTTATACACCTTGAGAAATGCCTTGAGTTTGGATTTTTCTCGCTCTACCAGTGAGGTGTATTTAGAGCATTGGCAGGATTGGTTTACACGTTGGTTACCCAGCAGTATTTCTAAATTTAATGATTATTACCAGGCAGCCCAACGTATTGCCGAACCCTTTTCCACACCAGTGCTGCAATCGGAAGCTCGTTCAGAAGCGTATGCCACGTTAAGCTATAAAATTGGTGTTATGGAGCGGGCTATTGGTGAACAACAAGACGTGCTGGAAGAGAAAAAAATCGAACTTGCTCAATGGATTGAAGAGAATTGGCCTGATATTTACAGTGCTTATCTCAGTGATGGCGCCTCCCCTGGGTTAGTTGATATGAGCCCTTCTTTAAAAAGTGGTGAAACAGACCCACTTACCCGAGAGGCCCGCACAGCAATTCAAAAGCAATTATCTTTATTGAATATCATCAGCGCTTACCTTGAGTTAGAGCAGCTGATTGACGCTTACCTTAACCTTGAGCGACAACAAGCACAGTTATCAAAAATCGAGCAAATGTTGAATATCGCTCGCTTACAAACGCTGTTTTCCCGTTTCGCTACCGAATCAGAGAAAAATGAATACCGGCGTTTGTTGGCCTGTGAAGAATTGCCTTTGTGATGGTTTTGAAATCAATTTCCTTAAATAGTTTTTAGATAGGCATTGCATTTTGAGCCGGAATGACTGTTGACCTCAATCTAAATTTTACAGCTTATTTTTACAGTCGAGTTTTAGATCCGAACCTCCCGAAAATTAGGATTGTCTTCTGACTCGTGTTCCCACATACGTTCAAAATGCTCTTTTGCCATTTGAAATTGATGATCACTTAAGCGCCGCCGGTGTGCAATGATTTGTGTATTTTCTAAGGTGGCAACCCACTCGTGGTGATCGGCCAGCAATTTTACACTGTCAAAGCGCACGGTTTCGTCGGTAAGTGTACGGATAGTCACTCGGCTGGGAAGTCGTTTTGCCAGACTCAATAACCCTTCAGTTGGTAAGTTTTCGCTGGTATTGACGTCCAAAATGAGCTGCAGTTGGTTGCGGTTGTGAGATTTAAAAAACGCGCTGAGGGCAGAGTGGGTGTTGTCGGCATTAAAAACATTAATCAGAAGTTCTGGGCAACATAAATACAGTGTGCCTCGACTGGTGGAGAGGGTGTCTGATAACTGGGCTGTCACGTCAGGATAGCCAATAACGGGTTGCCGGATGGGCGTTACGTTATCGCCATTGTGCCGTGTATGTTGTGAAAATGATGAGTCAGTGGCTTTGTGCTCAGAGCTACTGTGGTCATCATTTGATGGGGTAGATGAGATAAATGAGGAAAGAGCGTAGGTCATGTGTTTATGGGGAATCCCTGCATCCATGAACTCTTGGCCATGGGCTACAAAGCCGAGTTTTTCATAGAACGTCAGAGCTGAAAGCTGTGCATCCAATTTTGGCGTTTTTTGTAATACCTCCACAGAATATCGGGTGCAAGCGAGCATTAACTCTACGCCAACACCTTTACCGCGATATTCTTTGTAAACGGCGACTCGGCCAATTTTTCCATTGTCGATGACGCGAGCACAGCCGACGGGGGTATTCGTGTTTTCTTTGTCAAAACACAAAAAGTGCATGCACTTTGCGTCGTATTCATCCAGCTCTTCTTCTTCGGGCACATGCTGTTCTTCAACAAACACGGTGTAGCGAATCGCTTTTAATTGCTCTGCGGCGTCACTCCATCGAACCTGACGTGTCACAAACCCTTTTGCCATAAAGAATACCGTTTATGTAAATTGCATGGATGTGGTCGTTATGCTGCAGTGCAGCTTATACCATGATAATAGCTATCGTTTTTCAATGTTTATCATAATTTATACGGAATATTGCAGTGCAGCGGAGTCATTATTTTGAGTGATATTTCAAAATGGTTTTACCAACTCCGCTGACGATAGCCTACCTGATTAAGGCAGGCTGGTGGTGTCTACATCGGTCAAATCGTGTGGTGGGTGAGTTTGGTGCTGATCCTGCAATTCGCGAGTGACCGACATGGGCGAACCGGTGTGACGCGCCAGCAGAGAATAGGCTACAGGTGTCACGAACAGCGTGAAGAGAGTGGCTGAGATGACACCTGTCAACACGACTAAACCAATGGCTGCACGGGTTTCCATGCCAGGGCCACTGGAGAGAATCAATGGCAAGGTGCCAGCCGCTGTCGTAATGGCCGTCATAGCAATGGGGCGCAGGCGAGTGCTGGCCGATTCTCGAATCGCTTGGGTAAATTCCACCCCCTCATCTCGCAGCTGATTAGCAAACTCGACGATTAAAATCCCGTTTTTAGCGGCGAGCCCGACCAGCATAATAAGGCCAATTTGAGAATAAATATTTAATGAGGCACCGGTAAAGTAAAGCCCAGCCAGCCCACCGACCATGGCCAGTGGTACACAAAGCATAATGACAAACGGGTGTACCCAACTTTCAAATTGCGCGGCCAAAACCAGATAGGTTACGAACAAACCGAGCAAAAAGATGGTAATCAAGGACGCACCGGCGTATTTGAAATCCCGCGATTGCCCTTTATAGTCCATCACCACTTCCGTGGGTAAGTGCTCCCGTACCAATGTTTCGAGATAGTTGATGGCTTCGCCTAAGGAATAGCCCTCGGCCAGATTGGCCTCCATGGTAATGGCGCGTACTCGATTAAATCGATTCAGACGGCTGCTGTCGGCAAATTCATTGATCGTGACTAAGTTAGACAGCGGAATTAATTGACCACTAACAGTGGAGCGGACATAGATGTTTTCCATATTGTGGATGGTGCGCTGCTGAGAGCGTTCGCCTTCCAAAATAACATCATATTCTTCACCCCCTTCGATGTAAGTGGTCACTCTACGTGATCCAAGCATAGTTTCTAAGGTGCGGCCAATGGTTTCGATATCGACGCCCAGTTCGGCGGCACGGGTGTAGTCGATATCCACTTCCAATTGGGGTTTGGTTTCTTTGTAGTCCCAATCAATGCCTATTAAACCTGGGTTAGACTCACTGATTTTCTCCATTAAGACATCGCGCCACTGGGTGAGCTCTGCATAGGTGCCCCCACCGACTACAAAGCTTACCGGTTTTGACAAGCCACCGCCAAAGCCTTGGCGCATTACCGGGAAGGCACGAACTCCAGGAAGGTCACTGAGTTTGCTTCGCACTTCGTTCATAAGAGTGAAGGCACTGCGTCGCTGATCCCAGTCTTCTAAGACGATGATCACCAAGCCACCGCTGAAATCTTGTGTGGTGCCAAAGGCGCGAGGGGCTCGCACAAGTAATCGTTGAAACTCGCCGTTGTCGACGAAGCTCATTAAGCGTTGTTCGATTTCTTCCATGTAGCCTTTGGTGTAATCGTAGGAAGCGCCTTCCGGGCCGTTAACGATAAGAAAAAATGCGCCGCGATCTTCCTTGGGGGCATACTCTTCTGGTGTATTGTGGTACAGCCACGCCATAGTACCCACCAAGCTAAAAAAGAGCACAATAATGGGCAATGGGTGTTTAATGCAGTGGTCAACGGTATTGAGATAGTGAGATTGCAAGTAGCCAAAGGCGCTATCTACCGCCCTTACAATAACGTTGGATTTATCGGTATTGCGTAAAAACTTTGAGGCCAACATGGTAGACAATGATAGGGCCACAAAAGAAGAAAAAACCACTGCCGCCGCCATGGTAAGGGCGAATTCAGAAAACAATCTGCCGATATTCCCCTGTTGGAAGGCAATGGGAACGAAGACCGCCACTAACACCGCCGTGGTGGCCACGACAGCAAAAGCTACTTGGCGCGCACCTCGATAGGCTGCAATTAGGGGTGATTCGCCGTATTGCTCCATTCGCCGAGAGATGTTTTCCAGCACCACAATGGCGTCGTCCACGACTAAGCCAATGGCCAACACCAAGGCGAGCAGGGTGAATAAATTGATGGAAAAGTTGAATAGGGCTAACGCACTGAAAGTGGCAATAACAGAGACCGGAACCGTGACCGCAGGCACCAGCATGGCCCGAACATTTCCTAAAAACAGATAAATCACCAACACGACCAGTGCGATGGCAATAAACAGTGTTTGATACACTTCATCAATCGCACCTTCAATAAAAATGGAGCGATCGTAGCTTTGCTCTAGCGACATGCCCTCTGGCAGAGTTTCGTTAATTCGAGCTGCTTGCTCTTTGGCTTGGCGTGCCACCTCGATGGTATTGGCCGTGGATTGTTTGATAATACCGATACCCACTTGCGGTACTAAATTACCACGGAAGAAGCTGCGATTTTCGACCGTGCCCTTTTCCACACGGGCCACATCGCCCAGGCGCACTAAGTAGCCACCGTTGCTGTCTTGCCCTTGGGCAATCACCAAATTGCCAAAGTCAGAAGGTTGATGGAACGTCCGCTTCGTGCGCACAGTAAATTGTCGCTGGTCGCTCTCAATCGTGCCGGCGGGTAATTCGATATTGTTCGAACGCAATGCGCTTTCGATATCCGATACTGTCAGGTTGCGCGCCGCCAACGCATTGCGATCAACCCAAATACGCATGGCGTAACGTTGCTGTCCTCCTACCCGAACCGATGAGACGCCATCGAGAATCGAAAAACGGTCCACCAAATAGCGCTCGGCATAATCCGTTAACTCCGGGGTGGTCATCCCTTCACCGACAAAATTCAGCCACATGATGGCGTCGTCGTTGCTGTCTTCTTTTTGAATATCGGGCGGATCCGCCTCAACGGGTAGGTCGTCGGCAATGCCGCTGACTCGATCTCGAATGTCATTTGCAGCCGCGTCTACATCTCTGCCTACTTTAAATTCAATGGTGATGCGGCTGCGGGAGTCTTCTGATGTGGAAGACATAAATTGAATGCCTTCAATACCTGCAATGCGGTCTTCGATAAGCTGAGTGATTCGAGTTTCGACAACATTGGCCGCCGCGCCGGGGTAGGAGGTTGAGATGGTGACAATGGGGGGATCAATATTGGGGTATTCCCTTAACGATAGGCGTTCAAAGGCCATCAACCCGAACGCGATCAGTAGAAGGGAGAGAACACCTGCGAACACTGGGCGTTTCACAGATACATCCGATAAAATCATAGATCAGCCCTCCTCTTAACCTGTAACGCTGGTCGCTGACAGCGTGGAAAGGGGCTGAGGGTCAATTGCGCCGCCCGGAGCCACCTTGATGGTGCCGTGGGAGACCACGCTTTCACCGGGGATGAGCCCATTGACGACCTCAACACTGCCATGGCGTCGCACACCCAGTTCAACTTTGCGCTTCTCTGCAATCCAGCCGGTATCGGTCTCTTTGGCTACGTAGACGAAGTTGTCATAGCCTTGAGGAATGATGGACTCCTCTGAAACGAAAATGGCCTCCCGCTCACTGTGAAAGATCGTTAATGTCATCAGCATACCGGGTTTAAGGCGGCGGTCTTCGTTAGGCAATATGGCTCGAACCGTCAGAGAGCGCGTGACCGGGTCGATTTGATTATCAATACTCATCACCTTGCCGGAAAACTGTGTCTCTCGGTAGGCACGAGAATGGGCGATAACCGGTAAGCCGACGGACAAATCGCCTAACATCACTTCGGGGACGTTAAAGTCTAACTTCACTTGGCGACTGTCTGTGAGTGTGGTGATGACATCGCCTGGTTGGACAAGTGCCCCAACGCTGATATTGCGTAAGCCAATGGTGCCGGAGAAGGGGGCTCGAATGACAAAATCTTGCAACCTCGATTGCGCAGCAATCAAACGCGCTTTGGCAGCATCATAATTACGTTGCTGTTCGTCCAGCGCCGATTGTGTTGCTGTACCGGATTTTACGAGTGGAATTAAACGTCGTAATTGTTGCTCGGCTTCCCGTGCGGTGGTTTGCGCCTCCAATAAGGCGGCGTCTTCTTCAGCGCTGGTTAGTCGCACCAATACATCACCTCTTTGGACGTGGGCGCCATCTTCAAACTCAATGGCAGAGATGGTCTCTGTGACATTAACGGTAATGTCCACCGCTTCATTGGCAATTAGGGTGCCTAGAGCCTCGGTTTTATCTTGGTAACGCTCTATGACAATTCGCTCTGTTGTGACTAAAGTCGGTTTAGAATTCCCTTTGAATTGAGCCAGTGCGGGAAGCGAGATGGCCATGGTGAAAAATAAGCTAGTGCATAGGGCGCCCACTCTTTTTAAGGCCGTTTTGGAAGTGGATTTTGAAATTGCGTTATTCAATAGTTTTAGGCGTAATGGCTTCAACAATAATGCGATTAAGTTTAACGGGGATATGGTCATTGTGTACCGTTTTCAAAGCGAAGTGTTATGAACAACCAAGCAACACGATATGGTGTGTGCGTAAGTGTTTTTTACATGACATTAAAATCTATATTTATTCGATAAAAAATATAACTTTTTAATTACGTTAAAAATACAGTATCAGGTCTACCTCACCTTAAGATTAGCAATGTGAAAATAGGTTCCTGGCATTATGTGAGGTATGAGCACGGATGGAAAGGGAGGTGTTGCCATAGCTTACTGGCAACACATCAACAGGGGAGGGCAACCACAATAGACGGGTGAACCATTTTATGTAACGTGACTTTGTGTAAATGATGTAACGTAACTTAAGCTTATGTAATAAAAATGGTTACATCTTGTTCTAAGAGTGTGTTTTAGTATCGAGAAAAATAATCTTTTGCTGCTTCCATAACTTTGGGCGCTAAAATAAAGGAAGATAACATGGTAGGAATGGCCATCAACGCATACATTCCGCTCATTAAGGCCACCACCGCTTTGACTGACACCACTGCACCGGCAATCACTAAGCCCACATAAGCGTAACGGTACCACCCTACACGATCAGCCCCGACTAAATAGCTCAAGCATTTTGTTCCGTAATACCAAAATGTAAACATTGTGCTAATGCTGAAAAAGAATACGAGTACAATCAGTAAGTAAGGGCCGATGCTGCCCAGTGAGGTTTCAAAAGCCTTTGCCGTAAGGGTTACGCCGTCCGCACTGCCGGTTTCCCATACGCCGGTCATTAAGATGACCAATGCAGTACAAGTACAGACTACGATAGTATCGACGATGGGGCCAACCATGGCTACCAACCCTTCACGAATGGGTTCTTGTGTTTTGACGGCGCCGTGAGCAAGTGACTCCGTACCAATGCCAGCTTCGTTTGAAAAGGTGCCTTGGCGCACACCAATAATCATGGTGCCGAGTAACCCACCGGCAACGGCAGAACCTGAGAAAGCATCTTGGACGATCAACAAGAGCGTCGAGGGAATGGCGCTGGCATTAGAGATGAGCACCCAGCAAGTAATCAGTAAATAACCCACCACCATGATGGGTACGATGCGCTCAGCGGTCGCCGCGACACGTTTTACGCCACCGAAAATCACTACTGCCACCAAGGCGGCCACCAAACTGCCAAAGACAATATCAAAACCAAGGTGCGCCTCTGGGCCGGTCCAGCCTGCGGGTACGGCAATTACATCGCGAACAATTTGGGTAAGCTGGTTGATTTGAAACACGGGCAAGGTGCCGAACATGGCGGCCACACAAAAAAACATTGCCAATGGTTTCCAGCGCTTTCCCAATGCGGTTTCGATGACGTACATCGGGCCACCTTGTACTTTGCCCTGACTGTCTTTGCCTCGATACATCACCGACAAACTGGCGGTAAAAAACTTCGTTCCTACACCGACCAATGCGGTTGCCCACATCCAGAAAATCGCCCCTGGGCCACCGGCAGCAATGGCCACGGCAACCCCGGCAATATTACCTAGCCCCAGTGTTCCAGAGAGGGCGCTGGATAAGGCTTGAAAGTGGGAGATATCGCCTTGGTCATTGGGGTCGTTGTAATCACCCCGTAAAATTTTGAATGCGTGTCCGAAATACAAATAAGGTAATAGCCTAGAGTAGACAACGAAAAAAGCGCCACCAGCAAGAATCAACGCTAATAGTGGTGTACCCCAAATAAAATCTGAAAAAGCGACCAAGACGTCTTCAATTGTTTGTAACATAAATTATTGTGCTTCTATGATTGAGTGGTCGTAAACTAAGTACGTTCGAAAAGTAATAAAAGAGCCGAACCATAGAAGTCAAGGCACAATTAATCAAATAAAAGTCATGAATTGCTTATTCAAACCTCTAATTATTGATAGTAGCTAAATCGATTGTTTTCTCAGCAGCCGCTTATTCACAGGCCCAGAGTTGTGTACCAGCGGCTGATATTTTGAGTCAGAGGGAGTAGAATCCACGTTTTTCATCCGTTCGAAGGGTTGCTTAAAAAATGGGCAGAGCTTATCAAAACCGAAAAGAATCCATGGCCAAGACGGCCGATGCCAAAACCAAGGTCTACAGCAAATATGGCCGCGAAATCTATGTCACTGCAAAATCTGGTGGGGTAGACCCAGAAGGTAACTTAACCTTACGCAGCTTGATTGATCGTGCAAAAAAAGATCAAGTTCCGAGCCACGTTATTGAAAAAGCATTGGACAAAGCCAAAGGTGCGGGAGGAGAAAACTTCGACCCGGCTCGTTATGAAGGCTTTGGCCCAGGTAATTGCATGATCATTGTGGATTGTTTAACCGATAACCCTAACCGCACTTTTGGGGATGTCCGTACCTGTTTTAACAAAGCCAAGGCCAAGCTCGGGTCGCAGGGCAGCGTCAGCCACATGTTCGATCATTCCGCTATTTTTGTATTTAACGGTGATGATGAAGAACCCGCATTGGATGCGCTGATGGAAGCCGATGCCGAAGTGAGTGATATCGAATGCGAAGACGGTAAAATTTCGGTGTTTGTGCCTCACACGGAATATTTCAAAGCCAAAACGGCATTAACTGAGGCGTTGGGTGATATTGAATTTGATGTGGATGAAATTCAATTTGTTCCAACCACTACCACCGAAATTTCTGGCGACGATGTGGAAGTATTTGAACGATTCTTGGATATGCTAAATGACTTAGACGATGTTCAGCGTGTTTATCATAATGCGGAAATTGCCGGTTAGTTTTTAATTTTCATTTCAGGCAGGCTTCTTGGCTTGCCTTTTTATTTTCCATTCTTAGTAATTTCGTGTTCCAAAAAAATAAAGCTTTTATTGAATGGTTCTCGCTTAATTAGCTCAACGCACATTATGATTAACTTCAAATACCCCAAAGAAAAAGAAATTTCATTGCATTATGCAAATGCCTTTTCAGATCTTTTGGTGGAAAAAATTTTAAATGGCACTGATGTGTCAAATAGTGATGAGGCTTTACACTTATCTAAATTCTATTGGGAAATGGTGGATGCGTTAGTGGAAGATGCTTCAAAAAATAATTTGATATGTGGGGAGTTGAATCTTCAAGAGTGGAGTGAGTTAATTTTTAATTCTTTTAGGTCTTACATTCGAAATGCGGGTTTTTCCACTGAATGGGATAAGGCCTCTGATGAAAACTAAGTCAGCGTAAATTTCTACCCTATGTACTTCTTTCCAATAGAGCCTGTTGTCTTGTTTTTATTGGAAATTTATTCATATCTCCACAGTATCAGTCAAAGCGTATTATCCTCAGGTAGCATCCAGAGGTTTAATTGACTTGTGCCTTTTTGTGAATGATAATGATTATCATTTTTGGTGTTCGCCAAAGTCATAGAAATCTATACCAACTACTACAGGATTTACCAAGCATGATCCCTTATCGCGTTTTTAAACGACTGCCTTTGGCTTCATTGGCCTCTCTAATGGCGTTTTCTGCTGTGTCTATCGCAGAAACGAAGGATGCGTCATTAGAAGAAGTGGTCGTCACGGCGACTCGTACTGCTCAATCTGTGATGGAAGCGCCTGCATCGGTTTCAGTGATCTCTCAAGAGCAAATTGAGGCACTCTCAGCGGATACGCTCAATGATATTGTGTCTCAGTCGGTTGGGGTGGAGAGTACCAAGCAAGAGGGGCGAGCGGGTAGAGAGTTTATTAAGCTACGGGGGATGGATTCCGGTTTTACTTTGATTTTGCTCAATGGTCGTCGTATGAGTTCATCGAATGCTGTCATTCGAGGTAACGATTTTGACTACAACACCATTCCGACTTCCAGTATCGAAAGAATCGAAATTATTCGTGGGCCTATGTCCTCATTGTATGGTTCCGAGGCGTTAGGTGGTGTGATCAATATCATCACCAAGAAAGCAGACAATGATTGGGCGGGTACCGTTAACACCAATGTTTCTTCACCTGAAGAGGATGGCGGTGAGCATTATCAGTTGGGGATGAATACCGCTGGTGCGTTGGTGGAGGACGAACTGTTCTTAAATCTTTCTCTTAATGTCAGTAATCGTGATGCTTGGCAGCCATTTGAAGAAAACGATGAGTCTGGGAGAGACCGTTCGGATGTGACAGGCTTAGAAAACCGAGACAGTTACAGCTTATTGAGCAGTTTGAGTTGGCAGATTAATGACCAACATAGCTTGGCTCTGGATATGGCCCACAGTAACGATGAGCGTAGTGGTATTTTCGAAACCGTAAGCAGGTCATCACCTTTTGAAGCAACGGTAGAGAGAAACAGCGTCTCGATTACCCATAATGGGAAATGGGATTTATTGGACAGCCAGGTACGCTTCAGCGTCGAGACAGTGGACGTAGAAGAAGGTATTCGCCGTGTGGCGGAAATTACAGAAGAAAACCAAATTCTTGATGCCGTATTTACTAATGCGTGGGGGCCGCATCGTATTACCTATGGTGGAGAAGTGCGTTCCACTGAACTAGACAGTGAACGCGATCTTCTTGAAACGGGTAAGGCTTCGGTAGATCAAAGCGCCGTATTTATTCAGGATGAGTGGTCATTGGCCGATGGTTTGACGCTTACCGTTGGTGGCAGAATGGATAACCATGAAGAATTTGGCTCTCATGTGAGTCCAAGAGTGTATTTGGTTAACCGACTGAATGATCAATGGGTGATTAAAGGTGGTTTAGGCCGAGCTTTTAGAGCACCCTCTTTATTACGCTTAAATGAAGAATATCGCCTGAGTTCTTGTAGGGGTTCGTGTTACGTTATTGGTAATCCAGATCTCTCACCGGAAACCAGCGATAACTATGAATTCAGTACGCTTTATCAATCTGAATATTGGAGTGGGGAGCTAACCTTCTTTTTGAATGATGTTGACGATCTAATTCAACGTGATAGGAATACCGTATTGGGCGAGCAAGAAGGGCGAGATGTTTTTACTTATCAAAATATTGCGTCAGCCAAAATTGAAGGGATTGAGTTTGCAGTAAAAGGTAACCTCACGGATCGATTGCATATCAATACCACCTACACCTATCTGGATGCCAAAGATGAGGCCACTGGTAATACGTTATTAGAACGGCCTGAGCACAGTTTTATGACAAGGGTGGCTTTGACGTTCAGCCAGTCATTAAACAGCTTTGTGCAATACAATTACACCGGTGAACAAGCTATTAGAAATAATGATATTTTAGATGCCTTCAGCACCATTGATATTGGTTTGAATTCTGAATGGTCGGATTCAGTTCGTTTACGTGTGGGTATTCGGAATCTCACTAATAAAGAGTTGGATCGTGATGCTAGCTTAAATGGCTATAATGAAGCGCCGAGATCAGGGTATGTTGGCGTGAGTGTTGATTTTTAATTTGTGTCTATTAATGGCATTTTTTTGATACGTAATCTTTTCTATCGTCTACAGGGGTTGTTTGTAAAATAAACAACCTCTTTCATACTCTTTCACTTCTTCTAATCTGAAATCAGTCCCCCAGCATAACGAAATTTTGTATACATTTTGGTTCTAGATTTTCGCTAATTAATGCCATTTTTGTAGTGGTCTTTTTATTGGGCTTGTGGGCTATTTTTTGTTCTCTATGAATGCTGTTTTTAGGTCGCATTTTGAGTGTGATAGACCACTCAGGATTGGCATTTTCTATCAGATGACGACTGATTTATAAAAGTGCATTTGTTGTAATGTATGCACTCACCTTTCAAGTAGTGAGTCCTCTTTTAAACCTATTTCGCCAAAATAGGCCTTTTAAAGGCCATTTTACAGAGTACTAAAATAATGAAAGCAAAACTCAAATTATTAGCGTTGGCAGCTAGTATGACGTTACCAGGGCTGAGTGTCGCTCAGGATGTTATGAATACCCTTCAATGTGTGGACCTTAATCCATGCTATGAAGAAAGCACTTATACTCAAACCATGATGGAGCAGGGCACAGAGCGTCCACTCGAAATGTTCTTCAGGAATGAAGAAGATGGCATTGCTCTAGGTGTGACTTTCTCGGAAGCACTGGGTTTGGGGCAGGCATTATTGAATGAAACGCCTTTTACACTTCGTCGTGGTGGTCATCCCGAACGTGACCCTCGCTCATTTTCTTATCGACCATTATCAAGTTACCGCACCGTAGAAATGTTCCAGGTGAATGACACTCTGTATGTTGGAATTTATAAACCAACGAATGAAGTTGTTATTCGTCGAGACAACGGTGAAGGACAAGAGCCTACTCGTGTTTTCACCAACTTCGAAGGTTTAATTAGCTCGGTTCAACAAGGGTATGCCAAATTTTCTCAAGAAAAAATTAAAGGCGGCAACTTCGGCAAAAACCATTCGGTTACCGATACCATCACCCGTGCAGTTTTCCAGTCGGTTTTTGTTAGCTCCTTTGGTCCGTCTTTTTCAGCGAGTGGTGAATACTTTAAAGAAGAAAACGTACAATACACCGCTTACAGAGCGTACGCGGATCGTGAAGGTGAAGAACGCCGTGATTTTTGTCATTCACGTACAACTCGTGTAAACGGTGGAAGTGGTGGTTATACGCATACTTCTTTGAGAACCAGTAATTGTACTCCTGAGCATGAGGATGTGAATGTTGATCCGCATGTACACTCTGAGCGTGAAGAGTGGGGTGTTACTGTAAATGGTGCGACGTCTGTTCGACGTGGCTTAACCATTCGCGTGAATGGCGAAGACACAATTTCCCGTACTGGCAGCGATTCTGACTACCGTGATTGGCGTTTCTCTGACCTTGAATTAAACAACTATCGTGGTGTTCCTGATCAAGGTGCAAATCCGAACTCAGGCAATGCCGTAGACGATATGATTTCAACGGTATTGGGTTCGGTCACCTCTCCAACGCCAACGGAGGAAGAGTCAACGGATCAGCCAGAAGCGGAAACCCCTCAAGCCGGACCACGTCCACAACTAGAGAGAATGTTCTCCTGGTTTAGAAGTATGATGGCGAGATTCTGATAGAAATTTTTCTATCCTAGAAGCTTACTAATGAATGCGTTAAATACTCAGCAATAAAATTTAGTGCAACGTTAGGAAAGTAAAGGGAGCAATACATTTTGTATTGCTCCCTTTTTTATTTCCCACATTTCTCTCGATAAAAATGTTTTTAATAAGCAGATTGATTTTTGTCTCGCTTGTATTAATTCTGGAAAGACATAGTTACAAAATTAGTTTGTCCAAATTCATCCAAAAATTCATTTCGGCAAAATTGAGAGTTAGAGCGACGATAAATTCGGTAGCTGACTGAGCGTGGTCTTAGAGAGTTGCCGGAGTAATAAAAGCGAATGTTAGCTCTAACGGTACAATTGTCATCAACGTAAGCGGCAATACGTTGTTCCCAGCGGTTGTATGGCCCACGGTTGGTGCTGGGGTCTTGTGGGAAAATTTGAGTCCTACTGGGCGAAGTAACTAAACCAGAGCCGCCTAAATTTCTAGCGATAATATGCCCACAATCACCAGAACCAAAAGAACGTGTGAATTCTCGAGAAAGGTTAGTACAACTTGATCCGCTGCCGATGTCTCTAGACGTAATCGTACCGCCGGTTTCACGTACTCTCCCGAAAAAATTACCTCTAAACTCAATACCAACTCTAGAGTCTCTGCTAACACTTGCGGTGACAGCGGCGTTGAGCCAATCGTTCGAGTTGAATTGTGCTTCTTGAGCTAAACGTTCGGAAAGTTGAGCAAGAATAAATCCAGCTTCATCCAGTGCATCTTCTTGAGTGTATACGTCTTTCTTGAAGAAGACATCTGAAAAATGCTGTGTTTCCGCTGTTTCGCTGTAGCTGGTTGCCGTTTCTAGAGTACTGGTTGTGATGTAATGAATACCTGTAACACTATTCACATTAAAGTGAACATCCGACTCACCAGTTTCGGTATTGCACACGGCCTTGGCATGAGAGGGAATGCCTGTGTCGATAGAGGGCAAGTTTGCAGTGTAAATCTTAAAACTATCGCAGCCATAGAGTGTATTGAGTGCATAGTCTTCTGGAATTGCCATGGTCAGGCCAGAGAAAATAAGCGCCTTTTTTTGATCGCTATTGGGCTTTGCTACTTCTGTGCTTTCTGATGCAAAAGACAGAGAGGTGGCTAAGCTGAAGGCTAAAAGAATTGAATATTGTATTAATTTCATGGTGTCCTCTTTGTTAGTTTTTGTTTAAGGATATTGTGTATGCGATTTTTATACCTTTAAATTTCTACTTAAGAAAAATATGGAAATCAATTGCGTGTTTGCCTCAAAAAAACCGGGCGAGCGAACGGTAGAAGTTTGCCGTTGCAATTTGATGAAGATTTTTTTAAACAAGCTGCTGTGTTGAGATGTTTAAAGAATTTGCAAGAAGACTTTAATGAAAAAGATTTTTTTTGTGGCTCTAGTATTGTATTTGTTTTTCGTAGGATGAATTAGATGACTCTGTTTTTTAACATGAGTTGAGAGATGATATTTAGTGTGAAAGAAAAGAATGTGGCAGGTGGAGTGGTATGTCGAAAAATAAGATTGGGCTCTTGGCGAAAGCAGAAAACTTTAAAGAGCCCGAAAAGTAAAGAGGTGTCTTTTTAACAGCCGTTGCTATTGGGAATGAACACTCGGAAAGGGGTGTTGGGCAGTTCTTGATAGTAAATTAGGTAACAGGCGCTGGCGACCATTTGAGCTTGTGTAGGCACGGTATTATACAAGCCTGAAGGAGAAATCATCAGCTCATCATTTCTTCTTACGTAGACAAAACTTCGGGATAAGTCCGCTGCCCAGTCGGCATTCAAGGCAATACCAATACCGCTTGCAGTGGGCGCTGGAGCGCCGTATTCAAGATCAATCGTTTGTCCGTTGATTTCAATGGAAGAAAAGGGAGCGTCTGAGGTACTTTCAAGAATCGATTTTGACTTTATAATGGAAGCGGCTGAAGACACATTACCTCGTAATGCTTCAAGGGTTGCTACTCTTGCCTCTGATGACAAGTCGGCAAATCTTGGAATCGCAAAAGCGGCGAGAATACCTAATATCACAATCACGGCGGTCAGCTCGATTAACGTAAAGCCTACTTGGTTGTTGGATAGTTTGCCCATGGTTGTATCCTTTTCTACAAAATGGCCGCAATGGCGCATATTACTAATATCATCATCGATTACTTGCAGCCTGAAAGCCATAGCCTTAATCGAGTCTCAAAATACTTGCAAGTATAGATAGTTGCAAATGAAAGACAATTTAAAACGAAAAAATTAGAAGTCTACGTTAATTTTACTCCATAAATGTGGCTTTCCTAGTTTTTGATGTACGACAGCTTTTTTAGATTTTTTATAATTCAAAGCCAATATGGCTTCATTGTTCAGATAGGCGATTCAATCTTCAGGTGTGCTATGTATTTTAATCTTAGGGCTTATCCCGAATCATATTAGACATTCGTATATATTAGTTTTTTCTAAAATAACGCTGTCTCAGTATTGAATGCTGATTGGCATGAATATTAAAGTGTTTGTGATGGTGATAGAGAGAAGGAAATTGATACAGAAAAGAAAAATCTGCTATTAGGGTAATTGAATAGAAATTGACAGTTTTTTAATTATGCCAGTGGTTCAACACCACTGGCATTTAAGGTGAATTAGATTGGGCAGTTTGATGAAGCGGCTTGTGCTTCATCGGCAAAACATTGATTACACGATTGTGAAAATATCGGATGACTGCTCGTACAATTATTTGGCGTTGGCGTTGGCGTTGGCGTTGGCGTTGGCGTTGGCGTTGGCGTTGGCGTTGGCGTTGGCGTTGGCGTTGGCGTTGGCGTTGGCGTTGACGAATCTAATGTTTGAAATAAATTAGAAGACGCGTGTAGCCAGTTATTAGAATTAATTTCAGCTACCCAATTATCGCGAATTAAATTTCTTTGTTGTACTCGGGTATCCCCCCAATAACCATTTCCACCACGGTTGTTATCAATATCGCTTTGCGTGCGATCATCAGGGTTGTAAGGCTGGCCCCACAGTCTTTGACTATCCCAGTCGGCATTAATATAGGCGACTGCTTTAATGACATCACTATTGGATTCGATGAAGTTAAAATACGGTCTAAACCATTCTCTCCATAAACGATTAGCGCGAATAGACGTTCTGGTGTTCGCGGCGACTTCCGATGAATAGGTTAATTCATCTAAGTCATAGCGTTGAGGTGCAGACTCAGCAATCATTAAAGGCATATTTTTAGAGCGAGAAAAGTTTACTACTTCATTAATGGCAGAGTTAGGAGTAGCGCAATCATCCGGGCGGAAATAAGACAAGGCTACCCAGTCGACATATTGATCGCCTGGCCACCAGGCATCTAAAGCTTTATCGGTGTAACGTTGAATTCTGCCATTTTGCAAAGCGTTACAATAACTTGAGCTTTGCCATACCATAACAATATTATCCGCATTGGCTGCCTGTTTACGATTGTAGAAATTAATCCAGGCGCGTTTGAACTCTTCGGAATCATAGCGGTTCCAGTTTCCGTCAAACTCATAGCCCCATCGTAGATAAACCGGGCGATTCCAGCTTTTGAGCACGCGGATTAATTCGTCCATGTCATTATTGAGGCTACCATTGTTGATATCACCCAATTGGTCCACTAAGTAAACCCCAATAGCTAAAGTACTGTTTGGGTAGCGCTGGCGTAAGGTATCCATATTGTTAAGACCGGCGCCGTTATCGACGTTGCTGGTTAGGCCTGTTAGGCCAGCTAGGCTGATATAACCGGTGACGCCACCGGGAGTATTACCAATAGCGCCGACATAATTAGAAATACTATCGACGTCTTGGCCCACGATAAAAAGCTGTTTACCTTCTGGTGGAACATAAGGCCCTTCTACAGCAGCGAATGATGAAGCTGCCCCCATAAGACCTAAAGACCCACTAATGGCTATGTTGCTGATGATTGAACTAAGTTTTTTGGATTTTATCATTATTATTACCTTCTCTATAAAGGGGGTGTATAACGCAAAATGATGCTGAATTCTTCTGTTTAGTTTTAAATAGGTGTTCTATGAACAGCTTGAAGACAACATGATTGGTGCTCGTTTTATTATTTTGTTGATCCTACTTTGGGTATTTGTAATTATTTATAAGTAAACGATTACAATTTTTTGTTTTTTATAATAAAAATGCTATATGGCTATAGATTAAGCCAGCACAGGTTTTATTCTCGCTTTTCGAAGTTATTTAATGTTCTGTGTATTTCACATTCTAGATGTTGATCATTTATTATTTTTATTTGTATGACAAAATTCTACTTGACGAAAAAATTATTTATGGTGTGCTAGTTTGATGAGCTATGTTTTTTATCATTAAAAATGATTTTCACGCCATTATGCTGGCAACAATATAAGTTTGATGAAAGAAGTTCAACTCTTTGAGAGCAATTTTTTGTAGAAAGTAACAGAGTATTGTCCTCTACAGAGGGGCGCGGGTTTCAATTAGAAGAAACACGATTGAGCTGTGAAAAAAGGCTCTCACGATTACTGGCCGTGATGGCGTTACCGTTGTGTTGGTGTTACGACACGGGTGTGTGGCGTAATGAGAAAAACCGATCAAGCTATTAAAGCATGGAAGACCTGAGATTAGTTTGTTCCGGTATGGTCTTTCCTATTTACGGAATGCCCTAGTTCAACCGAAGAGCCACTTAAAATCCGTGACGTCTTTGATGAAAAAATCTGTCCCCAAGGGGTGAAATACCACTGGGTTGTTCATTTATTCTCAGCGGAGGTTGAATATTGATCGAATAATTGTCCCCCTACAGAGCTTCAAATAATCAAATAAAAACCTTTCCAAATCTATGAGTTGGGCTCTCAAGCCCAACTACCATCAAGTTAGATAATCATTCCCTCTCATGTACGAAGTTATCACTCTTTTCTATATCAATCCCTTACAAGTCATGAGACTTTAATGAGCTAATTTTTAAAAAATTGACAATCTTTTTATCCTTTTTCGGTCTTAATAGGTAAGACAATTATCTATTAGTCATACAGGGGTCAACTTGAGCCTCGTTCGCTTCAGTAAAGACTTTAATCTTGAACCAGCAAGTGATAGATAGCACACAGACTACTAACACTTTTACAAACCATACGGAAATAGGAGTCACTATGAATTGTGCCTACGAACAAATTCAGTTTTGGTTGTTGGAGTTAAGTTCCGACAGTGCCAACCCTTTAACCTTGGATAAAGATGGCAACGGTTACCTTGCTGATAAGGAAGCAGGAGTCAAAATTATGCTTTCTGCTCCAAGAAACTCTGACTATTTTTCAGTCAATATTGATCTTATACAAGTCATGGAAAAAGACAAGCAACAAGCTTTTGAGAAAGCGCTCACCTTGAATTTATACCAGTATGGTACATTAGGAGCTTCCATTGCTTTTGATCCGAAAGGTGAAATTCTCGTGTTGAGTTACCTTAGAGAGATAGGGCATACACAATTCCTGGATTTTCAAAATATCTTGACCAACTTGGTGGATCTCAGCAAGCAATTAAAGCTTCAACTCTTCGATATTAATCAACGTATTGCCAATTACGGGAAGAAGCACCAAAACAGCCCCAGCGTTATTCACAGCTCAAACTTTATCAGAGCGTAGCGCACACTCATTTTTCCTTAACAGTGTTTAGCGTAATTAAAGGAGCAAAGCTAACATGTCAGGCACAGCTGGAGCAGTAACGACTGCAACCCAATCTTCATATGTAACACAGATAAATAAAACGCGCCAAGACATAAAAAATCACTTGGAGCCAGAAACTCGAGCCAGAGCTTATACGCCGACGCCTAATCAACTGCAAAGTGTGGTGGAGCCCACCAGTAGAGACTTGAAGCTGGGAGCCACAATAATGGATTGTGAAATGCATGCTAGAGCAGAGTTAAATAGCAAAGATCCAGGTGAAAGGCTTACGAGTGCCGAGTATGGGCAACTTAAAACCTTAATTGAAAACGTTGCATCTATTGGAAAAGCGAGATCAAAATCTTTTGATTCACTCAAACAAAAAGAAGTGGATATAGCTTTTAACAGTCTAATTAATCAAGCCATGAATGACAGCATGAAATCGGCTTCCCAACAAGCCCATCAGCTGAGATTGCTAGAGAGATTGATCGATTTTGTTGAACAAAACCCTTTGAACCAAGATAGTTGGGACCGTGATAATCACTATAGACACTACATAAGAAATGATCATAGAAATCCTAAGAAAGTTGGAAAAGAATTTTCTTCTCCTGCTGCTGCCTTGGAGAAAGTCTGCTCGCGCGTCAGTGAAGATCTCAAACAACAACAAAAACTTACTCCAGAAACAGCAAGGGACATTGGCGCATTACTCACCGCTGTTGCCAAAGAGTATAAAGATACTACGCACAAAAGCATCAAGACGCACAATACCACTGTC
Organism: Marinibactrum halimedae; assembly: GCF_021234875.1. Lineage (GTDB taxonomy): Bacteria > Pseudomonadota > Gammaproteobacteria > Pseudomonadales > Cellvibrionaceae > Marinibactrum > Marinibactrum halimedae. The sequence goes on along the minus strand of NZ_JAJQVM010000027.1, from coordinate 1,332 downwards.
AGCCAAATTGCAAGACTCAATACGGAAATTCAACAGCTCAAAGCCGCTGATGAGAACAATCCAAGTATAAAGACAAAAGAAAACGAAATAGAAGAGCTCAAAAATAGTGGTGAACTGATTAATGGCAGTGAGGAGATAATAGTCATTGGGTCTAAAGTGGAAGGTTGGGATAAGTATCGCGGCGACGGAAAAATGCAGGCGCTCAACATTCTCTCTCGCTATGTGTTTGGTATTACCTTAAACAAAGCGAAGCACGCACAGCTTGCCGAAACGCCTAGGGCTACGCCAGAAACTGAGGGGGGTGTCGTTCCTACTAAGGAGCGCTTTGCGACTTCTCGTTTTGGTCCCTCCATGACAGTTTGGAATACTACCTTATTTTTGGAAACCATGTTGGGCGCCTCTCTAACAGAGCAAAAGGTCTATGCGGCAACTCAAGCCACAGATTGGGCAATGGCAAAAGACTCTAAATACAATGGGCCATCGAAGGGTGCTCATACCCCAATTGAAGCTATGATGACCTTTGCGGAAGCTCATGGAGCAGACCATAAAACCGCACACGCTAAAGAAACTTTAGTACGTTTAATTTTAGAAAGTAATCCCTCTGTGGAAGATGGAAACATTGAGTTTGATCGCCCGAGTGCTGAAAACACTAGACAGGCTAGCTTGATTGATCAAATAAGTTCGCGTGGAAAGGTGCTCTTTCTTGGCATAAAAGTACGAGAGGCTGAAGTTAATTTGATTGAGAAAGGGAAAGCGTTGCCAGAGATAGAGTCAAAGCAAGCAGCAATTAAAAAATTAAAAGAAGCGTATGAACAAGCTGAAGCCGATGTAAGAAAGGCCGAAGAGAAATTCAAGGATAATTTTGCTTTTATAAATAATCGTAAGGCCATTGCAGACAAAAAACACAAGGAGTTTAAAGCCGCTGACACTGAGTCTGAAGAATTATCGAATCAACACAAAGAAGCACTCAAAGCGCTAAAGGTCGCAAATGAAGATTTAGAAAGAGCACAAAAAGCCAGAGAGCTAGCAGTAATAGAATATGAAAATAGTTATGAAACAACAATGGTAATGGCGGAAGAAGTTATACCTGCCGTTGAAAATGGAGAGGTTGAAGAAGTGGGTGAAACAGGGCCGCTTAAGGAAGGAAATATTTAACTGTTAAATAGTGAGCAGCGATAAATCCGGAGGTTGTTCAAAATTCTGTGGGTAGTGTTCAAATTTCTGTGTCATTTCTTTCATAAACTGGTTGTAACCAGAGGAGATGACACATGTCCAAATCAGACCTTCCTTTCGATCTCGAAGACGCTATTGCCCATATCAAAGCCGGAAAGC
>NZ_JAJQVM010000026.1 GCF_021234875.1 Marinibactrum halimedae | reverse complement strand
GAATAGCGGTCCCGTATTTGGTACTCTATCTGATCATCGGATACATTGTATAAGTGCTGAAGTACGAGTACTTTGAACATCAGTAGCTCGTCATAGGCTTTACGACCCGCATTGCTTTTTCGGTTTGACTTTCGTATTTCCTTTAAGGTCGGACGAAAGGCTTCCCAAAATATCAGTTTGTTGAGATGAACTAATGGATCTTTTTCATCTAACTTGCGATACCTGTCATCTAAATCAAAAAAGCCGGGCTGAGACATAGAAGGAAACTCTTGAAATTTTTGAACAGTGAGATTATATCAAAGTTGGGCTATTTTTAGAGGTGCCCTGAATAACAAATAAGGAATTTGAAAATTCAGCACATCTACTCCAACCTCACTAAAAAAGCTCTACATCTCCTTCATCCATCGAGCTTTGTTGCACTTTAGTTTCTATTTTCTGAGAAGAAAAAGATTGCCTCATAGCTTTTAAATCTAAAGCCAATTTTTCCCAATCACTAGAATTGATCACACCCAATGCTTTTGTGTGAGAATACTCAGCAACTTGACACATATGATTCGCGCGCTCTTTAATATGATCCGAAACCTGCGTTATGATATCTTCAAACTGCAATGCTCTAATTGAAGAGTTAATTTGCTCATCAATTTTTATACTACTGTCACGCATTTCGTTAAGCGTCTGCTCCGTATCCTCATTCATGGATTCAACAACAGACAGCATTTTATCAATATTCACTTTCCCCTGAATAGCCGTATTAATATCCAACGATGCAATTGCCCCAACCTCTTCACTCACCTCAGACATTCTTATCTTAGCTTGTTGTATTTTTTCTCGAACCTCAGTATTAAGATTAGAAGAATTTAAAGACAAAGAACGAACTTCATCAGCAACTACAGCAAACCCTCTTCCCACCTCTCCTGCTCGGGCAGCCTCAATTGCCGCATTCAATGCAAGCAGATTAGTTTGCTCAGCCAGCTTCTGAACATCATCTAAATTTTTAAACATTGACTCCATATGCTGATTCATATCTTCAATACGATGAATTGCCCCAATACTTTTTCCACTAATCTCTACCAACAAATCTACATATGCCTGCAAAATCTTATCTGTACTTTTAATAAAGTCTTTTATCATCACTCGCTCAAAATCTTCATCAACTGAAACGGCCAAAGATTCTGAATCAATCTTTCCAGTAATTTTTTCGACCATTTTCAAAGCTAACGAATTTTGATACTGAGTTTGATTAACAACACTGTTAAAATTGTCTTGCAAAATTGCAATAGCCTCCTGCACTAAGACCTTAACTCTATCAATATGCTCAACAATATACTCCGACTCCTCCAACAATGCCGCTTCTATTTCCTGGGTAATCTCAAATTGCTTAGAATCAGCTGTATGTAAAGAGTCATTTTCTAATAACACAGAATCTTCAGAGCTTACTTCATCCGAGGTTACTGTTCGATTTAACCACACCATCAAAAAACTACATAATAGGGCCACACAAAAATCCATTACAGAGGATTCAAAATAGACAATAGCCGCTCCCATCACAATTACAATGATCAACATACTCAAAGAACGGAAGGAGGAAACCTGTAGCATTACTCTACCCTATCAAATACACGCACTAAATCTTTAGGCATACAGCCTCCAAAAAAGCGCCAATTTCTTTTAATGGAAGCTCATATTGTACAGCATCCATCTCCACAGCCACCCTAGGCATTCCCCAAACCACACAACTTTCCTTATCCTGAGCAATCGTCAAGGCTCCACCCTGCTTCATTCTCAGTAAGCCTTTCGCGCCGTCCGATCCCATTCCGGTCAACAATATGCCAATCGCCGGCGAACCTACATACTCTGCAACCGAGTCAAATAATACATCAACGGCAGGTTTATGTAGGTTCACAGGCTCACCATCATCCCGCAAGCCGATCAATTGCTTATTAATTAATGCTAATTTAAAATGCTCCGCTCCATTCGCTATGTAAACATACCCCTTTTTAAGTGGCATGTTGTTTTCACTAAATTCTACGACGGTTAACTTAGAAGCTTTATTTAAACGTTTAGCAAATGAGTCAGTAAAACTGGATGGCATATGTTGAACAACAACAATGGGTGGCATATTGACAGATAGCGATTGCAAAACTTTTTTTAAAGCTTCAGTCCCCCCTGTAGAAGACCCTATTGCAATCACCGAGCAAGGCTTTTTAGATACACTAATACCATCAAGAACATTCTTAGCGGGCATTACCTCACTATTGCCACAAGGATTATCACTCTCATCCAAGCCTCTAAAAGAATTACCCTTATTGACAGAAAGATTTGTGCCATCAGTGATAAGTGCATTCATTTTTACATGAGCAGCTGCATAAATTTTATTTCTGATGACATCCTCAATTTCTGAAAAACCTTTCAATATACTGACCCGTGGCTTAGCAACATAATCCACAGCGCCAATTTCCAATGCATCTAATGTTTTCTCCGCCCCATCAAGAGTTAACGTTGAAATCATTACCACCGGCATAGGTTTCAACCTCATTAAATTTTTCAAAAAGGTCAAACCATCCATTCGAGGCATTTCAATATCCAACGTTAATACATCCGGCTTTAACTTCTTAATTTTTTCCCTTGCATCGTAAGGATCTACCGCCACACCAATCACTTCCATCTTAGGGTGTGAACTGACAATCTCAGTTAATACATTCCGAATCAATTGAGAATCATCAACAATAAGAACTTTCACCATAACGTTATACGTCATCCTTATTCATAGGGCGAACCTATGACCCTCAAATTTTTACCAACACGTACAACCACAAAATCCAAGAATGTCGACACAATCAAAAAAGCTCGACATCTCCTTCAATAGATTGATTAGACAAAGAATTCTCATACCAGCGCTCTCGAGCTGCAATAGTATTATTGTGCATTGACTTTAATTTTTTCACCATCAACCGGCCAGTCACCGGATCAAATAAAACTTTCCTTGGATGTGTTCCCAATAAATCTTCTGAACAAATAGGGATCCCTTCCTTCTCTAAGTAATCCAATACAAAATCACTATTTTTAGCACCAATATGATTAGAGAGACCACTCACCTGCCCCCCTCCCACAACCTTAGCAGATAAAAATTTACGCATACCACCATATTTTAATATTTCATTTACCAGGTGCTCCATTGCATAATTTCCATAACGTGTAGCCAAACCAGGTACATTCCCCCAGTTTACTTCATGAGCATTTTCTTCGGTAAGGGGAAGCATAAAATGATTCATTCCACCAACACCAAATTTCTCATCCCAAATACACGCAGAAACACAAGAACCCAACGTAGTTGCCACCAACTCTTCTTGACGGGTAACATAAAATTCACCCGGCAATATTTTCGCCACAAAAGTATTTCGTGTCTTATCAAAAAATCGATTTATGTCTTCAAATCCAGGCAAAACCGGGGGCAGCTGAGCAATCATATTAATACTGCCCTCTTGGCATTGTCGACTTACTCTAAGTTTATCACTATTCACACACCCACCATCCTACAATACTCGATCATGCTTTTTTTGAAATATAGTTCGGCCACATTGATGTAAATAAGGCACTGCTTTGGCACAACTCTCACTATGCCCTGTCATCAAAAAGCCACCTGAAGGCAACAAGTCACAAAACCGATCAATTAATTTTTTTTGTGTATCGCGATCAAAATAAATCATAACATTGCGACAAAAAATCACATCAAATTGCCCCCTCATAGGCCATAAAGAAAGCAAATTAAGCTGCTTAAAAGAAATGAGCCTACGCAAGTCTTTCTTGACTTTCACCAAGCCTTCATTTTCTCCAGACCCTGGCTTAAACCATTTCAACTTAATTGATTCAGGTATTTCTTCAATCCGATTTTCTGCATATATGCCATTACATGCTGTTTCCAATACTTGGGTATCCAAATCTGTTGCCAACACTTTAATATCCCAAGAACTCATCACCGATGAAAAAACATCATTAATGGTTATTGCCAAACTATAAGCTTCTTCTCCTGTTGAACAACCCGCAGACCAGCAGCGCAAACGCTTACTGTTATCTGAAAGAATTTTGGGAAAATATGACTCCCTCAAAAAATCAAAATGATGCTCTTCTCGAAAGAAACTGGTCAAATTTGTTGTTATCGCATTAATAAAGTTAACCATTTCTTCATTATCAGCTTTTTTTAATAGTTTACAATATTCAGAAAAGCTGGTAATTTTTAACTCTCGAGTACGTCGCATTAAACGCCGATACACCATTTGCCTTTTCTGCTCAGTCAAAACAATCCCCGTAGAGTCATGCACCAATTGACAGAGATAAGCAAATTCTTGATCACTTAAACTGTGTTGCTCTATACGCTCCAGGTTCAAAACTCTTCCCACTCATCATTATTCACAACCGCTTTGCGAACTTTAGCTTTACTCATACCGACTTGAGATCTTCGTTCAGCGAGAGAGGTTACCGAGTTACTATTTACGACCTCACCCTCCTCTACCTGAAAAAAACTCACTTGCTCTAACAAGGATTGAGCTTGATCTTCCATTGACTTGCTGGATGCAGCGGCTTCTTCTACTAATGCGGCATTTTGCTGGGTCATTTCATCCATTTGACTTACAGCTTGACTCACTTCAGCAATGCCTGAAGATTGCTCAGAGCTTGCATTATCAATATCCGAAATCATTGAAACCACTTGTCGAACCGAATCTACCAGCTCTGTAAAAGTCTGCCCTGTTTCATCGACCAATTTAGTACCCTTACCTACCGCATCCACACTATCATTAATGAGCCCTTTAATTTCTTTAGCGGCAGCCGCGCTTCGTTGGGCTAAATTTCTCACCTCAGCAGCCACAACAGCAAATCCTCGCCCCTGCTCACCCGCTCGAGCAGCTTCAACCGCAGCATTCAACGCAAGTAAATTTGTTTGAAATGCAATTTCATCAATCACGCCGATGATGTCTGAGATCTTCTTGCTGGACTTATTAATGTCCTCCATTGCCCCCACTGCACTTCTAACCACTTCACCACCATTGCTGGCACTTTCCATAACACCATTGGCCATTTTCGTGGCTTCCGTAGCATTTTCGGCATTCTTTTGCACCGTAGTGGTTAACTGCTCCATTGCCGCAGCGGTTTCCTCCAAACTGGATGCCTGAGCCTCTGTCCGCTGACTTAAATCACTATTACCTTGAGCAATTTCTCTAGAGGCGGAGAAGACATTATTCGATGCTTGACGAATCTCCGTCACCATTCCCGTTAAATTTTCTACTAATGAATTCACCGAAGTACCCAATACGCTAAAATCACCTTCCAAGTCCTGATCAACATTAACGGTCAAATCTCCTTTTGAAACCGACATCATGACATCTCGAACAGTTGCAATGGCGGCTTTTCGACCTGTGATATTTGTGGCGTATTTTACTACTTTATAGACATTACCATTAGAATCTGAGATAGGGTTATAAGAAGCTTGCAACCAGATTTCATTCCCAAATTTATCAAACCTTTGATATTCACCCTCGGCATAAGATCCTCGACGAAGATCCTCCCAAAACGCTTTATATTCTGATGAGGCGCGATGTTGAGGATCAACAAACATACCATGATGCTTACCCTGTATTTCTTCTAAACCATACTTCATGGTGTCGGTAAAGTTTTTATTTGCTTTGATAATCTCCCCTTCTGGTGTAAATTCAATAACCGCCTGAGCCTTACTAATGGCCGCAATTTGCCCAGAAAAGTCCGCATAAGCATTTTTTTCTTCCGTAATATTTGCCCATTCCAATATGTTTCCTACATAATTTCCGGAAGTGTCAATATTGGCACTAATATTAAGCTTGAACGATAAGTCCCCTACCCTAATTTCCGTTTGATATGGAAGATTATCACGATTATCCAAAAGCTGGCGCTGATGTTCTGGTCTTTTATGAAAGACGTCAATGCAAGTTCCTATGATCTCATCAGGGTTAAACGTGGGAAATACCCGTTTAAACTCACCCGCATTTTCACGGAAAAGAGCCATGGTACCTTCATTAACATAAGTGACAATAAAATCCCTATCAATTGCCATAATTGCTGTTCGCAAAGAAGAGATCATGGTTTTATAGAACTCTAAATCATCTACCTTCACCTTAACACCATCACTCATTTTTACACCCTCCATCAAAATCCACCAAAATATTCAAAGAAAATAAATTTTAAAGAAAAATATCAATCAACCTAACTCACAGACTTTTCAGGCACTGCCATACGAGTCAAACGATACAATTCATTGGCATTCAATAATTTTGAAGCATCCAATAAAATAATCACTTTATCAGGAAAAGTTGCCATGCCATGCACAAATTGATTATTAATCTCACTACCAAAATCAGGGGAGGGTCGCACTTGATCATTTGTGACTTTATAAACTTCAGACACGGCATCCACAACCAACCCGAGAACAGTTGCCCTTTCTCCTGGCATACGTAATACAATAACTACCGTCGTAGCACCATACTCACGTGCAACTCCACCAAAGCGTTCACGCATATCAACAATCGGGACAATAACGCCACGTAAATTAATGACGCCTTTCAAATAAGATGGCGTCCCCGGAATAGCGGTAACAGGTGACCACACCATAATCTCTTGCACTCTGAGTATGTCTACACCAAACTCTTCGTTATCCAAAAAAAAAGTTAAATATTCTTCTGCAGACTCATTCATGATGCACTACCTCACCATCCTCAACGGTTAACAACTGTTTAACATCCAAAAGCGTTACAACATTATCTCCAACATTAACCAAGCCATGAACATAATTGGCACTAACTGATCCGCCAAAGTCTGGCGAAACCTGTACATCCTGATCATCCGCATTAATGACATCCGAAACGGCATCCACCACAAAACCCATTGTTTTCTCATGATTACCCGTTTTTACAATCAAGACGACAACCACAGTGGTTCGAATATAGGTTGGTTCACTTACCTCAAATCGCTTACGCAAATCGATGATAGGAACAATAACGCCACGCAAATTAATGACACCCTTAACATAAGAAGGGGAATTAGGAATGATAGTTGGAGCTTCCCAGCCTCTAATTTCTCGAACAGACAAAATATCCACACCATAGTGTTCTTTCCCTAAAACGAATGTGAGGTATTGATCTCCATCAGAAATGAAATCAATACCATCCAGTAACATATCATTACTCGCAACGGTTGTTACTTCAGGAACTTCTATTGCCATAATCATTCTAAAGTCTCACTGCGCAACTTATATTTTAGGTGCAACGATTTACCATTCACATTTCAACTTCTTGCCAAAGGCATGAGCACTTAAACAACTAACGATTATCAATATCCTAAACCATCAGTCAGATAAAAATTTGGATGTTTTAATTCATCTAAGCTGCACGTTTTGGTTTTTTCTTTTGATTTGCCACTTTGTGCATTAATCCTGAAATATCTAATATTAAAGCCACAGATCCATCTCCAAGAATAGTCGCTCCAGAAATACCTTCTACACGCTTATAGTTACCCTCTAAACTTTTAATGACTACCTGCTGTTGAGCCAGCAAATCGTCTACTAATAAGCCAACTTTACGTCCATCACTCTCCACCACCACCAGCAACGCATTATCTAACTCTGTATTATCTGCAGAAATATTAAAAGCCTTGTATACCGGAATGATTGGTACATTATCTTCCCTCAACCGGTACAGAATCATATTTCCAGAAACGCTATTAATATTTTTACTTTTTATCTGTAAAGATTCGACAATCGAAACCAGCGGAATCACATAAACCTCGTCACCCACACGAACAAGCTGACCATCGAGAATGGCCAATGTGAGCGGTAAATACACTCGAAATACAGAGCCTTTACCTATCTTTGATTCAACTTCAATACGCCCGCCCAAATCCTTTATATTGCGGCGCACCACATCCATCCCCACCCCTCTCCCGGAAATATCACTGATGGATTCTGCTGTGGAAAATCCTGGCTCAAAAATTAAATCAAAGATTTTTTGGGGGTCAGTTTCAGCTTCATCAAAATGAATATTTTTATCCCTAGCTTTTTCCAAAATTGCTTCCGGATCGATACCTTTACCGTCATCACTGACTTCGACAACAATATTCCCCCCTTGGTGGCATGCACTTAGTACAATACTGCCTTCTTCATTTTTGCCCAATGCTACACGTCTCTCAGGAGTTTCAATACCGTGATCAATTGCATTCCTTACCAAATGCACTAAAGGGTCACTAATTTGCTCCATTACTGTTTTATCCAATTCGGTATGTTCGCCTTTCAACGTTAATTGAACCTTCTTCCCTGTTTTATTAGACAAATCGCGTATCATCCTGGGAAATCGGTTGAATGCAAAACTGATTGGAAGCATCCGAATCTTCATCACGCTTTCTTGCAATTCACGCGTATTCTGACGCAACTGCTCCAATCCATTAGACAATCGCTCTAGCTTATCGAGATCAAAATCATTGCCCAGTTCAGACAACATAGACTGAGTAATCACCAGCTCTCCCACCAAATTAATCAAACTGTCTACCTTATCTATCCCAACACGAATTGATGAAGCACTTGCGCCACCACGATCAACAACCTCTTTTTCTTTTTTATTTGATCGAATAGATTTTTGTTTGCTTTTATCAATGATTTTTTTCGAATCAGATTCATCACTATTTAAAGGTACTCTCTCTTGCCCTTTATTAGACAAGGGATCAACACTACTTTCTTTTAGAGGCACTATAGTGGCGGCATCCCCTTTGGCGCCTGATGTAACTCCATTTGAAGTAATCTCTTCTGTAGCACCTAAATTAGATTGATTCACCTTCAACATATCTTCACTAGCAGCCTCTTCACTAATAATTCCTTTTAAGTTATCCTTTTTTTCTTCAGCGGCACTTTGGTCGACCTTAAATTCAGGGCTTACTAACTCCACTGTCAATTCACATTCATCAATCACCCATTCAAAAATATCAAGAATTTCATCTCGAGAAGCTTGAGTCGTTAATTTCAAAGTCCAGTACAGAAAACACTCATCGACAACCAGCTCTTCAAAGTCAGGTAGCAGATCACAATGACATTGGGCCTCTAGCTCTCCCAATTGAGCCAATTCACGAAAAATCCGAAAGGGTTCGTTACCCGTTTGTAAAATTTGAGGTTCAGGCTTAAAGTATATTTTCCATGTTTTTCCATCGCCTGCCCCATTACCCAATTCATTTTCTTTGTCGATAACTTCTTCTTTACTGGACTTAATCAATGAATTTTCAGCCATATTTTTTCCTTCCATTTTTTCATCAGACGACCGTGATTCATTTAACATTCCACCAAAAAAAGTTTCAGCCACCACACTAGATGAAATAGAGTCATTCATTTCGGAGTAAGTATCACTAGAGTCTTCGTTTTCCTCTACGGCCTGGAGCATTTTTTCAAATGCCGCTATTAACTCACTCCCCTGTGTTAATTCTGGCGTCAAATCTTGCATTAATTGACAAGTTGTATCTCGTAAAAAATCGCATGACTTTAAAAATAACTCCACCATTTCAGACAATAAAGTTCTTTTGTGCTGCCTAATTTCATCGAGCAACGTTTCCAATACATGCGTGAAATCGGATATTTGAGTAAAACCTAATGTTGCTGCGCCGCCTTTAATCGAGTGCGCCGCTCGAAAGATTTCATTTATCGTCTCATCATCAACAAATTGAGGTTCATCAATCGACAAAAGGGCTTGTTCCATAATATCCAGGCCTTCTAATGCCTCTTCAAAAAACACTTGATGAAACTGACTCAAATCAATACTCATAACACATTACCCAATAACACGCCCAACTGTGGCTAACAATTTTTCAGGATTAAAAGGTTTAACCAACCAGCCTGTTGCACCCGCCTGCTTACCTTCATTTTTTTTATCTGAAGAAGATTCTGTTGTTAAAAGTAAAATTGGCGTGTACTTAAAAGAAGGTAACGCTCGCAAATTCCTAACCAAGTCCAAGCCATTCATAACAGGCATATTTAAATCTGTAATCACGGCATCAAACTTCATTGATTTGGCAACTCCTAACGCTGCTTTTCCATCCGGCGCCTCTTTCACTTGATACCCAGCAGATGAAAGAGTTGCTGAAACCATATTTCTCATTGATGTAGAATCATCCACAACCAGTATGTTTGTCATTGACTACTCCACTCATTGATAACAATATTTTCTTACCGCCTAATCATTTTGATACATTACGGTTTATCAATCTGAACGAAACGCTCCATAAACTTCTTAAATAAACCACTATTAGTTAGAATCTAAACCTATCCAAACTTCCACACCCAATAAATGTGCACTTTTCAACAAATTATCAGAAGGCTGTCGCCATAATAATTTTCCACCTGATTCAGACAACTTTTTCTGAAAAGCAATAAATAACTGCAACCCAGCAGTATCCACCCTACTGACTTTTTTTGCTTCAATCTCAATCTCTTTTTTATCACCAAAAAGCTCACCAAGAGCCTCATACAATTCAGAAACCTGATGTATATCTAGGCTTTCACCACACAAAAATATGCTTTTTTTTGACACAAACCACCCCGAATTAAAATAAAAAAAGAATTAATTTCAAAAATAAATAAAAAATAAAATTGAAAAAGAATTAATTTGGCAAAAAAGGTATCGACCAAAGGAAAGAAAACTTTATCCTCCAGCACAAACCAAACAAAAAATAGATAGTATTAATGAGGGTAGCTTACGGTTTACACCTTATCTGCACATCCCAAAAAACCTGACAGATAAAAATCAATTTTTTTGCTATAAAAAAAAATAGCTTCAGAATAGAATTAATAGCCGCAACAAGGATTGAAAAATAATAGAATAAAAAAAAACAACACAGTATTTTATTGAATAAAAAAGCTGATAGTTCAGCCAGTATATTTAACCTACCACAATGACTTGGCTATTCTTTACCACCCCACATCCAACTCAAGTTAAAAATCAATGAATCTTTGCGCCTTATTTTGAATCGCAACCCCATTAATATGCACCATATATAAGCATTTCATACTAATGACCAAAAGAAATAAAAAAAGACCATATAGTCACACTGAAAATTCTCACATCAACAACATTAAAACTGACTGACCAGACAGCTTATTCAAATGCCATTCTACAAGCGCTGCAGCTGCTATCGCTATCCAAAATTTCTCACTCCTCTTTAAGCAATGACCTTAAAAAAAGTGAAATGGCACACAAATTGCCAAATACACAACCTCAAAAGAATAAGAAGACAGACTAAATGTGCAGCACTAACACGCTTTACCAGTGAGACCTTCTCACTCTTAGGCTGCTCAGGGACTCTGTTTTCCAAAGACTAAATTAATTGTCCAATTAGACAGCTAATTTGAATCCACTTTGGGAGTGATACCATGCCTTACAGAACACTTTTCGAAAAGCCCATCCCTATGGGGCTTTCTAAACTTACTACTGCTCTATTAATGGGCTTAGCTCTCACTGCATGTAGCGGTGACAATGACTCTAATAGTGATGCCCCCCCTACAGAGATTCCTGATAATGGGGGCAATACCGGTAGTGATACCAGCGGCGGCGATACCAGCGGCGGCGATACCAGCGGTGGCGATACCAGCGGTGGCGATACCAACGGCGGCGATACCAGCGGCGGCGATACCAGCGGCGGCGATACCAGCGGCGGCGATACCAGCGGCGGCGATACCAGCGGCGGCGATACCAGCGGCGGCGATACTAGCGGCGGCGATACCAGCGGCGGCGATACCACGGATACGGGGCCCTGCGGGAATAAAGAAGGAGTAACACTAATCAGTGCAGTACAAGGAATAGGAAATGAAGGAAGCGCAATAGGCACAACGGTTTCGGTAGAAGGAATTGTTACCGGCCTAACCTCTAGCGGCTTCTTTATTCAAGAAGAAACCGCTGATTACGATGAAGACGCCAATACATCAGAAGGTATATTTGTTTATACCGACGGAATGTTTGAATTTACCAATGCAGCTCAAATCACTAAAGGAGAGGTGTATCGAGTAGAGGGTAGCGTCAGTGAATTCCATGATAATACTCAAATTACCATTACCGATGCCACCAGTTGTGGAACCTCTGAACCCTTCCCAACAGCTGTGGTTATTCCAATGCCTTTCGAAGGGGTGCTAGAGCTTGAAAGCATTGAGGGCATGTACGCAACCGTAGAAAATGCACTCATCACCGATGTTTATAATCTCACTCGTTTTGGTGAGCTAACTCTTGGTAATGAAATCCGAAAAACCCCTTCTGATACCGCCATCCCTTTAAGCGATGAATACACGGCACAGGAAACTTCTAATGAGCAGAATATTCTGTACATTGAAGACAACTCGGGAGATCAAAACGTTGACGGTTTGAGCTTTTTCGATAATTTCGGCTACGACAACTCGATTCGTATTGGAGACAGAATCACCACCTCTGGCCCAGTTAATTATTCCTTTGGCGCTTATCGCATTAATGCGTCTGATCCCACATTAACAACATTAACCTCACAAACGGTTCCCAGCAGCGTTGACTTAACCACAGGCCAAATCCGCATCGCTTCGTTTAACGTTTTAAACTACTTTAATGGTCAAGTTGTTGGCGGCGGCGATTTAACAGAATTGACTTCCGTCGTCGCTAATGGCGGCTTTGAGAACTGGACAGGTGGTGTCATCGACAGCTGGACGACAATTGACTCAGGCATCAACATTACTCAAGTGACGGATGTGGTTTATGCCGAAACTAGCGCGGCATCAATTGAGGTGACTACCGGCTCTCAAAGTAGCACCGACATGCGTCAATCTGTCGAAGTGACTGCCGGCACCAATTATCGCTTCAGTGTTCGTGTGCAACACACCGAAGGTAATATGAGAGCTCGCTTCTTCGTAGACGGCTACTCTAATGTCTATTCTGATCCAACCATCATTGGCCAATGGCAGGAATACACTTTTGATTATGAAGCAACGACTACAGGCCCCATTGATGTCGGCTTCCGCTTCTATGATCAATCCGGGTTTGATGGAAATGAGGTCGTTTACCTGGATGCATTCACTGCTTTCGATCTAGACTCCGCCACTTCCTATGAAATTTCTTTTGCCGATAACGGCCGAGGCATTGATAGCCAGGAAGGTTTCGAGCTACAAGAAGCGCGTATTGTTCAAGCATTAGCGGATATTAATGCAGACGTTGTGGGTTTGCTCGAATTGGAAAATGACGGCTTTGGCGAATTCAGTGCTATTCAATCTCTCGTGAATGCCTTGAATGCCGAACTGACCATACGCAACGAAACACAACTGTATAGCTTTGTTGATCCGGGTGTTGAACAAATTGGTACCGACGCCATTACCGTAGGTACCATCTACAAAGCGGATGTCTTAGCACTGACCTACTCTGATATCATCGATATCCCAGACCAAGTCGTCAGCGGTCAAGTCGAAGGTCAAATGCGCGACTCATTAGTAGCAACATTCAGCTTTGGCGGCGGTAGCGATAGCATTACCGTTGTCACCAACCACTTCAAATCCAAGGGATCTGGCTGCTGGGAAGACGAGAACACACCTAGTGCCCAAGACGAAGCTCAAGGTAGCTGTAACGCCTTCCGAGTTTCAGGCTCTTTAGCCGTTGCCGATGCACTTGATGGCGCTCCGGATATCGCAAGCAAAATTTTCTTACTGGGTGACTTGAACGCCTACAGCAAAGAAGATCCCATTGCAGTACTTACGGACTATGACCCATTGATGTACAGCTACAGTATATTGCCCGCTCAAGGTACGCCACAGTACGATACTTATGTCGATGCCACTTCTGGAGAATCTTTAATTACAGCAGGTAAAGGCTATGTCTTATTAGCAGAAGACTTAGACCCAGGCAGCTATTCCTATATCTTTGGGGGAGCAGTTGGCTCATTGGACCATATTCTCGCCAGCCCTGAAGCCGCTAGCTCAGTCGTTGATATGTTCCACTGGAACATTAATTCACATGAACCCAGCGGATTTAGAGCTAACTCTCTATACAGCTTTTATACAAGCCTTTATCATCTTGAAAACTATTACGGTACAGATGTACGGGCGAGTTCAGATCATGACCCCGTTGTGATCTCAGTAGACCTTGTGCAATAACATCCTCTACGAACAATAAAACCCTCCATAAAAAAAGCCGCTGAATTTTCAGCGGCTTTTTGTATTTAAACAGTAAACAAATAATAACAATCACTTAGTCTCCTACTGATAGAGCTTCAAAATACTATCATCCCAATTAAACGTATATTTTTTAGCGGCTTCACAACCTTCAGAAAACGACTGCTTTCTCTCCAACATGTAGGACACTTCTTGCGCATCAGGATTAATACCATTCTCGAATCGTAGATTGAACGATAAATTGGACGGACTGGAAAACCAGTGCTCATACTGAGGCTTTAAGATAACCGTGTACCACTCACCATAACTGCCCCAACGATAAGAAAACTCCACATCCGAATGGGTTTCATTGATCAAACAAGTAAGGTATTTCTTATCACGAGAGTCTGCGGAAGGTACTGATACTGAGACGGACTCCGAATTGCAATTATCTAAATTCGACTCACATGCCGATGCAGCAACACCAATAATGCCATTTTGGGATTGTTCCAATTGAGCAGAAAAAACTTCTTTCCGAAAAAACAATGTCATTAAACACAAGAATATAATGGATATCCTTTTCATATCACACCTTCTCATTTTCAAACTTAATATTATTGAAAATTAGTAGCAAAATTTAATGGAAAAATGAGACAAAATAAATTTTAAATACGCTCAAGAAATCACGATGAGATCCCATGTGGTTTTCAACGAGATTAAATCATAAAAAAATGACACATAAAAAAAACAAATTCAGTGCATTTCAAAAAAAAATGCCGAAATATACTTTTTTAGTCATAAAAATGGATATTTAAAATTATAAATTAATCTACTTTACACTGAAGAATAATCGACCGACTAAGGCCTTTTGCAATTTAATTCCGTCGTAATCCGCATATTTGCAAACCCTCCCTCAATTTAATCCATCTCAACAATGAAAAAGCCCTATAAAAAAGCGGCCAAAAGTCTCAACTAAGAAAAGTATAAAATTTAACCATTAATTTTCTTGACACCACTAAAATACTGTATAAAAATACAGTTATTGTATGAGGAGCTATTCAGAATGGAATGCGGAAATTGGGGCAAGGATCAAAATGCTCAGGCAGTATACTGCTTTCAAAGCAGATTTGAGTATGTATAGCCTTACAACAGATACTGTTCAAAAAAACATACTGAACATAACATCATAAAACAAGGAAAAGAAGGCTTAAGTATACATTGAGGGTGGCGGTCTTTATACCGTTAGCGAATATACAAGCATCCACTTAGAAAAATCAAACCCTCAGAAGGAAGTGAATACTAACTTTATGATTCAACCACTTTACTTAAGGTAACTCCATCATGCTCTGGATTGCTATTCGCTTACCTCAATTACCTCATAAACTGTTTGCACCAGTTCATTCCTCTATTCAACCACGGCCTTTAGGCACTAATACCTTAGCTACTAACACCTTAGGTACTAACACCTTAGTTACTAACACCTTAGGTACTAACACCTTAGGTACTGATGCCTTAGGTACTAATTGTGGTGAACCGCTATATCGTCATCTGAACAATGGCGAACCAAAAGAAATCCAAACATCCGATCCAGATAGGATCGTATTTTCTGATCACAAATACGAATTCGATAAGCGCTTATTCGCTCTAGCGAATATTGGCTATCAATTCAGCCCACATCTAAAGGTTTATTTTCCCAAACGCGACTTGCCCCCAAAGAGGCAACAAGAGCCCGGTATTACTTTTGAAGTATCAGGCTGTTTACGCCATTTTCAAAACCTACAAGCACTATACAAACAACTGCAAAGCAGCGTTAGCCAACTGGAAGTCAACTTCAAAATTGCGGTTGGGCACAGTGCATCTGCAGCATGGGCTCTGACTCAGAGCGAATACCCCATTAACAACCAAATCAGCCAGAAAGAATTACTGACACGATTATGTTCCTTACCTTTATCTCATATGAGTGAACATCAAACCGTGTTTCAACAACTGTCTCAAAAAGGTCTGCTCACACTCAATGACGTTCATACTCTTTATAAAACCCACTACAACCTGTTAGAGAAAGATTATGACCAAAGTTTTTTATGTTATCTAGACTCTCTTTTTTCAATAAGAAATAACACATTAACCCGCTATAAAGAAGCAAAACATTTCCATCTTCGCTACGCCTTACGTGAGGCTACAGCCTCAAGACAAAACCTAATCCCCATCATGGAGGGAATGATAAAGCAGCTAGATCATTGGCTTAAGGCTCGTCAGCAATATCATACTGAAATACAATGGAAATTCACTTCTCCTTTTCAACAGAAGAAAGTTATTTGCATTCATAGCCAGTCCATTAAACAAGACTGGAAAAGCCTATTAAGAAAAACACAGTCTCATGTTAAATCTCAATACTTAGAATTTGACGTCAGCACCATAGAACTCATAGTAACACGACATCATTCCTCAATGATAAAGACACAGTACACACACCAAAAACAATGCTTTCAACAATCGACAACAATACTTAACAACACTCATTTACAACAAAGCCAAAGCTCATCAGAAGCATCGATTCAACAGCTTAAAAACCGCAATCAGGGTATTGTAGTATACAAGAAGAGAAGTCTGGCCTCTCGGAAAAGCACTCCATTTAAAAATTGGGATTTTCGTCACTGGATAAAAAAACCTTATTTTTTTCAAGTAATCTTTCCATAGTGGGCGCCATAATTATGGGCATAATTTACAATCAAAAAAGCCACATAATATATGCGGCTTTGTACACAACTTAAACTTAAACTTAAACTGTACGCTGTAGGTTAAAAATTCATTCTAAATTCAGCGCCTATAGTTCTTGGCTCATTCACAAAACCCGTTAAATTATTAAAGTCGATTACACCCTTTACATTCTCTTCATCAGTAATATTACGACCAAATAAAGCGATTTCGTAATCCAAATCAAAATCGGTATACCCAATACGTAATCCACCTTCAAACTGTTCGTCGGTAACAAACTCTTCGGCTTCATACAACATCAGGCTAGTTTCACCTTGGTATGCCCAATCAGTAAACATAAATAACTCACCAGAATCCGTCAGCGGAATACTATAGCGTAACGTGAAATTAAAAGTACTTTCTGGTACGCCTTGGAAAGGATTCCCATCAATGAAGGCAACATTACCATCCGCATTAGTGGGATCTTTTACCGTACATTGACGAAGTGCTGGGTCATTTGGATCACCACATACAGCAACTGACAAACCATCATCGTCGAGTTCAGTATCACTATAGTTGTATCCGGCGGTCAACATCAGATGCTCACTGGCTAGATATTCAACTTCAATATCAAAACCTTGACCAATACCTTTTTCTGCATTCAATAAGTTATTTCCATTAGAAGCGCCACCAATTGCCGATAACTGAATATCATCAATTTCATAATAGAAAATACCAGCATTCAAACGTAAACGGTCATCAAGCAAATTCGTTTTGTAACCCACTTCAAATGAATTGATGGTTTCTGAATCTGCGACAGAAGGATCGCCCTCGAATGCAATATTACGCCCTTGAATGGACTGTGCACGAAAGCCTCTTGCAATACGGGCATAGGTATTCGAAGTGTCCGTTAAGCGATAATTAGCACTTAGCTCCCAGCTTACTTGATCATCTTCTTGCTCTACAGGGGCGTATTCTTGAATAGAGGCAACACCAATTTGCAAAGCAAAGGAATTAAGATTTTGCTCATCAACGAACAACTCTTTACGGTCATCGGTATAACGTAATCCACCGGTTAAAGTCAGTTGATCTGTAATGTCATAGGCTACTTGACCAAACAATGCCCACGCTTGGTTTTCATGGGTCACACGAGTTTCCCCAAAAAAGCCATCAACGGTTGTTACTGCCAAGTTAGAGTCAAATGCAAAGGCTCCCACTTGCCAAAAGACATCACCACCTTCTGGGCTGGCGATACGAATTTCTTGCGTATATTGCTCAACATCCGCTTTATCTTCAGTCACCGCAGGAAAGGCAATCAAACCAGGCCCTGCAATATTACCTCCGTCAATATCTCCCTTACTTTCTCCATTCGCCGTTTCTATTGCAGTAATCGATGTGATTGTAAAATCACTCAGCGCCCAAGTCATTTTCAAAGAGCTACCATCACCTTGATAATGTTGTGGGTTGTTATCACCATCATCAAAATAAACCGTATCGCGGTCAAAATTACGGTTGAGCTCGTTACTACCAGTAGTAAAAACATTGGCACGAAAAACTGAGGCTGTACCCTCTAAATCCCGGTGATGATAATTAAACAAGGCACTGAATTGCTCATTTGGGCGATACAACAATTGAACACGAGCGGCCTTTTCATCATAACCACCCAATGCATCATCCACTTCAGTAAAACCATTGTCTATCCAATCTTCACGAGATTGCGATAACACAGAGACTCTACCCATCAATGTATCGTCGATAAGAGTTCCACCGACCGCACCTTCAACATTGAATGTTTCGTAAGAACTGTAGCTCGTTTTTACGAAACCCTCGGTTTCTTCTGTTGGCTTACGAGTGTCTAACTTAACAATACCCGCCGTGGTGTTACGACCAAACAGAGTCCCCTGTGGACCACGAATAACTTCTACCGACTCCACATCAAACAATGGAAAACTCTTTAACGTAACATTCTCTTGTATAACATCATCCATCACGATGGAAACAGGTTGAGACGCAGCAAGGTCGAAGTCAACATTACCTAAACCACGAATATAAAAGCGCGGTGCTGCACGACCATTAGAAGATTCCGCATACAAACCTGGAACACGAGTGCCCAAAGCCCTTATATCATCTCCGCTCGAAAAAATAGTATCAAATCGCTCACCATTTAAATTAGAGACTGAAATCGGTACTTCTTGTGTTTTTTGCAAACGTTTTTGTGCTGAAACGATAACTTCTTCTAATACCACTTGTGCGAACGAGCTCGGAGCATGAAAAAGCACAGTTCCGGCAGCAGCGACAATAACAGAAAGAGCGGAACGTTTAAAAAAAGGTCTATCCATTGTTAATTCTCTCTACAGTTGTGACAACCTAAGACTGGTATATGGTTTTAACAAAGAGCATTTAAATTAAATGCCGACAATTACTTTCCCTAAGTATTTCTGATCCAGCCCAAGTACCTTTTAAAGTTCATGTGTCGCTAAAAAATGTGTCACAACTGTGTAGTATAAGTATGAAATTGTGCCAATTTTTTAAAAATACACGAAAGAGTCCTGATGGATCTGGTCAGGCATTCCAATTATGAAGGGCGAAGTATTACGCCCCAATTTAAATCAACCTATCAACGCGACAACTTTACCTAAAAGAAATAAAAATTAATACATACATATCACTTCTAAATTAAATATCTTTATTCTGAATCAAAAGTATGCATATAAATACATCTAAATACTTTTTATTGGCACCCAAAACACCCCTCAATAATCTTGCAATCAAAACCATCCATTTAAAGTAATGCCAGATCCACTTAACCAGAACTTTAAATGCTTCGTTATTCATACCTCTTTCTTTAAGAAAGACAGAGAAATCATTTTTAGAGTGATTTATTTAAAAACCCTCTTCCTAACAAATAATTTTTTACATTTTTTAATCGAACACCAAGACCAATTGAAACTTACGCATTAACAAACAATGAACAAAAAACAACCAAAACGAATACCCAAGGGAATACTTGAAGACAGGCAGGACTTATGGCAGAATTCGCCGCTCATGAGAAATATGGTTTTTAATGAAAGTATTTGCTAGCAAAATACATGGCGAAAACTGATAATAATACATTCTCATTGAATGCCCAGGTGGTGAAATTGGTAGACACGCCAGCTTCAGGTGCTGGTGGCCTCACGGCCGTGGAGGTTCAAGTCCTCTCCTGGGCACCACATAGCATTTCCCCACCCCCCCAAATATTAAAAAATCCCTTAAAAACAAAGATTTAAGCGAATCCTCTGCTTTCCCTATATCCTCAAAATGCCAATATTTTGATATATTTTCGCCTCTCGTTACGCACGATTTACGCATAACGCACGTTCAAAAGCCAAGTATAGGGGTGTAATTGTGGCCACAATTAGAAAATACGGCGACAAATGGAGAGCAGAAGTTTGTGTCGCAAACAAGAGAAACTCAAAAGTTCTTGCGGCCACAGTACAGACTAAAAGTTAGGCTGGCTATAGCGACAATAGTTAAGAATGACAACCCCCTAGTTGGAGGTTATTCGTTGTAGTGTTAGCTCTGTAGGAGGTTATTGATTGACCCTTCAATGCCCCCCAAATATTGGTAAAAGCCTACTCGTTTTTCTAAAAACGACTTGTGAACTACAAAAAACGATTAATCTAAATACGGAATGCATGAATTAAAGATTCCGATACTCACCTCTGATGCCAACATTCCAAGAGTGGTGAATTCCATTGATGCAGCCATAAATGCAGTAGCATTGTCCCCGGCGTTAACTTTAAGGCTTTGAAATTGACTAAGAAAAGAATGAAAAGCACCAATCTTTCCCTTAGTATTTGATATAAAAGCTCGACAACCCTCTAATTTTTTATTGCTTTCCATACCTTGAATATCAGATTTCATTGCATTTACGGTTCGTTCTGCGTCACCCAAGACAGACTGTCCTCGAATTAGCAAACTTTTCTGAGCCGCTGAGCCAAAAATAGGCTCTGCTCCCCTCTCTATAAGAGACTCATTTTTTTCTGAAATTGCACCTATTTCAGTAGAAAGCTCCTCAGCCTTTGAAGTAAGACTTTCTAAGTACTGTTCATATCGTTGATCAATACTGGTGCTTTGTCCATGCAGCAGGATAGAAAACAAACAGCCGACACATAAAATTGGTATTTTTATTCTCATAAAAGACCCTTGTTTATTAGAAGCAATGCTCACTATAAATTTTTCCAATCGCTATCGTCGCCGCCATAAACGCGTATAAAAAATTATTGCTCATTCCTTGCCTAACATGAATAAAATCTTCTACTTCATCACTCAGAGGTTTTATTAACTGAGAATTTATCTCTTTAAAAGATGAACGACAAATAGCAATATCGTCCCCATCTACTATCGTGCTAATTTCTTTGAATGACAGATCAACATGGGAAATGAAAAACCGAGCCTCAACTTGCACCTGCCTGACAACGCTATCAGGTATCTCGTTACTATAATCAATACCATTGACGTCATAGTACTGTTGATAAAGCATCGCTATTGTATTTGCACTGTCTTGAAGAGGAAGAAGTATTTGTTGTATTTTTTCGCCTTTAGCTGCCTGTAAAAACGGACTGCCACCTAAATCATTAGAATAGACAAGCAATGAAATCAAAAACGACAAAATAAGAATATAAACTCGAACTAAAACAAGCTTATTGATACTAAATATCATCTTACTAAATTCCAGTCTGACACAAAGAATCTTGCAACTCTTACCCTATAGTTCACATTTAGGGTTCCATCTTGATTCCAAGGCGATCAAATACACAGGTATACAACTCTTGCGTTGCCTGCATAATATTCAGACCCCGATCTTCATTCTTTTTTGCACAAGCCTTTGCGTGGCTCATACACGTCTCTGGTTTTACGTTGAACTGATCCCACATTTGTTGGTTTGAACAGAAGGGTTTAAGGTCCTTTTCTGATAAGGATAAAATATCGTCTCCAAATGCATTAACTGATAGAAAAACACTAACGACTATTGAAAAAATCACTTTTTTAACCGTCATAATATTCCTCAAATAGTAATAATTTATAGAGAAAGAAGCAGACAAGAACACTTAGCCAAGAGTTATGCCCCCGTTAAGATCAGATATTAGTCTTAATCCTCTTAACAGATCATGAATACATAAGTACTCAAGCCGAAAAAGTCCTATCTAATTATTCGCAATCCCCGGTTTTTCAACAAGTTCTTGCTTTGCACTATGATACAAAACCGGGAGGCTCATTGCCCCGGCAATTGACTCTAAATTGAGACTCATCTCTTTAAATTTGTCAAATATATTGGTTACGGAAGGGTACTCTCCCATCATATAGAGTGAATACATATTAACTGACAGAAGCATTACTGAAGTTTTTGTGTGATCACGATCTAACGATATATGATTATCCAATAATTGTGAACTCAGCCTTTGTGTCTGCTCATATTGATCATTGACAAGGGCGCTTAAAAGTTGAGCAAAGGCAAGAACATCTTCGCTTACCTCTGCACATGGTAAATTGACAACATCGTCAGAAAAACTCTCAATTGAATCTTTATTCCAGTACGGCAATATGGCACTTGAGATTATCCCTAGGTTAAATACGACAAAATTTTCTGAAAGATGACTATGGCATACAGAGTCAGATTTAAATAAATTTGCTGCAAAATAAATATCATCAGGAACTCCAGATAACGTGGAGTTATTATATAAAAACTCTTGTACTGCTTTTGCAATCTCTGCTTCTTTTGACGGAAAGAAGTGTTTTGAATCACTCATAATTATTGAATCTTCATCACTAAAGATAGGTTCATTTCCAGGCCATATTTTTTCTAAATCGAAAGCACTGTTATAGAGTGTTGCAAACCCTCTCGCATCAGATTTCATAAATCTCGCTTTTACGGCTCTTGAATCAATCACAGGATAAAAATCTGAATTAGGTTTAACGTCAAAACTATCAAAAAATGGAGCCAATACCCTTTTCGAGGCCAAATAGTGAAACTTAACATCATTTAAATTAGCGAGCCCCACTCGTTGTAATAATGCTGGGTCTTCATATTCTTGAAAAATATCATAATCGATTTGTATAGCGTCAAATGACTGAGATGCGACGATAAGCATATCAACAGTATTACTTGTATATACATTGTAGTAGTTGAACTTTTCACCAAGCGCCTTCATGACACTTGCAACTGTAACATAATCTGTCTCATACAAATGCAACCACTGAACAAATATACCATCTTCATCAAGATAGTGATTCACATGAGTATAAAACTCAGAAGAAAAAAGAGATGCCACACCACTGACCCAAGGATTAGAGGGTTCAGAAATAACTACATCGTATTTTTTGTCCTGAGAAGAAAAATAGGTTTTTGCATCTTCGATAAAGATTTTCGAACGAGGATCGGTAAATGAACGCTCAACCTTGTTACCAAATTGTTTGGCCCCCAATACCATCTTCTGCTCTATTTCAATAGAATCCAAAGACTTGACTCGGGGATCCCCCATAAGAGTATGGCCAGTTAATCCAGAGCCAATGCCAATATTGGCAACATGCTGTGGAGCATCGTGCATGACCAGAGGTAATACACCAGCCATTATCATGGTGATTTCGTCCGGACTCGTATCCCCCTGTTCGTTCATAGTTATCGAGGCATCTGGCTTGCCATTGGTTGCAATAACCATTCGTTTCTCCTCCCCCTCGCCCACTGTAAAAACATCGATGGATGAAGTTTTTCCATCCCAATGGGCTACAGAGTCAACATCAATTGAATAACTTCCGTTTCTGTATACAGATGAAGAAGTTTTCTTCGGGTCAAGCTGGAAAAGTATCCCAGCGATAATAACGACCAATGAAGCCGCAGCAGCAGGAATATAAAATGTCGGCACTTTAAAGGTTAAAAGCCTGCGACCAAGAAGAAAGCACCCGATTACAATATCTATAAAGGCACCGAGCAAAATGACTGTTTTCAAACCAAGTAAGGGCATAATTAGGTGTACAACAATCAGTATTCCCGCAATACTTCCCAAGGTATTAGCTGAATAAACAAGCCCAATACCCTTCTCTCCCATTCTTGTTTTCATTAGAGAAAAGGTAATTAAAGGAAGGGTCATACCGGCGCATATGGTCGTTGGTAACATTAACAATAAAACGATAACATGCGATGAAAAATTGAAAAAAAGGTATCCTGATTCTGAGAAGTCTAATGCGTGATACAAAATAGACATCATGATAAATGTTTTGTCATACACTAAGAGCGATAACGCTGCTAGTACTCCCATGGTCAATTGAATATACGCAAGGACTTTGACCGGATCTGTAAATGATTCAATTCTGTTCTTTATCCAGAAGCCCCCCAAGGCAATACCAAGGATAAATCCACTCAGCATAAGCTCAAATGAATGGCTCGAACTTCCAAGAACCATACTCAACATTCTAATCCAACCCAGCTCGTAAAAAAACGAAGCCATTCCTGTGAAAGCAGCACATACAATCATTAATCTGATTAATTGTGGCCTTCCTTCTATTTCTTTTGTATTTGAACCGGGTTCAACAATACGTATCAATTGGTACCCCATTGAATCAAGATCCCAACGTTTATTGAGTACCCAAACCAGAGCCGCCAGCCAAAGGTTCACAAATCCAGCGATAACAACCGTCCCAGGAAGGCCATATGTATGAATCAAGATAAACCCACTGGTAAGAACACCAACAACAGCGCCCAAGCTATTTGAAAAATATAGCCATGAAACCATTCTTCCTTGGCTATTATTTGTGATTCTCACAAGCCCTGCAGCCAACAATGGAAATGTTGCCCCAAGGAGTATTGATTGGGGTAAAATCAACGTGGCAGCGAGTGACCATTTATATATTGGAACAAGACCCGTTGATGAAAGATTACCGATGACATAATCGAATGAAAAATCTGTGACAGAAATGTACACATCATGAAATACAATTCCAAATACACCAACAAGCGCTTCTACAATGGCATACCATAGTATAGGACGCTTTAAATTCGAGGTTTGCTTTCCTACAAACCATGCCCCTACAGCCATCCCGCCCATGAAAATCGCAAGTACTAAAGTTTGAGCGTATGCAGAATGCCCAAGAAAGAGTTTTAAATAGCTTGCCCATATACTCTGGTATATAAGTCCAGAAAAGCCCGATATTCCGAAAATAAAAATGAGGATAAGAAGTTTTTTATTATTATTCATTGATCTTTATTTCCTTTTCAACATTCACTTCTTCAGTTTTTAATTTTGAAATAGGCATCACTTCAACTCGTCTATTTTTTTGACGAGATATAGAATCAGATCCATTTACTTTTGGCTTTGTTTCACCAAACCCTTCAACACTTAACCGAGCTTCATCTATTCCTTTATCCACTAAATATTGTTTAACGGATTCAGCACGCCTCAAAGAAAGAGTAAGATTATAATCAGCAGAGCCCACATTATCCGTATGACCTTCGATAGAGATGTTCATATCCGGCATCTCTGAAAGAACAGCTATAAGAGAAGTCAATACAGAGTTTGAATTATTAGATATTCTGTCGCTATTGAATTCAAAATACAGTCCTTCCAAGGCGACTTTTTGTCCCTCTCTCAACCACACTCCGAGGTGATCCTGATTAATGGTATATTGTTCAAACTTAATAATAGTGCTATCTACGATGTGAATTATAGAGCGAGGTATACCGGAAAACTCATTTACATAAAATGCGATTGCCCACTCTCCGCCATTTTTACCTGGATGTTTTGCCATGATATAATGCTGCGAATTAGCCACACCATCGGCATAACGACTTAAATAAAGTCTCCAGCCGGCAACATCACCGCAATCTAACCCCGAGCATTCGTACTCTATTTCAAAACCTTTTCTTAGCAACTCTGAGCGCATATTTTTTGCAATCTCTATTGCTGAGTCAAATTCGGTATGGTCAAATATGGATTTCTCTACTCGGCCATTAATCAATGTACTAAACTCAGGAGCATAACCTTCGTCGAAATTGCCACTCTGATCCGTAATATATCTCATGGTGCCACTAACTAGATGATAGCTTTGATGCCCCTTCTGATACCTCTTAAAAAGTTCGGCATTAGGATAGGTAGAAATCAAGTCTATGCCTGAATAGGCATAGACTTGATTTGTACCGGTACATATCATGATCAGCAACCATTTTAAGAGAACTGAAACACGCATATTCTGCATCCTTTCTTTAAATTAATTATTGCCTAAATGGAGTTTGCATACGTACAACTGCATCTGCTGATATCGGAATATAATAAATCCGCACACTCGTACCCGCAGCAACCTCAGCAAGATTCAGTGCCGTTCTTCTTACACAGGCTTGCCAGTGAGGATGGTTCCTTACTTCTGGTTTCGAAGCATAAAACCACCAGAAATTTTGATTCCATAATTGCCGAAATCTAAAAAGTGTATGATAAAAAGTGGACGCTACCAATGGCATAGTTAAAGGTGCACACCAATGCCCTCGAACTTTGAGTAGATTTGCATCCTGGAGATTCACTCGTACAAGTTCTCTATTCGGTAAGTTAATCGTTCTAATGGCCGATGAACGTATATTTAAATTATCATTTGGTATTTGATTAAATCGTTGCTCTGTGCAAAGGGAACGATCGTTTCCATTCGTACGTTGCGGTCGTGGACACTCCTCCTGAAGCTGATACATATTTCGAGCAAATGCGTTAAAAATTTCTTGAGTAGGCGAGATCACCTCCATTCGCAATGGTGAATTACCTATACGCTGACCATTTGGACGAATTTGATTATCCAAGTATATCGTCACCATATGCTGCAAATAATTCGTAACACTCGGATCTCTCTTAAGATATAACGGAATTAAGCCTCGTAACATATGTTTATGCATTTCATTGACATTACCATTGTGCGTAGCACCATGACGTGCGGCTTGAAATACCACGTGATTGAAAGTTGCTTTAGTTCGGTATAAAAGTGATAACTGAATGGCACCAAAAACAACAAATACCAATGAAGGCCATAGAATCAAATGTTCAACTAAGCCCTGCCCCGCCTGACACTTAGCAGATTTTATGCTCAACATAAGATTTATCTCCTTTTACACTCAATAAAAGAAATCGTACTATTCAGAAGAGAGTATCTTAATGAGCTTGACCTGGAATTCATCAAGATCCATATAAGCTTGTGTACCAACTAAAACTTTTGATTTGCCATTGTCTAAAGTATGAACCCCCTGTTTGACTCTCGCTAAGGCAAGGTTATTCCAGCACCTTACATCCTCTGGTGCCTGCGCCGTGCAAGTTTCGTAGGCTAAAACCGCAGCATCTAACTGATCTGTTCGAATGAAAATATTGCCCATTTTGAGCCACGCTTCGTAATAATCTGGATACTTTTCGATAATTTTTCGATATTTTCCTTCGGCATCAGACAGTAAACCTAATTTATAGAAACGATCCGCTTCTTCAATCAGTATTTTAAGCTCCATAGCGGCCGATCTTTCTTTCGTTGAATATGACGAACATCCCGCTATCACAAAGACAACAATAACGATTAAGAATCGAATACTATTACAACGTGCAATGAAATTCATGTAGTTAACCTAATCACCAAATTAATTTCGTTCCAATTTTAACACTCTTCATATTTGGATCATCCTTGGAAGTCTCCAAGACATACTTAGCTGAAAAAAATATCGCCTGCTGCCAAGGTGAAATATTCTTGCATATTTTCTTTACACTTTTATCCTTATCTAAGAAATATACATCTATTGAATAAGTCATGAAAAATGTATGTATTGCATTACAGGGAAACAACACCAAACCGGATCCATGAACCAATGGTGAATAAAAAAGCAAACCTCTCGCCCGCTGAAAAACGTTATCCGCAATTTTAATAGATAAAATTTTTTCTTCGGCACCATTTTTTTTCATGATTTTCAAATCAATATTTTTATACGTCATACAAAAATTTCATTACAATTGGAAAGCCAAGTGCCAAAAATGTCATTGGAAATATAAATGCAACCAATGGAAAGATAAGCTTTACCGGCGCTTCCATTGCCAATTTTTCTGCTTTTTGAAATCTTTCCACTCGTCTTTGATCTGCTTGTACCTTTAAACTTTGGCCAATACTCGCTCCTGTTTTTTCAGCTTGAATCACTGCTGTTGCAAACGCATTTAACTCCCTTATCTCATTTCTCTCGGCAAACTCTCTAATCGCATCCAGCCGAGGCATGCCTGCCTTTACATCCCGTAATACTTTCCTATACTCTACATTCAAAGGACCATACGGCCCTTTATCCACCGCCTGCTGTATAGCTCCAGTCATATTCATTCCAGCCTGAACTGCCATCGTTAAAAAATCTAGGTAAGTAGGTAATGCTCGAACTATTGCTTTTTCTCGTTTTTTTTTAAGATCCCTCAAAGTAATAGTAGGCAAAAAGAACCCCAGAATTGATCCAATAAAAACCCCTACCCAACTAAATGAACCTAGCAGCAACATAAAAATAAAAAAGAAAATAACACCAAGGCATAAACCAGCTACCTTAAGACCAACATACTGTTCAGGCGTCATAAGATAAGAAAGACCACTTTGTTGGAGTTGTTTACCAATTTTGACAAGGCTTTCAACCGGCATACGATCACCGACATAAAAAGCAAAAAAATTGACAAGCAACCAAATGCTCCTCAATGATCCAGGCAGTGGATCCATATACAATCGGTCATCTTCTGGCATATCTTGCTTAATACCTTGCACAGAAAAAATCAGCATAACAAGCGATAAAAAACAGCAAAAACCTATTAAGATTTTAATTTCTGCGTCATTTATTAAGTCAAACATCAATATTTACTATCTTTTGAATGAATTTATAACCAATAGCCAAGAAAATAAAAAACACTCCACATGTCACCCAGCCAAAAATTTCTGTAAAAAGCATACTCATAGCGACAGGTTCAATTTTCATTAAAATCAAAGCCAACAAAATGGGCAGCCCCGTCATAACGTAACCCTGTGCCTTTCCTTGAGCGGTAAGGGCTCTAATCTTACCTTCCATTTCAAGCTTCCTTCTTAAGGTATCAGCGAGTCGATAAAGTACTTCTGCTAAACTCCCACCAATTTCTCGACTAATTTTCATCCCAGCAACCACTAACTCTAATTCCTGAATCGACATTCTTTCCTTTAGGTTGTCTAGCGCCTGATTGTAGTCAACCCCAATACGCAGTTCTCTCATCAACAAACCAAATTCATCGGCAATCGGCCCAGGCGTTTCTGCCACAACCGTCTCCAAAGCCATATTAAGATTGGAACCGGCTTTCATCATCGTAGATAAAGAAGTCAAAGTGTCTGGTAATTCCAATAAAAATCGGTTTCTTCTGGCTTCTTTTAATCGATTCAAAATAAATTTTGGTAAAAAACTCAAAATAATAGAGACTATTAAGGCTAATACCCATACGCCTGAAATCAGCCAAATCAGGAAAAAACTTCCAGACAAAACACAAACATTCAAAATATAGAGCTTTTTAGGATCTATAAATATAAACATGTCAGTCAAACTAGCACTGGCTTTTTCGGTAAAGTTTTTTTGGTATTTATTGCCTGCCGAAACTAATTGTGTAAAACCAAGGTACATGAGTATTATTGACCCAATAAACGCGGAAGCAGCAATGAGAATAGGCGTTATCATTTCAGTCACGATCCGTTCTAAAAATACTCATGTCCACTTTGATTCCACGACGCCTCAGATCTTCATAAAACTCTGGCACCAAACCTGTTGCCTCGAAATAGCCTTCGACCTTACCTTTTTCGTTGTAACCCACCTGTTTAAAGCGAAATATTTCAGACAGCTGAACTGTCTCACCTTCGACACCTGTAACCTCGGTGATACTGGTTACCTTACGGCTACCACAGGAAAAACGAGTTTGCTGAACAATTAGATGCACTGCAGAGGATATTTGCTCTCGTATGGCTCGAACGGGTAAATCCATTCCAGACATCAATACCAATACTTCCATACGTGAGATACAATCGCGTGGTGAATTTGAGTGAATGGTTGTCAGTGAACCGTCGTGGCCAGTATTCATAGCTTGTAACATATCCAATGCCTCTCCTCCACGGCACTCTCCAACCACAATTCTATCCGGTCGCATACGAAGACAATTTTTGACCAAATCCCTAATGTGAACCGCACCTTTACCTTCTTGGTTAGGCGGCCTTGCTTCCAGTCCAACAAGATTTGGCTGATATAGCTTTAACTCAGCGGCATCTTCTACTGTAACGATTCGCTCATCTTCTGGAATGAAATTCGAAAGCACATTTAATAACGTTGTTTTGCCAGACCCCGTACCTCCAGAAATAACGACATTACGTTTTCTAACAATGGCGGTTTCTAAAAAACTTACCATATCAGCATTCACTGAATTAAATTTGACAAGATCTTTTGCCTCAAGACGATTCTTCATAAATTTTCGGATTGTTATACTCGGGCCTTTAAGCGCAAGCGGTGGAATGATCGCATTAACACGCGAACCGTCTTTTAACCTTGCATCCACCATAGGAGAACTTTCATCAATTCGTCTTCCGAGCGGTGCAACAATCCGTTCTATCGCACCGATAACAGACCGATCATCTGTAAAAGTGACTTTGGATTTTTTCAGTTGCCCCGACTCCTCATAAAATATTTCATCACAGGCATTAACCATCACTTCACTGACTTTTTCGTTATCCAATAGATCTTCAAGTGGGCCAAGTCCTACAGCTTCCGATAGCACCTCTTTTCCTAGTTGATCTTTATCCAGATCTGAAGGAAATTCTTGCTCCTTCTCAAGAATTTCAGTGATTGTTTTGTTGGTAAATTCACGCAGTTCATGGTCTTTCATTTCGCTAATATTGACACGGCGAAGATCCATGATCTGGAATAATTGACGATGAACTTTTACCCGCCATTCGTGAGAGAGCGTTTTTCTTGCCACCTCACCTGAAAATACATCATCAATGGTAACAATCATGTCATCATCATTATTCTGTTGTTGAATCACTCTTTCTTTTTCTTCTACCCTAGTGCCTTTTTCGTCTTCATCTTGCAATTCACCTCTAGCTTCAATCTCATTCATTGTACTTTCATCTGTAGATCGAAGTTTGACACGAATGTGATAATCTCCAATCTTGATTACGTCATCTTCATTGATGGGTCCATACTCAGTAAATTTCTTACTATTCACCACAATATTACGCGAATCAACACTAGCACGAACAAAAGGTCCATCTGAGTGGCTTCTTAAAACAGCATGTACGCCACTAACTCTCCAGCCCGACAGAACAATATTATTGCTTTTTGAGCGGCCAATTTGGCATTCATCTTCACCCCAAGCATAGGCCACTACCTTAGTTCCGCTTTTTGTGTGAACATATACCTGATACATAACCTACTCCAATAGCTTCATACGCCAATTAAATTTTTTAAATTCGTCTCTTAATGGACTACCAGCCTCTATTAGTGCTTCATTTCTTTTCGATTTTGGAGTCAATATATAAGGCGTAACAAGAATAACCAGCTCTGTTGAGTCAGAGTTATTACTATCATTTTTAAATAAATTCCCTAACACAGGGATATCACCCAGCAAGGGTAATTTTCGTTCTTGACTAGCTTTTTCTGCAAGTGACAAGCCTGAAATAGCGAAAGTTTCACCGCTTCTTAGATTAATCGTTGTCTCAGAATTTCTCGCAATTAAACCGGGAACACCATTCACCGCGTTTGCAAAGTCAATAGAACTTAGTTCTGTAAAAATAAAGGTGTTGATATTTTCTCTGTCGTCCACTGTTGGCGCAATGTCGAGCCTTACTCCATACTCTTTAAATTCAATTTCAGATTGTCCCAAGGTATTTACTACTGAGACAGGAAATTCACCACCACTAAGAAATGAGGCGGATTCCCCGCTTTTTGCCATAAGCTTCGGTGCGGATATGACCTTTGCATCACCCGACTCTTGCAGGAGGTTAATAATGGATCCAATATGACTAGTGAAAGCAGAGTATTTATAAAAGTTATAATCGTTAGGCACTGTAGATCCTTCACCAAAAAGTGAAGAAAATCCACCATTCGTTTCATTTGGTCCTTCGCGAACAAAAGAAAAATAATCATTTCGAGTAAAGATTTTACGCACCCCTAGAACGGGCCCAGAAATCGCGTCATCCCAATCAATACCAAGATCTTTAACTGCTCGCTGCTTTATTTCTAAAAGCATAACATCAAGCCGAACAACCGGAGCAAGCTCGAAACTACTATAAGTCACCAGAGATATTGGACTATCAAATTGTGACAATATGGAAAGAAAATTTTCTTTATGCTCGACAGAAATATCGCCTGAAAAAATTATTTTCCCATCATTTTCATAGGCATTTAATCCTGATATGGTACTAGCAAGATAGCGTGCCAATTGAAAATTTCCGGATGATTCCGAGCTGATCACATTAACTGTATAGGTTCGCTGGCGACCGCCTTTTTGCCAAATATGCAATGATGAACGACCTGGAATATTACCAATTAAAACAAACTCACCATTTTCTAATGGACGATAAGAAAAAACTTTTTCGTTTCCAATTGCCACCTGCTCAACATCAGGCACCTCAATAATACGCACCTCTCCCACTTGAATATTAACCGCCGTATGTTTTTCCCCAATGACGCTCGATGCAAAAAGCAAAAAAAAGAATCCAAGAAATAATTGATTAATTTTCACAAGATAGCTCTATTCCAATTGAGTTTATCAATATCCGTTTATTACGATGTATTTAAAACCTATAACTGCCCAACTTCCACCGAGTTTTTTTCATTTTCCAAGATTTTTTTTAAAAAATCTTTATTGTACTTTTTATATAATCGGCCGGGGTCTATTGGGTTGCCCCAATTATTTTTATTATCTTCCCCTATAGACCGAAATTCATCTACCATAAGGCCATTTGAAGTACTCTCTGCAGAAAAAACTCGTATTTTTCTCGTATTACCTTCCCCCCAACCCACGCCCCAAGCATCACCAACCTCGTTAAATCTTCCTTTTGATTTATCCTCTGGATTTCTCATGAGATATATAAGTTCACCCATTTCACTGGCTGCCAATATTTTGGGGACTTCTTTCGAATTCACACCAATTGTAATCGTACCGTAACCCTGCCCCTCCATTTGAGTTGTAGAATAATAATAAGAAGGATCGGCAATGGTTATTGGACCGGTCGCCAAGATAAGTACACGATGAAGAAGACTATTGACCGAAACGGTCTCCTTATCACCAGTTTTATCACTAGCCTCATGCTTGATTTTAATCAGCAGATCAACATAATCACCAGGAACCAACATATTCTCATTAGATTGCAATTCATCAATTGGAAGTGTTATAGCCCTTTGTCCTTCTTGTAAAAGCTCTGAAAAGGTTTCTACTCCACTAAGCCCTTCCAACTGACTTCGCAATACCGGTTTTCCTGAAAATACCGGCTCTTTGATGGACAAACCTGCAATAGCATCAAAATCTGAAGGATATAATGCACCACTGGGTAGAAAGGTTGACGGAACCGCCCGCACCGATACCGTTTCGGTACTTATCACATCACCGACAACAAGGTCTCTTGAAGGAACAATCACTTCTGTATCATTTTTTTGATCAAGCTTCGAGATAAGGTCTTGCTCTCTTTTCTCTAGATATTTAATCGATGCTACCGCTGCCAAACCGGAAAAAATCAAGGCAACAATGAGTAGCCCAATCGAGGTATATTTTTTCATTTTTACTTTCCAACTCCATCGGATATTTCTGTATTGCCCTCAAATAGGCACCGACATCGCCCACGCATACGCTCGGTAATTCTCTTTTATGGCGTCTATAAGCATTTCTCCTGCAGTACTTCGACCATCACCACCGATTGATCTGGGCACTGGCGTCCACATTATTGCGGCCATAAGAAAAAAACTGACAACGACGTACTCTATTATTGCAGTGCCAGCTTCACGGTTCTTACACTTAAGCTGCCTCACTTTAAGTATTCTCCTTTGCTAGTGGTCAACCAATACCGCTACAACATTTGTTTTTCCTTCGCTTCGCATAATGGTGAGATTGAGTTCCTTACCACGACGATTAAACATTAAGCCAATACGCTCGTCCCCTTCATCTGTTAAATTTTGAGTGAGCTCTTCCCACCCCTTTCTTCTATAGGTTCTTCGATAGAAATTTACACTATTATTAAAGGAGGAGTCGGTGACGGCCACGATAGTTCTTGACTTCTTATTTTGATCAACAGCATATATATCATTAAGAAATTCCATATTACCTACAGATGGAAAACCTTTTCCCAAACTTATCTGGTTGTCCTCCGTAGGCAATTTGGAAATGCCAACCAATCCATCAGTACTTTTGGTTACTTCCCGATCAAACTGAACGGTAATTTGATAACCACCCTCCATTCGACTAATGACTTGCCAATGCCCCATTTCATACTCAATATAACCCGGAGTATTCTCAATGAATGACTTTTTCCATTCTTCTTTGTAAAAAGACATCATCGCTTCTTTAGAGAGAAATGACTCTAACTTCCACATCACCATTTCCACCCCATTCATTTTCATCTCTTCGGCAACAACAATTAATTTTGCTTTTTTATGCACAGGAATATCTGGCCAATTTTCAGCACAAACCTTGACACCCAAGCTAAACACCATAAAAAATAATAAAATTCGCTCGATATTTATAGATAATCTTTTACAATCAATCATTAAACTTAACATCCACGCCCCTGGTTAGTTGGAGCCACCCTAAGTCGATGACATGGTACTCGCTCAACATCAGTATGACCAAAAATAAGAGAATTTGGACGTACTTCTTCAAAGCCAAAGCCAGCAATCCTTTGTACTGTATTCAGTGCACCACCAAGAAACCCGCCTGTTAATAATGATGTTAAGACTGCACCTTGAGTTGTTCGTCTTGCAGCAGAGGGGCCGTTAGCATTCCATGCACCGACAAGCATGGCATTATTACTCGTTGCATTTAGGATATTTTGATTATTATTAGTGCGCCCTAAAGCATTATTAAGCTCACCTTGAATATTTTCATCTCTGTGTAATTGAATATTAACTTGTGCATTGTAAAAACCATTTGATTCAATTCCTGGAAGCATTTGAATTATACGATTGATTGAACCAGATACATTTCCTGGTGCACGACTATCTGTTAATGTCAGCCTATTAGGCTCAGCATTTCTTACACTTGGTGTTTCAATAATCGTAGCTCTGGGATTATTACTGCTTTCCCAGTTATATAAGAATACATCGTATTCGATATTTTGAGGTGCTATTCGTCTACGATCTTCAACTGAGTCAACTCTTTTATTCTGCTCACCAAAAACACGCTGATTAATTTCACGACTAATGTCTATATTTGATTTTATATTGTAATTATTATTACTTTGATGCCAAACAGTCCTTTCCCAAGCAGCATACCGTGCAGCTTCTAGCGTTTTATGTTTAGCATCACCAATTCTTGCCAAATAGTTTACACTGATTGTTACAGGAATTATGAAAAAGGCAGTTGCTACGATAAATCCCACCATGCCCTGTCCATGCTGAAATTGCCCTAAACAATTTACAATATTCATATTTGATCATCCGTTACAGTACACCAGCTATAACTTGCATTGTTCTACGCTCATTATCGGAAATAGTATCCAATCTTGCTTGCCAATAAGGATTATAAAGATTTCCATATTCACGCCGATTATCCAATCGACGATAGCCATTAAGGTCATTCGCTCTTGCAAAATAGGGAACGGCTTCAGACATTGCGGACATACGATTTTGAACAAAGCGTGCATTTTGTTCAATATTCATTGCACCAGAGTTATAACCCGTACCTCTTGCTGTTCGCACGCTCCCTTGCGGTTTACTTAAAATAATTTTAATCCCCGGCGCTTTTTGAATTAGCCCGTTTAACGCAAGATCATAAAAGGGGCGTAAACCACCATACCCTCTAGCACCTTGCTTAACCTCTCTCGCACCATTGTATTCGGTTGAGGCCAAATTTGATGCCCGACGATTTGTTCGCCAAGTCCTGCCCATGGAGTTATTTTCTCGGTTATGCCTGTGCCATAGACTGACATTTTCGTTATTTGTTGAAGTCTTAGCAGCGCCCCAACCAATGGGAATTCTCTCACCCCAACCACGCCAACCACATCCACGAAAACTGCATCGCCATCTACGGGTGTGCCAAGACATCGTATCCATTGCAACCCACCCACCATAGCGATGCCTGCGATCTTGACCAGTCAAGTCAGTACCTCCTGCACGTCGCATTTCAAATTGAACAGGCCACAACCTTAGCGAAAACCAAACGTAGTTCCTGCTTCGACTAAAGGGATCACGAGATTCCATGGTGATTTCACGAAGTTCTTCAACACGCTCAAAGTGCTGACGATAGGTACTCGTGTATCTTCTTGAGTTTCTTACTGTATTAGGAGAAAACCTTCGTGAAAATCGAGCATGATTTCTTGCATAATCGGAGAATAATGCTGCATTAGAAAATGATAGTCCTGTGTCAATACTTCTATCATTCGCTCTTGCCACTTCTCTAGCGGTTTCGCCTGCAACAGCAACAGTTCCTACATGCATAATATTTTGGGCGTTGGTTAGTAACGTATTTTGTAAATCTAAACCGGATGCGATAGCCGGTGCTGCACGCTCTACACCATTTCTAACCTGAGTCATAACCTGGTTAATAGCTCTTGTTACAGCATTAACATAAGGAATCCAAGACGTAACTAAAGACAAGTTTCTTGATACATTTTGCATCCAACGCACCCAAGAAACAAAACCAACTACCTGCGCCACAGCGACTTGATTCGCCACCATCGCCCTATTGGTATAGGCTTTGAAATTTAGATCTCTAGCTTCTATTGTTGCGACACTATAAGCTACTGCATCAGCAGCATTCTGCAATCTGGTTTTTTCGTTAGAGAGACTAAATGAATTAAAAACAATAGCACCTCCAAGAGCAATCGGTATTAAAAGAGCGATTATATAAACTAAGGCCTGACCATCTTGTTTTAACTTAAAGGACTTATTCACCGCTTTATGCTCCTGCTCGTCATTCCCTAATTAAGGAGAGATAAAAGGCGACGGGCATAACACCACGACGCCTTTTAATTACAGGCGTATCAGATTAATTGTTACCCGTATAGTTATTTAAGTTGCGGGCTGTCGCGGCTTTGGTTTCTGCAGCTTTTGCAGCGGTTTTCGCAGCTTTTTGAGCGTTGGCGCCATTTTGACCACCAAGCTCCATGGCCATTCCTGCAACTTGATTACGTGCTGTATCTCCGAAGAGACG
This sequence comes from Marinibactrum halimedae, assembly GCF_021234875.1. Lineage (GTDB taxonomy): Bacteria > Pseudomonadota > Gammaproteobacteria > Pseudomonadales > Cellvibrionaceae > Marinibactrum > Marinibactrum halimedae. The sequence goes on along the minus strand of NZ_JAJQVM010000026.1, from coordinate 46,880 downwards.
GAATACTGCAATTGCAGCAATAGCAATGAGTGCGACTATGATAATATACTCTGTCATACCCTGACCAAGCGATTTTTTCTTGTTAACAATTTTATGAGGAGCAATTTTTTGCATTTCTTTTTTCATTTTATTAGTCCCTAATAAAGTTTATATGAATTGCTATAACTGTATATTTTAAAAAAATACAACGATACCATCCAACCCACAAAATCATTTCACCAATAACCCCCAAAATGGTTTAACACCCCAGGAAAAAGTAAAATAAAATTCTAGCGTCAGATTTTTTTGCTGTCGCCTTTTAAAGAAAACAACAAAATTCATTTTTATCATTGAAAATCAGAAAAACCCCTATAAATTATTATTTTACCACTTACAAACAACTGTAAAAGAAGCAACACAACCACCATTAAAACCTAAAAAAACAACCACCACAAAAGATCACAAAGTTATAATGACACCTCTACAAGCTCAACTCGACGATTTAACTGTCTACCTTTTTCTGAAGCATTACTGGTCATGGGGGATGCAAATGAAATCCCTACTGATTTAAGACGATTAGAAGCAATATTAAAACTTTCAACCAAAGTTCTTTTTACCGATTTAGCACGACCTTCTGAGAGTTTACAGTTATACTCATACGCACCGTCTGTATCTGTATGCCCTACTACCAAAAATCGTTTTTTGGGGTTTGCTTTTAAATATTCGCTAATTGTGACAAGTGCTTCTTGCGACTTATCAGCAAGTTTTATAGAGTTTGCCTCAAAAAAAAGTCCATCAAGTACTACTTTACCGGTATTTTCTATATCTTTAGTCATACCCTCTGTTGTAAGTACCAACGCTTTTGTTTTTATTTTTTTCGGTTCTAAAAGATCAAAGGCATATTGTACATATTCTGAATAATCAGATTTTGCAACTGTCAAAACAATATAAATTTCTTGATCTACTTCACGATACACGCCTGAATAAATATGAATATTTCGACCATTGAGATTATTAAATTCATTAAAACTAGAGGCGTAGTAAGCCTCATATGCATATGAGGCAATGAATTGTCGTACGAAAAAATAACCACAAGCATCATGATCACAAGACATCTTCTTTTCAACGCCTACTTCTTCCATGCCACTCACCAGAGATTTAAAAACAGTGGTGGAATTTATCTCCCCCTTAGCCTCGTAGACGCCAACCGAACGACTCCCTGCTAGCGGTAGCGAATCAAACTTTTCGATTTCGTCATAAGTATTGACTGATAAAGGAAAGGTATAATCATCATGAGGATTCTCTGAGAAATTCACCTCTACGCTTTCCGGATAAAGCCCAATGACACTCTTAATGATACTTGCTGAGTAACCTTTAACTGGTAAAAAAATTATGCCGAAAGTAAGTAATGCAAACTGAAAATGCATCCTCATCCTCCTTGGGATTACTTTTTATAATTAGAATAGAGATAGCTTACCCAACCAGATCATAGGATTTACTCAGACAACTCTATGATTTTCAACTAAATGACAGCCACCAATAAAATCTATGAAAAATCAAAAAGAATAGCGGCATCCATTATTGATCAGTCATATATTTTTAATTTGTCTAGAAAGAATGATGAATATAGCGATGTATAATAATCAAACAACTATAGATTGGTAGTTTTTATGGCGACAAAAAGAGGCATTTTGCGCCTATTTGAGATTATAATTTCCAATAAATATAAACAGAAATAATGAAATATCAAATAAAAATAATATCAGAGAATATCTGCAAACCAACTAAATTTATACTGACTCATTCACAAGCGCCAAGCCAAATCAATCATTTAATTACCCACAAATATTGCAATTTTGCACATAGAATGAGATCGTAACTTTTCATGATACTTTTGAGGGGAGTATTATGGCTGATTGGATTAATGATGAACTACCAGGGTGTGTTTTTAAGGATTGGCTATATTAATCGCCTTCCAATCAATAAAAAATGGTCAGAAGAGTTGGGGCGAGACTATAAATCCTGCGGAGTTTTACTTCATGCGAGTTTGGCAACGACATCAGAAGGTCTACCACTCGGACTCACTTCAACGTAAACACCAAACCAATTACACCTTGATATTCCAAGGCAACAAAGCCTCCACCTGCTCAACATCATTGACATTGGGCAGTTCTTTAAAAATGTTCTGCAAATTGTACTGGTCAACTCAAACCTGACACTTTTCTAAACTGATTTTCCTACTCTATTGGCGACATATTTTTATTCGCGTTATGCAGCCTCTACCAAACTAAAGCCAAAAGGATTTATATGCCAAAGAATAAATGAAAGTATTCATCACAGGCACCATCAAAATAAACACTGATTTTTTAAATACTTTTTGACGAAAATCAATTTAGCTTAACTCATTAGCTCTACGTTTCTACTTTAGTATCGGCACACAAAACTACAAAGAGATATTAGCTGCCACAAATGATAATGATACTACCACTCACTCTGATAACAATTATAGAAATAGGTTAAAATTTACTTTTACAAGTGGAAAGATGAATGCTCTTAATGAGAGCATCTTATCTTGAGAGCCCATTTGCGACCAAGAAGCATTTTTTTAGCGGATACGCTTGAGGCCCAAAGCCCGTTCACCGACGACTTTGGATCATTTAACCTAGCTTGGTTTTTATAATGTCAAAAAACATGCAAGCCAATCAATTTTTCTTTGGGACGAATATTCTCAACGACTCAATAATGTTCTATGGACACATGGCAAAACCCTTTAATAATCTTGTGAGTCAATCTAGCGAACAATGGAAATTATTTTTTCGTTCCATTATTTTGCAATCACAAAAAATACGATCTGAGCATACCCATCATTCTGTAAAATTGACAGAAAATACCCTTAATTTAACCAATTATTTACCATTTTTAAACATAACAACTTCTTGGGTAGAGTACTTTAAAGATGCGAGTGATCGTATAATTTTAACGATTGATGTTCTACGAGAGCGTGGAGATGTTTTTATTGAACATGAAGCAGCAGGTTGCCCACCCGTACTGGTTTACGATTATGAAGTCATTGTAGATGGAGCAAAACTAAAGCGACCTTGCAATTATCAGTTACTGAGAATAAAGCCTCCTAAGGGTGTCGATGTAAACGCTTCTTTTCGACCTTATATTATTGTTGATCCTCGCGCAGGTCATGGCGGTGGTATTGGTGGGTTTAAACCCGATAGCCAAGTTGGTGTTGCACTGGCTAAGTCTCACCCAGTGTATTTTGTAAGTTTTGGACGAGATCCTCTACCAGAGCAAACCCTTGCGGATGTTATGTATGCTGAAGCAGAGTTTGTGCGGGAGGTGTGCCAGCGTCATCCAAACTCCCCTCAACCGGTGGTCATTGGCAATTGCCAGGGGGGGTGGGCCATATTATTGATGGCAGCGTGTAACCCTGATATTAAAGGCCCACTGGTTTTAAATGGCGCCCCTATTGCTCCCTGGTCAGGCGAAGTCGGGGAAAATCCAATGCGATACAACGCAGGTGTTTTGGGAGGAACCTGGCAGCCAATGCTTTGGTCTGACCTCGGAGGGGGACAATTCGATGGCGCTAATCTGGTCATGAATTTCGAACAGTTAAACCCCAGCCGAAATTACTTTGGAAAATATTATGACCTTTATCGTGACCCTGAAGGTGGAAGACAACGTTTTATTGATTTTGAACGCTGGTGGGGAGGCTTCTTTATTTTAAATGAAGCGGAAATTCATTGGATTGTTGAACAATTATTTGTAGGAAACTGCTTAGTAAAAAATACAGCTCAACTTGAGCCAGGCATACCAGTAGATATTAAAGCGGTTACCGCTCCTGTTTTTGTGTTTGCCAGCCATGGCGATAATATTACGCCACCACAGCAAGCGCTCAACTGGATTGCAGCTACTTATTCCGGCGAGCAGGAGATTCGTGTACGTGGCCAACGCATTATCTACATGCTGCACGATGATGTCGGGCATTTAGGTATTTTTGTATCGTCCAAAGTAGCGAGAAAAGAAACAACAAGTCTGACATCCATTCTAGAGATTGTCGAAGCTATGGCTCCAGGCCTCTACGAGATGCAGATTGGAAAAATTGAGGGAGAGGGGATAGAGAAGCAATTTGAAGTGCGCCTTATTGAACGTACATTGGAAGATGTCGCCGCATTAGATGATGGCCAAAAAGATGAAGACAGTTTTGCAGCGGTGGCTTATGTCTCCGATATTCAGACGAGCATATATGAAGCGACTCTTCGCCCAATTATTCGCTCTCTAGTCACACCCTCAATGGCCAATATTGTACGGACCATGCACCCTTTACGTACACAGCGAAAGGCTTTTTCTTCACAGTCACCGTTTGTAGTTGGAATCAAAGACTGGGCAGAAAAAGTTAAAAACCAACATAATCAAACTATAAACGATAATTTTTTTGTGCAATTAGAAACCTTAATGGCCAAGTGGTTTGAGCAGAACATTGATACTTGGCGTGACATAAGAGACGCCTGTTATGAGGCAACATTCTATTGGCTTTGGGGCAATCCTTTCACGATAGGGTTAGCCAATAAGAGTACTAAGAGCCGAAAATTACTTAATCCGAATCGTTTACGACATTTACCTGAAGTGAATGCAATACTCTCTCATATAGAGCAAGGAGGGATAGCAGAAGCGGTTGTTCGGATGCTCGTTTTACTGGCAGATGCTCATCAGAGTTTTCGCGCAGAAATACTGGATCGCTGGGCTTATATTTTTACTCATGAGAAACCCTTTTCCAATATGTCTGTGGAGCAACGTCAACGTGTTTTGCACGAACAAACGATCAACGCGAGTTTTGAGGCAGAGAAGGCAATACATTCTTTACCTAAATTATTGCCTTCTCAAGAAGAGCGTCATCAAGCAATTATGTTGGTAGAGCGAATTATTGGGGATGTTCAAACACCCTCAAAAGAACTGATCACAATGGCTAAAGAGCTATGCCAAACACTGGCCATTGAATGTGAACAAACTGACGCCCCCTTTGATTAAGGCTCAATATAAATGAGTCAGGTTAAAAAACCATGACTTATTAGAATGCAGAAACTATCATAATTTCATTAACCTGTATTTTATTCAACAAAGCCCCGAGCCAGCGATCAGCACAACGCCGCATTAGCTAGGGGAAAAATATGTCTAGATTGCTAAATCATCAATCACCTGATATGGCAGTTATGGAAGGTTGGAAGTAATGAAAAAGAAACAAACGCTAACAAAGAAGGAATTAGGTACAGTGGAATCGGTGCTACTGGATTTTAACCACAACCGATTACCACGCTTACTGGATATGAAAAAGCAAGTCGATGAAGGTGCAACATTAGACACCTATGATCTTCAATTTTTATCCGACTGCATTGAGCATAGCCGAGGTAGTGAACATTTTGCAGAGCTTCACCCAGAATTTAAACGTATCGTGGCTCAGGTTGCCCATCTTTATCATCATATTACTAATGCGGCACTTAACAATGCCAACAAAGACGCGCATTAAAAGCGAAATAGCGTATTATTAACAATAACGACAGGGGCAAGCGTTTAAAAAATCCGCCTAGAGAGAACCCGCTTACAAAGAGAAGGATACGTTATATGATGCATGACCTGCCCGCCCACCCCGTATGGGCAGAGTTAATCCGCTCTGGTAGTCGTATCTATATTGGATCTGGCGTTGGTGTTCCCAATGCCCTCATCGACGATCTGTTACAACACTCGAAAAAATTCCACGACATTGAGGTGATTCAGGGGTATACCGTTTCTCCGCATCGCTGGTTCGATCAAAAATACCGCAATCTTTTCAGCATCAATACTTTTTATATCAGTGACGATATTGTCAGGCAAGCCGTTGCTGCAGGTTGGGCCGACTATACGCCAACCAAACAGTCGGAAATATCATCCTTATTTACAGACGATACACTTCCACTAGATGCCGCATTGGTAATGGTTAGCCCTCCTGACGAGTATGGTTATTGTTCACTGGGCGCAGCCGTCGATATCACTATGGCCGCCACACGCCAAGCAAAAACAATCATCGCTCAAATCAATCCCGCCATGCCAAGCACAAACGGATACACTCACATTCACTTAAGTGAGTTTGCAGCGTGCATTAAGCATGAACAAGCCTTACCAGAAATGCCAATACCAGAGCGCAGTGATGCAATTGAACGTATTGGTCAATATTTGGCGATGCTAGTCCAACACGGAGCAACCTTACATATTGGTAAAGGCAAAGCGCCAAGTTCCGTACTCAAGTATTTACGCAATCATAAGAATCTCGGAGTACACGGTGAAATGCTGTGTGATGGGATAATGGATTTGTTCAAGAAAGGCGTTATTAATAACCGAAATAAAACATTTCACCCCGGCAAGATGCTGGCCGGTTATTGTTATGGCAGCCAAGCCTTATATGATTTTGTACACAACAACCCTCATATTGAATTTTACCCAAGCGGGTACCTAGAGTCGCCGACAAATATTGCCAGAAACGATAATATGGTCGCCATCAATACAGCACTCGAAGTAGATTTAAGTGGGCAAGTGGTCACTGAATCTAAAGGGTATAATTTCCTGAAGGGTATTGGCAGCCAGGTTGACTTTATTAATGGGGCCGCAAAGAGTAAAGGCGGTATGCCCATTATTGCCATGTCATCCACCTCCCAAAACGGAAAAGTCTCACGTATTGTTTCACATTTAAGTGAAGGATCTGGGGTCGTCACTACTCGCTCAAGCGTTCATTATGTCGTAACAGAATACGGCATCGCATCATTGAAGGGGTTAAGTATTCGAGAGCGGGCTCTGGAGTTAATTCGCATTGCCCATCCTAATTTCAGGCAACGACTTTTAGAGGAAGTCAGGAAAAAATATTGGGTGCCCGACTACGCCCAAAGAGCACCCAAAGATGTGCCTGAATTTGGACACAGCCAAATGAAGCCCATTCTAGAGAGCGGCAAAGACTATTTTTTAAGGCCACTGAATCCAGCAGATGAGAGACCACTGCAAGAGTTTTTTTATTCTCATACCGAAGAATCCATTCGATTAAGATACAATCAATATCGAAAACAACTCACTCGTGAAAACTCCTTTCACCTAGTGAGTGTGGATCAAACAAAAGATTTAGCCCTATGTATTGCTTACCAATACGCCTCTGTGGTTAAAATTATGGCCGTCGGTCGTTATTATTTTAATGATAGAGACAACACCTGCGAAGTTGCTTTCATAACCAGAGAAGAGTATCAGGGTAAAGGTTTAGCAACACGCTTGCTCAAAGAAATGACCAGTATCGCTAAATGTCGAAAAATAAAGAAAATGGTCGCCTATGTATTACCTGAAAACAGTCCAATGCTGCATGTTTTTGACGCCAATGGTTTTACACGTATTCTAACAGGCAAGCGCAATGAAGTGCATTTAGAAAAGCAGTTAGATAAGGATTGAGCCCTATCGCTCATTACTCATCATCATATCTATAAAAATAATACTTCAGGGACTTGCACCGTACCTCAACCGAAGTTGATTTATTGATACAATTTAAGCGGCCCTATTTAAACGACTTTATTTAAACGACCCTATTTAAACAACTTTATTTAAACGACCCTATTTACACGTCTCACCGGCAACTCGTCTCCGTAACGACAACGCTTTAACCACTCTGGGTGCCAAACGTTGTTTTAAATAGGGCCAAGGCCCTCTACCCGGCTTTTCTAAATACGGGAAATGAGAATGACGAATATTTTTTGCCGGGATACCATCAACAATCGCCGAGCCATAACCCCCGTTGATAAATAATGAAGCTAGGGTGTTAATCACTCTTTCTCCTGGCACTCGCCCGCCGCCTCTTGTGTTTATTTGCCCGCGCAGCATTGCTCTTTCAATGGAAAAGTAAGAGCCCGTACTGAATGGCTTACGATAATCTAACACTAAAAAATCTTGCACTAAAAGCTCAGCAAGTGATTGACGGCTTTCATCATTCCAATCGATAACGCCATCAATGGCATCATAGTAATGAATATTTTCCTTGATTCTACCTGAATATAAAGAAATCGCCTCATCATCCAAATTAAACGTATCTTTTTGGTTGTAATGAAAACGTAAATCCTCATTGGTATTACTGGCCGCCAAGCTGGCATTACTGATCTCAGGTCGACCAACGCGATCTAAAATTTTCCTTTTTTCCCAATCTTCCGTTTTACGGCTCAACTCCCCCGCTATCGCGATATAGCTCTGCTTTAAACCTTTCAATTCAGAATAAATATCAAATTCCAATACCAAACTTAATACATTGAGATTGGCCAAGTCATTTTTAGCGGCTGCAGGCGGTATGCAATTTTCGAATACCACTTGACCAAACCACTGGCTATTAAATAAAAAAGGATCTTGCCTTTGCCCTGCAAAAATTTGAATCCCTTTTTCGCTATTTTTTTTATTCTCTAATAGAGCAACAATTCTTTTATGGGATGGAGTTTTACATTCTACAGTAGATTCTTTTACATCATCAGATAAATTAAAAGTACAATTGAAACGATATTCTGGATCGTGGATTTTAAATTTTGGATGCTCTCTGATACCTGCAATGGAGGCTGGACGTATTCGAATGGAATACATCAACACCTCTGAGAAATGGCCATTTCTTGGCACAAAGGGGTATGAGTTTAATACCACCACCAATCGGTTAGATTGGTGGGGGCTAACAAACGCAAATAAATCGGTTAAATCAGAAACAGGGTGATCAATAAGGAGCTCACCGTCAACATGGTCACTGCTTTGAGAGTGAACTACAACCACGAATAGAGCAACACATAAAAGAGAGCGACAGTAGTAATATTTCACTAACCTCCTCCCACCAATAGCTGATTCAGCAGAAGATTACGAATAAACAAAAACTATGCCATCGTCACTTCATGATTAGCGATCCACTGCAGAACATGGCAATACAAAAAGAGTAGCATTAAAATGCTGTTTAAGCTGTAATGCAAAGGTAATAATCTTGCCGTGCTCGTAATTTTGCCGATAACTCATTTCATCCATATCCAATTCGATACGATAAAAGGCAGTCAATTCATTATTGCTGTATGACTCTGTGTGACTGTACGTGTTTGTCACCCGTCTCATTTCAACATCAATATAAAGCACTCGAAGGACCTCATTTGAAAAAATCGAGCCTTCGCTATTCTTGTCTGCTGCAATCAATATTGTTGTTTCCCCTTCTCGCGTTTGCATCACACCCGCCGCACTGTAACGCACTACCTGTTGAGATACCGACGGGCCTGGGGTTGGAGGCGGTGGCGGTGGGGTTGGAGGAATAATAGGATCAGGCTGTTCTATTGGAGGTGCAGGAGTGGGTGGAAGGATGGGATCTGGCTCATCAATCGGTGCAGGTGTTATCGGAATTTCATCAATAAATTCCGGTGGGTTAGGTGCCGGTGTTGGAGGAATAAAGATCGGGTCTGAAATGGGTTCAAAATCAAGAGAGCGACTCAACTGCTCTTTTGACGTATCCTGAGCAATTGATGCATTTTGCAATGATACTGATTCAATCGCAGCCGTAGGAGCCATTCCCATGGTGGGCATGTTGATATCACTCAACGATACGGGCTCTAAACGAGTACCATCTTCAGACGTTCCGGCCATATCGAGAGTCTCGCTATTGGGTTCATCCGCCACGAGTACAGAAAACGCGGGGCGGATACCACCAAAAGCGGCTCGAACCTCACTGGCGATTGAGATGGATTCAATACGAAAAATGGCCTGTGGATTATCCAGTAATTTTTCGACATCAGACCCAGTGGATAATGTAATTGGAATCGTTACTACATTCGCCATAGCTGTTTACTCACTAAATAGGTATGGAATACGGCTTATGCTCAAGAAATTATACGTTGCCCATCTGCTGCACATAGACTCGATCTAACATACTTTTATCGAGGCATAACGTTAATTGCTGGCACCACGCAATGAGTGCGTCATCGATCACGCCTTCTGCTATCGACTCAGCGGAAACGATCCACTCCGTCACTGACTTAATCAACGTATTCCCATCGCGACTTAATAAAGCAGCTTCACTTTTCTCTAGCACACGCGATTGATTGGACAATTCTGACTCCATCAAAATATTCAGCAATTGACTTCGCACTGCCGCATATTCCAATGGCGTAAAGGGTAAAGCATTGGCTTTAGACGAAAACATCCACTCACGAAGCTGAGCAATCGTGTCAACGCCCATTTTACTGAGAGATTCACCCGCTTTTTTTCCTAATCCTTTTAATGTTTCTGTGGATAAACTTTCTATCAACGCGACCGGCACTCGTGATTGAATGGCTGACGCCACAGTATGATATTCGGACTCTCTTGTCTCTTCTTCCGAATTCAATAAATCAACGGAGTTTACTAACTCACTGGGAGGGGGGACGGGCCGAATTTGAAAAGCAAGCCGACTGCACTGTTCTGATTTTATGCCGTAGGTATTTTGATAGCTCGCATCCACCGGAGTCGAGATCAATCTAAATCCCTCAGTCTTTCCATTACGGCTTGGAGCTATACGCATGCATACTTTAAGATCAACTACGTTTTCCACAAACTGGTAAAAGTGAGGCACAAAACCCAACTCAAACATACTCAAACGCTGTGGTATTCGTTTACCGTTTTCATAGGTGTACCCAAACGGTACTCTCGTATCCACAACCGCGCCATCTTCTAACCGAGTACGCCCTGAAAACAATTCCGCTACTTTCGTGCTGGATTGATCGAATGCCATTTGAGCGTCTGCCAGAGCATGGGCAACATTGGATATCAGTTCGGCCACACTGGTGGTCTTGGCATCAGTAGACATTACTCTGTCGTCACTTATTCAGATAAGGTTGATGTGTTATTTACCGCCACGGTAACTTGCACTTGAGCGCCATTTGACAATAACGCACCAGAGTTTGGAACTTGGCCAACCACTTTAAGCGCCCCCACATCCTCTACCGCTAACTCGTCAGCATTCTTAATAATTAACGATAAATTATTCGCAGTTAATAGTTCCGTCGCGGCATCAACCGTTTTACCCAACACTTCTGGCACCACCCTCTGATCTTCTAATGAGGCGGGCGGTGGCACAGGCACTACTTTAAATTTCAAACTGCTACTGGCCGCCAACGAAAAGTTATACTGATTTGCCACAGTGGCATCAATCGGCATGGCATTTAAGCCCACTGGGTTTTTTCCCGTTAATTCGCCTGTACCCACCGAGGCTTGTGTTTCCGTGGCGGTTAATACCAATTTTATTTCCGCATCGGCTTCAGGAATACGATACCAAGTAGGTTGATACCCCACTTTCTTTAATTCCGCATACAACTCTGAATCATCCAGATACAATTTACGAAACGTTTCCAATGCTTGGGTATCCAGCGCCTCTTGTGCTTCCGCCACGCCTTTTCCCACAGCGGCAATTAATTCCCCAAGCGGGGCGGATAAAACTTCAGTCGTTTTTTTGGTAATGTCGTTCATAGAATGGCCTTTTAAAACCGACGGGTATCATCCATTATTCATCTGACGAGAAGTGAGCCAAACCACCGCTAACATAACGACCAATTTCGATACCCACCGACGCACCGCTGCTGGCTGCGCTGAGAGGCTCTGGCGATTGTTCTATAACTCGACCATCTTGACTGTCGTCTCTTGTTAAACGGTATTGAACAAAGGGTTTAAATCCATATTGGATTAATTTAGAACGCGCATAGTTTTCTGTGTCTCCAACCACATCTGGCACTTTTTGCTCAGATTGCGCCCCTTTATTAACACCGCTTTTCACTAGCGAAAACTTCATCGTCCCGACTTGATCTGAGGTGTATTGATCTTTTTCTTTTAAACTGGAAATGCTAACGGGCTCACCAAGCTGATTGGTAACCACTTTTAATTCCATGTCTACATTCGCCACCTGATAGCCAGAGAGTGCGATAGTGTTATTCACACGGGACAACACCTGACCAGTCTCACTAATAATACTATTGGCATTGGTTTTTTCCGGCGCCGGGAGGGGTCGGAAATCCGCTTTATCAATCGAAGACAGCGTATCCAAAAAGTGTAACAATTCTTGATGCTTCGAAAAGAAAGTCTGTAACTGATCGGTTATTTCAAGGCGAGAACTCAACAATTGGTAACTCAAAGAATAGTACGCTTCTAACAGCATCGAAGTCTTATCTGGTACTGAATCCGGAATAGATACATCTCTTAACGTAAGATTCAATTTCTCAACCCAATCCAATAGATCTGTCAAGCACGCTTGAGATTGACGAAGAAATTCACCCTCTTCATCAAACTGAATAAAAGCACCTTGTTTGAATTCAGGAAAATCAAATTGAGGGGTCTGCGCCTGAAGGGTATCGACCTGACCTTTTAGCTGCGTCAGCAATTGAGCCAGACGAGCCAACTGTGTATGAATGAATCCTAGCCCCCCTGGTAACTTGCTAAAAAAATTCTGAAAAATTTGAGCTCGTAAGCTTTCACCGCCTTGCGGCAAACCAACATCCATCGCATCCATATGAGGAAGAAAAAGCTGAGCCAAAAACCCTTCTAACGTTAATGTAAGGTTTGCCACTTGTTGAGAAAAATCATGATAAAACGCACCAAGCGCTTTACGCTCTTCTTCTTGTAACGAGATTTGAACATGTTGTTCGAAAAACCCTACAACACTCATTGGCTTGTTCAAAGAGCAAAAAGAAAGTTTCTCAAATAACATTAAATAAAAACGATACAACCCCACACGAGTGCGACGATCAACATCCACCAAATGTTGCTCATCAATATAGTCACGAACCGACTGTACATTAGGGGGCGTCGTTTGAACTTCTGGTGCAAAGTAACTCACCTCACGAATTGCAGGCAACTCATTGAGGGTATCTCTCAATTGATAAATCGAACGTTGTACTGATTGTAGAAAAATAACCGGTTGGGAAATCATACTGTATCTATTTCTTAGATTTTGGATTAGATTTTGGATCACCCTTGGAACCTAACGGCCCATCTGAAAAAGGCAAAATAAAACGCTGATTATTACCACGAACACTCACAACTAACGGAAGTTGTATATCACCGGAAGACAGAACCTCTTTAGACAAATCTGGTGGTATAATTAATGACACCCCAAATGAGACCTCACCGGAAGAATCCGAAATCAATGTAGTATCTGAAAAACTAAACCAACGCGATATTTCAGATGCCAACTCCAATTCTGTTTTATCCTGTAAAGATTGAAGTTGTTCAAAGAGTCCCTCATTAAAATTCTTTAATCGCTCTTTCTCAACATTGACTTCCACACCCAAACGTTCAACAGGTTCTAAATTATTCTGCCGATTAATCAAGAAAGTAAGCTCATAGCGCATGTTACCTGCTACAGCATGGTTTAATTGAATAACATACGCCTGCTGAACCTCTTTTACTGGTACTGCCACAAAACTGCCACTGATTGTGCTCACATTATATTCATGTAGCGTTCCCGATTGAGAGACTAACTTCTTATTGGTCACCGGCGGTAACACACTCGGACTGTCGCCAATGGGCAGAAACAGCGTATCCCCCACGATATTGGCATCTTGCTGTTCCATATTCAGAGCAATTTTTAACTGAAAGTCCAATTTAGGCAGTTGATATGCCATGGCAGGCTGACCAGGTAAGCTGGCAACCTGTCGCTGCGACAGTTGTTGTTGAGCATCTTGCAAGCTATCTGCTAAGCTCAACAAATAGTCTTCAATACTCGCGGTAATTTCGTTTGTGCTGCTCACACTTTACTCCGTTTACTCCATTTATACTAATTTATTGGTTTTTCTATCCACCCTGCCTCTCTCTTCGACGTGCTTCTCGCCTTTCCTCTAAACGCTTTTCTCTCTTTTTTTCGGCTAAAATCGCACCCTTTTGAGCTTCTCGTCGTCGATCCCACATTTCTTGTGATTTTTCAGCATCATTCTTTTCTTTCAAACTTTGCGCAGACAGTCTTCTTCGGTTGTCTAAACGAGCCTCTTCATTCGATTTCTTTCTTTTGTCAGCTAGGGCTTTTGCCTTGCCCATTAAAGCTTGCACTTGATTGGCTTTTTCAGCCATATCATAGTATTTAGAAATTTCCCCAACCATTGGGTCATTCGCAATATTTTGTTTAATAGCTTCCGCTTCAGAAGGAGAAATTTCGCTTGTGCTTGCAAGCTTTCTATCCAGCTGCTGGATCAACTGACGCTCCAGCCCACCCTTGCTCGGCTTAGAAATAATACTTTTCGCCTCTCTTGCTAGGCTTTTATATTCTTTACCTCTATTTTTATAGTTCTGAAATTTATCTTTAACTTTACTATAGCTTTTCCCCAATTCTGAATCTTTGAGACGCTTTTTTTTCAGCAACCGTTGCTTCATATCCTCCAGAGATCTTAGTCTTTTTTGTTGAACCAATCTCTTCAACTTATCTTCCCTTCCTTTTAAGCGCTTAAATAACGCTTGTCTTTCTTCCCATTTCTCGTAATTCTTTTTTTCAGCAGCTTGAATTTTGCGCCTCAACGCAGCAATCTGCTCTCTTTTTTCAGCTAATGCTTGTTCATATTTATTTTTTATTCGGTTGCGTCGCATTGACTCTCTCTTAAGAAAGTCTTGCTTCAATTTTTCTTGTTTCTCTTTTATCTTTTTGACATGATCAGCTTCTAGCAAACGTTTTTCTTGAAATTTCTTCCTCTCATCACGCCGCTTCAATCGACGCTCTTCTATGCGAGATTCTACAGTATGAGTTTGAATGGGATACATAGCTTGAAAACGAGCATCGCCTTCTCTCTGCTCCCCATGACCATCGGCATGGCTGGTCAACTGAGCAAGTCTTCTCTCTAACAGCTCTCTTTCTCTTATTAACTTTCTTAATTCGGGAGATTGTTTTTCCCTGAGCTTCCTGAATTTATTATCTTCTGCCTTAGCCTCTTTATTAAAATCTTCAAGCTCATCCTCCCAACTTGTGTAATCAAAGTCATCCTCAATCATAGAGTCAGCGCTTCATCAATATTAGTTGAATAAGCCAAGGTTAATATCCTTGATCTTTAACTTGTTGAATTTTCGGCTGTATCATCTAACAATCGTCTTATACGATCTTCAAGAATCGGTGGGGGCGGCACTGGAACTAATTTAGTACGCAAAAGACTAGAACCCTCGGCACTATAACTGTACTTACTGGCATAACTTGCGGTCACTGAAGTCGCACTCACTCCTGCAGAACGTCGAAATAGCCTCAATTTCCCACTAAGCTTTCTTTTATTTGTTTCGGTTTTTCTCTCTTTAGTACGGGACATAGAGATAGACATTTTCACCTCTATAATGGTGTCCACAAACTGATAAAATGTTGGCGTAAAACCAAGCTCTAATAATGAATAGTACTGTCCTCCAAACCTTATTTTGGTAGACCTTTTCTCCTCTGCATTATCATCATCTTCATCTTCATCAAATGTAAAAAACTTTTTTGTGTCATCGCTCGGTAACGTAGGGCGAGCTCCTTCATCTTGCCCACTCATCAATTGAGCAATTTCCATGCTAACCCGATCTAATTCAAGTTGAGCTTCGGCAATTCCAATACCAAGGCTCTTCACCATTTCAGGAAATGGAACGTTCAAGAGGTCGCGACCTATTGTGCTGGCGCTAGGCATACCTGACTCCTACTTAATAAATATATCGAGAAAAGATTCAAACAAACTTTAGAATAGATACTACATAACAATATTTTCTATTATAGTCATTACGATTGACCATCATTACTAAGTCCATTATTGTTATCTTCTACGACAGTATTACTATCTCCACCATCTCCATCATTTTTCTTTTTTACAGCGGCATTAAGAGCTTGATCTGCAATAGCTTCCTCCTGCTCCATAAGCTGACGAATTCGATCTTCTAAGATAGCAGGAGGAGGAATGGGTACGAGCTTAGTTCTTAACAACGACGCACCATCAACACTGTAGCTGTACCGATTAGAATAATTGGCATCGACCTGAGAAGTCGACGTTGTCGTTCGATTACCAAAACGATAGTAAGAAAACCAACCATTATAACGATAACCATAATCCTTGTTTACATAGCTGCTTTTATAAGCATTCTTCCGCTCATAATCGTTATTTTGTGTAATTTTAATGGCAATTTTGACTTCTATAATTGTGTCCACAAACTGATAGAAAGTTGGGGTAAACCCTAATTCCATCATACTTAAACGCTGAGGAATTCTTTTAGTAACTTGACTATCCTCATCCGTTTCGTAGGTATAACCAAAAAAAACCCTAGAATCTACTACTACAGGATTAATTGTACCCTCACTATTCACATTAGTGACTACACCACCGATATCTTTTTTCTTATAGGTGTTCTCAACCGGATCAAACCAGGCAATTGAACCATCAGCATTGATTAATTCACCAGTATCAATATCACGCAATAAACGTTGACCACTCATTAACTCCGTGACCACCGTACTGGACTTATCCAACTCCCATTGCGCATCGGCAATAGCCATCGCCATCGAACGAATCATTTCCCCCATGGGAACATTTAATAGTTCTCGTCCAACATTAATTCCACCAATTGACATAGTAATCTCCTGATTCAATTCTTTTAGCTTTTTGCTCTCGCCTCATTCAAAATCTCAACCAAAACAGTAGGAGGAGGCACTGAGATTAACTTGGTATTAATTTCACTTGAGCCTTCAGACTTAAATGAATATTTATTGCTGTAATATGCATTCACTGATGCAGCAAACATAACCACTTTCGTATCAACTGTAAGCGATGCCTCAACCTCCAATGATTTTTCTGATGTTTTTCCTACGGAAAAAGCAACTTTGGCACTTAAGCGCGCTTCTGAAAAATGATAAAAGCTCGGTGTTAATCCTAAATCTAACAAGGAATACTCATTATCATTAATCTTTACACCCGCTCCTTCTTTTTTTCCCGCTTCACGCATAATATCAATTGCATACTTATCTAGCGCAAATTGTGCATTTGCAATAGATTTGCCTAAACCTTCAATCATTTGTGGAAGTGGCGCAGACTCTAGTAGATAGTTAACGGTTTTATCGCCGTCCATAATTTACTCTCAATAAAGATAATTATGTATTTAGGGTAACGACTTAGCCTTCCCCGTTATCGGCGGCTTCCATCTGAGAAAATTTTTCGAGTAGTGGCATAGGTGCACTCACCGCATTCACTCTTGCATCCAATTTCATACACATGCTCATATCAAATTCATAGCGTCGTGCCGTTTGCACATCTACATTCGCAGCTACCGCTACCGCAAATCGTTTATTGGAGTCTTTTAAACTTTGTGAAGCCGATTCACGATCATAACCTGAAACCGCTGCTCCACTAGCTTTTTGTGCATAAATCTGCTCACTTATGCCCTGCTTTGGGGGAACAGGAATAGGGTCGACCGCTACTGGACTGGGTATATTTTTAAAAAAATCTTCTGAAATAATACTTCGTTTATCATAGTAACAACCATGGCCAATACGATCTTTTTCAGAGGCATCTCTATTATTACCTGGATCATCTTTATACTTTCCAGCGTAGATATTTAGCTCACCTGCTGAATTGGATTTGCAAAAAGCTACCAATCTGTGTTTAGTTTCTAAGACATTTCTAATGAAATCTTCATCCTCATTTTTTAAGTCTGTATTATTATCACGACACTGGTCAATATTTGTAGGAGCAGGGGAATCTAATAAAATAGCATTTTCTTGCTTGTAACCACGCCCTACATCTAAAACACCGCCTTTCTCATCCGGATCGGAGGAAGAATCATTCTCAGGGTAGGGTTCAAGTTCACTTTCCATATCCGCCAAGCTTTGCCCTGCTGTATCACTAAAACCAAAATAAATCATGCCATAGTGAATTTCAGCTTTAAACGCTTCCAAGCTCTTTCCTCCTGAATGAGTTTGAGCCTGGGTTCCCTGTTCATTGCTATAAACTTGCACTGAATACTTAACAGAAATAGGGGTAGTTGCTTGCTGTGGGTCTTCTAAAAATAATGTTGGAGAATTCGGTATTGAGTACTCGCTAGCTGCCACACTTGCTTTATTAACTTGTGGAAGGCCAAGACCAGTAAAATCAGTGACTTTGAGCACTGTTTTTCCTTGCAAAGTTGCATCAGAGACACCAACTATCTTTCCTTCGCTGCCATCCAATTTTAATGCAGCTATATATATTTTTTCATTATTATTCAAGAAGTAAATACGAGGACGCCATAACAACCCTTCATGCTTATACCGATAATTTTCAACTTGTTCTTTACTAAGATAGAGAGTTAATTCATCACCGTTTTTTTCAAATATCACTTCGTTTGAAATAAACGTAAACTCCCCTGTCTGCTCGTTGTAGTTACTGATATAGGCAGAATATGCATATTCACCATAGGTGTTTTTGATAGCTGCGTATTGATCAAAGCGGTCACGCTCCCAAGATTTTTGTACTTCGCGTCCATTGGAATAACTCAACCCAAATCCTGCGCCTATGCCCACTTTTTTCTCATCACTCACTTCATAACGGATACTAACGGTAGCACTGATATTAAATTCTGCCATATGGTAGAAAGAGGGCACCAATCCCAATGAAAGTAAGGATACCTCTTGCAAACCACCAGCTTGTGTCGGCACAACAACTTTCTCTTCCGCTACAAGCTTAAGTTGTTCAAAGGAATTTGCATCCAACTCTTTTTGAGCCTGCGCCAAGCTGATCACGGTATCTTTAATCATCGTGTGGAGCGGCAATTCCGCTAATGCTTGGCCTACCAGTTTGCTATCGATTTCTGCTGCCATGAGAACCCCATCAAATTATGTTGATACCGCATTAAATTGATACGACACAAATTACAGTGGTGCTAAAACAATGATATGAAATAATAATGCTATCTATGTAATCGACTTTATAGTGCTAGAAGGCACTAGCCAGAACGTCATTCGGTAAAGTAATCGCCAACGCCGACTTAATATTCTCTTTTACAACGGTAAAATATTTGTGGCGGACTTGCTCTTGCTTGATACGATGCTCATCCACATGCCAACCGCCTTTTATCCATCGCTCCATTACACTCAACAAAGGAAGTGTATGTTTACTATGCTTCAAATGATTCTTGCAAAGTTGAAAACAGTCACAAGCCTGATCAATGTCTTTCTTTTTATAAAAAACAATGCCTTTTCGAAGATAAATACTGGCCACATCCAATCGCATCAGATCCACTTCTTCTGAATCATTAGCACCATTTTCTATGACTTCATTTTTTCCTGTTTCTTCAAAAAGGGCGACCGCTTTATCACAATACTCCAGTAATTCATCATAGGCTTGCATATGCTCTAAAGATTCTAAAACACACTCAAGATAATGCCGAAAGAATACCTCTGGATGGCCTAATGCCGAGGTTAACTTAATGGCATATCGATAATATTTTAATGCGGTTTTATGATCTCCGGCTATCGCATACAACTTTCCCTGTTCTGCAATACCCAAATGATAGCGGGGAGATTGCTGAGGCTCAATCTCATCAAGCGAAGTTACATTATCCATTTTTTATTTTTCCTAAAAACCGAAATACTGTTAAGACTAATCTGCTTTTATTATCGTTATGCTACAGCAGTGATTTTAGCGGATATTTGATATTCTTTTAACTTTACTCGAAGCCAATTCGCTTGGTTATAGTTCAATGAACGACACACCATCCCTTCACGAGCCCCGCCTCCATAAAGATGCTTTTTTACTTCTTCCGTTGGCTTATCAATAATAATCGACAACGATTGTAAAATTTCATCGCTAAGAGAAGTCTCACCAATGCGAACATCAAAAGACTGTAAGAGCTGCGGCAATATTGTTATGCATTTCACGCTCCGCCGGCCTGCGGCGACAATAGAGTGAACCTCTGATAGAGTAGCTGATTTCTTCAACAAAAACTTAGGTTGTTTACATAACTTCACAAAAACAGAATCCGGCATGCTTAACATACTGGCCACATTCTTAAATTCGCTTACGTCTGTAACCGATTCACAGACCACATCCACTAAAACAAAATTCTCAGCAACAATCAGGACTTTATCAGACAAAGGCTGAAAAATTTTCCACAATTGCTGCGCTTGAGCATACCCACACCGCCCATAACCACCTTGTATCCAATTGACATGATCATGTTCATAATCCAACTGGATTTGACTTTGCTTCAAGAGTTTGTCCAACTCTGCTTTTGTTCCTTTCCCCTTTATCAATACAAGATAATGAGAATCGCGAGTTTTATTCTTGTTCACTACTGCCCCTAATGGGGAAAAACGTTCAGCAATTGCTTCTGCAGTGGCGCAAGAAACCTGTCCAAGCAAAATACTGGGGGAATGCATGACAAGCTTCTTTGCGGATTCTGGGGGGATACCCAAAAATCGGGAAACCTCTAGGATTAATGATAAGACACTTTGATAATCTTGTATCTGTAGGCACACATCATAATCCGGTGTTCCAGGTGTTAATGATGATGATTGATCTGAGCTTTGTGCCGCCAATCCTAAATTACGAAGTAATGATGCCACTTCATTGGCTATTTTTTCAGATAAGTTATCAAACAACACTCGTGGCGCTTGGTATAAGCAAGTCGCGATTGCCTCTGGCTTAGTTTGTAATGCTTTACTCAATGCAGCAACACAATCCGCATTCGCCGTTCCGATATTTTCCACTACAACTCGATGCTGCCCTTTTTCAATAGCAATTTTACTCACACCAAAAACCTTAATATCTAATACAAAAAACCCTAACGACCGCTAAATACCGGAAAAAGACTGAGATTTTCTACGATCTCCTTAATACAGTATGCCACTCATAACTTTCATATGGCTCACACAACAAAGAAGATAAGAACTTTAGAAACACTATTTAAATTGAACTAACACATAAAGAGAATAGTTAACTTTCAATATCCTAAAATAAAAAAGAAAAGAGTGACAATTTTTATGCATTATGAGAACTATTACAATTTATCTTGTGGATACCGATGAGCAAACTCATTAGGCACATTAAAATCGGTAAAGCTAACACCAATGGTGACATCAAGGCTTTCCACTTCATGCCACCATCCTATGGGAATAAACAACGCCTCCCCCGGCTCTAGTACGACCTCTATTGAGCTCACTTTTTTGAGTAATGGAAAACATTCATTATCATTAGCTTTTGGATAGCTTGTTGCACTATAAACACTTTTATCGTTATACAAATAAGCCACTTGTAATGCTGGCACTAATGTTACTTTTTTATGACCATAAATTTGAACTAGCATATTGTTAGTTAAATCATGATGAAATTGAGTCGTAGCACTTTCGGGGCCTAGCCAGAAATAACATTGTGAGTAATTTGATGGATCACGACGATAACCATTGGCAAAATCTCCCACATCCGACATTAAATCGGACAAAGATTCAGCATTAGCACCATTATTGTTGGCGGTGAGATAATAATCATTGGTTACACCTCCATGCAATATTTTGTCGCAAAAATCCCCCAATGGCAGTCGATATTTATAGTGACATGCATTTCGCTCATACTGCGAATCATGATTTCGCCCCATTTGCACTTCGACTTCTCGGTTACCATAACATGCTTTTATGTATTTTGGTGTCCAATGTTTTTTTGCGCGCCAATGATTTATGCCATCAGTAATAATAAGAGGTATTTGCTTACTGTAATACTGCACAACAAAGTCACTGAAAGCGGGCGCTGGCTTTTTATCAATTTTTTTTAGATACCGAGAATCTAACTGAGCAAGTTCATGAAGCGTCTCCATTAACCAATGACGTTTTTCGAGTTGATTCTGTATCTCACATGCCGCCTTAACATAAGGGTTACTCCTTGCTTGTACAATAGCAGCGATCACAGCGTCTCGGTTTGAGATGTCATAATGGTCAAGCTCTTGTATTAAACGGCTTTCCGGAATACCTGAACAAAGATTCTTTAAAATCCAGCTATGCCATTCTTGTGAGAGATCGCTTTCGGTATTTATCATAAGCTCCCAAATCGTCCTTTACTTCATCAACTTGAGGTAGAACCAAGCAAATGTATTTGATAGGTTATAGAAGTGATTGAAATGAAACGGTACACAAATTCTCTAAATTTTAGAATCGAGTCGAGAAAAAAATAGGAAATCCAAATGGGCATTCAAACAGCTGTCGGCGTGGGCGCAACGATAAAGGGCCCAGATGTTGGAATCATACAAAAGAAAATTAATATTCAATACAATAAAAACTCTGCATTTAAAGCCGCCCTTGATAATTCAATAAAAATATACGCACCAAGAAGACCACTAAAAGTAGATAATGACTGTGGTAACGCCACGATAACGGCAATTAAAACGTTTCAACGAATTGCTCTCAAATGGCACAACCCAGACGGAAGAGTCGATGTGGGTGGTAAAACTTGGCGAGCCCTTAACGGTAACGTTGAAGATGCTAAACATATTGTTAAAAAAGATGGCACCTACACCTCGTTTAGCCAATTCAATTACCCTAAACACACCATTGGAAATTCCAGCAGCTATACCATCTACTCTATTGGTTGTACATTAACTTCACTCACCATGGCAGCCACCGCAGTTGGCAGCTCTAATGAACACTGGCCAGAGGACTTACTCCCAAAAGATTTAACTCCAGTAAAAGCGAATGACATACTTAAAAAGGCAGGTGCTTTTGCTAAAAATAGTGGGGAAATGGTAGTAAAAGATGGTGCTGCCGCTTTAGGCATGGTTTATGAAGAGTATGGCCGGAACAACAATTTAACCAAACAAGACTTACTATCATTGAAAACCCACTTAGGGAAAGGCTATCCAGTGATTGCCCATGTAGATTACAAAAAAAGCGCTACAGGTGACCATTGGATTCTTATCGTGAGAGCTAATGCCGATGGCACCGTCAGCGCTATTGACCCGTCTGGCGGTGGGGAAATAAAACTCAAAACAACACCTAATGAGAATACACGTTATCAAGGCGATAGAGCTAAAGAAAAAAGTGGTGTACTGTTTGGTTACACCGGCAATCAATACAAGGGTGTTGGACCAAAAACTCAGAGCCGACAACAGAAGTATATTGTTGTGCGCTTCGGGCTACTCTCGCCAGTTAAATCACTATACACACCTGCCCCTTTGCAAATCAGCATGAATAGAGATTGTGATTTACATTATTCAAATTTAGGTTTTGGTGACTTTTGCCTGGTATCTTCATGGCATTAATCGGTAAAGTATCACTGGATACCCGTTATATTTGATGTTAAAGATAGACTGAGAAACCAACAATGGCATTACAATCGCAGGTAAAATTTATATGCGCTGCTGTCTTTTCAATGTGTTTTTTAATGGCTTGCAATGGAATAACCGAAGCAAGTAATTCAAACCAACAGCAAGCGAATAACTTCAAAGAAAAGAATCACCGTAGCCAGGCATCAACTCACCTATCTATCGTATCGGATAAAAAAATCAAACAACTTATATCTCTAAACGAGATAAGCTGCTTGATGTCTGAAGGCGATGTTTACTGCTGGAAAAATAACAGCAAAGGCGTTAAATCCTTATCTCAATTAACGAAAGTGGATTTTTCAAAAAACAAAGCCATTAGTATCTATGGCCAGTCTGGAGATTCCGATCACTTCGACACCGGTTACCACGCCTGTGCTTTAATGGAAAATAATGATGTTTGGTGCTGGGGAGATCTTAATGAAGACACTCTTTTGCACTTTAATGATCTTTTTTCAAAAGAAACCACTTCAGAAATGAGTGAGGGTCGCATTAATGCCATACCCTTAAAAAAGTCTGCACAAAATCAATTAGGGAAAATAAAATCATTACAGACTAAGCATGGTACGATATGCAGCATCGATGAAGGTAATACACTGAATTGCCCACAACAACATATCAGCTTTCTCAGCGGAAGCCCAGATGTAAAACAGTTCATTTCCGGCGAAGTAATAAGCTGCATTCAGAACTTAGACAACCTAGTTGAATGCTTCGATATGCGCAGCAATGAAAAGCCTTTATTTTATCTTCAAATAGAAGAGCCCTCTCAAAGCTCTCCAATACCAGACACGCAGGGTTCAGATATACTGAATTTTCGTTATTACTATTCCTCTGGCCTTTGTAAAATAAATTCAAATCATGGTCTATCGTGCTGGAGTGGCACGATTCCAAGTGCTTTTCCAGATGATTATTCGATTTCTGCAAAGAGCATTACATTACCGGATGCATTAGGTGCAAAAGATATCGTTATGTCAGAGAAACACGCCTGTGTTGCACTGAATAATGGGGCTGCAAGTTGCTGGGGAATCAAAGTTGCCTTGGAGCCATTACCCTTTGATTCAGATAGGGTTAACTTAACTAAATTCAATGAAAAAGAAAATTTCGTCCCCGCCCCTGGAATTTTCATTAAATTTCCAGAGACCTCTATCATTGATATTGCACTAGGGGAATTAACAAGCTGTTTTTTACTCGACAACAATTCTGTGCAATGCTTTCATTAATAATGCTATGCCTGTAAAACCCCCAAAAAGGCAAGGAAAAATACCTTGCCTTTTTGCAATTAGTAAAACATTAATCCCAACGATTAAATAACACGTGCATTTGGGTTTCCGCATCGGAAATATAAACAAAGAACCCACTATCGGTTGAGGTAATACCACACAAAGATGGCTTGCCTTCTCGATATAAACATTCCGCTTCTGTCGCAGGATGCGCTTCCGTTACAACATGGCAAGCCTCATTCTGTGCAGCCACGTTACCAACAACATCTCGCGTTGAACGCGCTAATACGTAACGAAAATCATCAAAATAGGTGTAATTACTCACATCAACAGAATACGCCTGACTATCTGAGAAATACTCACTTTCAACCAACCCTTCTAACAACTCTGAGTAACACGATGAAGGGTTCGGCAACCACAGTGACTCTTGATCATTTTTAGCGTCTATTTTTGGAAAATAGCGATAGTCGCTATCGTATTCAGTCAATACAATATTGGCAGAATCAACATAATCGCGCACGACGATAAATTCTCCCGCATCACTGGGAATGATACACGCGTCTACCCCACCAATCTCTTCACACGTTACCGTCTCACGGTTCATAGGTTGTGAAAAGGTCCGACATTCAGAACCCTCTGAAGCAAAATTTTCTGTCATGTTAACAACCGCTTGCACAGCAAAGTCGCGCACATCTTCTGCATCGTAATAAATATCATCGACATTTAAATTAAAAACCTTTGGGTCTGAGGTGTTACTTGACCCCATATCGTCTAAGCAACGCGATAAAGACGGTACAGAAAAGTCTGCCGCACCCACAAGACCTGAAGCACTGATAGCAAAAGCGGCTGTCACACCGCAAAGTGTACGAAATGTCATTTCGTTCAATTCCTTAAATCATCATTGTTTTCAAAAGGGCTCGGGAGTCTACAGCAAACAAAATTGCAACAAAAGTGTCATTAAAATGTCATACTATTAAATAACACTGTTTCCGATGAAAACAAATTTGAGTACAAATCATCCAATGGATTGCGAGCACTGTTTTTTGAACAACTGGCTAACAGAACGTAACCAGTGACAGACGTTATTGAAGGAATCACATAGTCGATGCGATTTTGACTCCCCATCCTCTTTTGCCTCCTCCCCTACTGCTCTTATGTGAATTAATGAGACAATCACTGCCTATCACACTCACAGAGTCACTATTTTTGTACTGAATTTATTCAGATTGAATAGAAGTTAATAGGGAATACCTCTTTTGAGGTATATACTCACTTTTAAGAAAAGGGCTTGAATTATTAGGAATAGAACATTGCCAAGACAAAAAAAAGGCCGAGAAACGGCACAAAATAACTCTACTACGAAACATACCGATCCAGCAGAGCCATCCAATACCTCCTCTGCCACACATCTCAAAAACGACCCCCACTCTCAGCGGGAAGCAAAAAACTACGCCAACCCGATCCCTAGCCGCGAATACTTACTCCAACTATTGGAAGACGCTGAAGGCCCTGTCACACATCCGGAAATGTGTGATTTACTCGGGGTAACCGAGGAAGATCCTGTTGAAGCCGTTCGCCGCCGTCTTATCGCCATGGCCCGAGATGGGCAAATTTTCAGTAATCGCAAAGGTGCCTTTGGGGCCATCAGTAAAATGGATATGGTTAGAGGCCGCATTCAAGGCCATAAGGATGGGTTTGGTTTTTTAATTCCCAGCGATGGCAGCGAAGATATTTACCTACCGAACCGACAAATGCGCCGCGTGATGGATGGCGATGAGGTCTATGTGCAAGTCTCTGGTCGTGACCCCAGAGGCAGAAAAGAAGGAAATGTTGTCGAAGTTATCCAGCACAATACCCATCAAATTGTGGGGAGAGTATTCAGTGAATCGGGTATACATTTTGTTCGCCCCGATAACCCCCGCCTCGCTCACGATGTATTGATTCCACCAGAAAAATTAGCCGATGCGAAAAAGGGCCAATTTGTTGTTGTTGCCATTACCCAGCAGCCCGGTCGAAACAACCTCCCTACCGGTGAAATTATTGAAGTGATGGGCGACCATATGGCGCCGGGGATGGAAATTGATGTGGCCATTCGCAGCCATGGTATACCCCACCTTTGGCCTGGCGATGTCACCGCTCAAGCCGGCCAATTACCCACTGAAGTCGATGAATCCGATAAAACCCATCGCGTTGACCTGCGAGAATTGCCCTTTGTGACCATCGACGGGGAAGACGCTCGCGATTTCGATGATGCCGTTTATTGCGAAACCAAACGCTCCGGCGGCTGGCGTTTGTACGTGGCCATTGCTGACGTTTCTCACTATGTACCTTGCCACTCTCCATTAGACCGTGAAGCCATAGAGCGCGGTAATTCGGTTTATTTCCCAGACTTCGTTGTGCCAATGTTACCTGAAGCACTGTCTAACGGTTTATGCTCACTGAACCCGAAGGTAGACCGCCTATGTATGGTGTGTGAAATGACCATCAGCGCAGCAGGCCGAATCAGCGGGTATAAATTTTACGAAGGCATTATCCACTCTCATGCCCGTTTAACGTATACCAAAGTGGGTAAAATAATCGAAGAACGGGATGACATTAATAGCGGTATTCGAAAAAATTACGCTTCTTTATTAAAGCCTATTGATACGCTGCATGACCTTTATAAAACGCTTCGTGCGGCAAGAGATACCCGTGGTGCCATTGATTTTGAATCCGTTGAAACGCGAATTATTTTCGATGACAGCCGAAAAATCAGCCGCATTGTTCCTGTGCAACGCAATGACGCTCACAAACTCATTGAAGAGTGTATGCTCGCCGCCAATGTATGTGCCGCAAAACTATTAGATAAAGCCGAAATTGATGCACTGTACCGTGTGCATGAAGGGCCTAGTGATGAAAAGCTCGATAATTTGCGTCAATTTTTAGGGGAAATGGGGCTCTCTATGCGCGGTAGAGGCACCCCCACGCCAGCAGAATACCAAACCATATTACAGCAAATTAAAGATCGTCCTGATGCCCATTTAATTCAAACTGTAATGCTCAGAAGTATGTCGCAAGCGGTGTATCAACCCGATAACGAAGGACATTTCGGGCTGGCCTATACCGCCTACACACACTTTACCTCGCCTATTCGTCGCTACCCAGATTTATTGGTTCATCGAGCTATTCGCTTTTTATTGCGGGGGGGCGAAGCCGCCGCTCCTTACGCCCAAAAAGTCGCACGACATCTTGCCCCCATCGAGAATGCCCCAGTACTGAAAAAAGAGGCTATGTATCCTTATAACACTGAGGCCATGCTCGCTTTAGGGGAGCGATGTTCACTCACCGAACGCCGCGCCGACGATGCCACTCGTGAAGTCGTCAGTTGGCTGAAGTGCGAATTTTTAAGTGATCGTATTGGGGAAGAATTCGATGGTGTCATCTCCAGCGTGACGGGCTTCGGGGTGTTTGTCGAGTTATCTGATTACTACGTGGAAGGATTAATTCACGTTACTAATTTGCCAGGAGATTATTATCACTTCGAACCGGCCAAACACCATTTAATTGGAGAAAAAACACGGACTGTCTATCGTCTAGGTGACGAACTCCGCGTGCAGGTGGCGAGTGTTAATTTGGATGAGCGTAAAATTGATTTCGAATTAGTAGGCAATAAACGCAAACCACGCCGAACAAAAGTCAGCGCCAAAGCCCGGTTCATGGCAGAAATGCACGCCGAACAACAAGCCAAAAAATCCGGTAGAAAGTCACCCCGTAAGCGCCCGGTTGCTGAAGGAAAGCTTGCTCGTCAGCAAGAGACAAGCAAACCTGAAAAAGAAGAAACGTTTACTCACCCTAAGAAAAAACCCAAAAAGAAAAGCAGCAATAAGAAAAAAATGTCTGCCAAATTCAATAAAGGGCCTTCAACCAAGAAAAGCGCCAGTAAAAAATCAGAGGCAAAAAAAGTGGTGAGCACCAAAAAGAAATCTACGAAAAAAAAGAAAGGAAATAAGAAAAGCTAAAAAGCCTCAAAAATAAAGCAGCGTTGTTGATCAGGGAAGATCAATCATCGTCGCTCAATACATAAGTGTTTAACCTTTAATTCTTCCAACCAGGCTTTACCTTTTTCAATACCTTTTAACATCGCTACTGTTGTGGCCGTTCCAGCAATTAATGCCTGATCGGCAATCACGGTGACACTGGCAAAACCTTCGACTGGCCAACCGGTTTTAGGGTTAAGAATATGACTGTAGTAGCGCCCATTTAACGAAAAACCTCTTTCGTAATCGCCACTCGTTGCCAGCCCACCTTGATACAACTCCACTATGGTTGCGGCTTGGCCGGGTTGATTCGGATTGCGGATACCCACTTTCCATGCTGAGCCATCGGGGTGTGGACCAATGGCAACAAGGTCGCCTCCCAAATCAATTAAGCCATGCTCAATCCCTGCCTTTCGACACAACGACCCTGCAATATCGGCGGCATATTCTTTTCCAAAACCACCGAAATCCAGCTCCATTCCAACAATGGGTAAATACAATTCAGAGCCACTCCACTGAATGTGTTCCCACCCAATATTGGCTAAGGTTTGCTCAATGATCTCTTGGCTTGGGATGATTTTTTCTTTGAAATTCCAGATACGACGCAAGCACCCAGAAGTAATATCAAATAATCCGTCACTCTCTGCCCAGGTAACATTCGCGTAATTCAACAATGCAGCGGTTTCTACATCAACGGTAATGGCCTGTTTTCCCGCCGATTCATTTATCTTGGTTACAACACTATCGGGCTGATAACGGGAATATTTTTTTTCGAAGCGACGGATTTCTTCTATAACTTTATCCGCGACGGATTTAGCGTACTCTTGAGATGAGGAATAAAGATGCAAGGCACAAGGGCTGGCCATGGCAGTGAAAGAAAAACGGTGGGGAGTCAATTTTTCAATCAATGGACAGCTCCTAAGCACCCTTACTTTTAATGTCAGGCATTAAAAGCAACAAATCGGGGGTTTTAACAACAAGGTCAGTTTTAACAACAATCAGTTTTGCTTACAAAACCCTTGGTGGCTAGTGCCATCCACTTTAAAGCAAGTACCGTTTGCGGTCATTTTCCCAGCTTTAAATTCACCGACAAAACGATCACCGGTAGCATTCCAATAAGATCCCTGACCATTTTTCTTATCGGCTTTCCATTCTCCGTCATAACGAGAACCAGAACTGTAATCCATTCGTCCCTTACCAGAACGAGCGCCATTATCAAAATAGCCGACATAGATACTGCCTGAAGTCCATTTATACGTACCTTTACCATGAGGACGACTTTTGGCGTTACATTCACCTTGGTAACTGTTACCACTGGCAAACTTCAAATTACATTTATTGCTCTGTGCAGCGGCAGCCATATTGTCATTGCTACCCTGAGAACTATTCGCTGCGGCACTCGTATTAGCGCTTGGCTTGGCCATACTCACCGGTGCTGCACTCATGTTACCCAAAGCCGATTCCTCATCCAATTCGGCTGGTAACCACACCACCAAATTCAATAAAGCCGCAACGATCCAAACTGTAAACACACCAATGCTGGCAAAAGCGGCTTTCAATTGCCATGTGAATGCCGGAGCCAACACTTTGCGTGACTCGTCTTCGTCCGAGACCTCTTCTTTGACCAACCCAAGCGCATTTAAAATTTTATACTTAAGAGTACTTTCGTCGATATCAGAATCAATCGCTAAACCAAAATTGGCCCACGGATTTTCAGGAGCTTCCTCAATTTCATCTTTATTCGATTTTTTATCGACTTTTTCAAACAGCACCTTGGTAGTGACTTCAAAGTTGGTAATGTTAGTGCCATCAAGGGTGGTAATTGGGTAACGTTTGGCTTTAAAGGCGATACGAATCGTCTCGCCCTCGGTCAACTCTTCACGCAATTGCAGCCGAATTTGATGAGGCTCCGTCGGTGCCGGTTGATACAAGGCCGCACCGACTACCGTTAACCAATAATCTTCAGCCTCTGCACGAAAATCATTGACTGAAACCCCTTGGTGTTGAATCAAATCTTTATTGAGACTAATGTCTAAAGTGGTTGGGGTGATACGTCGAACTTCCGGCTCAAGAGGAACCACCTCTTGCTTAACTGGAGTCGCCTCTGGGGACTGCTGCTTTAAACTGTGAATCAGTTTATTACTGACATTATTCCCACCGGCGCTTTCTACAAAATCGACAGGAACCGCTAAGACAAATGCTTCAAGTGGCTCATCAATCGTCACCGACCACATTAACCATTGCTGAGGATGATAGTGAAGCTCTACTTCGGTCACAGGCGGGATTGCCTCATCCATAACCAAAACAATCGCTGCACGATTGGGGTGTTTTTCTGGCTGAATTTGGATATCTAATGCTGCTGGCTCTAAAGCACCGTGCTCCGGGTATTCAGAAATAGGAAGCGCCACCGAGAAGTCTTCTGGATTGGGTTTCATATCCAAATCCAGCATATGATCCAATATGATGCGTACGCAGTTTCCGCTCACCGTGGCTTTTAAAATCGTAAACGGTAAGTCGTGGCCTAAGGTTTCAGGTGTTTCCTTGTTCACAGGTTGCGCCATAGCTATTTATCGCCGATATCATGAAAGTTTAAAACAGGCGTGGATATAGTTTATTTATGCCCCTAAAAGTTCGCTTTTCGCTACGATTTTATGCGTTATGTTAATTAGCGCTAACCACTACTGCCACTCTAATCACTAACCTGACTATAAAATCCAACTACCACAAAACCTAATTACAAGCTTGCTGACCACAAGTCACATTGATCAAAAACTGTCGTCCAAAGCTGAATGTAGCAAGCAGGTCTATTAACCGCAATTTTCGACATAAAGGACTGTGAAGCATACCACGCCGACCAGCAAACATTCTGCCGTCAAGCTTCTGCCCCACTTTGCGGTACTCAAATAATTTTTGATATTCCAACCGCTTATGGCACTCTTATTATTGGCACTCTTAATACTGGTGCTCTTATAAAAAATGAACACCCGTTGAAAATAAGCAAGCAAACTGTATTGAATTATGACTCAATTATTGTCGTGTTTTAACTCTTTACAGGTCGCTTTTGAAGTTTTCTCTGCAAGGTTCTGCGATGCATACCCAGCGCTCGAGCGGTAGCAGAAATATTACCCTCATGCTCAGTTAATACTTTCTGAATATGCTCCCACTCAAGGCGATTAACGGACGGTGGTGAGACGGGGATATCAATATTGGGGTTAGCCCCACCTTTTTTGAACGCGGCAATCACATCGTGCGCGTCTGCGGGTTTACACAAATAGTCCTTCGCTCCAAGCTTGATTGCCTCTACGGCAGTGGCAATACTCGAATACCCCGTTAACAAAATAATATCCAGCTGAGGTGTAATTCCCTTAAGTTGTGGTATCAAATGCAAGCCCGATGACGCCGCCAAGCGCAAATCCACCACGGCTTTTGTGACCGAAATGCCTCGCTCTTGAGCACCCGCGAGTGTGGCCAAGGCAGTGGGCTCATCTTCGGCGATAATAGGGTCGTAACCCAACGCAGCGAGCGCCCGTGCCATCGCCTCTAGAAAAATCACATCATCATCCACCAATAATATGGCACTCATTGTTATTCTCTGTCGATTTGTGGTGTTCTCGGTACTAGAAAACGTTTTCACGGATTACGGATAGGCAATATAACCTGTGTATGCGTCCCTCCTCCAGAGCGCTCAAATAACATGACTTTCCCAGAGTGACGTGAAATCGTTGATTGTGAAATCATCATACCGATTCCCAAACCGCTGTCTTTAGTCGATACAGGGACTTTACCCAGATTGGCTTTGACTCGATCATCAACGCCTGGGCCACGATCCAAAATATCCACACGAAACTCGTGCTCCCCCCAGTCAAACATTATCTCTACCTCCGTAGGAGAGGCATCTGCACTGTTATTGAATAAATTCATTAAGGCTAAACGCAATGTATTGTGCCAGTCGACCTGTGGATTAAGGCTGTGTGTCGGTAAACGCACATCCGCCTCCACATCCGGGCGAATCACTAACCACTGCTCAATCAATTCATCACAAAAATCGTAGAGAGCAACGGTAGGCGGGCTATTCAAACTTGGCTGCTCGGCTTGTTGTACCAAATGCTTTAACGTGGACTGACAGGCATAAACTTGCTGTTGAATTGTCTGTAAATCTTTACTTAATTTACCTGATACGTTTGATGCTGGACGAGTTTGCTCATCAGCCTTACCAGATTGATCCTCTGCGAGCCGAATCAGAGCGTTACTGACTAATGTTTTAATAGTAGACAAAGGCGTACCTAAATGATGCGCTGTACCCGCTGCTAAAGTTGCGACAGCCAGAACCTGCTCCTGCCTCAAATCCGCTTCCCGAAGTTCATTAATAGTTTCCGCCTGTTGACGAATAGAGCGAGCCATAGGAACAACAAAATAGGTAATTAACAGTGCGCTCAGTGCAAAATTCAACCACATTCCAACTAAGTGAGCATTGAGCGCCATTGAGGAGTTATCCATCACTACGCTATGACTCATTACCTCCTGACTCATTACCTCTCCGTCTTCCCTTACAGCCGGTGAGATTTCACTCTGTGCATGCTGATGATGCTGACCAATATGACCCTCGGTATTATGTTGAAGAGCACCATGAGGTATTCCATGAGGATTAAGCGCCACCACTGGTACATAAAAAAAGAGCAAGAATGAATAACTAAGAATGGAGATACCCGCAACTACCCATGTATACGCCCAGCGCAATGTCGCTGCGGCAATACAAATAGGTACAAGGAAGTAAGAAACAAGAGGATTACTCACCCCACCGGAACAGTACAAAATCGCACTCAGTAGAATTACATCAATTAATAATTGAAAGAGAATATCCCCATCGTGAATCGGCCTACGCCAATAAAACCGCCAAATCGAACCGACGCTCACACCAGTCAGTAATATCAAACACAATAATATTGTCAAATACGGCAATGGCTCTTTCAACCATAAAATGGCCGCCCCTAACAGCAATGACAACGTCACAATCAACAACGCTCGAATCAAAAGTATTCGACGATAATTGATTGATGCTGCACTGGCCGTTAATGCCGCACTGGAAGAAAAAACAGGGGAGGTGAAAATTCGAGATGCCATTTTTTTGAAACCATTGTTAACTTTGCAGTGTTTCGCTTACATTGTGCATTCGGGATACCAATACAAAAAGCATAAATGGAAACGATATTGAGAGATACTCAATGACTGAATATTTTATAGGCCCAGATAATAAACCTCGATGCCAATGGTGTGGGGGCGCCCCCAATTTTCTTGACTATCACGATAATGAATGGGGTTTTCCCGTTGATGATGATCAACGCTTGTTTGAAAAGCTGTGCCTAGAAAGCTTTCAATCGGGACTAAGCTGGCGCACCATTTTAGATAAACGAGACAATTTTCGGGCCGCCTTTGATCATTTTGATTTTAACAAAATGGCAAAGTACACCGATAAACACGTTGAAAGGTTACTGAGTAATGCTGGTATTGTTCGGCATCGTGGAAAAATTGAAGCTGTGATTAACAACGCCCAACGCGCACAAGAATTAATCGAGGAAGAAGGCTCATTAGCCACTTTCTTTTGGCGTCATGAACCTGATCCCGCTGAAATACCAGAGCCCCAATCGCTATCGCAATCTCCTACCTCGGCACTGATTTCGAAAACACTCAAAAAGAAAGGTTGGAAATTTGTTGGCCCCACCACCGTGTATTCCTTTTTACAGGCCATGGGGATGATTAACGATCACGTTGAAGGATGTGTAATTCGAGAAAAAGTCGACGCCGCCCGAAAAAAATTCAAGCGGCCCATATAGATAAGTCCTTCAAGCACCTTTACTCTTTTTTAACGGCGTTTTTAAGAATGCGTTTTAACAGCGGGAGAAATCAAACGCCACAACGTCCGCAATATTTTTCACCCCCCGCTTCAGCATCAGAAGTCGATCAACACCTAGCGCCACACCTGCACATTCAGGCATTCCGGCTTGCAGTGCATGCAACAAGTGCTTATCCACAGGAGGTAAATATGCACCTGTGGATTGTCGCCTGTGCAAATCTTTCTCAAAACGCCGTGCTTGCTCTTGTGAATCCGTCAGCTCCCAGTACCCATTGGCTAACTCAATGCCATCAACATAGGCTTCAAATCGGCACGCCACCGGCTCACCATGGTCATTACGATCGATTTTCGCCAATGCCGCCTGAGACGCCGGGAAATCATAAATTAAGGTGATACCCTTTAAATTCGGTTCAATGCAATGGCTAAAGAGTAATTCCATCCACACATTTGGGTCATTATCATCGAAACTGACTGAGAGCTTTTCCTTTGCCACAGCTTTTAAGGATGCCAAGAGACGAATCGAATCTTGCTCGTGTGGATTCACCCCTAGCGCTTCCAAAAACACTTGACCATAACGCTTAGTGGTCACCGGCATTGCTCCTAATACCACTCGCAAGAGCGCTGCCACTTCATTCATCAATTCTTCTGCCGTCCACCCCACCCGGTACCATTCCAACATAGTGAATTCAGGGTTATGTCGTCGACCAGCCTCTCCGTCGCGAAATGCTTTACCCAGATAATACAGTGAGCCTACGCCTGCGGATAACAAACGCTTAAGAAAGAATTCTGGAGAAGTTTGCAAGAAAACGGGTTCTTGATTACATATGGCCTGAATCGATTCGATATTTGGGTCGGTGACCGTTGCTCGGCTTAATAACGGTACATCCACTTCCAAAACGTCTCGATCAAAAAAGAAACCACGCAACTCACGCATCAATAACGCGCGAGCTTTTAAAGTGTCTAGCGTTGCGCTGGGTGCCCACGCCGAGAAAGAAGAAGTCTTCGACATCAACCTACACCATCAAAAAGCATAAAAATTTACAAACACTCGTACCATAAAAAACGCCGATAGAAAAAGTTCTATCGGCGTTTTCATTACTAGAACATACTCAATCAAACACACTGTACTCAATCAAACTGTGTCTGTGATGCTACTTACTTGTTAGCACGACCTACTTGTTGGCACGACCCAAATATTCACCGGTACGAGTATCAACACGAATCACTTCACCGACAGACATAAATAAAGGCACCTTCACCACAGCGCCTGTGGATAAGGTCGCCGGCTTGTTACCGCCTTGTGCGGTATCGCCCTTCAAACCAGGGTCGGTTTCCACAATTTCCAACTCAACATGGTTAGGCGGGGCAATAGCAAGTGGCGAACCGTTGTACAAAGTCACCGTGCATACATCTTGCTCTTTCAGCCACTTGTGTGCATCACCAACCGCTTTGGCATCAGCGGCGTGTTGTTCATAGCTGGCAGGATCCATGAAATGCCAGAACTCACCATCGTTGTAGAGGTATTCCATTTCTTGATCCATCACATCCGCACCTTCCAAAGAGTCACCAGACTTGAAAGTACGCTCTAACACACGGCCAGTTGCCAGGTTACGCAATTTCACCCGGTTAAAGGCCTGGCCTTTACCCGGCTTAACGTATTCGTTTTCCAGAATGGAGCAAGGATCTCCATCCAACATTACTTTTAATCCACCCCGAAAATCATTCGTTGAAAAGCTAGCCATATCGTAATCTCATTTACTCAATCAGAAATAGTCGCAGTCAATCTGCGATATCGATCAAGGCTGGGCTACACCCCCACCTTGCGACGATCTAACGGCGGATTATACCGAATTCATGGCCCAAGCCATAACTTATGGGACGATTCCTATATCGAAAATTCAACATATCTACTTTCACTGTTACACTTTACGCCAGACAATCTCGACATAAATCACGACTGCATGCACATTTATCTCCGTAGAATTCATTCAAAATCCGATGACCACCAACCTCAACACCTCGTCGATCAAAATTTCTTCTCTCAGAACTGCTAAGACCATGAGCACCCATACCATCGCCACCTCCCTACAAACGGAAACAGAAACATCAACGGTGATAGATCGTCGCTGGCAAGAAGCATTACAAACTTTGATTACAGACCCGAGAGAACTCATCACGCTACTGGAATTACCAGAAGAAGCGCTCCAAGGGGCACTCGCCTCTGCAAAAGACTTCCCGCTGAAAGTACCACGCCCGTTTATTGAGAAAATGAAGAAGGGAGATTTGAACGACCCTCTCCTGAAACAAGTGCTACCTATTCATCAAGAACAGGATGCCATCCCAGGATTCACCTATGATCCACTAGAAGAAAGCGAAAGCAACCCCGTACCTGGCCTGATTCACAAGTATCGCTCCCGTGTACTCATCGTCACTTCGAGCCAATGCGCCATCCATTGCCGTTATTGTTTTCGGCGCCATTTTCCCTACGAAGACAATCGTTCTCAGGGTAATCACTGGTCAAAAATGCTGCATTATCTTCAGCAACACCCCCAAGTTAATGAGGTGATCTTCAGCGGAGGAGACCCACTCAGTATCGGCAACCGCGCCCTTATTAACATGCTCAACGACATCGAAACCATTGCCCATATCAAACGAGTTCGATTCCACACTCGCCTACCTGTGGTCATCCCTGAACGCCTGGATACACCATTGATTGAAGCTTTAGCGAACTCAACGCTTAAGACACTATTAGTGATTCATACCAATCACCCCAATGAACTGGATACGCGGCTTGCTAAACGCCTGCATAAAGCACAACAAGCGGGAATCACATTGTTGAACCAGACAGTACTGTTAAAAGGCATTAATGATTGTGCTGATGTCTTATCTGAGCTCAGTGAAGCCTTATTCGCTGCCGGTGTCATGCCTTATTATCTTCATCTACTTGACCGAGTTTCCGGTGCAGCCCATTTTGAAGTTTCTGAAAAACAGGCTCAGACACTCTATAAAACCTTGTTGGGTGAACTGCCGGGGTTTCTCGTTCCAAAGCTAGTCCGAGAAATTGCCGGAAAGGAATCCAAGACTCCAATTTCCGTTTTCTAAAAATGCGGCTAACACAAGGTATCACTAAT
This sequence comes from Marinibactrum halimedae, assembly GCF_021234875.1. Classification (GTDB taxonomy): domain Bacteria; phylum Pseudomonadota; class Gammaproteobacteria; order Pseudomonadales; family Cellvibrionaceae; genus Marinibactrum; species Marinibactrum halimedae. The sequence goes on along the minus strand of NZ_JAJQVM010000026.1, from coordinate 9,373 downwards.
AATCAGCCAAACAGTGCATTAGCACCTATTATTAGACGAGAGTATCTATCAAATGAGAGCATGGAATGAAAGGCTTCATTTTTAAATAAAGGAAATTTAAGCGCCAACTTCAATAACCAATGTTAAAATTTTTAGTACGTAAATTAGTACGCAAATTAGTACGCAAAAACAGGACTGCAAGTATCAACGATACCGAGTTTGTAGTAGTACAGATTGTAGTAGTAACGATATAAGTGAACGTATGGATCGGCTAGTTAAAGCCATTTACATGGAAATTTGAGGTGCGAATAGGCACCCTTCGAAATATGAGTGAACCTTCATGCTGGATAAGTTTCGTAACAAACTTGGTCATCAAGCCTCCAATCTGGATGCTTCTACAAATAATCCTCTGCAACGACTTCAATTGCCAGAGTGCAATACAGCCAAATTAAGCTTCTGTGCAGGCAATAAACTCAGTAAAGTCGAACAATGGGCAAAACATCTACCCGCAACACAAGCACAACGCATCGGCGCACTTTTTTACCAAACGCTACCCGAATTAAGCCGCGTCATCATGCCTGCTCAAACACGCCTAGAGATATTAGAGTATCTGCGTCCATTAGTTCAAAATAGTATACACACATTAACTCGCGCACTGATTCAACACCCACTTTCATTGACTGAGGCCGAACTTAAATCGGTCATTATTTCCCAAGCTTTGCAAAAGCACTTGAGTATGGCGTATTCCAGAGCTGCCTTGGATTTGAGCTTGGAGCGCAAGCCCAACGCCTCAGCACTGAATCTTTGCTTGCACCGAGCCCTCAATGGCTATGGCTTGCTCTTGCTAAGGAATTATCAGCTTTACTCTCCTGTACCAGACGATATTTGGTTGCATATCCACACATTATATCTAGCCTCCCACCTATGGGAGCTGGACTCGAATACCATCAAAGACCCCATCAGTAAGACTGCCAGCAGTTGTCAGACTCTTTATATACGCAGCATCAGTCTCGCCTGCGCCTCCCCCTACCAGTTGCGCTTAACCGAAATGAATGTGCTATTTGAAGCACTTGAGCACTGGGCGGCCTTGATACACACGCCTCCCTTTGACCAAAAATCCCCTTGCCTATTCAGCACAGACACCCACAGTGACAGGGGCCCAGATTACACCGCCAACTTTTCGCATAAGCGGTTATTAGAAACCGGGCTTTCTATTAACTTTGATGATTTACTTGGAGCTTTCAGTAAACAAGAACAATTTGGACAAGGGGATATTATTCATATCCCCCATGGCTTCTCGAAAAGCCTACGAGATCATCTGCGCTCACACTGGGGTCACAAACAGCAACGACAAGCCAACAGGGCTTTGGACTCTCAAACCTTTGAAGTTTGCGTTGGGCTCACCCACATTCATAATCAATTGATTAAAGGGAAAAAATTCGACAGCTTTCTGTACGGTGAGTCCAATATCATGCAAAACCCGCATTTTGAGACTAACTGGGAAGCACATTCTCCTGATTCGAATGATGACAAGAAATTACATAATATCTACACCGTGAAATCCAACAATAGCAGTGCTAACGGTTATTGCATTACATGGCATGACAAGGTGCCCCATCATTTACGATCAGGCGAATTAATGGCCATTCGGGAAGTAGGTAAGCGTATGTGGCGTATTGGCGTTATTCGCTGGATAAAACATCGTGTCAACGCCTCTCTGGATCTCGGGTTTGAGCTTTTAGGTAATACCATTGAAGCTTATGGTGCATCCACCGTCAGCCCTCACGGCGGCGAAACCGATTTCATGCGTGCCATTATGATCACAGAACCCACACCCGGCGCACGGCCTAGCTTTCTGACCGCGACCATGCCCTTCCAAGAACAAAGCACCATTACCCTACGTGCTCGCGGAGATACTCAACAGTTGCAATTGGGGCATACACTGTTTTCAACAGGCTCTTTTTCACAGTTTCATGTAAAAAAGCTGAACTAAACTGCAATTAATCTTGAAATTTTTACCATTTATCACAAATCAATGTGACACAATTCACAATATAAAAACAAGGGCCGACTTCGGTGAACAAATGTGTTCGGTTACACTTTGCATCAATTACACAGCGAAACGACATCTGCAAATGGAAGTCGAAGTGGCGCACAACGTTTAAAAGTGAAGAGAATATAACGACAAGGCAAAATGTGATTAGCCAAATGAAAATTTTCGGATAAGAAATTCTTATATATAAGACATTCCTATAAAAAAAATTCATAAAACAGGCATCAGGTTATAAGATACCTATTCTCGACGCTAACATCATTACTGATAAAGGAAAGAAGCTCAAAAGGTAGGGTGTTTACAATGAGTGATCGCCAGTACAATGTTAAATAACGATCGTCTTTGTAACCGATAACATTGTTCCGACACATTGAGCCTGACAAATAGGTTCTAACTAAGTTGCACTAACAACTTTAGACTAAACACTGTAGCAATAAGCAAAAACAAATAAGACGATGGATGTAAAGCCCTCATTGGGTAAGCAATCACGTCTACGAGACCAGAGCAACCGACTGACTACCTTCGGTGAGTTCTGTCACTAAGCCCTCGACAATTAAAATATTAAGCTGTCTTAAATGAGCCCTAACGAAACCATTCGTCTGTTGATTGTTAACGATTCACGAAGCGAAGTGGAACGCCTACTGAGCATGCTACGTAATGCCGGTGTCCCTAACCGCGCCCAACACGTTGAAAGTGAAGAAGCCCTATCTAAACTCTTACAAGAACAATCTTGGGATTTATTGATCGGCCACGAAAGCACCAACAACCTTCCAATTGTGTCCGCCATCCGTACCATCAAACGCTTAAATAAAGATGTCCCGGTCATCTCCATGACAGAAGAAGAGGGGTCTCAATCTGTCGTAAAAGGGTTAAAAGCGGGAGCTACCGAAGTGGTGGAATTGGATCAAGACCAACACCTCTTATTGGTAATCCAAAGAGAATTAGCCAATCGAGAGCACCGGCAAACCCGTCGGCTGGCTGATCGAAAAATGTTAGAGGCCGAGCGTCGAGCACAACGACTTTTGGATAATTCTCGCGACGCCATCGCCTACGTACAAGACGGCATGTTCCTCTATGCCAATCAGTCGTTTGCCGAGCGCATGGGGTATACAGAAAGAGACGATGTAGAGTGTATGCCCATCATCGACATGGTGTCGGATGACGATCAAGAAAACATAAAAGCTTTTTTTAAGAAATTCAGCCTGCAAAAAGACAGTGCAGAAACCGCGCCTTTGCAATTTTCTGCGATTACCGAAAGTAATGACCCGGTCTCCATCACTACTCAAATTTCTCTTGCGATGTACGAAGAGGAACCTTGCATTCAAATGCTCGTCACCGAAGGTGGAGTACAAAATGCACTGACCTCCAATACTGCCGTAGATGGGTTAAAAGATACAAAACTTCGTCAACACCTAGAACACTTCCGAACCAAAGACACCACCACAGGCTTAGCCAATCGCAATAGTCTCCTTGAAAGCTTGGAAAAGGCACTGGATAACGCCACCAGTAAAGATAATACTCATGCACTGCTATTGATGAGCATTGCAGATTTTGACAATCGCATTGTCGATACGCTCGGTATCCGACACAGCGAACTGGCCATAAAAGAATTGGCCAACAGAATTCATGAGTTTTCAGACAAGTCAGAACTTCTAGCCCGCTTTAATGACAGCACTCTTGCACTGGTCATGATCAACTGCAACGCCAACAGTGCCTTAGAGCGAGGTGAAGCATTAAATCAATTTATCAATGACTCAGTTATTGAAGTCAAAGGCAAAACGGTACAACTGCGTTTCCAAATCGGCATAGGGCTAATTACAGAAGCCACTACAAAAGTTGACCAAGTAGTAGAGTATGCACGCAAAGCACAAAAGCTGCTGCGCGAAGGGGACAGTGACAATACCGGTGGAGTGAAGCTTTACGAGCCCGAAGAGTCCAATGACGACCACGACAAATCCATGGCTCTCAAACTTAAAACTGCATTAAACGAAGATCGTTTTCGCTTATTGTTCCAACCCATTATCAGCCTTCGCGGGTCTGAAGAAGAAAAGTACGAAGTACTGCTGCGAATGGTGGACAAAAATGGACAAGAAATCTCTCCCTCTGACTTTCTTGATGTTGCGCGCGAGATGGAAATGATCAATAAAGTAGATCGCTGGGTGGTATTGGAATCGGTAAAAGTGCTATCTGACCATCGAGAAAAGGGCAATCAAACCAAACTTATCATCAACCTCAGCGAGCAAGCACTGTTGGATGACACTTTGCCTGGATGGCTAAAGGTAGCATTAAAAGCGGCAGACTTACCTCCTGATGCCGTCATTTTCCAAATCCAAGAATCTCACGTTAGCTCACACATCAATCATGCTAAGCACTTTGTCAAGTCGATACAAAATAACGGTGGAGTGGTTTCCGTTACCAATTTTGGCTGCACACTCAACCCCATGAATAATCTAAAACATGTGCCATTTGACTACGTCAAGGTAGATGGGTCGTATACTCGTGAATTGCAAGAAAATACAGAGTCTACTGGGCTAACATCATTGGTTAAGCAACTGCATGAACTGAAAAAGATTACGATAGTCCCATTCGTAGAAAATGCCACTGAACTATCCAAACTATGGCAAGCGGGTGTTCATTATATTCAAGGACATTATTTACAAGAACCTCATTCACAGATGGACTACGATTTCAATTCAGACGGATAAAGCACTCTATAAAATACTCATTGTCCACAAGCCTGCACATTGGCTTGTGGATATCAAGTTCTCACCTTCTTTCATCAATCCTCGATTCCCAACATATACAACAACCCATCCAACCCTAGTGTTGAGAGCGTGTACTTTGCTTTTTCACGCACAAGAGGCTTCGCGCGGAAGGCCACTCCTAATCCGGCTTTTGAGAGCATCGGTAAATCATTTGCACCGTCTCCAACTGCCACTACTTGCGAAAGAGGGATACCATGATCTTGAGCAATGCGCTCTAGAAGCTCTGCTTTGCGTTGGCCATCAACAACTCGACCAGTCACTCGACCAGTCACTTTACCTTCAACGACTTCTAATTCATTAGCGTGAATGTAATCAATGCCCAGTTTCTTTTGTAGGTGCTGTGCAAAATACATAAAACCACCAGACAATATCGCGGTTTTATAGCCCAGTGCATTCAGTGCAGTAAAGAGGCGCTCTGCCCCTTCCATAATGGGTAATTGCTCAGCAATCGATTCAAGCACGGATTCGTCAAGCCCCTTTAAAAGCCCCATCCGCTTATGAAAGCTCTCCGTAAAATCAATTTCACCTCGCATTGCAGATTCGGTAATTTCTGCCACTTGTTCGCCCACTCCGGCAGCAGCGGCAAGCTCATCGATAACTTCTGTGGCAATTAACGTTGAGTCCATATCAAAACACACCAACCTATGTGCCCGCCGAAAAGGTGTCTCCAATTGAAATGCGATATCGATATTAAGCTCAGAAGATAGACTGAGAAAATCACGGTGTAACGACTCTACATTACCTTTTCCAATCAACACAATTTCTATAGCAGAACGTTTTTGAACTGCCTGTTGTGCATCGGGCAAGGTCGCTAGCTGTCGAATACTATCGACTTTTAAATGACGTTCTTGAGACAACACCAATACTTGATGCAGGTGCTCCATTGAAACATAACGAGATAACACTGTGACAACATAACGGGCGCTTCCATCACCGTGTATGTTGTCCAATGCCTCTTCAGCCACTTGCTCCAAGTCAGATTTCATCGATAAAGACTGTGCCATAGTCTCGAGCTTCACGCCCAAACCATTGGACTTATTCATACTGGTAAACAAAATAGATACCGTCAGAAAATCATGAGTTATCGACTGCTTGATATCGAGAATATGCCCTTCGCCACTGACGAGCAAACCCGATAGAGAGGTAAGAATATCGGTTACATTCTGGTTTTTAAGGTGCCCATAGCACCGAAATAAAAAAGTTGTTTTCACAAGCGCACACATCTTCGTTTAATTTAAGTTTATCCCAGAGCCAGAAACAACTTGCCATAGTAGTATAAAGTACGGGTTTTTTTGAGCTAAACTGTGGGCCTATGTGTTAGATAGAGATGTTATGAATACCCACGTTGATTCCACAACCTACAGTCGTCACCAACTCAAATTTGCACTCACGTGTGTGTTGATGACGTTATTAGTAGGCATTGCCTCTGCCACTATGATTTTTCGATTTATCTTTACCCATCAAGAGGCTATACAACACAAGCATTACGGAGAATCCATTGCTCGCTTGGCAGCCCTTTATTCAACAGAACCCCTATTTGCCAACGACTTAATTAGTCTCCAAGTTGCCACCTCACAAATTTCGAAAGCAACCAACATTAGCAGTCTGACAGTACACGATGTCGAAAACCGGCTTCTGGCTGAAAGCATCAATACTCCACCTTCGAAAAACTCTGTACATCACAGTCTTCCCATCACTCAAAATAATAATATTGCTGGGTATGTTACTGTCACAACTCACGGTAATGACAATAATATTACTGTTATTTCTCATTGGATTTCCGGGTTTGCCATTCTGGGCGCACTCATTTTACTGTATTTTATTTCAGCAAACGTTAGACCATTACGCTCATCCATCGCGACGTCACCAACTTATGCCCAAGACGATAACCTCCCTGAACCCTATGAAGAGGCCAATAACCAACCCGATAATGAGCCTGCAGAAGAAGTAGCCTACCTTTCCTTATACAGTCTTCACTTAGAAGAGCTTGCCAAAAACCCTGATAGTGACGAGTGTCAGAAAACACTCTCATTTCTCGTCAAAAGCTTGAATGCTATCGCCACTCTTTATGATGGACAACTCCGCTTTTTTGACAACATCCTACCCACCCTGGAAATTAAGCAGGTGGACTTTGAAACAGCCGCATTTCAAGCTCTTTGCTGCGGACAACTTATACTTGCACTCGCCCAAAAATCACCAACCGCTCTTGGTATCAATGCAGTTGTAACCAGTCCACGCTTAGAAGCACTTCAACAGGCCATCAAACACAGACTCACACTTGAAAAAACAGCCTCTACTCGTTTGGTATTAGACAAAGCACTGGCATTCAACCTATCCGACAAAATTAATATACGTCATGATTCCAAAGAGTGGTGTGAAATTGACAGCTTAGTTGAACAATGTCAGAGACTATTGGACAATCAGATGATTAGGCTAGAAGAAACTCTTACCTCTATTCAACCTATCGAAAAATAGAGGTATTATTTCGATAGGATATTTATTGAGTCGTTAATATCTCTTATTTATTAACCATTGTTATATTGTCACAGAGGTGACAAAAGCACTTCATCCAATTGTCATAACATGCTCATAGTCTGATGGTAGCAATCAAAAGTGTGGCCATCATGATCGATATAGAACAAGCTGTTACCAATAAGTTTCCTGGATTTGCTCATCAACCCCCCCTGATCCGCAGACCCACTCTTTCTATCTTAAGAAAACTGACCCACGAACAGGAAATCAATCGATTTCTTGAGGCTCATGGGCATTTACATGGACTCGACTTTATTGATCAAGTCTTTGAGTATTTCAATTTCAGTTATCGTGTTTCAGCACGAGACCGACAAAATATCCCATCTCAAGGGAGAGTCGTTATCATCGCTAACCACCCTATTGGCTCTCTTGATGGCCTAGCCATCCTCCGCCTTATCAGTGAAGTTCGTCGTGACGTTAAAATTGTTGCAAACGACATGCTAATGACATTTGAGAATATCCAAAGCCTCTTGATTCCATTGGATAACATGACCGGCGGCAGTCCACGAAAGTCCTATAAGTGTGTACTCAACGCACTTAATAACGAAGAAGCCGTCATTATTTTTCCCGCCGGAGAAGTCTCTAGAGCCAGTCCTATTGGTGTTAAAGATGTACGATGGAGACCAGGCTTTTTAAGTTTTGCTCGAAAAGCAAGTGCCCCCGTCTTACCTATTCATATCAAAGCGAAGAATTCATTATTGTTTTACAGTGCCTCTATGTTATTCAAGCCACTTGGAACAATGCTGCTTGCTAGAGAAATGTTCAATAAACGCTCAGCTTTAATTGAATTTAAAATTGGAGAACCTATCCCTTCAGACGCTTTGGCAAGTCAAGAGCTTAACGACAAATCTCTGATAAAGCGTTTGAAAAAGCACGTTTATAAACTGGGGAGAAACAAAAAATATAACTTTGAAACACTACGCACTGTTGCTCACCCAGAAGACCGAAAAGAGCTTCAGAACGAGCTCAAAAACACTTTTCTTTTAGGTGAAACCAGAGATCACAACTCCATTTTCCTTTCTGACTTTAATCACCAAGTTCTTATGAGAGAGATAGGACGCCTTAGAGAATTAACTTTTCGAAAAGTGGGAGAGGGAACAGGATCAAGGCGAGATATTGATGGTTACGATCAATATTATGAACATCTTATTTTATGGAATCATGATCAGTTAGAGGTCGCCGGCTCTTACCGAATTGGAAAATGCGCTAAAATTCTAAGCTACGCTGGACTACGAGGGCTGTACACAACGTCTCTTTTTCACTTCAGTGAAAACTTGAAAAAAATTTTACCCAACACTGCCGAACTTGGACGTAGTTTTGTCAACCCGAATTACTGGGGAAAGGCAAGCTTAGACTATTTATGGCAAGGTATCGGGGCTTATTTAAATCATCACCCAGAAATCCGATATCTTATCGGGCCAGTGTCCATCAGCGCAGATTACGAAAAGTCGTTGGTAGATGAATTAGTTTATTACTATACTCGTTTTTATACGGGTAGCATGAATTACGCTACCGGAAAAATGCCGTATGAATTGCCTCTAGAAACCCAATTAATTCTTCAACAAAAATACGAAAATGACAATTTCGAAAGTGGCCTAAAAAAGTTACAAAACGCCTTTTCAAATAAAAATACCAAAATGCCAATCCTATTTAAACAATATGCAGCTCTTTTTGAACATGGAGGGTTTCAGCTCCTAGCTTTTAATATAGATCCAGACTTTTCTGATTGTATTGACGGGTTATTTCTCGCAGACCTTTCTAAAATGAAAAGTAATAAAAGAAAAAGATATTTATCTAGTTAAACTCCCTCCTCGACTCTTGCCACCTAAAAGGAGTCGAGGTAAATAACCATATTTGCCTCTGTATTTTATTGTTACTTTAATTTTCTACTATTTAAAACTAAAAAGCCCTCTGGACCAAAGATCCAGAGGGCTAGTATTAGAAGCTTGACGATGTCCTACTCTCACATGGGGAAACCCCACACTACCATCGGCGATGCGTCGTTTCACTTCTGAGTTCGGGATGGGTTCAGGTGGTTCCAACG
>NZ_JAJQVM010000025.1 GCF_021234875.1 Marinibactrum halimedae | reverse complement strand
GAATAGCGGTCCCGTATTTGGTACTCTATCTGATCATCGGATACATTGTATAAGTGCTGAAGTACGAGTACTTTGAACATCAGTAGCTCGTCATAGGCTTTACGACCCGCATTGCTTTTTCGGTTTGACTTTCGTATTTCCTTTAAGGTCGGACGAAAGGCTTCCCAAAATATCAGTTTGTTGAGATGAACTAATGGATCTTTTTCATCTAACTTGCGATACCTGTCATCTAAATCAAAAAAGCCGGGCTGAGACATAGAAGGAAACTCTTGAAATTTTTGAACAGTGAGATTATATCAAAGTTGGGCTATTTTTAGAGGTGCCCTTAAGTGAAATCTTGGATTTTATTTTCTCTCTTAATATTAATAACAGAATGATGAGATTTCCTTGCCATTTCCCTGTTGGTTTATAGGATAAAAAAACGGGTTCGTATAATGGTTTCCATCTTTCCATCCAAGTTGTTCCTGTCACAAAACTTACACGTTTAATAGCAGAGTCTTCAATAACAGAATTGAGAAGATCTTCTAACAATAATTGGCCTGGGCTGAACTCGGAATAGTTTTCATTGTAGCCAATTTTTAACAAATATAGTGTTCCCTTCATATTGACACAAAACTGTGAGGCGATGGGCTGATCATTGAGGTACAGTGTGTTTATTTGTAAATGCCCAGTATCAGCGTAGCCACGTAGTAGTGTCTCATAGTGCTCACGCTTTTTTTTCTGGGAAAAAATGCTGGTACCATTTTTTCCTTTCCAGCCAGTATGCTCGACCTGTAGTAACTCTTGAAATGCGTTATTCAAATCAGAAGCTTGTTGATAAGTTTTAAATTGAAGAGAGCCTTGAGTAAGTGCTTTTTTTCTCAACCGACGTAGATTACGTTTAAAGTTTTTTGAGTATTGCTCCCAAAAGATAGTTGGTGATGGGGTGTCGACATCTAAATATTTGCTGTTGTGACTTATTTTTTTAAAATCGATTTTATGGGGTATGTTTAGTTTTTCGAAGTGAGAGCGCAGAGGTGTATGCTGAAGGCGTAAAAAATAAGAATTAGGGTATGTTCTTTGTATTGAGTGGATAACCAACTCCCAAATGTTGTCGTTGTGGTCGGCGAGTGAATAGATATCACAGATACCCATCTCATTACTATAAAAAAGTTCAACGAATGAAAGTGTGCATCCATATTTTTTTATTCGTCTTCTTTGTAGAGGAATTACAGTATGCAACTGTGAATGACTATATAGGGCAATAAAAAACACACAATGAGGCTTTTTTAACCCTGCTAACTGAGCTTCATACCAATTAGGATGGTGTACAAAATTTGAGCCATGTTGTTTTATAGATGTTCTCCAAGGCTCATAAAGTTGGCGTAAACCATTAATGCCACTAAAGACTTTTGCAGTAAGTGAAGCATCAGCTGTTTTATCAGGTGAAAAAAAGCCAGTATGAGCTTTATTTGTAGGTAACTGTTGTATCATTTGCGCATTCAGTGTCTGAGGTAATGTTTCTTACTTCTGCAATGGGGAGTAACTGTAAATTAATAATGTTGGCTACGTTGTGAGCATGTTGTGCAGAGACCATGCTTATATGCTCTCCTTCTGTTTCCGTAATTTCTAGCTTACCCACAATTATTTTTTTCCAGCCGTAATCTTCCTTTAAGGACTTGAATTTCGAAGTCTCTATGCGATGTTGTGCCTTAATTAGAAATATTTTTGCGAATAAATCTATTTCTTTCTTGTCAAAATAAAACATGGTTTCTTTTAAGAAACTAAATTGTCTTTCTCGTGCCTTCTTTAGGGGTTGGCAGATGCTATTGTCAATACTTGTTAGTATTTTTCGCTCTTTTCTTGCGATTTGTGTTGTAGCATTTTTGATTTTGTAGATGATTTTTTTCCAGTCCATTCTCCATGCGTTGGGCAATACAGAATCCAGCATAAAAACATTTCGTACCACCATGGATTTTTTTTCTAGCTTTTTGGCAATAACAGTGGCCAATATTCCACCGAATGATAGTCCACAGAGACTAAGGTTTGATATGTTGAGTTTTTGTATTTCCAGTACATAACGATCAGCGAGTTTTTCTATGGTTTGTCGGTCTTTATAGGAGTGTTCTTTACGGGAGAATAATTTTTCTTCTGCTTCAATATAGATGGCATGAGCTTCAATGTTGGGGGATAATCGATTAGTGATGTCTTGATAAATATTGATCCCGCAAATAAAAATGAGGGCGGTATGACCATTGCTCTCACGAGCTGCTTTGTTTAATGGAATGCTTGTGCAAAGTGAATGCGCTTCATATTCCTGATGAATGTGTTGATCGAGCTTTAATGAACTCACATAGTTTGAAAAGGTAGAGTATCTAAAGATAAGACCCAAAGACACTTTTTTCCTAACTATGTCTTCAACTCTTTTGGTCAGCATGAATGCTAAAATGGAATGTCCACCCAAATCAAAAAAATCATCTTTATTTGAAATGTGCTTAATATTTAAAGTGTCGCACCATATGTGTCTAATCTCTTCTATGACTTTGTTTGAGTTGCTTTGATGTTCAGTATGGTCAATTTTTTCTTCTGAAATAAAATTCAAAATAGCCTTTCGATCAACTTTACCATTTGTATTAAGAGGAATGTTATTTAGGGTAACTATTCGAGATGGAATCATGTAAGTGGGTAAATGGGTCTTAAGATACTCTCGTAGCGGATGAAAATGGCTAGTCTGTTGATTTTCAGGGAGGATACATAACACTATGATTTGTTCGCCATAATGATCCTCTTGGACTGTAGCAATACATTCTGCAACATTGGGGAAAGCGGACGCAACGGCTTCAATTTCTTGCAGTTCTATACGATAACCTCGTATCTTTACTTGAAAATCGATTCTTCCGATGTACTTGAGCTCTCCGGTTTTGGACATGATGGCTTTATCGCCCGTACGATAATAACGCTGTAAACCATGACCTACGTTTTTCCATACAAATTTGTCATCAGTCTTGTCTTTATCGTTATAGTAACCATCGGCTAAGCCGAGGCCTGCGATCCATAATTCTCCCTCTGTTTCGTGGGGTACAATTTGATCATTGTCAATTATGCAGCAACTGGTGCCTGCAATGGGATATCCAATAGAGACTGTTTTGTCTTGGATTATACGTTTACAAGTAGACCATACGGTAGCCTCTGTTGGCCCATACATATTCCAAAGCTCGTCGGTATACGTTAAAAGCTGAGTGGCTAATTGAGGGTTGAGCTGATCTCCTCCACACAGTATTTTTTTTATTGGTTGAGAGTGTCTCCAGCCGCTTGCCATCATTAGACGAAAGTGGGCTGGTGTCGCTTGCAATAATGTAATGCCGCTGTCTTGTAATTGATTTGCTAGAAGCTCACCATTTTTTATTGTCTGTTCATCAAATAAGTGGATCTCTGCACCGGTTATCAAGGGTAAATATATTTCTAGGGCAGCAATATCAAATGATACTGTGGTCAGAGCGGCTACTTTATCAGTTTCGTTGCATCCTGGTTCATGGGCAACCGCTTGTAAAAAGCGACAAAGGGACTGTTGAGAGACCTGAACACCTTTGGGTTGACCTGTCGAGCCAGAGGTAAAAATGATGTAGGCTGGCAATGAAGGTTGTGACAAGTCAACAGGCGGATAAGCCGAGGTGATTTTTTTAGAAAAACTTTTTTTGTTATGAAGTTGTTCCCGGATGTGTAATGACCGGACAGTGCTCTCTTTTTTCAGTACTAATGAGTGTTCATCATAAATCATTAATGTGGGAGTGGCGGATTCTAAAATCTTTTGGTTTCGGGAAGCGGGATGTGTGGTATCTAAGGGAATATAGGCTGCACCACATCGAAGAACGGCAAGAAAAATAGGAATCAAATCGATAGAGCGCTTTATACAGATAGCAACTCGATCTCCTGGTGATACACCATGGTCAATAAGCGCTAATGCCATTTGATGAGAAACTTGTTGAAGTGTTCCATAATCGTAGGCGTGATTGGAATGATAAACCGCAATTTTTTGAGGCGTTTTTCTGGCTTGTTGATCAAATAAATGAATGACGCTTAATGCTGCTCGTTGGTTCGCTAATGGCGGGGTGGCAATAACACTGTTTTGCTGCTTTTGACGTTTCTCAATCAGATTTGTGTTTATCATTGGTTTTCCAACCGTTTTCTCTGAAGTGCAGAAGTTATCTTGTGCTGTCTATCGTTATTTTTAGAGTTGGATCACATGAAGAATGCCAGATTCTTTGTAAATCAAGTATGGATATTGTTGTTCATAAAGGGTGTTTATTGTGTCCAATGAGTAAATGTATGGTTTGTTCAAACAACTAATCTAGTCAAAAGCTAAAAATACGGCAGCTTTTTTTAAGATAATACTGAATGGTTTGTATTTTTCGATTAATGTTTTTCTCATTGTGCTGGTCGTAGTCTTTATTTCTCATTTTTGATAACTGGTACTAAATTGAACGTTTAGTCTGGAGTGGGTGTGCCATGGCTTGTCATGCTGCATAAAAAGCTCAAAAAATATCGAGAAGATGATGGTGGGGGTAGGAATAAGGGGTGGCATTTTTATATAAATTCAATGGTATATAAGAAAAATTCTATTTGTCTTTGGGTGATATAAGTTTCGGTTTTATAGTGACTCTCATCATATTTCGGTAATTTTTTTGTGAACCATTTATCAAAAAATGCCGGGTAAGCGGCTACTTTTTCCTTTGGAATCGACTTATTCACCGTTTGTCTGTTGTCTCGTGAAAAGGTGAGGGGCTCCCGCTAAGGTTCGAATATCAAATCATTTTATGTTGGATATTCGAATGTTTTCATATCTTCATGCTCACCAAAATTCTTCACACGAACGAGGCTTTACTCTGATTGAGCTCCTGGTTGTGATGGCAATTGCTGGTATTTTACTAGCGATTGGCGTGCCATCCTTTACACAATTAATTCGAAATAATGAGTTGACCTCTGTAACGAATCAAATTCAGGGAGCTTTGACTTTTGCACGCAGTGAAGCCATTAAACAGGGGCAACCCATTATGTTCGGTGCACGTCAAGGTAATTGGGCCAATGGTGTAGTGGTGTGGGAAGATGGTGATGATGATGAGCAGTGGGATGTGGGGGAAGAGCTGCGCCTATGGGAGCCTTTACCGGAGACTTTAGACGTAACGGGGTCTGTTTCTGTAACAGAATTTACCTTTACCGCCCTGGGTGAGGTCGATACTGCGATTGTGCTTGATGTCTGTGATGATCGAGTCGGTGAAAATGGGAGTCAGGTCACGCTTCTTGTTTCAGGTGTGTCGGCGGCATCGGACTTTGTCTGCCCTTAGCTTTATCGCGTTTTTACTCGTGAAAGTATTTTTCATTATGGGTGACTAGAATGAACGTTTTTTCCATACAGTTACGTAAACCTTTTATATCGTCGAAGATTTATCAGCGTGGTGTTACGCTCATTGAAATTCTTGTAACTATCGTGATTTTAGCCGTAGGGATGCTTGGTTTAGCGGCAATGCAAACAATGAGTTTGAAAAATATTAATAATTCACAGTATCGAACCTTAGCAACTATTTATGCCTATGACATGGCTGAGAGAATGCGCTCAAATCAAGCTGGCGTTCAAAATGGTAATTACAATGACATTGAAGGGGAAGAAACGAACCCTAGCTGTTCGCCTTGTTCTTCGGTTCAAATTGCTCAGCTAGATGCATTTCAATGGCAACAAGCTATTCAGCAAGCAGCTGCCGATGGCGGATTACCTGCAGGAGCGTTGGGAACAGTAGAAGATGTGGATTCTATTGCTAATGCTTTTGATATTTCCGTATCGTGGCCTGAACAAACTCAGGATGAGACGGGCAGCGTTATGGATACTCAAGAATATGTTTTTAGGATACAGCTATGAAAAAATACTTTAATTACAGCTGTTTTCAGAAAGCGGAATTATTGAAAAATCAGAATGGTTTAAGCTTAATAGAATTAATGATTGCAATGAGCTTGGGTGTTGTCCTGTTATTTGGCGTATTGCAAATTTTTGATGCAAATCGTGCAAGTGCTAATGTTCAGCAGTCTTTTTCTGAAGTTCAGCAAAGTGGGCGAATGGCTGTTGAATTTTTGGCTCGGGATATTCGCATGGCGGATTATTATGGTTGTTCGCCGGATACTATTTTTAATTGGACTGATATTACCAATCCAGCCGATCCCAATTTTGGGTATATCGTTAATATTGTTAACCAAGCGGGGTTAAATGCCGTGAATGATGCGGTTGGGGTAACGATAGGAACGATAAATGTTGTGGATGGGACGGATGTAATTACGTTAAGAGGTTCAAATGCATTAAGTAATGCCCGAATTCAAGCTCCTTTTATGCCGACAACCTCTGCAGCGCTACAAGTGAATGTAGGTAATGATATTGAGTTAGGTGAAATATTATTGTTAACCGATTGTGAGGATGGAGAGTTGTTTGCCAATACGGCAAATAATGTGCAAACCAGTGGGACACTAACCCATAACTCCGGCAGTATTTCTGGGGTCAGTTATCAAAATACAACTCAAACGTTTAGTAAGACCTATGATGGATCTGCCCAGTTATTGCAGCCCTATGAAAAAATATATTTTGTTGGTGAGAATGTGGTGGGTGGTCAATCCCTTTATCGCGCTTTGAATAATCAAGTGGATGAATTAATCAGAGATGTTGAAGATCTTCAATTTTTATTTGGAGAAGATGTCAATTCTGATGGGTCAGCTGATGTTTTTGGTGATGCGGATGTTATTGGGAATTTAGAAAATGTGGTTTCTGTACGTGCGAATATCACCGTCTCTAATGTGGATGGTGACTTTACACGAAGTTATCCTTTTACGGCAAATATACGTAATCGCAGTTTATAACTTCCATGACAACTGGGTATGGCTATGTCAAGAGTTAGAGTAATTCGTTTTTCGAAAGATAATATTGTCGATTATGGTAAGCAGCGTGGTGTGGCTTTAGCCGTCAGTTTGATTATTTTATTGGTGCTAACCCTGGTGGTGTTGTCGGGAAATCAGAATGTGTTGCTTCAAGAGAAAATGACGGCCAGTGTTCGTGAAGCGCATTTATCCCTGGCTGCAGCCGAAGCAGGCATTGTTGAAGCCGAAAATTTTTTGGGATTGATCATTAATGTTACTGGTTTTACCGATACGGGGGCTAATGGGCTTTATTCTGAAGGTAATGGCCCTATTGATATTTTTGCTGATGCCACATGGCAAGCAGGCCAATTTAGAACGGCAACGGCAATGAATGGTGTTTCTGCTCAGTTTTACATAGAGCATGTGGGTGATATTGAAAACGACGATACCGCTCAAGGATTAAATCTTACCGGATATGGCCAAACTACTGGCGGTGCCTCCTCTGAAATCTTCAAAATAGTCTCACGTTCGACAGGAAGGGATGGTAATTCTGAACGCATTGTGGTGAGTTATTTTGGTGTGAATCTCTAATTAACTTTTAATTTTTCGGCATTTCAATATGTCGTCAAACGTGAAGTTTCTGATTTTTCATTATCTTTGCCTACAGGCAGAGGGTAGTATTATGTTGACAAAAAAATGGTTAAAAATCTCTTCGGTTTTTTCTTTCTCGGTATTCATGACATTCGGCACTTTAAGTAGTGCTGCCGAGTTGACCTTGTCGTCAGATCCGCTGGTTGTGGCATCGGCAGTCCCTCCAAACCTTATGTTTCTTATTGATGATTCGGGCTCCATGACGACAATTGCACCTGCTGCCCCTTTTTCTGAAGGAACGTTTTCCTTTGATTGTCCTGAGCGATTTCAGATTGATCCTTCTTTATATATCGTTACAGGAGGAGATGAAGATAATGATCAAATATTTATTTTGACGAGGACTAGCCCATTTTCCTTTAACCGTAATATTTTTGTATGGGGAACGGATCTAACTCGAAATTCACCTTATGCAGTGAATAAAATGTGCTTTGACCCTAATGCAAATTATGAAGCTAGTTTACAAGGCTTTTATGGAACTTATACGGGTAATTACCTCAACTGGTATTATTCTAATAGCGATCAGACGTCCTTTGATTATTTTTCTGGAGCCGGCGTAAAACCAGAAGCAAAAACTCGTATGGAAGTGGCAAGAGAAGCCGCTATAGATATCATTTCTGGGTTGGATGATATTCGTGTTGGTGTTATGTCATTTAACGGTGGTAGAGGGGCCAACGTGGATGTTGGCCTTACGGATATGACAGACAGCCATCGAACGCGCTTGATCAATGGTGTTAACAGTCTAAGTGCTGGAGGTACCACCCCTCTGGCCGAATCATTGGAAGGTATTGGACGGTATTTTATTCAAGGATTTCAAGATAACCGTTTACGGTTGCATCCTAATAATGGCGCAATTAATAGTTCTGATAATTATGTCTCTGGTAGTAGTATTTTTAATGATACCCCTAGTTATTGGTCTCCTGTTTTAAGGCAAACACAATCGACGCCAACCGCATCTGATCCTATCATTCAGTATTCTTGCCAGAAAAATTTTATTGTGTCTTTAACCGATGGATTACCAACAAGCGATAATGATGTTAGTACCTATTTACAAGGTTATGACGCAACTAGCCCAATTACTGGTGATTATCCAGAAGATGTGGCATTGGCGCTTTATGAAATGGATTTACGTCCGGATTTAGATAATTCCGATGGCTCAGAGGAAATTAATAACATTAAATCTTATTTTATTGGATTTGCCGATCAAGCATTATTGGATAGCCCGTTGCTGCCCAGAGCGGCGACGAATTCCGGTACAACCTATATTACCGCTGAAGATGCGTCGGAATTACAAAGTGCGTTGAACAGTGCCATCTCTGATATTCAAGAACAAATCGGTACACTTGGGTCAGTCGCGTTTAACTCGGCAGAGTTAACGACGGATAGTGCAGTATTCTTGGCGCAGTTTAATACAGCACGTTGGTCGGGAAATCTTTTTGCTTATGAGTTGAGCCAAACAGGAGAGGTGTCTAGTACGGAGTCTTGGGATGCCAGTGATAAAATAGACAGCCAACGCCCAGGAAGTAGAAATATATTGACCTATAACCCCGAAAGTGCGGAAGGGGTTGAATTTAGGTGGGCCAATTTAACGGCGAGTCAGAAGAATGATTTGGGTTATGACGGTTCAGGTTCCAGAGATAATTCACTTGGACGAGATGTCCTACGCTATTTAAGAGGAAATCGAACCTTAGAAGGAAATGATGCAGGTGATCTTCGCATTCGCTCCAGTGTATTGGGTGATATTGTTAATTCTACCCCCGTTTATGTTGGTGCCCCTCAGTTAGATTACCCCAGCTATAGTGATGATAGCCGTTTTGGGGGCAGCGGCGATGACTATAACAGTTTTAGGCAAGGGGTTGCGGCTTCACGAACACCGGTTCTCTATTTTGGGGCGAACGATGGCATGTTGCATGGTGTGGTGGGTAATTTAACCGGGAGCAATGCAGGCCAAGAAGTTATTGCGTACATTCCCAGTCAGCTTTATGACAGTAGCGCTCTTGATACCGGTTTACATTATCTTGCAAATCAAAAGTATGAGCATACATTTTATGTTGACTTAACCCCCAGTATTTCTGATGTCTATATTCCCAGAACCACCAATGGCAGTGAGGCGTGGAGAACCGTCTTGATTGGTGGGTTGAGAGCCGGTGGGAGAGGTATTTTTGCATTGGATGTAACCGACCCTACTGAATTTTCCGATGAGACTTTGGCCGATGAATTGGTACTCTGGGAGTTTGATTCTGATGACAATAATAATCTTGGGTATGTCTACAGCCCTCCAACCATTGCAATGATGCAAAATGGACGTTGGGCAGCCATTTTAGGAAATGGTTACAACAACACTGGTCAAGGTTTTGCCGATTTATTCATTTTGTATTTGGATGGTGGATTAGATGGCGTTTGGACTGAAGGCTCGGATTATCTGCGCATCAGTACTGAATCGAAAGCAACCCGCGTTACGAATGGATTGTCCACTCCTCGTGTTATTGATATAGATGGCGATATGGTGGCAGATCGGATTTATGCCGGAGATCTTGACGGGAATATGTGGGCGTTTGATGTCTCATCTACGAACGATAATAATTGGGGCGTTGCTTCCTCTACGTCTGGAGGTCAATCTCCTTTACCACTGTTCACCGCTAAAAATGACCGTGATCAGCGGCAACCCATTACGGCGGCACCCATTGTTGATTTCAACACTAATGTGACAACTGCTGAGACTGGTCCTAATGCCAATGTCCCTAATGTATTGGTATTTTTTGGTACGGGCCGTTTTATTCAACCTTCAGATGTGAATAACTATACCGATGAGCAAAGTTTTTATGCTGTGTGGGATCGAGGGGCTTTTGAATTAGATCGTTCCACGTTTGCAGAGCGCACGTTGGTTTCCAGTGGTGGCTTACGGACGGTGATGGAACAACCGGCAACGGATGTGAATGGAAATCCTGTAAATGACAACATCCTGAATTGGCAAACTCATAATGGTTGGTTCGTTGACCTCAATATGGGAGGGATTCTTGAGGGAGAAAGGGTCGTTTCCGATGCTTCAATTCGTGGTAGCGTGTTATTTTTCAATACCATTATTCCTGATACGACTGCTTGCTCTGATGGAGGAAGAGGCTGGTTGATGAGTGTGGATTTACTCACAGGTTTGTCCCCTCAGGAAGGAATTTTTGATGTGAATAACGATGGTCAATTTGATTACCCTTATGTAGGTGAGGCATTCTACAATGGGATTCCGAATCAGTCTGGGTTCTTGGGAGGTAGGCAGTACACGCCAGGGTCTGATGGTACGATTCAGGAGCGGCAAGTGAATGTATTTGGCGATGGTAGAGCGGGACGATTGCTGTGGGAAGAGCGTATACCAAATTGATCGCTTGATCGTTTCATAGAGAGAAAAAATCGCGGCAGAGTAGTCGCGATTTTTCAGAACGCTTTATTTTTGTATTTGATTTTAATACTCACATTTAACTCGCACTTACGAGCATTGAATATCCTTCCCATTGCTTCTTTCTTCAATGCCATTGTTGTTGCTGTCGACACCACGATAAACACGCCCGGCTTTATTAATAATCATTGCCCATCCCAAGTCAGGCGTTTTATTTGCTGGGCAGTAAACGAAGGTGCCATTTTGGTTCGCCGTCACTCCTTCACGCGTAAACGTTAAGTAGGTTTTACGTTGGAAAGACGACCAAATGAGCGAGTGCTCTTTTGAGGATAAAGTGAACTCTCTGAGTGGAGTTTCAGCGTTGTCGATACTGCCATTTCGGTTTTTATCCGTAAATACCAAAATGCCATTGGTCCAATCGGTTCCACAGGTGTTGGGAGTTTGTTTAGGGCAGAGGGTGGTGTGTTCTCCTTGAGAAATGGCTTGCATACGAGCAAAGTTCACTGCACTAAGCAGAGCATTATAGCTGATGCTCTGTGTGTTCCTGTCCTGAAATGCTGACCAGCTAGGGAGTGCCATGGAGACCAATATGGTAGCAATGCATAGCGTAAAGAATATTTCGATGAAGGTGTAACCCTGTTGATGTTTCATTTTGACAATCCTTTGTCGAAGGAGGCGACGATAATATTGAGTAATCCAAATTATTTCGTGGTGGTATGAAGCTATTCAATAAAAGGTGCTTTCTGTAAGGAGAAGCATCTCTCCGGTGTGAAAGAATCTTTCCATTATGAAAGGCATCTTTTCGTTATGAAAGTACATTCGTAACCACCGAAAACGTTATAATAAAGAGTTTATAGTTTTTTGGCGCGAAAATCATCACAAAAATAGTCTTTTGTGATGATTCTTTACTCAGTTGAGGATTAATCTTCTTCCAGCCCCAGTTTTTTCAACCGGTAGCGCAAAGAGCGAAAGGTGATCCCTAGGGATTTAGCGGTTGCGGTTCTATTCCAGCGGTTTTGTTCAAGGGCATTGACGAGAATGTCTCGCTCAATATCCGCCAGGTATTCGTCCAAATTCTGAATTTCTGCCACATTGATGTCGGAAGGAGTACTCTTGGGTTGTTGTGAAGGGGGCTCGTTTTTCCGGTTTAGCTGTAAATCATCGATGGTGATGATATCGCCATCACACAAGGTATAAGCTCGCTCTAATATGTTTTCCAATTCACGCACATTGCCCGGAAAAGTGTATTGCTCAAGGGTCGTTAAGGCATTTTTTTGAAGTTGAGCCGGGTTACATTGCATTTCTTCAGCGAACTTTTCTAGGAAGAACTCAGCCAGTAATTGAATATCCCCCTTTCGATCACGCAGTGGCGGTACATCAATTTCTATGACATTGATTCGATAATACAGGTCAGAGCGAAAGTCACCATTGCTGACCGCATTGGCCAGGTTTTTATGAGTCGCACTGAGAATACGCACATCAATTTTAATCTCTTTGGCATCTCCGACCATACGGATGGCTTTTTCTTGAATGGCGCGAAGTAATTTGACTTGCATATCCAATGGGAGGTCTGCCACTTCATCTAAAAATAAAGTGCCGCCATTGGCTGCTTGAAATAACCCTTTTTTGTCTTGATGTGCTCCGGTAAAAGTGCCCTTCTTATGACCAAAAAATTCGCTTTCCATTAAATCGGTGGGAATAGCACCGCAGTTGACAGCAATAAAAGGGCTTTCTGCTCTTGGCCCATGGTTGTGAATGGATCTTGCTACTAGCTCTTTTCCGCTACCGGATTCACCACTGATAAATACGGGTGCTTGTGAGCGCGCGAGTTTTGTAATTTTTTTTCTCAAAACTTTTACGCTTTCGGCCTGGCCCTTAATTAAGTCATCATTTATTGGTGAGTTAGTCGTTGGTTTGCTCATTGAAAGGGCGGTATTCACCAACTGTCGCAATAATTCGAGGTCAACGGGTTTGGTAATGAAGTCAAAAGCACCGGCCTTCATTGCTTCGACAGCGGTATCCATATTTCCATGAGCGGTAAAGACGGCGACGGGAAGGTTTGGGTAATCCGTTTGTAATTCTTTTACGAGATCAATACCGTTACCATCGGGTAATCGCATATCTGTCAGGCAAAAATCATACTGGTTTTCCTGAAGCTTGGTCCGAGCGTTGGTTAAGTTAGGGGACTTATGGGCTTTCACGCCCATTCTTTCAAGGGTAATTTCCAGTAATTCAAGAATGTCCGGTTCGTCATCGATAATGAGTGCTGTGTGTGTCATTCGCTAAAAAACCTGTTGGGCGTGAGCGAAGCTGATTTGAAAATAGCTTTTTGAGACGCCAGTGTGGATGTAATGGAGAGACGCTTGATTAGATTCGCACAATTCACGGCAAATATAGAGTCCTAATCCAGAGCCTGTATTTTCGGTGGTATAAAAAGGTTCAAAAATGTGTGCGATATCCTTTTCATCGACTCCGGGCCCTTCATCAAAAACTTGTATTGCGGTAAATTCGTCGCCGGAAGTTTGTGTCAATAAAATGAGTAATTGTTTTCGACCGGTGGCCATTTCACTATAGCGAATGCCGTTATCAAATAAATTCGTCAGTATTTGTTTGAAGTGATGAGGGTCGATTTTGATGTTGGCAAGAGTGCTATCGGTAATATCATCGCGTAGTGTAATATCACAATCCCCCCCTTCTTGGTATTCACGGATAAATTGTGGAAGCCATTCATTGAGTTGCAGCATTTCTGGTTTGGACTGATTTCGCCGTGATAATTGCAGCGTATTTTCAATGATTTGATTAACGCGTTTGGAGTGATTAACAATAATTTCTGTCAGTCGTTGATTACCATTATCTAAGTCAGGTGTCTCGGCCATGAGCTGAGCGGCATGGCTTATCGCACCAAGTGGGTTTCGTATTTCATGGGCAATACTGGCAGTGAGTTTACCTAGTGAGGCAAGTTTGAGTTTTTGTGCCTCCTGTGCCAATTGTCGGTTGTCTTCAATAAAAATGAGGACGTCCGAATTATCAGTCTCGCCCAAAAAGGCAAAATTGATTCTCACCTCACGATTACTTTCAGGAATATAAATGGGTGTGGTGGCTTTGCGAGGGTTTTTCTTCCATTCGTGAAAACAGTTAAAAAGGATAGGGCACTGGCTGATTGCCTGATAGTGTAAGCTATTCGCATCGTCCAAACCCACAAATTTACATGCGGCATCATTAATGAGTTGCACATAACCTTCAGAGGAAATCACGATCACCCCGGTTCGCATTCGTGAAATGATTTGTTGAGAAATCACTTTGGCGTGGGCTGCTTGTTGAGCCTGTAAGAGTGCTTCAGCACTGCTTTCTCTGATTTTCTGCGTTAAGTACTGAAAAAGCAAAGCGGTGATAAATAGTAAAATGCCCAATGTGCCGGCAGAGAAAACAGAACGGCTTCCGACATCTGTGGTGAGAGCAACAATAGTAGTTTCCAAAAGCACAGACACCGTTGCCATGGCGGCAATAAACACCGTCATTTGTCCTTGGAGGAAAATAGAGCCTGCGGCGACGGTAATAATCAATAAATAGCCAATTCCACTTTGTATGCCACCACTGGCGTGCATCATGAGGACCAGTGCGACAATGTCGATGATGAGCAAAGCGATTAGCCGCGAGAGGCTCGTCTGAGATTGGTAGCGCCACAGCCGAAACAGAGTGCCAATATTAATAATGGAGTAGCCGATGGCAGTGTAAAAGAAGAGCTTTCCATTTTCGCTGCCCAAGACTTGAGTTGCGATTCCCCAGCTGTACATACCTAAAAAAAGAACACCTAAAACGGCCCTATAATAGGTGTATACACGCAGTAGGCCGTAATTTTGGAAAACCACACTATTGAGTTTTTGTGTGAGTTGTTCTTTTTTTGCACGCTCTGAATAAGCGTCAGTCACGATGATTTCCTTCTGTAAAGTAGACGAGTGAAAAATCGTGTTGTAAGGGAACGAGTGGGTGTTTTTCGATCAATGACATAGGCCCAAAGGTAACGTAAACGTGGGTGGTTAAATGGGTTCCAATACGACATAACATAATTTTCACATGGTATAACAATTCTGAGCCAATCGCTGTTGTAATCCGAGGTGTTGTTAACCATATGTGCTTTTGCGCTTCATTGCCTTTTTGCGGACAATGAGCGTAATTTCGATAATGTACCGAAATCTCAAGAATCAAAGCAAATCGAACTCAGCGAATTAACAGTGGAAAGCAGTATGAAAAGATTATCCGTTGTGATGGCCCAGTTGAATTTTATGGTGGGTGATATTCACGGTAATACAGAGAAGGTGATTAATGAAGCAAAGCGTGCGGTGGCAGATCATGGTGCGGATATTATTGTTTTCCCTGAATTAACGTTGACGGGTTATCCACCAGAGGATTTGTTACTGCGGCCCAGTTTAGAAGGGCGTATTGATGAAGCATTAACCTCAATTGCCGAGCAGACCATTCAAGCAACGATTGTATTGGGTTACCCCAAGCGTGTTGCTGGGCGTGTGTTTAATATGGCAGGGGTATGTACGAAGGGGGTATGGGTGGGCGAATACGCTAAACAGTGCTTACCCAACTATCAAGTCTTTGATGAAGAGCGTTATTTTGTTTCGGGTGATCAACCATTGGTGGTCGAGATTAATGGCATACCTACCGCTATTACTGTATGCGAAGACATCTGGCATACCGAACCCATGGCACAAGCAAAACGTGCTGGGGCGAAATTGATGTTGAACCTTAATGCCTCACCGTTTCATCGTGGTAAGTCCCAAGAGCGTCAATCTCTGTTAAAAGTTCGAGCACAAGAGGGCGACATGCCCGTTGTGTATACGAACTTGGTTGGGGGGCAAGATGAGTTGGTGTTTGACGGTGGTTCGAAAGTGGTTTCAGCAGACGGTGAGTTGTTTGCTCAAGCCCCTTTGTTTGCGGAAGGGTTGTTTCCAATTGAGTTGCAAATAGATGAAAACGGGAGCGTTTCGCCGGTTAAACAGCCGCTTTCTACCTTGCCCACTGATTTGGATGCGGTTTACCAGGCATTGGTTTTGGGGGTAAAGGATTATGTGAATAAAAATGGGTTTAAAGGGGTGGTACTGGGGCTGTCAGGTGGGATTGATTCGGCGTTAACCTTGGCCATTGCTGTAGATGCGTTGGGTGCAGACAGAGTTGAGGCGGTGATGATGCCATTTCGTTACACCTCGGACTTATCGAAAAACGATGCGGAAGATGAGGCTCAGCGATTGGGGGTTCGATATCAGTCATTGAGCATAGAACCTATGTATGAGGCGTTTATGGCGACGCTCTCGGAAGAATTTGCCGGAACGGCTATCGATACCACAGAAGAAAACCTTCAGGCTCGGTGTCGAGGCGTTTTGCTGATGGCCATTTCAAACAAAAAAGGCTATCTCGTTTTAACCACTGGCAATAAAAGTGAGATGGCGGTGGGGTATTCCACCTTGTATGGTGATATGGCGGGTGGCTTTGATGTTTTAAAAGACGTGCCCAAAACATTGGTATTTGCGCTTTCTCGTTATCGCAATACGTTAGAAGAAGTCATACCCGTCAGTGTGATTGAGCGACCACCGTCTGCGGAGTTGGCACCGGATCAAAAAGATGAAGACAGCCTGCCGCCTTACGAGGTGTTAGATCAGATTTTGGAGCGGTATATTGAGCAAGACCAAAGTGCAGATACCATTGTGGAAGCCGGTTTTAAGGTAGAGGAAGTGCGACGGGTTCTGCGATTAGTGGATATCAATGAATACAAGCGTCGGCAAGCACCTATTGGAGTGCGAATTACTCAGCGTGGTTTCGGGCGAGACCGTCGGTATCCGATTACCAATGGTTGGAAACTGGGCAGTTAGGAAGCTTTCTCTGACGTAAAAAAAGCGGTCATCAATTGAGACCGCTTTTTTCTATCTGGGTGTTTCTCTTTCTTGATATTTCTCTACCTTGATGTTTCTTTGTCTGCTGAATGTACAGACAGATAAAGTCTACAGTTAAATTAATCAATTAAACCAAAGCTAATGCGATTTAACCAACCGCGCTCTTTTTGCTGTGGTTCATATTTTTCCTGAGCGACTTGGGTATCTTCAAAGTAGATAGTGTTGTAGATCTCACGAGTATCAAACGAGGGAGAAACTGGGCTATCAAACAATCCAAAAGTGACTGTGCTTACCCACGATTTTTCATCTTGCAAGGTGCCGTAGGCATAGTCGAATTGGCCACTTTCCATTAAAGCCGGGTATTCAGGATAGTTGGTGTGCAGAGCGATTAAGTTTTCGCTGGCCAGTTCATCCATACCCAGTAGCTTATAAGCCTGAATCATGACCGCCAGACCATCGGGTACCGCTGGCGTTTGTTGAAAGTTTTCAACCACGTAACGACCACGGTTAGCTGCCGCTAGATAAGCGCCACGTTTGAAATAATAGTTGGCTACGTTGATCTCTGCCCTTGCTAACATGTTGCGTAAATAGATCATGCGTTTGCGCGCGTCCGGCGCGTAGGGGCTGTTGGGGAAGCGCGCGAGCAGTTGGGAGAAGTGCGCGAAGGATTCTCGTGATGCACCCGGGTCACGCTTGGATTGATCAGTAGGAAAGAAGCGGTCAAACGAATTACCGTTGTTGTTAAAGGTAGCGAGCCCTTTAAGGTAGTAGGCGTAATCGACTTGCGGATGCTGTGGGTGAAGGCGAATGAAGCGGTCGGCAGCGGCAATGGCTGCGTCGGGTTGGTAGCTGCGGTAGTAAGCGTAAACCAGTTCCAGTTGGGCTTGTTCGGCGTAATTACCAAAAGGAAAGTTTTCTTCAAGTAATTGCAGGTTGCGGATGGCCGGTTCCCATTGGCTGGCTCTTAACATACGCTGAGCGTTGTCGTAGACCATCTTTTCGGTGGTGTTTGGGTCGACCCCGGACTTATCTTCTTTCTCGTCATCAGACCCGAATATAGAGCAGCCACACATCGCCACTAGGGAGGCCACTAACGCTAATTTTACCAATACACGCATAGATATTTCGCTTATCACTCTACTGTTGACTTCCGAACCGGCGCTTTTTCTACAAATAGAGGAGCTTTCCATTTCGAAATGAGAACACTGCCGGGTTACACTAGCCATTGTTAACCTCATGCAATGCGGCTACAGGGCGCTATTTAAACACAGAGGGTGCCCAGACCAAAGCTTTGTGCGGGTTTGTGTGCCTCTAATGGTTCATCTCGTGCTGCGCCCATTGTGACCTTACACCGACTGTTTAGTTTGTTTTTCGTATGTCTCAACACATTCAAACTCAGGTGATTGTGCCTGATCACTGCTCTGGTCAACGCTTGGATCAAGTGGCAGCGCAATTGTTCCCTGAATTTTCACGATCTCAGCTTCAAAGCTGGATTAAAAACGGTGATCTTACCGTAGATACTCAATCTGCCAGGCCTAAGGATAAGCTTCTCGGTGGTGAGAATTTGCAGTTAGATGCTCAGTTGCAACCCCAAGGAGAGTGGACGCCACAAGCCATTGAGCTGGATATCATTTATGAAGACGATGACATTATCGTCATCAATAAACCCGCCGGGCTGGTGGTACACCCTGCAGCAGGCAACCGAGATGGGACGCTTTTGAATGCCTTATTGGCTCATTGTCCAGAGCAAGAAAATTTACCTAGAGCGGGCATTGTCCATCGCCTCGATAAAGACACCACCGGGCTTATGGTAGTGGCGAAAACACTGCAAGCCCATAACGAGCTGATCACTCAGCTGCAAGAGCGCAGTGTGAGCCGGGAATACGAAGCGGTGGTAATTGGCACAATGACTGGTGGTGGCAAAATCAATGCTCCCATTGGGCGTCACCCCAAACAACGTAAATTGATGGCTGTGGTGAACGTAGGTGGAAAAGAAGCCATTACGCATTATCGTTTACTTAAGCGATTCCCCAATCACACGCATGTGCGAGTCAAGTTGGAAACGGGGCGCACTCATCAAATTCGCGTACATATGGCACACAATCGCCACCCCCTAGTGGGCGACAGTGTTTACGCCGGTCGTTTCAAGATCCCAAAAGGGGCGTCACCTGAGTTGGTGGAGCAATTAAAACGTTTTCCTAGGCAAGCCTTACATGCGGCCCAGTTGGGGTTGTTTCATCCAGAATCGGGTGAATACATGCAATGGCAAGCCCCGTTGCCAGAAGATTTTGATGCGCTTTTATCTGCATTAGTGGACGATGCGGCGCAAGGTGACTCGTTACCATAAAAATTTAAGACGTGAAAAGCGTACATAATAAAAAAACATAGACAGCAAAAAACATAAACAACAAAGGAGATGGGTGTGGCATCCAGCTTAGTGTCAACCGATGAAGCGGGAATAGATGTTGCGGGAATATTGGTACCAGAATGGCCCTTGCCGGCTGGGGTTAAGAGTGTCGTCACCAATCGCAAAGGTGGGGTCAGTGTCGCCCCTTGGGATGCCTTCAACTTGGCCGATCATGTGGGAGACAGTGAGCTTGCTCTACAAAACAATCGGTCGCGTCTGCAGGCTCACATGGGCGAGGCGGTTTCAATACAGTGGCTAAAGCAAGTTCATGGCACTGCGATGATCGAAGCTTCTGCAGACGATACCGTCCGTACCGCAGATGCCGCCTTTACTCAGGAGAGTAACCTTGCCTGTGCAGTATTAACTGCCGATTGTTTACCCGTACTGCTTTGTAATGAAAGCGGGACAGAAATTGCCGCCATTCATGCTGGCTGGCGTGGGCTAGCCAAGGGTATTCTTCGACAGTCCATTGATTCCTTATCCAGTTCCGCCGAATCGTTGATGGTCTTTCTCGGCCCCTGTATTGGCCAAGAGTCTTTCGAGGTAGGGGTGGAGGTTATGGAGGTCTTCTTTGAGTCCGCCACCAGTGATCAACATTTATCTTCTATTGCAAAGGCATTTAAGCCCAGTGCAACCCCCTTGCATTTCTATGGTGATTTGATCGCTTTGGCTCGTGCTGAGTTAGCAGAGCTGGGCATATCCAAAATTTATGGTGGGGACATATGCACTTATAAAAACACGAATTTTTATTCCTATCGGAGAGAGAAAGAAACGGGTCGTTTTATCAGTGCGATTTGGATAGAGCGTTAAAGTGACGGTGACGATAAAGTCATTGAGGGCTAAGTCATAACAGAAAAGGCATGTTTAGGTTTGTCAATAAGGCCGCTTCTAGCGACTTGGCAAGAACTTGATATAATCCGCGCCTAAATTTTTTATGCGCCTTCATAGTACATGTCAACGTGTGTACACAGGTGTGTACACAAAAAGGGTAAATAGAGCGTGTCTTCTGATTTTCTTCAACAAATTCAACAACGTAGAACCTTTGCTATCATCTCGCACCCTGATGCGGGTAAGACCACCATCACCGAAAAGCTGTTGTTGTTCGGAAATGCCATTCAGTTAGCCGGCTCTGTTAAGGGTAAAAAAGGCCCTCATGCGAAGTCCGACTGGATGAGCATGGAGCAAGAGCGTGGTATCTCGGTGACCTCATCGGTCATGCAGTTTCCTTACAAAGAACGCACCGTTAACCTCTTAGATACCCCAGGACACGAAGATTTTTCTGAGGATACCTATCGTACCCTCACGGCAGTGGATTCCGTATTGATGGTGATTGATGGCGCCAAAGGCGTGGAAGATCGCACCATTAAGTTAATGGAGGTTTGTCGTCTTCGGGATACGCCGATTTTGTCTTTTATTAATAAAATGGACCGCGATATTCGTGACCCCATTGACGTTATGGATGAAATCGAAGAGGTTCTGAAAATTTCCGCCGCCCCAATTAACTGGCCTATTGGTATGGGGAAGGAATTTAAAGGGGTGTATAACCTGTATACCGATGTGATTCATGTATTCCAGCAAGGCATGGGGCACACCATTAACGATGACATTCAAATTAAGGGCTTAGATAGTCCAGAAGCGGATGAATTACTAGGTGCATACGCTGAAGATGTGCGCGAAGAAATCGAGCTGGTGCGCGGTGCTACTCATGAGTTTGACATTGAAGAATACCTAGCAGGTCGGATGACTCCGGTGTTCTTTGGAACGGCGTTGGGTAATTTTGGTGTTCGTGAAATGCTCGATGGTTTTGTTGAATGGGCGCCTTCACCGTTAAACCGAGAGACTCGCCAACGTGAGGTGGACGCTAAGGAAGAGAAGTTTTCTGGCTTTGTTTTTAAAATTCAGGCCAATATGGACCCTAAACACAGAGACCGTATAGCGTTTATGCGGGTGTGCTCAGGTAAGTACACGCAAGGCATGAAAATGAAGCATGTGCGCTTAGGGAAAGACGTTAAAATTGCCGATGCGGTGACCTTTTTGGCTGGGGATCGAAGCGCGGTGGATGAGGCTATTTCCGGTGATATTATTGGCCTTCATAACCACGGGACCATCCAAATCGGCGATACTTTCACCCAAGGGGAAGAGTTGAAATTTACCGGTATTCCTCACTTCGCACCGGAACTGTTTCGTCGTATTCGCTTGAAAGATCCGTTAAAAACCAAGCAACTGCAAAAAGGCTTACAGCAGTTGTCGGAAGAGGGCTCTACTCAGGTGTTTTTCCCGGTAAACAATAACGACATTATTGTTGGTGCGGTGGGGGTGCTTCAGTTTGAAGTAGTGGCCTATCGTTTGAAAGACGAATACAAAGTGGAAGCCATTTATGAGCCGGTGAATGTACAAACGGCTCGCTGGATTGAAAGTAGCGATACCAAAGCGATTGACGAAATTAAACGCAAAGCCAGTGACCATATCGCGATAGATGGTGGTGGCCATTTAACCTATCTCGCGCCGACTCGTGTGAACTTGAATTTGGCACAAGAGCGTTATCCTGATGTAGAGTTTTGGTCAACGAGAGAGCATTAATTGATAAACCTGAATTGATCAATTTTAGTTGATAGAAGGCCGCCTTCCTTTGCAAGGCGGTTTATTGAGAAGAAGTGTTGTCACAAGATTTATCCATGACAAAAACTAGGAAGTACACCGTACCATGCTTGGCGATTTGAACAGCATTAAACAGCAAAAAAGAATCAATGTTGCGGATGCTGAAATTCCTGAAAATATGCCAAGAATGGGAAATACATTGAGCCGCTGGTGTGGGCGTACCCTATTGTCACTCATGGGCTGGAAGCTTGTGGGTGAAATACCGAATGAAAAGCAGCTTGTTATTGCGCTTGCACCTCATACGTCAAATTGGGATTTTCTTACCGCCATGCCGTTAATTATGGCGGTGGGGGTGAAAGTCTCCTATTTGATGAAGAAAGAAGCGTTTTTCTGGCCATTCAAAGGCGCTTTTATGGCGCTGGGTGGTATTCCCACCGATCGATCTAAAGGGCGTTCTATCGTCGATCAAATTCAAACGTGGTTTTCCACTCATGAGAAGTGTTGGGTGGCGATTACACCTGAAGGCACCCGCAGTAAAGTGTCACGTTATAAAACGGGTTTTTTGCGTATTGCTCATGGAGTGGATGTCCCGGTTTGGTTTATCGCATGGGATTATTCAACGAAGACGTTTTATTCCCTAAATACCTTCCAAGCAACAGAGCACTATGAGCGAGATGTTGAGCGGATCAAAGCGCAAATCGACGCGCATTTTGTGGCGAAGCGAGTAAAACGGCAGTAACCTTAACGTAGTTAAGACATAAGTAGTTAAGACATAAGTAGTTAAGACATAAGTAGTTAAGACATAAAGGCTTTCTTTTTAAAGTTGTTCGAAAATATCCGTTATCAGTGACTGGCAACTTTTCATATCCACTTTGCCATTGCCCAGCCTCGGGATACGTTTAACGTGCTGTAAGCGATGAAATGTGTCAGATTCACTGGGCATGTCTTTTTTAATTTCCTCGCAAAATTCCCGTAGGCTCGATGTCGCTTCAGAGGTTTCCTCGTTGTCATCATGAAACGCCGTATAATCAATATTGCTTTCAATCAAAATAACAATTTCATCCTGATGTTGTTGGGTTGCCGAAGCATGAGTGAGCGCAACAATTTGATAATTTGGGTCTGCTTTATTTTCGGTGGGGTTTCCAAACTTTGCTAACACTCGGTCAATCGCAACAGAGGTGGCTTCTTCAAGGTGAGACAAGCTAATTGCCTTGTCGTTAATAGTGGCAAACCGTGATTGCCGATCCACAATGGTTAAGAAGCCTTCTGCGGTTAAAAATCCGTAATCTCCGGTTTTGAACCAGCGAATATCGTCGTCATAAATAAAGACATCGTCTTCTGAATTTTTCTCATTGGGTAAACCCTCTTGAGAAGAAACGTAATCTTTCATTACCTGATTACCGGCAACGGTAATTAAACCTTCTTCTCCGGCGGCCAATGGGGAATACGACTCTGGGTCAACGATGCGTACACTGGTGCCGGGGAGGGGTAAGCCTACCGTTTCTTCTCGGTTGCCAAATTGCACCTGCCAAGAATGTAAATCCAATACATTGGGAATGTTAACGCTGATCACCGGGCTGGTTTCGGTGCAGCCATAGCCTTCATAAATGACTTTATTAAATTTTTTCTGAAACGCTTCGCGGGTATGTGGCCGTAACTTATCACTGCCACTGATCACTGCTCGTAATGATTGCAACATAAGTGGGTCGATTTTTTCATTAAACGAAAGTTTGTGAAGCAGTAAATCGGTACTGAATAACAAACTTACTTGATGGCGAGCGATGGCTTTAGCGTGCTCCAGTGTATTGGTTGGGTCTGCCTGACACACCACAGGTATCCCTTCCAGTAGCGGCATTAACGTCGTAACGGTGAAACCAAACGCATGAAAAGGCGGAATATTGGCCAGAATAGAATCTTCTTCTTGAACGTTTAATACGTCGCTAACCTGTTTGCAGTTGGTTAAGACATTGCGGTGAGAAAGTTGTACGCCTTTGGGCGCAGATTCACTGCCGCTCGTGTGAATAATCACAGCGGTATCGTTGGGGCTGGGTAACGGGTCAAAAAAGTTACCCGAAAACATTCTCAGCAATAAAGGATTGGGCATAATGCGAGAAATAGCATCGATAAGCCAAAAGCTGGTTGGGCGGAAGCGTCCGATAAGGTCTTCAATATTGGAAAACACAAACGCCTCTTGCAGTGGTGCAAGAGAAATCCCTTTTTCTTGCAATTGTTCGAGGTATTGATCGCTGGATAACACCATGGTTACCCCGGCTTCTTTTAAGCTTTGAATGGTAAAGTGGGTATCCAAATGGGGGTTAATATTCACCACCACTTCTTGGCTCAGTAAGGCGCCAAAATTCGCGCAGAGGTTAGCGCAGCTTGAGGGTAAAAGAATCCCGATAGACGCCGGTTTGGAGGCCTGGCCTGTGCTGTCTCCTTTGCCTCGGTAACGTCCAGACAACGAACGCGCCACCAATAAACTCAGGACTAACAATTTTCGGTAGCTAACGTGCTCGCCGTCGTAGTCCAGCGCGGCGGTACTGCGGCTAAATCGTCGTGCGGTCATTAGCCACTGTTCAGCTAGAGTGGGGAGGGCGCTGGTGTACTCTTCCCAAGCGGAAATAGACAGCTCGAAGACTTTGGGTTTGAGTTCGGTCGCCGTGGTGCTGATTGGCAATGGTTTACCAAAGGCCACGATCAAGTCACGGCGTCGACCGACGGGTGCGCGGGCCTCTCGTAACTTCGGTGTGGAGCGTGAAAAGCGACTTCCCCACAACCCATGGAGGTAAAACGGCACCACTACGGCTTGTTCGTCGGTGAGCCCTTTGGTGGCTCTTTCAAAACCCGTATGGAATTTGCCCAATTGGCCATTGCGGCTGATTGCCCCTTCTGGGAATAAACATACCACTTCACCGTTGGCCAGCCTTTGGTTTACCGTCTCTAGTGCCTGTTCGCTGTAGCCTTTGGCGATGGGGATGACGTTGAACATACGCAAAATGGGTTTTAACACCGGGTGCTGATAAATGGCTCTGAGCATCACGAAATTCACCGGGCGGGGGCTGGCAATTTGCACTAAAGCCCAATCAATCCAGCTGATGTGATTACCCAATAACAGTACCCCACCGGTAGCGGGAAGGTTACGAAACCCCTCTACTTGAATGCGGTAGCGCTGGCGGAAAAAGGTACCGGCCACAATACGTGCGCAGGAGTGCGGTAAGCGTCGCACTGTATGCCCGGCACCGAAGAACGCCACCACGGCAAGCAGCGCAATAATGTACTGGCTGGGTACGTTCAGTGCGGCCAGCGCGATGGTCAGGAACAAAAAGCCCAACATGCTGACGTTTTGTATCCAGTTATTCCCTGCCAGGACGGTGCCCATTTCCTCTTCGTGGGCGTTGTACTGAATTAAGGCATTTAAGGGAACAATAAACATACCGCCCATCACGCCCACCAATAAAAAGGCCAGCGCCATCGACGTGAGGCTGCCGAGTGTGGGTATCACCAGCAATAAAATCGTAATGCCTGCCGCACCCACCGGGATTAGCCCAGTTTCAATATGGCGTTTCGACATTCGCCCAGCAATGGTCGAGCCGATAATAATCCCCAAACCACTGCAAGCGAGAATGCCCTGTATTTTGAGCGTATTGGTTTCGGCGAGCACTTCTTTAGCAAAAGCGGGAAAGGTGGCCAGTAGCACCTGAGAAATCGCCCAAAACGTGGCCAACCCGATAATGGCCTCCCAAATACTGCGTCGCCCCGTAAGGGTCGATAGGTTACGTTTTAAATAGGTGAGGTTGGCGTAAGACTGAATTGAAAAGGTTTTGGATTCATCCAATTGGCTTTTTTCGGGTAATTTTTGACTAAGCACAAATTCCACCACCGATAACGCCACCAGTAACCAACCGACGGGGGCCACGTGCGTCATGATGTTGCTGGTGTCTTGAATTAGGGGCTTGGGGATTAGAAACTCAAAAAAGCCCGAAAAGACGAACGTGCCTAATAAAATGCCGGTGATGGTAATGGCTTGCACTGCGCCGTTGGCACGGGCTAAGGGCTCTTTGCCTACCAATTCGCGAATGTAGCCGTACTTGGCGGGGCTGTAAATGGCGCTTTGCACAGCCAGCGCCAACGTTAACCCAAAAGCCGCCCAAAACCACCCAGAGTAATAACACACGGTAATCAAGAGGGTAATCACCACAGCGGCGGCAGCGGAAAGCTGCATAACACGATGCTTGGGGTACTTGTCTGAAATAAAACCGGAAGGGGAAAACAGAAGAATGAAAGGCAGCAAAATAAACGCGTTGATAATGGCGGTGAGTACCACCTGTGTGCTGCCATCGTAGACTTTAAAAATGGTGTTTTGGATGAGAATCTTATGGCCAAGATCCACAAACGCATTAAGAAACACAATCGTAACGAACGGCAAAAACCCTTTAAAGTCCAGCAAACGTGGCATAAACATTCTCCTTTGGTCGCCTAGGTTTTTATTTTTATCAATGATGAATTTTTTACGTCTTAAAAATTATATTGTTGAACGTGTGATAACTATCCATAGTTTTAGTTCATTTGAGTCAATCCTAGCCTATTGCGTTGTCTACTAAGTGCGCTACTCGATGGTCTGCTAGATGCCTTACTAAATGGTCTGTTGAACTGTCTGTTTAATAGTCTACAGATTAATAGTCTACTGAATTGATCAGTTCCTCTGAGAACACATCGTTCATTTCATTTGAGCCGGGAATACGGCGGTTTTCACTGGCCCACTCCCCCAAATCAATCAGCTTGCAGCGCTCAGAACAGAAAGGGCGGTTCGGGTGTTTTTCACTCCACTCAATCTTGGTTTGGCAAGTGGGGCATTGTACGAGGGTGGCTTTGTTACTCATGTTAGTTACTCACGTTGCTATTCATGTTCTTACGAGTTGTTCATGAAGGGCTTTTACTTGTTCTGCCAGTGCGTCGAATGAGCCCCTGTTATCCAGAATAAAATCCGCTTGTTTGCAGCGGGCAGTGCGATCTATTTGGCTATCTATGATTTTTTGCACCAATTCTTGGTTACTACCATCACGGTGAACGGTCCGTTGCAGTTGAACTTCGACTGGCACATCCACCACCACGACTTTGTCCACCATTTTCGTTTGCTGAGTTTCAATCAATAAGGGTGAGGCCAATACACAATAATGGGGGTGGTCGGTGTTTAAAAAAGTGCTGATGCGTTGGCGAATTAACGGGTGCAATAATTGTTCAAGCCACGTTTTTTTATCTTTGTTGGTAAAGACTAACTCACGTAAAGCTTTGCGGTTTAACTCGCCATTGTCTAATCGTAAATGCTCACCAAAGTACGCAAAAATACTTTCCAATGCGGGTTCACCGGGCGCAACGACGTCGCGTGCCACATCGTCTGCATCCATCACCGGTATACCGAGTTTAATGAATTGATCAACCACCGCCGACTTACCGCTGCCAATTCCGCCGGTTAATCCAATTTTTAAAGGCTGTAAAGAATTCATAAAATACGTTAAGAATGGATTAGAACTTGGAAACAGGCGACTTCCCTTTCAAGACACGCTGTAAATACGTCCTTGTACGCTCTGCGTCGGCGTCCTGCCGACGAAGGTCTTGAAAGGAAAGCCACCTATTTTATGTTTTTATCAGTATGCGTTCGATATGAAGGTTGGGTTGATGCGGAGTGGGTTTACCCAACCTGCGCCATCTGCAAATAACGGGTAATAATTTCCTCTCCCCACAGTAAAGCAATCCAGCCGGCAATGGCTAAATACGGCCCAAAAGGAATGGGTTTGGCTTTATCGCGGCCTTGCAAGAGTATCGCACCAATACCCAAAATCGCGCCCACAGCAGACGACAGTAAAATAATCAGTACCAAATACTGCCAGCCCATCCAGGCGCCCAACGCGGCCAGTAATTTAAAATCGCCAAAGCCCATGCCTTCTTTTTTGGTAATCAATTTAAACAGCCAATACACCGACCATAGTGATAAATACCCCGCCATCGCCCCATACAGCGAGCTGTGCAAATCCGTAAACAAACCCACACCAAAAAACGCGCCGCTGTTGAGTAAAAGGCCCAACCACATTAACGGTAACGTCATAGAATCTGGCAGTAATTGATGGTCTACATCAATCATCGTCAGGCTGATTAACGTCCAAGTTAATATCAATACCGCCAACAGTTGTGGAGTAAAGCCAAAATACAATGCGGCAAAACCACTCAGTACTCCGGTGGCTAATTCCACCAAGGGGTAGCGTATTGAAATCTTTGTTTTGCACTTACTGCACGCCCCTTTTAAAAACAAATAGCTAATCACGGGGATATTTTCCCAAGGGCGAATTTTATGGCCACACTCTGGGCAGGTGGAGGCGGGGAAAAGTAAATCAAAACGTTCGTTTTTTTCAGGCTTGGGTTGCTCTAATAAATCACAGCATTGATCTCGCCATTCGTCTTCCATCATTTTAGGCAGTCGATAAATCACGACGTTTAAAAAACTGCCAATCAGAAGGCCCAAAATAAAAACCGCTGGTACTAAGACCAGCGGTTGAGAAAGGTAATACGACATGAAGGGGCGTTATCCTATCGGTTGTAGTCGGTATCTATTTTTGTAGTTGTAGTTATAGGACTTGAGTTATACCACTTGGCCCATTTGGAAGATAGGTAAGTACATGGCCACCATCAGTCCTCCCACTAAAACACCCAATATGGCCATAATCATCGGTTCCATTAAAGTGGTTAAGTTATCAACGAGATTATCAACCGACTCTTCATAAAACTGGGCCACTTTGTCGAGCATTTCATCCAAAGCTCCGGATTCTTCACCAATGGCTGTCATTTGTAAGAGCATGGAGGGAAACATATTGGTGGCTCTCATAGAAGCGTTTAACTGAATACCGGTAGAGACTTCGTCTTTTATTTTCAAAGTTGCTTCTGCATAAAGCGCGTTTCCAGTTGCACCTGAAACAGATTCTAGGGCGTCAATTAATGGAACGCCTGCCGCAAAAGTGGTGGAAAGAGTTCGTGCAAAGCGAGCAACGATGGATTCATAAACTATTTTCCCCATAATGGGAACCTTTAATATATATTTATCCACTGCATAAGAGAACGCTTTGGAACGTTTCTTAGCCTCACCAAAACCAAATCCAAAAGCAGTGACACCAACTAAAATAATATGCCACCATTCTTGGACTGACTCGGATAAGCTTAATACAAATAACGTAAATGCCGGTAAGTTTGCTCCAAAGCTAGAGAAAGTTTCTGCAAATTGCGGTACTACTTTTACCAGTAAAATACCGGTAACAATAAATGCGACCACTAAAACAGCGATTGGATAGGTAAGAGCTTTTTTAATCTTAGCCTTCATTTGCTCTGTTTTTTCTTTATAGGTAGCAATCCTATCGAGCATGGTTTCTAGCGCACCGGATTGTTCACCTGATTCCACTAGGTTGCAAAATAACTCGTCGAAGTACTTAGGTTGTTTCCGTAAAGCGGATGCAAAACCGTTACCTGCGGCCACCTCCTCTTTAATTCCTAAAACTAAGGTTCTGAGGCTTGGATTCTCTAAGCCATCAGCAACAATATCAAAGCTTTGTACTAAGGGTACGCCAGCTTTCATCATGGTGGCCATCTGACGAGTAAAAATTGCAATATCGATAGGCTTTATGGGCTTTCCACCATTGCCAAATAAGGGTTTGGCCTTTTTGCGTACCTGCCCAGGTATAATGCCCTTTTTACGCAATTGGGCTTTTACCAATGCTGAGCTGGCGCCTTTGACTTCTCCTTGTATTTTGTTGCCTTTTTTGTCTATGCCTTTGTAGGTAAAAACGCTGTCGGTTGCTGCTGTTGCCATGTGGCTTAATCCTTAGTAACTCGGTTAGCTTCTTCTAGGCTTGTTAATCCCATGGCAGCCTTACGAAGTGCGGAAATACGTAAATTATTAAAGCCTTCCTTGCGTGCTTGGTCGGCAATCTGAATGGAATTACCTCCCTCCATTATAAGGCGAGAAATCTCATCCGTAATGCGAACAACTTCATACACACCAACACGTCCCTTATAACCATTATTGCAACTTTCACACCCAACCGGGTGATAAAGCTCGAATTCTTCTCGGGGGATGCCTATATCATCAAACCCTTCTTCTGTGAGAATGTGGTCAGGAATATCGTCCGCCGGTTTTTTGCACTTACTGCATAAACGACGAGCTAAGCGCTGGGCAATAATCAGACTTACCGAGGTGGCCACGTTAAAGGCAGGTACACCCATATTTAACAGTCGAGTTAACGTTTCTGGGGCGCTGTTGGTATGGAGGGTAGAGAGCACCAAGTGACCGGTTTGTGCAGCTTTAATGGCAATAGAAGCCGTGTCGAGGTCGCGAATCTCCCCGACCATTACAATATCCGGGTCTTGCCGTAGGAATGAGCGTAAGGCTTCAGCAAAAGTCAGCCCCACTTTGGTATTAACGTTAACTTGGTTAATACCCTCTAAGTTAATTTCTACCGGGTCTTCGGCGGTGGAGATATTACGTTCTTCGGTATTCAAAATATTTAGGCCGGTATAGAGCGATACCGTCTTCCCAGAGCCAGTTGGCCCTGTCACCAAAATCATCCCTTGGGGTTGGTTTAAAGCATCCATATACAGTTGTTTTTGATCGTCTTCGTACCCCAGTGCATCAATTCCCAACTTGGCACTGCTGGGGTCGAGAATTCGCAATACGATCTTTTCCCCAAAGAGCGTCGGCAGTGAGTTCACCCGAAAATCGATGGCCCGTGTCTTCGAGATCTTCATTTTAATACGACCATCTTGCGGTACACGCCGCTCAGAGATATCCATTTGTGACATCACTTTTAAACGAGCAGAAATACGAGTCGCCAAGTTACCCGGGGGTTTAGCCACTTCCAGTAATACGCCATCTCGACGAAAACGCACCCGGTAGGTTTTCTCATAAGGCTCAAAATGGATATCTGAAGCGCCAGACTTAATAGCATCTAACAGCACCTTGTTAATAAATTTAACAATGGGGGCTTCATCCACTTCGGCGTCATCGTCTTGTTTATCGTCGTCGCCCCCTTGCACATCTAACGACTCTAACCCTTCTTCGTCTAAATCGCCTAGGGCGTCGCCAATTTTAGAGTCTTCGTCATTCAGGTAAGTCTCAATGGCTCTTTCGAGTTTATCGGGCTCAACTAAGATGGCATCCGTACTTAAGCCGGTATTGAATTTTATTTCGTCAATGGCGTGTAAATTGGTGGGATCAGCAATGCCAATAAATAAACGATTACCACGCTTAAAGAGTGGGAGTGCCTTGTGTTTGGCGATGAGTTTGGAATCCACCAAATCTTTCGGGATGGCGTCTTTTCGTAATACGCTGATATCAAATAAAGGGGAGCCAAACTCTTCAGAAGCCGCTTGGGCCACTTGGGCAGATTTCATAGTGCCAGATTTAACTAGGTGCAACGCCAAAGAGATATTCTCAGCTTTAGCGCCTTCAGTGGCTTTTTGTGCATCTTCGGCAGAAAGGTGACCATCGTTGACTAGGCGTCTGGCAAGGCCGCTTAGCGTTAGCGTAGTTTGATTCATAAGTATCGGCGCATAAAGTGAATTAATGTATTAGGGGCAGCTAATGACCTTAATCTTATAAGGTTTGTTCGTCATAGTTCTACCCTAAAACCAGTGTAGGTGTTTTTACACCGTATAGTTAGTTTAGGTGGTTGTTTGAGGTGCCGCACAAGGTGAATGTGACGTATTTCGTCAGTAATAGACGGCTTTTGAAAGAAAAAAAGGTGGGTATTGGTTGTTTTTGCATGACGAAGGTGGATAACAATGTGTGCAAGCCTTAAAAAATAAGCATTGTAAAAGCTGGCATTGTATTTGTATAAGGCTAGGTAAGCTTGCTTGGGCCAGCGCCTACACCGCAGGTGGTACCAAACCAATATCTTATGAATGTGGAGTTATACACCATGAAACAAGTACAACAAGGTTTTACCTTAATTGAATTGATGATCGTTGTTGCCATTATCGGTATTCTGGCAGCGGTTGCTTTGCCTGCATATCAAGATTACACCGTTCGCGCAAAGATTTCTGAAGGTGCTATTGCGGCTAGCTCCTTAAAACTCGGTGTAACCGATTTGTTTGCGGATGATGGTATGGACGGAATTGCCAGATACTCTGCTGAAGTTGCTGCTGATCAAGCTGCTTTCACAACTGAAAAAATTAGTGCCGTAGCCGTAACTGCCACAACAGGCGCCATTTTAATAACGCTTGGTAACATTAATCAGCTTGGAACGAATAATGTTTTAGCATATGTTCCCACTATTGGTGGTGCAGCTCTATCAAATACAAACTCAGCTGGGACTATTAGATGGGATTGTAATACCACTCAAACAACAATTGAAAACAACTTTTTGCCTGCTGAGTGTCGTAAAGCAGCAGCTACTACAGGACCTTAATTTTGTATAATTGATTAGAGTGGTTTAAAAAAGGGGCCGATAAAGCCCCTTTTGTTTAGTGGGTTTTTGAGGTGCTTGATATATGAGTTCAAAGGCTCAAAGTGTTTGTTTTCGTAACCCTTTTTTTGATAGCTTTTTTGTTGTTATCCTACCTGTTATTGCGATTTCTTCAGCAGTATTTGTCTCAATTAACCCCAGCTATTTTGATTTGGTATTATTGCTAGATCTATCATTGTTAGGCTATCATCACGTCATTTCTACTTATACTCGCTTGGCTGGCTCTTGGGAAAGCAATAAACTAAACAAAGCGCTAACGTTATATTTACCCCCTTTTGTACTATTCGTGGTGTTTTCTCTTGCTTTAATTGGTTCGGTTTGGCTAATCGCTACTGTATATTTGCATTGGCAATGGTGGCACTATACGCGGCAGAGTGAAGGGATTGCGAAATCTATAAAGTACAAGTCACAAAGTACTGAGAGCGGCCCTGTATTATTTCACCGTTTGGTATTTTATATCACACCTATCACCACCTTTGCTTATATGTCTTCTCTACAGCCAGATGCTTTTTTGTATATGGATGTAGTGACATTGCCAATACCTGCCGAGATGGTTTATGGTCTCGCAGCTATTAATATTATTCTGATGATCGCATGGGGGTGTTGGCTTATTTGGGCGCTCTATTCTCAGAAGGTATCTTTAAATTATGCTTTATATCATCTCTCTCATCACGCCATTTTCGTAGTGGCCTATGTGGCGATTTCCAATATAAATTATGGTTGGTTAGCCATTAATATATGGCATAATTTTCAATATATTTTGTTTGTATGGCATTTCAATACAAAAACCATTAACAATACTGTTAACTCGGGTAATAAACTTTTATTTTGGTTATTTAAACCGTCTAGATGGTATCTCTATTTTGGTGTCTGTCTTGTCGCTACGGCGTTATTTTATGGCTTGGTGGATGCGGGTATTTCAGTGTTAACGGTGTATACCACTCTTCCTTTAACTGTTGTTGTGTACATGGCGATTAATTTTCATCACTATGTTGTAGATACTTATATCTGGAAGTTAAGGCAGCCTAAAATTAGATCGGTTATAGCGGCTAGTGCATAGTTTTTTTGTTGGGGCTATCAATTGGTTAGTCGGTTCCCCGGGTAGGATATCCGCTCTTGATGGATTAAGAGCAATTGCTATTCTCTTTGTTTTGCTGCGTCATGGCATTAGGGGAATGGAAGAATGTTGTTTTAAAATACAAGATCAATATTCCACACTCTATCATTTTATGCAGAATGGGTGGGTGGGAGTTGATCTTTTTTTTTGTTTAAGTGGCTTTTTTATTGGTTATCACCTGTTGGGTGTTTGGCCAGATAGAGCATCAATAATAACGTTTTTTGGGAAATATTGGATAAAACGTATTCTTAGAACGTTTCCGCTCTATTATGCGACAATTGCTTTGATCGTGCTCGGTGTTTTTCCGGGAGTGTATTATTCCGGTGATGACCTGTTTTCCGAGATGCAAACTCATATTATTTTTATGCAGGATTATAATGGTACAGAGTTTTTGGCTCCATTGTGGTCGTTAGCAGTAGAAGAAAAATTTTACTTTGTATGCCCTTTTTTGATATGGCTCCTTTTGAAGTTTGATAATAATAGGGTGTTCGTTGTAATTGTTTTACTTTCAATCTCAACTTTACCTCTTCTTTCTCGCTTATTTACTATTCAAAGTTACAGTCCTGGAAATTATCCTGAATTTTTCTGGAGTGTAAGAGCCCCATTTCATATGGCTTTTGATGGATTGGTTTTAGGTTTAATGTGGTCTTGGTTATATCATTGGGATGTGCTCTCTAACTTCTTTAAAAAATACGCTTTGATAGGCTTTTTTTTAGCCTTTTTGATGTTGGTGTCTGTTCTTTGTTACAAAGATTGGATGGCGGTGGGTAATTGGCAGAATACGGCTTGGGTGATTTACTTTATATCGATATTGTGTTGTATGATGGTCAGTTGTGCCAGTTTTTGTAGTGGCTATCTAAATGCTTTTTTAAGTTGTAGGTTCATGCGCTTAATCTCCCGCTTATCATACAGTTTGTATTTATCTCATATGCTTGTTGCCCCTATGGTCGGTAGTTTTTTTCTTGGGGTATTGAATAAAGATTTTGTTCAAGGCTTATTTGGTGAAATTTGGTACGCTCTTTATTTTTTAATTTTTTTGTTCTTTAGCTTTTTGATCGCGTTAATTATGCATATTATGGTAGAGAAGCCTTTTCTTAAGTTGAAGGATGCCATCTCGATGAAGCAATAATACTAGAGTTTTGGTAGTGTTTATCAAGCACCAACAACACAAGGTATTTCCAGCTGATACTCACTCAACACATTTTGCGTATCAACAACCAGCGGTAGCGAAAAAATATTTTCTAAATTTAAATCATCGTGCGGTGTCGCCAACACCCCCGCATCAAATCCCCGAAGATTCTCTTCCGTAATTTCAACGCTTTTCAAATCAAACTGATGGTCCCGCATTTTAGGAAACACCGGTATGTGCGGGTCGCTGTATTGCACATCTGCGCCTTTTGCTCGAAGAATTTCCATAATTTTAATGGCAGGGCTTTCGCGGGCGTCGTCGATGTTCTTTTTGTAGGCAATCCCGAGGATTAATATTTTACTGCCTTTTAACGCTTTGCCTCTGTCGTTTAAGGCGTCCATTAATTTACCGACGACCCACTCGGGCATGGCGCGGTTTATTTCTCCGGCCAATTCAATAAAGCGGGTATTGATTCCGTATTCCTTGGCTTTCCAAGTCAGGTAAAACGGGTCGATGGGTATGCAGTGGCCACCCAAACCGGGGCCGGGGGTGTATTTTGTGAAGC
Organism: Marinibactrum halimedae; assembly: GCF_021234875.1. Classification (GTDB taxonomy): domain Bacteria; phylum Pseudomonadota; class Gammaproteobacteria; order Pseudomonadales; family Cellvibrionaceae; genus Marinibactrum; species Marinibactrum halimedae. Next base: position 52,298 of record NZ_JAJQVM010000025.1, on the reverse strand, counting down.
CGAAGGGTTTGGTGGCGGCGGCGTCGATCACTTCATGAATATTAATGCCCATTTTATCCGCCACAATTTTCATTTCATTGACGAGGCCAATATTCACGGCGCGGTGAATATTTTCCAGCAGCTTGGTCATTTCGGCGGCTTTGGTGGAGCTGACCGGCACCACTTGTTGGATGATGGTTTCATAAAAAGCAATGCCATGGCGGTTGCAGGCCTCGGTAATGCCACCGCAGACTTTGGGAATGGTCGCGGTGGAATGGTGTGGGTTGCCTGGGTCTTCCCTTTCGGGGGAATACACAATAAAAATGTCTTCGCCCACCGTTAACTTCATCGATTCCGCCACGGGCACCAGCAATTCTTCCGTGGTGCCGGGGTAGGTGGTGCTTTCCAATATCAGCATCGTGTTGGCGTGCAAGTGGGGTTTTATCGTCTCAAGGGTTTGGGTGATAAAACGCATATCCGGTTCACGATGCCGGTTCAGTGGGGTGGGCAGGCAGAGTATGACAATATCGAGCTCGCCAACGACAGAAAAGTCGGTGGTGTATTGAAAGCCCAGTTGGTTGGCGTTTGCTATGCGGTCGCTTTCCACCGTGCGTAAATAGGTTTGATTATTGGCGAGCTTTTCGATTTTTTCCGGGTCAATATCCAAACCCGTAACGTGTTGGTACCCGGCTTCCACAATGGTCAGTACCAGTGGCAACCCCACGTAGCCTAAACCAATCACACCAATGTGAGCGTGGCGAGCGGCGATTTTTTCTTCCAAAATTGACATCATAAGAGTCGCTTCTTTATTCATTTCAACCTATTGGTTTCTGTATTTTAGGGCCTCTATCCATTCCGACTCTATCCATCAGGGGTCTATCTATTAGAAAGCGCCCGTTAAAAATCCACTCTCATGGACAAGTCCACGGCTTTGCAGTCTTTCGTTAAGGCTCCAATCGATACGTAGTCCACTCCGGTTTCGGCGATGCGGCGTAAGGTTTGGTCGGTTACTCCGCCGGAGGCTTCCAGCTTGGCTTTCTCGGTTCGATTCTGGTTAGCCACGTGGTTGGCGTTAATGTGTACCGCTTCGCGTAAGTCGGCCAAGGTGAAGTTGTCGAGCATGACGATATCGGCCCCGGCATCCAACGCGCATTTCAGCTCTTCGATGTTTTCCACTTCCACCTCTACCGGTTTGCCAGGGGCGTGTTGTTTCGCCGTGGTGATGGCTTCGGCGATACCGCCGCAGGCCGCGATGTGGTTTTCTTTAATTAAGAAGGCATCAAACAACCCGATGCGATGGTTATAACACCCCCCTTGGGTAACGGCGTATTTTTGCGCGGTGCGCAGGCCGGGCAGGGTTTTGCGGGTATCGAGCAATTTAACGTCGGTGCCGTGCACGAGGTCTGAGTAGTAGTGGGCCACGGTGGCGGTGCCAGAGAGCAGTTGCAAAAAATTGAGCGCGGTACGCTCGCCGGTTAATAAGCTGCGGGCATTGCCTTTTAAGGTAAACAGCGTGGTATTGGCTTCCACTTTATCGCCATCGGCCACATTCCAATCAATGGTCACGCCGGTATCGAGCTGATGGAAGGTTTCGTTTACCCAGTCTACCCCGCAAATAACGCAGTCGTCCCGCGTAATCACGGTGGCGGTTGCCTGATTCGACTCGGGTATCAATGCCGCCGTAATGTCACCGTCGCCAATGTCCTCTTTCAGTGCCAGCGCCACGGCGTGGCGGATGTCATCGGGTAAGGTGGTGATGGGGGAGTCTGAACTGCTCATGAAAGGCCTTCTCTACGGTGGCGAAAATGGCGCCAAATCTGAAAAACCGAGCTGCAATGGGGGGTATGTTTATTCTGTATACACCACAGGTCAACACGGACGATACCGGCAATTTTAGCAGTTTATAATAAAGGGGGAAGGGGCTTTGAAGGTGGGGGAGGTGCGTGAAGTCGGGTGAAAATAGGTTGTTTTCCTCAGAGATACTTCGCTCAGATGCCCCCATAAGCCGAAGTTAACCATGCAGGGTTTTCAGTGCATGTTTAGGGTCGGCCTCTACAATACGTAAAAGTGCCTTGGCGGGGCCGGTTGGTTGCCGCCTGCCTTGTTCCCAATTTTCTAACGTTCGTTTGCTTACACCAATTAAGGAAGCAAAGCGCATTTGGGATAATCCCGTCTTTTCACGGATGTGCTTTACTTCCGGCTCAGGAAATTCTGTTACCTTAGCAGCGGCCTTTTTGCCTTGGACGACGTCGTCCATTTCTTGCACACTGGCCAGTAACTCATCAAATATTTCATCTTTCATCTGACCACCTCTCAACGATTGTTTTCAGTGCTTTCTTTTGTTCTGATGTTAGGTCTTCTTGCTCACTTTTCGGGTAGACATACAGCATATAAATTTGTTCATCTTCCGTCATCCAATAGTAAATTGCTCTAACACCACCGCTTTTACCTTTGCCTTCAAGTTTCCAGCGTACTTTTCTCAAGCCGCCGGTGCCTTGAATTATTGTGCCCATACTAGGCCGGTTTACCAAGGCTTCTTGCAATGCTTTGTACTCGTCATCGTTCATCAGTTCTTTGATTCGACGAGTAAACACGCTCGTTTCTATGATAATCATAGAGGTGAGTGTACGTCATTGGCGTATATTTTCAAGTGGAAAGGGCTATGGAGTATGGCGTGACGCTTGCCCACTGCGAGGTTTTTTAGCGGCTAAAAGGGGAAGTGATGACGGTGCCAATAAAAATGCCGCTGCGGATTTGCAAGCGGCATGACATAGGACAGAGCAGCTTTTTTTAATATGCAGCCCTCGGATTACGATTATTGCTGATCAAATTTGCTCTTTACTCCACACGATAGTATTAGCACTATTCCTATTATGAAGCTTCCTAAGCAAATTTTGCCTAAAATACTTAGTAACCCTCTAAATTTTTCCATAAAAATAAAATGATCTATGACCGATAAAATAATCAAAAAAGTTAATATGGAAATAGATATATAAACAATATTTTTTGCTATTTGAAAAATTTTCATCTTTCAGTTATTCACTTTGTTGGCATGTGCAGCTACTATTTACGCCAGCATATGCTCCAGCAAGAGAATTTTCAGCTGTTGATCCTATGCCAGCTGTTACATTGGCCCTTAACGCAGTATTGGTATCTATCATCTTGGGACCTAAGATACCAAGCTTTTCTCCAATACGTCCGAAAAATCCTCGCCTCACCCTAACCATATTCTTGGGAACAAGTACACCAGACATTTTACCAACAATACCACCAGCAACTGCAAAGCTGCCATTGACAATAGAGTTAGGTATATCTACTGTCCCACAATCTAATTTAGACCTAAGGGCGCTGGCTCCTGCTGAAGCGCTAAACCCTAAAAATAAGGAGCCTCCACCACTAATAAATCCCGCCGCTCCAGCCTGTAGTCCATCAAATGCTGCGTCACGAAAACTGTTATCATTTACAAAATATGAATATCCAAATCCCACTACTAAACCGGCTGCACCTCCTACTGTTTGTGGAGTGAAAAAAAGGCCTGTGGGGTCAGAAGAATTTATCGGATTTTGATGTACGTAACTGTAGGTATTCGGCCCATCATAAAGCCCTAATAAATCTGACTGGATATAACGACCACACTCAGCACAATAATCTCGGTTCCAATTATAAGAATACCCCGTCACCGAATCATAATACTGCCCCGGAAAGCGAAGTTTAAAATCAACATCCACTTCATCACTTTCCGCAACGATCGCACCAAACGGCTCATATTCTGCCGACCATACCACACGTTGTTCAGCATTAGTAATCCGCTGGGGGGTGCCGAGGTGGTTGGTGTGGATGTAGTAGAGGTTTTCGGCGCCATTGTTTTCGTAGGTGGCCAGTGCGATTAATTCGGCGCCAAAATAAACGTATTCCCGCAGGGTTTGACCAGTGGCATCGGTGATGGCGATAAGTTGGCCGTTTTCATCGTAGTGATGATACGTTGCCACGCCATTGGTTTCCCATTTCACCCGTTGGCCCATGGCATTGTGGGTGACGGTTTGGGTTTGAGTGCCTTTGTTAAATTCCACCGGGCGATTATTGACGCCGTATTCGATGGTGAGCGGTGTGCCGTCTTGGGTGTCTTCGAGGGTGTTGCCGTTGGCGTCGTGCTCGAAGGTGCGGGTGGTTAGCTCGCCGTTGTTATCGATTTCGACGGTTTTTAATTGATTGGCGTTGTCGGCATAGGTATAACGTTCGCTTCGAACTTGCTCATTGTGAGTGTGGGTTAATTCGATGCGATTACCGACACCATCGTAATCAAAACTTTGCGTGCCGTAGAGATTGCCTTCGGCGGTGCTGAGTCGATCTAATCGGTCGTAATCGAAAATTTCGTTGTGCTCACCATTGGCATCGGCAATGCTGGTGATGTTGTTGGTGAGGTCATACACGTAATTGCGCGCCAGTGTGGTGGCGTTGCCTTCAATCACGAGGTTTTCTAAGCGGTAATCCAAATCGTAATTGAGGGCTTTGGTTAAGCCGTTGCCGTATTCGAAATGGTTGACGGGGCCGAAAGGTTGGTAACGGGCGCGGCTAAGTAACGATTGCTCATCGCTTAAAGCCGAAGTTTGTGTGGTGAGTTGATTAACTCGCCCTTGAGCATCGTAACCAATATTGATTACTCGGCCCGACGGGTAACGAGTTTGAATTTTCTGCCCTGCTGCATTGTAAGCGTATTCAGTGTGATATTCGTGATTGCCTATTTTTAGTTGTTTTTCGGTAAGTAAACCAAGATGGTTGTAACGGTACTCTGTCGAGCCAGCCTCATCGATTACGTTGGTTAATTGGCCGATGCCAAGGTTACCGTTTTCGGTTTGATCATAACGGTAGATAATATTTTGGCTAGCATCACTGGGGTAAAGAATATCGGTTAAACGATTTAATGCATCGTAACGATATTCGGTGCGAATGCCGTTGGCGTTGGTTTCTGCGATTTGATTGCCAGCGTTATCGTACTCAAAAACCGTGGTGCCGGTATCGGGGCTGATTAATTCAATTAAATCGCCAAAGCCGTTGTAGCGGTATTCGGTTTTTAAGCCACGCTGATCGGTCACGCTGGTGATGCGATCTTGCGCGTCGTAAGAATACGTAATTTCACCGCCGTCGGCGTCGGTGGTTTTTTGAAGGCGATTTAAGGCATCAAACGCTTGGGCCGTGGTATGCGCTTTGGCGTTGGTATTTTCAACGGGGTTGTTATTGCCATCATAACGAATATCGGTACTTTGGCCGTGGTTGCCCGTCGTGGTCATTAAACGGCTTAACCCATCGAACACTTGAGTGTGGCGATAATGCAAAGTGCTAGAGTGATCTTGAATGGTTTGTTCAAGAATATTGCCTTCGGTATCTAACGTTAATTCGATGCGATTGCCGTCGCCATCGGCCATCGCCGTTAAACGACGGTTGGGGTCGTATTCGTAATGAATGATGGCGCCGCTGGGCTGAATCGCAGTAATTAAATTACCGTTGAGGTCGTATTGATATTCAGTGGTGTTTTCAAGCTCGGTATCGACGGCCGTTATCACATGCGTTAAACGCTGCACCGCATCGTACATAAAACGATGTTGAATGCCGTTTTCATCTTGCAGCAATGTCACGTTGCCGTGGGCATCGTATTCCAGGTAGTCCACTGTGTGCCCAAGGGCGTTGCGCATTTGTTGTAAATCTCCCGCCTTATGAGTCGCGCTGGCGGTGTCGTAATAAGTGTAAGTGGTGGTGGCGTTATCAAAAGTGCGTGTGCGAGTTAACGGGTTGCCCAAGGCATCATACGTAAATACCCATTCGCGCGCGGCAGTGGCAGGGTCAAGTTCAGCATCAAAGGCATTTTCGCCATTTAGGTCTTGTGTTGCTTGTTGTACCTCACGGCACAATAACGGCAACACTTCATCCCCAAATGGGGCGGGGCTGCATGAGGCGATGTCGTTATTGTTAAAGGGGTCTGGCTGACCATTGTAGACGTAAGTGGTCATCACCCCCGGCGCGGCCACCGCAGTGGGTTTTAATAAATTCAAATCCCATTGGGTGGTGGTTTTTACGGCGCCTGCGGGTAAAGTGACACGGCCTAAAAACGTGCCTCGGCTACGTGGGGGCAACCCCTCAACGCGAGTTTGTTCAAAGCCGTGAATGGAGTGATACGCGTATTCTGAGATATTGCCGTTAGCATCGGTTTTTTTTGTGATGCGGCCTTCGGTGTCGTAGGTGTAGCGGGTGTGGGTTCGTGAGTTACTGATACTCGCATCAGTGGCGGGCACGCGTTTTTCTGTTAAACGACGGGTGCCATCTTCTAGGGCCGAATTAAAAGACCATCTTTCTGAAAGCCCTAAGCTATTCTGAATGGTGTAACTTCTAGATGTACCGGTTAAACCAGAAATAGAAATTTTATTTGCACCATTAAATCCCTCGGTGGAGATAGCTCGACTATTCGAAGAGTTATAGTAATAAGTGCCAATACGATTACCGAAAGAATCAAATTTACCCGTAAGGTAACGAGCCCGATCAGTATTGCTGGGGTCGCCACCAAAGTCTGGTTCATTGTAGGTATAACGAATTGATTTGCCATCTGGCCATGTTACGGTATCAATTAAGCTGTAATTTACCGCACTTTCGTCTTCTCCAACGTAACGGTAATGAATAAAACCCCCGGTGGGTAGCTGGACTTGCTTTAATTGACGATGTTGGCTGTAGTGGTAAACCAGCGAGCGGCCTGTGTGATCAGTTTTTTGTTTTAATAAACGATTTTCGTATTGGTATTTTACGAAGCCACCATTTAATTCATAGGTTGCTAACGGAAAGCCTTTTTCATCAAAATAGGTGCGGTTACCGTTGCGGTGATTAAGTAGCCATTCGGCATTCGGTTCGGCATCAATGCTAATGGGTTTAACTTCTAAACGACCATTGTGGCCACCTTGTGGCTTATAACTATTTCCTTGTTTTTGGAAGTTGATAAATTCCCCATTTAACCAAACGTAAATCGACTCTCCTAAATAATAGGAACGGCAGATTTTTCTGGGAACTCTGACTATGTCATAAATTTCAGGTGTACTTAAATCGTACTCAGTAGTTACATACGTCGTACAGTATGAAAGAGCATCAGATTCATTGGCAAAACGGCTTAATACTAAACGAGGCTCGGTTTTAAAATTCCACCCTTGATGCTGATTACGATAAGAACGCTGTAAATTTAATAAACCGGTTTTTGATTGATAATCCGTTTCGAATTCGTATTTATCACCAGAGGCCACGTCAATAGGGTTACCCATTCGGCACGATTGATACTCTTGGCGTTCGCACCATTGTGTCCGACTATCATCATCATTTTGTTCGGTAACTTTTGAGAACCCTTCGGGGCAAACATTCCAATGCCGAATACCAAGGCGTCCCCATTCTATTTCGAAATTTTCTCGTTTATTGTAAATTGTTCCATGATGGCCATATAAGTCATACTCAACTGCTTTTCCGTTGATAATTCTAGCGCCTTCTGTTGCCCAGTAATTTTCAAGACGATACCAGTTGCAACCCCAATCTCCATCTGTATTGCCACTATGACGTTGCATACAAGCATCAAAGTTTGTTTGATCATTGGCATTTCGGTGAGCAATTAGTTCATCAATGCTAAAATGTTGAGTACTATCTCCAATAATCGAATAAATTTCTATCGGCTCAATTCGGTTAGTATCGGCACTGATATGGCCCGATAACCCGATGAACATCATCATCGAGAAAAATAAAAAAAGTCGTTTCATAAAAAGAAAACCCTACGCTATCCGTAATAAACCCTTCCCACCCATCAAGTCGAGCATACACGAAGAGTATGCTCAGGCTGGTATTGTGAATGTATATTTAATCAGGGGCGGTTTTGTACACAAAAAGATCGATAAGATCAACCAAGAAAAGACTCTGAGCGCCATGGATTTTTCAAGCGATTAATTCATTTGAGAACAGGCGGGCGGGGGTTTTCTTTTTTGATTATTTTTTAAACTAAAAAAAGAGAGAAGTTTAGAAGCAACATGGCTATTCACGCCAAGGTGGTTGCAAAGTGGTCAAGTTAAAGTACGTAGACTAAAAAGAAACCATTTTGATAAGTTATGTAAAGAAATCTGAAGATTTCTTTAGTGGGCCTCATGCGAAGTGTTATGCCTGAAGGGCGTATAGATGTGGCTTGGGTATTGATATTGTATTGTATGAGAGTGATTTGTTGTTATTTTTACCGTTTTTATTTGCGCATTAAAAATTTAAATCCTACTCTTAAAACCCGTACTGCTCAAAATCAAACAATGTAATTTTGTTGGGTAGAGCAGTAATGTCTCATAAAATTTCTATTACAAGTGTTGATGGCTTACTTTGGTGTCAATGGCATCAAAGTGTATTTTTCTAGTTCAATCGTGAAGTGCCTCTTGGATGTCCTTGGTAATGAGTGTCACAGCTTTGTGACTTTTTTGTTGCTGTACATTGATATTTTCAATACTTAATTTAAGGGGGTGTTTTTATGAATAAGCAAAAATGTTTTGATACTTTTTCTCTTTCTGTTGCGGCAGTAATATCAATAACTCTGTCGGTGTCGGTTAATGCGCAAGTAATCAATAAAGTGGAGTTAGATGGCCGTTATAGTTCTGGTGCTGCTATTGCCGATATCGATGGGGATGGTGACCTCGATTTAATTATTGCAGGCAGGAAAGATGAATTGCATTCAGATACGATTGTTTACAAAAATAACGGCAGTGGTACTTTTACAGCGAATGCATCTGAGAATATTCCTGTTACGTGGTTTGCCACCATCGAAGCAGAAGACTTGAATAATGATGGACTTATTGATGTATTCATGAGTGCAAGGTCTATTCGGTTTCGAAGCATTATTAATGCTTTCCTTGGTGATGGGGAAGGTGAATTTACTGCCCAGGATAATCGATTTATTCGTCTGCCAACTGCCTCTAAAATGCGATTGGGTGATTATGATGGGGATGGAGATTTTGATGTTTTGGTTTTCGGTATTTACGGATTCCCAGACAGACGCACACAGCTTTACGAAAATGATGGTTCAGGGAAATATTCGCTGGTTACCGATTCCTTTTTTGATGGCGTGAATGGGGATGCATTATTTGGGGATTTTGATTCTGATGGTGACGAAGATATTCTCCTTGCAGGGTTGCGAGCCCTTGGTGCGAGTGCGGACGATATTGTTGGGCAATTTTATGAGAATCGTATGGGAAGATATTCTGTAGAAAATGAGCGTGCTTTTGAGCCCGTGAGTTTCGCGGTAATGGACAGTGGTGATATTGATGGTGATGGCGACCTTGATATTGTTGTGTCGGGATTGGATATCAATAATAATCATACAACAGTGCTTTACACTAACGATGGCTTAGGAAATTTTCGACGTGTTTTCAATGGTAATATTGCTCAATTAGTGTATGGGGATGTTACCTTTGCGGATGTTGATAACGACGATGATTTAGATCTTCTGCAAATGGGGCGTAATGAGCGCGGTGCGAGTCAGACTTTTCTTTATTTAAATAACGGCAGAGGCATTTTCACTCCTTATAACCGAGTTTCTTTCGAGGGGCTTGAGAGGGGGACGATTGATGTTGCCGATATTAACGGAAACGGAACGCCAGACGTATTGTTTACAGGCATTAATAATCGAGACAGAGCGAAATCGACGATTTATTTTGATGTTATGGAGTAGATGTTCAACTGACAATATTTTAGTTTAAAGGTTGGCGTTTTGAAGGTGGCGCCATTAAAAATGGAGGATTATCGCATGGATGCTGGTTTGGTCGTGGTTTGAAATATTATTTTTTGCATTTTCTGCCTTCAATACTTTCCCCCAGTTTTACTCTCCACTCGGAATATCTTTTTTCTTCTTTCGATTTTTCCTCCTTTCGTCAGTGTGATAGAAGTTTATATTTTAGTGGCGCATAAAATTTCAATCAATTATGTGTGCCAAAATAAAGGCTCATATTTTTAAATATGTCTTTATGGCGTAATATTATTTTCTTTCTATTGGTGGTTGAATATTTTAAGAGAGTGATATGGAACCTTTTTCTCCTTCCGATTTAAAAACCATTTTGCATTCAAAACGAGCCAATTTATATTACTTGGAGCATTGTCGAGTATTGGTAAATAGCGGGCGTGTTGAATATTTAACTGAGCAAGGAAAAAACGAACTGTATTGGAATATTCCTATTGCCAATACGACGTCTATTTTGCTGGGCACCGGTACATCCATTACGCAGGCGGCAATGCGGGAATTGGCTAAAGCAGGAGTATTGGTTGGGTTTTGCGGGGGTGGGGGAACCCCTTTGTTTTCCGCGAATGAATGTGAAATGCCGATCTCTTGGTTAACCCCACAAAGTGAATATCGCCCAACCGAGTATGTGCAGCAATGGGCAAAATTTTGGTTTGATGAAGACAAACGCTTGGAAGCCGCAAAACGATTGCAAATAGGTCGACTCACTTTTTTAAAAAAGCAATGGTGCGAGAGTGGTGTTATTGACCGCAGTTCATTTTTGTTTGAAAGGGAATCGTTAGATCGCATCATTCAAACAACGACAAAGAATATTCAGGAAGCGCTCTCTGTTACAGAGCTATTAGCCAACGAAGGCCGTTGTACAAAACAATTGTATAAATTAGCGGCGCAAGCTGTGGAATATAACGATTTTACGCGTCAACAACGGGGAATTGACCCTGCTAATCGATTGTTGGATCACGGTAATTATCTTGCCTATGGGTTGGCGGCCACAGCCACTTGGGTGTTAGGTATTCCTCATGGGTTTGCCATTTTGCATGGCAAAACGCGACGTGGTGGTTTGGTGTTTGATGTGGCCGATTTAATTAAAGATGCATTAATTTTACCTCAGGCATTTATGAGTGCCCTCTCTGGTGATGAAGATAATCAATTTCGTCAAAAGTGTTTACAGCATTTTCGTAAAACAGATGCGTTGGATTTTATGATTGACGAATTAAAATCGCTCGCCGCTGATATGAGCGGTGAAACATCATGAATATTTTGATTGTTTCTCAATGCAATAAGCGTGCTTTGCTCGAAACCCGACGTATTGTCGATCAATTTGCAGAGCGCTGTGGAGATCGTGTTTGGCAAACCGCCATTACTCACGAAGGGTTAAAAACATTAAGGCAGCTATTGCGTAAAACGGCTAGGCGAAACACAGCGGTGGCCTGTCATTGGGTACGGGGGAAGAATAATACGGAGCTGCTCTGGTTAGTTGGGAATGCAGCAAAGTTTAATGACCAAGGGCGTGTACCCACGAACACCACTGAACGCTTGATTTTACGAGCCCATACAGAAAATCAATGGCACACCTTAGAAGATATCGCTTTATTAGCCGCTATTGCCGCTTTATTTCATGATTTTGGTAAGGCTAATGTGCTTTTTCAGAAAAAACTCAGAGCCAAAGTGTATCAACTTACCTCCGAGCCTTATCGGCATGAGTGGGTATCGTTACGCTTATTTGAGGCATTTGTGTTGCGTCTTACCACGAAAGTGTCTGGCACGTTGCTGGATCAGCACTGGCTGGAAGCGCTGGCGAATATTACTACCCATGACGAGGCGGATTTATTAGATCATCTTAAAAAAGACGATGGAGGCAAAACGCCACAACCGAGCCCTTTTAAACGATTACCACCGTTGGCGCAGGCGGTGGGGTGGTTGATTCTCACTCATCATCGTTTACCTAAAGCACCAACAAACGGTGATTCTCGGTCTGTCGATTATATGGATTCTTACTTGACGAAGGCACTTCGGCCAAATTGGATTTCTCCACAATTAATGGCGCGATTATGGAAAGAAGACGAGTTTGAAAAGGTATGGCAGTTTAGTAAAGGTACACCGTTGCAAAGTCATGCATGGTGCGCTCGTGCGCGAAAAGTGGCAGAAAGAGCCCTTAAACGGTCGAGTTTTTATCAATCCTCTTCATGGATGAATGATGTTTTTACTTTGCATATGGCGCGGATGAGTTTAATGCTGTCTGATCATCATTTTTCTTCGTTGGCCAGTGAGAAAAAATATTGGAGCACACTGTACCGAGATAAACAATATAAAGTATTTGCTAACACCCAACCCAATCGAACACTTAATCAACGACTGGATGAACACTTGGTGGGTGTGTATCGAACCAGTTTGCAGTGGGTGCGATTTTTGCCCCTTTTACGGCAATCGTTACCGTCTATTACACGTCATTCGAGTTTGAAAAAACGCGTCACGGATAAGCGATTTCTTTGGCAGAATAAAGCCTATGATTTAGCCAGAAATCTCAGGGAGCAGGTGGCAACGCAAGGTTTTTTTGGACTCAATATGGCCTCTACTGGTAAAGGAAAAACTTTTGCTAACGCTAAGATTATGTATGGCTTGGCGGATGAAAAATTAGGGTGTCGATTTTCCGTGGCATTGGGTTTGCGAACTTTAACCTTGCAAACTGGCGATGCCTATCGTGATTTTTTATCGTTAGATGACGATGACCTTGCGGTATTAATTGGTTCACAGGCGGTATTGCAATTGCACAATTTGGCTGAAGAATCGAAGCAAAAAATTGAGGATAAAGACGCTAAAAGTAAGCCCTCCGAAAATAATACCATTGAAAAGTGCCCCGGTTCGGAATCGGCGAATGAGTGGTTTGATGAATCGACTTATGTGAAATACGAAGGTGCGGTAGGTGATGGTATTTTGGGGCAATGGTTGGGGCGACAAGGTAAGGTCAATCAGTTGGTGAGTGCGCCTGTGTTGGTAAGCACCATCGATCATTTAATGCCGGCAACGGAGTCGTACAAGGGCGGGCGACATATTGCACCGATGTTGCGATTGCTCACATCCGATGTGGTATTCGATGAGCCGGATGATTTTTCAGCGGAAGATTTACCCGCGTTATCTCGTTTGGTGTATTGGGCCGGTTTACTAGGGGCCAAGATCGTATTGTCGTCGGCAACACTGCCGCCTTCCATTGTCGAAGCCTTATTTTTAGCGTATCAATCTGGGCGAATGGCGTTTAATCGTGCTCGGGGAGAAGTTGCTCAACAAAATGCTTCTTCGATTACCTGCGCTTGGTTTGATGAATTTTCCAGTGAGGCGATGACGGTTAAGAATAAAGATGATTTTTGTCAGAGCCATCAAACTTTTATTCAGAAGCGCGCCGAGTTTTTAGAAAAGGCGCCAGCGCAACGGTTGGCTGAAATTGTTTCTGTTTCCGACCTTGTGCAGATGCCGAATCATAATGCGCTTTCAAGCGAAGGCGATTCAGGAGTATTTGAGCGAGTCGCAAATCGTATTTATCGCAGTATTCTAGCGTTGCATCAGCGTCACTTTGTGGTTCACCCTACCCAAAAAACTAAACTCAGTATTGGGTTGGTACGCATGGCCAATATTAATCCGCTAGTGGCGGTGGCAAAGCGGTTGATTGGTTTGAGTCCGCCGAAAGGCACGCAACTTCATTACTGTGTTTATCACAGCCAGCTCTTGTTATTGCATCGTTCCAAGCTTGAGCAGCAGTTAGATACAGTACTCAATCGCAAGAAAGACGATGCTGTTTGGTCTCATCCGTGTATTCAAGAGGCGATTGATCGGCACCCTGAAGATGAGCATATTTTTGTTGTGCTGGGCTCACCCGTAACCGAGGTGGGTCGAGATCACTCTTATGACTGGGCGGTGGTCGAGCCTTCCTCAATGCGATCCATTATTCAATTGGCGGGGCGAGTATTGCGGCACAGTGTTCATATTCCTAATTCTCCGAATATTCATTTGTTTAATGAAAATGTAAAAGCACTTCGGTTGGAAAATACATCGAACTCCTCTTCTTTGAGAGGCTCCTTTGTTTTCTCGCGGCCAGGATTTGAATCTTCTTATTATCAGTTGTCATCGAAGCAATTAACGAGTGCATTGAATGAAGATCAATACCGCGTTATTAATTCCGTACCTCGATTATGTGAGCGAGAAACTTTATACCCAACAGAAAATCTAGTGGATTTGGAGCACGCTTATTTGAAAGTAATGTTACTAGAGAACGCAGAAAGGCCGCTTTATGCCGCACGCTGGTGGCAACACCCGGCCCATTGGACATATGAATTACAGCGTCAAACCCCTTTTCGACACTCGACGCCAGATGTGCAGTACGCGTATGTAATAGACGATGAGCTGAGCGACCCGGTTATGCATTATTGGCACTCTAATGGTGAGTTGAAATCGTGTTCTTATCAGTTTGTTCATGAAGCTAATACCGTGCAGTGTGCCAATGGCGTCAGTTTTTGGGGAGCAGTAGATTACCTTGAGGCGTTATATCGGTTGTATGACAACAGCGAAAGCGACTTAAAAGCCCTGAGTGTGCGTTTTGGTAGTGTGACACTACCTGAGCTAAGCGATGAAGCGAAATGGGCATTCTGTTCAGTGATGGGGTTTTACAAGCCCCTAGAATAGGGGCTTGTAAAGCTGCCTGTTCGGCAGTGAAGATATCTCTTTTCTCTTTAAATGTAGCTACATTTTCTTAGCTGCTTATTCAGCAGTGGTATGATAATGGTGAAAACTGAGAGTAAAATCAAATAGTTACTTCTCCTTTTATCTATTTTAGTCCATGTAAATACAATTATATAGATACATGATTGACCATGTAACTTCAATTATATAGATTGTAAGTGTTGATGTTTTGATCGGGGTGGGATATCTTAGGTTTATATCAATTGAACTTGAAAGGGTCTGTAATGAAACGAAAGAAAAGCTCTTCTGCTGGAAGGTGGATTAAAATTGGTATTCAAATAATGGTAGTTAAAGTGGCTTCCATGCTGTTTTCGTTATTGGTCGGCACTTTGCCGTTTGATGATTTTTATATTGCACCTGAGTTTTATGCAGAAAATATGCGCATGGCTGCATTATAAGTTCGATTTTTAGGTTTATGAAATGCAGTCAAGGTTAGTGGTTTTTGTTTAATCTCTATCGGTTAAATTTCCCGTTGCTTGCAGCGGGACAGTTTATAAATGGGGTTTTAGCAATGTTTGGCAGAAGACAAGATCATATAAGAACAGAAGAAAAGTATCGACTGCTAAGGGAGATAACTTATGAATCTGTTATGGAGGAATATCCTGGAGTTGTTGCAAAAGGAATTACGATGCAATCTGCTTATATGGCAGATAAATGGAGTGAAGTAGTAAGTGACTCTGCCCGAAAGCAAAGAGCGCCTTGGGAGTGGGTAAAAGAATTTCCTTACTATCAAAGTCGCCCAAATCGATTCGAAATATCTCTTTGGGGTAATAATGAATTGGGTGCCCTATGTTATGGGCAAACCTCTGTTAGAGGTACGAAGGTCAGAATGAACCTTATTGAATCGACACCTGTCCGTCCAAGCCCTTTGGGTATGAGAGCTTTACCTATTTTATCATTTGCGGCTGCCATATTTGCGGACATTGTGGGTGCGGATGAGTTATGGATACTAGACCCTGATCCTCGTCTTGAAAATTTGTATATGGATGAAGGCTTTGAATCTAGGTCTATTTATCATGGAAGACGGGTAGGGCAAAGGAGAATTTTATAATGCTTGATCCAACCACAAAAGAGGGGCGTGAGGAAATTGAACGTCGAATTAAAAAGCGGAAAAGGGAAGCAAGTGAGGCCCGAGAGCGAGCGCAGAAAGATATAGAGTCAGAGCCTTCTGGAAAGTTAACTTCTCCAAATGAGTTGGATTTAATGAGGGATAGGAAAAGTGAATAGTAAAAACCCTGCGGAAGAAAAAATGAAAATTAAGCAAAATTTAAAATCTAAGAAATTTGAAATTAAAAAGTCGGCACTAAAGATAGAGGAAGCTATAAAGAAAATTAAAAAGTGATGTTCGTTGAGTGGTTTGTAGTCTATAAAAAATCTTAGAAATCTATAAGAAGAAAATTTTGGGGTGCGATTTGGAAGAAAAAATACTTTTATTACAAAAATCCGTTATAGAATACATCGAAAAACGCAAGTTGGATAAGCTTGAAAAATTAGAAAAAGAATCGACAAAAGCAATAAAAAATGCCGCGCCGGAGATGCTGGCAAGTGTTGAGGCAGAAGCTCAAGAAAAGCGTCACGCACTTGAAGCCGCTTTTCAGCCAGCGGTATGGTTAGGTGATGCCGCAGAGCGGGCGAAGCAACTGAATGTCGTTACTCATGGAATTAAATATCTTCATTCTGATGCGAAAGGCTCCAGTTGGTTTTCACCTGGTAGTGAAGACAATACGCGTTATGTGAGTACCGCATCCATTCCACAACCAGAATTAGATATTGTTGGTAATGCAGCGGCGCTGGATGTAGGCAAACTTTTGCAGCTTACGGTTGAAAACCTTAGCGTTATGGATGTGATTCGAGAAAAGCAAGCTGTCTTATTTGACGGAATTGCCGAATCGGAGGCTCAAGCTCATGAATGGATAGAAAAGTTTGGTGCCGTCATCTCTGCAACGAATCCATCTACGCATAAATTGGCTAAGCAGGTTTATTGGCCTATTGATGAAGGTTATCATTTGTTATGCCCGTTATATGCTACTTCACTGACTCATGCCATTTACGAAAAAATCCAATCTTCTCGATTTAGTGAAACCTCGAAAGAGCGCCGTAAAGCACGCAAGAAAAACCAGTATGCTGAAGGTGATGATCATAATTATGTGAATGTGGCTGTCCAGACGTTTGGGGGTACGAAACCGCAAAATATTTCTCAGTTAAATTCTTCTCGTGGTGGCAAATCATATTTGTTTTCTTGTGCGCCTCCGCAGTGGGAAACGCAAAATCAACCCCCGTATCGCGTTCGCAGTGTTTTTAATGGCCCTCTTTACCCAATTTTGTCTGGGCCAATCTACGGGTTGAGAAAATTTCTAGAGGCGAACTTCGATGCTCGTTCAACATACCCTATTCGACAAGAGTGTGCGCGGCGTATCATTCATATTATCGATTTGGTTATTGGCTACACACAGGAGTTAAAGCAATTCTCCCCTGGGTGGAGCGCCCACCCAGATTGTCGATTATTGCGTCATCAACGTTTGTGGTTAGATCAACGACGCTACCTTTCGGATGAAAAGTTTGCTCATGAGTTTGATCAAAAAACATGGCAAGCGAAGGTGGCAGAAGATTTTTCACGTTTTCTTAATAAGCAATTGGAAAAAGGCAAAAAATTGGCCATGAGCGACGTGGAATTTGTACAGTGGAAAGTATTGAGTGAACAAGAATTTCGCTTAATTACCGATGATATTAAAGAAACGCCGATGTGGAATAGAGGGAATTCGTAATGGAATCATTGGTTGTATTACCTCATCTACATGTTCAAAATGCCAATGCGATAGCCGGCATTACTTGGGGGTTTCCTGCTGTCACCCAATTTTTAGGGTTTACTCATGCACTTCAGCGGCGATTGAGACAATCGCTAAAAGAGGCTTTCCCCTCAGATGCAGCATGGCTCACTTCGGTTGATGAAATTGTTTTCCAAGGGTGTGCAATAATTTGTCATCATACGCAGCATCACGCTTATCAGCCTACGCCCTATTCAGACTCGTTTTTTTCATTAACCCGTAACCCGTTAACCAAAGACGGTAAAACGGCCGCATTTAATGAAGAAGGTCGTATGCATATGGAAATTACGTTAGTGATTGCCGCTGTGGGCACAGAAAATTTTGACGATGAAGAAGAGGCGATTTTCACTAAAGTATTGACAAGTGTAGTGCCGACCATGCGTTTGGCCGGTGGAATCATTACTGGTTGGCAACCGCCTAAAATATTGCACAATGCCCAAGCCTCTTTCCATAATGAAAAAGAGAACAAACAGTTTTTAAGGTCATTATTGCCTGGTTTTGTTTTGGTGAGTCGGCAGGATATTTTAGAAAAACATACGCAGAAATTTGGCGGTGATGCATTGGAGGCGTGGTTGGATTTTTCTCGGCTGACCTATCGTGCCACAGAAAAGTCACCAGAAGTTGATGTGCAAGAAGAAAGCACTGCGGAGAAAAAAAGAGACAATCAGGAGAAAGGGGATACCCAATGGGAGTTGCAACAGCAGTATGGTGGTTGGATAAAACCCATTGCGGTTGGGTATCGTTCGATGTCGCCATTGTATGAGCCGGGAAGTATTTGTAATGCAAGAGACACTGCCACGTCCACTCGATTTGTTGAGTCGATTTATTCTTTAGGGCAATGGATGAGTCCTCACCGAATGATGGAAGTATCGCATTTATTTTGGCAATACGATTACGATGAAGGTTCTCATAGCTATATTTGTTCAAATGCTTATCAAGAACCGCCAGTGCCAGATGACATTGACCAAGCCGTAATTGAACCTGTTGTTGATTAATAACGAATAGAACATTCATTATAAAAGTGATTGAAGGAGACTTAAGATGGCTACCTTAAAAGTGGCTTCTGTATTGGCGTTTGAGCGAAAATTGGCAAATTCAGACGCCGAAATGTTTGCAGGGTGTTGGAAAGAAAATGTGCAAGAAATGTTTGCTGACAACGCTTGGCAACCCATTTCATTGCAAGAAAAATCGGTACGAGGCACGATTTCGAATCGACAAAAAAATGCCATTATGAGTGACCCGGCTAAATTGGATCAGGAAGTACAAAAAGCGAATTTACAAACGGTGGATGTCGCCGCTTTACCCTTTGATACCGACACCTTAAAAGTCAAATTTACCCTTAGAGTGTTGGGAAATTTGGCAATACCTTCTGCGTGTAATGACCCGGCCTATCAAGAAAAGCTAGAAGCGACAATTAATCACTATATTGAAACTGAAGCGTTTACAGAATTGGCCTATCGCTATGCTACGAATTTGGCCAATGGTCGATTCCTGTGGCGTAACCGGGTAGGGGCAGATGCAGTTTGTATTCGTATACAGTGTGCCACAACCGGTAAAGAATGGGTATTTGATGGTCTGTCTTTTTCTCTGCGGAATTTCTCTGAACGGAATACGGATTTGGCAGCCTTATCGGAATCCATTCGTTTAGGTCTGTTGGAAGAAAAGCCGTGTTTTTTAACGGTGGAAGCGTTTGTAAAAATTGGTCCGGGGCAAGAAGTCTTTCCATCCCAAGAACTTATTTTGGATGATAAAAGCCGCAAGAGTAAAGTGCTTTATCATGTTAATAATATTGCGGCCATGCACTCTCAAAAAATTGGCAACGCTCTACGTACCATCGATGATTGGTATCCTAATTCTGATGAGTTCGGTCCAATTTCTGTTGAGCCGTTTGGTTCGGTGACGAGTCGTGGGCAAGCCTTTCGTCAGCCAAAACAGAAAGTCGATTTTTATACCTTGTTTGATCAATGGGTGACAAAAGACAAAGCGCCCGAGATTGAGCAACAGCATTATGTGATTGCCACGTTAATTCGTGGTGGAGTATTTGGTGGTAAAAGTGAGTAGGGGAGCGTATGGATTATTATACTGATATTACGCTCATACCAGATCCTGACTTTTTACCACCGATGTTAATGAGTGCGTTGTTTAATAAATTTCATCGTGGGTTAGTTAGCCAAGGCCTTGGTAAAATTGGTGTAAGTTTTCCTAAATTAAAGACGCATCTAGGGGAAGTTTTACGTCTTCATGGCACGGTTGAAGCACTGGATGGCTTTATGGCTCAACCGTGGCTGACAGGAATGCGCGATCATTGTCGAGTGGGTGAGATATTGCCTGTTCCCGATTCTTGTGAGTATGTAACGGTGAGCCGAGTGCAGAGTAAAAGCAACGTTGATCGATTGCGTCGACGAGCACAAAAGCGGCATGGGTATACTGAGCAGGAAGCTCAAGAGCGCATACCCGATGGCGTGGAAGAGGCACTATCACTTCCTTTCGTGAGGGTTTCTAGTCAATCTACTGGCCAGCGTTTTTGTTTGTTTATCCAACAGACAATATCGCAACAGAAGTCAGAGTCTGGCAAGTTCAGTGCCTACGGGCTTTCTTCTAGCACGACTGTCCCTTGGTTCTAACCCTTTTTTTAGCCATAAATATAAGTTATTGATATTTATGGCTTTTTCTTTTGCTTGTAAAAAGAGGGTAATTCAAGCCATAAACGCAATAGTTCTTTAACAATCAGATAGTTAGCAATGCTATACTCTAGTTCACTGCCGAATAGGCAGCTCAGAAAAAACCATCGTGCCGATGGCTGGCAATGTACTTTGTTCACTGCCGAATAGGCAGCTCAGAAAAAACGGATCGATGGGCCATGGGCGTACCAAGTGTTCACTGCCGAATAGGCAGCTCAGAAAGCGCACGCCTACGCAAAATCGGCATCGATATCGTTCACTGCCGAATAGGCAGCTCAGAAAACTCTATCCGCTTTTGACTCAACAGAACAACTGTTCACTGCCGAATAGGCAGCTCAGAAAGACACGCTTGCCCGGCGGCACTTCAGGCGGGGGTTCACTGCCGAATAGGCAGCTCAGAAAGTCCGCCCGTCGAAACGAATTTGAAAACCTGTGTTCACTGCCGAATAGGCAGCTCAGAAATCGCCCCGGCGCATACTCGCGGCTAGATAGGTGTTCACTGCCGAATAGGCAGCTCAGAAATCTAACGGCGTATTGCCTTCAAAGCTGGGGTTGTTCACTGCCGAATAGGCAGCTCAGAAAAAGCGGCAGCCATTCAACCGTCACCACCTTATGTTCACTGCCGAATAGGCAGCTCAGAAAGTACTCCAAACGCAGGACATTGGCCGCCGATAGTTCACTGCCGAATAGGCAGCTCAGAAAAACGGAGTTTTGCAGCTACAAAGAGTTTAAAAGTTCACTGCCGAATAGGCAGCTCAGAAAGAGATTTAATGAGGGGCAGCTCTGAATAATGGGTTCACTGCCGAATAGGCAGCTCAGAAAGGGTGCGGATTTATTTATGGGTTTATTTTTATGTTCACTGCCGAATAGGCAGCTCAGAAAGGACGGTTCGCGGGGCCAGGTCGTCGGTGTGAGTTCACTGCCGAATAGGCAGCTCAGAAACGCAGCGTCAGCGTGCGGCGGCGCTGAAGATGGTTCACTGCCGAATAGGCAGCTCAGAAATCATTTTCGAAGCCTCCTAATTTTCGCTGCGCGTTCACTGCCGAATAGGCAGCTCAGAAACGCTAAACGAACCGGGGATTACTAGGTCTAAGGGTTCACTGCCGAATAGGCAGCTCAGAAAAGACTCCGACACCGGCGAAAAAGTGACATTGTGTTCACTGCCGAATAGGCAGCTCAGAAACTTCAGAGCCTTCGAAAGCTTTATTTCTGTTTGTTCACTGCCGAATAGGCAGCTCAGAAAACTCCGTGAAAAAGCCGATTTTGAGAATCTGCGTTCACTGCCGAATAGGCAGCTCAGAAAGTCTTGGGGAAATATTTTCCGGAAATATAATAGTTCACTGCCGAATAGGCAGCTCAGAAAATTAGATCAAGTCGCAAGTTGTTGTAATAGTCGTTCACTGCCGAATAGGCAGCTCAGAAAATAGAAGAATCCACCACGGAACTCTCCACCACGTTCACTGCCGAATAGGCAGCTCAGAAAGTAAAACAAATTGATCCATGGTCACGTTATGAGTTCACTGCCGAATAGGCAGCTCAGAAAGCCGAGGTTGCACAGTGGAGGGAGTCCCTAGGTGTTCACTGCCGAATAGGCAGCTCAGAAATCAGGGGGCTAATGGTGGAGCAAGTTGGTTTTGTTCACTGCCGAATAGGCAGCTCAGAAACAATCCACCAATGGTGGCGGTGGCTCGCAACAGTTCACTGCCGAATAGGCAGCTCAGAAAATCAGGCGGCAAGCAAGATCAAAAGCATTTCTGTTCACTGCCGAATAGGCAGCTCAGAAAACCGGAATCACAATCCGGCAGTTTTTCATTACGTTCACTGCCGAATAGGCAGCTCAGAAAAACGTTTGGAACGAAGACGAAGAAACCATTGTGTTCACTGCCGAATAGGCAGCTCAGAAATCCATGACTTTACCGATTAATTGTTGTGTAGCGTTCACTGCCGAATAGGCAGCTCAGAAAGCAGCGTAGCGAGGACACGGCCCCTTTACAGGGTTCACTGCCGAATAGGCAGCTCAGAAAAAAAGATGATCAGTAACGGTATTTATTCACCCGTTCACTGCCGAATAGGCAGCTCAGAAATCTTAAAAACAGCGAGCAGCGGTTTCACAAATGTTCACTGCCGAATAGGCAGCTCAGAAATATTTGTTCAGAGTCTCGTTCCTGCCGGTGCGGTTCACTGCCGAATAGGCAGCTCAGAAATCTTGCGCTTTTCGCGGGCCTCTTGATGACGTGTTCACTGCCGAATAGGCAGCTCAGAAACGGCACAAATCTTAAATTAAGTGTATGGCTCTGTTCACTGCCGAATAGGCAGCTCAGAAAAGCTCCTGTGGGACTATTTCCGATACCAAAACGTTCACTGCCGAATAGGCAGCTCAGAAATTGAAGAGTTGCAAATGCTTAGACATGAAAAAGTTCACTGCCGAATAGGCAGCTCAGAAAACCGGCTTTTCAATCTCAGCGTAACACGCCGCGTTCACTGCCGAATAGGCAGCTCAGAAAGTGACACTTTCAATAGCTCTCTCACCAAAGCCGTTCACTGCCGAATAGGCAGCTCAGAAAAAACTGCGCGAGGCCACCTGATCTTTTCGCTGGTTCACTGCCGAATAGGCAGCTCAGAAATCAGAATGGACTTTTTTAATATTGGTCGTACAGTTCACTGCCGAATAGGCAGCTCAGAAAGTCCACCCTTGATCAGGCGCCCATGTTGAGACGTTCACTGCCGAATAGGCAGCTCAGAAACAGTACGCAAACATTTGTAGTGCTTGTTCATTGTTCACTGCCGAATAGGCAGTTAAAAAATTAGTTCAGGGAGAGTACCTTACCATTTACAAAGTTGTCATTAAATTAAACATAAGCTGCGCTTAGTCCAACTTTTATTTTGTGAAAAAACAGTACAATTTTTCTCTTATTGTACTTAATCGTCTTAATTAAAAAGTCATTATGTTGGTTGAAATCAGTGTCATAAAGGACGGGTGCACGATGGGTAAAGCTTGTGAGGATAAGTGCGTTGGTCAGGTTATTGCTGCCACTATTACGTTAAATGGAATGCCGAGTTATGTTGAAGACCAAAAGGCCATTCAACAGGTCTTATCGAAAGCGATTAAAAAAGCACAAAAAGTAGCTGAGGAGGACGCCGCCCGAAAACAGAATGAAGGTATTCCAACTTTATCAAGCGATGTGAACAGGGAAATTCAGATTGAGGAGATATTAAGCACCGCAAGCTCAGAAGAGCGAGCAGAGATGATCGACAATGGCGTGATGTGCGCGATAAGCTGCTGTTGTGATCGCAACCCTGCGAAGGGAGTAGGAGACCAAAACTTAAAGCAGCAATGTGTTGATGGTGTCTTGAAAGAAGCAGATAAAGCCATGAATTACAAAAGCCGCTATAAGTCTGAAATTTGGTGGAATATGAATATGGAAACCACAGGAATACCCACCCCTTTCATGCATAGGGATAAAAACGGCGCGGATACCACAGAACCTTCTCACTTCCCAATGGGGAGGATTAAAGAGATAGAGGGCTTTGAGCCGAGTCAGGGTTATTTACGTCGAACCGATGTGGTTATCGTGTCTGATTCGGAAAGACCGCCGGGTGAAGACAATATTGATAGTGTAGTTGAGATGAAGTTCGGTAAAGATTCGAGGGATTTCAAGCAAGATCAAGCTTACATTGAAATAGCGGGAGGCAAGGACAAATACCAAGTCTACCGAATTGGTGAAGAACCTGAAGAAGATGAAGAGCGTTTATGTAATTGCCATTCACCGATGCTCCCCCTTGAATGAATTCTGTACTTAAGGAGATAAAATGTCAGTATCACCAAAAGAGCTTAGCCTCAAACCATTGGTCTATTTTGAACGTAGCGGTGAACCGGCAGCTGTTCTTGGGCTCTCTATGACTTTCTATTTTGGCGCCCAAGGAAAGCGTGAGCGTCGTTTAGGTCTTATAAAAGCACTTGAACAGTTTTGCCAGCAGTCGGAAGGTCAACTCTGTCAGTACATGATTGATGGCGATAAAAGTTATCGAAAGCTAAACCACGGAGAGCGGCCAGATTTAACATTGCTATCTCCAATGGTGGATGAAAAGCCCGATTTTCAATTTAATGCGGGTAGCGCTTTGGAGGGAATAGCATCACCTTGGTCAACAGTATCTTTGGCCCTTAAGGTAATGCGAATTAACCGCTTAGGTTATTTGTTGTTGACTTATCCTTTGTCTATTTTGGATCAAATAGGGAGTAATGGTTTTATTCGTCAATTTGCAACGATTTGTAATGATCTGGAAGTTGAGCACGCTTATGCTGGGCTGAGTCCCGTTTTTCCTCATGGAGTTGGTGGTCAAAATGCAGCGTGCAAGCTGATAGGCAATACACTAATGAATTATCCTGGACTAGATGCGTCTGATTTAAATACAACCGCTCTAGGTTTCGGCGATGGAATTAAGTCTATCAATTTCTTAACGGCGGTCTCCCATCGTTTACTCGAAAAAGCCGGTGGTGCTCAGGCTATTTTACCGGGCCTTGACTCAAGAATTTGGCACTGTGACTACAGTAACGGTATTATTTTTCAAGCTGGTGAGAAACCAGAGCTTGGTTCGTTGAATCACCCTCCCGCTGCTTATGTGGCCTTGGGTAAGGCGCTAAAAGGTGTCCGTGCAGATTTCAATAAAACCATGTTTTATGATCCTGAAGGTAAAGACCATAAAGCCTTTAGTCAGCGTTGGTTGAGTCGATTTGATGGATAAGAGAAGGAGATAGATACGCCCATTAATGGCGTATCTATTGTAAGGTGAGCTTTGTTTTTATATAGGAATGGGGTGAAAAAACAGAAGGTGAAAAATTACATCACTCGCTGACCCGGTTTTGCCCCTTCGTGGGGTTCGAGTAAATAGATTTCTTTCCCACCCGGCCCAGCAGCTAGAACCATGCCTTCACTCACGCCGAATTTCATTTTACGTGGTGCAAGGTTGGCCACCATCACGGTGAGTTTGCCTTCTAAATCTTCCGGTTGATACGCACTTTTAATACCCGAGAAGACGTTGCGGGTTTCGCCGCCTAAATCCAACGTTAAACGCAATAATTTATTGGCACCTTCAACGTGTTCGGCTTTGGCAATTAAGGCCACGCGCAAGTCTACTTTAGCAAAGTCATCAAATTGAATTTCATCGGCTAGGGGCTCTTCTGCCAATGGGCCGGTAGCTTTGGGTTGGGTTTCCATTGTTTTTAAGGCTTCTTTAGAGGCGTCTACCATGGCGTCGACTTTTTCTTTCTCGATACGGGTTAATAATGGTTTAAATTTATTAATGGTGCTATTGGTTCTGAATTGAGGTGCGCTTTCCCAGGTGAGGGTTTCACCTAAGAAGGCTTCTGCACGCTCAGTCAATGTTGGTACAACGGGTTTTAAGAAGGCAATTAATGCGCGGAACATGTTAATGCCTTGGGTGCAAACGGCGACGACTTTATCTTCGTTGCCGTCTTCTTTGGCCAGTGCCCAAGGTGCTTGTTCGGCAATGTATTCGTTGGCTGCATCCGCCAAGGCCATAATTTCGCGCACGGCTTTGGAGAATTCCCGTTGCTCAAAGGCATCAGCAATGGTTTTTTCGCCGTCGATAAATTGCTGCCATAATGGTTCGTTATCGATATTGCTCGATAAATTTCCGCCGGATTTTTGAATAAATTTGGCGGTACGGCTGGCGATGTTAACGAGTTTACCCACTAAGTCTGAATTGACCTTTTGGATAAAGTCTTCCAAGTTTAAGTCAATGTCATCAACGCGGGCGGTTAATTTACTGGCGAAGTAATAGCGCAAGTATTCTGGATTTAAATGATCTAAATAGCTGCGAGCATTAATAAAGGTGCCGCGCGACTTGGACATTTTGCTGTTATTAACGGTTAAAAAGCCGTGTACATTTACTTTCGTTGGCGTGCGGAAATCCGCCGAGTGCAACATGGCTGGCCAAAACAGCGCATGGAAATTCACGATGTCTTTACCGATAAAATGATAAAGCTCGGCGGTGGAATCTTTCGCCCAGTAGTCGTCGAAATTTAATCCGTCGGTACGATCACATAAGTTTTTGAAACTGGCCATGTAACCAATAGGAGCGTCTAGCCAGACATAAAAATATTTGCCGGGCTCGCCGGGGATTTCAAAACCAAAATACGGTGCATCGCGGGAGATGTCCCATTCTTGTAAACCGCTGTCGAGCCATTCGGCCAACTTATTGGCCACTTCTTCTTGTAGGTGGCCTGCACGAGTCCATTCTTTTAAGAAACTTTCAAACTCTGGCAATTTAAAGAAAAAGTGTTCAGATTCTTTTTCGATGGGAGTGGCACCACTGATGGCCGAAATTGGGTTGATCAGTTCGGTGGGGGAATAGGTTGCGCCACAGGCTTCGCAGTTATCACCGTATTGGTCGGGCGCTTTGCATTTCGGGCAGGTGCCTTTGATGTAGCGGTCGGCCAGAAACAGATTTTTTTCGGGGTCATAGGCTTGAGTGATGCTGCGTGTGGCAATGTGACCATTGGCTTTTAGGCGCTCGTAAATTAACCCTGAAAGTTCACGGTTTTCTTCTGAGTGCGTCGAATAGAAATTGTCGAAGCCAATACCAAAATCGGCAAAGTCTTTTTCGTGTTCGGCTTTGACGTTGGCAATTTGTTCTTCCGATGAAATGCCGTTTTGTTCAGCTTTGAGCATGATGGCGGTGCCGTGGGCATCGTCGGCACACACATAGGTGCATTGGTGGCCCCGCATTTTTTGGAAGCGCACCCAGATGTCGGTTTGAATGTATTCCACTAAATGACCAAGATGGATAGAGCCATTGGCGTAGGGAAGGGCACTGGTCACCAAGATTTTTCGGGGCTGTGTCATAGGGCTTCCAATTTATACAGTATTAAGTGAATCGGGTTAACACGTTACTGGGTAACGCTGTTATTGAGTAAAGCTTTTTGGCGGGCGACTATACCACAACCTTGCATTTGATTTGAGGGTGGGCTGGCCCAATCATAAGGTTAAATTTGGGTGCTTTTGTTCCCAAAAGCCAGATTGTTCGGTGTAAGCCAAGAGGTGGCTTAACCGCCCTAAAACAGGAGTATTAATCGCATGTCTGTACCGTCTGATTCGAATTCCCCTCGTGTTGATGAAGCTCAGCTTTGGAAAGCCTTGGAAGGTGTGTATGTTGAAGATTTTGATGCCAATATTGTGGAGGCAGGCATCATTGATCAGCTGCGCATCGATGATGATCAAGAGGAGGAGAAAAGCAAAATCAATGTGGTGTTGAAGATGCCTTACGCTGGCAATTCGGAAATTCGTAATTTAGCCCAAGCGGTGTGGAATACGCTGTATCAACTGCCAGGTGTGGAAGCCCTTGGAGTGGATTTGGATATGGAGATTCCTCATGGCCCTGAAAATAAAGAGCTGCCGTTTTTAGCGGGGGTAAAGCATGTGATTGCGGTGGCGTCGGGTAAGGGTGGCGTGGGCAAATCTACGACAGCGGTGAATATTGCTTATGGGCTTGCTGCTGAAGGGGCGTCGGTGGGCATTTTGGATGCCGATATTTATGGCCCTTCTATCCCGCATATGCTGGGGTTGGGTGACAAGCGCCCAGAGATGGTGGACGGCAAAATTTTCAAACCGTTGGAGGCCCATGGCGTGAAAGCCATGTCGATGGGCTTTTTGGTAACGGAGCAAACCCCGATGGTCTGGCGGGGGCCAATGGCCAGCGGGGCATTGCAACAAATTTTGACGCAAACCGACTGGGGTGAGTTGGATTATTTGATTGTGGATATGCCACCGGGCACGGGAGACATTCAATTAACGTTGGCTCAAAAAATTGCCTTAAGTGGTGCGGTGATTGTGACCACGCCGCAGAATATTGCCTTGCTGGATGCGCAAAAAGGCATTGAGATGTTCCGCAAAGTGGATGTGCCGGTATTGGGGGTGGTGGAAAATATGTCGACCCATATTTGCTCTCAATGTGGTCATGAAGAGCCGATTTTTGGCACCGGCGGTGGCGATCGTATTGCCGAAGGCTACGAGACACGTTTATTAGGTCAATTGCCGTTGTCGCTGAAGATTCGTGATCAGGCGGATAAAGGGAAACCCGTGGTAGTGTCGAATCCATCGTCGGAGTGGGCGGAGTCTTATCGTAAAGTGGCTCGACGTGTGGGTGCTCAGGTGGCGATGAATTCCATGGCGGCGAGCTCTTTGAGTTTGGAAATTACGGATGAATAGCTTGGCTACATCCAATTCGATAATTCGAAACCAATACCAATACTTTCTGTACTGACGTCATAGTCGATTAAGCTTTCACCGTATCCGCTGAAGGCTTTTACAAACCCATCGATACGGGGAGTAAGAGGAAAGCTCCAAGTCATTTCAACAGAGCCACGATTATCAGAGCGTAAATTATTTCTCACAATCATACTGATTTCTTGTTGGCCGAATTTGTAGGCAGTACCGAAATCAAAATGGCCCACATAAAATTCCAAGTCGGGGTTGTCATCACCAGAGGGGTCTCCTTCAAATTTGTCTTCGTCTTCTGGGATGCGGTACCAAGGGCGCAGTGAGAGGGCTAAGTTTTCACGCTCCCAAACGGTTTGCGCAATGATGCGGTTCCAACTGCGTGATAAATCGCCACTGCGTCCGTTAGATTGGTGGTTAAAGCCAATTAAGTTGAACACATTTCGAAAGCCAAACAACTCATAGTCGTTTTGAAAAGACAGCAGAATTTCGGGCTCATGATTGGTTTCGCGAAATGGAGCGGAAATATCACTGTTGTAAGCCTGCCAAAATGAGCGGTTGGTGTAGGCAACCATGATGTCGCCGCTGGTGCCGAATATATTTTGTGCAGCGATGACTTTTAAGCTCAGTTGAAACTGAAATTCCGTTGAATCCAATTCACTGCCATAAATTTCATCAAACGGTTCATTATTGGGGGAAGGGTTGAACACAAATGGCAGGGCATAGTTTGGGTTATGCGGTGATAGCGCAAAAGGGTTCGCCATGGCTTTTTGTTCAAGTTGTATACGGCGTTGAACCAGACCAGGCTTGGTGTGATCTGTTTGGCGTGTGGTAACCGCTCCCTCTTTATTCGTCTCTTCAATCACTGTTTCTTCAATCACTGCCTTTTCAATGGCGTTAGTACCTTTAGAGGTTGAGGGTTCACATAATGCCCTGATTTCGGCGGCAGTCATGTTGTCTGAGGCGCGGTTGAGCGCATTTTCTAGACAGTTTTCTTCGAATTGATCGACAGCTGCCGGATTGGCTGGTGGTTCAGTAGCCCATACGGAAGTACTTAGGCTGGCAAGAGTCAGGCTGGCAAGAGTCAGGTTGGCAATAGAAAGTACTGTGGTAAGCCATTGTCTAATATGCATGATTGTTCTTAATGCCCCTTGATGTGTGGGTTATCGTTATCCTTATTGGTGAATATTCTTCCTACTCACTTCGTATTGTGTTCTTTTATAGCAGTTTGTTTTATTGCATTGGAAATATCGCCGCTGAAATGATTATGATGAGAATTATAGCGACAGCCTGGAGATTGACGTATTCATCTTGCGCCTTATGAAGCGGTAGTTCTGTTGGTTCGCACAGTGGGTGTGTCTTTTTTCTCGTTGTAAATTTTTTTGTTGGGCGAAAACCAGTATCATCCGAATCTTAGAGAAGCGATTTATACAGTATGAATTGTCACCATAGAGATAGCCATTGCGTAAATGGTTGGTATGTATGGTGGGTATGAACAGTGGGCATGGATAGCCACCGTATAAATAGTATCAATATTGGTCGTACACGCAGTGGTAGTACACTCAGTGGTAGTACAATGCTAGAGGCAGTCAATGAGTATTAAGTCAGATAAGTGGATTCGGCGTATGGCCGAAAATGAGGGCATGATTGAGCCTTTTGAGGCGGGACAAATCCGTTATGACGAAAAAGGTGAGCGCTTGATTTCTTACGGCACATCCAGTTACGGATACGATGTTCGTTGTGCCAATGAGTTTAAAATTTTCACGAACGTGCATTCTACGACGGTAGACCCAAAGCATTTTGATGAAAATAGCTTTGTGGATATTCAAAGTGATGTTTGCATCATTCCTCCAAACTCTTTCGCTTTGGCGCGTACGGTAGAGTATTTTCGTATTCCACGTACGGTACTGACCGTGTGCTTGGGTAAATCCACTTACGCTCGTTGCGGCATTATCGTGAATGTCACACCACTAGAACCCGAGTGGGAAGGTCATGTGACACTGGAGTTCTCCAACACTACGCCACTGCCGGCGAAAATTTACGCCAATGAAGGCGTTGCACAAATGTTGTTCTATGAGTCGGACGAAGTGTGTGATACCTCTTATGCCGATAGAGGAGGTAAGTACCAGGGCCAGCGTGGTGTAACGTTACCGAAAACCTAATTCTATTGGGGCCAATAAATCCGACACAAGAAGGTTGTCATGCAATACCAATGTGCACACTGTAAAAAAGTGTTTCGTGAGCAGGAAGCCAAAGTAGAAAACTGGGCAGATAATCAAAGTAATATGATTTGCCCTCATTGTGATGTGGCATTGTTGCCTGGTACTCGACAACCACCAACACTAAAAGAGCGCTTTCAAAAGATCAGTGTTAAGCATTTATCTTTTTGTGTTGCTTTTATGTTGGGTTTACTGTTTTTGGAGCGACGTGCCGGATTACCGCCATTATTTCCTTACATTGCAACACTGTTGGCGGCGTTGGGTGTGGTGATTCACGGTTGGTTTCAAGCCGACGGGCCTGAGCCGACTCAAACGGTGGATTTAATGATGGATAAATCCAGTGGTGGCAACGTTTATGAGTTTAACCCTTCTCGCTCAGGGTCTGATCATACTCATTAGAGGCGTGAGTACGGTTTTTTTATGATGGAACAATTAGCCATTTCTTCGACCCTGTCCATTGCGTTAAATGAAATTGAATTTCATGCAATGCGGTCTCAAGGTGCAGGTGGCCAAAACGTAAACAAAGTTTCCAGCGCCATTCATCTGCGTTTTAATATTCGTGCTTCCAGTTTACCGGAATGGGTGAAACATCGAGTGCTGGCTCGCAAAGATCAGCGTATTACCAGTGACGGTATTATCGTGATTAAAGCGCAGCAATTTCGTACTCAAGAAAAAAATCGTCGAGATGCCCTGGAGCGTTTGCAGGCCATTTTGCAATCCGCATTGCATATTCCCATTACTCGTATTGCCACCAAGCCCACTAAGGCCTCGAAACAAAGACGGCTCGATAGTAAATCTCGCCGCAGTGCCATCAAAAGCAAGCGCGGGCGTGTGACAAAACAGTCTGATTGGTAAACTTGTATGGAAATAGAGTCCACTATTGAATTGAGTTTGAGTGCTGAATTGGATTTGAGCACCGCATTGGATTCCATCGCTCAAGAGTTAGAACAAAATGGCTATGCCGTAATCGACCAACTTTTTCCAGAATCGGTATTGGAAAAACTAGAGGCAGATTTACAATACCACCTGAATAGTAATGCGTTAACGCCCGCCGGCATTGGCAGAGAAGGTGATTTTCAAACCAATACTTCCATACGTGGTGATAGCACGTATTGGCTAGAAGAGTCTCATGCCGCTGCTGCTGAATATTTTGCATTTATGGAGCAACTGCGCCACCTAGCGAATCGATATTTTTATCTTGGGTTGTTTCGCTATGAGTGCCATTACGCCCTGTATCCCACGGGTGCGTTTTATCAAAAACATTTGGATGCCTTTAAAGGGCGTTCGAATCGCCGGTTATCCACCGTCTTTTATTTAAATCGAGATTGGCCAGAGGGGGCGGGTGGTGAATTGCTACTGTATCCACCTGTGGAAGGAAGTCATTGGCAGTGTTGTCATGATCAGTCTTGTTATGATCAGAGCTTTCGAAATATTGAAAGTGAGCCATTGAGTGAAAAGCCAATAAATGAAGCACCCATAAAAGTAATTCGGCCTGAATTTGGTCGATTGGTGGTTTTTTTCAGTGAAGATTTCCCCCATGAAGTTCAGGTGGCAAAAAAAGAACGAATGAGCTTAACCGGGTGGTTTAGGGTGAATGATTAAACGTCATTAATGAGGGATAATTATGATCGCCAAAGTGCTTGGGTACAGCATCGGTGCACTTTTTATCGTTATCTTATTGGCGCCCATTCCTCTGTCGATTTGGTTCATTGTCGATCGTATTTCATTGTTAACTTCTGCTACACCCGCCCGCGCTATCATCGAAGAGTGTTATCGTCATCGTCGTTCTGGTACAAATGCCAAAGTATCTTGGGGGCCGGTTGCCGTTACGGTAGAAGGGTTAAAGGTAAAAGGGGATTTTAAATGGAGCAAGAAAAAATGGTGTGAATCCACTATTGGTGATGAAGTGACGGTTCTTTTACACCCAACGGATAAAAATAAACACCGCATTCATACTTTTTTCCAATTTTGGTTTTTGCCTCTAGTGATGACGCTCATTTGTATTGTGTTTTATCCGCTTTCGTATCGGGCAAAAAAGCGCAAAGATGCGGAAAAGAAGGCAGTCGAAGAGAGTAAAGAATAGAGCGTTAAATAAATAGAGCATTAATTGAGAGGGAGTAGCCACCGAGGTCAGTGGCTATATATTTATTGCTCCACAAACGCACGCTCAATCACATAATGCGCTTGCTGTCCGTGGCGGCTTTCGGTGAACCCTCGCTCATCCAGAATAGCGCAGGTGTCTTTTAACATGCTTGGGCTGCCGCAAATCATGAAGCGATCATCTTCCAAATTCATGGCCGGTAAACCGATGTCATCAAAGAGTTTGCCGCTGGTCATTAAATCAGTCAGTCGCCCTTCGTTGTGATAAGACTCTCGCGTTACCGTTGGGTAGTAAATCAGTTTCTCTTTAATGACTTCGCCGAAAAACTCGTTTTGGGGCAACTGATTTTTAATTAAATCTTGGTAGGCCAACTCAGAAACGGTACGCACGCCGTGTACCAATACGACTTTTTCATATAGCTCATAAATTTCTGGGTCACGAATAATGCTCATAAAAGGCGCAAGGCCGGTACCTGTGCTCAGCAAGTACAAGTTTTTACCTGGCAATAAGTGCCCAGGTACTAATGTTCCGGTTGGTTTGGTGCTAATTAAGATTTGGTCACCCGGTGCAATGTTTTGCAGGCGAGAGGTTAATGGGCCATCGGGCACTTTAATGCTGAAGAATTCCAGCTCTTCTTCATAATTAGGGCTGGCAATACTGTAGGCACGCATCAGTGGTTTGCCTTCCACTTCTAATCCGACCATCACAAAATGGCCATTTTCAAAACGAAGGGATGAACCACGGCTGGTACGAAAACTGAATAAGCTTTCATTCCAGTGGTGAACGTGGGTAACGGTTTCTGTAATCAATTTTGCCATGAATAATGTTCTCACTCTGAATTCGGTTGATTGCCGCTTTCTATGAGTACCCATGAGTGAATGCCGTTTGGCTGAACAGGGGTTTGTGCGGCGAGATAGTGCTCTTTGGGCGCCTTTGTGAGCGCTTCTCCATCGTTGGGAGTAGATTATGTTCAACTCCCTATCCAGTAAAATGAATATGTTTGCTTTTGTTTATCGGTTTTGTAGATTAAAATAGAGAGGTATACCGTTAGGGTTTCTCATAGCCTCAAGGCATGAGAGGGCCTCAGTCTAATTAAGGAGGAGGTTGTGCACTTTACGCTTCGACAGTTGCAGGTTTTTTTGGCTACGGCTCAGTTTGAAAACATTACGCGTGCGGCGGACAGTTTGGCTATGTCTCAATCGGCTGCCAGCAGTGCGTTAAAAGAGCTGGAGACGCAATACAATGTGCGATTATTTGATCGTGCAGGAAAACGATTGAAATTGAATGAGCTGGGCCGCTTGCTGAGACCTCAGGCGGAAGCCTTGTTGGCGCAAGCACAAGATATGGAACAGGCTTTCGCTAAACACCAAAAGCCGGGTGATTTGAATATTGGGGCTACGCTTACCATCGGTAACTACATTGCGGTGGGCTTAATGGCCGAGTATATGGCTCAGAACCCAGGGGCTAAAGTCAACTTGGAAGTGGCGAATACGCAAACCATCGTGGATAAAGTGCTGCACTTTGAATTGGATATGGGGCTTATCGAAGGGGAGCTGAACCACAGTGATTTGGATGTGTATGAATGGATGGACGATGACTTGGTCATTTTCACGGCCCCTGATCATCCACTCGCGCAACGTGAAACCGTCACTGATGAAGACTTACTGGCAGAACAGTGGATTGTTCGTGAGCCAGGGTCTGGAACACGCCAAGCGTTCGACAGAGCCATGCATGGTATTTTGCCAGAGTTGACCATTCGCTTAGAGCTACAACACACCGAAGCCATTAAACGTGCTGTTCAAGAGGGTTTGGGAGTGGGTTGCTTGTCTGAGATAACCCTTCAGGAAGCCTTTGGGCGGAAGTCTTTAGTGCCGATTGCGGTTCCTCACCGACAGTGGGATCGTAAATTTTATTTTATTTTGCATCGTCATAAATATCGCAGTGCGGGCATTGAGCGTTGGTTGGACCTGTGTCGAAAATCCATTGTCGTCGGTAACGAAAAATAGTCGTCGGTAACGAAAAATAGTCGTCGGTAACGAAAAATAATTGTCGATAACAAGAAATAAAAGTAATAGCGTGTTATGAGTAAAGTTTGTACGGATGCCTCTGTGGCCAATGCAGTAATGGATACAATAAAAGTTGATGTGTTAATTATCGGTGCGGGTGCTGCCGGTTTAATGTGTGCTGCCAAAGCGGGTGCTCGTGGTCGATCTGTTATGGTGGTGGACCACGCCAATAAAGTTGGAAAGAAAATCCTGATGTCCGGTGGTGGCCGTTGTAATTTCACCAATATGTACACAGAGCCCAATAATTTTTTATCCGATAATGAACATTTTTGTAAATCCGCATTATCGCGGTATACCCAGTGGGATTTTATTGAATTGGTGAGTAAGCACGAGATCCCTTACCACGAGAAAAAGCTTGGGCAATTATTTTGTGATAATAAAGCCTCGGATATTGTTCACATGCTATTGAAAGAGTGTGAAGAAGCCGGAGCACAAGTAGAAACACGCTGTACGGTTCATGAAATATCGGTAAATAAAGATATGGGAGAACAGGGCAGCCGTTATAGAGTCAGCACCTCTTTGGGCGAGATTGATTGCCAATCTTTGGTGGTGGCAACCGGGGGCCTTTCCATTCCCACCATGGGCGCCACAGGGTTTGGTTACGATATCGCTCAACAATTTGAGTTAACCTTAAAGCCGAGAACGGCGGCTTTAGTTCCGTTTACGTTAAGCAAGGCGATGCTAGAGCGCTTATCTGTATTGAGCGGAAGTTCGATAGATATTTCCGTGTCTTGCAATAATACGGTTTTTAGAGAAAACCTATTATTTACTCATCGAGGCTTAAGTGGCCCAGCCATTTTGCAAATCTCGTCGTATTGGAAACCCGGAGATGAAGTATTTATTAATTTATTACCGGATATCGATGTTGACCAATGGTTGTATCAAAAACAACAAGAACGCCCGAAGGCAGAATTAAAAACCATTGTGTCTGAAAAAATGACAAAACAAATGGCGCAGGTGCTGACGGATTGGTGGTGCCCCAGTGTACCGATGAATCAATTGAGCACAAAAAAGCTTAAGTCGTTTGCTGAACAGTTAAGCCATTGGATGCTCATCCCCGCCGGAATCGAAGGCTATCGTACGGCAGAGGTCACTTTAGGGGGCGTGGATACCGATGAACTTTCCTCAAAAACCATGGAAGTAAAAAAACAAAAAGGCTTATTTTTTATCGGAGAAGTAGTGGATGTAACAGGGCATTTGGGCGGGTTTAATTTTCAATGGGCGTGGGCGTCCGCTGCGGCGGCAGCGGAATTTGTGTAGTGTGAGTGTTACCTGTTATTGAGCGCTGGTTTATTATTAAACCAGCGTTTATAGGCTCTCCGGTAACTGCGTATATCTGAGTAACCGAGTAGCTCTGATATTTTCTGATGATCCATGTTCTTTCTCATAAGTTCAGCAGTTAGCTCTGACAGCACCCTATCGGAAATACTCCTGAAATTCGTATTTGCTAAGTTAAGTCGTCTTCTTAGTGTGGGGGCGCTCATGGCTAAAATCTCGGCAACTTTTTGCTGGCTCAGTATGCCGTTTCGAATGGCTTTCTCCACTTCAAAAATAAGGTACTTATCTGACAAGTTATTAATGGTTGAGGTGGACAGAATATGACGTAGATAGCCGGGAATAGCTTGGAGCTTTATCTCGTTTAAACTTGCTTTTTTTAGTGTTTTTTGTGAATGAGTATTTTTAAAAATCAATTCATATTGTGAATGCTCATAATGAATTGGGCATTTAAACGCACTTAATAATTTGCTGTTACGAATGGGTTGTTTTCTTTTGGTATAAAAAGCAGAAAGCTCAAGAGTAAAATTAGATAAATAACAGAGAGTGATATAGAGCTGTAATAAGGCGAGTTCGATAATCAGTGGGTTTTCGTCTTTTTGATAATGAAAGCTCTCATCATTGACTATATACTTAGTGAAGTCGCTACAACAAGTTACAAAATTGTAATCTCCTCCATGAGCGACATTAAACGCTTGGGCGACGAAGAACAATGCCTCTTTAACAGAAGTACAACGCAGAACACCGGAATAAACAAAGTCATTTGTTCCACGCTTAAGTGGCCGTTGCGAAAAACCAAAGCTTTCTTCATTACTTTTATCAAAAAAATGATTGCATAAGTCGAAACAAGCCTTTAAATCTACGGTGGTGGAAACAGTTTGGTTTTCTTTTTTGGAGTTTTTTTCAGAATTTTTTGTTGCAGATGAAAGTATCTTGTTGAATTCTTGTCGACAAAGATAAAAGTATTTTTCGGAACTCATGGAATTTACCTCTCCTTTTGTTTTAACAGTAGATGATTTCCATTCAATCTATGTGTTGATCTGCACAGTTTCTGACCGGAAAGTCATGCGGTATTCCAGTGCTGTGATCAGATCTGTTCACTCCTAATTAATCAGAAGTGTCATTCATCTTACCAGTTTTTCACATTAGAATAAACTTGATTTACGCACTTAGAAGAAAGTCGATTAAACCTCCATTAAGCGATATAGGGAAAATCGTAAAGTTGATGCTTGCTCTGATCTTCCCCTTCCGTAAATAGCATCATAATAAAAATTACTGTAATACTCAGAGAATTTTTCCTCAAAATCAGCACTTAAGTGGATTTTTACTTGATTGTGTTGGGGAGGTCTATTTTTTGATATATCGGATGATATACATGTATGAGCTCTTCTCAATTTTATTGGATTGGTTTTTGTACATGTTTCTCTTGTTCTTTCTAAGGTGCATCGTTCTGTGAACAAAAGGAATTATTTAGAAGGAGACGATAAGGAAGTGATGGTTTAAGGGTAGATGCCTATATAAAGGTTTTTTTCAATCAAAATTAAAGACCTGTTGACAATATTTCTTCATAAGTTATTTCAAACAAGTAGCCGCTCCTAGATTTTTTAGGGGTGTGGTTATGTTGTTCTATTTTATTAATGTTTAACAATATGAATTAAGGGTGAACTTATAATGAGTTACATCAAAAATACACTGTATTTTATGAGTATGCTGGTCGTGAGTATTGGTGCTCTCGATGCCAGAGCTCAAAGTAGTAACACAGAATCAATTGCCACTAGAACTTACACAAAACCGGGGTGCTCCTGGAACCGAATTGCGAATACTCCTCTTTATAATCTTTTTTGTGATGGAAAAGCCATTGCTACACGAGGTAACATTTCTCCTACATGGCCTTGTCAAGTGAATCTGCTGCCGAGTGCTGTGGGTTACACTAAAAGTGGTAGCTGTAATAACTATTCAATCAGTCGGATAAAACCAATACAGAACTTCAAAATCACAGGGTTAAAATACGAAAACCGTGATGGAAAAAGTATTGACACTAATGGTCAGTGGGATTTTTCTTGGACCCCATTGCCTGTTAACTGGCGAGAGAAAATAGAAAAGAAAGTCGCAGGCGGAGCATGGCAGGAATTTAGGCCAATGTCCGGTGATCGCTATGAAAACCGAGTAGAACATGAATTTCGCATCCGAGCGTGTGAAGGCAGTAGTACGAGCCGATGCAGTGAGTACACGTATTGGCCACGTCCTGTGGTTTCAATTCGTTTGCCCTTAGATCAAAACATAGAAATATTTGCAACACCTGAAGGTGGAAGCAGTATTGGGGCCGCTGCACTGAATGTGACTTGGGAAGAGGTCGAGCATGCCAATTATTATGAACTACAGCAGGCGAGTGTGGATGCGAATAATATACAAGGAGATTGGGTAGCGGTGTACGCTGGCGAAAATATGAGCTTTAGTGCTGAGGTTGGAGAAGATAAAGCGATACCCGAGTATGGCCGCTATGTTTACCAAGTAAAAGCTTGCAATATCATTTCTCAATCTGATTTAAACGATAATTGTACGGATTATCATCTGTCGAATGAAAGTGCAATTCTAGAGGCCTTACCAGATACCCCAACATTGCGCAGCAGCGTTGGTCAAATCACTAAAGCTCATCAATTTGAACTCAGATGGAATGCCGTTGATGAAAATATTACCTACTTTTTAAGTCAATATTTTCAAGGGGATGGTGAAGAGTCATATTCGTTAATCACTGAATATCCAGCAAGCAGTGGGCTGGCGTTAGCGGTAAATACTAACGGGCTAGATGGTCGTCATGGTTTTTCAATAAAAGCGTGCTTTGACCAAGCTGCAGTTTATTGCTCACAAGAATCCACTATTTATCGAGTTGATATTGTGGATGAATCAAAAGACTACCCTATCGCCGATACGCCTTTGTATCCTCAGGTGCCTCGAATTGTCAGCGGTCCTTACACGGTTACGTGGAAAGATGTACCTTATGCAAGCCATTATTTACTGCAAGAAAGCGTTGACTATGGGCAGTGGCGTGAGGTAGTTAGGGCGGATGTGCTTTCATTTGGTAGATTGCCAGAGCTCGATCATACCTATGGTTATCGAATTGCGGCATGTAACCCTGATGATCTCAACCATATGGATCAAGAGAACCCGCTTAAGTACTGTTCTGAATTCTCTCCGGCGGTGTATACCACCTATGAAAACGATTTGTCGTTGAATTTCAGAAAGCGACTTTACTATTCCTATGCTGATACCGATACGCTCAAGGATGAAGCCGCTTTCCGATTCTTGGAACTCATGTATCGTTGGGATAATGAAGAAAGAGCATTATGGATCGATTTTGACGGCGAAAATTCTACAAGCTTCGAGACACTTTATGGTCAGCGTGAGCGTAATCGCGCAGACGTTGTAGAGTCTGACGTCAAGGAAGTTATGTTGGATGAGGAAAATGCCAACAGTGAGAGTTTGAAAATACTGCTCTTGGATATTCTGTATGATCGAGCCGTTGGCGATATTATGGAAGCCAATTTGCTTATCGATCAGGCTCGTATTGTACGTTTGCGAGAGCCGAATCAGTACGATACAGGAGATATCTTGCGTGATGAGCGGGCCCATTATCATAATGCTTATGAAATATTAAATAAGTCATTCGGCAAGTTAAAAAGTTTCACAGAGGCGCATTCAGAATTATTTAAAGAGTTTACGCCTACAAGAGCGTTAAATAGCCCTGTGTATAGAAGGGCGGAAGATGATTTGGCGCTACCGGTTCTGGACGAGGACGATGATGGGCAGATTGATCGTGTTATCGGGCGTTTTACCGGCTACAAAGAGGTTGTGCTGGCCTATGAGTTAATGACAAAACTGGCGAACACCAAAGCCTCCGTCACGAAGCTCGATATATTAGAAGGCCAGATAGACAGTACCAATAGCTATATTGCTGAATTGGAGACACTGATTTCTGATTTGGAGAAATTCGAAACCGAATTTGATGCACTCTTTCAGTCACCCGCCATTGATGAGATATCCGATGATATTTCGGCGGTATCTGCGGCAGTGAATAGTTTTACTCGTTCCATCGAGAATTTGCGAAGTACGTTAAGTTGGTTGGAAGGTAAAACAGATTTGATTGGTTTTGGTGATGATGCGATTGCCATCTTTCATGACCCCAACGCTCCAGAAAAATTCTCTTTCGATATTTTAAGGGAGCGCATCTCTGGTTCCGGTTACCTCAATCGTGCTATTCAAAGCGAATTGAGGGCAACAGAGAGCTACGACAACTACCGGTATACCAATGATCGAGTGGCGGATACTTTCTTCGCACGGCATCAAATCTTAAACAATCGTTTCCAAGAGATTACCGGCCTTGAGTTGTGTGAGGGAGAATTGTGTGAAGAGATCTGCTCTGATAAAGATCCTGAGCAATGTACCTTTGCTGATTTATTCACAGCAGAGAGTTTAATTCAGCAGCAGAAGGACGTCATTGACCAAACAACGCTGTCTGTAGAGAGTCAGAATACTCGCTTTGATAATTTGCTTGCATCAATTGAGATCAAGACAAAAGAGCTTGAAAGTCTGAGTGATCTAGACAATAAAATGGCAAATGTAATGATGTCTTATGGGAATAAGCAAATTGCGTTATCCAAAGACATTGAGCGTATTCAAAACAGAAAAAATAAAGTTGCTTCGTTGATATCGGCGGCAACCAGCGTGGTGAGTGGTGGCTTCTCTGCAAGTATCCTTAAAAATTTTACCGGGAGTGATAAAACTGCTAAGA
This sequence comes from Marinibactrum halimedae, assembly GCF_021234875.1. GTDB lineage: Bacteria > Pseudomonadota > Gammaproteobacteria > Pseudomonadales > Cellvibrionaceae > Marinibactrum > Marinibactrum halimedae. The sequence goes on along the minus strand of NZ_JAJQVM010000025.1, from coordinate 11,614 downwards.
AAAAAAGTGCCATCGGTCTGACCAATTCAATTGGTAGTCTTGCAGGAAGCTTAACCAGTTTATTTTCAGGAAATAAACAACAGAAGTTACGGGAAGAAAAAGAGCGATTAGCACTTGAAGAACGTGTAGAACTTCATCGGTTAAACGGAGAGAAAACCCGTGTGGCGGGTGCGGCACACATTAAGCAAATGTGGTTGGAAGCGAATCTTATTCTGATTGACATCAAAGCGGCTGAAGTTCGACAGCAAGTTGAAATTAATCGGTTGGCGAAATTACTATTGGAAGCGGCAGATCTTTTACAGAAAAATTATAAATTAAAGACGGAGGTGGCAAGTCGCTTTTTTGCTGATCCAATTCATTATTCTCGACTAACTGAGTATATGGAAGAAGCGGAGTTTTTCTTCGAGCGTGCTCAGTTTGAAATGGTGTTGGCAGTGAATGCAATAGAGCATCATTGGATGGAGGAGTTTGATCAAGACTACTTCGATAGAAGCTCTATATATCGTGCGCGATCAGCAAAAGAACTCAGTAATATATGGACGGCGATGCAGTCATTTCATGACTACAAAGGGACGCTGATCTTGCAGCCCAGTGAGTCTATATTTTCCATCAAACACGATCACTTTGGGCTAGGCTTTGGGCTAGACGAAAATAAGGCCTTTCAAGCTACACTTAAAGCGCTAAAGAGAGAAGACAGTCGTTTTATTACCCTCACTGGTATTAACACCGCGAAGAGTAAAGGGGGGAATGCTACACGTTTCTACCGTGGACCGGAAATTTCTGAGCATCCATCCATTGACGATGAATATTGCGTTCAATATGCAGGAACCTACCTCGATAAGATTGTGAGTGTTAGTGTCGAAATTGATGGAGAAATGGAAGGAAATTATACCGAAGGCTTCTTAACCTATGGTGACCATAGTTTTTTTAGAACGCCCTACGTAGCAAATGAAGTGGTGGAATCTGAATCGGAAGAAGGTGAGTCGAACTATGTTTTACCGGATGATGTGAGAACGTTTTCTTCAGATACTTGGTTTTATGATGGTGGCAATAACTGGGTGAAAAGACGTCCGGCGACCGCACTTATTTCCGCAAATAAAACGGAACAAATTGCCTTTCCAACCCAAACTTTCAAAGAGCGAAGTGTTGCGGCAACCGGTTGGCGATTGAGCCTTCGAGTAGAAGACGATAACAATGATACTATTGTAGATTTAGATGCTATCCGAGATATTAATATTATCTTTAATCATCGGTACGCCAATCGAGTTCTCCCCGGTAATCCGGTGGGTTGTCCATTGTTACTCCGTGCGCCATAAATATTGTCCCTTTCATGCCTCTGCCATTGCAGAGGCAAATTTTTTCTCCATTGAATAACATAACCGTCGTCGAGAAAGATGATGGTGATTATTAAGGTGTTTTTGTGAAAAAAATTCTTTTAAGTACGATGGTGCTTGCAAGTGTGCAGGCATCATGGGCGGTTGATAATTCCGGATTAAAGCCCACATTAATTAATTTACCAGATGGGCCTGGCAGTATTTCAGGTCTGGGTGCGGCGTTTTCGCCTTCTCTTAATACCGGGACCAGCTCGCAGTCGTTAAGTTTTACGCTTCCACCTGGTAAAGCGGGGTTTCAACCGTCGTTAAGCCTTGATTACAACAGTGGTTTTGCCAATGGTATTGCAGGCTTGGGTAGAGATCTCTCCATTCCGATGATCAAACGTTTAACAGATAAAGGACTTCCGACTTACACACAATGGCCATCAGGCGACAATATAGATAATGATAAAGATGGCGATATTGATGAGCTAGATGAGTTTGACGAATTTATTTTTTCGAGTGGAAGTAAGCTGGTGCTTGTGGATGGAGAGAAGCGTCTGTATAGAACTGAAGTGGACGAATCGAAAACCATATTTGAATACAACGATAGCGGTTGGATCGCGCATCAGCCAAATGGTATGAAGTTGTTCTTTAGCGTAAATGAAAACAGCGTTATTGCGGAAGGAAAAAATGTCTTTCAATGGAATGTCACCGCCATGGAGGATGTATCGGGTAATCGTATAGAATATATTTACAGTTCTTTGGATGAGACGAAACAACGGTATCTAACCGAAATTCGCTACAATCAAGATATGAATGTCGTATTTAATTACGATGTCCGCCCAGATGCGATAACGAACTTCACAGCCGGTTTTGAGGTGAACACGCGCTATCGACTTGCGAGTGTTGCCATGAGACAAGGTGAACGGCAATTACGGCGTTATACGCTTGATTATGCACCAAGTTCACGTTGGACGAATGTATCAATGCTCACACGCGTGACGCTACTAGGTAGCGATGATGCCACTGAATTTCCAGCAACCACTTATACCTACACTCCGTTTGACCCGGAAAAAAAACGTGTTGTATCACAGAGCCAACAGCCTAATCGCTATCTTGGTAATGGTAATATTGACTTTGTTGACCTTAATGCGGATGCACTGCCAGACGTCATTAGCACGTCTCCTCGTCGCCATGAGTATTGGTTAAATCAGGGGGGGGATGAAAACGGGCAAATTCGTTGGTCGCAAGGAAAGAGTATGAATCGATCGGTGAATGCATCGTTAACCGATAGTTTTGCATCTTTAGCGGATATTGATGGCGATGGCCGAGTGGACTTATTGCGGACGGATACTCGTGAAAATGCCTATTATTATAAAATTGATGAGTCATTAAGTTGGAAATACTCTGGGGATTTCGGCCTCTTTACAGGAAAACTAAAGGGTGAAAATACACGCTTAATGGACATAAACCACGATAAGCGAATTGATCTTGTCGAAACGGTCAAAGATCGACGCGGTCGTTTTTCGGGTCATCGAGTGTGGCTGAACTTAGGTGATAATCAATGGACTGATGGTGCAGATATTCCGCATACCCCTGATGTTCGCTATACGACGTTTGATTCCGCGTCTACCCACCTTGCAGATATGAATGGAGACGGACTACAGGATTTGGTATATGTAGAGGAAGACCGTTTGCGGTATTTTCCAGGGCGAGGGCTTTATGGTTTTGATCAGCCTGTGGAGTATTCTAATTTTCCTGCAGGGCGTTTTGATGAAACCAAATTTCAACTCGCTGACCTCAATAGTGATGGAAAAAGTGACCTCATTTATTTTCGAGGGGATAATGCAACGATTTGGTTTAACCTTGGGTTAGATGCCGAAGATAATGCTCGTTGGTCTGCAAAAATAGACGTTTCATCTCCGGATGGACGTGGTGAAGACTTTCGACTGTTGGATATAAATGGCAATGGTTCAGTGGATATTGTTTGGTTAAAGGAAGGTAAAGGATTTAACTATGTGGATTTTTCTCCAGAAGAGCAGCCTTATCAAATAAAAGCGATCAAGAATGGCCTTGGCAGCACAACTACCATTGAATACGTCGCGGTGGTTGAGGAGATGTTACGAGATCAATCACAGGGACAAGAATGGTCAAAAGTCATTCCTTTTGGAATGCAAGTCGTGAAAGGTATTTCGATCACAGATGGGTTGTCTGCTCAAAAGCAGCGTCGTGTATTTCAATACCATGATGCCTATTATGACAGTGAAGATAAAACATTCCGTGGATTTGAATCCAGTGAAGATTGGGTTATTGGGGATACTGAGAGTCATAAAAATTCAACACCTTCTCTCGTCAATCATCATAAATACCATACGGGTGCGATAGAACGTGCTCTTCGAGGCAAGCTAACATCAACCGAAGCCAGAGCAGAAGATGGCAGTGTCTTTAGTCATGAACAAACTCAATGGTTGGTAAAAGAGATTGCCGAAAATGTGTTGGACACTTCTGAGCGGGTTACCTTCGCTGTTCCATCCGAACGTCAGGTAGATTATATCGAACAAGGTCGTGCTGAACCGGTAAGGCTGGCGTGGGCGTACGAGTATGACGACTACGGAAATACTCTTCGTGTGGAAGAAAAAGGTCGGCTTGATGCGGGGTGGGATGATGAGCGTACAACCATTATCCAATATTCGTCGTCTTACGCCAGTGGTCTTGAGCGATGGTTATTAAATTTACCAGTAGAGACGCAAGTGTTGGATAGTCAGGGAAAACTGGTGAAGAAAACACAGTTTTTTTATGACGATGAAAGCTTCTCTGGCACTAACCTAGGGGAATTTAAACGCGGCTTATTAACGTTACAAAAAGAGTGGGTACAACCGGATATTTCTGATAAAACCATTGCGATACAACGTCAGCGATATGATCAATTTGGTAATGTGGTAGCCGTCTACGACCCGCTTTGGGGGCAGGCGCCAGGTCACTGGATGGAAGTGACCTATGATAATTATTATAAGACTTTTCCGGTAACCGAAACTATTGATACCGGAGCCCTTCGTTTAACCGCAAGCGCAACCTATGATACAGGGTTTGGGCAGGTATTATCGTCAATAGATTTTAATGGTCAGGCTACTTCGTTTGAGTATGATGCACTTGGGCGCTTAAAGAAGATGGTTAAGCCGGGAGATAGTGCTGAATTTCCTACGATCTCCTACGATTACCAAATGGCTCAGCCTCTTTCAAACGATCGCACCATTAATTGGATTGAAACACGACAACGAGAATCAGCCGGTGGCGGAACAATTGATTCGCGCAGTTTTATGGATGGCTTAGGACGTAACGTGATGACACGTTCGGAGTCCAGTAACGCTGGTGAAGTTATTGTCACAGATCATGTACGTTTTGATAGTCGAGGCAATGCGATAGAAAGTTTCTCTCCGTATTTTTCTAAGGGGCTTTCATTTAGTGAAGCCGGGACTAACGCTTCGGTTTTAGTCAGCTATGATGCCCTGGGTCGTGCACTCAGAACATATCAGCCGCAATTAGCGTCAGAACAAGAACGCCGATATTCAGAAATCACCTATTTGCCTTCAGCGACGCGTCTACAAGATGAAGAACAAACTCATCCAGCATCGCCACATTATGGTCGTTTCAAACTGGCTGTTTACGATGGTTTATTAACGGAAGGGCAGGGAAGACTCAGACAATTACACGAAGAAGTCGCCATTACTGATAAGGGCGATCCTGGGGCGCCAACCCTTTGGACGACGTATTACGATTACGATGCACTCGGGAACTTTACTCAACTGACCGATGCGCAAGGGAACAAGCGTGAAATGGCTTTTGATGCGCTCGGGCGAAATTATTTCACTAATGATCCTAATCGTGGATACCAATGGGTCAGTTATGATGATGCGGGTAATGCAGTCGGTATCAAAGATGCCCGTGGCCGTGTTGTGGTAATGAACTATGATGGTGTGAATCGCTTGGCCGGTACCTTTTATGATTTAAACGATGAAGAGTTAGCGGCAACTGGTGCACAATCGTTGGCGCCTTATCAGTCTTGGTCCTCAGTTGGCAAGCTTCCTTCCCGGTCTGCGAACGAACGCTATCAGTACGACGTTAATGGGATTGAATCTGAACCTGGTGCATTGCTGCGTGGTCGGTTATCAACCGTTTGGCATGAAGCGGGATACAAAGCGTTTAGTTATGACACTCGCGGTAATTTAATTCGCCAGCATCAACTAATTGGCGAAAAAGTCGGAAATGATTTTCAATTTGCTAGAACTTTTACGCAAACTTATCAATTTGATAGTGCGGATCGGCTGACGCAAAAGCGCTTTTCTGATGGGACACAGGTAAGCTATCAATACAATGCTCGGGGACTGTTATCACGAGTGCCTGGTGTTATCAGCGATATTCAATATGCTGCCAGCGGCCAGCCGACAACTATGTCTTACGCCAATGGTATACAGAGTGATTGGCAATATGATAATCGTCAACGATTAGCTGCGATACATGACCGACGTCTTGATGATAATATTTCACTTAGAGCGTTGCAGTATTCGTTTGATGGAGTGTCTAACCTATTACAAATTGAAGATGTTCAACCCGAAGCCAGTGCCGCTCAATTATTTAATGAAGTGGGTAAAAGTTTCTCGGGAAATAAAAAAGAATTCGACCTAGGTGGGGAATATGCGTATGACGATGTATATCGACTGACACAAGCCCAAAAGCCAACTCAATGGGGAGCTCGGGAATTTAGATACGATCGTATTGGTAATTTATTGACGCAGTCTACTCAAGAGGCCACTCGGGGGAGCTTTACGCCTTCACCAAAAGTCGAGACTTTACTGTATGCAAACAGCCAAAACGATGATCAATCATTGAGCTGGAATCGTTTAGGTCGCGCACCAAAAGATGGACCTGGGCCTCATGCCATGACAGCAGTGCAGAATAATTGGGGGACAGTAAACCGTTGGTTTTATGACCAAAACGGCAATGTGAGAAATCAAGGTGGAACCCGTTATAATTGGGATGACCGTAATAGACTGGTGCAAGCGACACAAAATAACGCCATCACGAAGTATGTTTATGATGAGAATAACCTTCAAAAATTAAAAATAACGGAGGGTAGCGACGGTCAGTTAACGCGAAACTATTATATAGACGAAAACAGCGAAGTGAAAAACGGTGGGCTTGTGAAATACGTTTCTGTATTGGGTCGCAAAGTCGCGCAGACTTCACAAGCTGGAGGCGAGTTTATTCCCGAGTCGTATTTTCTGGCCAATCATACAGGTTCTACGGAATTACAGCTAAATGAACTGGGTACGGTAACTAATTTATTTGCTTATGAACCTTATGGAAAAATACGCGCACAAGCAGGCGATGATACGGCAACGGATTATCTCTTTCTTAATCGTGAACATGATAATACCACTGGGCTGGATTATTTGGAGCAGAGACATTTAATGGCACATCGTGCTCGCTTTATCTCGCCTGACCCGATATTTGCCCTGCCCGAACGCTTCTCGGATCCTCAACATTGGTCTCCTTATAGCTATGGTAGAGGAAATCCTTTGCGATATGTTGATCCTACTGGTGAAGCAGCATGCCCATCACCTTGCTTAAATGGACCTGCGAGAATAAAAATTAATTCTTGGATGAGCTTTACTCCTGAGCAAGTGCATAGGTTACCTGGTCTCCTACCGATGGTGAAACAAGTAAATGTGACGACCGGGCCAATAACACCTAGCTCATATTCTACAAGCTATACATATGGTTTTTATCTTCAATATAAACGCTCTGAAGTACCAGGAAATCACATTTGGCCGGCAATAACAGGAGATATTAAAACTGATTTCAATACGGTGAACTATGAGTATGTAGAAGTAAGTTTTACTGAAACTGTTTCTTTGAAAAATGGCTCATGGCAAAAAAGTATTGAACAACATGAGGATAGATCAAACGACGTATATTTCGGTAATGACCTGAGTAATGTTTGGGCAAAGCATAACTTATATGAGCATAATTTTGGCTCATGGGTAGCTTGGACTAATCCAGATTCAGGAACTAACGTATGGAAAATGCTTAAACTTGCTGGTGATGCAAGCAAAATGCGGCCGGGTGCAGGGAAATTGCATACTACTACGTGGGGTATTTCTCAAGCTGACAAACGATATCCCGGGAGTCCACCACTCAATGCCCTTGAAATTTTAGATAATTAATGATCAAAAAGAAACTGAATATTTTATCTTATATTTTAATGGAGAAAATTAATGCAACATTTGAATAAATAATTATCCAGATTTTCCTTAAAAAATATAATTTAGCAATGCGGCTGAAGAGTACACATTTTCAGCTGCATTGCTATTTTAAAGAGTAATTACATGATAACAAGTTATATAGCTCGCGTATTTTACTTTACTGTTTAGTAAAACTCTCCCACCACCAGCTCCCCCACCGAATAACATTCATCGATAACCACAAGCTCCACAGTAACATCATCAACCGATAGACAATCATTGGTGCGCTAACGACGATGGCAGTTGGGAACTCATTTGCCTGGCTGAAGTCTTGATAAAAAATATAACGGAATGCGCTGCTGTTGTTGCCGATTACTTTCATTTCGGGTGAGCCGAGTAATCCCATAGGTACAGCACTCATCACAAACAGTGCTGTGATTAAGGTGAGAAAGATCATCCCGGCCTGGATAAGACGAAGGTGTTTTTGCGAAAATTGATTGGTATTCAATTGCATTTTCCACGCTACAGCGAAGAAAAAGAGCGCGGCGATAAGGGTTCCTACACTGTTTGTAGTGGATAAGCCCAACCCTAAAATCATCCATCCTAATAATGTTACCGGGATAGGCCATCCGAGCGCGCGAGCCAAAAAGTGAAGGGCGATGGCTCCGAGAATAATCACACAAAGTACACCCCAATACAGCATTGCCGGCCCGAGGTCTGGCCCGGTTAAATACAGCGTCCAGCGATCTCTGGGTGCTTCATAAACAATATCAATATTGGTCGCTTGTGTGGGTAGAGCCACCTGTGGTGTGGTTTGAATCCATTGTATTGGTGTGTTTTGTTGGAATTCTATGGCAACACGTTGTTTACCGGGTCTAAGTGGAATTCGGATTTCATTATCTTTAGGAATATTGAGTGAGCGGTTGTCATGAGACAGAGACATGACTTTGCTCTCATCCGGAAGATTGAACGTAAAGGTTTCACCAAGGCTGGCTCTGATTTCAAGTTCGAGTTTACTCACTTGTACATTCTCACCCGCTTGAAAGACTAAATCAGCAGACTCAATGGTATACGTCGCCCCTTTTATTCCTGATGGGCGGTTAATGGTGGCTTGCAATGTTTCGCCGGGCCATGGTCGCCAAAGCTGGTGAGTAGCTTCGTCCTCAGGCTTAATAGGTGGTATTCCTTCATAATGAATTCGCCACAAGGAGCTGGGTAAAAAGTGCCACACTTCGACGTAAGTATCGGTATTGGCAGCGGTAAGCACTATCGTTTCACTATGTTGTAATAATGATGTCCAGAGTGCTTCTTCTTGATTGGCTCGAAAATGCAAAGTGACCTGTTTGTCTTGGATATCCAAATGACTGGATAATGGGTTTTCGTTATCCAATAATGGCAAGGAAATAGAAAAGGCTTCAGTATGGGGCGCCACGCGTGTGACTTCGGTTTCCACTTTCCAATCTTTATCAAAGATAAATGTCCGCTTTAATTTAACAAACGGTTTGACGGGCGCAGGTGTCAGTGTGGATTGGCCCGTATGTGTCGATGCCGTGATGCGTTGAAAAGAGAGGGTTCCACTGGGGATTCGACCGTCGATTATTCCTTCAACATTCCACCCTTTTGCTGTGAGTTTGAAATTGTGAATGGGTAAGGGCAATGATAAGGAAGCGGAGTCACCTTTTAATTCACCGGTTATGATTAATTGATAATGGCCTCTTCTAAGGTAAGTACTTAATGCATTTTTAGAGCGTACTAAGGGAGCTTTTATTTTATCTTTCAAAAAGCGACGATGAGATGTTTCTTTTTCTATTAATTCAACATCCAATAAATGCACACCTCTATTGCCATTGGGTAGCGGTAGTTCGATATTGGTATCTGCGTACACCTCTGCGGTAAGGCTAAATGTGTCTTCCGTAATGGTGAGTGAGCCATCATTTAATGAAACACAATGAGGTAAACACGCTGGGGCTTGCAAAATATCCTGTTTGAGTTCTTCCAGCAGATATTGTGGTGGAAATTCTTCTGCATAAGAGGGGAATGATTGCAAACTGAGCAAAGCCGTTAACGCAATACACAATAAAGCACCCACAATGCAGGGTGTTGATGAGCCTGTTATTGATGAGCCTGGCGTCGATAATGAAGCAGGAGTGCTCTCGGTGTTGTCATCGCTCGTATGCTTCTTGTTTGGGCTTGGGTTATCGTCGTTAGGATGTGTGTTTTGATGAAACCGTAATAGGGGTTTTATACGATAGGCTAAAATAAGGCTAAATCCGATAATAAGAAAAATATTGAGTACTCGCCATAAGCGCGTTGCCCATGGGGGGGAATAAATAACGCTAATATTCGTATCGCTGGATACAAGGCTGTCACTTTTAAATAACGTTCGGTTCCATAACCATGTGGGTAATCCCGGGCCTGTTTGCACACGATCGCTGTCGCGAGTGACGTATCGTGGTCCGTATTGTTGTTTTACGCCGGTTACAACCACTTCTTCTAACGAGGGTTCTGCTAATGTGATATCCGCACTTTGGGAGGAAAAACGATGGCGCTTTGGTGTGTATTGAGTCGAGTCACCGTATCGATTCACCAGTTTATGTTCCAATGATGGGTAAATTGCCAATCGAAATCCGTCTACCGAAAAATTGATAATACTTAGGAGTAATAATGCAAAAATGCCACCGCACAGGTAGGAGGTGGCCACCAATATTTTCTGCGTCGCTTTAGAGAGTATGGCCAACAAGAGTAATAATACGGCAAATAGTGCGATGGGGGCGCCGCTGGTGTGATAGGTGAGTATCAACGTGAAGGCAGCCAAAACAGCGGCTTTATTTCCGAGCAATTTTTGGGTGGTGGCGAGGATAATTAATACCAAAAAAATGTCCCATAAATCCCATTGGCTTGACCATGTGCCACGAATTGTCGATACCCCACTAGCATGAAGGACTTGCCAACCAGGGGGAGTATGAAGCGTTGCGGTGAGTGAGTCAGTGTTGGTGTTCCAGCCGGTGGCAGAAAAATTTCCAATATCATCAATTTCGGTAACGGCGTCGAGATTAAAATAAGAGTCTCGAATTTCAATACCTTGTTGACCATTAAACTCGGTAATTAACACCGGTTGTTCATCCACCACCGCACGACCAAGTTGTGTATCCGGTTGCGCATCTATTCGCCAATCTTGAAACGTTTCTCCTTCTAATTGTTCGCGTGCAATGAGCCCGTTGCCATCAAAACGAAGCCATAGGTCTCGAGTCGCTGCAATTTTATTGGCCGCTGGGGAGTGATTGCCACGAAACTCCGTTGTCATTGTTAAGGTAATATCAGGAGTAAGTCGATAAGTGGGCAATGCAGACCAATCTTCAGGAATATCCACTTGGCTGGTATCAATGCTATTCGCTCCAGTCAGTTGCACTTGTCGGAATTCGGAATTGGATGAAAAACTTAAATACTCGGTAGCCGGCCATAAAGGAGAGCGAGGATGAGTTTTAAAGGTTTGGGTATTTTCCAAATAACGGGCGGCAACGTGAATAACATGCTCACCGGGTGTGATTTGTAATGTAATGTCGCCATTGCCTTCAATACGTGCAGGAATAGGGGAGTCGATCTCCATTACTTCAAGCCCATCCCAAAGGAGTTGTCCGACCGTAATTTCCCGTGGGGAACCGCTGGCGGAGATAATCAACTCCGTTAACAAAACCAAAGGAATGCCATCTTCTAATGCCCGGTAAACTTCAATGTGAGTTTCTTCCGGTGCCAGTTTCTCTTCTGTATTCTCCTGAGAAAGGACAATGTTATTGTGTTTTCGATCTAAAATTCGTGTTTGACCGTTTTCTATCCAATACACCAATGCGATAACCGAGGGCACCGCAAGCGTGGTAGGTCGGCGTTGCCATTGGAGTTCCCCGGTAATCGTGTACTTACCTTGCGGGCACCTCTAAAAATAGCCCAACTTTGATATAATCTCACTGTTCAAAAATTTCAAGAGTTTCCTTCTATGTCTCAGCCCGGCTTTTTTGATTTAGATGACAGGTATCGCAAGTTAGATGAAAAAGATCCATT
>NZ_JAJQVM010000024.1 GCF_021234875.1 Marinibactrum halimedae | reverse complement strand
CAAGTAAAAAAGTTTATGTGTCAGCTACAGAAATCGAAAAATATATTGCTTGGCTTTTTTAAAGATAAGAATTTGGAGTACATAGCAGATGCCGCTTAATGTTGGCTAAGCTATGTACTCCTTAGTAGCTTTATTCAAGAATGGATACGTAAACTATTGACGAAAAATGTTTACCCCAAAAGTTACAAAAGGTGACTGGTAAGCAAATGGTTTTCTATCAGGTGTTGAAGATTATACAAATATTGAGTGCTATTGTTATTTAGGGCTTAAACTGAGTCGCCTTGGAGGGATGTTCCGCTCAACACATGGGCACCTTCGCGATTCGCTGGCTGCCATGAGGAGAACAATAATTGATCAGCCTTCTCTGTGAAAAGTTAATGCTCGATGTGTCTATGATAAAGTATATTTTTTGATCGAGTTTACGTGGCTTGCTTTTCTATCCTATTTGCCTATATGCGGGTTAATAACTTCATACTAGCGATTAACGCCGTCATTCTTCAAATGCGTGATGCATTTTTGGTGTTGATTCACAAATACACAATCTCTATGACCTTTTTTGGTGCCATTACGACTAACCTCGATGCTTGTCTAAGCGCTTCTCTATACAGCACCCTATAACGTAAAGAAGGCTCTGTGTAGAAGTTGATTCAATGTTCGGGAAACGAGGTTCATAATGATCATGAATAACAAGCCCACCTTGGTATTGGGTGCCTTAATTCTAATGTCACAGCAATCGATAGCAGGCCCGGTTGGGCTGGATAATGCATCGAGCTTGTCTGATTTAAGAAATATTCAAATGCAATCAGTGAGTAATAAATCACTGCTTAATAAAGCCATTACCGCAGAAGCTCAAAAGCCCAGTGAGCAAGAACCTCCTTTTGAAATTGCCAGCGCATTACAAACTCAGGTTTCTTTAATTGAGTGGGATACCGTTATCAATGAATCAACAGATTATAAATCCATCGCCGTTTCCCGTTATAAAGTGACTTCAGAAGGGGCGACCAATATCAGTTTAGGATTTAAAGAATTCTACATGCCAGAAGGTGCAGAAGTGTATATTTATTCTGCGGATGGTAATGAAGTGCTTGGCCCTTATGGAAACGATCAAAACGAATCCCATGGGCAACTGTGGACACCGATGATCGCAGGTGATGAAGTTATCGTTGAAGTGAATGTGCCAAGCCACTTAGTGGATGATGTCAAACTGGAATTAAAACAGGTTAACCATGGTTTTCGTGGGGCGGAGCCCACCTCGAAAATAAAAAAGCTTCTAAAGTCGGGGTCATGTAACGTTGATGTTGCTTGTGAAGAGGGTGATGATTGGCGTGATCAAATTAATTCCGTTGCCCATTATCAATTCTCAACAAACCAAGGCTCTTTTGTTTGTACCGGGGCCGCAATTAATAATACCGCTGAAGATAATCGGAATTTATTTTTAACCGCAGACCACTGTTTGGACGATGCCTCTTATGCGGCAACTGTGGTGGCGTACTGGAATTTCCAATCGCCAGAATGTCGTGCACCGGGTTCATCCAGCAGTGGTGGTAATGGGAATGGGCCTCGTAATGTTACACAAAGTGGTGCGGTAATGTTGGCTCAAAACTCAGGGTCTGACTTCGCTTTAATTGAGTTTGATGACCCGATCCCTGAAGAGGCGAATGTGTATTACGCTGGCTGGAGCCGTAGTTCGGTAGCGCCAACCATGGGTGTGAGTATTCATCACCCTGCGGGGCATGAAAAGCGTATCAGTCTGGATTACGACCAGTTGATTCCTCAATCTACCCATTGGCGAGTAGAAGATTGGGATGTAGGTACCACAGAAGGTGGGTCTTCTGGTTCGCCTATTTTTAACCAAGACAAATTAATTGTTGGGCAACTAACAGGTGGCCAAGCAGCGTGCGGTAATGATGAGTACGATATTTATGGCCGAATGGACGTGAACTTTGATCGCGGTATTACGGAGTATTTAGACCCTGAAAACACGGGTGTGATGGAATTAGCCGGTCGTTACGCTACGGATTCAGCGACGCCAACACCGACGCCAACTCCGACTCCGACGCCAACACCGACGCCGACGCCAACACCGACGCCAACACCAACACCGACGCCAACACCGACGCCAACTCCGACGCCGACTCCGACGCCAACACCGACGCCGACGCCAACACCGACGCCGACGCCAACACCGACGCCAACACCGACTCCGACGCCAACACCGACGCCGACGCCAACACCAACACCGACGCCAACACCGACGCCGACGCCAACACCAACACCAACACCAACACCAACACCAACACCAAGCCCCGGCGGCTACGCATTTGGTTTAGAAAGTGATGGTACGTTGTATCATGTGGTGAATGGCGAGAGCACACGCTTTGCCATGCTCTGTATCGACAACCGTTGTCGTCGTCCTTCTTTAGTGGGCGATCGTTACGAAGTCGAAACTGGAATAACGTCTGGTGAGCACGATATTGGCTTTTTGATGTTCAGTCGCTCTTCTGGCATTTGTTATGCAATGGAGCAAGATGTACAAGCGGGTGATGGTGTATCCAGTACTGATTGTAGTGATTAATTCTTCTATTCTTTGATTTTTTCTCATATACCAGCGCACTAATTGGTGTGCTGGTATTCTTTCTATTTATTTCTGCTTGATTATTTTTATTTTAATCTACATGGTTGTGTTGTACGACACGCTTTGGTGTAAATGCAAAACTAACATCACTTTGCAAAAGAGAGATCATGCACATTGTATTTCGTCTCTGAACTGGACCAAGCAATGGTTTAGATACGATACACAATGATGGTAATTCTATTAGGCCACATTTTTACAAAAATTGACGCTGGAGTTTCCTTTTGTGGGCACTTGATATCGCTCATTATAGAAAGCTTTCCGTTAAAGTATATCTTTTAACTATTGAGTATTATTTATTAAATAAAGGATTTGCTTTGGCTATGTTCCCTGATATTAAATTTCCGCAACGCAAAGTGGATATGCTAATTACAGGCTTTGCGAAAAAAGATAAGCCAAGTATTGCTGATTTCGCTATTTTGCGCTCACTAGGTAAACTCTATGATCGTCTAGATAATTATCGTATCGAAGCTAATACTATGAATGTGGATCAGTTGGAGTCTGAACAGCATAAGTCTCGACGGCTTGGTCGATTCATGACGCAAGCTGGTGATATACGCCCATCTTCACATTGTGATGCCCACGCCATAGTATCTGGGAGCCATCCTGATGCCTTGGTGATACGAGGTGTGTTAGCGTGGTTGAAAATGAGAATTGATGACCCACATAATGGGTGTTGGCTACCCCGTGACTGGGAGGATAGAAAATATATGCCAAATCATTTACGTAATGCTGTTCCTCATCGCCGTATTCATACTGGTGCCTATTATGAGTGGTTGGCAGGAAAGATTAATATTATGCGTATCAGAACACCAGAACAGTTAATTGATACACTACGCCTCGTACGTACGTGGCTTCAAAGTGGGGCTGTACCACCGGAAGTTATGCCCACAACAGGAATACAGTAACTATGAATTTTTACACTATGGTTTTCGATGAGGGTTATTTACGTATGTTGTGGGATGCCGCGCATGTTCGATCTCTCGTTGGAGAGTATAATATCGATCACCGCATTGATATTAATAGTGGCCCTGTAGCCCACAAAAATGTATTCAAAGAACCCATACGTGTTAGCTTTGATTATAGCCATCCAGATTATAAGGGACGTATTCGTGGGGACTTGTCCGTTCAGGAAGGGAGGCTTTATCTCAATCAAAAGGCTCTTAATGCGTTAAAACCTTTAATCGATGATGATGGAGATATCATAGAGGTTATTGATGAAAAAAATGAAATTGGATACGTGTTTACTCCCTTACAAGTGGCAGAGAAAGTTGACGCGATTGATATGAAGCTTACCCAAATAAATCAATGGGGTGATCCAGAACACCTTGCTTTTTATGAAGACAGATTAGAACGCTGGAATATTTTTAGGTGTGAACTAAATAGCTATATGTCTTTACAGTGCAGCCAAGCGGTAAAAGATCTTATTGAAAAATTTAATCTAAAAGGAGTCTTTTTTACCCCAAGCTTAGGAAATCGTTATCCTAATCAGTTTGATAAAAATAAAATTGATAGTCATTAAATTTTAAGCTTTTTAATCAGGTGGTTGGAATCATCAACGAATGAAAAAGAAGTCCTCTGGGGTTAAGTTTATATTTTGCTGATAAAAGATTTCAAGCGGTTTGGAATGAAGTTTGTGATGAAGGATAAATCTTGTATTTTGTATTATTTCCTTAGGTAGAATGAAACTTACTATTGAGATGGGGCCTTTGCGGCCCCGTTTTTTATTATCGAAAATTAATGGCTTAAATTCACTTCATATACCGTCGTTGTTCCGCTGTCTTCATTGGCCACGATAACCAGTGGGTTACCTGTTGGGCTGTCTTGTGCAGAAACAAACGTCATTCCTTCAGGGGCCTCGTCCCCTTCGTTATTTGCAATGTCGATAAACTGGACACCAAATGGACTGGTTATGTCGTAAATATAAATATCATCAGAGCGCTCTGCGGCAATAAAAGCGTAGGTGCGATTAAAGGCTTCTCCAACCACAATGGCTTCGGGCTCAGCGCCTTTGTCATCGCTGCGTTTGTCGTTATCATTAAATGCATTACCTTTGCGGCCTGCGGCAATTTTTCCAAAATCGTCGCCGCTGTCGTATACCAAACCATAGGTTTCATGCCAAATGGAAAAAGAGCGAGCGCCGTAATTATGGATAATATCAATATCACCATCGTTATCGGTATCACCCAAAGTATTGGTCACTTTTAATCGGCCTAATAGAGAGGTATCCATTGCGGCTTCCCACTCTGGGTGTTCTGCATCTAACATGGCGCCTTTATTCTCGGTAAAATCTTCTAAACGATATTCTTCGGTAAAGGCTAGGCAGCCATCGTCTTCATCAAAATCAACGGCACTATTATTCATGCAATACGTTTCTTGTTCTTCAGGAGTATTACCTTCGGCATCAAACCAATATTCTCGGGCATCGCCTTCGTTGGCGGTGAGAATCCATTGCATGTCATGAGTGGAATACGTTGCAATGGCATCCGGTTGATACAGGCCTACCACCTGTTGATAGCTGCCAAATTGAACTTGGTCATCTTTATCACTGGCATCAATTTGATTTCCTCGTACAGAAAAATCTTTTGTACCCAGCGGTAGTATGTCAATAATTTGATTGTTGTTAAGGTTAATAATAAGAAGGGCATTATTTTCTTGTAGGCTCACATACGCTGTTGAAGAGTCTTCGCTTATCGCAATGTATTCTGGCTCCAAATCTTGTGCGACGGAAGCATTAGGCCCAAAAATTCTCACTTCACTACTTAACTCTTCTGCTCGATTACCGCCTTCGTTGTAGTCGGTAAATGAAATTAAGCTGGCCGTATCCTCTGGTGTATTGTTGGTGATGGAGATGATGGCAATAGAGCCTTCGGGGTCAATATTGTAATCATCGCTGGGTTCACCTTCGCAGGCCACAATCGCTTTACTGCCATCGGGAGTAAAGGTCACCATATCAGGGAGTGCGCCAACAGAAACGGCTTTAATAAATTCAGGTATGTCGTTGTTAATATCGTAAAACGCCACAAAGCCATTTTCTTGTTTATTATCATTTTCAACGGCCACCGCCAGCAGTGTGCCATTGACAGAAACGCTGTTGGCATTACCAATGGTGAAGTTACTCATATCACCACGTAAATTCAGTGTCGTGATTTTAGAAAGCTGGCCGGCTTGAATGTTATTGGCACTGAGAACATCCACACTGCCATCAACGGCATTGACGACAAAAACCCGTGTACGGCTGGCATCGTAAGCCACAATTTCGGCAGCGCCTTCTTTTTCTTCCAAATCAGTGGTGTAGGTAGCGATTGCAGAGAGTTGTATTTTCTGGGAAGCCACGGCTTCGGTATTCATTTTACTGCGATTGACGGCGATAATTTCGGTTTCATCACCTTCAATTCCGAAGTCATTGTCGTTAATTAACAACATAACATCGTCATTGAGAAGAGCAATGCCTTCTATCTTTTTGGGGACAGTGACATCCTCCGTTAAATCGGTAAGGGTATTGAAGGCCAGTGCTTTGGCAACCGGTGCTGCGCCAATACTGGCAAGGTCAAACGCTTCTTCCAGCGTTTTTGGGGTGGGGCTTTCGTTTGTACTGACGGCGTTGTTACTGATGGTGTTATTATTGACAGAGTTGCTACCGACGGTTGTGTTAAGAATATTATCCCCTGTGGTTAGGTCAATTTCGTACAGTTTGGTGGTTTGACTGATGCGCTCTAATACTAATAAACGATTTTCATCCAAGGCTACCATTTCGGAAATTTTCACATCCGTAAATTTACTACGGTTTTCATCGCCGCCGAGTCCTGTTAAGCCAAAGGTTTGTGGACGATCCATCACATAAATATATTCGCCTGCGAGATCACCGAGGGTGCCATCTTCATTGAGTACAATTTTAAGTAGACGGACATTGCGTGAATTTTTGTAGGCATCCAAAGTGGGGTTGGCCAACGGACTTTGCATGATGAAGTAAAGAAAATCTTCATTAGGCGAGAGCGCCAGTGATTCAATTCCCCGGTTTAATTTTCGTGTTTTAAAAATATCTGGCAAACCACCGGTGATTGGGTAATTGGCATCGGCTAAATCATCGGCAACAGATTCTGGAACCACACGTTCTAAAATGGTGCCGTCAGCGGCGATATGAAGTAAAGAAGGGCCGTATTCTTCGGAAATCCAAAAGGTGCCGTCTTGTAGTTTGACTAACGCTTCGGGGTCAACGCCTTCGTTATCGAATTCGATTTTTTGTGAATCGGCGCCAAAGCTCAGCTCAGTATTGGTGGCTATTAAATTATTGGTTAAACCTGTAATGACATCGCCATTCTGATTTTTAAGGGGAATTTCTTGGAGAATACTGGCAGAAGGTTGCCCGTCTATTTCAGTTAGTGACCACTGGATAATTTTAGGTGTGTAATTGGGCATCGGGAAGATTTTAAAATCGTCATTCCCTTCGCCACAAAAGCCTTCTATATCAATGATATCGCCTGAATCATCACAGGCGATATTGGGGCCACGATCGGTAATGGTATAAAACACCGATTGTGACTCGCCGGGTTTATGGTAGGCGCCGCTGCCAAAGCCAGTGGTAAATGAGATTGTATTGCCGGTTTTTTGAGCGGAGGTTGCAGTAGATGAAGCTGCAATAGATGAAGTTGTAGTAGATGAAGTTGTAGTAGATGAAGTTGTAGTAGATGAAGTTGTAGTAGATGAAGTTGTAGTAGATGAAGTTACAGTCGATAAAGAAACGGTTGCATCGTTATTGAACGTCACTTCCCCAAGCTCCCCTTGAGGTAATGCGAGAGGTTGAGCAGATAAACGGGAAAGGTTTTCCAGCACCGCCATGGTTTCAGGGCTGTCTTCGGTACGGCAGAGGTAGGAAGTGTCGTTTATTTCGGTGTTGCTCAAGTTGCCGTCTGAATCGGTGTCGATACCGCTGTCAATCTGTACACCACCAAAGGTGCAATTCACGTTGCCCGCAGCCAAGGTTGTTTGGCTGATTAAACTGTTTAAGCCGTTGGAGCCATCAGAACCACTACCACCGTCATCACCACTACAACCTGCTAAAGCAATAGCAAGGCTAATGGCAAGTGAAACTTTTTTTGATTGAAAATGCATATTTGTCACCCTAAGCATTATATGAGTTATTTGGTGCCAAGAGTGTGAAAGCGAGATGTTACAGCCTTGTTAATCTGTAATGGATTAAGAATGTGAGAAAAAGTAGTTAATTTACTATTGTGTGTGACTTTTTGTCGTTAAAAAATAATTTAGTGTCATTTATTTTTCCTTTTCTCGCGGGTTTGTTTTTTAGGTTGAGGAGCATGAGATTTAAATCGTTTTATTTTGGTTCATGAGGTTTCTTTTTGTTTTTTGAAAAAGTTGCGTTGTGTGCTTGTTGAGTTATTTGCAATATTCGAGTTGTTTGCAACATTTCAGTTGCTGGAAATAAACAGGCGAGACTTTATGAGTATTTCTACGCCTTAGAAACTATAAAATCAATTAAAAGAGAGGGTCATTACATTGAAAGGTAAAAAAAGAGGAGTGCTGGATGGTGCACTCTTTTCATTAAAAAAACTATCCGTGGTCGTGAGCGCAGTAATGATGGTGTCTCCGTCTGTATTTTCATTAGAGCATAGTCATCCCCACAGTAAGGATATTGATAAACGTTTAACGGTATCTCCCTTAATTGCGGATAAAAAACCGTCTTCTTTACAACACCAACGGATAAATCAACTGAAAAGTGAAATGCCAGAGTTGGTGGCGCAATTTGATGAGTTTGGGGCAACCAGTTCGCTTATGAATGCGACCGGTACACTCACACAAGAGGGGAAAAATGTAGCTGCTCAACCCCTCAATACGATTGCTGAAGACTTTGTGTTTAACAATCTTGATTTGTTGGGCTTAAACGTCGCTGATGTTAATCAAATGCTCATCACCGATAAGGTAAAATCCCCTAATGGCGTTACCCATATTTATTATCAGCAAGTGCATCATGGTATTCCTGTTTACAATGGGCAATTGCAGGTTCATCTGACTGAGAGCGGTGCTATCAGCCATGTGAATAATCGATTTATTCCCGATCTTGCGAATATGGCGAATACTATCACGCCAAGTTTGTCCGCTTCTCAAGCCATCATGGCAGCGGCGAAAGCGCTGGATGTTTCCATGACCGCAGATTTGCGTTCTGTGTCTGATGGTTCTGTGTCTGATGGTTCTGTGTCTAATGGTGTTGTAGATGCGTCAGCCACGTCATTTACTCAATCGGAGTTATCCTCTCGCCCCATTAAAGCGAAATTAATGTTCATGCCCGTGTCTCCGGTGGAGGTCACACTGGTCTGGAATTTCCAATTTGAACTGGAAGATCAGTGGCCGGATATCACCGTGGATGCCACTAGCGGTGAAGTAATTACGAGCTTGGATACGATTAGTTACGCGAATTATCGAGTTTTTGGTTACCCCACGGCAAACCCTGCATTGGCAACACCGGCGGCACCGGCAGATGGCCGTGTGATGGTGGTTGACCCAGAAGACCCGGTTGCTTCACCTGACGGTTGGTTTAACGATGGCGGTGTATCCATGGAGGGGAATAATGTGAGGGCGTGTTCGGATACGCGTTCTCGTTCCGGTGGTGCGCGAAATTGCGATCCTCAACAACCGGTTTGTGACAATGGCACCTGTGATTTTCCACTGGATTTAAGTCGTGGTGCCGAAACGTATATTGACGCCGCTATTGCGAATTTATTTTATTGGACCAACCTCGTGCACGATGTACAACATCAATATGGTTTTGATGAAGCGAGTGGTAACTTCCAAAATAATAACTTTGGCCGTGGTGGACGGGGCTCTGATGCGATATTAGCGAATGCGCAAGATGGCAGTGCGACCTGTAATGCGCGTTTTTATTCCGCGCCCGATGGCTCCAGCCCAACCATTGAAATGTATCGTTGTGATGATGCAAGCCCTACTCGTGATTCGGATATGGATAACGAAGTGATTGTGCACGAATACGGTCATGGTATTTCTATTCGCTTAGTCGGCGGCCCTTCCAATACGGGTTGCTTGCGCAATGCGCAACAAGGAGGCGAAGGTTGGAGTGATTGGTTTGGTTTGGTTTACACCCCGCGTGGTGGTGAGGCGAGCACAGACAGCACACGTGGTATGGGAGCATATTTCGTTGGAAGAGAACCGCTTACCGGCACTATTCGCCAGCAGCCGTACAGTTTAGATCCCATTATTAATACTATGACCTATGAATCCATCGACGGTGCTCGTCGGCCCCACGGCGTGGGTGCAGTTTGGGCGCAAGTGTTGTGGGAGATGTATTGGTCTCTCGTTGACAAGCACGGTTACGAAGACGATTTAATGAATTTTGATCTGAATGACCCGAGTGAGGCGGGAAATAAGCGGGCCATGTTTTACGTCACCGAAGGCTTAAAAAATACCAGTTGTTCTCCCACGTTTGTTGATGCGCGAGATGGCATTATCACAGCGGCAACGAACAGTTTTGATGGAGAGGACGTGTGCGCGGTATGGCAGACATTTGCGGACTTTGGTATCGGTACTGATGCTCGATCTGGTGGTAGCAGTAGCACCAGACCAACCAATGGATTTGAATTACCAGAGCAATGTCAAATTGATCCACCACCGCCTCCGCCACCCAGTGATTGTAGCGTAGAAGAAAGTTTTGAATCGGGTGCCGGTGGTTGGACAAACTCTTCTGCATCGTCGTGCAGTACGGGCGATTTTGTGGTGGGAACACCCAGCAGACAAACAAACGGTGGCGTGGTTACGCAAGTGGGCGGTGCTGCACAAGGCAGTAATGCGTACTTCACGGCAACCAATACCAGCGCGGGTTCGAATGATGTAGATGGTGGGAACTGTATTGCCAATTCGCCGACCTATTCGGTGACGGAAGATTCTACGTTGTCTTTGTCGTATTTCCACGGCCAACGTGACAGCGGCGATGATGAAGACGGTGATTTCTTCCGGTTGGAAATGTCGACCGATGGTGGGAATACCTATACCTCATTGGCGAGCAATGGGGATTCGGAATCGAATGCCGCTTGGACGACTGTAAGTACAGCTATTTCGGCAAACAGTAATGTGACACTACGTGTGCAATGTTCTGATGGTGCCGGTCCCGGTGATTTAGTGGAGTGTGGCGTGGATAATATCCGCTTCTGTGCACAATAAAGTATTTACCTGAAATATCATGCTTTACATAGTAGGTATGATTTTATGTTAGTAAGTATTAGTTTATGTTAATGGGTATTAGTTTATGTGGGCCTACATTATTGATGGCTAAAGTATTATGCGTGATTTAGTACGATACGTTATTAAGTAGGACGCATTAATTAGTAGGTACAGTTAGTAGGTACAGTTAGTAGGTACAGTTAGTAGGTACAGTACAGATAAACTCAGGGTGCAAAGCCCTGAGTTTATCTCTTTGTTTTAGAGTTTTATTTAGTTTTCTTTATGCAGTTTTATGGCATGTAACGGTTGAACCAACTTGCGCATTGTTCAAAAGATTCAGAGAAATAAGAGAATTTTTAAAAGTGTACCGAATTCGTCTAACCCCCTTCATCTAAACTGGATAAGTCTATCGCACCGAATTTTTTATTTTCATTCATCACGACATGTGTGTTTATGGTCACTAAATAATTTACGGAGCTGACTAAACGCTCATTAATTTCTAGATAACTGCTCATGTCTGGGCAAATAATCCGCAAAAAGAAATCAAATTCACCGCTGACGGTGACGCACTCGACGACTTCAGGAATGGTGTTGATGAGGGCTTCAAATGCTCTGAATTCCTCTCGAGTGTGGTTCTTCATAGTGACAGTGGCAATGCACATGACGTGTCGACACACAGAGGCTAAATTGACTTTGGCGTGGTAGGCGCTGATGACCCCGTTACTTTCTAGCCTTCTTACCCGCTGTAAGCAGGAGCTAGGCGATAAGGATACACGTTCGGCGAGATCTTGATTCGTGATGCGTGCTTCATCTTGTAATATTTGTAAAATTTTTAAATCAGTTCTATCGAGTTTCGTCATACCATTCACAACAGTGTAATTATATTCTCATTAAAGAGGGTTGGCCGTATTACTTTGTTCAAGCAAAGTTTTGTTTTGGTCCTTTTTGTTTGATCGGTCTTTATTTCACCTATGATTTTGTGCGTATTAGCAGCCAAATTTTCTGCGGAAAACATTCTTGCAGGTGCAGCTTCTTTGTCAAGTTTAGTTAATATAAACAGCTCATTTCGTGGTGAGTTTGATACTGTAGTGTAATCTTGTGGGTGATTTAAATATTGCGATTTTATGACATTTTTGTGTGTTTAACGGCACTTTTTTGGTAAAAAAGTGCCGTATACCGCCATGCTTGTTACCCATATTCACCATCAATACCTTCTCTGGGGATACAGTCATGAATTCATTCAAGGATAGTTGCAATGCGGTTTCTGGCCCAAATTCTACTGCCGAAGATTCTTCGGTCTCAGGTGGTTGCTCTACACAAGCTGCAGATGAGACGCACGTTAATCCACGCAATGCACTGTGGCCAACTTATGCCCCTCCGATGGAGATTGTTTTCAGTCATGGTCGGGGCAGTGAATTATTTACAACCGATGGTACGGTTTATTTGGATTTTATTTCTGGTATCGCGGTAACGGGTTTTGGGCATGCCCACCCACGGCTTGTTAATGCTCTGCATGATCAATCCAAGCATTTATGGCATTTGTCGAATTTATTTCGTGTGCCTGAAGCAGAACGTTTAGCGAAACGGTTGGTGGACAATTGTTTTGGTGATCGTGTCTTTTTTACCAACTCAGGCGCGGAATCTTGTGAGGCAGGTTTAAAAGCCATTCGTGGTTACCATGCCTTTAAAGGCAATGCTGAACGTTACCGAATTATCAGCATGAGTGGCGCCTTTCATGGTCGTACCTTAGGGGCGATTTCTGCCGCAGGTAACCCTAGCCATACTAAAGGGTTTATTCCGTTTGATTACGGTTTTGATCAAGTGCCTTGGGGGGATTTGCCAGCCTTAGAGGCGGCAATTTCAGAGGAAACCGCCGGCATTGTTTTAGAGCCAGTACAGGGAGAAGGTGGGGTTCGCCCCGTGAGCGAAGCGTTTATGCACGGAGTAAGAAACTTGTGTGATCATCATGGCATTTTATTAATGTTTGATGAAGTGCAGTGTGGCATGGGGCGTACAGGAAAAATGTTTGCGCATCAGCATTATGATGTGACCCCTGACGTGATGGCATTGGCTAAAGGAATTGGTGGCGGTTTTCCACTGGGCGCTTGTGTGGCCACAGAAGCGGTTGCCTCTGCCATGGGGATTGGTACACACGGTTCCACCTATGGGGGTAACCCTCTAGCAGCAGCGGTTGCCAATACAATTATGGATTTATTATTGGAAGAGGATTGCCTTTCTGAAGTGCAACGTAAGGGGGAGTTACTTCAGAAATTATTGCAAGGTTTAGTACGTAAATTCCCCAATCAATTGAAAGCGGTTTCCGGTAAAGGATTAATGATCGGCGTGGAGTGTGTGATACCAAATACCGATTTATTGAAACTGCTTCGTGATCATCACCTCCTTGTGGGGAAAGCTGGCGGTAATATGCTGCGCTTTTTACCACCGTTAAACGTTTCTGATGAGCATTTACAACAGGCGTGCGATATTTTTGAATCTGTGTTGGAAGCTAATGGCGAGGCTTTGGCCAAAGCCACTTCTGCACAAATTGTGTGAGTGGGGGGAGTAGAGCAATGAATTTAATAAGTAATGTTTCCCCCTCTGTCTTGGAAGGGTTGGAGTATTTGCAAGGCCAGCAAGACACCATGCTGGAAAATACTCTGGCGTTGGCCAATATTAATTCGGGCACTCGACATTTGGCAGGTCTCGCACAAGTACACGATCGCTTGTACGATTTATTTTCTCCGATTGCGGATATTTCAGAATCTATTGCGTTGGCACCTACCCAAGCATTAGGTGATGATGGTGTTTTACACGACATTCACTATGGCAATGCCTTGCGATTTGTAAAATACCCTGAAGCACCCATTCGTGTTTTTTTATGCGGGCATATGGATACGGTATTTCCTGTCGATCATCCTTTTCAAACATGCCAATTTTTAGATGACAATAGAGTGAATGGCCCTGGCACAGCCGATATGAAGGGTGGGTTAATGGTGATGCTTCACGCTCTTAAAGCATGGGAGCAACACCCGCTTTCTCATCAGTTAGGTTGGGAAATTATTATTAACTCGGATGAAGAAACCGGTTCTCTTGGGTCATCGGATTTACTGGTAAAACATGCTTCCAATGCTCATATGGGCATGGTGTTTGAGCCGGCTTTGGCCGACGGTACTTTGGCGGGGTCTCGTAAGGGCAGTGGAAATTTTTCACTTTTGGTGTCTGGCTTAAGCGCACATGCGGGGCGTGAATTTTCTTTGGGTCGTAATGCTATTGCCGGGTTATCTCATGCAATGTCGCAATTGCATCAGTGGAATGAGCGCGAAGGTATTACCGTCAATTTGGGTCGAATTTCTGGAGGTGGCCCATTAAATGTTGTCACCGATACCGCTGTTTGCCATTTTAATATTCGCACGCAAACCACGGATGATCAACACTGGGCAGAAGAGCGACTCCGTGAATTGGTATCACGAATTAATGACAGTAAGCCTCCTTTTGAAGACCAATTAAAAGCCACATTGCACGGTGCTTTTTATCGTCCTCCTAAGCCCTTATCGGAACCCAATCTTCAACTATTTCAATGGTTGGCTCAATGTGGAGAGCAGTTGGATATTGCCATACATCATAAGCCCACAGGAGGGTGTTGTGATGGTAATAATTTGGTGGCTGCCGGGTTACCGAATATTGATACGTTAGGGGTGAGGGGCGCAAATATTCATACTGCTGATGAATTTATGTGTGTGGATAGCTTAAGTGAGCGCGCACGGCTTAGCTTTTTATTGCTTGATGCGTTTGCTCGAAATGGTGACGCTTATTTAGAGAGTTTGTCTCGTTGGCGAGCGTCAGTAAAAAAATAAGACTGAGGCATAAAATACGTCGAGGGTGTGTATGATTATTCGTAACGCTCGAATGAGCGATTTGGAAGCACTATTGAAATTATCGGCATCAGTACCGGGTGGTATGACGTCTATGCCGTTTGATGAAGAGGCATGGAAGAGAAAACTCACTCTGGCAGAAGAGAGCTTGGGGTATTGCCCGTCAGAGGAAAAAGAAGCCATTTACTTTTTGGTGTTGGAAGACCCAGACACACAAGAAGTCGTGGGAACGGCGGGAGTTCACGCTGGTGTTGGTCGTAAGCGCCCTTTTTATAATTATAAATTGTCTAAGCATGTTAAAGCATCGGAAGTATTGAATATTACGGTCGCCAGTAATTTGCTGAATTTGGTCAATGATTTAACTGGAGAGACAGAATTTACTTCTTTGTTTATTAAGCCTGAGTATCGCCGAGATAAATTAGGTCAATTTTTATCTCGAAGTCGATTTATGTTAATTAATGATTTTCCTGAGCGTTTTGGCGATATTGTTTTTGCGGAAATACGTGGTTGGTTGGATCATGAAGGTAACTCCCCCTTCTGGGATAATGTGGGGAAAAAGTTTTTTAATGTGCCTTATCATAAAGCTGATTTTATCAGTGCGGTCAGTGGCTCTCAGTTTATTTCCGACTTAATGCCTCGTTTCCCGGTGTATTTAGAATTGTTGCCTGAAGAAGCGGTCAATGTGATTGGCAAACCCCATCGAGATTCCGTGGCAGCAATGAAATTGCTGGAAAAAGAAGGTTTTCGTTATCAAGGGGTTGTGGATATTTTTGATGCCGGGCCAGTGGTAGAGTGCAATCGTCGATACATTGAATCGATGAATAAGGCACGTTACGTAACAGTTCATGAAATTGTTGAAGATCAAGCCAGTGTAAAAACCTATACCAAAGAGCTTGCTCTCTCAGGGCAATCCCAAACCTGCACGCACAGTATTATGAGTAATGGTGTCTTAAATGATTACCGTTTAGTGATGGATCATCTTTCATGGAATGATGAATATCAAGCCGTGATTTGTTCTGCTACCGCCAATGCTTTGGGGGTTGTCGCCGGTGATCAAATACAATTTTTGGCAACGCGTTAATTAGTCGTTATAAATTAATTTTTATTGATTGGTCGTCGTTAATTAATTGCCGTTAATAAGTGCGGTTAAAAGTTGTCGATTAAAAGTTGGTGACTAAAAATTGGTGGTTAACGATTTTATTGAGGTAGATTGAGGTTAGCATGAGTGATACCCAAAGCAAACAGCCATTGAAAAGTGTGTTTTTTAAAGGGCATTTTTATTCAGGCCAATGGCATCAGGGGGATGTGGAAACACGAGAGAAAGGTGAAGTGTTGGTATCTGAAAACCCTGCAACCGGAGACGCCTTATGGCAGGGCGTGAATGCCAGTCCGGCACTGGTGAGTGATGCTGTTAACTCTGCTCAATTGGCTTTTGAAGTTTGGTCGCGGACGCCTCGGGAAGAGCGTCAAAAGGTGATTGAGCGATTTGCAGAAGTATTGAAAGAGAATCAAGAGATTCTAGCTCAGACAATACATGAAGAAACTGGAAAACCGTTATGGGAAAGTAAAACCGAAGCGCAAACCATGGTCGGTAAAATTGGTCTATCCATTAATGCCTATGATCAGCGCACTCCCACTACGACCGGTCAAGGCGCTGCTGGAGTAAGCACGCAATTAACCCATCGTCCTCATGGCGTTTTTGCGGTGCTTGGCCCGTATAACTTCCCTGGCCATTTACCAAATGGGCATATTGTGCCGGCATTATTGGCTGGCAACACGGTTGTTTTTAAGCCTTCAGAGCTCACGCCTAAGGTGGGTGAATTAATGGTGACTTGTTGGCAAAAAGCCGGTTTGCCCGACGGAGTGCTAAATTTAATTCAGGGAGGAAAGGCGTCTGGGGAAGCGTTAGTGACACACCCTAAAATTGATGGTGTGTTATTTACGGGCAGCTCTCACACCGGCAGCCAGTTGCATCGTTTAATGGCCGGGCAGCCTGAAAAAATGTTGGCTTTAGAAATGGGGGGGAATAACCCCTTAATTGTGGACGATGTGAGTGATGTGGATGCCGTCGTTTACGCGATTATTCAATCGGCCTTTATTTCTGCGGGCCAACGATGCACTTGTGCACGGCGATTAATCTTAACAAAAAGCGAAGAAAACGAACGAGTATTGGCGCGTTTGGTTTCTGTTGGTTCGACTTTATCAGTGGGCGAGAGTGATTCGTGTTTTATGGGCTCGTTAATCAGCAATGACGCTGCAGATCGAGTGTTAACTGCGCAAGAGGAGTGGTTATCTCAGGGAGCAAATGCACTATTAAAAATGCAGCGTAGTGTTGAAGATCGTCCGTTTTTAACGCCGGGTATTGTTGATGTAACGGCAATTGAAAATCGCTTGGATGAAGAACATTTTGGTCCGCTCTTGCAAGTGATATGGGTCGATGATTTTGAAGCGGCCATAACCGAAGCTAACCAGACACGATTTGGTTTGGCTTCAGGGCTATTAAGTGATTCACCAGAAAAATGGGCGCGGTTTTATGATCGTGCCCGTGCGGGTATTGTGAATTGGAATAGGCCGTTAACAGGTGCCAGTGGCGCAGCGCCGTTTGGAGGAATTGGTGCCAGTGGTAATCATCGTCCTAGCGCCTATTATGCTGCCGATTACAGTGCCTACCCGATGGCAACATTACTCAGTGAAAAAATCACGTTACCCGAGGTGTTGTCGCCGGGTATTGCGTTTAAATCAGAGTAAAAAATAAAGCGAATACATTGAGAAGTCCATACTCATGTATCAATAACAATAAAATAAATAAAAATCGGTAACGGAATACGATGAGTGAGCATCACTTGTTCATGGATGAACGTTGTTTTTTCTTAAATATTTGCTTCCATAAAAAAGTTAGTATGGGAAAAACTCTTTAGAACGCCAAAGAAAGATCATCACTTAAAAAACATCAATTAAGAAACCGTTAGAAAACCATGGAGTTCCCATTGAAGAACGATAAAGTGTATGAAGTTAATTTTGATGGTTTGGTCGGGCCAACTCATAATCATGCGGGGCTATCGTTTGGTAATGTGGCCTCAGGAAAACACGCCGAAATGGCGGCATCTCCGAAAAAGGCGGCGCTGCAAGGTTTAGAGAAAATGAAAGCCTTGGCGGATTTGGGGTTAAAGCAAGGGGTATTGCCACCTCATGAAAGGCCGCATTTACCTACATTAAAGCGCCTGGGGTTTCAGGGGAGTGATTCCGATATTATTGCAAAGGTCTTGAAAGAGGCTCCGCATTTTTTACGCTCGGTGTCATCGGCATCGAATATGTGGGTGGCTAATGCGGCAACCGTCTCTCCGTTTTTGGATACGGCAGATGGCAAAACCCATTTCACTCCCGCCAATTTGTGCAGCATGTTTCATCGTGCGATTGAACCTGAAACGACAGGGCGAATTTTGCAGGGGATTTTTTCTTCTGGTGACTATGTGCATCATGCGCCATTGCCCTCTGGCACGCATTTTTCTGATGAGGGGGCGGCAAACCACACACGTTTTTGTGAAGGTTACGATAAAGAAGGCGTCGAATTTTTTGTCTACGGTGCAAGCAGTTTTAATACTGCCCTACCGCGCCCGCAGCGATACCCCGCACGACAAACCTTAGAGGCCAGTGAAACGATTGCCCGTATCCACCGATTGAACCCAGCCAAAACGGTATTCGCCCAACAAAACCCAGCGGCTATTGATGCGGGGGTATTTCATAATGATGTGATTGCCGTGGGCAATCGTAACGTGCTTTTTTATCACGAGCAGGCGTTTGTCGATACACCCGAAGTGATTCGTCAATTAAACGCAGCTTATGGTGGAGACGGATTGGTGTACATTGAGGTGGCGGCTAATCAGGTTCCTCTCAAAGATGCCGTTAGTTCTTATTTGTTCAATTCTCAGTTGATTTGTCCTGAGGGGGCAGCAGGGGCAACACTGGTGGTGCCAAGAGAGTGTCGGGAAATTTCTTCAGTCAATGCCTATCTAGAAGAGTTAAGCTGCAATAATCCGCATATCAATAAGGTAATGGATTTTGATTTGCGCCAAAGTATGCGTAACGGAGGTGGTCCTGCCTGTTTGCGATTGAGAGTGGTATTGTCTCAACTTCAACTGGAATCGCTTGGAGCGAGAGTCATATTGGATGAGAGTTTGTATCAAGATCTCAAGGGTTGGATTAACCGCCATTATCGTGACACCCTCCTGCCAGAAGACCTAAAAGACCCTGCATTATTGGTTGAGTCACGACAAGCGCTTGACGAGCTGGTTCAATTATTGCACCTTGGCGCTGTTTACGAGTTTCAGAGTGCTTAATAGGAGGAGTTATTAAGCGCCAAACTTGAATGAAGATTGATATAGCCCAAAAACTGTGCGTTAAACTGTACAATGGGCGTCAATGAAGACAGCGCCGTTTACAAGAAACATGCAGTGACGATACTTAGGGTGTGACTCGGTATGGTTTTATTCAGTATGGTTTGTAAATCAGGTGGGTGAGTTTTGCGTTAATAGTGGTCGCCTACATTTTCTTTTTCTGGGTGAAAAACATCCAGGTTAAGCAATGATCAGTATTGATAATAATAAAAGCTCCTGCTCCGGCGTGGCGAATGCACTGACCATTGGGTATTTGAATGAACGACAAAAAAGCCATTCCTCTATTTGTAGCCATTATTCCACTGGTGATTCTCATCAGTTTGTTATCGTTGAATGTATATATCTACAAGGATGATGCGGTCAGCGGTTCTAATCAGATAATTCTTATTGTTTCAGCGGCGATTGCTGCGGGACTTGCTTGGCTATACGGCTCCAGTTGGAAAACCTTGGAAGGCGGAGTCATCAACAGCTTGAAATTGGCCTCTCCGGCTATTCTCATTTTATTAATGGTAGGCGCACTCTCCGGTACGTGGTTGTTGAGCGGTATTATTCCCACCATGATTTATTACGGGTTACAGGTGCTTAATGCGACATTGTTTTTGTTTGCGGCCTGTATTATTTGTGCCGTGGTGTCGGTGTTTACCGGCAGTTCTTGGACCACCTCTGCTACCATCGGTATTGCATTGATGGGGATTGGTAAAGTGCTGGGCTTGCACGAAGGCATGATTGCTGGTGCGATCTTATCGGGTGCGTATTTTGGGGATAAATTGTCGCCACTGTCTGATACGACCAATCTTGCTTCGGCTTCTAGTGGTACAGAATTATTTACCCATATACGTTATCTCACTATCACTACGGTGCCATCTATTTTGATTTCGCTGACCTTATTTGTTGCCTTGGGTTTTGGAGCTAAAGACACTGCTGAAAATGTGGGTGTAGATGAAATTTTAACAACATTGAATGCCCAATTTAACATTACCCCATGGTTGTTATTAGTGCCCATTGCAGTATTAGCGATGATTTTAAAGAAAGTGCCTGCTCTTCCTGCCTTATTTGCCGGTACGGTATTAGGGGGGATTTTCGCTTTTATTTTTCAGCCCGATATCGTTGAGCAAATGGGAGCCGCTTCGGGGAGCGAAGACTTTCACAATTACATTGGCATTATGCAGGCGGCCTTTGGGGATACCCAATTACAAACCGGTAATGACACTCTGGATGAGTTGCTAAGCTCCAGCGGTATGGCTGGCATGATGGGCACCATTTGGTTAATTATTTCTGCGATGATTTTCGGTGGTGTGATGGAAAGCTCTGGTTTCTTGCGGATTATCACCGAGTCGGTTATTCGAAATGTGAGATCGGCGGGCTCGTTGGTGGCAGCTACCGCAGGCACTTGTATGTTTACTAATGTGAGCGCGTCGGACCAATATCTGGCCGTGTTGGTGCCAGGGCGCATGTTTGCCGATTCCTACAAACAGCGTGGCCTTGCCTCGCAAAACTTGAGTCGTACATTGGAAGATTCGGGAACGGTTACCTCAGTGCTTGTGCCATGGAATACCTGTGGTGCTTATCATGCAGGGGTTCTGGGTGTTGCTACACTGACGTATGCGCCATTCGCCTTCTTTTGTATTCTAAGCCCAATTATCACCATCGCGTTTGCCTACATTGGGTTTAAAGTAGCGCGTACGAGTGATAATGAGGTTATCCAGACCACGTCTTCTCAGCCGGTTTCCAAAGAAAGTGATAAGCCCGTGAGTGCGTAACGACGGCGGTTTATCTAGTTTAAAAATTAAGAGTCACGTCAACGCCGCTTTTTAAGCGGCGTTTTCGTTACTAAAGAAAATATTGTGATCCATTTTTAGCTCAAGGGCGATGGTATTATGCTTAGTTACCAACACTGCTATCACGCGGGTAATCATGCGGATGTATTGAAGCATTGGTTGTTGCTTGAATGTGTGCAGTATCTTCAGAAAAAACCCAAACCGTTTGATTACATTGATACTCATGCTGGCGAAGGCTTATACAATTTAACTTCTGCTGAAGCACAAAAAACAGGTGAAAGTGCATCGGGTATTGGCCGAGTACCGTGGAACCAATTGCCGGGGTTGGACGCTTATCATCACGCCATTGAGCATGATTTGATTAAGCAAAGTTACCCAGGCTCGCCGCTGCTGATAAAGCGTTTACTTCGTCCGGGTGATAAAGCATGGTTATTTGAATTGCACCCTCAAGCGATTGTTCCGTTGAAAAAGCACTGTGCGCAAAAAGGGTTGAGTGTGGTGCAGCACAGTGATGGCTTTATAGGGTTACTCAGCTTATTACCTACCCAAAGTCGACGTGCATTAGTGCTGATTGATCCGTCTTATGAGGTGAAATCTGACTACCTGAAAGTGGTTGAGATAATGGAAAAAGCTTACAAGAAAATGCCTAACAGCATGATGTTATTGTGGTATCCGGTGGTGGATCGGCAGTGGGTTAAAGTAATGGAGTCTACATTTCGCTCCAGTTCGTTGCGCAATGTGCAATTATTTGAAATGGGGGTGGAGGATGAAAATAATAAAGGCATGACTGCATCGGGTATGGTTGTCGTTAATCCGCCTTATACACTGGAAAAAAAATTTCATTCGACTATCCCTGCACTATCAAAAGCGCTTTCTGAGGATGGTATTGCGCGAACTCGGTTTGATGTGCTGGTAGGAGAATAGTCCTTCTAATAGTCCTCCTAATAGCCTTCTAAAAAGGGGAGCAGGGTTTTGGAAAATAGAAAAGGAAATGATAAATAAAAAGGGCTCTTCATCAAAAAGAGCCCTATTGAAAATCAGTATTTAGAAACGAACGTTACCGGATACTGTCCACTCTGTGTCTGCATTATCAACATCGTATTGGCCAACTTCAGCAGTGACAAAAATTGATGGAGTAATAAAGTAATCGGCGACTAATCCAAAGTAAGTAAGGTCTTCAAATTCATCGTCATCTTCTGGGTCTTCGAAAATTTCTTGTTCAATAGTAGCCCCTAATCCTAATTGTTGGTTTAGGTACACTTTACCTAAAACATCAAAGGTGACAGTATCGTTGTCATCATCGGCAACACTACCGCCGGCTTCAGCGGTAAACGCCATACCATTTCCAAAAGATTGAACAATTTTAAAGTCGGCACCAATGGTACTAATATCGTCGGGGTCGCGTCCCAAGTCATTATCAAACATTGTGCGGCTATAATTTCCCACTATGCTGATGTTATCGTTGATGTATCGTCCTAAACCGAACTCATAAGTGGTGGATTCTCTTTCATTATTAGATCGATTTCGTTTTGTTTCTAAATGAATGCGCTCTCCTTCAACAATCCAGCCACTACTAGAGACAAATCTTCCTCCAATCCCGAAAGCATCTGTTTCGTCTCGATAATCTTCGAGATTTAAATATGCACCACTAATGTAGCTGGCTTGATCAAGAAACGCTGCTTCAGCGTAAGGCCCATCTTTTACTTCCACGCCATCAAAATAAAAGGTGCCGTCAAAGCCCAGTAGGTCAGTTTCTCCGCTGAGTTCGCCAAAACCTGCGCCTATTTCAAACATATAATCTTCTGCAAACGCCATAGATGCGGTTGCCATTAATACTGCGGAAAAAATCACCTTTTTCATAAAGCTCTCCTTTGTGTGTTTTTTATGCGATTTGTTTTGGTTCTGTCGCTTAAATAAGTTGTTTAGATGGAGTGCATTATCCATAGCGAAAATGAATGAAGAATTAATACAGAAACGCAGGGGGAAAGGAAATTAATGATTAAGGTGAGGCGTGATTGGATAATAATTTTTATAAAAAACTCTCCGCAGGCTATGAGGAGAGTTTTTTAAGGAGTGTGAGTAGCTTTGGAGCAGAAATATTAAAAACGTAAACGTCCTTCAATGGTCCAAGCGACTTCACTGTCGTCTTCATCAGAATCGGTGATATCCGCTGTAATGTAAAAATTAGGTGTAAAGAAAAAATCGGCGACCAGAGAATAATTGACAATGTCGTCGGGGTCGGTAAATGCTTGGGCAAGTTCGAGACCAATGCCAAATTGTTTATTGGGGTAAATCTTGTAGGCACCACCCAGCTGTACAGTATCTGCTTCATCATCAGACAGTGAGGTAAAAATTTCTGCAGCATACCCCATTCCGCTTCCCATTCTTCCAAAATGTCTGAATTCACCGGCGAGAGTGTTGATATCATCGTCCAAAATATCGCTATCTAATATTGAGTAGCTGACAATAAACGTGGTGGTGTCATTTAAGTATTTACCTACCCCAACATAGAGGGCATCGACGGAAGGATCTCCCGGAACATCAACTTCCAGGTAGGAGTAGGCTCCTTCAATAATCCAGTTATCCTCTGGTAATACAGCACGCCCCCCTATAGAGAGGGTGATGGCATCAATACCATCGGCGTCTGTGCTCACAAACTCTCCTTCAACGAAAGAGGCTTGATCAAGAAAAGGTGCTTCAAAATAAGGAGATTCTCCTACATCAACACCATTAATATACCAAATGCCATCGATGCCTATGGCATCGGTTTCATCTTGGTTAAGATAGCTTGCACCAACGTCAACCACAAAATCATTTGCAAATGTGGAGGCTGCCATTGTGCTGAAGGCCAAGCCAAATAGTATTGCTTTTTTCATGTCAGCTTTATTCCTTTGTTAGTTTTCAAATAAAAGGCATCTTCTTTATATTGCTTAAAACATAAGGTAAATAAATCTGTCGTTTAAAAATAACTTTTGTGTTTTGGTTTTAGTTTTTGGTGATGTGTTGTTTTTGTTTTTTAATTCGCTGTCGGAAATAAAAAACCTATACTTTGAAAGGCGAAAGTGACTAAATTATTTAACGGCTTATATTAGGTCGAGTTCCACCTATTTTGCCACTAAGCGTAGTTGAAGGGTTGGGAAAAGCAAAAAAATTAATTAATGTTGAACTTAGGGTTAAGGAAACCCATGTTAAATAAGAACTGAATTTTGAAAAGTAATGCAGGTGAGAGGTGAGCTGTCTCACTTCTCACTGTGGGGTAGTGTTCAAATTTCTGTGTCGTTGAATGGCTCTACTGGCTATTTTCTTGTAAGTATTCTGCTTTCCAGCTTTCGTAATCTTTGACAAGCTGGGCCATTGGTGCATCTTCATAAGGTCTTAAGCCACTCAAGATTAACTTTTTATAACCTTTGCCAATTAAAGTGTCACCATCTTTAATATCGAAGTCTAACACGACATCGCCTCGCTTTCCGTTGATATCTAATGTGGCTTTTGTTTG
Source organism: Marinibactrum halimedae (assembly GCF_021234875.1). Classification (GTDB taxonomy): domain Bacteria; phylum Pseudomonadota; class Gammaproteobacteria; order Pseudomonadales; family Cellvibrionaceae; genus Marinibactrum; species Marinibactrum halimedae. The sequence continues at coordinate 72,321 of NZ_JAJQVM010000024.1, read as the reverse complement.
TTCAAGATTGACATCGTTAAAATCAAACTGTGTCAACTCGAAATGCATACTTTCATATATGACCAATGGGCGGGCGGTATTAATCATTACTTCATGTTCTTTTACTAAAGGCAATAAAATATGTGGGAAATTATGCCCAGAATACGAAACGTAGCTTTTGACAAATTTTAATATGGACTCTTGGTTCTGAAGTGTTTCACCTTCAGCAGAAATTTGTAAAAATGTTTTATCGCTATTGTCATCGGTAACACTGGCGGCGCCATCCACTAAAGTTTCGGGAAAGAGTAATGGTGTGTCTTTACCCACCATGCCTTCAAATTGGAATGTCATTGAACTGCGTAGGCCCAGTTTATTTAATGCTACTGCAAATAATAAATCCCCAGGCACGCAGAATCGTTTAGAGTCAGGATTGTGAATGGGATTAAAGTCGCCAGCGATTTGTTTTGCGAAGCGGCTGGCTTGCTCTGGGCTGATTCTAACGGTGGAATCGGTGTTTTGAAAAAAGTCGTTTAAATCCATGGTGTGTCCTAAAGGGTGCTTCAACAGAAACACCCCAAAAATGGCGAAAAGTAAAAAACAATGAAAAGAAGCGCTTACATGCGCTCCATTACTTCAATGCCCAGTAGTTCTAATCCTTGTTTCATCGTATTGGCGACCGCTTCACAGATAAGCAGTCTGCTTTCACGAGCGGATTGCTCAACCCCGTCTTTAAGAATTGGGCAAGCTTCATAAAAGCTCATATATAAACTGGAAAGTTCGTATAAATAGGTGCATAAGACGTGAGGAAATGCCTCTTTAATCACTTGATCCACCGCTTCGGAAAACTGCAGTAGTTTAATGGCCAGGGCTCGCTCTTGAGGTGCTTCCAGTGTGATACTGCTTTTGAGTGTGGATGGGTCAACATTGGCTTTTCTAAAAATACTCCGTACACGGGTGTAGGCGTATTGCAGATAAGGGGCCGTATTGCCTTCAAAACTGAGCATGGAGTCCCAGTTGAAAATGTAATCGTTCGTCCGTGTTTTGGACAAATCTGCGTATTTTACGGCACCCACTCCAACTTTTTGGGCAATTTCTTTTATGTCTTGATCGCTTAAGTCGGTCTCTCTTGCTTTGATTAGCTGTGTAGCTCGCTCAATGGCTTCGTCCACCAATGAGGCTAATTTAACGGTGCCGCCAGAGCGGGTTTTAAATGGCTTACCATCTGAGCCATTCATGGTGCCGAAACCGTGGTGCTCAAGGCTCAGTGACTCACTGGCATAACCGGCTTTACGCGCGATGGTAAACACCTGTTGCATGTGTAAGTTTTGACGAGCATCAATAAAGTACATTAAGCGGTCGGCTTTCAAGGTGCCAGCTCTGTGGCGAATACACGCTAGGTCGGTGGTGGCGTAGAGGTAGCCACCATCTTGTTTTTGAATAATGGCGGGGCTGGGCTTGCCTTCTTTATCTTTAAATTCTTCAAGAAAGACGACAGTTGCACCGTTATCTTCTACGGCAAACTCTCGTGATTTCAGATCTTCAACCAAGACCGGTAAGTCTTTGTTGTAGGCGCTTTCCCCCATCACGTCGGTGCGAGTTAGGCTCACATTGAGTTTCTCGTAAATCTCTTCGCTGTGTTTTAAAGAGATATCGCGAAATTGTTGCCACATATTCAAAATAGCTTCGTCACCCGATTGCAGTTTCACAACGTAATCACGGGCGGTTTGCGCGAAGGTTTCATCGTCGTCGAAATGTTTTTTCGCTTGCTGATAAAACACTTCCAAGTCTTGCAGGGCCATCTCTGCCGAGGTGTCGGCATTTTGTTGCTGGCTTTCTAATTCGGCAATCAGCATACCAAATTGGGTGCCCCAATCGCCTACGTGGTTCTGGCGAATAACATGGTGGCCTTTAAATTCGAGGGCTTTTACGACGGCATCACCAATGATGGTGGAGCGTAGGTGGCCAACGTGCATTTCTTTGGCGAGGTTGGGGCTGGAATAATCCACCACGACGGTTTGAGCTGCGTCTTTTTCGACACCTAACTTTTCATCGCGTTGGGTATCGAGAACTTGTTCTGCAAGCCATTGTTGATTTAAGTGAATATTGATAAAACCCGGGCCGGCGATTTCCAGTTTTTCAGCAATGTCGCCCAGCTCTAGGTGTTCAATAATGGATTGGGCGATATTTCGTGGGTTGTCTTTCATGGCTTTGGCTGCAGCCATGGCGCCATTGGCTTGGTAATCCCTAAAGCCTGCTTTTTTCGCAGGGGTGACGTGAGGGGAATAGCTATAGGGAATACCGGCGGCGATCATGGCCGCTTGAAATTGTTGATTAAGTAACTCGCGTATATTCATGACGGATTCTGTAATTGAAATTAAGAAAAATGATGATTGGGCAGGCTGCGATTAATGCAGTGCTGCGCGCAAAGGAAGCTCGCGAACAATGTCAGCTTCAATATCCAGTAGTTCATCCAAGCGCTGGTCTACGTCCTGGTCAAAGAAATATTGTCGAGCGAGATCGATAAACAGCTCATGGTGGCGTGATTCACTTTCGGCAATGGCAACATAGAAATTTTTGAGTGTGCCTTCTGGTAATGCTTCACCGATTAGGCCAAATCGTTCGCACCCTCTTGCTTCTATGATGCCGGCAATTAATAAACGATCCAGCATATAGACGTCGGAGCCTTTTCGATAGGCTTTACGTAACTCATTAATGTAAGGGTCTTTGGAGTCGTTGCCAAGCTGAAGGCCTCGCCCATGCATGAGTTTTACCACTTCACGAAAGTGGGTCATTTCCTCTATCGACAGGGCAATCATGGCCTCGACCAATTCTTTACGGTCAGGGTAGTGGGAGAGCATGGAAACAGCCATACCGGAGGCTTTCTTTTCAGCGGCGGCGTGGTCGAGTAAAAAGTCATCAAAATTTTCAAGAACGGTTTCAGTCCATTCTTTGGGGGTGTTAAAGCGTAAAAAGCTCATGCTGGCGAATCTTTAATAATAGTCATTCTGAGGGTATTCATACTGAACAGGTAAACTTGGGTTGCTTCGAGTGGTTTACTTCAAATCATTTACTTTGAGTCGTTCTTCACTTCGAGTACTTCAATCCACAGTTCAGGATGCGCTCGGGGCACGCATTATAACGAATATCTGAGGGCAATCGAGCAAGTAGGTTTTTGCGGTATTGGTCTTTATAATCCTAAAGATGTCTATATTGGCTGTGCTCTTTGTCTTAAACGGCTGCATGGGCTTTTATTAAGCTTGTGACGTTTGAAAGGCAACGGAATACACTGTTGTTTTTTCTGATACTGATAATGAGATGGCGCTGGTGAATTTCACTCTGAAGCGTCTCGCCTTAACGTCGACGGATATCTTTAAGTCGAATATTGATTGAAAAAGGGTCAACAATGATTATTAAACCCAAAGTCCGTGGTTTTATTTGCATTAATGCTCATCCTGCAGGGTGCGCTGCGAATGTTCAAGAACAGATCGATTATGTGAAATCCCAAGGGCCGGTGGCTGATGGGCCAAAAAATGTTCTCGTGATTGGCGCATCAACCGGGTACGGATTGGCATCTCGTATTACAGCGGCTTTTGGTTGTCAGGCCAAAACCATGGGGGTGTTTTTTGAGAAAGCCCCAACTGAGCGCAAAACCGCCTCTGCGGGTTTCTACAATTCGGCGGCATTTGAGGCCGCTGCGAAAGAGGCAGGTCTTTACAGTAAAAGTTTTAATGGGGATGCGTTTTCTCATGAAATGAAAGCCAAAGTCATTGAAGCCATTAAGGCGGATATGGGTCAGGTGGATCTGGTTGTATACAGCTTGGCGTCACCTCGCCGCACGGACCCTGATTCAGGGGAAACCTATTCATCCGTTTTAAAGCCTATTGGCGAAGGTTATACCGCGAAAAACCTGAACACCGATACGCTTAAAATTGCCGACATTACGGTTGAACCTGCGGTGGAAGAAGAAATTCAGGCCACGGTGAATGTGATGGGTGGTCAAGATTGGGAACTGTGGATGCAAGCCCTAGCCCAAGCCGATGTCTTGGCTCCGGGCTGTAAAACGTCAGCCTATACCTATTTAGGCGATAAGCTGACTTGGCCTATTTATGGCAAGGCGACCATTGGTAAAGCGAAAGAAGATTTGGATCGTGCCGCAGTTGCGATACGTGAGCGCTTTTCCAGTCAAAATGTTGAGGCCTACGTTTCGGTATTGAAAGCGGTCGTTACTCAGTCAAGCTCGGCCATTCCTGTTATGCCTCTTTATATGTCTATTTTATTCAAGGTCATGAAAGAAGAAGGCACCCATGAGGGTTGTATTGAGCAACTTTACCGTTTGTTTACGGAGTGTTTATATACAGATTCTCCACGTATCGATGACGATCAACGCTTGCGAGTGGATGAAAAAGAGTTAAGCCCGCAAACTCAGGCCAGCGTGGAAGCAGTTTGGCCGGAAGTCACCGAAGACAACCTGTTTGAATTAACCGATTACAAAACCTATAACGCGGAATTCTTGCGATTATTTGGTTTTGGTGTGGATGGAGTTGACTACGAGGCCGATACCTCGCCATTGGTTGAGGCGAGTTTTCTTTCGTAAGTGTCTCTTTGTTCGCAGTTCGCAGGCACGTCTTTTTTTGAAGGTCTCCCTGTTTGGTGCTGCTGTTTAAGGTTAGTTATAGCGGTTTCGATCTTTGTTGTAACCTAGGTCATCAACCCCACATGCGAACAGAAAAGGCCATAGTCATCATACTAACCCCCTCTTAGCAGGGGGTTTTTTGTTTTTATTGCGTTATCTCTTCTCTTCGGCTGCCCAATTGCCTTTGCTGACTATTCTTACTGTTGTTGCGAAGGGGCAGTACCAACATCGATTTAATTGATAGAGTTTATTTTGGTCATCACTCAGAATAATGCTCTATCCGCTCCCTTATTGGGCCTTATTCGGGTTGGAATCGAGCTTTATGTCAAATGCCTAGAACGATTTTGTCTGATTTCCGGGTGTTTACTGCGATTTTTAGAGGTTTCGATAAAATTTCGCCCCATTTGTCTATCACTTATAGAAATGCTAGAGATAAAGTCTATAAATTAGATAAATTTGATTGGGCTTCGTACACTGAGTCCACACCTAAACGATTCACCCAAACGTCATACAGAATAGGGGAACGACATGACCAAGTACGCCGATGACATCGACGCCATCTCAACAGTAGTCAGTGCTAACGATACGTGGAGCGCAATCAACCCAGAATACGCCGCGCGTATGCGTGCACAAAACCGTTTCAAAACGGGTTTGGATATTGCCAAGTACACGGCGAAAATTATGCGTGCCGACATGGAGCGTTACGATAATGATACCGCTCAATACACACAGTCTTTGGGCTGCTGGCATGGCTTTATTGGTCAGCAAAAACTGATCTCCATTAAAAAGCACTTCAATAGCACGGATCGTCGTTACTTGTACCTTTCTGGCTGGATGATCGCGGCATTGCGTTCTGAGTTTGGCCCACTGCCAGACCAGTCAATGCATGAAAAAACCTCTGTTTCTGGCCTAATTGAAGAGCTTTACACCTTCTTGCGTCAAGCGGATGCCCGTGAGTTAGGCGGCTTATTCCGTGAGTTGGATGCCGCTCGTAAAGCGGGTGACTCTGCAAAAGAATCTGAAGTATTGGCCAAAGTTGAAGGCTTCCAAACTCACGTTGTTCCCATTATTGCCGACATCGATGCCGGTTTTGGTAACGAAGAAGCCACTTACTTGTTGGCTAAGCAAATGATCGAAGCTGGCGCCTGCTGTATTCAGATCGAAAACCAAGTGTCTGATGAGAAGCAGTGTGGCCACCAAGACGGTAAAGTCACCGTTCCTCACGAAGATTTCCTAGCGAAAATCCGCGCGATTCGTTATGCCTTCTTAGAGTTGGGTGTAGATGACGGTGTGATTGTTGCGCGTACTGACTCCCTAGGTGCGGGCCTCACCAAGCAAATCGCGGTGACCAAAGAGCCAGGCGACTTGGGTGATAAGTACAACTCCTTCCTTGATGGCGACTATGTTGCTAGTGCCGATGATATCGCCAATGGTGATGTCGTGGTGAAGGCCGACGGTAAATTGTTGAAGCCTAAGCGTTTGGCGTCCGGTTTGTTCCAATTTAAGCCAGGTACCGGCGAAGATCGTGTGGTTCTAGATTGTATTACTTCACTGCAAAACGGCGCTGACCTGCTGTGGATTGAGACTGAAAAGCCTCACGTCGGTCAAATTGCTGCCATGGTGAACCGTATTCGTGAAGAAGTGCCTAATGCGAAATTGGTTTACAACAACTCTCCGTCGTTCAACTGGACATTAAATTTCCGCCAGCAAGTGTTTGATGCCTGGAGCGAAGAAGGGAAAGACGTCTCTGCTTACGATCGCGCGAAGTTGATGAGCGAAGAGTACGATGACTCTGAGTTGTCTATTGAAGCGGATAAGCGTATCCAGAGCTTCCAGGCCGATGCGGCTCGTGAAGCGGGTATCTTCCATCACTTGATTACCTTGCCAACTTACCACACGGCAGCGTTGTCTACAGACAACTTGGCCAAAGAGTACTTCGGTGAGCAAGGCATGTTGGGTTACGTTGCGGGCGTTCAGCGTAAAGAGATTCGTCAAGGTATTGCGTGTGTGAAACACCAAAACATGGCCGGTTCTGACATGGGTGACGATCACAAAGAGTACTTCTCTGGTGATGCAGCGTTGAAAGCCGCTGGTGAAGACAACACCATGAACCAATTCTAAGCGCCTTCTATATAAGCGTCATATAGAAACGTTTTAGTGAAACGCCTCGGTATGAATACCGGGGCTTTTTTATGGGTGATGATTTTTTGATGGTGAGTTTTGGGCGACTTAATCTTGGAGGAAGCGGCTAAACTTCAAACTGAACAGGCAAAAAAGCCTGATACAGTTACATAATCATTTTTCTCCGTAGGAGGCCTTTAATGGATATGTCCGTTCATTCAATGTCGAGCTTATTTGAGCAGCTTGGATTAGCCAGCGATGAAACCGCCATTGATAAGTTTATTTCTGCTCATCGTATTCCCCATGAGTTAAAAATTACTCAGGCCCAGTTTTGGTCGCCATCTCAAGTGGAGTTTTTAAAAGAGGCGCTGGAGTCGGATTCTGATTGGACTGAATGGGTTGATTTATTGGATGCTCGAATGAGGGAGTAATTGTGGACTACCTGGAGTTTTAGACATCAATATTTTCGGTAAACGTGTTTGATACCGGCAGTAAATGACGGTTTTACCGTTGGCTAAAGCCCATGCTGACTGATTGTATATGATCAGTGCTGGGCTTGGTTAAGCGTAGTCCCTATAATCCCCCTTCTTTTATTGTCCTCCCTATTTTTACTGCGGACAAAAACTCATTTCATATCAGTAAGGCTGAATTGGTGAAGGCATTATTTCATCCCAAGTATTGGCTCACTTGGATTCTCATGGGGATGTGGGCGCTGATTTCTCAGCTACCGTTACCGGTATTGCGTGGCATTGCTCGATGCATGGCCTTTACAATGCGCTGGTTAGCGCCAAAGCGATCATTTATTGCCTACCGAAATTTGTCTCTGTGTTTTCCAGAGAAGTCACCAGAAGAGTTAAGGGCGATGGTGCGTAAGAACATGTACCACACCTGGATGGGCATGTTTGAAACCGGTATGTCATGGTTTTGGTCGAAGCGTCGCTTACAGAAGTTGTTTGTAATTGAAGGAGCGGAACAGGTGGCTGGGTTGGAGTCTGGTGCTTTATTGTTGGGGATGCATTTTACCACCCTTGAAATGACCGGCGTTGCGGTGAACTCGACTGTAAGCCGAGTGGATATGATGTATCGCCCTCACAAAAACCCAGTCTATGATTTTATTCAAACCCGTCAGCGTACTCGTCACCATGAGGCGTGTCGCTTGATAGATCGGGCAGATGTGCGTGGCACACTCCGTCGATTGCGGGAAGGGCGTGTGGTTTGGTATGCGCCTGATCAGGACTACGGTATCAAGCAGGGTGTTTTTGCAGATTTCTTTGGGATTCCTGCAGCAACGATTACGGCCACGTCTCGGTTTGCCAAAGTAGGTCGTGTGCCGGTGATTCCCATTCTTGATCATCGTGGAAATGATGGTCGTTATTACATCAAAATTTTACCGCCGTTAGCGGATTTTCCTAGTGGCGATGATGTGGCTGATGCCGAACGTGTTAATGCCATGATTGAATCCGCTGTTCGGGAATACCCTGAGCAGTACCTTTGGGTGCATCGCCGATTTAAAACCCGTCCACCGGGTGAACGTGGTGTGTATGGCAAGCTCAGTAAGAAAGTGGTTCCTAAACCTTCATCCTCTTAAAGAAGCGAATGCACATTAAGCGGTTGGTAATAGATTTCGTAGCGCATACTGTGGAGCTTGTTTCAATGGTGGTGCGTCAGTACCATTACGCCCTTTAAATGAACAGTGTAAACAATAGAAAAACAACGCTGCGCGAGCGTGGCAACGGAGAATGAAATGATCAAAGGTAGTGCAGTCGCCCTCGTAACCCCGATGACAGAAAGTAATGATATTGATTGGGCCGCCCTTGATGCATTGGTGGAGTGGCACATAGAAAGTGGCACTCATGCACTCGTTGCGGTCGGTACCACTGGCGAGTCGGCAACGCTCGATATGAAAGAGCATGCAGTGGTGATCAAACGCGTTGTGGATCAAACGGCAGGTCGCATTCCGGTGATTGCAGGAACGGGCGCGAATTCTACACAAGAAGCGGTTGAGTTAACCCAAGGAGCAAAAGCCGCAGGTGCCGATGCATGTCTATTGGTAACGCCTTATTATAATAAGCCGACACAAGAAGGCTTGTTTCAACATCATCGCCACATTGCCGAGGCGGTAGACATTCCTCAAATTTTATACAACGTTCCTGGCCGAACCAGCATTGATATGCTGCCAGAGACGGTCATTCGTTTATCAAAAGTTGACAATATTATCGGTGTGAAGGAAGCCACAGGCGATATTGAGCGTGCTCGTCATCTCATTGAGGCATGTGATAATGATTTTGCCGTGTATTCTGGCGATGACTTGACCGCATTAGAGCTAATGTTGGTTGGTGGTGCAGGTGATATCAGTGTGACGGCGAATGTTGCACCAAAAGCGATGGCACAGATGTGTGAACTTGCCCTGTCAGGAAAGGCCGATGAAGCCCATGCATTGAACGACACTTTGGTTCCACTCCATAAAGGGTTGTTTGTAGAATCCAACCCTATTCCGGTGAAGTGGGCTCTGATGAAAATGGGTAAAATTCAAAAAGGCATTCGTTTGCCAATGACAGAGTTGGATGAGCGTTATCATGATGCTGTGATGACGGCGATGAAGCAGTCTGGTGTATTGTGATTGTTGTGATATAGAACGTTTATAGAGTAAAGCTCAATAACACGCACTTACTTAACAACAAACGGGCAACGGGCTGACAACAGACGGACTCATAACAGACGGGCTAACAGCGAGTCTGTAATAAAATGAGTCTGCAATAAAGATAGAACCAAAACACATTTGATGGTTCTAACACGCACAGCTTTAATGTGGATAGCATGTAATCGTGCGCTTGGTGGTAGCTAGAAAATATGATGCAAAAATCGATAGTCAGAAGTGTAATGCTGGTAAGTTTGCTACCCATTGCGGGTTGTAGCACCCTCTTCGGAGAAGAAGGAGTCTTTCGGGATCGTGGGGATGATTACTTGAAAGCCGAACCGATTCCAGTCATGGTCGTTCCCGGTAGCCAGGAAAGTACTGGTCGGTTTTCTCAAATTTATGTTGTGCCCGATATTAACGATTCTGGTTACGATTATGAGCAATCGTTTGAAGCTCCCCGCCCGTTGCCACTTTCCAGTGCCCTGCTTGAAGATCAAGTAAAAATTCAAAAGCTGGGCCAGGATCGCTGGATATTCATTACTCATTCGCCTTCAGAAGTTTGGCCTCAAGTAAGGGCTTACTTAGGAGAAAACAACTACCCTGTAGCGCGCACAGATGCTTCTAGCGGTGTGATTGAAACCACATGGTTAGAGTTTGTGGGGGAAGAGGGTAGCAGTCACCGTTTCAGAATTACCATTGAGCAAGGCATTCAGCCAGAGAGTGCTGAAGTCCATATTCGTCATGTGGGTACTGCTACCGATAACCAAAATAAGCCCATTGATTGGCCGACGTATTCCAGTGACCCAGAGCGTGAAGCTTGGATGGTGGATGAAGTGGCTGGCGTACTGGCCAATCAGTTGAATGCCTCTTCGTCTTCGTTATTAGCACAAACCATCGGTGGTAAAGAAAAGGTTTCTATCACCAGTGACGCCAATAATGAACCTGTTTTACAACTGCACTTAGAGTATGGTCGTGCTTGGGCCAGTGTCAGCCACGCTTTGAAGGATAGGGGTTTTTACCTATGGGGGCTTGATGATAACAAGGGTGTTTTTTATACCCAGTACGAAGAGCCTAACCCAGAGAGTGATGAAGAACCAGGTTGGTTCAGTAAGCTTTTTGGTGGCGATGAGCAGGAAGTGCCTACATCGCCTTACACATTAGAGCAACTTTTACAGGCACAAGCGTCTGACACCAATATGACACAGTTTGTTTCCAGTTCTCTTGAGAGCAACACAAAAGAGTTAGAAGGTGAGCTGGTGGATATTGATGATGCGCCGGGTTATCTCGTTGCTGTAAAAGAGTCCTCAACTTCTGAAGGGAAAGTGGTAGAAATACGTATTCGTGATGCTTACGCTAAGCTTATGGGCGAGAAAGAAACTCGTCGTTTGCTTGGGTTATTACGCAATAATCTTATTTAAGTCGCGAATATTTGATCTGTTTTGAGCTTGGGGGCTTAGGTGCGTTTTGCATCATTAGGTAGTGGCAGCAAAGGTAATGGGTTGGTGGTGCAGTCGGGTCAAACCACTGTGTTGGTAGATTGTGGATTTACGGTAAAGCACACGACTGCTCGGTTAGCTGAACTTTCCATTGCCCCTTCTCAATTGGATGCGCTGTTGGTCACTCATGAACATGGGGATCACATAAAAGGTGTGGGCCCTTTGTCACGTAAATTTGATATTCCTGTATTCATGACACCGGGTACGCATCGCAGTAAAGATATTGGTGTGATTCGTCAGATGCATTACATTGAGGGGTATCTTCCTTTTACCATTGGTAGCCTCTTTGTGACTCCTGTTGCAGTTCCTCACGATGCTCGAGAACCTGCTCAATTTGTATTTGAGAGTGGCCTAAAGGGTGAAAAAAAACGCTTAGGTGTTTTGACCGATTTGGGTAGCGTATCTCAACACGTTATTGACGCTTACCACGGGTGTCATGGGCTAGTTTTGGAGGCAAACCATGACCCTAAAATGCTTGCCATGGGCCCTTACCCTCCTTCCTTAAAGCGCCGTGTTGCTGGGCTTTGGGGACACCTTAGTAACCAACAAGCTGCAGATTTTTTCCAATCAATTGATATTTCTTATTTAGAAACCCTAGTGTTGGCGCATATTAGCCAGAAAAATAATGACCTCAAGCGAGTTTGCGAAGCGTTCGAGCCGATTGAACACGCGGTTCCCAACATGTTGCTAGCGTCCCAAGAAGAAGGTTTCGATTGGGTAGAATTGAAAGGCCAGCAAAGGACGATGGGTGAAGAAGAAAAATCGATCAATCCTCTGTTGGATGTAGCTTGCGAAGCAGTACCATTATTAAGCGCTTAGAATGTGTTAATTCTCGGTATGTGTGAAAGAAGGTACTTGTGACAAATCGATATCTGGTGTTTGCTTTATCATTCTTTAAATACTTTTTCCACAACAAATACGCCTGTCTTTTGTGCACTCTATAAAGTGTATTTCTCCTTAAAGTGCTTTAAAAGCACTCTATAATATATTGAAACTTAAAGCATTTTATAAATGATTATTGTATGACCATTTTGTTTCAATACAGTATAGGTGTGTGCTGTATAGGTGTGTGCTGTATTGGTGTGGCTACATTTTGTTCACAGTTTTATCCACAGAATCTGTGGGTTACTCCGATTAGGGTATCAGTGCTAATCGGCAGTTTGTCTGCTTGCTATATGGGAAAATGCTATTGGGAATGGTTGCATACTTCAAAACCAAAGATAGAAATTGCAGCTATATTAAATTCATCGCCAAGAGTGAAGAGCGCTTTTATTTAGAATATTCTTAAAAGCGATAAGAACTGAAAAGAATAAATGGTTAGGAGGTACACCTATGGATGAACGCCGTCGTTTTGATAGGCGCCCGACATCAATTCGCGTAGAGATGACTCACGCTGCGTTTGGCACCATTGTTGGTTATTCGAGAGATATCTCTGACGGAGGGGCCTCGGTATTACTGGAGACTGAAGTAAAGCCGCCGGTTGGAACCGTCGTTAATGTCATTTTCCGAAAGGTAGCAGGTGTGGTGAACGAACAGCCAGTGCCAATGACCGTACGCCACCAGAATAAAAACATTATTGGTTTAATGTTTACTGGCGCGGGTGTCCAGTTTTAAGCCGTCACCTAGCGCTTAATTCAGTTTAGTGCCTAGTACAGTGCTCAGGTGCATACACCGAAGAAACTTGAGCCGATAGCTGAGCCACTCCCTCACAGGGGAGTGCGCTATTGCCGGCAAGATTCAGTGATGTCAGCTTCATTAGCCCCAACAAAGGCTGTATCTCTTTGATATCGTTATTTTCCAGCGATAATTTCACTATTGCGCTCATTCCAATCAGACCTGAAACAGAACTGATGGTGTTATTGGCAAGATTAACTTGTTCTAACTGATTAAATTGGTTGAGCCCTTCTATAGAGACGATGCCTGCATTCGTACAGATAAGAGTGGTGAGTTGATTTGCTGAGGTAATGTTTTGATCTTTTATGGTTTGATCAATACACGCTCGTAAGGCGAAGTCTGTTGCTTGAATGTCAATTAATGTTGATGGCGGTGTATAAACAGCTCTGTCATTGACTTGCCATTGATAACCCTCACAACCGGTGAGGTTGAACAAGACCATTAAGATTAACATCATCATGTTTGAACGTTTTGCGATACACATTTTCTCGATAGGCTTCCAATAAGTTGTAACAACGGTTTGTAACGTTTTCTTGAGAGAAGGATTGTGATCAGCACTGCGTAGATCAACAAGCCTTTTTTATTTGTACATAATATTGCTGAATAAACAAACGATTCATAATTGCTACTCAATTCTTTGTTTTCTTCTCAAAAAGACAGTGAAACTCCTACAGTGAGGGCATAGAATTCAGTTGGTCGTTCAGCTAGTGGTCATCGGGCCCTGGTTACCTTATTGGAAAAGGTTAAGAGTTCGGCTGCTTTTGAGCAGCTGAAACCCTGAAAGGTTATTGTGGGCAGTGGTTGAATAAAAAATGGCCAAAAAGAGTCCAATTACATTAGAACAGTGATTCCGGAGTAAGCACAGTAAGCTCAAGGTGGTTGAAAATTCCGGTTAGAGAAAAAGTGGAGATGAACATGATCAAGAAGTTAGCATTGGTGAGTGCGATGGCAGTTGCGGTGGGTTGTACCAGTATTGACCCTTATACTGGACAGCAAAAAACCAGTAACACTGCAAAAGGGGCAGGTATTGGGGCTATCGCCGGTGCAGTTCTTGGTGCGGCAGCCAATAAAGATGATCGTGGAAAGGGAGCGTTAGCTGGGGCGGTAGCCGGCGGTGCAGTAGGGGGTGGTATTGGTTACTACATGGATCGACAAGAAGCGGCCTTACGCGAACGATTGGCCGGTAGTGGTGTTCAAGTTCAGCGTGAAGGTGACAACATTCGTTTGGTTATGCCAGGTAACATTACTTTTAATACCGGGCAATATAATATCCGTCCGCAATTTTATAACGTGCTTGATTCTGTTGCCTTGGTATTGGTGGAATTTGATCAAACCGCAATTAAAGTTGCAGGCCATACCGATTCCACAGGAAGCTTAAGTACAAACCAAACATTGAGTGAGCAGCGTGCAGAATCGGTTCGTGGCTATTTGGTGAATAAGCAAATTAAGTCGGGCCGTATTCAAGCGGCAGGTTATGGTCCTCGCTACCCTGTAGCCAGTAACAGTACATCATCTGGCCGCTCAGCCAACCGTCGTGTAGAACTCGAATTGCTGCCATTATAAGCTTAAAAAAGTGCTTATTTTTGTGATCTTCTGATGTCACAAGTAGAGTACCTTGGGAGCATTAAGTGATTTTTCTCAAGGTATCTTTACTTTTCCCTCTGCCTTTATGATCGAGTTTATTGTCTCGTTTTTACCTTATCTGTTTTTTCCTTCTTGCATCTGGTCATGTCGACGAGATTTAATGTCCGCTGTATTTAATTAGATATTAAGAAAGCACCTCTTTGATCCATTGCTACGCTAACCATGATATGGTTGGTGCCTAAGTATGGCTTGCCCCAATGTTTATTTTTGCTTGTTTTTTAGTCAGAAAGAAAGGGGTATTGAAAATAAGTAGCAATGATGACGGTTTGGGTATGAGTCAAAAAAATAACAAAGATAATAGGGTGAGTACACACATGGCGGGGCGTTGTTGGCGATGTGTTTGGTCTGTTTTTGGTATTCTCTTATTGTTGGTGTCCCCTTGGCTGTATGCAGATGAATCTAAACCTACGTTGACCACACCGCCAGCCTTAGAAAGCTCTTCATCTGAGAGAGAAGAAAACCGTATTAAATTTCAACAATTTTATGAGAAACGTTTTTCAGATGTGGATGTGGTGGAACAGGTGCTGGTGCGTGAAGCGAAGGAATTAGTAGATGTCTCGTTGTCCCGTTCGGGCGTGTATGCTTCCAGCGGAACGAATTATCATTTGTTTCCAGAGTTAATATGGAAGGGAAATCAAGAACAACACTTTTGGTTAGAAGTGCCTTACACGTCTTGCGATAAGTCGTTAGTCAAAAATAGTCGGTATGTTATTTTTGCTTCCTATAATTCGTCTAATGCTCTGGTGGTAGAGAACTGCCAAGATATTCTAACCATGGGTCAAGCGGCACAACTCTTCAGTGGCATTGTTGTATCAAGTGAAGAAAGCAATTCTGACACTGTAAACAGTGACAATACGCCAGTGGTGAATTAATGCGGTGTAAATGGGTGAAATGGGTGATGTGTTTTTACCACCCAAGAGCAGGACAAGTATTAAGAATGAAGCTCCCAGTCTAATGGAAAATTTCAAAGAAAAAATCGACGTTATTCTCTCAACACCAGAACCCAGTGATGCTCTTATAGAGAAAGCTGAATTGGTGGCTTCAGCGGTGGGTGGGCGGGTACTGCAAAGCGTACAGAGCCTAGAAGAAGGTGCAGTATATTTGGTGTTAGGCGATGAAGGTTTATTATTACGCACAGTAGGTAAAAAATCACCGGGTTCCATCAGGGTTGATTTTGTTGGAGGAGCCGCTAACCACCGCCGATTACATGGTGGAGGTACGGGGCAAATGGTGGCTAAGGCCGTGGGTGTAAAAAAACAATTCCGGCCTCATGTGTTGGATGCAACGGCAGGGCTGGCCGGTGATGCATTTGTGTTGGCAGGTTTAGGGTGTCGAATGACATTAATGGAGCGTTCTAAAGTTGTACAGCAGTTAATCGAAGATGGCTTGAGTCGTGCACGTAATACAGATAATTTTGAGTTGACTAATATTATCGAGCGAATCACGTTGATACCGGGAGATAGTAGTAAGTTGATGCACCGATGGCTACAGGAAGTCAATCAAAGTATTAAAGAACCGCCTGATGTTGTTTTTTTAGACCCGATGTTCCCAGAGAAAAATAGCAGTGCGGCGGTAAAAAAAGAAATGCAGGTTTTTCAAAAAATTATTGGTAAAGATGAAGATGCCAATAACTTGTTATCCGTTGCAATAGAGTTAGCGAAATACCGAGTAGTGGTAAAGCGACCTAAAAAAGCCCCTTTTCTTGGGGAGCAAACTCCCTCCCATCAAATTGCAGGAAAATCGAGTCGCTTTGATGTGTATACGATTGCTAAGTTGCCGTTGTGAGTCAAACAATGAATAGCGTGACATTGTGAATAGCTAGAAGTTGTAATTTAATCTTTCTCGTCTATTTTTATTTTTTTGAGTGATTATTGTTTTGAGTGATTATTGAAAGTACTGCCTTTCCATGAATAAAGTCGTACTTTCGGCGTAGTAGTGAGTGCCGGCAATGGTCATGGCAAAACGAAACGCTTGAGCATCATTTGCTCCGGATGGAAGTTCAGCCACGTATTTTACTACACCTTCTTCACTATCATCGGTGTATTCATTTTTTGATAACGGGATGAACACGGCTTCATCAATGGGCTCACCGGTTTTATGAAGCCACTGTATTCTTGCCCCTTCTATAGGCAATAAGCCCTCAAGTACAAGGTGCTTTTTTTCATTCGTTGGTCGCAGGCTGACTTTGATATCACCATTTTCCAGTAAGCAAACTCCGCTGGTATAACGGCATTTTGAATGTGCCATTAATTCATAAGCTTCACCACTTTGTGCTTTTTGGGGCGGCGGCGCGACAAAGTAATCTACAGCATACCAACCCATGATGCCCAGTACCGGGGCAATTAGAAATGCCATTGTTAGGTGTTTATTGCCAAGCATTTTTCAACTCCCAAAAAACCTATCGCAAAGCGAATATTGTTGTTCTTAAACCCCTGTACTTGGCTGGAGAATCTAAATTGTTCTCTAGCCAAGTACAATTTGGTATCGTGATTCCTATAAAGGTGTTTTAGTGGCCAACGGCCTCACTGGCACCCGATGGAATACGAATATTTTCTACCAAGTCGCGAACATGCTTTGGTGGTTCTTCTGTAAATTGAGAAACACCGATCGCAACGGCGAAGTTAACAATCGCACCAATCGCACCAAAGGCATTTGGCTCAATTCCTAAGAACCAGTTTGGCTCCAAGCCACCTAAGAAGCTGGTGCCAGGAATAAACATAATGCCTAAATGTTGGAATACATAAAGTAAGGTAACGGTAATACCCACAATCATCCCCGCAACCGCGCCTTGTTTATTGACTCTCTTACTGAATATTCCCATCATCAGTGCCGGGAATATAGAGGATGCGGCAAGGCCAAAAGCAATGGCAACGGTACCGGCGGCAAAATCGGGTGGATTAAAGCCGAGATACCCAGCCACTCCAATCGCCCCTGCCATCGCCACCCGGCTGGCGTTTAGCTCTTGCTTCTCAGAGATATCCGGCTTGAGAATGCCTTTGAGCAAATCATGAGATATGGCAGAAGAAATGGCCAGTAATAACCCGGCTGCTGTTGATAATGCCGCTGCTAGCCCGCCTGCCGCAACAAGTGCGATGACCCAGTTAGGTAAGCGTGCAATCTCTGGATTAGCCAATACCATAATATCGCGGTCAATTTTTACCATTTCGTTGGTATTGTTATCCGCACTGTATTGGATGAGTCCATCTCCATTTTTATCTTCGTACTTTAATAACCCAGTCTGTTCCCAATTTGAAAACCAAGTAGGCCGCTCGTCATAGGCTAAGTAGTTGCCAGGGCTGGGTTCAATGGTGTTCATGAGATTTAATCTTGCCATTCCGGCTACCGCAGGTGCGGTGGTGTAGAGAATGGCGATAAAGATTAATGCCCAGCCTGCTGATCTTCTTGCATCGCTCACCTTAGGCACAGTGAAAAACCGAATAATGACATGAGGCAAGCCTGCTGTACCGATCATCAGTGACATGGTGTAGGCAAACATATTCAGGTGACTTAATCTGGCGCTTGTGGTGTATTGATCAAAACCCAGTTCGACCACCATTTGATCTAACTTATCTAAGAGAAAAGTGTCGGTTCCGGCCATGGTGGAGCCTAGCCCCAATTGCGGAAAAGGGTTGCCCGTTAGATTCAGAGAAATGAAAATCGCCGGAATGGTGTAGGCCATAATGAGGACACAGTATTGGGCAATTTGAGTGTAGGTAATGCCTTTCATTCCCCCCAGTACGGCGTAGACAAAAACAATTGCCATGCCGATCAATAGCCCCACTTCATATTGCACTTCTAAGAAGCGTGAAAACGCAACGCCAACGCCCTTCATCTGTCCAATCACATAGGTGACCGATGCTAAAATTAAACATAAGACAGCAACGATACGTGCCGTTCGGGAATAGAAGCGATCACCAATAAATTCTGGCACTGTGAATTTGCCAAATTTTCTAAGGTAAGGGGCCAAAAGCAAAGCAAGCAAGACATAGCCACCTGTCCACCCCATTAAAAAGACGGATCCACCATAACCTAAGAATGCGATGAGACCAGCCATACTGATGAAGGAGGCCGCTGACATCCAGTCGGCAGCGGTAGCCATACCATTAGCTACAGGGTTAACACCACCACCGGCAACGTAAAATTCAGAGGTTGAACCCGCTCGGGCCCAGATAGCAATGCCAATATAGACCGCAAAAGTGAAGCCTACGACAAGATAAGTCAGTGTTTGTAGTTCCATTGTGGTCTCCTATTGGTTGTCATCGTCAAGAGAATACTTTTTATCCAGCTTGGCCATCTGCTTGGTATAGATATAAATTAGTAAGACAAAGCAATAAATTGACCCCTGTTGTGCAAACCAAAAGCCGAGCTTATAGCCTCCAAGACGAATGTTATTGAGTTCATCAACAAAGATGATGCCGCATCCAAAAGAAACGACGAACCAAACAACCATGAGGGGAACAATGATTTTAAGGTTTTCCTGCCAGTATTTATTGTGTTGAGTTTTATCAGACATGGAATAACTCCTATTGTGGGTAACTTCTCTACACTAGCAACGCATGATGAGCGAAGCTTTTCTACTTTGGTCTAACAGTCGACCATGGTCGATACTCTTATACTGATAGTTAAAATGAGTCATAACGAGTAAAAAAGAGGCATCGCTAAGAGTATTCTTTTGAGAGAAAAGAAAGGGTGAGCCTACTGTTTAACAATAGCGGAAAACTGGATTAACGCTGCACTATGTCTATCTCCATATTGGTTGTTGTCATGTTGATGTATTTGGGAGTGCTGTTTTACGTTGCACGCCTAGGGGATCGAGATCAATTTTTACCAAACAGCTGGACGAGGCATCCGCTTATTTATGCATTTGCCGTTGGGGTATATTGCACTTCTTGGACTTTTTACGGTTTAGTGGGAACGGCTTCCAGAGATGGATTGGCATTTTTACCGATTTTGTTAGGGCCGGCGCTTTTATTTATTTTTGGACAAGGTTTATTAAAGCGTATTACGGCACTGTGTAAGCAGGAAAATACGCGATCGATAGCCGATTTTTTGGCGGCTCGATATGGCAAACGCCGAGGAGTCGCAACAACCGTAACGTTGATTATGCTAGCGGCCACGACACCTTATATTGCTCTTCAAATAAAAGCGGTAACAGATACGCTTCAATTATTACTTTTTTACACGCCAGATACCGCATCGATAAGTGGGTATATGCTCAATGATACGGTAAAGAATATAGAAACCGGTGTTTTAAGTTGGGATAGTGGCTTGGTCATTGCCATTATAATGGTGGGCTTTTCATTACTGTTTGGAATTCGGCGTCTTGAAATGTCGGGGTATCATGCAGGCTTGATGAGTGTGGTGGCGTTTGAATCCGTCGTAAAACTGATCGCATTGGTATTGTTGGCAATTTTTGCCTCTATTTTGTTATGGGATACGGCGAGCACAGGCCCTATTGTCACGTCATCTATGGCCACCTCACCTATGGTCACCTCATCCGTTTCTGGGACTATACCTTCTGGAACTGTAGCTCCCATAGAAGGTGCTGCTACTATTGGCACCGACTTTTCTGCACTTGCTTTGCCTCAGTCTATGCTGCGTTTTGTTTCAGAAACGGCGCTTGCGGCAATGGCTTTTTTATGCCTTCCTCGCATGTTTCATATTACCTTTGTTGAAAATTTATCGCCGGCTCATACGAAAGCGGCACTACGCATTTTTCCCGTTTATCTTGTTGTTTTTTCTGTCTGTATCATCATTTTGGCGCAGGCAGGGAATACTTTGTTAAGTGGCTATGGGTTAGCTGGGGACACTTATGTATTGGCCTTACCATTGGTTTTTGATCGGCCAATATTAGCCATTATTGCATTTGTCGGTGGGTTTTCGGCGGCCACGGCGATGATTATTGTTGCCACCGTCACACTCAGCCACATGTTGAGTAATGATGTCATTTTACCGTTGCTGATTGTTCGTAGGCGTCGCAAAGTGGCAAAAAACCCAGACAAAAGTGGTCGCCCGACGGACTTTTCCCGAGCATTGATAGCGTCAAGACGTTTAACCGTGGTGTTGGTGGTGGGGGCGGCTTATGCCTATCAGCATCAGTTGGCAGACAATACTGCATTGACTGAAATTGGGCTGACCGCTTTTGCGTTAATTGTACAATTGGCGCCTGCTTTATTATTTGGTTTGCTCTCTGATAAAGGCAATGCGAATGGCGTGTATGCAGGGTTGATAACCGGATGTGGGTTTTGGATGTTTACATTATTGACGCCATTATTTGCTTCTCATACTCATACCATGGGCTCTGTTATGGCAGAAGGCTTATTTGGCCTGTCTTGGTTGAAGCCGGATTCGCTTTTTTACCTCAGCTATGGTGACAGCTTTACACGCAGTGTCAGTTTAAGTTTGGCTGCCAATGTATTGGCTTATTGGGTATTTAGTATTATTGGCAAGACGCATTTATCTGATGACATCCAAGCTCGTGCTTTTCGTTATCAATCCAGGGAAGGGTTGGTGTTGCCTGGTCGGGCATTGTTAAAAATTAAAGATTTACGAGTATTATTAAATCAATTTTTAGGGGAATCGGCGACAGAGCAATTATTTCTTCGTCATGTAGGTTCGAAGAACAAAAAGCATGGTGCTGTGCTCAATAAGAAAAGTGAGGCGAACCCAGTGTTAATGGATGCCGCTGAACATGCGTTAGCGGGAGTTGTTGGTGTCGCGTCTTCACGCACATTACTGTCTGCTCTGGCTTCTGGTGAGCAATTGCGGGTTGCTGATGTGGTGAATATGTTTGAAGAAACCGCCCGTGCATTGAGATTTAATCAAGACATGATTATGGCCGCTTTTGAAAGCATTGGTTCTGGCATTAGTGTGGTGAATCAAGATTTTAATGTAGTGACGTGGAATCGTCGATACGAGCAAATGTTCGACTATCCGGCAGGGTATTTAAAAGTAGGTACGCCAGTGGCTGATGTCGTGCGGTTTAATGCCGAGAGGGGAAAATTAGGACCAGGAACCATCGAGGAGCATGTTCAGCGTCGTTTAACGTTGATGCGTTCAGGGACTTCCTATCGAGTTGTTCGCCATCACGAAGAAAAAGTCATCGAAATTAAGGGGCAACCATTACCGGGAGGTGGGTATGTTACCACTTACGATGATATTACCGAATTTATTGATGCACAGAAAAAATTAAAACAAACCAACTTGTATTTGGAGCAACGTGTTCAGGAAAGAACCGCAGAATTGGAAGATGCCCGTAAACAAGCTGAACAGGCCAACCGAAGTAAATCCCGGTTTGTGGCTCTTGCCAGCCACGATATTTTGCAACCATTAAATGCGGCCAGTCTTTATACCAATGTTTTGTTAGAGCAGGCTCAGCTGAATAATTCAGAAAATCAAGAAATGATTAAATATTTAAATGGTGCTATTTCTGCCAGTGAGACGATTATTTCAACGCTGCTCGAAACCGCTAAATTGGATACCGGAGAGATAACGCCGGATGTGCAATTTGTTCCTTTGGAGCCGTTGTTTTCTGGCCTGGTGAATGAGTTTCAGTTACAAGCTAATGAGGGAGTGAGAATTCGGTGGGTGAAAACACGGGTAGTGGTCAAATCTGACCCCAGATACCTGCGGCGCATAGTGCAGAACCTATTGTCTAATGCGGTGAAATACACACGGTCAGGCAAGATACTGATCGGCTGTCGACGCAAAGGTAGCCGTGTGGCAATTTGTGTATTGGATACAGGCTCAGGTATTCACCCTGATGAGCAGGCTCAGATTTTTGAAGACTTTTATCGTTCTCGCCACCATAAAGATATTCAGGGCATTGGTTTGGGGTTGGCGGTAGCGAATCGATTTAGTCAATTATTGGATCATTCTATCCACTTAACGAGTGAACCAGGGCGAGGGAGCCAATTTCAGGTCTGTGCTGAGCGTGCTTATCAGCAAGATTATATCGAAGCAGCAGAGCCGGTTTGTCAGCCAATTCAGGAAGGCCTAAAAGGGAAGAGAGTGTTTTATGTGGACGATGACAACCAGAACTTGCAAGCCTTGGCGACTTTGCTGAATAGCTGGGGGGTGGACTGCCAAACTTACAATAATGAGGATGAAGCCTGTGCTTACGCACAATCTAACCCACCCCCTGATATGCTATTAATGGACTGGCAATTAAATGAACATTCCGATGGTATTCAGTTAGGGAAAAAACTGTTGAATATTTGGAAACAAAAACCTAGCCAAGGCTCTAAAATTGTTGTTAAAAATGACGGTATTCCGATCCCGGTGTGCTTAGTATCGGCTTCGCCAGACCCCAATTTACCCTGTTTGGCAAATGCTCATGGGTTTGATTTTTTAAGAAAACCGATTAAGCCAGGTAAGTTACGAGCCATATTGGAACATCGTGTTCATTGATGAAAAAACACGATATGTCCCGAGATTTCGTGTTGTGTTGTGTTCAGTTCGTGCGGGCTTAATTTTTCTAAACTTAAGGTCTGTTGATGTTCATTACAACAGAATTTGTATTAACAGACCCTAGCTTTTCTGAGCTTCGTTTTCAGAGTGAAGCGCAATTCGGTTTAATTCAATAACCGCTTGGGTACGATTACTCACGCCCAATTTTCGGAAAATCGAAGTGATATGGGCTTTGATAGTGGCTTCGGTAACGCCCAATTCATAGCCGATTTGTTTGTTGAGCCAACCTTCCTTGAGGTAACACAGCACGCGATATTGTTGTGGTGTCAATGAGGCAATTTTAGCGGCAAGGGCCTTCTCTTCAGTGCTGACTGGCCTTAGGCTGGCACGGTATTTTTCTGGCACCCAAGTATCGCCTGCCAGCAGTGCATCAATGGCTGAACCCATACTGTTTTGATTGAGGGATTTTGTGATGTACCCCAGTGCGCCATGCCCCATAGCACGATTGACCATCGATTGTTCCTCATGGGCTGATACAATAACTACAGGGATACCAGGAAAGCGTTCGCGAATATTGACTAAGCCATAAAGGTCATCGCTGCCCGGCATGTGTAAATCGAGCAACAGCAAATCAATATCGGCGTCAGATTCTAATGCAGATAAGGTTTTATCTAAATCATAGGATTGTGAAATAGTGGCTTCAGGAAATCGAGACGAAATTACTTGTTCTAAAGCAGCTCGGAATAAAGGATGATCGTCGGCTATATGAAAATGATACATTGGTGTGACGCCGTTGCTGTTAATGCAGATAATGCAGGTTTTTTTATCATTGATACAAGTATCTATAGCAGGAAATTTGATATTAGTTTTATTTTTTTCCTACATCGATAGATTTTACCCACACTTGTTTTTCCCTACACTCACTCTTCTCTGAGTGGTTAAAAGGGCTTTAGGTATTCTGTTCAAATAATAGGACGAGGATATTTCGTTTAATACTTCAACAGAGTCGGCAAATTTTTTGGTAACGCTTTGCCAACGACTAACAGTAACAGTATTTCACAGGCTGCAACTTTGCAACAGCCTGCGATTAGTTGGTTCTCATATAGGTTAAATTAATTGAGGTCTTTTCGCCCAGAGATCAGTTTATCGACAACACTGGGGTCAGCGAGCGTAGAGGTATCACCAAGTTCTGCAAAATCATTACTGGCGATTTTACGTAAAATACGGCGCATAATTTTCCCTGAGCGTGTTTTGGGTAGATCGGGAGACCATTGAATATGGTCTGGGGTCGCAATTGGGCCAAGTGCTTGCCGAATTTTACTGCGAACACTGTCTGTTAGAGTTTCTGCAGACTCAACCCCTGTTTTGGCGACCACAAAAATATAAATGCCTTGACCTTTGACATCATGGGGGTAACCCACTACAGCCGCCTCGGCAATGTCACTGTAGGTGAGTGCTGCGCTTTCAATTTCTGCTGTACCAAGGCGATGTCCGCTGACGTTGAGAACATCATCGACGCGGCCGGTAATCCAATAATCACCGTCTTCATCACGGCGAGCGCCATCGCCACTGAAATACATCCCCTCGTAAGTCGAGAAATACGTATCAATAAAGCGTTGGTGATCGCCCCAGATGGTACGCGCTTGTCCTGGCCAAGAATCTAAAATCACTAAATGACCAGAGGTTTCTCCCTCTAAGATATCGCCATTGCTATCCACAAGTTGTGGTTCGATACCATAGAAGGGCCGTTGAGCTGCTCCGGGTTTTACTGGTCCGGAGTCGGGAATCGGCACAATAAGGTGCCCACCCGTTTCGGTTTGCCACCAGGTATCAACTACTTGCGCTTGCTGTAAGCCGAAGTCATCGTAATACCACTGCCACACATCGGGGCTGATGGGTTCGCCGACGGTACCCAAAATACGCAGGCTGGTGCGCTGACTGCCACTTAAAGCAGTATTGGCATCGGCCATAAGCATACGAATCGTGGTAGGCGCGGTGTAGAAAATATTGACGTTGTGTTTATCAATCACTTCCCCGAAGCGGGCGAGAGTAGGGAAATTCGGTACTCCCTCATACATGATGGTTGTAGCGCCTGCCGCCAATGGCCCGTAAATTAAATATGTGTGTCCGGTAATCCAGCCAATGTCAGCGGTGCACCAGAAGACTTCCCCATCACGATAATCGAACACTTCTTTGAAGGTGGTTTGGGCATAGCAAAGGTAACCGCCTGAGCTGTGTTGAAGGCCTTTTGGTTTTCCAGTAGAGCCCGAAGTGTAAAGAATAAATAGCGGGTGTTCGGCATCAAACGTTGGCGGCGTGTGTTCGGTGGATTGGTTATCGACGCAGTCGTGGTACCAGAGATCTACCTTATCGTTCCAGGCAGGGGTGCCAGAACCGTGGGGTTGTTTAACGACTAACACTTTATCGACAGAGTGTCCTTCTGCCAACGTCAATGCTTCA
Source organism: Marinibactrum halimedae (assembly GCF_021234875.1). GTDB lineage: Bacteria > Pseudomonadota > Gammaproteobacteria > Pseudomonadales > Cellvibrionaceae > Marinibactrum > Marinibactrum halimedae. The sequence continues at coordinate 47,267 of NZ_JAJQVM010000024.1, read as the reverse complement.
TCTACACTGGCTTTGAGCGGAATCGATTTTGTCCCTCGAAGGCCTAAATCAGCTGTAATAATCAGTTTGGCTTCGCAATTGTTGATGCGATCTGCCAGTGCAGCAGAGGAAAAGCCACCAAATACAGCGGAATGAATGGCGCCAATTCGGGCGCACGCTAACATGGCAAAAGCCGCCTCCGGAACCATTGGCATATACAGAATCACCCGGTCCCCGGCAGTCACGCCCAAAGACTCTAGTGCATTAGCCAGCTTGCATATTTCTTCGTGCAATTGTTTATAGGTTAAGGAGATGCTGTGATCGGGGTTATCGCCTTCCCATACAATAGCGGGTTGATCGGCTCTTTCTGCTAAATGGCGATCAACACAGTTTACGCAAACATTTAATTCGCCATCGGCAAACCAGCGGATGTGTAGGTCGTTTTTATCGAAAGAAACGTCACTCACTTGGGTAAATGGTTTGCTCCATTGCAATTGTGATGCTTGTTCTTGCCAAAATGCCTCTTTATTTTCAATGGAGTTTTGGTATTTATTTAAATATTTAATGCTTGCTTGATGTTCGTGGGAGTGAGATGAAGAAAGAGATTGAGCGTCGCTTAGAGGAGGTTGGTGGTTATTGTTTTTTTCTCCGCCTTTGACGAATGAATTTTCCATGATTTTCCCCGCTTTATGATGATTATGCCTATAGTTAGTTTTAAGTTGCATTAATCTTGGTGATACCTCATTAACGGAAGTCTCTCATTTACTGAGATGCCTCATTGGGCCATTGCACCAGCCAGTTAGGAATGCTTCCGATTGAATTACTATGGTGAAAACAGTAACTAAAACCAATTAGACCTAAGTGGAATTCACTAGAGAAGGACATTAGACATTGGTCTAATTAAGACTATTTGCTAATACAATTCTGAATGGGTCACAAAGAATATGAATAGACCTTAATGGCTCAGCCAAAAGCGTCATCGATTGTGCATAGCAAAATTGAGCAACTGTACGTTGTGCTACAAAGGTGTTAAGGGCTGGGCCATGAGGCTTCACTGGGACGAACGAGAGATCAGCGGTCTAACCAAAAGAGGCTATTTTTATGCAGTCAAAAACAATAATAAGCGCATTACGTATTCCTTCAGCAATCAGTATTGGCGTCATTACCTTAGGTGGGTTCTCCACCGCCAATGCGCTGGAATTAGGCAACTACAAGGGCACCGATGTCAGTCTTAAAGGCTATGTAAAATTTGATGCAATGGCAACGAGTTTTGATGAAGGCTCATTAGGCAGTGGTAATCTCGGTAGAGATTTTTACATACCCTCATTAACGCCAGTTGGGGGTGAAGACGAAGACGTCATAACCGATTTTCACGCCCGTCAAACACGCTTTGCCTTAAGTACCAATACGAAATTAGGCGAAGATACTATTAAGACCTATATCGAACTGGATTTTTTAGTCACCCCTGATGGTAATGAACGTATTTCGAACTCGTATACCTCTCGTATGCGTCATGCCTTTATAACTTACAACAAGTGGTTGTTAGGGCAGACGTGGACCACCTTTATGGATGTAGGGGCGTTGCCTGAGACGCTGGATTTTATTGGTAATACCGATGGTATCTCTTTTGGTCGACAGGCGATGATTCGCTACACCAACGGCCCTTGGCAATTCGCAGTGGAAAATCCTGAAAGTACCATTACCCCCTTTGGTGGTGGCGGTCCTATTGTCACGGATGATAATTCAATGCCTGATTTTGTCGCAAGATACACTTACAAAAACGATAATCTAACATTGGTGAGTGCTTTATTATTGCGTGAATTAACCTACAATGATACTGCAACCAATATCGAGGAAAGCACCAATAGTTATGGCTTGAGTGTGACGGGCAAGCTAAAACTGGGCAGTACAGACGATTTAAAATTTGGCTTTGTAGGCGGTTCTGGCATGGGGCGTTATTTTGCCTTAAATATTGCCAATGGTGCGGTATTGGATGAGAATAATGAATTAGAAGCCATTGATGCCTATGGTGGTTTTATTGCTTATCGCCATTTCTGGAATGATAAATGGCGTTCGTCAATCACTTATTCTGCCAACAGTATTGATAATGATACTGAGTTAACCGGTCTATCGGTTTCAAGCAGCTCTTCGAGTGCGCGTGTCAATTTACTCTACAGCCCTCATCCGCTATTAACCTTTGGAGGCGAGTTGGCGTTAGCAAATAGAGAAATCGAAACGGGCGATGACGGTAATATGGCAAGATTACAATTCAGTGCAACACTCAAGTTTTAATCCTAGGTTGGATTAGCCCCTCTAAAAGGCTCTGTTTTTAACAGAGCTTTTTTTATGAATCATGGAAAACTCAGATTCAACTCCCCTTCCCCTAGATTCAAATCCCAAGTACATCATTTCCATGCCGTTAGCAGGATATTGAAATACAGCCTGTTCAAATATCGAATAGATCAATATGTTATCATTTTAATAGAGCGTTATCTTAAGATAGTGAGCCTAGTGTAAGATTAGTGCAATATGAAATGAGATGAGTATAACTATAACTAAGGCGGTAGGAAAAAATGGGGAAAAGAACAGAAATTCAACAGCGATTTATGGTCTTGGGAATTATCATGGCCAGTATGGCGGCCATCCATATTGTTAATATGGTGAATGGAGGGATGTTATCTCAATTTGGTGTTGTACCAAGAGTACCTTCGAGTTTGCCTTATATTTTTACGGCGCCTTTTATTCATGGTGGTGTTATCCACTTAGTTAATAACTTAATTGGGTTGGCTGTATTTGGTGTGCTGTGTTTATTGCGCTCCCTTCGTTTTTTTGTGTTGGCCAGTATTTTTATTATCTTTTTTAGTGGCTTGATGACCTGGCTATTGGGGCGGAGTGCATCGCATATTGGTGCGAGTGGTTGGATTTTTGGTCTCTGGAGTTTGAGTATTGCTATGGCATACTTTGATCGCAGTTTCAAAAATATCGCCATTGCATTATTCACGATTGTTTTTTATGGGGGGATGATGTTTGGTGTCTTACCCAGTCGGGCTCATATTTCGTTTGAGATGCATCTGTTTGGCGCGATAGGCGGTATTTTATTTGCTTTTTTGTATGGGCGTACAAAGCGGTACAAAATTAATAGGCAGTAATGTACTGATGCGTTGCATCTAGATTTTCATTTCATTCCCTTCTCTCAGCCTCTTAGAAATAGACCTATTTGAGGTTTTTTTTGACGTGCAAATTAACTATTAAGAAGAATTTATGCAGTTTTTGTCTATTCTTTTTAACTGTATGTGATGCGGCCTTATTGTCTAAGGCCGCTTTCATTATATTGAGGTTTTCTCTACTTTTTATCTGTCGTTTTATATCCGTCGTTTTTGTCTAGTCATTCTTTAATTACGAAGAAGTTAAATCAAAACGATCTAGCTGCATTACTTTAACCCAAGCGTTGACAAAATCTTGAGCAAATTTTTCTTTTCCATCATCGGAAGCATACACTTCGGTAATGGAACGAAGTTCAGAATTTGAACCAAAGATCAAATCTACTGGTGTTGCTGTCCATTTTAGGCTATCAGTAGAGCGGTCATAGCCTTCATAAATTCCTTCGTTTGATTTGGATGGACGCCACTCTACGGACATATCCAGTAAGCTGACAAAAAAGTCATTACTTAATGTGCCTGGTGTTTTCGTGAAAACGCCGTGGGAGGTTCCGTTTACATTGGCCCCTAAACTGCGCATACCTCCAATGAGAACCGTCATTTCAGGGACGGTTAATGATAATAGGTCAGCTTTTTCAACAAGCATATCGGTGGGTGAGCGGTAATTGTTTTTCATATTATAATAATTTCGGAAAGCATCGGCTGTTGGCTCAAGCACTGCAAATGATTTCACATCGGTCATGTCTTGGCTTGTGTCCATCCGGCCTGGAGTGAAAGGCACGGTTATGTTTCTATAGCCGGCTTTTTTGGCGGACTCTTCAATGGCAGCCGCGCCTCCAAGAACGATGACGTCAGCAAGGGAGACTTTTTTACCTCGTGATAAGGCATTATTAAAGTCTTCTTGAACTTTTTTCAGTGCTGTTAAGGTCGTTGAAAGTGTCTCTGGCTCATTGATACTCCAGTTTTTTTGGGGTGCCAACTGAATTCGAGCCCCATTAGCGCCGCCTCGCATATCCGTATTTCGATAACTGGAAGCAGATGCCCATGCTGTTTTGATTAGGTCTGTGGTGCTGACGCCAGAAGCTAATATTTTAGATTTCAACTTTTTAATGTCCCGTTCGGAAATCAATTTGTGATTTACCTCAGGAATTGGGTCTTGCCACAGTAGGGTTTCTTTTGGAATTTCACTGCCTAGATAACGAGCGCGTGGGCCTAAATCCCGATGGTTGAGTTTGAACCACGCCTTGGCAAAAGCCAATTCGAATTCTTTTGGGTTTTTATGGAACCGTTGTGCAATTTTACGAAATTCAGGATCTTCTTTAAGAGAAAGGTCTGTGGTAAACATGATGGGGGCGTGACGCTTTCCTTTAATGTGTGCGTCCGGTACTAAATTAGCAGCCGCTTTATTGTCGGGAATCCATTGAATGGCTCCAGCAGGGCTACGGGTTTGTACCCAATTAAAACCAAATAGGTTATCGAGATAATTTGTTGTCCATTGTGTAGGGGAGACACTCCAAGCGCCTTCTAAACCGCTGGTGATAGCATCTTCAGAATGGCCTTTACCGCAGCTATTTTTCCAACCAAAGCCCTGTTGTTCTGTTGAGGCTGCAGCGGGTTCAGCACCAACACAATCTTTCACTTTGTGAGCACCATGGGCTTTACCAAAAGTATGCCCTCCGGCAATTAAGGCGACAATTTCTTCGTCGTTCATTGCCATCCGGCCAAACGACATTCTGATGTCTCTTGCTGCAAGTATTGGATCTGGGTTGCCGTGAGGCCCTTCAGGGTTAACGTAAATTAAACCCATTTCAACAGCACCGACAGGGCCTTTCAAATTACCCTTGGCATCTCGGCGGGAGTCGGTGAGCATTTGTTCTTCTGGCCCCCAATACACTTGATCAGGTTCCCAATCATCTTGGCGGCCACCCGCAAAACCAAAGGTTTTAAAACCCATATCTTCTAAGGCAACATTACCAGTTAAGGCAATAAGGTCGCCCCAAGAAATATTACGCCCATATTTTTGTTTTACCGGCCAAAGTAAGCGACGTGCTTTATCCAAATTTCCATTATCTGGCCAACTATTGAGAGGGTCAAAGCGCTGTTGCCCACCTCCTGCACCTCCTCGTCCGTCATGGATTCGATAAGTGCCAGCGGCATGCCAGGCCATACGAATGAAAAAGGGGCCATAGTGCCCCCAGTCTGCTGGCCACCATGCTTGAGAGTTAGTCAGGGTATTGCGTAAATCTTTTTTAACCGCATTTAAATCTAAACTTTCAAACGCTGCTTTGTAATTAAAGTCGTCACCGTAGGGGTTGGATTCACTTCCATGATCTCGCAAAGCAGAAAGATCCAGTTGCTCAGGCCACCAGAATTGGTTGGACTTTCCTGTAAGTTGTGAGGGTTGAGCTTGTGAATGTGTACTGCTCATTTCTTCAGCATGGGTATTACACACAGCGAAAGAGGTAGAGATAGCAAGAGCGACCAAAGACGGTAAAGCTGATTTTATTCTAATCATGAGTATTTCCTGTAACGATAACAATAACCCTAAATAGCCTAGGGGGCTTGGGCTTTACAAAATAACTGTGTAAAACAAAAGGCTTGTCAAACTATAAGTGCAAATATTCTTTTTGTAGAACTAAAAGTCGATTGAAAAATATTATAGGAGTGATTGAGACAGGTGGGGTGAAGCAGGAAGGGGGTTTTGTTACTGTGAGTTGTCGGTTTTGATATTAGTGTCTTGATAGTAGGGTTTGATATATGAATTATTATGGATTATTCCATTTACACTGAATTCATTCTGAATCTGGATTTAATGGACGGATAAAGTGCTATTGAACATTCAGCAGAATCACCTGCAATGAAACCATGGAGCCGATGATCTTTGTTAATTCTGCTGAATGAGAGGGTAATAGCGTATTATGTTTGAATCATCATAATAAGATTCGTGTTTAAGAAAGCGCGATCACATTTTTAACCAGTTTTGATATTCCCGAATAGACATCCGCTAAATTTGCATCGTTATCCATGTAGGCTGGTGTTGTGACGATTTTATTACTTTCATCCACTACACAATCACTCGTGTCACAAGTATGGTGTTTGGCTCCGAGCTTCTCCAGCTCTGTTGCTGTTTGTTCGTCACTGCCAATAGTCAGGGTGGGGTGTGAATCTCCAATAGATAACGCAATTAAAGCTGGAGCAATGCATACTGCTCCGATGGGTTTTTCAGCATTTTTAAAGTCTTTCACTTTAGTGGCGACCAATTCATCTACAGAGGCGCCACTTCCATCAAAAGCAAAGGAGCACATGTTTTTTGCGACACCAAAACCTCCAGGTATAATTAAGGCATCAAAATCTTTTTCATTTAGCTGGATGATGTCTGCAATGGCACCACGAGCGATTCGGGCAGACTCTTCAAGAATGTTTCGTGATACACCACTAATTTCTTTACCCTCTAAATGGTTAACAGTATGGTGCTGATCTTTATTGAGCGCATAGATACTGTAATTTACCTTTTCGGTATCCAATGCTAGGAGTGTTAATACTGATTCTCTAATTTCTGCACCATCTAAGTAGCCGCACCCAGACAATATAACAGCAATATTTTTCATTATTGATTTCCTTTGAATGTTGATGTGTGTTTCACATCTTACCCTCACATCATAGTAGAGGGGTTTATTCTATGAAATCTTGAAAACAGTCAACTTTTCTCCTCAATCATTCATACGAGTTTTTCTTAATTCAGAGGGTGTCATGCCAAATAGCAACTTAAATTGATCAGTAAATCGAGACTGTGATTGATATCCGCAAGAGGCTGAAATTGTGCCAACACTTTCCATGGTGGTTTGTATTAAGTGCAGCCCGTGCCCTAGTCTCGCTCGAGTTCGAATGGCTTTAACGTCTGTGCCTTCAGATTTTAATTTTCGTCGTAATGTTGACTCGCTCATGAACAGATTTGAAGCTAGGCGTTCAACACACCACTCTTCAGTAATATTGTTACTTATGATGTCATGAACTTGATGGCTGATGCTTGGGGGCTCTGCAATAGCATTGACGTCTTTATATCCGGCTAGGTACATCAAATGCAGCAATTCTTTCTTCCGAAACTGCATAGCATCCATTGGGGCAATGGCTGATAACTCGATCAGTTGGCGTAATGCCGTGTGTAAAATGGGGTGTACATCCCCTTGAAAATACCGTTTGGTTTTTTTTCGATTACCTTTAAGTTGGGAAAAATCCGTATAATCAAACTCAATGAGTATGGCAAAATACTCTTGGTCATTAGGGATATTTCTCATATCTATGTTGGGATTGTTGGATAAAAATACAAAAGAGCCCGTTGGACATACAACATGGTTGTCGCTCCCTAACTTTTTGGTGCCCCCCAATATAAAAATTAATAAAGGTTTATGGATTGGTACATTTGAAATCTTTTGTTCTTTTGTTGAAGAGTAAACAGAGAAGGGAACTTCTTCTCTATCTTTTACCGTATCTTTTGCAAGTGTTATCAGATCTTCCATTGCTTGTGATGTCCTTAGATAAACAAGGTCAGGCAAAACATCATTGTATGCGCCTTCCTTTATTTTGAAAAGGGGCGATCCCTGAGTATCTGAGGCTTACTTTGTTTTTTATAAAACTTTTAGAGAGTTTTCATTCCATTGTTCAGAGTTTTTAGTCTGATAATTAAAAAGATGCAAAAAATACTAAAGAGAAAAATTGAAAGTAAAACCTAAAACGATGCTTTTTTGTTCTTTTTTATCACTGAAAGATAAATCAGAGCCAAGAAGATAAATTTCGCTGTTTTTTGTCCAGGTGTAAAATGCGCCTGCGGTTATGCCGTGCCCATCGCCTGTGTGAGAAGAACCATCGATTAATCGTAGTTGCACATCTTCTATACGACCATAAGATGCGGCGATTCTTCCAAATTTTTCGATGTTACGTTGTACTGAAATATTCAGGTAATCTTCTTTAATACCACCTTCTTTTCTCATGTTTTCAACCGAACCTGATAAAGACCAATTTCTAAACGAATGTCGACTGTAAAGCCTAAATGCTTCGTTGCGGCCACTGCTAAAAGGCATGGATGAGTTTTTCCCCATATCAATATACTGGAAGCCGAATACACTATTGGAAGCTTTGTATTCAATTCCTTCATGAATATCCCCTTCTGAATTGGTGCCACTATAGCCGACTTTTAAATAGAAGTTTCCCATCTTGGGAGAGGTATAAATAAAGGAGTTTTCGGTAAAACCTCGGGTCATGTCTGAAAATCCGAAGTTATTTCCTGCAGGTGTTGTACCTGAAGCGGTGTCCCAAAAAGGATCCCCATTTTTACCTGCGGCTTTATAGGGTGTGGTTAATTTCCCAATAGATACTGAACCGTATTGATCATTGCTGATGGTGAGTGCATTGATAATTTTGAAGCGGTCAATTCTGTTGTCGTCATGATTGAGTGCGGTGAAGTAGTTATATTTTACAGTGGTTTCGCCACATTGATAAGTTAATCCGCCTCCAATTCGTGTGGCATTGTTATGTGTGGTGTTAAATGAAGTGCTACTTTCCTCATCTTTAAGAGTAAAGTCTCCCTTAGAATAACCAACATGTAAGTTAAGATTATAGTTAAAATCACATTCTTGATTGGCGAAAGTGGTTAATGGCAAAAAAACAAAAGAAGAAGTAACTAATAATCGTAATCTATGTATTGTGATCATGACTCTTTCCTGTGTCCCTTTCAGTTAAGTGTGAAATATTTGTATGAAATAAGATGATAAATATCTTGATCATGAAGCAAAAAAATGAACATGATCAAGATAAACACAGTAATGCTTATGGTAAGAATGAAATAAACATACGAGTTGAATTAGGCCAATTGACGCTCTTGTTCGGTATTGTATACCGGTGATGGAGTCTGTGATTCTAAAATAGCCTTATCTATAATCGTTGCAATTTCATAAATATTTGTTGCTTCTATTAGTTCAGCAGCAGAGATGCGTATTTTATCGGTAGGTATTGCGAATTCACTCTCTAGAGTGCTGGCAAATTGCACAATGCCTAATGAAGCCAAGCCACATTCTTCAAGACTCCATTCGGGTTTTACTTCCATACCCGTTGTCTTCTCGATAATGTTTACTACAATCGCAGTGGTATCTTGTTCTTCGGTCACAATGCTATTACCTGATTTAAACCACTTTAAATGTTCAGTAAGCAGGCTAAAACTTCTTCTGAGCATTGGCTCTAATGGCTGAACAATTTTAGCGAAAATAACAACAATGCCGACCACATAGAAATATTCATACCACTCAACTGGAACCGGTTGAGGGCTAAACCAGTAGAAGGTTTTCTGGTGAGTCCACCAATTCCACCATTCGCCTCGTGTTGCAGCGTAATACCACTGTCCTACCATTTGATGGAATAAAAAGCAGGCATACGCTGTTGGGGCTAATGTTTGTGATAAAGGATTAAATCGCAGAAGCCTAGCGGTTATTCCTTGCCCGGTTGTGATTGCAAAAATCCACAGAAGTGTAATGGGGGCAAACAAGCGTCCATAAATATTATCCCAGATGCGATTCACTGTGGAGGGATCAGCAAAGCTATTCGCTTCTTCGGGGCGCATAAAAAATCCGTCCAGAGCAACTTCTGTGACATTAGGGCCGTAAGGAAAATATCCTTGAGCCACTTGTGCAATACTCAGTAATATCATTGTGACCGTGATGGTATCGGCAATGTATCCCCAAATTTTTGCGTTTTTTTGCTCTGATGGTCTGAGTGCATCAAACAAGAAGGCAGCACATATCCCCGCAATAAAATACACCATCCAAAAGGGTGCGAATAAATAAAACCCGAGAATAACTGCGTTATCAGTACCGGCAATGTCTACCTGAGACGGCGTTGGTATCGTTCTCTGACCTGTGAGTGGGTCGAATAAACCATAGCTAGTTGCGTCTACAGCATAGCCGTACCAAAACGATAAAAGAATAAAAAGATTAACACCCAAGGTGAGTAAAGTGAGTGAAAATATTTTTTTAAAATTACCTCTGTTTTTGTACAACGTGTTATACACCCATGGAAAAACAATTAAGCATTGGAAATACATGGAGATGAACCAGAGGTAAAAACCCAGAAACCAAGAGGCTCCCCATAAAGGTGTGGCTTGCAATCCGGTTAAATGAATACCTAAGGATAACAACACATTGGCTAACCATGAGTCTTGCACTAAGGGCGTTCCTTGGCAAAACATTTGATCACTGCCTGCCAATAACGGACTCCAATTAAAAATGGATGAGAAGGTTGAAGGTTGGCAGCTGACAAAAACATTACCTAGGGCAAAGATGACCGCCAGTGCATACAGCGGATACATCCCCAATACTCTTGCTGAGACAAAAGACATCTTTTTATTAATAAAAGACGGCATGATAATCGCGAGAGAAAACCCTGCAACCGCAAAGAACGTATGAACATGCCAGGGGAATTGCCTTAAGTTTGAGAAAGCACTCCAGGATTCGTTAGACCCTATGTGCATAAACATCACATAGCAGGCAAGAATAAATCGAAATCCCGCTAAGGCTGCCCAGTCAACTTTGGGTTTATCTGAATAGGTGGTGGCTTGTGTTGTGGATGATTTCTCGTTGTTTTGAGAAACCGCTTTGATGTCCGGTTTGCCCGTTGGTTGAGTCTCTGTTGGTTGAGTCTCTGTTGATTGGGCCTCTATGCCTAATTTTTCAGCAAGGCCATTACGAATAATTTTTTTACTGGCTGTTCTTGGTAAATCATTATTGTCGACTAATCGCCACACTGACGGTATTTTGAAAGAAGCCAATTTTTTTTCCCTGAGTAACTGCCTCAAATCTTGAACTAATTCAGCTTGTGTGATTTTTGAGGAGGTTGTGCTTTCTAATACAAGTGCACACCCGACTTCCTCACCGTAGAGATCGGAAGGAACTGAAAAACACACTGCAGTTTTTACCGCTGGGTGTTGAATAATAAAACTTTCCACTTCGGCTGGGGCAATCTGCTCTCCGCCTCTTTTTATTAACTCTTTTATTCGCCCTTTCAGAGTTAGCGTTCCTTCCGAGTCTATTTCCCCGAGGTCTCCCGTTAAAAACCACTGTTCTATAGAGTGATTCAAGAGTGAAGGCCGTATAAAACGAGATTGATTATTGGCTTGCGAATTATTCAAATACCCTTCAAATACCGTAGAGCCAGAGATCGCAATCTCGCCTTCAATACCGTAAGGCAGTGGTTGTAATGTTTGAGGGTCAACAATGGCAAGAGACGCGCTAACGGGAACGCCGACAGCGCCTGGGCTTTGCCGCCAATGATTGCCCTCTTGGGGTGGTTGGCAAATGGGCATTAATTCCGACATGCTGTAAGTCGTGATGACTTCACATCCAAAAGTATTTTCTACTCGAATGCGATCGGACTCTTTTAATGCCGCCGCCCCTGAGCGAATCATTCGAATATGGTGACTTTCCCATACGCCGTTATCGTTCAAATAGGTATCGGCGTTTTCTTGAAGAAAACGTGTTGTGGCATTATGAATTGTCGGAACGGCAGAATACCATGTGGGCTTGGGGTTGGAGTGTTCCAGGGCTTCTACCATGCCTTGTGGGGTGTACAAGCTTTCACAGGTAATTGAAGCGCCAACAGTAATACTGCACAGTATGGAAGCACTGATGCCGCCTATATGGTCTAGCGGCATGACACTGTAGGTAATATCTTCATGGGTTATGCCGATACCATCGGCTAATACAGCGGCATTTAACAATAAATCTTGTTGTCGAAGAGGCACCACTTTGGGAATAGAGGTCGTTCCAGAAGTGCGTAATAACAAAGCGTTAGCTGAAGACGGATGAGATAACTTTGGTAAAGTTTGAAAACCTTCAATGGCATTGTGATAAATAAATAAACCAGGCAGTGAATTTCCTCTGGCAGAAGCATGATGAAGCTGAGCTTTACCTTCTTCTTCGTATTGCCTAAAGGCAGTGCGAACTTCTCGTGCATTGACGCCGTCAAACAATATCATGTGTTTTACATCATATTGTTCTAGTGCGAGAAGTGTGTCATCAGCACTCATATTTGTGGAAAAAGGAACGGCACAGGTTTGAGCTGCGATTGAAAGAAAAGCCGTTGCGGCAATAGCGTTTCCTCCGGGAGGGGCTACATAGGCAACGACTTCCCCTGTTTTCACGCCAAGGCGCCTTAAATCGCCTTCGCCTAGAGGTTGGCAAAAGTTCAGCATATCTCCATAAGAAGTGAATAAATTTTCATTTTTTTCTCTTGCGATGCGAAATAACGGAGCCTCCTGGGGTTGGTGTGCTAATGCGTCTAGAATGGTAGTAGCGTGATTTTCAGTGTGCATAGCCACTTCTACCATTTGTACATCAGAGGCGACAGTTCGTGAACTTAACGGACTGGTTTTTTTCCACTTGATAGAAGGACTTTCAAGTGTTGCCATATTTTGTATTTCTGCGTTCCGTGTTTCTGTTTTCGCTGGAGTTGTATTCCGTGTTTCTTGTGTTGCTGTTTGAGACACGAATTGAAATACATTATTTTGAGGGAGAAGGTATTGTCGTATGGTTGTGTTTAATTCAGAGTTTTGCCGTTGACTTCTTGGGATTTCATGCCCTTCAGATAAATAAAATATAGTGTTTGAAGCGGCATTAAGAGACAGGGCTAAAGACTCAGACCAAGGTTTAAAGCTATCTTGCCGACCAATTAAATGAATGATCCGTATCTCATTAGTCATTGTTGGTGCTGAGCCTAGGTTGGCCTGTGATCTTAATTGTGAAAAAGACAGCGGAGCTGCTGCACATGCAATAATGGCAGTGTTGAAAAGAGGCTGATTTTTTAACGAACTCGTTAGAGGGCGTTGACGATGCTTTTCTAAAGCAGCTTGTAATGCATTGTCGTGATGTAAATTAATCAGAAGACTGGCAATGATGCCGCCTTGACTGAAACCAAAAATTCCATCAAAAGGGCCTTCTGTTTCTACAATATTAAGAATTTCATCAAGCGCATCCGAAATTATCGTTAATAATGTGTCTGCATCAATTGCACTGTAGTCTATATTAGTTGGAAACCAGGAAAACCAAGGTCCGGTAAAGATACCGTCTAGCTCTTTGATGCCAGGGCCGGGTTGGTCTGTCGAAATAGGTCCATTAAGGTAGGTGATGTCAAATTCCGTTTCATTGATGGTTAAATTTTCCAGTTGTAACTGTGTTACATGGCTATTACTGCCGCTGCCGTGAAGCGCTAAAAGCTTCACTTTTGCAGCAGATTTCCTTTCATGAGGTTTATTCATATCCGCTTTCCTTCTTAACAGATATCGATTAATAGGAAGTTAGTTCAATGGGTGTAACCTTTTAGCAGTATTCACGGATCTCTCTTTTGGGAGAGATCCTGCTTTTTTAGTAAGGGCTGGTAATAAACCTGACTTAAAAGGTATTTCTGATAGGTGCTTTTAATAGAACGCTTTAGTAAATATCGCTTAATAAGTCGTGTTTAAAAACTATGTAGAACAAGTTATTATTAATGAGAGTAATAATGCTGTGTAATTAATCTCTTTTATACAGTGCTTCAATGGTACTTGAGCCTAAAGAGTGCGCGTTTACCATGTAACCGGTTAATGCGGCTGAAGCGCCTTCAGGAAGTTCTAATTTTTGTGAGAGGGCGTGTACCGTAAACTGATAACGGTGGGTACCGTGACCTTTTGGAGGGCAAGCTCCGCCAAATCCACTTGAACCGTAATCATTACTAATACTGATACTGCCTTCAGGAGTAGCATTTTTAGTTGGATTTCCTGCGCCTGCTGCAAGAGTAGAAACATCTTTGGGAATATTAACCAATTGCCAGTGCCACCAGCCACTGCCTGTTGGTGCGTCAGGGTCATAGGCAAAAATGGCGAAAGCTTCTGTACCTTTGGGGGCACCTTGCCAAGACAGTTGTGGAGATTGATTGCCTCCTGAACAGCCAAATCCTTGAAATTCTTGAGTGTTACTCATGAATTTTCCATTAGAAATATCTTTACTGGATAGAGTGAATGAGTCGGCTGAGGCAAAAGTCGATAGTACTGCGGTAAAGGGTAATACAAAAGGGATGAGTAAAGAACGCATTATATCCTCCGGTTTGGGCTAATTTCTTTAGAGGAGTATGCTAAGGTTTTTGGCGTCAAATGTTAGTTAGAAAACCGTTAATATTTCGCCTTAATCTGTCACTTTAAAAATTTCTTTTAATGCACTAGAGGAAAATATGCCTGGGTGTGGTGTTTTTAGTAAATTGAATTAAATTTTGGAATGCTTTAAAAATTTTTTTGGTTTGTTGGCCTAAGAATAAAAATAGAGTGAGGTTTAGGCTATTATTTTTTTGTTTGAGTTTGGTGCGGCTTGTTATTTTTTGCCCTTAATTAAGGCTTTTCTGATTGGTTTGAAAATTTATTTTTTTGTGATGCTGTGCTCCATTGGTGTGGGTTGTGTTTTATGCTGGTGAGAAATTGTGGTATGCAACACCGAGGGTAGGCCCTCAGTGTTTTAAAGTCGTGTAGTTTAATGTGAATGTCATTTTCATCAATTAGTGTAATTAATCAATATACTCAAACACTCGTACGACTCGTTGAATGCCTTGGGTATTGCTTGCGACATTGGTAATTTTTTCCGCTTGAATGCGAGTGACCATTCCCATTAAATACGCGGTACCATTTTCGGTCACTACTTTGACTCGACTACTGTTTATATCCTGATTGGCGATGAGTTTTGTTTTTAACTTTGTGGCCAACCAGGCATCGTTAGTGGAAGCGATCAGTGACGTATTGCCTTGTACATGCAGTTCGTTGTGAACTTGTCTGACTCGGGGTAAATCGCCTACGACTTTGGCGGCCAAATTACGAGCGCGCTCGGACTGTACTTGGCCACACAATAAAACCACGCCGTTATAAGCATGAACACTGATATTGGCGGCGTCCAGTTCTGGACTGGTTTTATTGAGATTAACCGTAGCGATAGATTCAATCTGTTGATCATCCCAGTAAGTGCCGAAGGTCCGTTTAGACGGGTCAGGGACGATGGGCGTGTCGGTAGAGGCGTTAAGTATGGATGTACAGCCCCCCATAGAAAGTATCGAGAACAGCAGTAGGAGAATAACAAATGTGGGAAAAGGTCTTTGTGTAATCATAATACTCTAATGATTTCAGTGGTTGATTTTTTAAAGACAATAAGAGTGGTATCACGGTTCAGTTTTTTGAATGAGGGGTAATTATTGGTCAGCAGAGATTGTTGTTTTTCATTGACCTCGTGCTTTCCATTGACCTAGTACTCTTTATTGACCTAGTGCTCTTTATTGGTCTAGTACTTTCCATTGACATAGTGCTCTCAATGAAATTACTCCTCTCCATTAAGCTTAGTGCTTTCTATTAAACCCAGTGCTCTTTATTAAACCCAGTACTCTATTAAACAAAGTATTCTTTATTAAGCTTAGTATTCCTCTTCCTCGAGTGGGCCGAATAATTGGTTGTCAATCAGGTCGCATAAACAATAGGTGGACAATAAATGCACTTCATGAATACGCGATTCGGCATCCAAAGGCGCGCGTACTTCTAAATCGTGCATATCCAAAATGGATTGCAATGCGCCATCGTCCCCGCCGGAAAATACCAGCACATGCATGTCACGCTCATGGGCGCTTTCGGCGGCTTTAACGAGGTTCGGTACATCGTTGTTAGTGGTGTACAACACAAGAACATCACCGGGTGACCCCATGGCCCAAATTTGCCGAGAGAAGAGCTCATCGAAATTATCGGGTGAATTAAAGCCGGTATTGGTGGTGGGGCTGGTGTTGAGGCCATAGGCGGCAAAACCTGGGCGTTCACGTTCGAAGTGATCTACAAGGCAGTTCACGAGAATCTGGGCAATGGCAGAAGACGCCCCATTACCGGCGACGAGGATTTTATTTTCACTCAGTAACGCTTGGACAATCAGTTGACTTGCATCCGCAATAAAAGGCGCTAGCGCTTCGCCTGCGTGCATTTTGGCCTCGACACTTTGATGGAAGAGGCTGATGACACGCTCTTCCAACTCGTGGTGCATGTCGTATTCATCGTTCATTTCAAATTCGGTCATTTGCAAGTTCTAATCACTGGCATGTATTGTCCAATTTTTAGTCGGTGTGCGAGCACGTTACCGAATTCTGATTTTATCGCCATTGGCGAGAAAACGTTAGGGAATATCGGTGTAGGCAGAACAAGAAAGCACACTGAAAAATATTCTTAGCGTTTCTTTTTTGTTCGATTTTTCGCAGAACCATTCAAACCGTCTATTGTGACATTTTTTGAGATGATGTGCTCTTAATTCCTAAAAATTGGACATGGCCATCAGTAAGCGTCAAAAGCGCTGGTAATCCATTCAATATTACAGGGTTTGTTTGATGTGTAGTCCATACCGATGACGTCAAAGCGACAATTATGGTGTTGAAAATGAGGGTGTTGAGAAAGAAATCGGTGGGCGGCTTTGATGATTTTTTGCTGTTTGCGTGGCGTGATGGACTCCAATGCAGTGGCAAAATGATTGCGTTTACGCAGCCTGACTTCTACGAAGACCAACGTATTACCATCGAGCATGATTAAATCTATTTCCCCCATTTTGCAGCGATAATTACTGTTTACCCACTGTAAACCCTGGCTCTCTAAATGCACTTTTGCGGCTTGTTCGGCCAATTGTCCTGACGAGGAAGGAGATGAATTGGAAGCTTTTGAGGGACTTGGGTGAGAGGGTTTTTGCGGTTTACTTGGCTTGAAAGGGGGAAACATGGGGCGTCCTGAATGGGTGTTGGCGTCTATTAAGCGAGTCAATGTTTTCTAAGCATAGCCAATGTCTTCTAAGCACAGCCAATGTCGTCTCATCGCCAATACTCTCGAGTGCCTTCCCTGGCATTGCCCATATTAGATCTTGTCGCCCATATCAGGTTGATATCGATATTCGGCTCTAAAGTGGTTTGATTATCTCAGAAGTATCTTCTTCCCGTTCTGTTAAGGTGACAGTAGGTATCAATTGGGCTTCGCCATTACTCATGACGGCCCACGCTTGTTCACGCTCAACACGCCCATTCTCCAGCAAGCGTAATTCTCCAGTAGCGCCGTAGTATCGAGCTTGGGATACTCGCTGTAACTGCTCAAGACGAGGGTAGATATGATAGGCATCCACACCCATGGCATAGAGCTTCTGGTAACCGGGTTGTGGGTGAATATGATTTTGAATGAGCTGTTTTTCGTTGCTGTTTTGATCAAATAACCAAGGTAGGGTGCTGAAGCGAATGCCGTTTAAATCTCGATCACTTTTAGGGTCAGGCTGGCCGCCGTAGAGGTGGCTGGTGCCATACACCGGCACATCACCGGCGTAATGGAAGGCAAGGGTAGGTTTGAGTTGTCGTGCATCACCCGGTGTGGCCACCATAAAGATAAAGTCCACGTCGTCACGGCGGCGGGGTTCAAATTCCATTTTGGTTCCGGTTAGCCTGCGTAAATCCTT
Source organism: Marinibactrum halimedae (assembly GCF_021234875.1). Taxonomy (GTDB): domain Bacteria; phylum Pseudomonadota; class Gammaproteobacteria; order Pseudomonadales; family Cellvibrionaceae; genus Marinibactrum; species Marinibactrum halimedae. Next base: position 29,620 of record NZ_JAJQVM010000024.1, on the reverse strand, counting down.
CGCTCTTTGTTTACTGCGGTCTACCAGCAGCGCTTCTTCGATGGTTTTTGAGAATTGATTTTGTTGGGCAAAGTTACGGTTGACGATTATCTCCCCACCCAGTTCAACCCAGCGGGCTTCAAATGCGGCGACGGCGCGCTGCCCCCAGTCTCGATGTGAGGCTAAAATCATGGCACGACGATGGCCATCGCGCCAAGCACGATCGGCGGTTTGGCGGCCTTCGTCTTCGGCGGCCAATCCAAATTGATAAAAGTTGTGGGTATCCAGCCCGTTATTGGGCGTGTAGTTCAGCCCAAGTGTCGGCACGGGCATTTCCAAGCGCATGTTTAATTCGGTTAACGGCTCTTTCTGAAGTGGCCCGACCACCGCGCCGGCGCCGTTACTGACGGCCAAATCGTACAGCGCGTTAATGTCTTGGCCATCGGTGTTGTAAACACGAATTTCCGGCACACGGCTGCCTCGGGCGGTCGCGGTGTAATAGCCTGCCATAAAGCCATCTCTAACGGCTTCGCCGGCGGCGGCGAATTTACCGGTTAGGGGTAACAACAAGGCGATTTGTTGTGGCCGTTCGGCCACTAGGCTTTGCAGTAATTCCAAATCACTGGGCAAGGCGTGGCTAGCAGGGTGGTTGGGCCACATTGTTTGCCAGGCTTCCACTTGCTGAAGTTGCATCTCCAAATCGCTTTGATTGTTTTTGCTGATAGTGGCCAAGCTATACCAACCACGTAATAAACTGGTATTGGCCGACAAGCTCAGTTGCTGTAATGAGCTTTCGGGTAGGCTCATGAGGGTTTGCCAAATGGCTTCGTTATTATCGCGCTCTTGCTCTGGGTCGATAATTAACGGCATCATCGCCACCCGCTCATCAATAGAGGCAATGGGCTCACCCACAATGGCAAACAAATCGGCGCGCTGCTGCCGCAGTTGCATTTCTTTTTCGGTGGGCATACGGGTTGCGCGTGTATCCAGTTGCGGATTGGTGAGAATACGTTGGGCGATGTAATACTCCCCTTGGGACGCGGCAAGGGCGCTGTAACCGACAGTAAAGTCAATCAGCTCTTCATCGCTTAAGCGCTGTGGCGTAATGTTGGAAAAGACGGTGGTGGCCCAGTCCACTTCACCCAGTTCCACTAAGGCGAGTGCGGCTTTCAGTTTGATGGCGTCTTTGGTTTCAATCGGCGCTTCACGGGCGGAATCTAACAACGCTTCCACTTGGGCTTGGGTGTAGGTAACTGGGGTAGCAGTCTGTTGTGAAGGGCGAGTATTCTCACCGCAACCGCCTAAGAATAATGCCCCACAGAAAGCGGCGATAACCGCAGCGCGCTGGGGAAACAGTCGACGTGATGACGGCCCGCTAGAGGTAAATGAAGACACGGCCCAATGGGATGAAAATTGAATTAACGAACGCGAATATTTTGTCACTGGCATATTTATTTAGGGGATCGCCCCTCTCTCGTACGGTCAATGGCGGCTGATAGCAAAAATCATAACGGCCATAATGACAACAAATGGTAACAACAACACGATTTGGACAGACTATGACAACGGATCACAACTCCGGTGGAGCACTTTACGGTGGAGTACTTTACATTGTGGCAACGCCCATCGGCAATTTGGCAGACATGGTACCCCGTGCCATTGAGATACTCCAAGCCGCAGACTTAATCGCTGCTGAAGATACCCGGCACAGTCGACGATTATTAGATCATTTCAACATTACCACTGCGATGCAGGCCTATCATGACTTCAGCGATGGTCAAGCAACAGAACGTTTATTAACCAAAGTAAAAGACGGTCAGAAGGTGGCGCTCATTTCTGATGCGGGCACCCCTTTAATTTCCGACCCCGGATTTCGCTTGGTGCAATCGGCTCGTGAGCAAGGCATTCAAGTGGTGCCGGTGCCCGGTGCCTGTGCTTTGATTGCCGCGCTATGTGCCTCAGGCTTACCTACGAATCGATTCCGTTTCGAAGGGTTTTTACCCGCCAAGCCCGGCACTCGAGCGAACCGACTGGAAACCTTGGCAGGGGTGACAGAAACCCTCGTTTTTTATGAAGCGCCTCATCGAATCGAGGCGACCCTTGGTGACATCGCCACCGTTTTCGGGCAAGACCGACGCGTGGTGCTAGCGCGAGAGCTCACCAAAACCTTCGAGACCTTTTTGGATGGCACCGCCGAATCGATTTTAAAATCCATCGAAAATGACCCCAATCAACGTCGGGGGGAAATGGTCTTAATGGTAGCGGGCGCTGAGCCAAGGGCAGACCAAACCCTTGATGACGACACCATTCGTTTAATGGCCATCCTGACCGAATCATTACCGGTAAAGCAGGCGGCTCAATTGGCCGCAGAATACACCGGGCTTAAAAAGAAAACCCTTTATCAGTGGGCGATAGACCAGAAAGGCGACTAACCCCGTAAACCTGAATGTTGCGTTGGTAACATCCATGGCGACATGAAGGGTGACTTGAATGCGGTAATGAATAAGAGTAACCTTCGCGCGCGAAGTCGGCTCGGCAGTCGCTCTTGGAATCTTTCGCATTCGTGCGCAAGTGAACAAGGGAGGAAAGTCCGGGCTCCATAGGGTAGAGCGCCAGATAACGTCTGGGGGGCGAGAGCCTACGGAAAGTGCAGCAGAGAGTAGACCGCCTACGTTGCCTTCGGGCAGCCGGTAAGGGTGAAAGGGTGCGGTAAGAGCGCACCGCGCAACGGGTAACCGCTTGTGGCATGGTAAACCCCGCTCGGAGCAAGACCAAATAGGCCCTCAATGGCGTGACCCGCGCTGAGGGCGGGTAGGTTGCTTGAGGTGTTTGGTGACAAACATCCCAGATGAATGACTGTCCACGACAGAACCCGGCTTACAGGCCGACTTCGCTTTTTTTCTTCTTGGTTTTTCTATTTATTTATTTATCTTTACTCACGTCTCACCACAATCAACCTGCACGCGCCTCAAATTTTAACTATCTTAATAAATTCATGGCGCTTACTTCATTATTACCATTGTTTGATATATGTGAAGCGATTACTCTTTCGCCCTCTTTCACGTAATTAGCGCCTAATTCATATCTTAATTTGAGTATAAAAAACAGTTTGCGGCACAGTTACGCGGTTTGGTGGCTAAAATTTTGTACGATGTACAAACATACATTTTTGCAATCTTTCTAAAAGATTGCCTTTTCGATTTAGAACAGTTTTTAAACAGATAAACAGGGAGCATTCATGGAACAACGAATCGAAACTCATATCCTCTGTGCCTACGGTGGCCGTCATGTTGTTGCTTCAACAGGCACCGCTCAACTTTGGGGGCGTATCCATTCTTGTGCTATCAGCGACAAACCGAATTTCCACGCCGTTGGCGCCTATATGGCCATTCGTGGATTATTAGCTCAGCCTAACAACTTCGATACCCAGACTCGTCACGATAATCAAAGGGTAAAAGTCAAGATAGAGCGAGGGTATGAGTTGTATTACACCCTGCTTCCAGATGGCGATATTTACCTTAATGATATTCAGATTGATTTTGAAGATGAAACTTTGACGCAGGGTGATAAGAAGTCGTATTTGTATAAGATTTCTTCTAGCAATCAAACTTCAGATAAAAATAAGGCGCTTTGGAGAGCACAAGAAATTAATGTTAAGGAGTTAAAAATTGACCCATCATCTGTGACTCATATTTTGGTTGGTGATACTAAGGTTGAAGATGCTGAAAAAGGAGCGATTTATGGGGCACCAGTAATCAACTCAGGTCATCCGGGCCACGAAGTAAATGCAGGTGATACTTTTTATATGTTTCATTACCCTAAAAAGCGTGGCTTAAAAGGGTTTGTGAAATCCTTTGAAAAAACAGAGCCCGTTAATAAGAAAGATAAGTTTGTGAATGAAATTGCTTCTGTAGTTGCAGGTGCTGCCCGAATCAGTGCAGCAGAATATCAACGTCGTAAAAATTCAGCTGAGAAAGCTACTCAAAAGCTGGCGAATAATGATAAGGCTGCTGCCCATCTTGTAAATACTAATTTTGGTAATATCTCAACTAAAAATCGTGATGATATTATAAAAGAGAAGAATGTTGCTAAAGCTCAGAAGGCAAAAGCTTTAAATATTGCGGCTGCGAAGAAGGTGGGACTACCAGACCCTGTGGTTTGTTGGACGGTAAATGGTAATGGAGATAAAGTGTTTAAGACGGCGGTTGAACGGGTGGCGGCCAATCAGCAATTTCAAAATTATTATCATTGTCCAGATACTCCAATGTATGAACAACTAAATGGACGTAAATTGCAGCATGTTTTTTTGAATAACTATACCGTTAACGACAATAGATTAGACCGTGCGATGTCTAATATTGGTATGGAGTGGAGTGAGAAAAGGGGTACGCGTAGTCCAGTAAGTTTAAAAAATCATATACTTGATGGCATATTCTCCAGTGAATATGCATTGTTGAAGCGCCGTACTCAAATATCGTCGTGTGATCAAGAACGAGCACAATTACATCCGGCTTTCTCTGCGACGAGTAAAGAAGCAAAAAGTCAGGCCATTAATAACAAGGCTCCATTACTCAGTAAGCATGGTATGGCCGGAGCAGGGATACGAGCGGGTAACGCCGCCTCTAAAGCCGCGAAAACGGCTGGGGCTGCTGCAGCACTTGCTGCTACCAGTGAATTGGAGGCTATTGTTAATAGTTCGGGTACGCTTATAGAAAAAGCATCAACAGTATTGCATGGTACTGCGGGAACAATCTACAAAACGGTACAAGTGGTTTCAGAAATTGGTGCTAGCAACCCTGGAGCAACGGCAGTAGCAGGAGGGGCAGTTGTAGCCTTTACAATTGGGAAGTTTATTTACAGTGGAGCATTACAGAAATCTAAATTGCTGTTTGGCCAAATGAAGCATGGTGACCTAAGTTCAATGCCTACAAGTAGCTTATCGGATCTTAAAACGGCAGTCTCTTTTCGCTCTAATTATGATCTGTGATAATTTTTTTAATTTACGGAAGTTATTATTTTTATGCTATTTGGTACTACTAAAAATCCAAAAGGGCCAGATCTAAATAAAGCAGTACCAGTGAGATGTAACCTTTCTGGTACTAGATTACTGTTTTTAAAGCCTTTGCGAAATACTCCCAAACCCCAGATCAAAGGAAAAGATATAGAGGCAGATCTTCCTCTTTCTTTTGATATTAATATTTATTCTTCAGATAATTTCATGAGAGTGGAAGAGCGATCATGGGGTCTTTGTTTTGTCGAAGAAGAATACAAATACAAAGGAATTCCTTTATATAATCCCGATGTCGGGGGAATGGTGTTTAGTGCATCCTTGCGTAAAGCTTGTGATTATTCTAATCTCCTACTGGCATCACATTACGAAGCGTGGCTTCAGGATGATATGAATGCTTATTTTTCTCCCGGTGAAGGCTCTCCCTTTGATGAATGGATGGATCAATACCCATTATTTTGGCAAGTTTTTTCCTTGCCCAAGACTCAATGTCTGCAATGGATTGCTTATGCGGTACAAAAGTTGAATTGTGAACGAGGTGATCAGACCACTTATTTTGTTCGTTCTGCTATTACATCGGAGCATGAGTTGGTTTTTTCATTCAAAACATTAACTGATGATTATGATTCAGGGGCGTTTGAGCTTTTTAAGAAAATAGTGCGTTTCATATTGATAAATATTGAGATAAATCTGGCTCCATCGTTAATGTCTGAAATAAGGGAGTTGGAAGAGAAAGGGGAGCGAAACTTTAGTGAAAGAAAGAACATAATACGTTTTGATGATGCCCCTAGGCATGAATTTAGCAATTATGATCTGTTAGATGACCCCAATCTCTACTTTGCTAAGCTCGGCAAAACCGTGGATCGCCGCCTCTGGGTGGAAGAGTCGTAGTGCTGTGAATTTTGTCGTTTAGCGAAAGAGGCTTTATCGAAAAGACGCGAATTTTCTATGCCTTGTATGGTGCAGCCATCATGATATGACTGCACTTTTCGGACTCTATGCTTGTACTCGATTGACAATCTTCTCCGCAATCATTTTCGCATTTTCACCTTTCAAGATACCTAAATGGTCACCGGAAATGGAATGGGATTCTGGGGTGCCTAGGGTGTAGTGGCTCCAGCCGCAGTCAGTGGATTTTGTGTAGCCAAAGCCTTTATTTTCTAGCCCGGCTTTAAAAACCAGCGTGGCATCACTGATGTCCATGGGGGTGGCTTGCTTTTCGTAGCGCCACCAAGCTTCTTCATAAGCATTACGCACATTGACGTTGTTAATACCACTATCAGACATTTTATTGAATTTATATTGCTTGCGGTTACGCTGAAAGTATTGCCAATGCTTGTGTAGGGTAAATAATGCTTTTTGAAAACTATTGGGTGCAGAAGCTCTGTATTCTGGCTCGGGCAAGACAAAATCCAGCAATGTGAGCAGTTCGATGGTTTCGTTGTATTGGCGGAGCTGTCGAGCAATTTCAAAGGCAATAACGCCACCAAATGAAACCCCAGCCAGCCGGTATGGGCCTTCAGGCTGAATTTGTTTAATGGCTTCTATGTATTGCTTGGCCATGTTTTCTACGGATAGTTCTTGTGAACTTTGGTGGTTGGATAATAATTTTCCTTCAATGGGAAGATAGACACCATACGCTGGTATTTTACCTTCTAGGTGTTGAGCCAATTCTTTGTATAACTCAATTCCACAAATAAAAAATAACGGCGAACTTGGATTGTTGGAATTGAGGGGGATAATGTCGGCATTGTCTTCCTGTTCGCTGGTCCCGCCGATGCGTTTGGCTTGCTCTCGTATGGTTTTTTCTTCAAATGCAAGGCTCATTGGCAATTGAGTATCAAACATATCATTAAGCTGATGAGCCAGTTGTACGGCACTGATAGACTGCCCCCCTAAAGCAAAGAAGTTATCCGTTACACCAAAATCGTCACGGTGCAGTATTGACGACCATAAGGTAAAAATGCGCTGCTCGATGTCCGTCTCCGGTTTTATGGCGGGGTCATTCCCGGTGTAGGTTAGGTAATACCGCAGCTGTTTAGGGTCAATGTTCTTGGTATCTCTGTGTGCTTCTGAGGAGACGGAATTGGAAGAACATACCGGGGAATGTTCGGAAAATTCAATGGCTGAGCATTCAAATGCCTGGGATGCAAAAGAGCCATTAAGTGTAATGCGTGATGGTGTTTTTTTAGTTTGCTGGGGGTTAATAAATCCGAAGCCCATTGAGGTGGTGCTGGTAATGGTTTCGGTATTGAGTGCGGCAACAGAGGGGGCTGTGCGTGCAACGCCCACCATTCTATTGCAAGGCGGCAGTGTTAGCAGGCTTTTTAAAGTGATAAGGCCGTCATTTACGTCTATAGAATGCAGCCCAGACGTACTCGGCTCTAATGGAGTGCTTTGGTCAGCACTCATGCCAATACCTTGCCATTGGCTCCAGGCAAAGGAAGAGCAAGCAAGGCCATGTTGTTCGCGGGCATGGAGAGCTAATTCATCAATATAGCGGTTCGCAGCGGCATAGACCGGTGACAGGCTTGCCGGTATTTCACTCAGAGTGGAAGAGAAAAAGTAGGCTCGTATGTGTGGGTGTAACGTCGCTAAATGAACGGCGGTATTGGCGCCTTCAATTTTGGCGTGTATATCTTGCTCGATAAAGGCATCGGTGTATTGATCCAGTGGCATTTCCCGAACCTGTCCGGCCAGATGAAAAATGGCCTTTGCGGTAACGGATTGTTTGTTTTCCAATTGTGAAATGCATTCGTTAATTAATTCTTTATCTGAAAGATCATAAGTATCGTAATGCACTTTCCCAATGCTATTTAATTCTTGAAGGCGAGACTGAATAAGCTGAGATTTGGAATTTTGCTTATCAAGTTGTGTGCGGCCAATAATCAGAAGGTTGACGTCGAAAGTATTGATCAGCCATTTAGACAACTCGTAACCGATGCCACCCAAGCCGCCAAAAAGAATAATTAGGTCTTGAGGGTTAAAAGGCGAATCTGATGATGGTGTCGGGGTGGCAGCGCGAAAATGTTTTACTTTTCTTTCAGCGCGATTTTCATGAACAAGAAGCTGTATTTCTCGTTCGCTACAGCAATCATGGATTTCTTTGCTCAGAGCGATAGCCATTCTATCGACCATGAAGGGGTTCGACGTGTACTGGTCAGAAGTTCGTTGTTCAGAAGTACGTTGTTCAGAAGAAGGTTTGTCTGAAGAGGTGGCGTTACTTTGCAAAAATATCGTTTTAATATTTACATTAAGAGGTGTTGCCGTTAATGGCTGAAGAGCGCAATGGTAAAACGCTGATAAAGCTGCGCCACGCTGTTGTACTTGTGATGTTGTTTCAGTGTGAGGTGAATGAATGAGTAACACAATATTGGCAAGGTTATGTTCTTGTCCATACGTTTTTGCGGCGAAACAAAAATCACGGGCGTTGATAAGAAGATTCTCTAGTGGTTGCTCTGATAACGTTTTTTCCGATATCACCATAACCAAAGTGGATGAAAGCTCCGGGAGTAATTGCTTGGCGTGATCCAATACCTGTTGAAAGAAGTCAATATTATTCGCCTTGTCTTGTTTTGGGTGGTAAGTGTGAGCAATATCAATTACTTGTTGTGGGTGCGAATAATGATCTGGTTGGTGCATCCATGAGGCAGGAGATTTTGAGTCATCAGTGAAAAAGAGCGTTTGACCTGATTGATTGAAGTGTATGTCTTTACTGGATTTGATGTTGTCTTTGGCATACCAACCCCATTCAATAAACCAATCGGGGATGACTCGATGATTATTGAGTAAAATATCCGCCTGTTTCAGGGAATCATGATAGTTTCCTTGGGCAAACTCGGTGACCATTTTTGAACGCTGTATTTTTCCAATCGGCGTTTTGGGAATGCTGTCAGGCTTAAGAGGGATTAAATATTCAATGGCTACACCAATGGATTGTGAAATTTCTTCATGAATGTGTTTCATGGTTTTAATGAGATCCAGTGTATTCCAATACTCTGGGCTGAAAATAACCGCTAAACATTCCTCGCCGGTGTCTAATGAACGAACGGAAATGGCAGCCGAAAAAGACGTTAATGTCCCCTCGGTATTGTCTACTAATTTTTCGATTTCAGAGGGGAAGTAATTTTTGCCATTGATGATGATGATATCCTTAGTTCTGCCGCTGAGATAGAGATCGCCATCGAGCAAAAAGCCTTTATCCCCGGTATCCATCCAGCCATCTTCCAGAAAAATGCGATTGGCCTCTGGATTATTAAAATAGCCTGGCGTCACTGCCACGCCTTTCATATGCAGTCGACCAATAATACCCTCTGACACAATGTGATTATGATCATCCACAATACGCATACTCATGCCATCAATGATTGGACCAAGGTTGGTAATGGCCACCGCATTGGGGTGTTTTTCCCCTACAAAGCGTAGAGTACCTTTGAGGCTATCTCGATCAATAAAAACTTCTTTTACATTATCTTTTGAAAATCTGTCTTTTGAAAATTTGTCTTTTGATAAACCCTCTTTTGGTAAATCGCCTTCTTGTGGAGTATTGTCTTGATTATCATTTGCTGACGTAAGGGAAGGTGTTGGCCTAAGAGCATAGTTTACACCCGAGCCCATTTCAGCCATACCAAAGGCCGGGGTAATCACATTGGTATGCAATCCATAGGGCTTTAATAAATGCAGAAATTGTTTAGTGGTGCTGCCAGAGACAGATTCTGCGGCGGTGAGAAAAAGTTTAACGCACTGTAAATCCCATCCATGATTGTATTTGTTGTCTTTTAGTGTGCTATTGACATTTTCATACGCAAAATTGGGTGCCCAAGTATGGGAAATTCGGTATTGATTTATGGTGTGTAGCCAATTTAATGGGTCGGACAACACATGCTCTTTTGAGCAATACACCATTGAGCAGCCGAGGTCGATACACCGAATATGCCAGTCGGAGATACTGCCAATATGATCAAAGGGAAGCCAATTTAAAATAACGTCTTGTTGACTCGCTTGCATTGCGCTATTGGCGCCTCGTCCACGCGCAATTACGTTTCGATGGGTCATTTGAATGCACTTGGGGGTGCCTGTGCTACCTGAACTGAGGCACATAAACGCTACATCATCGGGGTGAATTTTATTCGTTTCAATAACATTGGCTTCAACATTGCCAGTTTCAGATTGGTGTAATGAGGGGTAGGGGATAACACGATTACCCTTGCGGCTGTTTTTTAGAGTGTCTAATTGAGAAAGCGATGCTTGATGTTGTTCATCACAAATGACAATCGGTTCTTCCAGCAATGTCCACACATTAATCAGTTTTTGTATTTCGTTACTGTTGGGGGTGTTTTGCTTGGCGATGGCAGTGATGACGGGAATGTGCTGTGCAAATAAGCATCCCCAAAATGCCGTTAAAATTTCGATGGGGTGTTCTAGATAAAGAATTACCGGTGATCGTGTAGGCAACTGTTGTGATAATAAATTCAATGCCATTGCATTAGCGTGGGCGAGTAATTCAGAAAACGATTGCTGAACGATTTTCCCATCGTTTTGAAGATAAGTGATGCCTTGTTCTTTTTGGGTTTGTGCGGTTTTTATCAAACACTCTGGCAGGGTTAAGGGCGCGTTTTCTTGATCCTGGCTTAAGGGTTTACTGGTAAACGCCGGTAATTGTTGGGAGTCCTGTAAAGGATACTTTTCATCGAGAATGTCTTTTTCTCGGGAGGAAACAACCGAATTAGCAGTACGGGCTGGGGGGACTAAGCTGTAGCGATGAATGGGGTCTGCTTTGTCTGGCGTATGAAAGGGCACACACAAGAGAGATTGATAAGATGGATTTTTCTCTTGCAGTGTCTTTTTCCATTGTTTTGATAGCGATTGTGTATGTATAAGGAGAGGATAAAGTTTACTTTCGTCGACGCTACCCTGATTGGTGAGAGGCAGAGCAGAGATTTGCAGCCATTCATCGGCGAGGAGGTTTAATTCGGGAATATCATGACGCAAAGGTTCATTGGCAACCACAAAAGCGACATTTTTTATCGTATATTCAGCAGGGAGTGTTAATACATAGGTTTCTTTTACAATAGGGGGGATAAGGCTTTCTTGTTGTTTGCTTATGTGCTGAGTCAATGATTTCGGTGGTGCTGAAGTTTTGAAACTTGCCAGATTGCTTTCAGATTCTGGTTTTCGATCAGTTATAGTTTTATTCACGATTATTACTCCTTAAACCCCTAATTAATATAAGCCTTGGCAATAAGTTAAAAGTTAGACGCAACAGAGACGCCACAGAGACAAGGCTCTGTGCTCAATCATTCAGTTTTACGTGTGGAGTGCCTGTGATTTATTTTTATTGAGTCTGTGTTAGGTAAACCTACTCAGTAACTTCTCAAAGCATTTTGTATGCCTTTTTCTTTTAGTATCGAAAACATCGTAAAAAAGTGGCACATGTTCCCGCTTTATTTCAGCTTAAATATCAATTTATGTCATATGTTGATGTAGTACTTATATCTTCTTTTGTAACAAGTGAACATGAAAGTTAACAGTGGTAAATAGTGGTTGATGAATCTTAATTCGGAATAAAAAAGACACTTCTTAAGAATCTTTTTTGAAATAATGTATTTGTGATCGATTCGTTATTAATTTTGAGGTGTTATTTGGTAGAGCTGTTACTTGGTAGCCGCTGTTATTGGATGGAACCATTCATATTGAATGGGCAGTTGAAGAAGCTGATGGGCAGCAGAAGTTGCAATATGGCGTACACACACACTATTTAAGACACAGAACTCAAAGCACCGTGGATAGCCACAATAATCATAAGGGCAATGGTAGGAGGGAGTGGTGTGGATGAAGCCTTTCTAGAGGTTCTAGAAAGACAACAGTGTCGTTAGTGAGTGCTTGGCATGAGAAATCGGCAGGTGTAATCAAGCCGAATAAAGTTGAAATTTTGTAATGGAATGATTTTGAGGTCATTATGAGTCAGCATTTGCACTAGAAGATAGAAATGTTGATGCTCTCAGGCTGCAAAGACAAAATGATAACAATGGCGAACTCTAAGTGAGTATTGTGGATTAGTTTTTATGCAATTGAATTACAAACATTTACGTTATTTTATGGTGGTAGCGGAAGAGGGCTCTATTGCTCGGGCAGCAGAACGCCTTCATTTAGCACCACAAACCATTAGTGCACAAATTACACAATTGGAAGAGAGTCTTAACACGCCATTGCTTCGGCGAGTGGGTAAAGAATGGATAGTGACCGACTCTGGTGCGATTGCATTGAAGTACGCTAAAGATATTTTTGATACCGGCAAGGAAATGACGGAAGTACTGCGGGGTTCTGATGCAGGTAAGCCGTTGGATATGATGGTCGGCATTACGGATGCCATACCGAAAGTGGTGGCGTATAAAATGCTGGAGCCAGTGTTAAAGCTTGGTCATGTTCGCTTGCATTGTCGAGAAGGAGATTTCGACTCTTTAGTGGCTCAGCTTTCGGTACACAGTTTAGATTTGGTATTGGCTGATCGCCCTCTTTCCCAGCAATTGCATGTGAAAGCCCAAAGCTATCTTTTAAAGGAAAGTGGTGTGTCTATTATGATGGCCAATCACGTTGCTCCTCAGGCCTCTTTTCCCGAATGTTTGCAAGGTATGCCTTTCTTACTGCCTAGTGAGCATCACTGGTTATCTCGAAGCTTGGAAGATTGGTTTGATACTAAAGAGGTCAACCCTGTGATTCGAGGTCGCTTTGATGATACAGCACTGTTAAAGATTTTTGCTCGTGCTGGGGTTGGGGCTTGTTGTATGCCAACAATTATTGAGCAGGATATCGCCAGAGAGTACGGCTTGACATGCTTGGGGCGCATTGAGGAAGTGAAAGAATTCTTTTACGGGATTACTGTGGAACGGCGTGTCCCTCATGCTGGGGTCGACAGTATTTTGGGCAACCTTTGAAGCGCCATTTGGTGCGCATCCGGTATCACAGTTGCGTTGAGGTGGCCAAGTTCGAAAGCTTGGCTCAGTAAATCTATATTTAGTAAACCCATGCTCAGTAAACTTATCTGTTCGGTAAACCTATGTGTTCAGTAAACCTATGTGTTCAGTAAACCTATGTTCACTAAACCTAGGCCCAGACATTCATCTCTAGGGCCATATATTCATCTATTCATCAGAAGTGATAAATCGGAAGTCAGAGCGAGTACCCTTCTTATGCGCTTCAGTGAAGGGGTTCTCTCTGGGGTAAGTGGTATTATAAGGATAGAAAAAACCGATATTGATGATAACAATAAGTAGGTTTACTCTGTTTTCTTACCTGTTTATAGTAACCGGCCAACTTTCACACTGATACGCCATACAATAATACGTTAAATTAATGATGCTTTTTGTACATTGGGGAAATTAACTTTCATACCCCGCAGTTCACCCGTTTTTGAAGAGTGAGGGCTCTATGCAATCCAGCGAGACAACCGGTACACCACCGAAACCCGATAATGTGGATTTGAAGCATGTGGGGGTGACCCTGAGAAAGCTTTTGGTGCCAGAACTGAGTTACATTAAGGTGGTGATTGTTTACGGTATTGCGATCAGTTTATTAACGCTGGCGGTGCCGGTGGCGGTTCAAACCCTGATTAATACGGTGGCTAATATCGCTTCACTACAGGCCATTATCTCTTTATCCGGCCTGTTGTTGTTTACGTTACTTATCTCTTCTGCATTGAGTGCTCTTCGTACTCGAGTAATGGAGTCTTACGAGCGGCACTTATACGCTCGCCTCACGGCGGACATTAGCTTAAGTACCTTGTTTGCTAGGCACGATTTTTTTGATGGTCGTAAGAATCCGGATGTGGCTCAGCGCTATTTTGACATCATGATTTTTCAGCGAAATGTGCCTTCTTTGGTCATTGATGGTTTTGCCTTGGTGTTGCAGGCCATTGTGGGGATCACCCTGGTTTCTTTTTATCATTCTGCACTTTTTGCATTTAACCTTGTATTGGTTGCACTGATTTATCTCATTTGGCTTATTTGGGGGCGTGGTGCTAAGCGTACCGCCGTGATGTTATCCCATGCTAAATACAACACAGCCAAGTGGTTGACGGACTTGACCGCTGCCCATGAGTTCTTTAAATCCAGTCGTCACATTGATTTTGCGATGCAGCGTACAGAAGAGGTGACTGCAGAGTATGTGCGTTGTCATAAAGATCACTTCAAATATACGTTTGCGCAAACTGTCTTTTTCTTATTGCTTTATGCCATGGCCAGTGCCGGTCTTTTGGGAGTGGGAGGTTGGCTTGTGACTCGTGGTGAATTGTCGATCGGTCAATTAGTCGCCGCAGAGTTGATTTTATCGGCGATTTTCTTTGGTTTGTCTAAATTCACTAATTATCTCAAATTGTTTTATGAGTTGTATGGTGCTGCTGATGAGTTGGATTTGGTGTTGTCTGTGCCGCAAGAAGAGCATTTTCAACAGGCTCAGCATAAGCCAGAACCCGGTGATTTGAGCTTTCGTAAAGTCAGTATCTCTCGTGTTAGTAAAGCAAAAGGTGCGCAGCAATGTGTATTGGATTTCTGTCTACCCCAGGGAAGCAAAGTGTTTGCGCTCACCACCGAGCCTTGGTTACAACGGGCCATTATTCATTTGTTAAAGCTTCACCAAACTCCCTTGGAGGGTCACGTTCGTTTGGCGGGACAAACCCTTGAAGATTACAAACTTCAGGATTTACGTCAGGCGATTGCGGTGGTAGATCGCTCGCTGATTGTAGAGTGTTCTATTTCTGATTACCTGCGTTTGGCCGCTCCCAGTGCCAGTCGTGCTCAGATGTTGGATACGTTGGAGTCCGTCGGGTTATCGTTGGTGTTGGCGACGTTACCCAAGGGGTTGGATACCCATCTCAGTACGTTGGGAGCGCCGTTAGATTTGGCAGAGTTTTTATTGCTGAAACTTGCTGCAGCGTTGTTGTCTAAACCCTCTATTTTAGTAATGACACAACATTTTGATAACTTACCCAAGCCAACGTTGGAGCGTGTTCTTGATTGTGCGGCGAAGCAAGAGTCAACCGTTTTGTTTTTCAGTAATAACCCAGATTTCACTCAGTTCGATTATTGCCTGATGTTGGATACCTTTATCAATGATCCTTCAGAATTGACTGCAAAAGCCATAGGGGTGGATTCCTTTGAGAGCAAAAAAACGGAAAGTAATGCCTTGGAAGGGGGTTGGTAATGGGGGTAGATATGTTTTCTCAGAAGCCGCCTGCAGAGGCGCTGAATGTGTCCGATGCCAGTGTAAGAATCAATAATTACCGCGAACATTATCGAAATCAGCTTTATACCTTAAATCATCAACCTATTCCCCACTCAGCAAAATTAGTGATGCGCTTAGTGATTGTGGTGGTGGTGTTTGTTTCGCTGATTTTAGTGTTCACCCCCTGGGTGCAAACAGCCATGGGCATGGGGGTGGTGAGTACGTTAAACCCTTCGGATCGAACTCAGGCGATATCGGCTTTGGTGTCGGGGCAAATTCAACAATGGCATGTGCTAGAAGGGCAGCGGGTTAAAGCTGGGGAGCCGATTGTCACCCTTGTGGATACCGATCAAAAGTTAGTAGAGCGCTTAAAGACGGAAATTGCCGCATTAAAACTTCAGTTAAACGCTAACGAACAGGCTTATAAAACCGCTGAGCGGGACGTCTTTCGTAAACAAACACTATTAAAACAAGGGTTGGTATCGCAACGAGATTTCGAACAAACGAAAATTCGTTTGCAAGATTTGGAAGCAAAATTGGCGAAAAGCCAAGCGGAAGTGTATCGGGCAGAAGTGAATTTGGCTCGTCAATCGACCCAGACGAAGTTTGCTCCGCAAAATGGCACCATCACCGGTTTATTTGCTGGCGGTAATTCGACGTTTGTGAAGTCAGGTCAAACGTTGGCCACTTTTATACCAGAAGGCGTTGAGAGGGCGGTCGTATTGGAGGTGACTGGGTTGGATGCACCACTGATCAAGCCGGGTCGAAAAGTAAGGTTGCAGTTTGATGGGTGGCCGGTTTTTCAATTCAGTGGCTGGCCCGGTGCGTCGACGGGCACCTTTGGCGGTGAAGTCACCGTTGTGGAGCCGATGGCGACCTCTTCCGGGTCATTTCGAGTTTGGGTGGTTGCCGATGAGGCAGAAGGGGATTGGCCAGACGACAATTTTGTTCGGTTAGGAAGTCGTGCCCGTGGCTGGGTTCAGCTTGAAACCGTAAAGTTGTGGTATGAGGTGTGGCGACAGTTGAATAATTTCCCTCCTATTAATAGTACAAACAATAGTACGAACAATAGTACGAACAATAGTACGAACAATAATACGAAGAAAGGGGAAAGCGACAATACGGCAGCCCAGCAAGATGTAAAACGAGGGAGTAAGTAATGCCGGAGTGGTTTCAGCAGGTGATATTGCCTTATAAAAAAACGTTTTTTTCGCTATCGTCCCTTTCATTATCGTCCATGGTTTTCTTTCTTACTTCTACCGTGTCACTTCATTCAATAGAGGCAAGGGCGCAACAGGCATCGTCGCAATATTCTAGTGCGGTTATTGAAGGTGCTAAAAACCAACAAGTGACGGTTGAGGGGCTTGCCTCTCACACAATTAGTTTAACGGATGTATTAAGGTCGTCTTACACTCACCACCCTAAAGTGTTGTCTGCATTGGCGGAGCGTGAGCAAACTGAAGCCGCCGTTACTGCCGCACAAGGGGCGTTTGATTGGCAGTATAAACAGCAATACGATTCGCGTTTAAGTGGTTATTACGATGGCAATTATTGGGAAAACTCCTTGAGTAAACCACTGGGTGATTGGAATGCGAAGGTCACTGCTAAATATCGTCGCAGTGACGGTGATTTTCCCGTTTATGAAGAAATTAATTCTACTTTAAATCGAGGTGAAGCCAGTATTGGTGTCTCGCTCTCGTTATTGAAAGATCGAGCCATTGATAAAAAACGCCTGACATTGCAGAACGCGGAAGTGGGTGTGTTAGCTGCACAGCAAATGCAAACGTTATCCATTAATGATGTGTTGAATAAGGCAGGTCAGACTTACTTAAAATGGTATTTGGCGAATGAGCGTTTGCGTCTAGTGCAAGTGTTGGTCGGTATGGCAGAGCAGCGTCAAGAAGCGATCAAGATTCGGGTAAAGCAGGGTGATGCGGCAGAAATAACATTAACGGAAGCGCAAACCAGTGTGTTGAGCCGTCGTGCCATGTTAGTTGAAGAAGAGCAAAGCCTCGCGCGCTTTGCTCAAGAACTTTCACTGTATTGGCGTGATGCGGCGGGAAACCCTGTTTTACCTCAGCATATTTCTTTTTCGGGCACCCTTTCTCGCAGTTCGGTTGAAGAATTAAATACGCTATTGGAGTTGAGTCGAGGGCGTATTAGGGCGCTTACGCTCAACCGTCCATCGTCCGATGCCGGGTTCAATGACTACTGGAAAATGGCTGTGATAGAACGCCATCCTGCATTGGCGGAAGTGGATGCGGCATTAATCCAAGTAGAAAATCAACTGCGCTTGGCAAAAAATGATCACCTACCTAATTTAGATCTTTCTCTTAAAGTGGCAGAAGATTTTGGTGGTGGACCAGATAATTTAGACGATACCGATACGATAGTGGCATTGAATTTCTCGATGCCGTTAGAGCGTCGTTATGCCAAAGCCAGTTTACAGAAGGCCAAAGCCAAAGAGAGAGAACTGAAAGCCAAACGTAGAATGATTTCGGATAATTTGCAGGCAGAAGTGTCTGCGGAGTTAATGAATTTTACGATGCTAAAATCTTACTCTGAGATTAAACAGCAGCAGGCTCAATTGGCTATTAAATTATTGTCTCAAGAACAAGTACGTTTTGCGGAAGGTGATAGCGATCAATTTATTTTGAACAGTCGTGAAACCAGTGCGGCGAACGCATTGTTGCAGTCGGTGAAAGCCAATGTGGATTATGTTGCTCAGAAAATTCATTTATTGGCATTAGGGGCGGAGTTGGAGTCGGTGTTCATTCAATAATCGATTGGTTTAAATCGGTTGGTTTATTCGAAAATTGGCAACATATTGATCAATAACAAGTTAATCAATAACAAGCAGTTAATAATAGAGCATAAATTATACGCTATCATATCAAACTTTGACTTTAAGCTTGCGCTGACAAGCTTACTGTTATTTTCTCTCAAGTAAATTTACTGTCTTTTCATTCGTCATTACCTTTCTTAATCCTCTATTTTTCTGCCAATTTTTGGTTTTTTTGTAGCCGTTAATTAATTTTCCCTTTCTTTTAAAAAATTTCACAATTTATTTGACTGTGTTTTTTCATGTTCTTTGTATTGAAAGTTGGGTGGTGAGTGTTGGAGTTGTGAATTGCGTACTTTTTGCGTGGTTCTATGTTTAACTTTTTGTGAATGTTTTGCATGGCATTTTCATGAATGCTTTCACCTTTCTCTGTTTTCTCTCGAAGAAAATTCTCGAAGGAAACAATAAAACTAACAATGAATTTATTTGAGAATGTTTTAGATATGAAGTTACCTTTTATGAAAGCAAAATTTGGTCGGTATTTTAATCAGGCGTCAATTGCACTGCTTTTGGGTGTGTTACCTGCTTATTCTGCTTATGGATTAGATTATTGCGCTGATTTAGGTGGATTGACTGAATTAGTGGATAAAAGCTATAAGGATTATTCCCAATCTCAGTTTTCACAAGCGAATAGTAATATTCATAGTGATTTGAAAATAATTCTGGATGAGCTGGATGTTTTAGAGGGCATTCCTTCAGAACCTTCTGATCGAATGCAGGAAGCTCTGTCAAATTTACAAATGTCACTTTGCCAAGAGGATGATCTTTTATATGTGTATCCTGTTGCGTCCGGTAAAGTGGATCGCCCACCGGTAGGTATTCTATGGCGTGTTGGTGACATAGTATTACCCGGCGATGAAAGCACAAAAAATAATCCCGTTGACCCACTGTTTTTTCAAGCGCCACATTTTCGAGAAGCCGAGCCGGTTGCGGTGAGGCTGATGCGGGAAACCCGAGCAAAGGTGATGGTAATTGCTTTGAACAGGCATAATCGTGAAGAGTATCCGAATTCGATGAATGCGGCACGACCTGGTAGCCATATATTTTTAGACGTCAGTAATGACGTTATGGAAAAATACCCACAAATGGCATCCATTGTTTTGCATGGAATGCGTCGAAGAGATAATGGCAATGATTCTGTATCCGGGATGATTCAACCTGGAGACAACAGCGATACAATGAATGCTCGTAAATTATTTAATGTGCCGTCGTTTAATGACATGCTTGCAAAAGGTATGGGAGAAGCTTTAGAGCAAATTCCAGATTCTGATCCAAAGCTCAAAACGGAGTTAAGAGCGCCCAATGGTAGCCAGTTTGGTATTGGTGATCTCAATAAGTTTTTTTGGGCAGTGAATACCAGCCATGTTAATGGGTTTTCTACAGAACATATTAAGCGAATTCAAGCAGTGCATTATGAGATGCCGCAGACTATGAGATACCAAAGTATAGGTGGTTATCTTGAACCAAACCCCTATTTTGAAGGGTCCCAACAGGCATTGGTACTAGGCATCAACTTGGCGATGGAAGAATATAAAGAAGACGATGCCTTTTTACCTGCGGCACAACGAAAATATTGCAATAGTGATTGCCGGCAGGCATATTTTCGGGCTCAGGGTATCAGCTTGTATTCTAAGCGTGGTTTAAAAGAATCTGATGAAGAAGTGGTTGTGCCAGTCAATCAAGACGATCGGGCTGAGTATGACGTCAGCTTTATTACTGAGGTGGGCTCTCTGAAATTTCCTGGTGTGTGGAAAGGAGCACTAACACTTCATCAATACACCGATGGTACAGGTTATTCACGCCGTTATAATGGCACAGACTCCAATACAGAAGGGCATGTCGTTAACCAAGGTGTTGGGCTCGCTGTTGTTGAGCCAATACCCAATGCGCCGGCAGAAACAATCTTTATTGAAGCGGAGGCCTTCGATGAGAAACACGGTGATGTGAGAGAAGTGAATGACGGGGGCTGGATTGGTTATATCGACAGTGGCGATTGGGTAAAATACAGCAATGTCAATTTTACCGGAGGTGTAGGCCACTTTACGGCGAACATTGCATCAAAAACGGATACCAGTTCAGGCACTATTGAAGTGTATTTGGATAGTTTAGATGGCGATCCTGTTACTGTGCTGACCGATACGCCGGTTGAAGGCGGATGGAAAGACTTTGAACTGGCAACCGTTACTTTGGAGAAACCCATCTTTGGGCTTCATGATGTTTATTTAAAATTTAGGTACGGGTACAACGTAGAGTCTTTTTCTTTTACCCCTGTACAGTCGGTATCTATTGAAGCGGAAAATTACAATGATAAAAAAGGAGATGTAAGAAAAGCCAGTGCTGGGGATTGGTTAGGTTATATTGATACCGGTAATTGGGTGAAATACAACGATGTTGCTTTTGGTAATGGAGCAAATAAATTTACGGCAGAAATTGCTTCAAAAACCGATACGAGCTATGGTGCGATTTCAGTTCACTTGGGGAGTGTCGATAATCCAGCGGTTGGTGTTTTATCTGGTGTGCCAGTAGAAGGTGGCTGGCAAGATTTTAGTGAGGCGTCCATTACCTTAAATAAGACAGTATATGGCGTACATGATGTCTTCTTAAAATTTGAATCTGGTTACAATGTGGATTCTCTTCGTTTTACCTTAGAGTAATAATCATTGGCCCCATAAGGATATGGGGCAAACTATTTATTCAGATTTTTTATTTTCAAGGGATCAAGGTTTGGGTTCCACCGCTAATTTTAATGTCTTCACAATTAAGACGAATTTCTCTTCTTCGACGTTGTACAATGTCTTTAAGCAATGACGGTGCGTGTTTAATTGCATTGATTTGTTTTCGAAATCGAAAAATTAGTATATTTAAGTGTTCTTCTGCAACGCCTAGATCTTTACAGAGCAAATCTTTATCAAGCCAACCTTGTTCTGAGGTTTGAATAAAATTATCAGCATCGTTAATGCGCTGCTTGGCTAATAAAAAGAGTAAATAATGGTGCGTGCGTTCACCTAGGTCGATACATTGATCGTTATGTTGTATCGATAAACGAATATGTTCTTCGTTTTGGCTTGCGGTAAATTGTAATTGATATTGTTCATTAAGCCGAGAAGAGGCTTCGGTAGCCGTCATATCGGTATTGGTTTTGGCTGCTACAAATACCCAATGTTCGCCACCCAGTGTGAGGATGTCTCCGGGGGTGAGCATTTGGGTATGGTCCAGGCTTTCATATAACCAGTCACCGTTTGCGGTAGCCCGAAGCGTAACAATAGGGTTTTGCTCATTGGGTAAACACGTGAGCTCTTCTAATTCAATCACTTTGCTGTGGTGGTGATGTGAGACGAGCATGGGTTTTGGGGCAGACACATCCAAGATAATGATGGCTTCGACGTCTTGTCCGCTAAAGCCGATGACATCTCCCGCATACAATAAGGCATCTTCATTTTTAGGGAGGCGTTTTCCGTTGATATAAGTGCCATTCGTGCTTAAATCTCGGACGTACCACACTTTACCATTCCAGGTAATAGTGGCATGTACTCTTGATGATCGTGCATGTTGAAGGATCATGTGTGCGTGCTCGGAGTTTCGGCCAAACACATGAGTGGGTCGCAAGACAAATTCCTTTTGGTTACCAGCGTGTCGCACTCTTGCCATTACTGCTCCTAAATCTACTCTTCTGTTTTAGGCTGAATAAGCCTTAAGTCTATCGAACCTTACTGTATAACAGAAGCTGATTTTATTGCCTTCTTTTGATGATCAAATAATGTTCTTTTTAATGCCAATTTATCAAAAAAGAGTGTGACTTAATAATAAATCCAAATTTTATATTTTGGCTTTTAAAGTGCGTTTCAAAAAGTGGCGATTTCTAATCGTTAGGCTAATACTGATTGAGTCCAATTTTAATTGGCCGTTGTAAATTTCATGTTATTGGATTTCTATTCCAAGTAATTTTTTTATTTCTTTTTGGAATCGGGTTGTTGGTAGTGGTGACTGAGGAGATTTTATCGATGAATAAGTGGCGGTTGGATTGGTTCCGAAGCTTAAAAGCTATGTTAGCGGTGGTGGTAATGTCAGGTGTGGTGGCCTGTTCGGACGGAGGAAGCTCTTCGTCAGGAGGTGGGGGTGGAGGTGTTATTACACCAGAAACTTTAGAAATATCGGGTGTCTCCGCTAAAGGGTTAATTGTGGGTGGTGTTGTTAATGTTCATCCCATTGTGAGTGGTGCAGTGGATGTTAGTACCACATTTGGTTCTGCTGAAACGGGGGCCAGTGGAGATTACTCGGTTACTATCTCAGATTTTAATAATGAACCCGTAGTGGTGAGAATAACGCCCGCGACAGATGGCAGTACCGTTATGAAATGTGATATCTCGGGTGGCTGTGGTGATGGCATTCCCTTTGGGGGTGATTTTCCATTAACGGAGACGACTTTTTCTTTGGATGCGGTGATTTCCGCAGCAAATGAAACGGCAGTGACCACGAATGTTTCTGTGTTAACGAATGTTGCAGCGGGTGTCGCTCTTCAAAGCGCATCAGAAGGTACTGATCTGGCTACCGCCATCAGTAATGCCAATTCCAGTGTAGCGAATCGTTTTGGTATTACAGGCAATTTGACGGAAATTCCCATTGTTGACTTAACCGACCCTGCCGCTGTTGCAGCAGCCGATGCTGACAATGTGGAGTTTAACCTGTTTAACAGTGCTATTGTTCGGGCAATATTAACGGACGGTGCGGCAACCTCTATTGAAGCGGCGGTGAGTTCATTTACCACACAGTATGTGACCAATAATGGGCTTGCGGATCGTGAAACAGATGGTGCTTCGGGCATTACACTAGCGGATATCTTCAATGGAGCATCTGCGGTTATTGATGAAATCCAAACGGTGGCAGCCAATGCTGAGATTCCAATTGACCTTGGTAGCCTTGAGTCACAGCTCGATACCCAAGCCCAATTCTTAGCGCAGTTTGGTTCCCTTGAACCAACATCTGGCACGCCAACGGATGGCAATGCTACCGAGTTGCAGTCGGTGAAAAGTATGGTGAATGACCTTCGAAATATTGTGAATAGCAGTGATCTAACGGGTGAGGATATTTTCGAAGATCAATTAGAACTCGCAGATTCGGTATTAAGTGGAGACACAACACTTGTTCTGGAAGCGGTTGGGGAAGGATTAGAAGCGGTGAATAGTGCATTTGAGGCGGTATCGCTTGATGCGCAGTTGACCAGTTATACCGACGGTGAAATTACCGTTGCAATATCTTCTTCTAATGAGGGAAATACTTATACCATTGATCAAATGGTGGCAGTATTTGATGAGTCCGATATGCAGACAATGGTCGATTTGGACCTTGTTGTGGCGGACATGAATTCATCCTCTTCGGATACTGATCTCAGCGTTGATTTATCTATTACCACACTCTCTGCTGTCATAACCGATCGAATTACCATGACCGTTACCAGTGGAGGTACCCTCATCGCTACGGATTCTGGAATGGATCAAAATGAGGTGTTGGAAGGTGTGGCTATTGATATTGATACCACGATTACACAGTTAGCAGGGAATGATCCTGGGTCTTTTTCAGGCGGGCTGGAGTTAACGGTGACCAATGCGGCTTTAATCGATCAAGCAGACTCTGGTATCGATGTGTTAGATATCGCGGAAGATCTCTCGGATGCTTTGTCTGCGGGAATGGTTGCTTTGGCATTGACGGGGGAATTTAATTCTACTTCCGGTGAATCCGTTAACGCTTCCATTTCTATATCGGCGGGTACAGAAGATATTACATTCAGTTTCGTCTTTATGACCAATGTTGAAGGAGTCAGTGATTCTGTTTCCGTGACAGTAACTGGGTCTGAGAGCGGGGTGAGTGATGGCGAGCTGGATGTTGACATTACTTATGATGAAGTCACTTTGAATTTTGAAACTTCTGAAACCGTAACAGATACGGCATTGACCACAACGGTTACAGTGGAAAATCAAAGAGGTATTGTGTTGACAGTGATTGAAGTAGAAAACTCCGATGGTTCAGAAAGTGTGACCGGAACGATTGTTCTTGGTGAAACTACTTATGCGGAAATTGAAGAAAGAGATGGTATTGCCGTCATCAGCTATAACGATGGCAGTTTTGAAAGTTTATAAACGCTAATTGTGTTTTTGTTCTCAATGCCGTCTGTTTATGTCTTTATGAATAGACGGCTTTTTTATGTGTAAAATTCAGTAATTTGTCATTAAGACTTTGGTGTAGATTCTGTGAGAATAAATAAAGTATTTTCTGGTTGTGTTGTTTTACTGGCAATATCCAAAGTAGTTATTTCTACTCATGTGTATGCTGCGGATCTCTTTTCTTCTAGCGATTATTCGGTATATGTCAATGTGCACAGTGTGAGTTACAGTGAGCCAGCTCCCATCAAACAAATGATTGACAGCCTTGAGGGTGACCCAATTGAACATGGAGAATTTGCTTTTAGTCATAATCAGATCGAGCTGGGTGGTTCCATAGGGGCATGGAAAATAGGTGTTTTTAAACGCATTGACTATTTCTTGGAATTTACTTCGGATACTGCAGAAGTAGTGTATTTAAATGAAAATGATCTGAGTTTAGAAAGTGGCAAGGTCTATCAAATTAATTTGGAACCCAATACATTAGAAAGTACTGGGCTGGGAGTAGAGTACGATTGGTCTTTTCCTGAGTCATGGACGTTTACTCAGCAATTGAATTTGCAAACAAGAATCAATTACTTTCGTGCGGAAGAAATTCATCATGGTCGCCTTTGGGGGCAATTATCGGCGGACCCTGAAACGGATTTTTCGGGAGACTTATTTCTTGATTACGACTATACGGAAGACTCTTTACTGGATCGCCCACCTGAAGAGGGAGATGGGCAAGGGGTAGGTGTGGATGTGCAGATGATATGGAAACCTAATGAGCAATGGCAGTTGCAGTTTATTGGAAAAGATATTTGGACTTACATTCGATGGTCAGAATTAACTTACACCGAAGCCAGCGCAACCAGTAATCGCATTCAATTTGATGACCAGGGAAGGATCAGCTCTATACCACTTTTGTCAGGTCGTGAATGGTATCGAGATGTGGTGCAACGGTTACCTCATCAAATATCAACATCAATGACTTATCAGGTAAATCCAAATTGGGGTCTGAAGGGAACCAGTTTTTTTTACGATAAATATCATTTTCCTATCATGGCCTTACAGTATAAAACCGATATAGGCTCGCTTGAGCTTGAATATAATACAAAAGCGGAGGCGATAGGTATTGGATTTCACAGCCCAATTTTTTTCTTAAGGATAGCGATGGATGATCATTGGGAGGCTGCGAAATCAGCAACATTGTCGACTGGACTTACTCTTTCATTTTAGTTATTTGCTTCCAGTTTTTGTCAATTACCTTGTATTTCTCCCGTGTCGAGATGCAAATAGAGGTGGTTACTGGGCTGGGCTTGAATAAATTTAGCCATGATTGCCAGCAGCTGTGCCAATTGAGCAGATTCATTGGATTCGCATTGATGAGATAACTGTTCTGCCATAAATAAGTAATACGTTTTCCGTTCTTCGCTCACTAATGCAATGGAATCTGCATTTCTTAAACGATAAAAATCGTTAATGAGTTCGTAAGCGGGTAATTCTGATACGCTTTCAATGATTTTTTCAAAAGAAGAATTTTGACGTTTTTTGAGAAAATCCACTTCTCTATTTCTACAAGGTGTGTGTGTTAATAATGCCCCCATTGAGCCTTGGCTGAGTAAACGAATTAAGCTTTTTGGCCACTCTTTTGGTAAATAGCGAGAGCGAATCAACCCCTTGAGGTGTGCATCGGTAAACTCTCCGTAACTGTCTACGTGGAGAATCTCTTCATTCCAGGCCTTTGTTGGGTGTGATTGTCGTAAGTAGTTTAATTCTTTCCAATAGTGAGGAAATAATTCGTTGAATCGCGGAATGTTATCCAAGACCACTGTTTCTACTTCAATTAGATTACTTGAGAGATTTTGTGGTTTATTGTCTAAATTTAACGTCAGTATTTTATAGCCCGGTCGATAAGCGGCCAGCGTAGGAGCTTGAATATTAAACAGCACCTGCCCGTTATCACCATGCACTGTACCTGTATCATTGATGTGCATATGGCCTCCTACATGCACTTTCAATCCGGTATTAGCCAGTACTTTTGCCGTATTCTTTAATGGCATACGGCGCATTTGATGTGCGCCATTGCCAAATAGGCGCTGAATGTCCTCACCGGCCTGGTCGTAAAAGTCTGCCATCGGAAAATGGCTAAAGGCGATTAATTGTTTATTGTGTTGTTTGGCGCGCTGTACCACGGAGGTTATCCAGTCAATAATCTCAGGTTTATAAGTCAGCATGGCGTTGTAGCCTGCATTGCTGGAGCCATTAAATTGAGAGCCGTCATAAGACAATTTTTCGGGCTGTTTGGGCGTATAAACATTTGCATCAATGGCGAGTAGCCACAGACCGTCAATAGGCTCTACAAGATAACTGGTGTCTGGCATGTTGATACAGTGGCCAGTAGTGTTATCACTATGGGCATCTGTTTTATGACTATCTGTTTTATAGCTATCTGTTTTATGACTACGGAGGTTTTGATTACACCAAACGAATTGGCGCTGTTCAAAGCTTGCGCTGTGGCGATCTCCAAAGGGTGTTTCATAATAAATATCATCTGGGGTCGGAAAAAAGCCAAAGCGACTCATTGCGGTAACGATTTCTTTGTATCCCCATTTTTTAATATCTTCTGTACAAACTACATTCGTCTTAATATTGTTTTCAGCAATGGTATTACTACCAGGTTGACGGTTGGCGGTACTTTGCTTGTTACATTGCTCTGTCTTTTCACTATAGAGGCCAATCTCTTTTCCATTTTTCGCTAAAAAATCGGCTTTACCACCGGGTATTGTAAAAGGGCGAACAGGATCGTGGTTACCGGGTATCGCAAAAAAACGCATACCATGTTGGCGTTGATACGTATTCAGTATTTCCACAAGGCCACGAATGTGCATCGGTTGTCCGTCATCGCTAAAATCACCGGGTAGGGCAACTAATTTGATGTCACGAGCAACTAAATTGTCCAGGGTTGCTAGCAAGACAAAATAGTTTTCGTTAAACAGGCGTGTGGAGTTAAGCTGTGAAGACATACTGCGAATGAGGGCATTTTTTTTACCCTGATGAGTCTCAGTGGGCAAACCTATAAAGTCACTGTCCGATAATTCTGCATAAATATCATGGAAGTGGATATCTGCAATAAAAGCGATTTTAGTTGGGCTATTTTTAGGCAAATTCTGAGGCTCTATGATCGAGCAAGCGCAGATGAAAAAAATCAGGAAAAATGAAAATAAGGTAGGCATTACTCGTTCTACAAATAAAAAACGGAAGCAGAGCGGCATGGTGGAGATCCTTTTTACATCGGAGGAGTTTACTTCGGTATGCATTGGCTTAGTAAACCAGGCAATTTTTAAAAGGAAGTTTTTGCTTTGCTGCATGTTCATGGCACCATACATTGACCACGTTTTGACACCATAGATTGGCCACTTCCCCCTTCTGAATCTAAGCAGTCGATTTCAGAAATGCCTCATTGATCATTTTTACGTCGTCTAAAGCTCTATGATGTTGGTATGCTCCGTTTGAGCTGAGGTCGCTTTTTATGGTGTCAAACATGCACTTCTGGTCATCCGACATTAGGTCAAATATTGAAAGGACTTTAGTCGGAGGCTGTCTTCCACATGCAAAGAATAAGGTAGATAGCCAATCCTCATCCCATCGATCCGCATCGCTGTAAATAACGCCTGAAGCATCGCTCAGAACATCCGTGAGTTCGTCCACTACAATTGACGCTGGTACGCCTTCCTCTTTAAGCTTCCCTCTCGATATTCCGTGAAGTGCTTCCGCATTGTTGCACCAATGCGTCCAAAACGGTTCTGGTTTGATCAACCAAACATGGTGTTTCTGGTTAACCAACACGGCGATTTCGATCGGGTAAGAGTCAAAGTGAAGGCCGCTCGCTTCAATATCTATGATATCAATGTCATGGTTATTCAAATGCATCTTTCCATGTTCGATCAAAACGTTTCTTATAGGTTTGGTCGTCGGTATGGGGTGAAAAGTTTTTGTAGCGGATGGATTCTTTAAGTGCCTTTTCTTTATCTTTGCTTCCAATTTGGCGAAGGATATGGACGGCGTCATTAAAATCGGCGTCGCGCCGCCATGCTCCACTCAGCTTCATGCCAAGGAGTTCGTACCAACTTGCCGTAAAAACAACAAGATTGGGGTGGTCAAAGATTTTTTTGTTACTTCGTGTTTGTAAGCCGAAGAACGAAACACCATCATTTAGCCACGCATGATTACCACTCGGCAAATTTTGCTCTTTCGCCACGGTTTCTACCAGGCCTGCAATAAGCGCCTTATCTTTCTGAGGAATGATTACGTCGATATCACGTGTCATTTGGCGGCTACCAAAAAGCATGACGCTGATCACCCCGCCAGCAGCCACAAGTTCAACATGTTTGTTCTGTTCACTTAGAAGTTGGGCCAAACGCTTTAACGCCTTATCGATAATGGGGCGAGAAAGAGTGCCGTTACCAATGTCGTAGTATTTTTTCATATGTAAATCCCTTTAACTGTTGTTAGATAAAAAACATAAAATTCTTCGCAACGAGAAAGCCTCTTTTCTCGAATGCATCACAATAGTCTTCGTCTTCAAGAAGTCGGTCACTCTGAAGTTTAACTACCTCATTAACACCTTTCACTGAACTCGCCCAGTTAGGTGCCGATTGATTAGCGTTGTGTGGAGCCATGTTAAACACTTCCACAAGGCGTTCGACAATACAGGCTTTAAGTGCCAGCATACGAGCATCGGTATCGCGAGGTTTTGGTGTCAACTGACAATCAAGTCCACTTCTATACCAATCCAATACGAGGTCTGAAAATGCTATTTCATCTCCATCTAGTAGCAAGTTAGCCATCTTGTTCAGTAAGGAGGACGTAGTGTCTTTCGTGGCCTCTAGGCTTTCAAAGCTTTCCCGAATGATTTCAGGGTGCTTAATAGCGATTCTAATAAGCGCTTTCGCGGATCCTGAAGGCGAACGTCGGCCTTGCTCCCATTCCTGAAGGGTTCTGGGAGAGATCTGCAGCGCTTGTGCAAATTCGTTTTGGGACAAGCCTGTCTGGTTACGTGCTCTTGAGATTTCGTTATTCATCGATGCTTCGTTTTGTACGTCATTGACGTATGATATCAGAGTCGACATGGAATCGGAATAGGGAGTGTAGATAAGACTGTTAGAGCTTGTACTGGTCAACTCAAACCGGACACTTTTCTAAACTGATTTTCGTACTCTATTGGCGACATATTTTTATTCGCGCTATGCAGCCTTTCTAAATTGTAATACTTCATGTAGTAAGCTACATCTTCTTTCATATGATCTCGTGTTGGTTGGTGAACTTTGAACAGCCAATCATGCTTCAGGCTGCCAAAAAATCGCTCAACAACAGCGTTATCCCAACAGGCTCCAACATCGCCCATGCTCGCTCGCATACCATAGCTTTTAAGCAGCT
>NZ_JAJQVM010000023.1 GCF_021234875.1 Marinibactrum halimedae | reverse complement strand
GCAATTAAAAGTAAACCCACCGCGAGTACTAGCCAAGTTTCGTTAGCATCCCAAAAAGGACCAATACTTGCGATCATAGTATCCCGATCTTTTTTGTGCTCTGGCCCGAGGGGAAGTAGGATGCCAATACCCAGGTCATACCCATCAAGGATGGCATAGAGAAAAATGGCAAGCCCCATTAAGCCTAAAAAAATGAGCGGTAACGTTTCAGCATTCATAATTGAACCCCCTCCGTATGGATGCGGTTATCTGAGAAATGACGGTCATCGAAATGTGATTTTTTCTCGTCTTCTTGGCTGCGTAATCGATCACTTTTTTCGGGCGCATCGACCCACACGGCGCGCTCACTCATAACGAACAGTGTACGAATGTAGGCGTATAGTAACCCTAGGTAGAGTAAAACGTAGAGTGTCAGCGACAGTGCGACATTACCTGGAGCAATGCTTGTCGCGGCGTCTTGGGTCGTTAATATTCCAGAAACCAGATACGGCTGACGGCCAATTTCAGTGACATACCAACCGGCAAGCGTCGCAATCCAGCCAGAAAAGCTCATGCCAACAAATACCTTTAGCAGAAACGGAGAAACGGTTTGTTGACGAAGGAGTTGCCATCCCCCTACAAACGCGGTGAGTAGCATAAGCATTCCCATGCCCACCATAATTCGAAATCCAAAAAATAGTGGTTTTACGGGAGGGGCAGCATCACCAAATTCATTGAGGCCTTTTATTTCACCGGCGGCGTCATGGGTGAGGACGAGGCTGGCTAAATTGGGAATGGCAATTTCAAAATGATTTTCTTTATTGGCTTCGTCAGGAATAGCGAATAATAAAAGTGGTACGTGGGTATCGGTTTCCCAAACGCCTTCCATTGCCGCAATTTTTTGCGGTTGGTGTTCCAGTGTATTCAGCCCATGTAAATCGCCCACGAACATTTGCGTTGGGGTTAATAGGCAAGCGGCAATAATCGCCGTAGTTAAGGCACGGCGCGGTGCTGGTTTTGGGTCACCGCGTAAAATGCGAAAGGCAGAAAGGCCTGCAATTAAAAAACTGGCGGTAAGTGCTGAAGCCAGTAACATATGGGTAAATCGCGGCCAGAAAGACGGATTAAAAATAATGGCGATCCAATCCGTTGGGTAGGCAACACCATCGCGCATTTCAAAACCGGCAGGGGTTTGCATCCAAGAATTTAACGATAAAATCCAAAAAGCGGATAACGTGGTACCAATGGCCACAATGATCGCGCTCAATGTGTGTAACCAACTGGGGACGCGATTAATCCCAAATAACATAATCCCCAGAAAAGTGGCTTCCATAAAAAAAGCGGTAAGCACTTCATACCCTAACAATGGGCCGGCAATATTTCCTACCGTTTCCATAAACCCTGGCCAGTTGGTACCAAACTGAAACGACATGGTAATCCCACTGACGACGCCCATGGCAAAAGTCAGAGCGAATATTTTGACCCAGAAGCGATACACTCGCATCCAGATTTCATCTTGACTGATGTCATGTCGAATTTTGAAATACACCAAAAACCAACATAGTGCGATGGTGATGGTGGGGAATAAAATGTGAAAGCTGATATTGGCCGCGAATTGGATTCGGGAGAGTATTAACGTTTCCACAAAAGTGCTCCTCCTCTACGGTGGTGGGTAATAAGTAATTAATTTACGTACATTAGGTTTTGCCCAAGAATTTATCTTTTACGTCTAAGACCTTGCTGACTCCAGAACCAAGTTTCATTAGTCGTTTAAGCGATGCGGGTTCCATGGATTGCAATTCTCCAGACCAGTCAGTGATCATTTCCAATAAATCGTGAATATCACGAATCTTTTGGCGAGCGTATTCTTCTTTGGTGCTGTTGGTGTCTTTCAGTAATAAATCTCGAAGTAGGGTGATGGTGGGGTCTACCTCTCGCTTGCGCCGTTCTTCCATGACGGTTAACGCCAGAGTCCAGACATCGCCCGCTGCGATAAAATAATCTTTTCGATCTCCAGGAATGTGCTGAGGTTTAATAAGTCGCCACGATTGCAGCTCTTTGAGCCCCATGCTGACATTGCCTCGAGAAATACTCAGTGCAGTACCAATCTGGTCGGCGTTAAGAGGTTCTTCATGAATAACCAGTAATGCCAAAATTTGACCAACGGTTCGGTTAATGCCCCAACGGCTTCCCATTTCACCAAAATGCAAGACAAAGGAGTGAAGGTTATCGCTCAGTTCCATGATCTAAGTTTCCGAGTAGTTAATGTGTGTAAAATTGAAAATATTGATATTTCTGTATTTTCAAAAATTATTGAAAGTTTAAAATCTGGCGCGAATAAGTGCAAGCGATTTTGATTGAAATCAATAGTGTGTCGTTTTTGTTGGGGGGTAGATAATGAATGGTGATTTTAGAAAGGGGAGGGCGGAGAGAAAATGACATGAGAAGGGTGAGGCATCAGTGCTGAGCGCACTGATGCCTGGGTGTAGAGCGTTCTCTATTGAGCTGGCTCGTCTAGTGTTCCGTCGCCATCGGCATCACGATAAACCGTTCCGTCAATTAGGAGCCCAGGGAGTTGAGTGTTGGTGCCGAAATCCCAAGCGGGTAAGCCGTCACTATTGAGATTGTCGCCCCAGCCTTCATACAAGCCTGATTCGCAGCTGGCATCACCGGCGCTGGTTGGGCATTGCATTTGCTCTAGGGTGAAGCCTGTGATGTCTCCAGAGCCTGAAATGGCGTTGCCTTCAGCGAGGATGCCTACAGCAAATAAGCCGGTGTTTTTGTCATTTACGAAGTGGTTACCGCTGTAATTGGCGTTCCAACTCTTACCGACAAACTCACCAATGTCAGTTCCCGTGGAGCTGGTGATCATTGCTGATACGAAATTATCGTTGACGTTAAGGGCTAAATTAGCGGCTGTTGGAGGGTTATTACTACCGATGTTTCCGGGTTCTGTTGAGCCAATAAATCCACCAAGCTGAGAGGTGCCGTTGAGGGTGCCACTAACAATATTGTTACTGAGGGTCAGTGATAAGACACCTCCGGTTTCGCTTAGCTGGAAAATGCCACCCAAAAACCCACCAGATTCATTGTTTACCGTCATGTTTGCAGAGATAGAGTTCGATGAAAGGGTTATAGAGGTAGTGTCCGATGAGCTTGAAATACTTCCAATCGCTCCTCCCACATTCTGCGTATTAGGCGCATTAATAATAGCCTCTACAATATTCTCTTCAATGGAGATTGCGGTATTGCCCGATTGTACATCGGCCCAGCCTATTAGGCCTCCATACAGATATGCTGACTCATCAGAGCTATTTGAGCCTGGCCCGGATAGCGTGCCTTTAAACTCTGATCGTTTTAATAGCAATTGAGATTCATCTATTGTTCTAGCAAGTCCGAAAATCCCCCCTACAACTCCTGCTGTGCTTTCATCAATAGAGGCAATATTTATGTATTCGATAGTCCCTGTTGTCACGCAGTGATTGGTCTCTAACTTGGCATTGCCGGACACAAAAGCACTAGAAGCAATACCACCAGCACCCGCTTCTCCTCGAATCGTTGTATTGACGTAAACATTGTTGATATAGATTGAGCCGCCACTAACTGAAATTATTCCAGCTAGGCCGCCAATGTTGAACGGTCGAGTAGAGATTGAGGTTGAGGCTGGATCTGCTGTGACAACACCGTCGCTAATTGTTAGGTTGCTCAATTCAACGATTCCAGTTGTCGAGATAACTGCGCCGATAAGGCTACCCACACTACCTCCACCCAGTATGGATGTCAGATCACCACTTAGTGTTAGGTCTTCAATGTGTATTTCTATATCATCACTTCGTCCACTTACTACACCAAATAAGCCTATATTAATCGAATTCAAAGAACTGCTTTCTGGGTAGTTCATATGGAGGTTAGCTATGGTATAGCCGTTGCCATTGAAACTGGCGGTGAAGGGATTAGTTTCATCACCAATGGGCTGCCAGCCATTGGCTTCATTGAGATTATCCCAGTCGTAAAACTCATCCTGCTCATCAATAGTGCCATTACCATTGGTGTCGAAGTTTAGGTCGGCCATTAATTCATAACCATAACAGCCGCCGGTGCCGCAGCCATCTGTCACTGGAGTGTCGTTAGAATCTGGGAAGCTTGACCCATCTAAGCTTTGGCGCATTTTGTCGAGATCTTCGAGAGTATAAATTTCAATCAATCGATCATTGTCATCATCAATATCAGCATTGTCACCTAAGCCATCATCATCGGTATCGGTTGTTTCTTCGGGGTCGTTAGGGAAGGCATCACTATTATCGCCAACGCGATCTCCATCGGTATCGGTGTCTTCTTGTGGGTCGTTAGGGAAGGCATCACTCATATCGCCAACGCCATCTCCATCGGTATCGGTGTCTTCCTCTGGATTGGTTGGGAAGGCATCACTATTATCACCAACGCCATCTCCATCGGTATCGGTGTCTTCCTGTGGGTTGTTAGGGAAGGCATCACTATTATCGCCAACGCCATCTCCATCAGTATCGGTGTTTTCCTGTGGGTTGTTAGGGAAGGCATCACTATTATCGCCAACGCCATCTCCGTCGGTATCGGTGTCTTCCTGTGGGTTGTTAGGGAAGGCATCACTATTATCGCCAACGCCATCTCCATCGGTATCGGTGTTTTCCTCTGGATTGGTAGGGAAGGCATCACTATTATCGCCAACGCCATCTCCGTCGGTATCGGTGTCTTCCTGTGGGTTGTTAGGGAAGGCATCA
Organism: Marinibactrum halimedae; assembly: GCF_021234875.1. Taxonomy (GTDB): domain Bacteria; phylum Pseudomonadota; class Gammaproteobacteria; order Pseudomonadales; family Cellvibrionaceae; genus Marinibactrum; species Marinibactrum halimedae. Next base: position 97,035 of record NZ_JAJQVM010000023.1, on the reverse strand, counting down.
CTATTATCGCCAACGCCATCTCCATCGGTATCCGTATCTTCGGTATTATCTAATGGGAAGGCATCGTCAGCATCGACAACGCCATCACCATCATCATCAGTATCAGCATTGTTGCCTATACCATCACCATCCGTGTCTAGGGTCTCATTAGGGTCATCAGGGAAGGCATCATCTTGATCCAGTACGCCATCTTCATCGGTATCGGAGTTGTTATTGGCTTCGAAGGTAATACCATTATCTGTGAGTACTGATTGAAAATGCAGTAGGGCATCTTCTGGAGAAACCAGTTCTGTTACAGGCGACGTTTGCCCGGCATTGCTAATAAAAGACAAAACGGTTTGAGAAGTGGCGAAGCTTGTCGCAGATTGGTTAAAGTCAAGGGCTGTTGCCGCACCGGCAGCTAGGTCGGAAATGGTAATTCCGTTGTCTGGATTGCCGTCAGTATCCAGAGACTGTAACAATCGAATTCGATTTAAAACCGCAGGGTCAGTGACGTCATTGCTGTCGGCGAGATCTAAGGGGGTAATGGTTTCAGCGGCTGGAATCGTACCTAGCACTAAGTCGCCAATGGAGAAAGTAACGGTTTCGCCAGGCTCGTAGGTGAATTCTCCGTTCTCATTGGTCGTGCCACTTTTCGTTGCGGTTTGAAAAGCTACGTTGGCAACAGGGCTATCAATAAGAATACCGGTAAGTTCTGTGCTCGGGGGTGGGGTGGGCGTGGTACCGCCGCCTGAATTGCTACCTCCACCGCCGCCTCCACCACAGGCTGTTGTGGTCAGTGCCAAGATCAGGGCGATTGCCAATGGGCTCCGTTGTAACATCACGTCATTGTCTCCTTAACTTTTATGAGCTACGCCACAATCCAGAATTGATGGATTGCGCAGATTAGCGATTCGGTTAAGGATTATTGCATATTTATTTTTTCTATTAATTATTGGGGCGTTTTTTTTTGCAAAGTTTTGTAATTTAAAATCACAAGAGGTTTTACGTGCCATTGCTTGGCAGTCGATGCTAACAAAGGTGCAGTTAATGAGGATTTTGAGTCTCTTCTGGGTAAGAGTTTGATAGGAGTTTGAATTTTTCTTTCTGAAACTCTTCTTCCGTAAGGACTCCGTTTTTATAAAGTTGATGGAGGCGCTCAAGGTTGTCCATTTTTTCACGTTGATTGAGCGATGCAGCTTGTTCAAAGGGTATTTGGGTATGAGGCAAGGGAATGGCGACTGAGTCATCACTTTGAGAAGAGGTATTCGAATTGTTCTGAGAGGAAGAGTCATCGGAGCGTTTGGTTTTAAAACCCAATATGGTCGCCAATTTTCGAAAAACGGAAGCCAGTAAGCGCCATAGTTTGGGAATCATCCATACGGCCAAGGCGATGAAAGCAATCAATAAAATAAGAAACAATACTGGATGATTCAGTGCGGTCCAGAGTCCGCCAATAACTAAAAGGTCTTCCGTTACAGAGGCTCCCCAGTTGCTGAAGGGTTCTGGCGATGTATTAATTAATAGTCTGGACCCAGACTTTGTGGCATGGCTCGTTGCTGCAAGCCCTCCCCCTAATATGCCTGCGGCGACCTCCATGGCAGGGTTGATTTCGCCAACGGCTCCTGCTGCCAGCAGTACGCCAGCCGGAATCCTCACAAAAGTATGTAGAGTATCCCATCCAGAGTCGACACCGGGTGTTTTGTCGACGAAAAATTCAACAAAATACATTATGCCTGCTGCGCCAATAACCAAGGGGTTTTCCAGAACTTCTAAATCGGATGGTAAGTCCAAATTGCCAGTCGAGCCAGCAAGCCCAAGCATCAGTAATGTGGCATAAAGGTTAATGCCGCTTGCCCATGAGGCGCCCATTGTGAGTGCGATCGTTGCAACGAGCATTTCATAACTTTCCATAACAAGTCTCCATTACACTTCTGGTCTTCAAATTCTATTTTGCACGGCTATCTCGACCACTTTGGAAGTGGGCTGATTGCGTTTATTTTGCTGATAAAAGCCGAACCCTACCTTAATGAATGGCTAATTTTGTTGATAAATGTGGGGTTTTAAGATTCGAATAGCAATGAAAATTATTGGATCAATATTTGTTTTGAGGAGGGTTTTTAGAATTACTTAAAGAGAGGAATAAATAAACAAAGGCATAGATGAAATGGCGGACCGGACGGGACTCGAACCCGCGACCTCCGGCGTGACAGGCCGGCATTCTAACCAACTGAACTACCGGTCCGCTGAAGCAATATTTGCTTAGCATCGCTACAGTTTCCAAAGAGTGTAGTTCAAACCCTAAAGAAATTTGGTGGGTGGTACAGGGGTCGAACCTGTGACCTACGGCTTGTAAGGCCGTCGCTCTCCCAACTGAGCTAACCACCCGCAGCGAAGTGGTGCGTATAATAGCGTTTATTCTCGGCGCGTCAATACACTTGTCCATTGATTTTGGTATTCCTTTTTATGCACTGTTTTATTTTTAAGCTATTTGTTTTTGTGTCAGACATATGGGAACGGGCTTTTAAATATTGGTTGTTTCGTTTCAGGAAAAGGGAATGGTATTGAGCCAAATGTAAAAAATAACGGATTATGTTAAGGAGTGATGTTTTTAATATGATGGGTGGGTAAATTATTGAGATTGAGGAATTCGTATGTGGTTACAAAAGCAGATTCAATTACAGCCTAAGCATCGAGGGTTTCATTTAATCACCCGTGAGGTATTGAAGGAAATACCAGAGCTAGAACGCATTTCCGTGGGTTTGATGCATGTGTTTATTCAACATACGTCTGCGTCTCTAACGATTAATGAAAATGCCGATCCAACAGTGCGGGAAGATTTTGAGCAATTTTTTAATCGCGCTGTTCCAGAGGATGAACCGTATTTTATTCATACTTATGAAGGAAGTGATGATATGCCTGCTCACTTGAAGAGTAGTCTTTTGGGTGCAAGTTTATCTATACCGATATGCGATGGTCGATTAAATATTGGTGTATGGCAGGGTATTTATTTATGTGAGCACCGCAATCGAGGTGGCTCAAGGCGGCTTGTGATAACTCTTCAAGGAGAATAGCGTTTATAGGCAATTGGTGGGTTTGGGTAGCCCAGCAATTCGGCATGCTTTTTTAGCGGGGCTGTCTGGAAAAAGCGTTAATAGATAAATACTGTGGGATTTATCAGGTCCTAAGGTGGCTGCAAGGTATTTCACTAAAACACGCATAGCCGGAGCGTGATCAAACTCATTGTAGAAATTACGCACTGCATGAAGTATTTCCCAGTGTGCGTGTGACAATTCAATATTTTCCTCTTTCGCAAGGAGTGTGGCTAATTCTGGTGTCCACTGGGATAACTCTTCTAAGTAGCCTTCAGAATCAAATTTAATTTGAGGGAGCGATATATTCATGGCGTGTATATTCTTAATTGAATCAATGTGTATTCATATAAATGTGTATTCATACACTAAGAGTAGAGCGGTTAAAACCAGGTAAAGCTGCGGGAATATTCGCACACTAATTGAACGAAGTCGTCATCTGAAATGAGGTTGATGGTGGATTCTGGCACGTTTTGTTCTAAGAGTCCTCTTGCTGCGACTTCTGGCTCAAGGGCACACATAAATATCGATGTGTTTTTAAGGTGGTGGTAGATGGTGCTGGTAGGTAAGAGGGCAAATACTGCATCCCCAGTGAGTAAAATAGCATCGTTATCGCAGGCGCGATCTAGGCATTGCTCTATATCTCGATATTGATAAGGGGATCGGGAGACAATATGCAGTGTTTGTTTTTCTTTTTTAGGTTCGTTCACAGTCTGTGTTCAATTTTAGGTGATTTTGGAATCATAAGAGCTTAAAAGTTCAAGATGGCATCTTGTGTTGCAATGAGGTGTTTTATGTCCTCTTTGGATAAGCATTGTGTGCCAGGCATTATCAACTCTTCATTAATTGCTCTTTTAGTGAGTGAGTCTTCACATACGTAAAGATCAGTGATGCCATAGATGGGGAGTGTCTCAATGAGATTACTAGGCGACTTTAGAGAAAGTGATTTTGGGCTTTGGTGTCGTAAAAGCTGGAATACCCCCTCATCCATAAATAAAACTTGAATGTGTTGTCCGTATGCTGAGGCAGCAAGTATGGCGTCTAAGCCTTCCTTCGCCATGAGGGAGGCGCAGGGTGAAGACCGAAGTGTGAAAAGTAAGTTTTTGGTATTCATGTAACGGTTATGCTGCTGGAAAGATAGCCCATTGGTTTATGGTACTGAGTTGAGTGTTTGGCAATCAAGGCCCAAAAGTGACAATGCGCTCGGCTGACACGGCGCTCTCTAATAATTGCCCCAGCCCTGAAAGTTCATATCCATCAGCTAGATTGTGAGTGCTTTTCCCATATCGATTTGCTTCTTGCTCATTAATTACCCCCCGTTTAATAGCAGAGGCAATGCACACAATCAGCTCTATGCCATGAGATTGCTGAAGATTTCGCCATTCATCGGTCGCTGGTATCTCGCCTTTGAGGGCAGTGTTGAGATGAGATCCGTGTAAAACCCCTTCGTGGTAAAAAAATACCCGATGAATGCTATGCCCGTTATTGAGAGCGGCTTTGGCAAACCGTATGGCACGAAGACTGGTTTCTGATAGTGGTGGTGAGTAAATGGCAAGGGCGATATTCATTGGGTGAGAGCGTTAAACGTTCATTTTGGCGTTATCAATTCAAATGAGCCGTAAGTTGAAATAAAGGCAATAAAAAAGCCCCAAAAAGGGGCCTTTTTAGAATCTATGACTAACGGCTCAGCTTAGTCATCACTCAATGCGCCAAGTAGATGGAGCAAAGAGGTAAAGAGATTGTAGATATTTAGATACAAAGAAACGGTAGCCATGATGTAGTTTGTTTCTCCGCCATTAACGATGCGGCTCGTATCAAAAAGAATGAAGCCTGACATCAAAAACACAACAGCGGCGCTGATTGCCAAACTGAACATGGAAACGTTGACACCAAATAGGCTGGCAACGAATGCGCCTAGGGAGCCTAGAATCACAACCAATAGGCCAACCATCAAAAAGCCGCCCATAAAGCTGAAGTCTTTACGCGTAGTAAGCACGTAAGCAGACAAACTGAAAAACACGAGTGCAGTACCACCCAAAGCCTGCATGATCAAACTGCCGCCGTTGCTGAGCTGAAGATAAGCATTCAACATTGGGCCAAGAGCGGCGCCAAGAAGGCCAGTAAAGGCAAAGACAACACCAATACCCGCGCTTGAATTTGCAGTTCGAGGTAAAACAAACCAAATGAGACCAAGTGCTGCCAAGCTCATGATCATTCCTAGGCCGCGACCTACACCCACAGCCATAGAGATTCCGGCAGTGACGGCACTGAACAACAGGGTCATCGCAAGCAGTGCGTATGTGTTGCGCAGTACCTTACTGACCTGTTCGGCATGAGCAATTGCCGAATTTCCAGCAGTGACGTTTTGCATACGTTTTCTCCATTTATATTAAAAGTAGACACTCTTATGATAAGGTCGGACGCTTTAAAATCAAGGTTTTTGGTGCATCCTTATAGCGATATTTCCGAGGTAAAAAGTAGAAAAGAATTTTTTTGTTTTTAAGCTGTGTTAAGAATGAACACCAATCGGATCTTAGAGTGAGGTCAGGGAAGATAAGTTCCTTAAGGTAGTAGGCTAGAACTCAATAAAGACTGAAGTCTTCTGTGAGTGAAGCCTGTCTTCTTTATAGATAAAATTTAGATTGACTAGGAGTTGGGAGGTTTTTTTGAAATGGCGGTGGGGCAGGGATTCGAACCCTGGGAGCTGTTACACTCAACGGTTTTCAAGACCGCCGCTTTCGACCACTCAGCCACCCCACCGGAACGGGACGTGATTATACATAGGTTGGTTCGGTTGGCAATCTTTTAAATCATTATTTTTCAATGAGTTATCTTTTCGTCTAAAAACCCATCAGCTATGTTGATTGGTAAACAGTTGGGAGGAGGTTTTGGGGTGATAAAAAAAGCCCCGAACTACGTCAGGGCTTTCTTTTATCGCTTTTTAATAGGTGGAAACAGTTTAGGCTGAAAGTCCCCTTTGATTACGAGGGTCATTTGCGGGCCGTTGTAATTGCCTCGGTTTTCTTTCGATTTCTGCAGGTTCTGCGGTGTTCAGTGGTTGAGAAAGGGTGACTTTATGCTCTATGGATCTCACCTCTAACGTCGATATCGGCTTTGGATTGACCCTAGGATCATTTATAGCTCTCTCATTGCCTGCTGACACTGGCGCGGGTTCAACCTGAGGTGCTCCTGATGAAAGGTCCTCAGGCGTTGTTTGTTCAGATTCGGAAGCGTCGTTCTGATTCATGTCAGCATTGGCATTAGAGGCCACTTCAGATGTAGAAGCACTCGGCTGTTCAGTTTCAGGGTTTGCTACTGCTGTCGGTTTTGTTAATGAGTTTTCCTGTGCTTCTTTCTCAGGTTGATGAGAGTCAGTTTCGGGAGTTTCTACTGAGTTTTTCGCTTCAGTTGCGCTTAGACCCGCTTTGTCAGTACTCATTGTTGGGTCGACTTTGTCTTCGGGGTTTTTTGAAACCACAGTTTCAGAAGTTAATGATTGAGAAGCCGCTGTCTCCAAAGTCATTGAGTCAGGAGCTTTGTTGTCCGCAGAGGTATTCGCACTGCTCTCCATTTCACTTTCGGACGTGGTAGTGGGCGCCTCAACATTTGGTCTCGGTTCTGCAATAGAGGCGTTGTGCTGTTGTGTTGATGACGCTTGGCTACTACTAGGTTTCTCGCTTACTGCTTCATTTATAGGTGAAGTGGTGGCAGGCGCTGACTTCGCAAGATTTTCAGACTCAGTGAGCTGAGTAGATGTCTGTTCGTTGTCGATCAGATCTTCACGGCGTCCTCGTCGGCGTTGTTGAGGCCGGGCCCGCTTATTATTGGGTCGGCGTGCTGGGCGCTGTTGATCCCCGTTAATGTTGCTATCTTGAGTTGCTGAGTCTTGGGCGTTTGAGCGGCTGCGATTTTCCTCATACCCTTCTGAAGAAACATTAGAGCCATTATTTCGAAGGTGCTGCTGGCGAGAGCCGTTCTCTGAACGCCTTTTCTGCTTGCGGTCTCGGTTGTGATCTCGACTGTCCTTGTCTTCGTGCTGGCGGCGATCATCGTTACGATGATGACGCCCGTTGGTGCGCTCAGTTTTTTGTTTATCCTGTCTTTCATCGTCGTTATCGCGGCGGTTGCGGTTATCACGACGACGATTACGGTGGCGATCATTGCGGTTTCGGCGATTTTCATAGCCTTTACCACCACTTTTTTTGCGGTTGTGTTTCTTCGGTTTTGGCTCTTCCTCAAAAAGGCCGCTTATCCATTTAACAAGTCGTGTTAATAAACCCGGTGCTTTAGGTGGCTCTGGGGCAGGTTGTGCAGGGGTTGAGTGTTGTACGGCAGGTGTGGATTGTTCAGTGGCTGATGATTCTTTCGCAACAGTCTTGGGCTCGGATGTTGCCTCTTCAGTTGTGTGGCTAATCTTGTAGCTGACTTCTTCCATGCTGTCGTCGTCATCGCGCAAGCGCTGAACTTCAAAGTGGGGAGTGGTGAGTTCTTCACTGGGTACGATGACAACACGGGTGTTGTTACGGTGTTCTATTTCTGAAATAGAGGCCCTTTTCTCATTGAGAAGGTAGGTACCAACAGAAACGGGTGTAATAGCGCGGATTTCGGCACTGCGCTCTTTCTGTGCTTCTTCTTCAATCAATCTGAGGATTGAGAGTGCTAAGGGCTTGGTGCTTAAAATCGTACCTTGGCCGCTACAACGAGGGCACACTTTGGATGTAGTTTCGCCTAAGGATGGGCGCAGACGTTGGCGTGACATTTCCAGAAGGCCGAAGCGTGAAATACGAGCGGTTTGGACACGAGCGCGATCCATTGAAAGTGCATCGCGAAGTCGGTTTTCTACTTCCCGCTGATTTTTTGGTGATTGCATATCGATAAAGTCAATCACCTGTAAACCGCCGATGTCCCTGAGCCTCAGTTGGCGAGCAATTTCGTCGGCGGCTTCCAGGTTGGTCTGCAGTGCGGTCTCTTCAATATCTCCGCCTTTTGTGGCGCGAGCAGAGTTGATGTCGATAGAAACAAGGGCTTCTGTAACATCAATAACAATCGAGCCACCAGAGGGGAGTTTGACTTCCCGTTGAAAGGCCGTTTGGATTTGGCTTTCGATTTGATAGTGGCTGAATAATGATGTGCTGCTTTTGTAGAGTTTGATTTTGCTGGCGTAAGCAGGCATGACCTGTTGTACAAACTCTAAGGCTTCGTTGTAGGCTTTCTCGTTATCTACAAATACGTCGCCGATGTCTGGGCGTAGGTAGTCTCGAATAGCGCGAATGATGACATTGCTTTCGCGGAATAAGAAGTAGGGGGCTTTAAGTTCATCAGATTTGGACTTGATGTTGGTCCATAATTGGAGAAGGTAGTCTAAATCCCACTGAAGCTCTTCCGCGCTTCGCCCAACGCCTGCAGTTCGGGCGATAACGCCCATGCCTGATGGCACTTCGAGGTCAGCCATGGCGTCACGAAGCTGGCTTCTGTCTTCACCGTCAATTCGGCGTGAAATACCGCCGGCTCTTGGGTTATTTGGCATGAGGACAAGGTAGCGACCTGCAAGGCTGATAAAGGTGGTCAAGGCTGCACCTTTATTGCCTCGCTCTTCTTTATCCACCTGGACAATGACTTCCTGGCCTTCTTTGACCATATCTTTAATTTTGATACGGCCTTCAACATCTTTGGGCTGTTTTAGAAAATATTCTCGGGAGATTTCTTTGAGGGGCAGAAAACCATGACGTTCAGCGCCATAATTGACAAAAGCTGCTTCCAAACTCGGCTCAATGCGAGTAATAACGCCTTTGTAAATATTGGCCTTTTTTTGTTCTCTGGTTCTATTTTCAATATCAAGATCGTAAAGCCACTGGCCATCGACCATGGCAACACGCAACTCCTCTGGCTGAGTTGCGTTAATCAACATTCTTTTCATGCATTACCTAGTTTTCTAGGCGCACATCATGGCGAGGTTTATGTCAGTCCAATTCAGAGGCGGTGCAATAAAAACTACTTTCACTCTTGATTGTCGAGGTTTTTCTCAAGACCTAAAATGGCCGGTCAATCATATTTACGTCATTTAGCGAGGGTGGTTTGCAGCTTGTGTATATTCTCGCTGTTTCTATCGTCTTTGCTCGACATTCAGGCTCAGTGGTTGTTCTATTGCGATCACAAGTCTGTATTTACAAGTTTGTGGTCAAAAGGTAGACACAATTTGAGCTAGAGTTTTTGTATTTTTCCGATCAATATCAGCTAGTAAAGAAGAGCACTTGGTAATAATGTGTGAAAGCACTCAAATCACATACTGTTAATTTGTCTGGGCTTGATATGCAGTCACGTTGTATTAAAGAGTGATGCACTCGACTTAGTTAATGAAAACAAGCGGTATCTTAGTGATGGGAATGGCTTTCGCTTCTTCTTTTTCGCCTCGTCAACCCATTGCTGTTTTAGTCATCAACACAGTGTTAGCCTGTTGCGTTTAACTCGCTTGTGGCGACTCAAACGTAGACGTTGTTCAATTGTCGTTCTCGCTCTGTTTCGGCGGTGCACGATCCTCTGCCATGATTGGCGCGGTTATATTGTCATTTAATTTCGTTAATGGGGCATTAGTGTCCCACAAGTTACATTGTGCAGCCGGTTTGCTGTTCACCTAGTCATTCACGTCCCCGACGTTTAGTTTTCACTCTTAGTGTGACGTTTTTGTGTCACTCGACAAGGAAGTGGTTGCTGTCAGGTGCCGACTGTTGGCTCGATTAGCGGTATTTCCTATTGATGGGTATATCAAAGAACGCTTCTTAGACTACCTGATCCGGAAACCAGCCTAAATAAGGCCTAAAAAGATAGTAGCAGCTATTAAATGCCTCATCAATTTTGTGTCAATATCCTCTAAGAAATCGATTATTTAGTGTGTTGATCGAAGTAATTTTCAGCGAACGCCGTCTGCCTGCGTACTTACGGTACAATACGTACTGGTATGAGTTCGGATGGTTCTGTTATTGAAGTGTTAATCGCTTTCAGCCGACCTTCATGTGGTAGTCCAAAAAAATGGTAGTTAGATTTTGAAGCAAAAAATTCATTCTCAGCAGCGCAAAAATCCGTCAAAACCCCTTGTCGCTCGTCAGGCGGCACGCTTAACTGATGCTCAGGGAAAGGGGGGAGAGCGAATGGGGGTTCAGTTCATTGAGGTGGAAGATCACTTTATTGGGCAAAGGATCGATAACTTTTTATTGGCTCGCCTTAAAGGTGTACCGAAGTCACGAGTTTATAAAGTGCTTCGTAAAGGAGAGGTTCGAGTCAATAAATCCCGTGTCAAACCGGAATATCGCCTTCGTTCTGGTGATATTGTTCGGGTTCCCCCTATTACCGTATCGACCACCAAGCCATTAGTGGCACCCAGTCAGTCATTGTCTCGTTACTTATTGGATAATATTTTGTTCGAAAATGATGGCTTTTTAGTAGTGAATAAGCCCTCTGGTTTGGCTGTTCATGGTGGTAGCGGCGTTAGCCTGGGATTAATAGAGGCGCTTCGCCAACTTAGGCCAGAACAGAAAATGCTTGAGTTGGTGCATCGGTTAGACAGGGAGACTTCTGGTTGCGTTATGATCGCAAAAAAAAGAAGTGCCTTGAAATATTTGCAAGATTTACTAAGAGAAAAAGACCGTATTGAAAAGACCTATCAAGCGCTGGTATTGGGGCGTTGGCCGAAGCGGCGTCATCAGGTGGATGCGCCATTGCGAAAAAGCGAAGAGCAAAATGGTGGACGGGTTGTTCGTGTAAAATCGGATGGGAAGCCTTCTTTAACACGCTTTTCTGTGGTTGAGAGCTTTCATGTTGAGCCTCATTCTCTCACCCTTGTTCAAGCTGTGCCTGTTACAGGGCGTACCCATCAAATTCGGGTTCATGCTCAGTATGTGGGGCACAGTTTAGTGGGGGATGAAAAATATGGTGACGACGAATTAAACAAACTTTTCAAAAGCTACGGTGTGAATCGTTTATTCTTGCATGCAATGTCTCTTCGTATCCCATGTATGGAAGGCGGTGATGACATTGTGGTGAATGCTCCTTTGGAGTCATCTTTGAATCGTGCTTTAGAGTCTCTTCGTAGAATTCAAGTGCAATGATCGTTCAATTCAGCCCCTTTGGGATGGGGGTGTTCTTCTTTCATGCATATTTAATGAGCGTTTTTGATTATTGTTGTTGGATGGGTATCAATGAATAACTTAGGTGTGTGGATCATTTCAATTGGGATAGGTTTATGATGTTTAATGGCAATAAGGGTTCGGAATCTTCTTCTACCCAACGGGATGATCAAGATAGGCAGTGGCAATTAATTGAGCAGTTGGCTCTGGAGGGAGCCCGGGAGCAACGAAAAGCCCGTCGTTGGGGGGTGGTGTTTAAGTCTCTGGCTTTTGCGTATGTATTTGTGGCTTTAGGGCTATTTTGGGTTTCGCTAGGCAGTAAGCGCGTATCGACCAATGAGGAGCATGTGGCGCTCATCAGAGTAGATGGTGTTATTAGTGCTGATGAGCCTGCGAATGCTAATTCCATTGCAGGAAGTTTGCGCAAAGCCTTTGAGGAGGAGAACGCTAAGGCCGTTATCATGGCGATTAATAGCCCGGGTGGTAGTCCTGTTCAGGCCGGTTATATTAATGATGAAATACATCGATTAAAACAGAAATACCCTAGTAAAAAAGTGTATTCGGTTATTTCAGATATAGGCGCCTCTGGGGGCTATTATATTGCTGTGGCTGCCGATGAAATCTATGCAGATAAAGCAAGCTTGGTTGGTTCTATTGGTGTGACGGCTTCCGGGTTTGGGTTTGTTGACAGTTTGGATAAATTGGGTGTGGAGCGGCGCCATTATACAGCCGGAGAACACAAAGCGTTTTTGGATCCATTTTCTCCTGTTAAGGCATCTGAGACGGAATTTTGGCAAGGAGTGCTGAATACGGTACACAAGCAATTTGTTACCGTGGTGCAAGAAGGGCGTGGACAAAAGCTCATGGCTCCGGAGGAAGAGTTATACAGTGGTCTGATTTGGAGTGGCGAACAGGCGAAAGCGTTGGGTTTGATAGATGGCTTAGGCAGTGCAGGTTACGTTGCTCGTGAAGTGATTGGTGTGGAAGATGTTATTGATTACAGCCGTCGTTCGTCCCCTCTTGCTCAATTGGTTGAGCAGCTTGGATTGTCGGTAGGGCGAGGTATATCCAGCGCCCTGCCTGGGGCAATGATGCAGTCTAGCTTAGAGAGGATAAAGCTTCAGTAATATCAAAGTTATCTATAAAAAGAGAGTATCTAAAAGAGGGTATCTACATAGAAAGTGGTTCAATACCCACATTTCGAAGTAGCTTGCACAGTGCCATCATGGGTAGCCCAATTAGGCTCGTGTAGTCGTCTCCTTTCATAGAGTGGAATAGGGTGATCCCTAGTCCTTCTATTTTGAAGCTCCCGGCACAATTGAAAGGCTTTTCTTTTGATAAATAGCTGTCAATGAGCTCATTGTTGAGCGAGAGAAAGTTTACGCTAAAGGGGACGATACAATGCTGTGTGACGCCTTTTTCGTAATGGCTTAGGCAAAGGCCTGTATAAAAATTTACCGTTTTTCCACTGGAGGCTTTTAACTGATGGCGTGCATTTTCAATGTTGCCAGGTTTGTGGAGAATGTTTCCGTTTAGTTCGGCGACTTGATCAGACCCAATAACCCAAGAAGAGGGATTTGCTTTCGCGATTACAGCAGCTTTCTCAATGCTTAACCTCAGGGCTAGTGCTTGAGGTGTTTCGTCTTGTTGAGGAGTTTCATCAATATTTGGCGATTGTGTAGTAAAGGGTGTGCCCAGTCGGTTGAGGAGTTCAGCCCGATAAGGTGAGCTGGATGCAAGAATAAGTTTATGGGTTTGGTTGTCGGTTTTTTGGGGTGAGCACATGGTTTATCCTTAAAAAGTTTTGATGATACGTGTTTTTTAAAACATTTCGCTTAAAAAATTAAAGTGGAAGTCATTAATTTCTTTTGACACGGGACCTTGCTATCCCTAGAATTGCGCGCTTATGTCAAAGCCCCCAAATTATCAGCGTTTACCACGCACTGTAGATCCCCGAAAATTTGCCCAAAATGGCGTAAAGTTAGTCGGTGATATAGAGCAAAATCAGCTTGAGCGTCTTTCTGCAGCAGTTGTGCAGATTGTCTCTCCAGTTCAGGTTAGCCTTGCCTTCGATATCGGTGAGGAGGGTTACCGCGAGGTAACCGGGCGTATTTCTGCGGAAGTTCAAGCAGAGTGTCAGCGCTGCCTTCAGCCAACGCCATTGAGTTTGGTGTGTGATGTGTCTGTTGGTGTAGTTTGGGACGAAGATCAGGCAAAGCAATTGCCGAGCAGATTGGATCCCTGGATAGTGGGTGAAGGTGCGGCAGATTTGTTTTGTATGGTGGAGGAAGAGCTTTTGTTAGCATTGCCAATGGTGGCATTTCATGCCGAGCAATGCGTCAATGAAGCTTTATTTTCCTCTGCTGACAGCTCTGAAGACTTAGATGTCGATCAGAGCAATCCGTTTAGTGTACTGGAGCAACTTAAGAGCACGCCGAAGAAGTAGTGAGGCGCCTCGGCCCCAGTGAATTTGGAAATTAGGAGCAATCATGGCTGTTCAACAAAACCGTAAAACCCGTTCAAAGCGTGGTATGCGTCGTTCTCACGATGCGTTAACTGGACCAACTTTGTCAGTGGATCCAACCAGTGGTGAAAAGCATTTCCGTCATCACGTGAGTGCAGACGGTTTTTACCGTGGTAAAAAAGTCATCGACCTTGGTAATGAAGACTAATTAATTGTCTTTCCGGCCTCAGTTACATTTGGCTGTCGATGCAATGGGCGGGGATTATGGTCCTCGCTCTACTGTTCCCGCCTCAATTCAGTTCCTTCAACAAAATCCTCAAGCCCACATTACTTTATACCTTCATCAATCCTTAACCGGTGATGTTGATGCTTCTCACCCTAGCTTGACAATTAAGCCGTGTTCTTCGTTCGTGTCTATGTCCGATAGCCCTTCACGAGCGCTCCGATATTTGAAAGATTCTACCTTGGCAATGGCTTTACAGAGCGTTTCCTCTGGTGAGGCTCATGCCTGTGTTAGTGCTGGGAATACGGGCGCAATGGTGGCGATTGCAAGGCATTTTTGGGGAACGTTTACGGGCCTAAAGCGTCCTGCTATCTGCAAGCCCATACCTACAGTGGAAGGTGGACACAGCTATATGCTGGATTTGGGAGCTAATGTTACTGCCACCCCGGATCTCCTTCATGCTTTTGCTTTGTTGGGTGCGGCGGTATCTCACTGCTGTGATCAGGTTGTTTCGCCTAGGGTTGCCTTGCTGAACATCGGTGACGAAGTGATTAAAGGCCATGAAGATGTGAAAGCGGCGGCAGGTTTACTTGAGAGTGATGGAAGGCTTAACTACATTGGCTTTGTTGAGGGTGATGCTATTTACAGTGGTATGGCCGATGTCATTGTATGTGATGGTTTTGCAGGCAATATTGCATTGAAAGTCAGTGAAGGTGTTGCCAGGATGGCGGTAAGACAAGTAAATGATACTTTTCGAACAAGCCTTTATGGCCAATTACTTGGCCAGTTTGCCCGGCCAGTACTGAAAAAATGGCAGAGACGTTTTGATCCTGCTCGTTATAATGGAGCCAGTTTTCTCGGGTTGAATCATGTTCTGGTGAAAAGCCATGGTGGAGCAGATGCTAGAGGGTTTGGTTATGCCCTTAGCTATGCTCAAACAATGGTTCAGCAAGAGTTAGTGCCTCAACTAAGGCAGTCGATGGAAGGGTGTTTTGTGTCTTAGAAGCCTAAGGCGATTAAATGATGTCTTACTATCCCACTGGCTAGCCTAGGGTAGTACGATAGATACATCGGACAATATAAAAAGCGATGAAACAAGAAAATCTAGCGTTTATTTTTCCTGGTCAGGGGTCTCAGAAGATTGGCATGTTGGCTGATCTCCACTCGGCGTTCCCTGTTGTAAAATCAGTTTATGATCGAGCTTCGGAGGTTTTAGGGTATGACCTTTGGGCTCTCAGTCAAGAAGGCGAACAAGAAGACATTAACCTTACTGAGCGAACACAGCCGCTTCTACTAACTGCCAGTTTTGCAATGTGGCAGGTGTGGAATGAATTGGGCGGTCCGCAGCCGAGTTATATGGCTGGGCATAGTTTGGGTGAATGGTCGGCACTTGTGTGTGCCGGTGTTATTGCTTTTGAAGATGCGGTAAACATAGTCAGACTGCGTGGTAAATACATGCAGGAGGCTGTCCCGGCAGGAGAAGGGGCAATGGCGGCTATTATCGGCTTAGATGATGAGGTAGTAGCTTCAGCTTGTGAGGCAGCTCGTGAGCAAGGGGAGGTCTCCCTCGCTAATTTCAATTCACCTGGTCAGTTGGTGATTGCTGGACGTAAAGAGGCTGTTCAATCCGCTGTTGATCGTTGTAACGAAGCGGGAGCGCGTAAAGCCATGCTGCTGCCGGTGAGTGCGCCTTTTCACACAGAATTAATGAAGCCTGCGGCAGATCGCTTATCAAAAGATTTAGACTCTGTGTTGTTTGTTAACCCTTCTCTGCCAATTATTCATAATGTCCATGCTCAGGCAGAAATGGAGCCTGATAACATTAAATCGATAATGCTTGAGCAAATATACAAGCCCGTTGGTTGGGTGGCGTGTGTAAAATCTTTGACAACCTTGGGCTGTGATGTCGCTATAGAGTGTGGTCCTGGCAAAGTGCTTGCGGGCTTAGTCAAGCGTATTGACAAAGGTCTTGCAGTGAAGAATGTGGATTCACCTTCCCTCATCAGTACGGCAATTGAATCTGTTTCTTAATTCAAGCTTTGATAAAGAATTACATCTAGGAAAATATTATGCCTTTAGCCGATAAAGTATGTTTGGTGACTGGCGCGTCTCGTGGGATTGGGGCTGCCATTGCAAAGAGATTAGGGGAGCAGGGCGCTGTAGTCATTGGAACTGCCACCAGTGAAACGGGTGCGCAAGCTATTTCTACCCGCTTGACTGAGGAGGGCGTTAAGGGAAAAGGCGTCGTCTTGAATGTAACTGACGCTGATTCAGTGGCAAGTGCATTAAAACAGATTACAGAAGAGTTTGGTGTGCCTCTGGTATTGGTCAACAATGCGGGTATTACCAAAGATAACTTGCTCATGAGAATGAGTGATGAAGAATGGTTTGATGTTATTAATACTAACCTAAGTGCAGTATACCGTTTGTCTAAGTCTTGCTTGAGAGGCATGATGAAGGCTCGCTGGGGTAGAATTATTAATATTTCTTCTGTGGTGGGGGCCATGGGCAACGCAGGCCAGTCAAATTATGCGGCAACGAAAGCCGGCGTCGCGGGTTTTGCAAGAGCACTTGCTAAAGAGGTGGGATCTCGTAGTATTACCGTAAATACGGTAGCGCCTGGCTTCATTGATACTGATATGACAAAGGCGCTTTCCGATGAGCAGCGTAATACAATGCTCAGTGCGATTGCATTAGGGCGTTTGGGGCAACCAGAAGAAATTGCAAATGTGGTGTCTTTTTTGGCATCTGATAACGCATCCTATATTACAGGAGAAACAATTCACGTTAATGGTGGCATGTATATGTCTCAATAACGGAATCGTTTAAATAATCATTTAAAAGAAATAAATTTTCAGTCTTTCGTTCACAAGTGCGCAATAATCAATGTAAAATGCGCGCTCGTGTTGGCCGTAGTGATAAAAGAGTCGTAATCAAATAATTTTGTCTGAGAACGGCTTACCGAATACATACCGACTAGGAGTTGATTAACGTTATGAGCAGCATAGAAGAACGCGTAAAGAAAATCGTTGCCGAGCAACTGGGTGTTAAAGAAGAAGATGTAAAAAATGAAGCTTCTTTCGTAGAGGACTTGGGTGCCGATTCTCTTGATACCGTCGAGCTTGTAATGGCTTTAGAAGAGGAGTTTGAAACAGAAATTCCTGATGAAGAAGCTGAAAAGATTACAACTGTTCAATTGGCCATCGATTACGTCAACGCTAACTTGAACTAACGTTGGGTTTATTCCTAACCTGCATTGCGTGTAAAAGCCGTACTATACCTGCTGTAGTACGGCTTTTATTTTGGCTGTAATTTATACAGTTTTGTTAAATTAAGAAACGCCTTTTTAGCATCTTCTTTAAGTTTAGAGCTTCTAAGGTGAATCGTAAGTAATAGTCTGGAGGCAATCGTGTCTCGCAAAAGAGTTGTAGTAACCGGTCTAGGTATGGTTTCTCCCGTCGGCAATGACGTGGAGTCATCATGGAAAAATATTGTGAGTGGCGTTAGTGGTGCGCGCACTATTTCTGAATTTGATGTAGAGCCATTTGCAACCAAATTCAGTTGTTCTGTACAAGGCTTAGACGTTTCTGAGTTCATGCCTGTAAAAGATGCACGTAAAATGGACGTGTTCATTCAATATGGAATGATAGCCGGCATCCAGGCCATGACAGACAGTGGCATAGAGGTTTCAGAACAATTGGCACCTCGTATGGGGGCGGTCATTGGCTCTGGTATTGGTGGTTTGGGCGCTATTGAAGATGTGTCATTAACGATTGAACATCGCGGACCAAAACGCGTGTCTCCGTTTTTTGTGCCGGGCTCCATTATTAATATGATTGCCGGTAATCTCTCCATTAAGTACGGCTTTAAAGGCCCAAATCTTGCGGTGACCACTGCGTGTACAACAGGAACACATGCTATTGGATTGGCAGCCCGGTCCATTATGTATGGAGAAGCCGATGTGATGTTGGCAGGTGGTGCGGAAATGGCGACAACTCGAGTGGGCTTGGCGGGTTTTGGCTCGGCAAGAGCGCTCTCAACTCGAAACGACAATCCGTCAGCAGCAAGCCGACCATGGGATACTGACCGTGATGGTTTTGTACTGGGTGATGGCGCTGGTGTTCTCGTTTTGGAAGAGTACGAGCATGCAAAAGCCCGTGGTGCCAAGATATACGCTGAGCTGACGGGCTTTGGTATGAGTGGTGATGCTTATCATATGACGTCACCTCCAGAAAATGGTGCGGGTGCCGCTTTATCCATGGCCAATGCGTTGAGAGATGCTGGAATGGCTGCGGGTGACATTCATTATATTAATGCCCATGGAACATCAACACCTGCCGGAGATATTGCGGAAGCTCATGCGGTGAAGTCGGTATTTGGTGAAAATAACAAATCACTGGCTGTCAGTTCGACGAAGTCGATGGTCGGCCATTTGCTCGGTGCTGCTGGAGCCATTGAGTCAATATTTTCCGTTTTGGCAATACGGGATCAGGTCGCTCCGCCTACCATTAATTTGGATAGCCCAGAAGCGGTGTGTGAAGGCATTAACTTAGTGCCTCATCATGCTCAACCTATGAATATAGAAGGCGCTTTATCCAACTCCTTTGGATTTGGTGGAACCAATGGCACACTGGTTTTCCGAAAAATCTAACTTTTTTCATCTAACTCTTATGCACCTACTCTATCGCTTTTACTTCGGTATATTGAGTAAGTGTTTGTTTGGTAAGGATTTAATGGGCGTGACACGGTGAACCCATTTCCACTGTCGAGTGTGAACGGTGAACTTAATGGTACATTGTCGCCTATGGATCGAGGGTTCTCATATGGTGATGGTGTTTTTGAAACCATAAAGATAGAACATGGCGTTGCTCCACTTTGGCAAGTTCATTGGGCTCGATTAGTGGAGTCGCTGAGTCAGCTTGATATCTCGTTTGATGCTGCTCGGTTTGAGTGTTATTTATCCAGCTTTATGCAGGAAGTGCATAAAATTTGTGATCAACAATCGTATACAGATGTCGTGATACTGAAAATCATGGTGTCACGAGGTGTTGTCATGGCCAGAGGGTATTGGCCGTCTCATCGTGGTAACTCGCCTGTACAGCCCTCTGATTCTAAAGCCACTACACAACCAACGATTGTCTTCACTGCAAACCTGTTGTCTTCCGCGTCATCCAGCGCAATTTGTGTGTGGCGTTGTCCTATAAGACTTTCCCACCAGCCTTTATTAGCAGGATTAAAGCATCTGAATAAGTTGGAATATGTGATGGCCGCAGGTGCTGTGCCGACCGACTATGACGATGGTTTGTTGCTGGATATGAGTGGCCATGTAATAGAGGCTACCACAAGCAATATATATGCGATTATTGGTGGTTTTGTAGTGACACCAGTTTTACACGAATGTGGTGTTAATGGCGTGTTAAGGCGTGTATTGATAGAGCAAGTTGGCTCTGAATTAGGTGATCCAGAGTGTCTTGTAGAGGAGCGAGTTTTGACTTTTGAGGAATTTATCTCTGCGGAGGCTCTATTTGTGACCAATAGTGTGCACGGTTTTCGTTATGTAAAAAAAGTAACATGGCATGATGAACGGCAAGGTGTCGAGGTGCCTGCAAAATTAAACGATGCGGATTTCCCGATAACACATCCTGCGGTGGAAAAGCTGCAAGCCCAATGCAGGCTTGTGGTAGAAAGTGGCAGGTTTTCTCGGCGGTTTTGGTAAAGTCTTCGGTTGTGTGAGTGATGTTAGCTGAATTCATGAGAAAATTGCGGCGTTTATTACTGACTTTATTGGTGGTCGGTATTTTAGGTGTGGTAATGACTGCTACGTTCAGTTGGTGGTGGCTGCAGCAACCAGCGAGTCATACCCATGCGCTCACGTTTACAGTCGAGCAGGGAAGTGGGTTGAAAAAAGTCACTCATCAAATGGCAAAACTGGGTGTGGTGGATTATCCGTTCGTGATGATGATGTATAGTCGTTTTATTGATAAAACACGCTTAAAAAGCGGGGAGTATCGCTTAGATCCAGGAATAACACCCATAGAGATACTTCGTCAGTTAAGCACTGGAGAAGTGATTTATCACACTGTTACCCTCATTGAAGGGTGGACCGCTCAACAGGCATTGGATCATTTGCATCAACAGCCATTACTGAAAAAGACGCTACACAGCTTGGACGCAACGGTTATTCCTGATTGGTTGGGTGAAGAAGTTCAACACATAGAAGGTTGGTTTTTTCCAGATACCTACGCTTATACAAAAGGTGAGAGTGATAAAGACATTCTTCTTAGGGCCTATCAGGCGATGCAATCGGTATTAACCGAAGAGTGGGCGTCGCGCGATGAAGACCTGCCTTATCAAACGCCTTATGAAGCGCTGATTATGGCGTCGATAGTAGAAAAGGAAACTGGCATGAGTGGTGAGCGTCAACAAATTGCAGGGGTATTTGTACGTCGCTTACAGAAAAAAATGCGTCTACAGACAGACCCAACAGTGATTTACGGTATGGGTGATCGTTACCAAGGTAATATCACTCGAAAAGATTTAAAAGAAAAAACCCCTTACAACACTTATGTTATTAAAGGGTTACCCCCAACGCCTATCGCTTTGGCGGGCAGGGCATCCGTGTATGCGGCGCTGCATCCAGCACCTGGTGATGCTTTGTATTTTGTTGCCAAAGGGGATGGTAGCCATCAATTTTCTGCGACCTTACAAGAACACAATGCAGCGGTAAAAAAATATCAAATTCGTTCAAGAAAGAAAAACTATCAAAGCTCACCCAGCGCATCACAATAAATCTCATTGGGTAAACCGTTTGCTCGTGTGTTATGAATGAGTGTATTGCGCGACCGATGTAAAAAGATGGATAAAGAATAGCGTATGAAACCCGGAAAGTTTTTAACCATTGAAGGAACGGAAGGTGTTGGTAAGAGCACCAATGTTGCCTTTATTTTGGATTTTCTAAAACAGCAAGGCATTGATGTGATATCCACAAGAGAGCCGGGTGGAACACCCTTGGCAGAAGATATTCGCAGTTTATTGTTATGCCAACGCGATGAACTGGTTGATGAAAATGCAGAATTGTTAATGATGTTTGCTGCGCGCGCTCAGAATATTGCGCAGGTCATTAAGCCGGCGTTATTGGCTGGTAAGTGGGTATTGTGTGATCGGTTTACTGATGCGACGTATGCCTACCAAGGTGGCGGTAGAGGCTTATCGTTCTCAACGATTGAACAATTAGAAGCATTAGTACAAGAAGAGTTGCGCCCCGATCTCACGGTGTTATTGGATATCGATGTCAATATTGGTTTGGCTCGGGCAAGGGCAAGAGGGGAATTAGATCGCTTTGAGCAAGAGCATATCGATTTTTTTGAGCGGGTTCGATCCGCTTATTTATCTCGTGCCAAAAATTCATCCCGAATTGCGGTGGTGAATGCGGAGCAAGCATTAGAGGCGGTGCAAGCGGATATTGCTCATGTGTTGGAGCGGTTGTTGTGAAAATTCGTGCTCTTGTTTTATGTGTCTCGTTATTTGACCAAATAAAAGCAATTCAATTTTTATTGATGTTGGCGTTATTTTTTTATTTGGGTGTTGTTGAAATTCCACCTAAGGTGGGGGCGCAGTTCAATGACTTATACGCTCATGCCTTAGGGTATTTTTTATCCATGTTTTCCGCACTCGTTGCGTTCTATTCAATGCGCCGTTTTTGGTGGGTAGTCCCTTTTTTATGGGGGTATTCTTTATTTATTGAAGTGGTGCAACTTATTTTGCCTCATCGCTCTTTTGCATTTCTTGATATTGTGGCCAATTCTATTGGCTTATTGGGAGGTGCTTTGGTGATTGCCCCTTTACGTCACTGGCTGATACGGCTGGATAAATATGTAAGAGGTATTATTGATCGAATTGAGTCCAAGTAGCCTTTACAATAATGATTGTTTAAGAAGGTTCTCAGTTGCATCTTAATTTCTTCATCCTTTCAATCACTCTCTATCTTCCAGTTACTCTCTATTAAGTTACTCTCCGTTAAGTTATTGACCATAAAGTTACTCACCATTAAATCCTTTTTTATTAAAAAGGCGCTTTGGCAGTAAAGGTCATTAGGCATTGAGTGATTGGGTGACGAATACAAAGATATTCAGCGTGTAAATGTAATCTCTCTGCCAAGCTTCGCGCCTCTTTACAGGCATAGAATGGGTCACCAATAATGGGGTGTCCGATACTCATCATGTGTACACGCAACTGATGGGAGCGGCCAGTATGAGGAAACAAGGCAACTCGTGTGACATTGTTCACTGGGTCTCGAGATAACACTTGGTAGTGGGTGAGGGCAGGTTTGCCATCCTCAGCGATCATTTGTTTGGGCCGATTGGGCCAGTCGCACCGCATGGGTGCCTCTACAGACCCTTGTTCTGATTGCACGATGCCATACACGGTTGCTACGTAGCGTTTGAGAACCGTTCTGTTTTGAAATTGTGCCGAAAGATGTTGCAAACTTTGATGAGATTGCGCAACCAGCATAAGCCCAGAGGTTGGCATATCTAGACGGTGAACCGCCCGACTGTTGGGGAAATTAGGCAATAAACGCTGGATTAGGCAGTCTTGCTTGTCCGGACCTTTGCCGGGAACGCTGAGCAGGTCATGAGGTTTATTGGCAACCAAAAAATGCCTGTCAGAAAAAAGTACTTCAATATCCGTCATTCAATCAGTTGCCTTACATCGGCTGTTTTATTGGCCGTTGTTGATAATGATAAAGGCGCGCATTATGGCAAATCTTTTCTGGATTACCTACCCTCTAGCCTCTACTATCTAGCGCCTATTATTTACTGCAGGCTTGGCAGTATTGAGCATTTTATTTTTCCGTTAACTTCTGAAGGAGTGTGTGTGCCTAAGGTGTCAGAGAAAGCCCGCGTTGACGATGAACCCATTGAGCGTCATTTGGCACTGCCTTATCCGTGGCAGCAATCTTTCTGGTCTCGGTTGGTGGATCAATACCACGGGGGGAAAACTCCTCATGCGCTGTTATTGTCAGGCCCTGTAGGAATCGGTAAACGACAACTCGCCTTGTCGTTCAGCCACTTATTGTTGTGCGCGTCACCCAAAGACGGGCAGGCGTGCGGCGAGTGTAAAAGCTGTTTACTAAATCAAGCCCATACTCATCCTGACCTCAACATCGCAGAGCCAGAACCCGGTGCAAAAACCATCAAGGTGGATCAAGTACGCGCTGTTATTGATTTTCTGGGGAATACAGCTCAACAAGGTGGTCGAAAAGTTGTGCTATTGGGCCCGG
Source organism: Marinibactrum halimedae (assembly GCF_021234875.1). Classification (GTDB taxonomy): domain Bacteria; phylum Pseudomonadota; class Gammaproteobacteria; order Pseudomonadales; family Cellvibrionaceae; genus Marinibactrum; species Marinibactrum halimedae. The sequence continues at coordinate 73,877 of NZ_JAJQVM010000023.1, read as the reverse complement.
TGGAAGCAATGCAGGAAGGGGCATCCAATGCGTTGCTGAAGAGCTTGGAAGAGCCAGCGGGTCAAACACACCTATTGTTGTATACCCACCAGTTAAGCTTGGTGTTGCCCACCATACGCAGTCGTTGTCAGCGCGTTGACTTGCCTGTTCCTTCTACAGCACTGACACAGCCTTGGTTGGAAACCATGGTGGGTGAGGAAGCTGCGGAGCTGTTAGAGGCCGCGTCTTTCTCGCCTTTAGAGGCACTTGCTTTGGCAACAGGTGAGCGTCAGCAAGAGCAACAGGATGTCATGCAGTATTTGCGTACAGCCGTATTGGAGGGTGCCAGCTCGATAATGGTTGCTGAGAAACTGATGAAATTTGAACCTTTGCTAGTCATTGAAGAGGTCATCAGAGTACTGCAATTAGCCATAAAAGATGCCGTATTGTCGGAGTCATCGGTTGTAGAGTCATCGGTTGTAGAGTCATCGGTTGTAGAGTCATCGGTTGTGGCGAGTGAAAGAGGTACACTGGCTCAAAGAGGTACAATAGCTCAAGGCAATACGCTTAATATTCGATATCTTATAGCAAGCTCTATTCAGAGTGCGGGTTCTCAGCCCCTCTACCGCTTTCTAGATAAGCTTGTCGTGAATAAGCGTGCGTTATTATCCGGTGCCAATCCCAATAAACAGCTGCTGATTGAAGAATTATTTATGGATTTAAGTGCAGCACAGCGGTTGGCTTTAAAAAAACAAACTCAAATAGCGAGTATTGCTGGAAATCTAGAATGATTTGATTAATGCTATCCTTGCAAGAGACTACGTTGGAGTGGTCAATCAACATTCCTGCTCATGGTCAGCAGATCGACCGTCGATAGTAGGATTACGTTTTGCTAACGATTTAAGAAGCGCTTATGAAAGGATTAGGTGGAGGAGCCCGTAACGGTATTCTTTCCTTAACCATTAAAGATAAAGCTGTGCTCTATGCGGCGTATATGCCTTTTGTGGAGCATGGCGGATTATTCATTCCTACCAATAAAACCTATCGCTTGGGCGATGAAATTTTCATGCTGCTAAGCCTGATGGACGAGCCAGAAAAAATCCCTGTTGCAGGAAAAGTCATCTGGGTGACGCCAAAAGGGGCTCAAGGTAATCGAGCAGCTGGGATTGGTGTTCAGTTCAACGATCAAGATGATATGGCGAACAGCAAAATCGAAACGTATCTGGCAGGCTCTTTGGAGTCTGATCGATTAACACACACAATGTAGTTGAGTATTTATCACTCTAGTTTCTATCAACTTTCGTTGCTATTAACTTTCGTTGCTATTAACTTTCGTTGCTATCAACTTTAGTTTCTATCAGCTCTAGATTCTATAAGTGCATGACCTCTATTGTGACCGCTTTTTATGATAAGACGATATTGGGCTTCATACCCTTTGGGCCCACTTTGTCTTTGAGAATTTTTTTGATACCTTTTTTCGTTTTCCTTTCAATTTTCGATGAATAAACCATGTTAATCGACTCTCATTGTCACCTAGACCGTATTGATTTATCGCCCTACAACAACCAATTAAGCCAGGCATTGGAGGCCGCTCGGGAGAGGGGTGTCCAGCAATTTTTGTGTATTGGTATTAGCTTAGAGAATCTGAAGAGTGTTGTGTCTATTGCGCAGTCTCATCAAGATGTTTGGGCCTCGGTGGGGGTGCATCCACTGGATGTCAGTAATGGGCTTGCTTCTTATGAAGAATTAGTAGAGTGGGCTTCTCAAGAAAAAGTCGTTGCTATTGGGGAGACGGGCCTAGACTATTATTACAGCAAAGAGACCAACCTTATTCAGCAAGAAAGTTTTGTGGTGCATTTGCAGGCTGCCAAAGAGGCCGGTTTACCTGTGGTAGTTCATACTCGTGATGCTCGGGAAGACACGATTAACCTGATTAAGCAGCATGGGAGTGAGGCGTCTGCGGGTGTATTGCATTGCTTCACTGAAGATTGGGATATGGCCAAAAAAGCATTGGATTTAAATTATTATATTTCTATTTCCGGTATCGTCACGTTTCGTAATGCCGGTGCACTGCGGGATGTAGTTAAGAAAATACCCCTGGATCGTTTATTGGTGGAAACCGATTCGCCTTATTTGGCACCGGTGCCGTATCGTGGAAAATCCAATGAGCCAAAGTTCGTTCGGGAAGTGGCTGAATATATTGCGCAGTTACAAGGCGTCTCTTTTGAAACATTGGCTAATATTACCACCGAGAACTTTTATCGTTTATTTCATAAAAGTGCCGCGAGTCAATAAAAAAGGCTTCTTGAAAGAAGCCTTTTTAACGTATTGTAGCGATTTGAGAGGGCGCAATTACGATGCGGGCATAGCCAATGCCTTTTCGAGTAACGGGATATTGGCGAACTCTTCAATATGAGGTGACTCTACTTGATTCCATAGGGTTTTAGCGAGTTGATTTCGAGAGCGCTCATTCCATTCCCCCTCTAACACCCAATTGACAATGGCTTTAGCCACGTTGGGGTATTTCACCTTTATGCCTTGGGTGTTATCTAGCCAATCTTTTACAGCATGACTGTCTAGCTTTTCCATACATTTTCCCAAATTTAAACTTTCAAGTGCTAATGCGTTAGAGAGCTGTTCCATTTGCCCGTGTAGAGGTTTGACGAGCAGTTTTTTTCCGAGCTCGATGGCTTCACTGGCAAGTTCAAACCCGGCATTGCAAATGACACCACTGCCAGAGGCAAGGTCGGCTTTAAAGCCATCGCGTGATAAGGGCCTCAAATGAATATTACCGAGGGATTTGGGTTCTGGAAACGTACCGTAGAAATAAAACTCATACTCCGTGAATGGAGAGAGTAATTGAATCACACGATCTGGATCTTCAAAGCCAAGGTACACAACAATTTTATTGTCTTGAATGGGTTGCTCTTTGGTTGTGGTTTCGGCGATGGGGGGCAAAATTGGGTATCCGAAGTGGTGCCAATGTAAACCTAGGCCAAAATTGACAGGCGCGAATTGGTTCATGATGCTTTGCGCTACAATGGAGTTTCCGCGTTTGGGAATGGCAAAATCAAAAGCGTATTGGTGCCCCATACCAATAACTTGCTTGCCGCTACGTTTTGCTGCCCAAGCTGTGACCGGTTCAAAATCCGTTAATACAATATCGTAAGTGGATAAATCCAATTCAGAAATATCACGAAAGAAGGTTCTAATTTTATTATTTTTAATGGTTTTTAAAAAGTCGATGCGGCCATTTTGATGATAGAACGTTAAGCCTGCGCGGCATTCCCATTCTCCGAATTGTTCCATATCGAAATAGTCATCGCGTGCCCTGCCGCTGAATAAATAATCAACTTGAGCATCGGTGCGTTCAGCGAACGCCTGTTGTAAAGCTCGTGCGCGGGTTAAGTGGCCATTGCCTGTGCCTTGAACGCCATAAAAAATCTTCATTAAAGGATTACCTATTTACGCGAAAATTCTCGCTAAGCCTAGCAGCTAGCTGGCTGAGGGGCCATATAGTTTGGTGGGGGTGCTTCGAGGGAGGTAAATAAATGAGGTGCATTTGAAATAAAACAAACATATAAGTATTGCAAAAAAGCACAATCAAAGAATCAAATTTATTCAATGCGATGAAGTGATTCTTCCATTACTAATACAGAAACGATACCGCTTAGAACCCCAACATTATCGATTGAGTTGCCCATAATCCCGTTATGGTACCGAGTGTGGCTCCGGCCACAATATCCGTTGGGAAATGCACACCCAACATAACGCGAGATACCCCGACGCACATTGCCCATGGAATTAATACCCAGAACAAACCAGGAAATAAACTCAGTAACAATACCGTCATTAAGAACGCGGCAGAGGTATGTCCAGAAGGGAAGCTGAATTGATCGGACGGTTTAATGACGCTTTTATAACCCGGAATCGCTTCAGGAGGCCGGTTACGCTTAAAATATTTTTTTACAACCGCGTATGTTGCTCTCTCAATGGCAAAAGCAATTAAGAAAGCAGGTAATACGTCTTGATATCCGCACGCCCAAAGTACTGCCCCAATCATGAAATAAAGTGGGCCGTCTGCGGTTCTTGAGACGTAGCGGCTAAGGTTTACGATTTGTTCCCGGTGTTTGCGACGCAGACACCAGCCAAACGTAATGACGTCGAAGTGATGAATGTTTTCTAACAATCGCATAGTTTAAGCACTCAATTTTTGATCAATTTAATGCTACTTAATGACGATTACATGAGGTTATTGTTTCAGTATGATGACAATTTTCATCGGGTCATACATAAAGGGGGCTATGGTAGGATGGCGCCTTTAAAACAATGAGAATGTATTATTATGAAAAACCAGTTAGTCAGCATGCTTCAATTGCAAGACGCGATGAATACCAAAGTTCATGCGCAATGGAGAGAGCAAGGATATGCATGGTATCGCGCTATTTGGGTGGAGTGTGGTGAATTATTGGATCATTACGGATGGAAATGGTGGAAAAAACAGAATCCCGATATTGATCAAGTGAAACTCGAATTGGTGGATATTTGGCATTTTGGGTTAAGTGATTTGATGATGAAATCTCGTGCGGAGAGTCCGCAAGCACTGGAAGCGTTGGCCGAATCTGTTGAATTACAGTTGCATGTTACGGCTGGCGATACGGATTTCCGTATTGAGTTGGAACGATTTGCGGGGGCTGTGTTGCAAAATGGCGCATTTGATGTGGCTGGATTTGGTCGCTTAATGCACGGCGTTGACCTTTCTTTTGACGAGCTGCATCGTCATTATGTTGGCAAGAACGTATTGAATTTCTTTCGTCAGGATCATGGTTATAAAACGGGCGAGTATCAAAAAGTCTGGGATGGTCGCGAAGATAATGAGCATTTGGTGGAAGTGCTCAGTGAAGTATCGAGCGATGCGCCTGATTTTGCTGATAAAGTGTATGAGGGGCTAAAGGCTCGGTATCCACTTTAAAGCTTTCTGGCCTTTAGAGTTTGAACCGGTGGTGTTTTTCAAGAGTCCGTTTTTAAAAGAGATTTTAGGGAAAGACGGAAAAGCTTTGGCAGAAATTATGGCGCTATTGGTTGAAAAAAAGCGCTTCTTTGAGGGCTTTTTGACGAATGACGTGAAAAATCTGCCCTGAAGCGTTTGTTAAGCTTGAAACGACGAAACTCACCCCCAAACTTAAAGGCGTATTTGAGAATTGTTATTGATGTTGTTTTAGGCTTTTGAGCCAAGTGTCATCATCATTGAGGCTTAAATAGATCAGGCAAAGGCACTAAGAATGTCTATTTCGGCTTGTGGGTCGACCCGAAGTTGAGATAAGCCACTATTATAGAAGCTATGATTCTCGCACATGCGAGGCGTCGCGTTTTTGCTCGAAAACCAAGCATTTTTGACAGAATGGCGAGCGTTTGTTCCATTTGCGTTTGTCCCTTTGATGGGATGAGGCCTTGAATTTTTACAACAAAAATTGGAGAACAATAGTGAAATCACCAGTTCGTGTAGCGGTTACCGGAGCCGCCGGTCAAATCAGTTATTCCTTGTTATTTCGTATTGCTGCCGGTGAGATGCTCGGCCCTGATCAACCTGTGATTCTTCAAATGTTAGAAATCACCCCTGCATTGGGTGCGTTGAAAGGGGTAGCCATGGAGCTGGATGACTGTGCTTTCCCACTATTAGCCGGAATGATCTGCACAGATGATGCCAACGTTGCCTTTAAAGATGCCGATTACGCACTGCTTGTAGGCGCTCGTCCTCGTGGCCCAGGAATGGAGCGTAAAGATTTACTTGAAGCCAATGCCGCTATTTTCTCTGTGCAAGGTAAAGCAATTAATGATCACGCTTCTCGCGATATTAAAGTATTGGTCGTTGGTAATCCTGCAAACACCAACGCTTTGATTACTCAGCGTAATGCACCGGACATTAACCCACGTCAATTCACCGCGATGACACGCTTGGATCACAATCGTGCCCTAACTCAATTGGCACAAAAGACGGATAAAACCATCAATGACATCAAGCATTTGACCATTTGGGGTAACCATTCATCTACTCAGTACCCGGATATTCATCATGCCACTGTCGATGGTCAGGATGCCATGGGCTTGATTGACCAAAATTGGTACGAAAACGACTTCATTCCAACAGTACAACAGCGTGGTGCTGCGATTATCGATGCGCGTGGAGCTTCTTCTGCGGCTTCTGCGGCTAATGCAGCGATTTTCCATATGCGTGACTGGGCATTGGGCACTGCCGAAGGTGATTGGGCTTCTATGGCGGTATACAGCGATGGTAGCTACGGTATTGAAGAAGGCCTTATTTATTCATTCCCATGCGTTTGCAAAGATGGCGATTGGGAAATCGTTCAAGGTGTAGAAACCAACGAATTCTCTGTTGCTAAGATGAAGGCAACAGAAGATGAGCTTAAGCAAGAGCGTGATGCGGTCAGTCACTTGTTGCCCTAGTGTTAACGTTCTGTGTTAGCACTTTAAGATATTGTATTTGAAGACATTCAGTACATTAGAAAACGCGCCTATCGGCGCGTTTTTTTATGATTTCATTGCCTACTCTTGGTCGCACTGTCCTATCTACACTGTTTATTACTGTAGATTGATAAGTGTATTGCTTTTGAGTGGTAGTCATTATGGTCATCGAGAAAATCGTTAGCTGGCACGATGAGCCCATTGATTGCTTGGAGATTCATCACCCTGTAGAGACTTCGAATAGATTGATCATCTTTTGCCTCCTTTCATTATTCGCTTTGGCGATTACCTTGAGTACATTTTTATTTTGGCTGGGCGCCTGGCCTGTCGCACTATTTACTTGGGTAGGCCCTGCGCTAATGGCACACATAACGTTTCAGTTGAGAAAAGAATTGAAATCGGTGACAAAAATTGGTTTTGCTAAAGAGCATGTGTGGATTGAATATCGGAGGCCTTGCTGTCGAATTTATTGGTCTTCTTTGCGAGGTCAATGCCATTTCTTTACCCGTGTTCACTCATCGGGATCAGATCGGTTTGGGATGTTAGGGGACGGAGGGGTTTTTATATTTAGTGGGCTGATTTATTCTGAAGATCTTCGTCAACTGTCTGATTTAATGTCTCGCTATGGTTTGAAAGCTTACCAATCTGAAGAAAATCTGCGCGTTATTTTTTGCTAATACCTCTTTTATTGAATTCTTTACTTTACTTTACATTTATTTTTTAAATCAACTTTACTTGGTTTGCTGCAAAGCGAATGAGTGAGTTTGTGAGATTTTTTTAGACGTTTTTAATAGTACTGTATTCATTAAATTTTCAATTAATAAAGAGCTAAAGGCTTATTTTATCTGGGGTTTGAGGGAAAAAGAGGTTTTAGGTGTAAGCGTGTTTTGAAAGTTATTTTTAAAGAGTTATTTAAAGTGGCGACAATTGTCGCCACTTTAATATTGATTGAAAAGTCTGATTCTTGATGCTGGGCGTAATCATACGCGCTAGAGAAAAAGACCCTTTATGTATTATGGTTAAAATTGAATAGGAGTTAAGTTTAAATGACAACACCAAAAGTGGGTAATTTGGCACCGGTTTTTTCGCTTCTGAATCAAAATGGTGAAAAAGTGAGTTTAAAGGACTTTCGTGGTGCAAAGAATGTGGTGGTGTATTTCTACCCAAAGGCCTCTACGCCTGGGTGTACAACGCAAGCATGTGGTTTGCGAGATGTACATGCGGAACTTGAACAGCGTGAGACGATTGTTTTAGGCCTAAGCCCAGATCCAGTCGAAAAATTAAAGAAGTTTTCAGATAAGCAGTCTTTAAACTTTGATTTGTTGTCTGACGAAGAGCATCTTATTGCGGAAAAATACGGTGTTTGGCAATTAAAGAAATTTATGGGGCGAGAATTTATGGGGGTGGTACGTACCACTTTTTTGATCGATAAAGAAGGTCGTTTAATTACCATTTTGAATAAATTCAAAACATCGAATCACCATGAAGTATTATTGCAAACTTTGGATAGTAGTTTTGAGGAGTGATGAATACACTCATAATAACTTTATAAAAAAAGAATTAACTGCCTTTTGAATACGTATGTAACGTAAAAATTTCTCTTCTGAAGTGTTTAAATGTTTGAAGGTGAAATAATAAACGATTATCTTAGGAGTGGCGTGAGTGATATTGTGCTTGCTCTTTTACGCCAAAGACGTATTGTTTGTTGGCGTAGTAACACAAACAAAATAGTTGCATTTGATTTTTGTTTGGTTTGATGATTAAAAAAAAGCCAGTTGATGTCCTTTGATGATATTGAGCGATAGTGCTTATTTTTTATTTTCAGTTGGTAGTTGTAAATGTTGGTAGCTGTAAATGTTGGTAGCCGTAAATTTAGTAGCAATTGTAAGCATCACTATCGTTGACAGTAGAAACATCGTTGATAGTAGAAGCAATGTGTGCAAATCTCATTCATGAGTTAGCGAGCGCTATAAAAAAGATTTTGGCGACAAAAAAAATTCATTAAACGTTAGCTTAACTTTGCACACAGCATACTAAGCAATTGCTACACTCAGTTCAGTGGTTCGTACTTACACATAGATGCCTTTGGAAAATTAACCCCGCGACGGATTGCCCTCTACCTAACAGATATTTCTGATGCTGGTATTGTTTTTGTATCTAAAAAAAGTACGATTTGTTGAACCGACCAACTTCCTTCTTTGCGGTTGGTTGAACCATGGTTCTGTTGATTTTGCATAACTAGGTATTGGGCATGTTATTGCAGTTTATTCAGCAGGTCATTGGTATTCAGCGTTATTTGTTGGTGTTGAGATAGCGAAAGGTTTTAGGTTGAACTTCCCGGTTTGAAGGTCGTGAAAACGAATAAACCTCCAAAAAGTGCGAGTCTATCTAGAGTCTCTCTAGGAAAGTGTCGATAACGGCCACCAATAACGCCTTTATTTTTCAAGGAAAGATGGATAGCGACTGAGTCGTTATCTTCGCTGCTTCTGGTGATAGTGAGTATTCCATTTGGCTGTTGGCGTTTTATTCATCTAGATGGCATGAGTATCTGTGGCCAGGTATGCGAATTAGGAATAGTTTGTAATGCGGTTTGTCAATGAGCGGTTGTGAGTTGGCAAAGAACTTGGGTCTTTTCTTAAAACTATAAAGGGAATGGGTGTAGGAGCGTGTTTTTGAAAAACGAGGGTTTAGACATCGAACAAGCGATCCCCACCGGGATTTTAGCTTTCAATGATTATGACTTTGATTCTTATACAGATCGTCTGAAGTGTTTACATGAGCTTTTGACATCGCGTCCGGATAGTGTTCGCTCTCACTTGAGAGCGTATGTCCAGGTCGGATGTAAAATGTTCAATTGCGACACAGGATTTATTGGGCAGCGTATTGGTGGAGTCATTCGAATAATCGCTAGTCAATCTAACTTAGACAGTATTTATGATGGCCAATTGTTACAAGTGACGGAACCGATGGTGGCATCGGTGCTGGGAGGCAATGTCGCAAGTATCAATCCGGCGATGGGAGGTTCTGCTTTCTCATCTCCTGATCTGGCCTATAATGGAGATGATATACACGGCCTGATTGCACGGGCCATTGAAGTGTATGATGAAACCTTCGGGGTGATGTGTTTCTTCTCAACGCAGCGAGACAAGGAATACGTCTCCGAAGATACTGAATCAATCGAGTTGATGGCAAAAGGAGTGGCCAAAATGATAGAACTGCAATCATCGTATAAGGATCAGCGAGCCCAGACCACTGGATTTGCAACGCCAGGGGTCAAGCATTTTGATGACTATTTGCTTCAGGCGCGTCTGCCAGAAGCTTATGGTGTGGCTGGGCGAGTGATCGAGGTGTTGAAGCAGCGCATTGGTAAGTCTGCTCTGGGCATTGGTGATATTGCCGCTGAGCTTAACTTGTCGAAGCGTACGTTGCAGCGCCGTTTGCAACAACAAGATGTTAGCTTTGCCGAATTGCGCGATAAAGTACGTTTTCACTATTCTATTGACTACTTAATTGAGCATAATTCGAGCATTGATAGCATTTCTAATGCGTTAGATTTCTCGGATCGTACAAGCTTTACCAATGCGTTTAAGCGTTGGACGGGTTTGTCACCCAGTACTTTCCGTAAGTTGTTTAGAGACTACGCATAACCCTATCATTTCAGTATTTTAGTGTGTTTGCAGGGTGCCTTCTGTGGTTTGATTGTGCCCTGTAAACAGGTTAGAGTACGTCGCCTGCTATCGTTGTGATAGAGCATGACTGTGATAAATAGTGTAGAAATCTTGTTCTCACAGACGATATTTCTGTATTTATCCCTTTCTAGCGAGACGATATCCAGTTTCGAGAAAAGTAGTTTGTCTTGCATCGCTTCTCTCCTGTTGCTGGTTGAGTCCTCAGCCTTGTTAATACTGATACGAGAATCATAATGAGTTTTTTCATTCCTTCTGCAATGGCTCAAGCACCGGCTGGAGCCGCGCCAGAATCTAATCCTTTATTTACTTTGCTGCTTTTTGGCGGCATGTTCGCGTTCATGTACTTTTTCATTATTCGCCCACAGCGCAAACGCCAAAAAGAGCATTCTGACTTGGTCGGCTCTTTAAGCAAGGGTGATGAAGTGGTGATGAACAGTGGTTTGTTGGCCAAGATCACCAAGGTCGATGATGAGTATTTAACCGTTGATGCTGGCAATAATACGGAATTGCGTTTCCAGAAAGTTGCCGTACACGCGGTATTGCCAAAAGGTACAATCAAAAAAATCTAGTTGGGCAAGGAAATCTAACTAATCAATAAAGTTTGATTGTTCTGAGGCGGCCTTTATGGCCGCTTTTACAGCGTATTTTAATTCTTTTTTCTTTCTTTTCTGGTTCCCTCTCTTTCTTTTGTTTTCTGTTTTTCCCTTCGTGTTAGTTTGTTATTTTGAGTGTGCTTACTCGCTGTCGGTATGAATGTTATTTGTTCTATATTTTAAAGGGAGTGACTTTTATGTCGTTGAGTTATCCAAATAAGATCCATTTGGCGCAAACACCAACGCCGTTGGTGCATCTTGAGCGTTTGTCTCGGTATTTAGGTGGCCCGAGAATATGGATAAAGCGAGATGATTTAACCGGGGCTGTGTTAACTGGAAATAAAGTGAGGAAGCTGGAGTTTGTGGTGGCAGATGCTTTATCGCAGGATGCCGAAGTCCTCATTACCTGCGGTGGTATTCAGTCCAACCATTGTCGGGCAACGGCGGCCGTAGCGGCTCAGTTGGGGTTGAAAGCTCATCTTGTTCTGCGTGGTCAAGCCCCGGCGTCAGCACCTGATGGCAACGTTCTTTTGGACCACTTGTTCGGTGCGACAATCACTTATTGTTCTCTGTCTGACTATGTGACATATCAGTCTTCGCACTTTGAGGCAATCAACGCGTTTTATGCTCAGAAAGGCATGAAAGCGTATGTTATTCCTACCGGTGCCAGTGATGAAGTGGGCATTTGGGGCTATGTGAATTGTGCGAAAGAGATGGCGGAGCAATGCCATCGTTTGGGCTTACAACCATCCGCAATTCTCTGTGCAACAGGCTCAGGTGGGACGCAAGCGGGCCTTACGGCTGGTGTGAATGAATATTTTCCTGAAGCGGTTCGTGTTATCGGCATGGCAGTGTGTGATGACCGCGCTTATTTTCAGAATAAAACCCAGAGTGATCTTTTAAAATGGAAACATCGATACGGTGTGAAGGTCGATATAAATTCGTTATCAATTGAAACCAATGATGAATTTATTGGGCCAGGGTATGCCAAGGCGTATCCTGATATGTTGGAAACCCTTCGCATGGTGGCCAAGATGGAAGGCGTGGTGTTGGACCCTGTGTATACGGGAAAAGCTATGCACGGTTTAATCAAACTGATTGAGCAAGGTGAGTGGACAGCGGGCCAAGATATTATTTTTGTGCATACAGGAGGCATTTATGGATTATTTCCCTTTCGAGAGCAACTGTAAGTCGGTCTAGATAAGTCGGTCTAAATAAGCCGGTCTAAATAAGTCGGTTTGAATGGGCCGATGTAAACGAGTCAGAGTGAGGTAGATTTATGCCTGCAGACTTTGGGGAAAAGCTTGTGATTGCCATATCGTCACGAGCATTATTTGATTTAAAGGAAAGTCATCAAGTCTTTGTGCAAGAAGGGTTAAAAGCCTATTCCGATTATCAGATAGATCGTGAAGACGATGTGTTAGCCCCAGGGGAAGGCTTTTTACTGGTTAAAAAGTTGCTGCACATTAACAGCCTTTTACCGGGCAAGCCCAGTGTGGAAGTCATTTTGGTTTCTCGTAATTCAGCCGATACCGGTCTTCGGGTTTTCAATTCAATTGAGCATTATCAGTTAGATGTAAAGCGGGCTGTCTTCAGTGGTGGTGCATCTCCCCACCGTTATCTTTCTGCTTTCAATAGTCATTTATTTTTGTCGACAAACAATGATGATGTCACCAATGCTTTGTCTATGGGGGCCGCAGCGGCAACGCTATTACCCTCTAAACGCCTTGATATTGATGAAATGCAAGTACGTTTTGCTTTTGATGGGGATGCTGTTCTGTTTTCAGATGAGTCCGAGCGCATTTATCAGCAAAAAGGTTTAAAGGCGTTCGCAGAAAATGAAAAACAGAATGCGCAATTACCCATGGAAGTTGGCCCTTTTGCCGGTTTTTTACAAGCGCTTCATAGTTTGCAAAGTGAGTTTGATGAGCAGGGTTTAGATTGTCCGATTCGAACTGCAATGGTGACAGCACGCTCAGCACCGTCCCATGAGCGAGTGATTCGAACATTACGGCATTGGGGAGTACGTTTAGATGAGTGCTTATTTCTGGGGGGGCTATCGAAGGGGGCGTTTTTGAAAGCCTATGGTGCGGATGTCTTTTTTGACGATCAGCCCATTCACTGCGATTCCGCTAAGGATCATGTCACGACTGGTCACGTACCTCACGGTATTGCAAATACATAAACAGAGTGTTTTTTTATTACCTTTTGCACAAATTTACACTCTTATAACTGATGTTGCGTAAAATGGGCTGGAAATCACAGCCATATAACATACAATAATAAGAAAGTGTGATGAGTTCTTGAGTACTGCGCCTTTAGAAAAAGGCGAATTTAACTCCCAGCCCCATCAAAATTGTGGCAAGTATAGGTTGTAACAGCTGGTTGGGGAGTCTGGCGCCAATTTTTGTGCCCACAGTGATGGCGGGTATTGAGCCAATAAGTAGAGAGCCCAGCAAAAGAAAATCCACATTGCCCAGAAAAATAAGATGCCCAGCCCCTGCGATCAGTGTGAGTGGTACGGCATGGGCGATGTCCGTTCCCACAATTTGTATTGCGGGTAGGCGAGGGTAGAGAATCAAAAGCAGTGCGGCGCAAAAAGCGCCAGCCCCTACCGAGGATAAGGTAACAAATGTGCCTAGAAGAACACCTGAAATGACGGTGATGGTTGCTGCATTTTTGTGTACCCAGCGCATGGGTGGTTTATCGGTGTTGGGCTGGTTGTGAATTCGAGATTTGAATAATAAAACGGCAGACGTGAGTATGAGCATGATGCCCAAGCTCGTCGTGAGTAAATGTTCGTATTGACTGGCATCACCGAAGACAAATTTTAAACCCAGTGTGGTGAGTATTGAGGCGGGAATGCTTCCTGCGGCAAGCCAAAGTACCAAGCGCCAGCGAACAGTGCCTAATCGAGAATGGGCCACCGCACCACTGGCTTTAGTGAGGCCGGCGTAGAGTAAATCGGTTCCAATGGCGACATTAAAGGGAATGCCAAACAGTAACAAAAGCGGAGTCATTAAGGATCCTCCGCCCACACCTGTGATTCCAACGGCAAGTCCGACGCCGGCGCCGGCCAAAATAAATAGCAAAATTTCCATGATATAGGCTAAGGTTATAGACGATACCGCCGAGTGGATAAAAAGGTGATTGACCCTTGGCAAATATATTCTTTTATTACTATTCTGGAAAAGAATATTTGTTTATATTTTTATAATCATACTGCAATACTTGTTAATGCGGCCACTCAGGAGGGCTTATGAAGCTGCAGCAGTTGAGATACATCTGGGAAGTTGCCCATCACGATTTAAACGTGTCTGCCACCGCTCAGAGTTTGTATACCTCGCAACCCGGTATCAGTAAACAGATCCGATTGTTAGAAGATGAATTGGGCGTGGAGGTTTTTTCACGCAGTGGTAAACACCTCACTCGAATTACACCGGCGGGAGAAGCAATTTTAAAAACCGCTGGTGAAATTTTGCGCAAAGTGGAGGGGATCAAGCAAGTTGCTCAAGAATTCTCCAATGAGCGCAAAGGTAGCTTGTCTTTGGCAACCACTCATACTCAAGCCCGTTATGCTTTACCTAAGGTGATTGAGAATTTTATTGATCAATACCCCGAGGTGTCATTGCACATGCATCAAGGGACGCCGATGCAAATTTCGGAAATGGCGGCAGACGGTACGGTTGACTTTGCGGTAGCAACGGAAGCACTGGAGTTATTCAGTGATTTGGTCATGATGCCGTGTTATCAGTGGAACCGCAGTATTGTGGTTCCGAAAAATCATCCGTTGGCACAGAATTCGGAATTAAGTTTAGAAGATGTGGCTCAACATCCTATTGTGACTTACGTATTTGGCTTTACAGGCCGCTCGAAGTTGGATGAGGCTTTTATTGAGAAAGGGTTGGCACCAAAAGTTGTCTTTACCGCCGCAGATGCCGATGTGATCAAAACCTATGTTCGTTTGGGGTTAGGTATTGGCATCATCGCTTCTATGGCTTATAACCCTGAGACAGATGATGACTTGGTTTGTTTGGATGCTCGTCATTTATTTAAACCCAGCACGACAAAAATCGGTTTCCGACGGGGCACCTTTTTAAGAGGGTTTATGTTTGATTTTATTGAGTTGTTTGCGCCGCACCTCACCCGTGAAGTGGTTGAAGAAGCGTATAATCGACATTCAAAAATCGAATTGGATGAGTTGTTTGAACATGTTCAATTACCCTACATTTAATTAAGGTAAGTACTTGTTATTATGTACTCTTAGTTAAATACTGTTAGTTAAGTACTTTTAGTCAAGTATTTTCAATGCATGTGGGTATTTGTTCTTAATTGGTTTCAAGTCCCGTGGTTAGTAAAAAAGCCTCTCATTTGAGAGGCTTTTTTTATGAGCAAAATTTCACGAGCAACGCACTAGGAAATGATTGTGGGGAAATCTTTTCTATTTGGAGACTCTTTTACTTTCGAAGCTCATAGGGTAAAAGCACCTTTGAAAAGACCGGATGAGTGAAAATCATTCAATTGAATGTGAACTTTTCTTTAGATTCTTGAGTATCGTGGATATAGCGTGAGTCTATTGAGTTGCTTGCCTAGGCAGTGAGTTCCTAATCGAGTAAAGTGAGCCCAATTGTTGTATGGCGGTGACATGACCTTTTGGAGAATGTTTTTTGAAAGGTATGGTCTCGGCATCGATTGATGGGTTTTATTTTTTTAGTTGATTAAGTGCTGCTATGTATTCCACGATGACGTATTCTACATTGATTACAGTTGCCCAATTAAAACCATTGGTGGGTAAGGATACCGTCATATTGGACTGCCGATTTGATTTGAGCAATCCTAAAGGCGACAAAACAGATCAGTTGTCAGGGAGGCAGCAATACCAAAAAGGGCATCTGCCGGGTGCTTACTATTTTGATTTAAATGAAGATTTATCGGGCTTGGTTACTCAGGCGTCGGGTCGTCATCCATTACCAGATTTCGATATTCTTGCGCAGAAATTGAGTTGTTGCGGCGTGTTTCCCAGTACACAAATTGTCCTTTACGACAACAGTCGAGGGGCTTTTGCTGCCCGAGCATGGTGGCTTTTACGGCACATGGGGTTTGAGTCTGTCGCGGTATTGGACGGCGGTTTTAATGCTTGGGTAAAGGCAAATCAAGCCATTGATCGTCGACAGCCTTCTCCTCGTCAAGGGCATTCCTCACTACCTATTCAGTATCAAAACCCTGTTACGCACTTATCGGAATTGAAAAAATCATTGTTCGGCTCTGGTGGAGCTGAAAATACGTGCCTGGTTGATGCAAGAGAGTCGAAGCGTTACTTGGGCATTGTTGAACCTATCGATGCCGTGGCAGGACATATTCCCACCGCGCTGAATGCGCCTTGGCAGGAAGCGACTTCTGAGGAAGGCTTTTTTTATTCTCGGGATATTCAAAAAGCACGTTGGGAGAAGTGTTTCTCCCAAAATAACGATTCCAATGCTGAATCTAAAGTGATTCATTATTGCGGCTCGGGCGTGACGGCGTGTGTCAACATTCTTTCTATGGTTATTGCCGGCTATCCGTTTCCAACGTTGTACCCTGGAAGTTGGAGTGAGTGGAGTTGTTTTGAGGAGTTGCCCATTGAAGGAGAAAGTCATTAGAGTGTTCAGAGTCAGGAAAGCGTCTTACTGGGAGTCTAGTCAAGTACCTAGATAGAACTGCTGAAGACTCTCCTGATGCACCGAACTATGTAGAACACTGCACGAAATTGTTGTACTCACACCTATATGATCGAAGTTGTAAAAGAACAATAAAACACAATGCCATTTATTTTGAATGGTAAATTACAAGAATTTACTCCATTATTTTCTGAGTGTTGACCATGCTTTCAAAATTTGGCTTGAATGAAACTCTACCAAACACCTATTGAGGGTTTGTCTTATTGTTTTTATCAAATTTTCTTCGATAAAAAATAACCAGATTCCTGTGTAAATCAAGTGCGACTGGAAATTTATCGGTTACCCTTGTCGCTATCTCTTCAAAAACCGGGCTTGTGTCAGTTGGTTTCTCGCATCTAGTCTATGTGGTAGAAGCTTCTCTTCTATCACTTTAAACTTAAAAAGCACGAAAAATAATTCATATCAAAAGCATTATTCCGTTTCATTGGTTGACTAAAAAGGTTTTTATTAAGCTTTTTTAGTGGCTGCTGTTTGGTTAAATTATATTGTCAGGTTAACACGCTAATCTCGACGACATGTCTTTTATATCAGTATATTACCCTTTGGGGTAATACGCTTTTTTTCTTCTATGTTTTATTCTTGGTAGTATTTTCTGCTCTGTCTTGTAGATTTCATTGCTTTTGGCATCTTTAATTGTATTTTTAGAAATTATCCCAGATGAAAATTTTGTGAGTTGATTTTTGTCAAGTGAGTTGGTCGAGTGTGGGGTTTTAAAAGGGTTGAAAATGAGTAAAGGTATGGGTGAGTGTTTGTGTTTTATGAAAAATATTTTGGTTTTTTGTGGGTGGGGTTAAAGGTTGATAAATTATTTGTATTCGTATTTTAAATACGTGTACGTAAAAATATTGGTCGAGCCTTTTATGTGGTTTGGTGTGCCGTCTTTTTAAAATGACACAAATTTGTGTGCCATTTTTTGTAGTTGTCGTTATTTTCTTTTCTATTCGTTGTATTCATGGGTGTTTGCAAAATGATCTTTCGGTATGTTATTCATTTTGTTAATGAAGGAATAGAGCAAGAAAAGGTGTAAATCAAAGTTGTTTAATAGTGATAATAATTTTCGTTAAGGAAAAGGAAAGGGATATAAAATGAATATAAAATACATTACTTTAGGCGCTATGTTGGTATCAAGCGCATTATCATACGCCGGTGGCCGTAGTGGAGGCGAGAATTTAATGGATGTATTGTTAAATTCTCGAACATCTGCCAGTAGCCTGTCACTTCAATCTCAAGAATTATCCAATCATCTCAATCAAAAGTTGCTTAATGAGCAGGCTTTGACTTGTGATATAGACCCAATAGACCCCGTTGGACACGCGATGGTCTTTAGCCGCGAAGGGCTATCCAGTGGCGATGATGGGGATTTGGCGTTTTTTGAAGAGGAATTTTCATTATATAAAACATTGACAAAACTGATTGAAACTAGCCCTGGTGGAGAGGCGCAAAATCCTACGGCATTGTTGCAAACCATGCTGGATGGTTTTGCGCTGAATCAAGCGGTAAACCCAGAAAGTGATGTTGCAATGTCAATGGATCCGCGCACGGAAGCCCAGTTGGATGCGTCAACCTTATTATTGTCGGAAATGAAACCGACAGGGTTGTTTAATCGTTTTGATTTAGCGGCGGCAGATGGTTCTCATTGCGGTGAGTATCGAATTGTCTATCATCGAGACGTGCCGATTAGGCAGGCTTTTTTCCTTATTTTTGAAGCGCAGTACCCTAACCCCAGGCCGCAATTAGGTCGGGTGGGGTGTAACGCGGTGGCCGAGTTTTGGCAGGATTTACAAACAAAAAACGACCAGGAAGCGTTAGATGATTTAGAGCGATTCTACTATGAGGGCTTATGGCATCCCGGTGGCGCCTTGGATCCTGTGGTGAAATTCAATAACTTTACCTTCGGTAGTGGCCAGATTCGCACTAATCATTTCGTGGATCGTCCGTGGCAATTACGAGAATTTCGTACTGCAGTGGAAAATGAAAAAACCGTGTTTGCTGTGGATACCGTTAAGGTTAACCCATTGGCAGAATTATTCACCAATACCGATTTGGTCGACCTCCAAGAAGAATTTATTGAAGACTTTGAAGAGGAGTACCTTGATCAATTACTGGCACCAGAAAGAGCCGGTGTAGCATTGACCGATGCGATTGGTATGGTGAATGGTATTTTTTTGAATAATGACGATAGATACAATGAATTCCAATCTGATGCAGATAATTCAGATAATACGTCTAATATGGTGCCATTGAACACGGATATTCAAAGTCTATTACAAACTGTCGTTGATGAACTTAATATCGCTGAAGATTTACCGGAGCCTTACACTGTAGATATGTTACGTAACCGGGCTGAGGCAATGTCGTGTGGCGGATGTCATTTTAACGAAAATACCGTTAATGGCCCTTCACCAAACCCCAGTGGTAGTAAGATCGCGCCAGGAGTTAGCTGGCCTTCTTCGTCACGCTTTTTCCATATAAGCCCATCAGGTGAACTTTCAAGTGCACTGCAAAATAGTTTCTTGCCAGCGCGTGCGAGTGTGATGGAAAACGCATTGTGTAATCCTCCAAAGCCCGCCAATTCAGACACCTACGCCATTGTGAGTAAGAAAACAGGCCAGTTAATTCGTCCTAAAATGTGTGTTGATGATGGTACGGGTAATAACGAATTAGTGGGCAGTCCTGTCACTGATAGCCTTGACCAGTGTAGTTTGTGGACATTGGAAAATACGTTTGGTCGTTGGTTTGTGTTGAGAAATGCGCAAAATGGTATGGCATTAATCTCAGAAAGCGAAGAGGGCACAGAGGGCGCGAAAATTGTTTTATCGGATGGCGTGCTATTCTCAAAAGCCATTCAATGGTCACACATTAAAACAGGGGATGGTTTCGGCTTCTTGTTCAATCGTCAAACCCGGCAAAAAATGTATTTACGAGGAACCGACGATGAAGCGGCCGTATTCTCCCAATCACGCTTATGGAACAGTGATGGAGTGAGCTGGGCTTTGACACCGGCGAAAGAGTTGATGGGAGGGGCAGAATAGTTTCTGGTTATTTGATTCTTATTAATTCGTAGTTAATTCGTAGTTAAATCGGAGAATATCCGCATGGCCATTGCCCGTGTTACTAGGGCGATGGCTTTTTTAAAAAAATATGAGAAATAAATGTCGCTTTTCATAAACACTTTTACTCTTCATAACCCTTTTATTATTACTTCTTCTTCAATAAAGCATTAAACTTATCACGGTGGTTTTCCACTGCTGTAATTAAGGTGCTGTTGAGTTGTTCCCGTATCCAATTATGTCCAGCATCATTTTCTTGTCGACGATGCCAGTGACAAAAAACAGAGTTTGGAGTGAAATCTATCGGGACGGGGGCCACACTCAGATTACCATTGTAAACATCTCGGCAAATTGCCGTAGAAGGGATTACGGTAATTAAATTACTGGTACTAATAATTGAGGTAACCGCTGAAAAATGATTCACGGTCATGGCGATTCGTCGTTCAATTCCATGTTGATGTAAAATTGTGTCAATATAACCTTCTGAATTACCCGAAGGCGAGACCAGTAAATGGTCGGCTTGTGTGAACTGTTCTAAGGTTATCGATTGGTCAGTAAAGAGTGGGTGATCGGTTCGATAGGCCACGACGTATTCCACATCGAATAAATGATCAGACACAATCATATCGCTCGTATCCATTGCAATACCGTAGACAAGATCTACTTTGGCACTGTTGAGTAAACAGACGCTGTTTTGCATTGAATAGGGGTGTGCGTGAATGGAAATTCCTGGCGCTTTTTTTTCAATGTATTGACGAAAGGTTCCCCAAGATAAATCAATCACCAAGTCCACGCCGCTGACTCGAAAATTTCTTTGTGATGTGAAGGGATCAAAGAGGTCTGGCTCGATGGCTTGGCTCAGCTGTGTTAATGGTAAGCGAATTTCGGCCCACAGATTTTGTGCGAATAAGGTTGGGCAACTGTTGCGCCCTTCTTTGATAAACAGCTCATCGCCCCAAGCTTCACGCATTCGAGCGACTGCGTTGGAAACAGCAGGCTGTGTCATGGAAAGGCGGGTGGCTGCTCGTGTGATTGAGCCTTCGGTCATAATGGCATCAAAAATAACCAATAAATTCAGTTGCTGATGGCGCATGTTAAACCTGTTCAGAATGTTGGAGCCGCTGGACAATTACTTTTTTGGCGTAAAATAAATATTTTATGTCGCGCTAATAGTTTCATGGGTTAGGTGCTTCGTTGAAGTGTCACTATATTACTAAGTACCACTATATTAATAAGTGCTTCTACATTATTTATAAGTACCTGAATTTATCAGTGTCTGATTGTTAAGTGTCAGATTGTTAAGTGTCTGATCATTCAGTACTTGACTATTCGAGTGTTTGTCCTAAATGCATTCTTGCGTTATCAGCCTTAAGTTGGCGCTTTTTGCAGATTATTTATCATTTTATTTTATGTAAACTACAAGAAAACTAAAGTTATTCTATTAGTTATACATGAATTTTCTCTTTTTACCATGCTTTTCGTTGGAGAGCCGATGAACTGTTTTAAACGACTGATTTCATACGCAGGTCTATTGTCTGCTGCCTTGGTATTGAGTGCATGCAGTGATGAGCAAGCACCCCCGAGCGCGGGGCCTAAGGCAGGGCCCCCGGTGACTGTGGCGGAAGTTATCCATCAAGACATTATTGAGTGGGATGAGTTTACTGGCCGTTTGGAAGCTCCTGAGACGGTTTCTTTGCGTCCACGGGTATCTGGGTTTATTGATGAAGTTTTGTTCACGGAAGGGGCATTGGTTGAAGAGGGTGATCCTCTTTTTCGTATCGATGCACGGCCATTCCAGGCAGAAGTCAATCGCTTAAAGGCGGATTTGGTCGCGGCTCAAAGTGCGTTAGCTTTTGCAAAATCTCAATATGAACGTGCTCAACGATTGGTCAAACAAAAAGCCTTGTCCCAAGAAACTTTAGACAGCCGTCGGGCGGACTTTCAGCAAGCGCGAGCCAGCGTGTCATCCGTTCAATCAGCCTTGGATGCGGCAGAATTGGATTTGGATTTCACTCAGGTGACGTCTCCTATTAAAGGCCGAGTATCTCGAGCATTAGTGACCAAAGGGAATTTAGTGGCTGCTGGGCAAAATGAATTGACCACGATTGTGTCTACCGAAAAACTATTCGCCTACTTTGATGCCGATGAAAATACCTACCTAGACTATGTTGATCGTGTGCAAAGTGGGGCGCGTCAGAGTTCTAGAAATCATCGTACACCTGTGATGATGGCATTGGCGAATGAGTCTGAATTTTTACATTACGGTTACATTGATTTTGTGGACAACCAAATTGATCCACAAAGCGGCACCATTCGTGCTCGTGCGGTGTTTGATAAACCCAAAGCGGGTGTTATACCCGGTTTATTTGCACGTATTCGTATTGCGGCCAGTGCGTCTTATAACGGTATTTTGATTGATGATAAAGCCATCGGTACAGATTTAAACAGCAAATACGTTTTAGTTATGGATGAGAATAACACCGTTCAATACAGAGCGGTTACCTTGGGTGATCGATTGGGAGAGTTGCGTTTAATTCAGAAAGGATTGGAAAAAGGTGAAGTCATTGTGGTGAATGGATTACAGAGAGTTCGCCCCGGTACTCCCGTTACTCCTGAGCGCAGTCCTATGGCCAGTCAGGTGGTTTTGGATAAATTAATGAAGCAGCAGGAAATGCTGAGATCGCCAATAGATGCATTAGAGGCTAGCCCTTCTGATACGACGAAAGTGAATTCTAAAGAGCTGGATTCCTCAGCGGTGGACGAGGCCATGACAGTGCCAACGGCGGAGAAATAAGATGAATTTTGCGCAGTTCTTTATTCCGCGCCCCATTTTTGCGGGGGTGTTGTCATTGATGATTTTTATTGCCGGCGCATTAGCCGTGTGGCAATTGCCGATTACGGAATACCCCGAGGTGGTGCCTCCCACGATTGTGGTGAATGCCTCTTACCCCGGTGCAAACCCTAAAGTGATTGCAGAAACAGTGGCGACGCCTTTGGAGCAAGCCATTAACGGTGTGGAAGGCATGTTGTATATGTCTTCACAAGCCACAGGAGATGGTGGTTTATCCATTACGGTAACGTTTGCTATTGGGACTGATCCCGATCACGCCCAAACGTTAGTTCAAAACCGTGTTGCCCGTGCCACACCTCGTTTGCCCCAAGAGGTTCAGCGTTTAGGGATAGTCACGGCAAAGTCTTCTCCGAATTTGACTATGGTTGTTCATGTTCTGTCACCGGATGACCGTTACGATAATTTATACCTGTCCAATTACAGCCATTTAAACTTGGTGGATCAATTAGCCCGTATTGATGGTGTTGGTGATGTTCGTGTTTTTGGGGGCGGACAGTACAGTATGCGTGTCTGGCTTGACCCTGAAAAAGTGGCTGCACTGAGCTTAAATCCCAGTGATATTCTTGCCGCTATTGCCGAACAAAATCAGCAAGCTGCTGCAGGTACCTTAGGGGCACAACCCAGTGGCAGCAATGAATTTCAATATTTAATTAATGTACGTGGTCGTTTAGAAACACCAGAAGAGTTTGGCGATATTATTATCAAGGTGGGTAATAATGGTGCCATCACTCGATTAAAAGATGTGGCTCGTGTGGAGTTGGGGGCTGATGCTTACGCTTTGCGTTCATTACTCGATAATAAGCCTGCAGTTGCCTTGCCCATTTTCCAGGCACCCGGTTCGAACGCAGTGCAAATTTCCGATAATGTCCGTGCGCGAATGGAAGAGCTGTCGCAGACATTTCCTGAAGGATTGGAATTCGATATTGTTTATGACCCGACTGTGTTTGTGCGCGGCTCCATTGAAGCAGTTATTCATACCTTACTCGAAGCCATTATTCTTGTCGTCATTGTGGTAGTGCTCTTTTTGCAGACGTGGAGAGCCTCCATTATCCCACTGGTTGCTGTGCCGATTTCATTGGTGGGTACCTTTGCGATTATGCATTTAATGGGCTTCTCATTAAATGCCTTGTCATTATTTGGGTTGGTGTTGGCGATTGGTATTGTGGTGGACGATGCCATTGTGGTGGTGGAGAATGTAGAGCGAAATATTCAAGAGGGCTTGCCCCCACTGGATGCGACACGAAAAGCAATGAAAGAGGTCACAGGCCCGATTATCGCGACTACTTTGGTATTGGCGGCAGTGTTTATTCCCACCGCGTTTATGTCGGGATTAACGGGACAGTTTTACAAACAGTTTGCGTTAACCATCACTATTTCTACCGTTATTTCGTCGATTAATTCGTTAACATTGAGCCCTGCACTGTCTGCGTTGTTGTTGCAAAAAGAAGGTGCAAAAAAAGATTGGCTTACTCTGTTAATGGATCGGCTATTTGGTAAATGGTTATTTGGCCCGTTCAATCACCTATTTAATAAATTATCCCACGGCTATACCGCAACAGTGAAAAAGCTTATCCGCATGACGGCCATTATTCTTGCCGTTTATGGAGGGTTATTGGGGCTGACTTATCACCAGTTTTCAAGTACGCCAACAGGCTATGTTCCACCACAAGACAAAATGTACTTAATTGCTTTTGCGCAATTACCGGATGCTTCATCATTAGATCGAACCGAAGCGGTCATTCGTAAAATGTCAGAAATTGTGCTTGAACACCCAGGTGTCGACTCGGCGGTATCCTTTCCGGGATTGAGCATTAATGGCTTCGCTAATAGTTCCAGCAGTGGGATTGTTTTTGCCACGTTAAAACCCTTTGATGAGCGCACCACACCAGAGATGTCGGCAGGTGCCATAGCGGGGCAACTTAATCAGCAGTTCGGCGTTATTAAAGAAGCATTTGTCGCTATTTTTCCACCACCTCCTGTGCAAGGGTTGGGAACCATTGGTGGGTTTCGCCTGCAAATTCAAGACCGCGCTAATTTAGGTTATGAAGAGGTGTACAAAGTAACTCAGCAAGTCATTATGAAGGCGTGGCAAACACCAGAATTAACGGGTGTGTTCTCAGGTTTTCAGGTGAATGTGCCTCAAATCAATGTAGATTTGGATCGTGTGAAAGCCAAAGCACAGGGTGTCGATATTTCCGATGTTTTTAGCACCATGCAAATCTATTTGGGCTCAGCTTATGTGAATGATTTTAATCAGTTTGGCCGAACCTACCAGGTGAATGTGCAGGCGGAAGAAAATTTCCGACAAGATCCGAAACAAATTGCCCGTTTGCAAGTAAGAAATAACTTTGGTGATATGGTGCCGTTAGGCTCGATTATGAATGTGCAGTACAGCGCAGGGCCAGATCGCGTTATGCATTATAACGGTTTTACCACCGCAGAAATTAACGGCGGGCCAGCGCCGGGTTACAGTTCTGGCCAAGCACAAGCGGCCATTGAAAAAATTCTAGCTGAAACCTTGCCCTTGGGGATGAGCTATGAGTGGACAGAATTAGCTTATCAGCAAAAACTTGCGGGTAATACAGGCTTATTGGTCTTCCCATTAGTGGTTGTATTGGTGTTTTTGGTTTTGGCGGCTCAATATGAAAGCTTACGTTTGCCTTTAGCGATTATTTTGATCGTGCCAATGACTTTATTATCGGCCATGACCGGTGTGATCATTTATGGTGGTGATAACAATATCTTTACTCAAATTGGCTTTATTGTGCTTGTGGCATTGGCAACCAAAAATGCCATTCTGATCGTAGAGTTTGCCCGAGAGCTACAAGATGAAGGTCGAACGGTCATGGAGGCGATTTTAGAAGCGTGCCGTTTACGTTTACGTCCAATTTTGATGACGTCTATTGCCTTTATCATGGGGGTGGTTCCTTTGGTGTTGTCAACTGGCGCCGGTGCTGAAATGCGCCAAGCCATTGGTGTAGCGGTATTCTCGGGAATGATTGGGGTTACGGTGTTTGGATTGATTTTAACGCCGGTATTTTATGCGCTGATCAGCCGCGATAAAAAAGAAAAGCCAGGTGAAAAAAGCGTTTCTTCGATAGAGTCTACAGCACAGGCGGACTATTCGTCGGCGAAGTGAGTAGAGTGAAAATGAAGGGGGGTGAGAGGCGCCACTTTCTGAAATAAAAAAGGGTTGGCTGAGGAATTGGCCAACCCTTTTTTATTAGGGGTTTTATGAATGTGAATAAACAACGGTATTATCGAATTTCAAAATGATTCCCGCTTTCGGTATTAAATTGATAAGTAATGTGATACTGACTGCCATTTTTAACAACGTCTATAAATGTCGCGTCTGTTTTTACCTCAAAGGTTCTGCCTGCAAAGGCCCATTGATTTTGCTCAATAGACAGTAATTCAGCGCTATCAGCAATGTCGACATCAAAACGAATATGTTCTGGGTTATCGTTTTTCCTTACTTTTACCACGTTATTAATTTCTACTTCCAATACACCACTTTCAGCGGTTGCTTTTGTGTGGTGGCCGCTTGAAAGGGTGATTGCCCCTATATCATCGGTTATGGTTTGCCAGTGAATAGTGATGGGTTTTGATTGATGATGCACCATGCCACGCTCTGCATACAATGCACCAAACATATAATCTTCACCCATATAAGCAGAACTTTTTACTACCGGATCACGAGAAATATATTCAGAAAAAGAGCGATCATAGGTGGGGAAATACAGCTCTCTCCATAACTTCTTGGGTAAGCTTACATCCAGTAAGTCTGCCATGGGCAGCGTTCCAAAATCATGGCGATGGCGCATGGAGCGAATTTCTCCATCAGGAGAAGGCCATTGCTCGGCAGGCAGATTACGGTTGAGTAGTAAGCCTGTCATGGCAACATATTGAGTAACATCGTTACCATAAGCTCTAAACCACGGGCCGACAAAGTTACGTAATTTGGGGTGGTAATGTTTCAGCACATTCTCCCACAGTTCTCTGTAAACCACTTCTCCATAGGCTCTGAAAGGTCGTGTTAAACCATGCTGACGCCACATAGAAAGCGCAATCAGTGTGACGCCATCATAAGTGGGCGAATTGTATTCATTAATAGTACCATTCTCACGAAAATGCCTAACGATGTCGCCGGAAAGTGCTCTTGAGCGTTTCTCCCAGCGAGGCTGGTTGTATTTTATACCTGCGTAATGCAGAAGGTAGGCCTGCATGACGGCAATATTGCTGTACTCCGCTGACATGTTTCTTAAATATGCCCCTTCTGCCATTAAATACACTGCATCGTGCATTTTTTTCACAAGTTCTTCAGGTAGTACATCTGAAAACTCAATGAGCATTAAAATAAAGGCATTACCGACAAATTCTCGATAGTTGTAATCAAAATAAGAAGAGCTCAAATTGAACAGATCTAATTTGTTGTACTCCTCGGGGCTAAGAAAGCGACGAACAAAGGCACCATGATAGTATTTTCCCGGTGCGTTAATTTGATGAGAGAGAACCGCTGTAAGCATATCAGAGGCTTTTTCAATATCCCCGGAGGCGTTTCTGTGTAGAAGCCCCAGTGCACACCAAGTGGCTGCTCGGCCGCTGCTGCAAAAACCACCAGAAGGCCTTTGCCAATTTTCATCCATGAGCTTGTAAGTATCGTTCAGTAAATCTTCAAAAGCGGTATTTTTAAGGGGCAAATGGTTTTTGTACAAATTATTTTCATGTAAAGGAGTTTGATGTAAAGGAGCTTCATGCAAAGAATGGGGCTCTGCAATGCCATATTCCATGGTGAATAAAAGTGCCCAGGCCGATAAGCACTTAGGTAAGAGTGTGTTTTTATGCATGAAGTTATCTCCAAAGGCAAACATGAGGTGATAAAAGTGGAAACAATAAATTTTATATAACAGCCGTTATTTAAAAAATGATGTAGTGCAGGTTGATGGCATAGTGAGTGTATTAATGCACTTGAGCGTCAACAAAATCGGCCAACCCGTAATGTGATACAGACTAGATTATTTTGGGTTGTAAAAGCAAATCGAGTAAAATTAACTTTTGTAAAATTTAAATATTTCATTTTTTTTACAAATTAGAGCGATGGCTTTTGTGTGTTTTATTGTGGAAGGAAATAGTGGAGGGAAATAACAGAGGCTTGTGAATTAGCATCGTTTAGTTTATTTTTTCAGCGTTTTCGAGGGGGTCAGTATTGAAATTATTGAGAAATATAGTCAAATAACTCATTAGCCAGACGTTGCAAAACACCTTTTTCGGGTTGTGTGTGGGAAAAAGTACGAAGGCCGTAGATACCCATCACCAAGAATTGCGCTAATTCTCTGTGGTTTCTGTCTGTAGTGAGTTCATTATTTTGTTGTGCTTGTAGGAGTTTGTCTTCAATGCCTTTTTGCCATTGGCCTAAGCTTTCGGCAATCACCAATTCAACTTCTTCGTCTTGTTGAGCTAGCTCGCTCAGAGCTTTTTGCAGTAAACAGTCTTTAATGTTGTCGCGGTCGCACTCTTTTACTACCTGTGCAAGGTAGGATCGTAATCCGTTTAATACCGAATCCTCTTGTTTAAAAAAATATTCAAATTCATGGCTTCGGTCAAGCTTGTACTGTTCAAGCGAAGCCAACAACAGGCCCCGCTTGTTTTCAAACGCACAGTAAATGGAGCCAGGATGAAGGCCTGTTGCGTGCTTCAAGTCGGTCATGCTGGTTTTGCCATAACCTTTAGCAAGGAAAGCCTCCATGGCAGAACGTAATACCTCTTCCCGGTCAAACTCTGCACTACGCATAGGGGGTTCCAGCCTTTTTCTTGATGTTATTGATTGTTCAATGAGCGCCAATCTTACCAATACTTGAATAAATATTCAAAAATATCTTGAATGTTTGCTCAAGAATGTTTATTTTGAACAAACATTCAAGATTGAGGATTCACTCATGTTAGAGACACTTTTTAAACCTTTTCCATTAAACGAGACCTTGTCTCTTTCCAATCGTATCCTTATGGCTCCATTGACTCGATGCATGGCAGATGACAATTTGGTGCCGACACAAGCCATGGCCGATTATTATGCCCGTCGGGCCGAAGCGGGTTTGATTATTTCTGAAGCCACCATTATTCGAGCAGATGGCCAGGGCTATCCGAATACACCAGGGTTATTTACCCCTGAGCAAATTCAGGGCTGGAGAAATGTGACGGATGCGGTACACCGAAAGGGTGGGAAAATGTTTGCGCAGCTATGGCATACCGGGCGTGTTGCCCATCCCTATTTTTGGAAGGGGGATAAGGTTCTCGCCCCTTCTCCAATTCAAGTGGACGGCACTGTACCGAGGATGCGTGAGTTGACCTATATCGAGCCGACCCCTGCCACTCCTGGGGAGCTTAAACAGTTGGTTGACGATTACGCTCAAGCTGCCGCGAATGCCTTAGAGGCCGGGTTTGACGGTGTTGAAATTCACGGAGCCAATGGTTACTTAATTGATCAGTTTTTGCATTATGGCGCCAATAGTCGAGACGATGAATATGGCGGCACTCCGGAAAATATGGTGCGTTTCCCATTGGAGGTCGTGGATGCCATCATTGAGCGAATTGGTTCAGATCGTACGGCGTTGAGAATTTCTCCGGGAGCGTATTTTAATATGGAGGGAGATGTACGGGATCGAGCGGTATTTGATTATTTACTACCAGAACTCGAAAAGCGTGATTTGGCGTTTCTGCATATTGGTATCTTTGATGACTCGATGGAGTTTGACTACCTGGAAGGTACCGCATCAAATTATGTGCGCCGTTATTATTCAAAAACCTTAGTTGGCGTCGGTGGTTACACTGCCGAAACAGGGAGTTCGGCTATTAACAACAATCAGTTTGATTTACTTGCTATTGGTCGCCCTTTTATTGCAAACCCTGACTTCATTCAAAAAGTGAAAAAAGGTGAAGAATTAGCCGAGTATCACGATGATTTATTAGGTGAGTTGGTATAACGATTTTCTGCATCAGAGGAAATACAGCGTTTAGATTGTCTTTGTATTTCCTCAATGTTGTTAATTACTTAGAGCATTTAATTTTCTCTTCTCCCAGATGATATATGTTATTTACCGCGACATACGTCCCCGACAGAATTGCCGTAGTGGGATAAATAATAGGCGTGGCAATGACCCCTTCAATGGAATAAAACGAGTTGGTTTCTTCAACAAGATTAACGACGCGCAATGTTTTTCTGTCACTGGAAATCTCACATTTGGCTTGATGAGCATTATCACTTTTGGGTAGCACAACGCAGCTTTGGAGCCAGATAGTCGCAATAGTTATAAATACTGCTGGTATGAGTTTTTTATCGTTTATAGCAGTGTTTATCCGTGGAGTCATGGGTTGTTATTGTCCTGTTTGTTCAATGATTGGAATTTAAGGGTTGTTTTTACAAGGGCGTGTTGATGCTTTATTCGCGATGGTTCAATCAACAAAATACCTTACAAGGGTGATCTGACAGCCAAAACATTCATCGGTTCACAGTCGTTCTGCTGATAATGACTCGATTTACAGGGTATCGATTTACAGGGTAATAGTATGAGCTTTCAGTCTTGGTTTTCTGTGAGAGAGTTGACTCTGTGTCGTAGTTTCTTGTTACCTAATGTTATGTTATAACATCGTTTTGAGTTGTGAGACTGTAGAGAAGCGTTGTAGTTGTAGTTGTAGTTGTAGTTGTAGTTGTAGTTGTAGTTGTAGTTGTAGTTGTAAGAGTAAAGAGTACGCTGTAAAAGCGCGTTGTTTAAGACGCTAGAGCATTTGAGGGATAAATATGGGTGAAACATGTACAGAAATAGCGTGGGCACAACCCGCATTAGGGGCGTCAGCTGAGGTGTTGACCCAAGTTTATGAGGACCACATTAATCTCGCTGTTTGGCAGCGAACTCTTAACCCTAATTTGGATACTTACGCTCAAGAGTGGTGTCAAAAACATGAAGCCTGGGCGATTAAACAGATTGTCCCGACAGAGGATGTCGAAGCTCTTCTAAGTCAAGAATTACCGGAGCTTAAGCATAAAGACGAATTTATTGCCGATTTAGAGCTACTGATTGACATGTTTAGTTGCTTGTTTGAGGTCAAAGAAGTGGGGTTACGTTTAACTCCTTTGCGTAAAGCCATGTGCCCTAAATTTCATGTGGATAATATTCCTTGTCGCATGGTGTCTACTTATGGAGGGCCTGGGTCGCAGTGGTTGCAGGAGACGGATGTGAATCGGAGTCTTCTGGGGCGCGGCTCTAAAGGCTTGTCAGACGAGGAGTCAGGGCTTTATCCAACGTCGGATGCCATTCAGCAATTGGGTTCGCAAGAGGTCGCTTTGCTCAAAGGAAGTGGTTGGGAGGGGAATGAGCAATCAGGAATTGTTCATCGGTCTCCGGCACTGCATTCTGGACAATGCCGCTTATTACTGACACTAGATTTTTATTGATACGAAAACGTTTTCATTTAAGCTAAAAGCCCTGCTGACTTGGTGAGCAGGGCTTTTTTGTTTGCATTGAAGTAATGTTAAATTGAATTTGTCGCCAGTAAAAAACGTCTTAATGTGGCGCGTTTATTAAAAGACGTTCTTAGACGCCCTTGTTAAGCAAATTGTTGTTAAGCAAATTAATAATAAGTAAGCGGTTAAGTAAAGTGGTTGTGTAAAAAATGATTGCGTAAGGTTCAGGTGTTACGGAAAGGCAAAGGTTTGACGGAAAGTCGATACTCATTTGGCGATAAGCCAAAATACGCCTTAAATGCTGATACAAAGCTGGCATAGTAGGTATAGCCTACCATTTGGGCAATAATTTTCATGGTGAGTTCAGTGGTTTTCATCAGTTCGATGGCTTTGTATAGTTTTTTTTTCCTCAACCAGTAATACACACTCTCCCCTTGTTCTTTTTTAAATTTTTCGCATAAGGTATTGCGGTTAGTGCCGATAGAACGTGCTACCTGATCAAGCGTAAATTTCTTATTCAAATTTTTTTGTAAAAAATCTATTGCCTTTTGGCTGATGGATTTTGATTGATTTTTTTTGAGAGAATGCGGGTGGGGCTTCAGAGTGGGGCTTAGGTATTTTTTGAATGAAGTAGGGTGGATGTCTACCGGTGTTGCCATGACAAATCCTTAATAAAATAGATGAATAAAAAAGGAATTTAATGCGACTTTAAAGCCTGAATTTTTATATCAAGTCTGTATTCTAAGCACTTGTGTTTCACTGGTATGACTGGCGATGCTTTTTTTGAATTGAGTTTTCATCTCTCCAGGATGGATGTTAATTATACGTTGATTTTACGTTTAAGTATCAAAAAAATACATGCGTTATGGTGAGATTCTCCTAGTATGAAATCGTCATTTTTTTGCCTTGCTTGTGTGTGTTGGTTGTATGTTTGAGTAATGTAAAATAACCATAAAAAAAATTTTCTTTCTTAAGAAATTGTCTAATTAAAGCGATCATGATGAGGAAAAGTGGCACCTATGAATAAAAAAAATATCGCCGAACGCCTTCGCGTTGTCATGAAAAACCAAAACATAAAAAAATATTCTCCTATTGCGGCGTCGTTGAATGTAGATGAGAGCACCATTTCTCGTTGGCAGACAACAGGTAATATTTCACTGTCAAATGCCATTAAAATCAGCGAAGAGTTGGATGTTTCATTGGATTGGTTGTTGTTAGGTCGAGGTACAACATTGCAGCATAAACATTTCTCTGCTTCTGAAAATGAAATTAATGTGATTATGAATATGAGAAAAATAGACGAACAGTGCGCCACACAGGTCGATAATTTATTAACAACATTGTTAAAACGTTAATGTATAGGGTTTGTCAAGCGCATTATTTTGTCGTGGAGGTGTAGCAATGTTGTCATAAAAGTTAAGCGTAATACTTATGTATGAAACGCAAATTTTTGATATGAACCTGTGCGTGGCACACTCTTTTAACCTTTAGAAATTAAGCACCCAACACAATACTCTTGTGGCCAGCAAGCCATGATGCTTGTTCAGGTTGATAACAAAAATCCATAAAAGGGTTAAGCTTATGAACTATGTCAATACGTCACATTTCGCAAATCCTCAAGTTTCTTATGCTCCGATTACACATTTTATGCCTCAAGGTGCAATCGGCGATATTATTGGTAGTGTTGCTCCAGCAGTAGGTGGAGCCATTGGTTCTGCTGTCGCTCCTGGTGTTGGTACTGCGCTTGGTGGTGCAGTAGGGTCTGCAGCAGGACAATTAGCCAGACTTCTTCCTTTCAGTGCCGGTCCTCAATTTGTGCCACAAGGTGCTGTTGGTAATGTGATCAGCACTATTGCTCCGGTTGCAGGTCAGTTGGCGGGCCAGTTAGGGCATTTACTGCCTTTCAGTGCCGGCCCTCAGTTTGTGCCTCAAGGCGCTGTTGGTAATGCGATCGGCACTATTGCTCCGGTTGCAGGTCAGTTGGCGGGCCAGTTAGGGCATTTACTGCCTTTCAGTGCCGGCCCTCAGTTTGTGCCTCAAGGTGCTGTCGGTAATGCTATCGGCACTATTGCTCCGGTTGCAGGTCAGTTGGCGGGCCAGTTAGGGCATTTACTGCCTTTCAGTGCCGGCCCTCAGTTTGTGCCTCAAGGTGCTGTCGGTAATGCAATCGGCACTATTGCTCCGGTTGCCGGTCAGTTGGCGGGCCAGTTAGGGCATTTACTGCCTTTCAGTGCCGGCCCTCAGTTTGCACCTCAAGGTGCCGTGGGTAATGCAATCGGCACTATTGCTCCGGTTGCCGGTCAGTTGGCGGGCCAGTTAGGGCATTTACTGCCTTTCAGTGCCGGCCCTCAGTTTGCACCTCAAGGTGCCGTGGGTAATGCAATCGGCACTATTGCGCCGGTTGCCGGTCAGTTGGCGGGCCAGTTAGGGCATTTACTGCCTTTCAGTGCCGGCCCTCAGTTTGCACCTCAAGGTGCCGTGGGTAATGCGATCAGTAGTATTGCGCCGGTTGCCGGTCAGTTGGCGGGTCAGTTAGGGCACTTATTGCCTTTCGGTGCAGGCCCACAATTTGCGCCACAAGGTGCGGTAGGTAATGCCATCAGCAGTATTGCGCCGGTTGCCAGTCAGTTGGCGGGTCAGCTAGGGCACTTATTGCCTTTCGGTGCAGGCCCACAATTTGCGCCACAAGGTGCCATCGGTAATGCCATTAGCTCATTTGCACCAGTTGCAGGTCAAATGGCCGGCCAGTTAGGGCATTTATTGCCATTTGGAGCAGGACCTCAATTTGCGCCACAAGGGGCGATAGGCGATTTGATGAATCAGATCGGTCAACCTGTGGGCTCCTTCATTGGTAATTATTTGGGTAACCAAGAGTTAGGTGCTCAAGTGGGCAAAACGGCAGGACATCTTGCGCAGCAAATTTTGCCTTTCTCTGCACAACCAACCTATGCCTATAACGCCTAGCTTGGGCGTATTTCTGCTGTCAGCCGCAATGGCTGGCAGTGCTTTTCTACTGACCTGCACAATAAATTTGGAGATCGCTCATGAAAAATGACAACTCCCCCCCAGAAGCAAATAATCAAAATGTGTTGTTTGCGCCTAAAAATAAAAAACGTTATTTAGTGGCATCCAAGCGCGGCAATTTTGCTTTGCAATCTGGCATTCAACCGCTTCAATCTCATGAATTAAAGCGGTTTGTTGAAACTATTCCGAATGCCAATATCGTGAAAACCATTAAACCGAATACCACATTTTCGCCCCAGTCTATTTCCCCTAATGAAACGAAAGAAGTGCATGTGGTGGAGATGGGAACAGACGATTGCGCTTCTCTTTTAAGTAATCTCCCGCCTCACATCCATGTAGAAGAAGAGCAAACATTGGATTATATGGACAGTGTTGGCGTGCAAGCACAAATTCCAGCAAGGCGTTATTCTCTCGCCAAAGTGGCGACGCAAATTACTTATGAATTTCTGGTGTTAGGCGAAGGAGACATTCCTTTGACGGGAGTGGAAATTCAAATTTCTTCTGCTGGCACTATGGCGAGTGGTTCTACAAACAGTAAAGGGATGGCGAAGCTCTCTCTAAAAACCATGCCAAACTCCCACATTGATACCGTATTTGCTAAAGCAAAAACCATGTATTGGGATGTATATGTGGATAATCCCGCCTTAACCAAAGATTCTGTGAACGTTATTCGATTAAGCTCCTTGGCAGAGACTATTCCCGGTTTCCCTAATGACTTTCGTTATGGTTGGGGTCAAAAATTAATGGGGTTGGCCGATCAAGAATCTCGATTAACCGGTAAAGGCGTCAAAATTGCCATTATCGATTCTGGTTTGGGTACTCATGAATTATTAAACCACGTCACAAGAGGTTACAACGTTACCGGTTCCGATGATGTGAAAGTCTGGAACGTTGATACCATTGGTCATGGGACTCATGTGGCGGGCATGATTACCGCGAATGGAGAAAATGGGCAATTGCGTGGTTTTTGCCCGGAAGCGGAGATCATTGTTGTTAAAGTTTTCCCCGGTGGTACTACCTCGGCGTTGGTGGAAGCCATCAAAATTTGTATGGAAGAAAATGTGGATGTGGCCAATTTAAGTTTGGGTACACCCAATGTGTCACCGATTGTGGAGCAGCATATTGAAGAGGCCTCCATGTCGGGTGTAGCGATGGTCGTTGCCGCAGGTAATAGTGGTGGGCCTGTACAATTCCCCGCAAATTCTGCCAATACACTGGCTGTGTCTGCTATTGGTGCCACAACAGAAGTGCGAGAAAACACGTGGGATGCTTCACAAGTCAATCCTGAATTAATGACAACAACCGGCATTTTTTCACCTCGTTTTACTTCATTTGGCCCACAAGTGAATGTGTCTGCACCGGGTGTGTCAATTGTGTCTACCGGGCCAGATAATACGTATTTTCCTGACTCGGGTACCTCTATGTCTGCCCCGCATATTACTGGCTTGGCAGGGCTCTTATTGGCTCATCACCCTATATTTAAAAATGAATGTAAGGCGCGTGATTACAATCGTGTAAGAGCGTTATTTAATATGTTGTGTGAAACATCTTGCCCTTTGCAATTTGGCTCGGAGCGCTCAGGGTTTGGTTTACCAAATTTACAAACGGTGGCGCCACTGCTCATTCCGACGCCAGAGAAAACCACCAAATCCAACGGTGCTTCTCCCCCTCCCAAAATGTCCAACAGTGTGGCTCAGCAAGGAGTGCCACCGTATTATTATGTCATGCAGTAACAAGCGGTAGGGGAAAATGGTAGGGGAGTTAATAGGCTGTGTTTTAACGGCCTATTAACATAATACATATAGCGTAATACATGGCGTTTTTCTTGATGGGTTCTGATGGAGTTTAATTTCTTGGCGTTATTATTTTTTAAAATTTCATTTGAACGACAAAAAGACTCTGTTGTTGATGTTGCTCTTGAGCGATGTTTAATGATTCTCGATTGACCGCTGTATTGCGATTGATGTGATGTTCTAAGCCCAGTTGCCATTGCTTGGTAAAGTTGTAGCGCCAAGCTAGTGTGATTCCGTATCCATTACTCTCATTATTATCTTCAGGAATGGTGTCGTCTTCATGCACTATAAAACGATCGTATCGTAGACTCACTCTATGCTGGTTCATTCGGTGGCTGAGCATAAGGTAAAAAGCATCATAATCGACGAACACAAAGTTATCACCCATTTCGGTACTGCCTGTCATATATTGGCTGATGAGGCGGGTTTGTTTTGACAGCCTGTGTTGAAATGCAAACGAATGATAGCGGGTTCGCCAAGCATAAAGACGTTGTTGGTTCAGTGCGTTGGGGTCTGCAAGGTTGTCGTAATAGTAATACCGAAATTTGGTTTGAGTGTAATAATCCAAATGTGCGCCCACATACACTCCCAGGCGATCGTCAATTTCGCGAAAGGGTTCTATCCAATTGGGATGCCATAACCCTTCTCGATTAATGACGCTGGGATAAGGCGCGAGTTCTACGCGATCGCCATACAAGCTCTGACGATCGTGCATGGCGAAACCACGCCAGCTTATTAATGCCCCCAGTGAGTCATTACCGGCAAAGGTGGCGAAGCGGATTTGCCATGACCAGGGACTCTTTCGCACTCTGCCTGGGCTGTAGGCAGTGACTTCGATACCGGCTGTTCTTTGTTCTTCACCAATCCAACTGTTGATTGCTGATTGCGTATAAGTGTATGGCGAGAGCCAGCCGGTATCGACATTCTCTAAAGATAACTTGGGGTAAAAAAAACCGGCTCGGCCTTGCCACTTAATGGTATCGGCGCTTAATGGTTTGTATATCAGCTCGGCTTGGCTGAAGCCCAGTTGCTGATTGCCATCTTGGTAAGCATTCAGCACGGTATGGAGTGTGAATGAAGAGGGCAGCTCTTTAGTGACGTCTAAAAAAGTGTGCTGCAGGTGAGCACGATCTTGGTCGTAGCGCAGTATGCCGGTTCCGTTTTCTTGCCAGTTGGTTAGAGAGTCTGTGGCGGCGATATTGGCTTGAATAAGGCCGTTTAATTCAAAAGCTGCAATTTCAAAATGAAAGCAGCTGAATAGAATGAAAAGTAGCCTTTTTTTCATACGGTTTGGGTCTGCTGTTGTTCAAGGAACTGGGTATACCAATCTTCAAATTTATTGGCAGGAAGTGGGCGACTTAAATAAAACCCTTGCGCTTTTGTACAACCAATGGCGGCTAAGTATTCGAGACTTTGGGCGTCTTCTACACCTTCTGCTACTGTCTTTAAACCTAAATTTTGAGCCAGAGAGATGACAGTTTTGACCATAACCTGATCTTCTTGGCTTTTGGCCAAATCCAATACAAATGCTTTGTCTATTTTCAGTTCGTCCACCGGCATTTTCTTCAGTTGTGCCATGGAGGAGTAACCCGTACCAAAGTCGTCGATGGACAAGGTTATGCCCATTCTTCGAAGGGTATTTAACGCTTTCATAGCATTATCGGGGTTGCCCATAATAGCGCTCTCTGTCACTTCCAAGGTTAGCATTTGGGCTTCAACATGGAATTCACTGAGCAACTCGCTCACGTAGGTTGGCAGTTTCATATCCACTAAATCGACGGCAGAAATATTGACGGCCATTCCAATGTCATAGCCTTGGCGATGCCAAAGGTTCTGTTGTTTGAGCGCTGCCCTTAATGCCCAATGGGTAACATGGCGTATGGAGCCGGTTTGTTCGGCTAAAGGAATAAACTCGTCGGGAGGAATAAAACCGTGTTCTGGGTGATTCCAGCGGATAAGGCATTCCACGGTTTGAATTTGATTCTCGTCTATACTCAGCTTGGGTTGATAATACAGCTCAAGCTGACCTTGAGATAAAGATTCTTTTAGCTCAGACATCAGGTTGAGCCGTTGTACTGAATATTTATTTAACTCGGTTTTATACAGTGTGAAAGGTGAATGTTGCCCTTTGCCACTGTACAAAGCAATATCGGCACATTGAATCAGGTCTTCTGCCGTTTTAGCACTGTGGGGATAAACGGCGACGCCAATACTGACATTGACATCCAATGTTAAGCCATCAATGACAAAGGGACGCTCAAATAAGTCGGCTATTGATTGGGCAAATGCTTCAGGTGTTTGACCATGACTTTCATCCAATATAATCCCAAATTCGTCTCCGCCGATTCGAGCATAAAGCGTGTTTTCTCCTGCATAAATCATCATGCGTTGCGCGATCAGGTTGAGTAATGTATCGCCTGTGTCATGTCCTACGGTGTCATTGATGTCTTTAAAATGATCAATGTCCAGCATTAAAATCGTGATTTCTGTTGATGAAGGTTGGTTGATTTTTTGGCGAATGGCGTCATTAAACTGTAAGCGATTCGGGAGGCCCGTAAGTTCGTCATAGTAGGCGAGATAATGAATTTTCTGTTCACGTTCTTTGAGGCCACTAATCATTTGTTTGAACGCTGCCGAGAGTACGTTCACTTCTTGGATTGATTGCGAAGGCAGCTCGACTTGATAATCACCGCCACTAATTTTCAATGCACTGTTCGAAAGTTTTGCAATGGGTTTTGTGATTCCGTTAGATAATAACATGGCCCCAGCTAACGATAGTAAGGCTGCCAGCCCAAGAATGCCGGCCAGTTGTGACAGTAAGCTGGTGTAGCTGATATAAGCGGAATTTTTGTTAATGGCTAAGACTTTGAAAACCTGAGCCTGTTGCCATACTCCCATTGGATAGGCGGCATAAACAAAGGTTGAGTCCCCTAAAGCAATTTCTTGTAATGAGGCATTGGTAATCAAATCTGCCTTTTTTAAATCTTCAATATTTTCTGAGTCAAAAGTTGAGGCAATCACCCAATGTTCATCGTCTTGCCGAACTAAACTGACTTCCATAGCCGTTAAGTTAACCAAATCTTCATTAATCAATTTGTTGGCTGCAATACCCATGAGTAACCAATAATCGATGTTTCGTGATGAGGCCGTCTTTTTAATGGGGGCAGCTTGTATCAGGTAAAATGCCTCATTATGTTTGACCCAATTAATTTCTCCCCCAATGACTTGGTTGGGGGATGTTGGTAAATTAACTTGGCTTAATGAATTTTCTAAAGGCTGACCTTGGTTATCGGTGATCCAAAAAATGTCTGCGTTATTACGCGTTTGGAAATTTTTCATCGCTGAGGCTAATGATTCTGGGTCGTTTTCTGCATCATAAATCAGGCTTCGTAAATTAAAATTATTGGATGCTGTAACAAGCCCTTCATGTAAGACTCTTGCGCGATTTTGAACTTTATCCTGAACTACACTGGCTGCGGTTTGTGCCAAGTTTTTTAATTGGCCTGTAGAATGTTGATAGGTTGTGGAATTGACGATAAATAGAGTTGTGGTGGTAATGAGTGTGAGCAGTACTAAAAAAATCAATAACATGCGACTGCGAAGAGAATTCAACCTGGGTGTGCGGGAATGGCTCATCATCACAGCCTATCATTAAAATTCATAGTCAGAGAATTCATCATTATCTTCATACTCTTCATGACTGGGTAACAGCTCAGACATTAACTTAAATTGTAAATGTGTATCCTCTTTTAGTGTAACGGCCTTTTCCAAGTGGCTGGGGTTATCTTGGATGCGAGGGTGCCATACTTTCACTTTATATTTGTCTGCGGGTAAGTCAAATTCGACAACCCCTTCTGCATTGGTTTGCGCAAAATGGGGGGTATCCACCACTAAAATATAACCCAGCATCCAGTCATGTACATTGCATCCCAGCTCAATGAGCCCTGGCTTGTCAAAGAGTAGGGGGTCTGTTTCGCTGCCTTTATACAAAGGCAGCTCAAATTTTTTCGCTTTGGAAAAAGAGTACACATGATGCTTAATGGAATCGGAGTTCGGAAAATGAACGAGGGTATTGGTTTGAATGGGTAAAATGTGCGGTTTAAACTGTTGGTTGACTTGATCCATAATGCTGATTTCTGAAATCGGATTGTTCACAGCTTTGTTGGGGATTAAGTAAACAACAACGTTAGGTAAGGTCGTATTTTGAGGAGTGCTGATGCTAACTTTAAAAGAAACGGCGTTGCTGGTATGACAAAATAAAATCAGTAAAACAAAGAGTATCTTCATGATAATGGGGCCTGTACAGTGGCGCTCTATCCGCTTCCACAATTATTTTGGAACATAATCCTAGTTGTAGAGCTTAGGGTCAAGCGTTGAGGCTAGGGTAGTGACGCTGAGATGACAGTTCAGGTAAGGCAGATAAGCTTTACTTTTCTGGAATATTGTGTGTATTTCGATTAGTTATATGAATTCGATCAATCAAAGTAAATGTGTTTGCTAGAAAATACTATTTCGCAGTTTCATTCTATTATGAATAAATGACGTCCATGATTGTGCTCCATTAGTGATAATTAAATGTCTTGGGGGAGAGAAAAATTGAAGAATGAGAGGGATTGTATGTGATTGGTATGTACCGTGACGGATAGCGATTTCTGAAATTAAAGGGTTGGTTGGTTTTTCTCTTTGAGAAAATAGTTTCTCTGTGTGTTGGTTTTTATTTTTTAGGGTTGCCAGAAAAAATAGGTTGCCTAATGAAATACTTCAAATAATCCGGAATCTCATTCGATAAAGTATCGTTGACCATGCTTGAATAGAAGAAGGGGCTAAGCCCCTCCTGCTTATTATTGTGTAAATTACATAACCTTCGGCGAAGAAATCAGCGATTTTACTGTGGCCAGCAGTTCGTCAGCGGGCATTCTGACTTTGTAATCTGGATTGGTGTATACGTATTTCACAGTCCCTTCTTTATCAATCAAAATGACCGCTGGTACTGCTAAGGCATTGTGCAACTCCAAAGAAGATGCCTTTGTGTCTTTGGCAAATTTTACTAAGCGATTTATTAATCCCTTCGCTTCAAATGCAATGCCTAAACGACGAGCGGCATTCATATTGGCGTCAGAATAAATGGTGTAATTCAACCCTTTAATCGCTTCTTGTGTTTCTCCCGATAAACTTGAGTGCAAAATTTCTGGCCTGTCACCACTTAAAAAGAGTGTGTTGACACCCAGCTCACGAATTTCTGGTAATACTTTGCGTAAATCTTGCAATTGAGTATTACAGTAAGGGCACCATCCACCTCGGTAGGTGATAATCAGTGAGGGTTGTTTCAGTGTTTTGGGGTCAAACACATAGGGTGTATTTTCAACAGTTTGAATGGTGAAGCGGGGCGCTAGCTCGCCAACACGAATGGGTTGAATATCTTTAGCGGTTTTGGCAATGGCAGGCAGCGACATCTCGGATTCTGTCATCTTTTCGGCGTGCGCGGGAGAGAGAATCATTAATGAAGCGAATAACATTGAGCATAGTGTCAGTGACATACTTTGAGCACTTGAGCGCCAAGACTTTTTTATTTGAGATTTTTTGAGTCGTGTTAGCATTGAATTACCCTAATGGCTTAAAAAATGTAATGATTAAACAGTTGGATGCTGTCGTTAACTCTTAAGGAGTGGAACCCTTAATAAGTTTCACACTATTTAGACACAAAAATCTCTCAAAAATCTCACGATAATTGTTCGGAAAAGTATTTTTCTATGATGAGGGGTTCGCGAGTGCCTTTAATTTGTTCAAAAAATTGTTCCGCTTCTGGGTATTGCTTCCTTAAATAAGCCAGCCACTGTTTGAGCCGATTGCCGGTGAACTTTTTCGGGTAAAGACGAGTGGTTGCGGAATAAAATCGATGCAGTAGAGAGCATATGTCTTGCCAGGAGTGGGCGGCGATCGATTCATTGGCAGCGTAGGCCTTAATTTGCAGTGCTAAATCTGGGCAAGCCATTAATCCTCTGCCGATCATAAAATCCGTACAGCCGGATTCGGCACGGCACTGTTTCCAGTCTTCAACGGTCCAAATCTCTCCGTTAGCCACTACGTTAACGTTTGGAGTTACTTTGGCTAGAGTTTCGCGAATGTCGGCTAGAGTTTCCCAATACGCAGGTGGTTTGTAACCATCCACTTTAGAGCGGGCGTGCACAACCAATTCGCTGGCACCGCCTTCCGCAACGGCCAGTGCATTGTCTAAATAGCCTGAGCGATCATGAAATCCTAATCGAATTTTCCCGGTGACGGGTGTCGTGTTGGGAACGGCATGTCGTACAGCGGAAACAATCTGGTTAACGCGTTCAGGTTCTTTCAGAAGGGAAGCCCCCCCGTCATTTTTATTGACCGTTTTCGCTGGGCAGCCGAAATTTAAGTCGATGGTATGAGCCCCTAGTCTCGCTGCTTTGGCCGCATTAACGGCCATGGGTTCGGGCTTTCCCCCCAATAGTTGAATTTTGACAGGTGTGCCAGAAGAGGTGGTGCAATGGTTTTCCAATTCTGGGCAGTATCGTGTAAAAACCTTGGGAGGTAGAGGGTGGTCAGTAACACGAATAAACTCTGTAACACATTGATCAATGCCGCCTAGAGCCGTCAATAATTCTCTGACACTGGCATCAACAACACCTTCCATGGGGGCTAAATGAATTTTCATACTGCGATACGTCTTTTGTAATTAACAGACTTTGTTGTTAACGGGTCTTGTTGTCAACAGACTTAGATGTTAACTGGATTGTATAAGCCCCCCCTTCGGTCGTATTTTGAAGAGGGTTTGCATGTGGGCACTTTACTACAGATGCTATGTTACGGATATGGGAGCTGAAAAGCCTCGTCAAGTGGGTACACTTTATTTCGAGGGTGGGGTTTAATCTTACTTATTGTTTTTAGATCGGGAATTTTCATGCTGCAGCAAGTGCCTATCTGTTCTTTTTTTGTTCGAAAAAGAGATTTATTTATTCGAAGTAAACACTTATTGGTTCGACGTCTTTCAATGTGGATAGCGAGTACGCTTGTTGTGATATGTTCTTCGGTCTACGGCAATGAAGTCGATGTGCCACGTTTACTTGATCAAACGTATTTGGATGAACCTATTAAGGCTTTTCCAGAATTTGTATTTGAGGCGTTGATGTTCGCTGAATCAAGGGGATACCATTTTTCTACGGATCAGTGGACGTTGATTTTGGCACAATCTAAAACAGTACATTCTTCATCCGCGATGAGAAAACGTTTAGAAAATCGCTTGGCGATGCACCGCCAAGGTTTAAGTATAGAGTGGGCCTACGATTGGTATCAGCAACCTGCTGGCAGGCGTATTGTAATGGGGTTGGCAGCGGCATCCCGGCCTGAGCGCCTTAAAAAACAACGTACGAGTTTATCTCAGTCGTTACTGGCAAATGATGCATTATCAGATTTTGCAGAGGATTATGAGAATCGATTTAAACCTACTGAAAA
Source organism: Marinibactrum halimedae (assembly GCF_021234875.1). Taxonomy (GTDB): domain Bacteria; phylum Pseudomonadota; class Gammaproteobacteria; order Pseudomonadales; family Cellvibrionaceae; genus Marinibactrum; species Marinibactrum halimedae. The sequence continues at coordinate 30,758 of NZ_JAJQVM010000023.1, read as the reverse complement.
GCAATTACGACGCCGCCAGGCGGTCATGGGGGATTTAACCTCTGGGATTGCGAAGATTTTGCTTCCAAATCGACCTTTTCAGTCTCAAGAAGTGAATGAAGTATTGGCATTACAGAGTTTCGAGTTGAGGCCACAGTGGCGTCGTCAAGAAAAACTACGTTGGATTGACGGGTTGAGATCGTTGTACCCCTCTGAGGTGGACAAGTTTAGAGTAGCCTTGAATCACCCCCAGATGACGACATTCATACAGCTTGTTGATACCACGACGTCTGAGGTGATGAATGAGGCGGTTCAGGAGCTATTGCAAATCATTGCTGGGGTCGTAGATCAATCAAAGCAAGATGCTTCACAAGAACCAGTGTTGCCTGAAGCTCTACCGGAAATGTAGTTCTCAGTTTGTAAAGACAGTTCGTTTGTAAAGGCCAATCATTTTATAGAGACTCATTTTGTAAGGACTCATCTTGTAAGGACTATCAATCTGTAGAGATAAATGACGTATGTTTCAAATTATTGTGTATGTACCTAACTCTCATAAAGATGAGGTTAAGGGCGCGTTGTTTTCGGCGGGTGCGGGTGCCATCGGGGATTATACTGAGTGCTGTTGGGAGGTTGAGGGCGTCGGTCAATTTCGGCCGGGCTCGGGAAGTCAGCCTTATATCGGGGAGTTAAACACATTGGAGCGAGTAGCTGAAACCAAGCTAGAATTGGTTTGTGAAGAAAAAGTTCTGAATTCAGCGATCAGTGCGATGATAGAGGCGCACCCCTATGAAGAGCCAGCGTATTTTGTGTTTCGGTCATTCGAGCTTCGGTAAAGGCGCTATCTAATACATCAGTTTTGAGCGTTTGTATTTTGTTGTAGCAGCGCGTTAATGTTTATTTTTTGGTCTCTTACGGGGAAGTGACCCTGCTCCCTATCTCCCAAATAGTCTAATAAAGTTTGTTTGATAACAGGGAAGGCGAGTTGGTCCCACGGTAGGTTTTCAGGTGAAAAAAGTTCCACTTCTAAGGATTCTGGGCCTGCTGCAAACAGAGGGGTTGAAGATTGCGGGTTGAGAAATGAAGCTCGGTAAAAGAAGTAAACTTGATTGATGTGGGGGAGGTTAAAAATTTGGTAGAGGCCTTCTGACTTTACAGTGGCTTTGGCTTCTTCCCAGGTTTCTCGGATGGCTCCTTCTTCGGTGGTTTCTCCGTTTTCCATAAAGCCTGCTGGCAACGTCCAAAAATGTTTGCGAGGCTCTATCGCTCGCTTGCACAACAGAATCTGTTTGTCATGTGTGACAAGACAACCGGTGATAATCCGAGGATTTTGGTAATGGATGGTATCGCAGTGATTACAAATGTGCCTCTCGCGATCATCACCCTGAGGAATGGCCAGGGTGACGGGGTTACCACAAACACTGCAATAATTCATTGGCTGCCTCCAAATTGACGTCGGCAGTATATACGAAATTTATTTGGCCGCCAGTTCCCTTTTGAAAGGTAAAATCGTGGCGCTTTTTTGCCCGTTAGGAGTAGGCTTGTATTCTCCTTCGTTCAGTACAATACGAAGCTGATCAAAGCTTTCTCTCATCATTGCTGAAATAGTAATGCACGCTTTGAGCGCGTTTTTACTGGATTGGCGTTTGGCATCAATTTGAAATTGCAAACCCCGTAGTCGAGGTTGTGATAGTGTGGGTGCCGCACTGATAATTTCGTTGATGTGTGCTTGCTTGATTGATTCAAGCCTAATAGGGTCATTCTTTGCAAGTTCTACTAGCGTATCAAAGTCGGGCAGTTTCGATTTCATAAACACTCCAAGGGTCAATCGTTGATAGGGTGAGTCCGTTTTCACCCGCTACGGTCACACTACTACAGCTCGATTTTGGCCGTAATCAACAAGATCACGATTTTAACAAGGAGTGATTGGTTTGGTTATAGCATTTTATTATAGCCTTTTTATCTGTGGATCTAGGCGCCACTGAGATGAATTGGTCAAAGTGATAGCTGTTTCGGATAATGGTGATCTAAGCAGATATTTCTCTGGTATTGCTTGGGTTGGTGTCATTGATGTACTACGGATTGATATATGATCTCTTTTTGCCAGAAAAGCTTAATTGAACTGCCACCACACGAAGATTCTTTCGATGGTTCGGGGAAGGCAGCGGTTTTAATCGCGCTTATGAACCTGTTGAGTAAACCCAGTATCGTCCTTACCCAGAGAGCCGCTCACTTAAATTCCCATAGTGGAGAGGTTTCATTTCCTGGTGGGAAGTGGGAGCAGGGGGATGGGAGTTTGGTGTCGACGGCCCTACGGGAATCTGAAGAAGAAATTGCGCTTCCAGAACAATTGGTAACGCCTTTAGGTATGCTGAAAACCCATTACACTCGTATGGGGATAGCTGTTCAGCCGGTGGTAGGGGTGGTGGAGCATGCCGTTGAAATGACCCCTAACTTGAATGAGTTAGACGCGATCTTTCATGTGCCGGTGTCTTTTTTTGCTCAGGAGTCTCGTTTACGGACGGATATTTTTTACTATCAAGGAAAAGAGTATTGGGCGCCGGCGTGGGAATACAACGGATATGAAATCTGGGGGTTTACCGCTAAGGTCATTGCCCACTTTATGGAAGTATGCTTTGGTAAGAGGGTTGAGCGCCATAGCAGCGCTCCTGAAAGAGTTTTTCGTTAAGGGAATCTTCGAACCTTTGCGGAGGCAATGCGCTTACCATCCAGACTGATTACTTCCAGCCGGTAACCCTTCATATCAAAACCCACAATGCCATCAGGAATACTTTGTAGATACTCTAAGGCCACACCATTCAATGTTCTTGGTCCTTCAGCGGGCAGCTCCCAATTTAGATGTTTATTGATGTCACGAATAGAGGCACTTCCATCAATCACATACCAGTCACTGTCTAAAGCGGTGATGTACTCGTTATTTTCTTCTGCAGAGTTAGTTGTGAAGTCGCCGACGATTTCTTCCAGCAGGTCTTCAAGGGTGACAATGCCTTGTACTTCGCCGTATTCATCAACCACGATGGCCATGCGGCGTTTTTCTTTCTGAAAATTCAGTAGTTGTGTACTCAGTGGTGTACCTTCAGGGACAAAGTAGGGTTGTTTGGAGAAGCGACGAATGGCCTCGTGTGTTACGGTTGAATCATCCCCGTGTAAGAAGCGAGAAACATGGCGTAAATGTAACGTCCCGATAATGTTATTAATATCTCCTTCGTACACAGGTAAACGTGTGTAGTCCGAATTGCGAATTTGCTGCATAAGAACCGAGATGTCTTCCTCCAGATTCAGCCCAACGACATCGTTGCGTGGAATCATGATGTCTTCGATAGTGGCTTTTTCAAGATCGAGCACATTAAGCAACATACCCTGATGTTGATCAGGAATAAGGTCACCTGCTTCGTCAACAACCGTTCTTAACTCTTCAGGGTTTAGGTGGTCTTGCTTGTGTTCTTGATCCGGATTGACTCCCGCGAGCTTAGCAAGCGCATTGGAGATGGAGTTGACGAGCAAAACAAAGGGGTAAAGAAGGATCAGCAGTGGCCTTAGTATCCAGCTGGCAGGGTAAGCCACTTTTTCAGGGTGCAATGCTGCGATGGTTTTCGGCGTGACCTCTGCAAAAATTAATACAACTAGGGTCAGGAGTGTGCTGGCAGCCCAAACAGCCCCTTCGCCATAAAGTCGAATGGCAATCATGGTCGTTAGTGCAGCGGCAAAGTTATTGACGAGATTATTGCCAATCAAGATGACGCCAATCAGCCGATCCGGGCGTGAGAGTAATTCGGCTACGCGTTTCGCATCTGAGTCGCCCTTTTTAGTGGCGTGTTTTAGTCGATATCGATTGATCGACATCATGCCAGTTTCAGAGCTTGAGAAAAATCCGGACAATACAATTAATCCGGCGAGTGCGCCAAAAAGTACGCTAAGAGGGATATCGTTCAAGCAGGGAAGGACCTGTTTTGGTTTGTTAATAGGGGTAAAGTGAATAATCTAATACTGAAACAGATTCGCGATCATCGCAATAGTCTTTAATCGGTATTGTTTTATTGCGTATCGCTTTAGTTCATGCTGTTTTAACTTATTGTGTAAAGACAATTTCAACATAATAACTAGCGTCCAAGAATAATTTCTAATACCAGCTTGCTACCAAAATAGGCCACCATAAGTGTACAAAAGCCAGCCAGTGTCCATCGAATGGCACTATTCCCACGCCAACCTAACCAATGTCGACCCCACAATAAGATAGAGTATAGGCACCAGGCAAACAGCGATAAAATCGTCTTGTGCGCTAATGATTGTCCAAACATGTCTTCAAGGTAGAGAAAGCCTGAAACGATTGAAATCGTAAGAAAAAGTTGGCCTGCCCAGAGCATATCAAAGAGAAGCGTTTCCATGGTTTGCAGGGGGGGCAGGAGTCTGACGCGTCCCATTGTATGTTTGTTGCGAAGCTGGTGGTTTTGCCAGGCCAGCAATAAAGATTGAAATGCAGCAATGGTCAGTAGGCTGTATGCCAAAATAGAGAGTAATATGTGGCTAATCATGCCCGGCGTAAGGCTGGTATTGGCCTTCAATGGTTGGTGGGCGGCAATGGTTGCGACGACAATGGCGGCTGAGAGAGGAAACAGCAATACAAAGAGATTGTGCAATGGCAGACGCAATCCGCTCACCAGGACTAATAAGTTGACGACCCAAGTAATCAATGATAGAGCGACAAAGAAGCCTAAGTTGTATCCGTGCTCGGTGAATAACTGGCTTCCCACTCCAAATCCATGGGCCACTAACGCCGCTATACTCACTCCAATAAGCACTTCTTTATTAACACTGGTTTTTTTCAATAGAGCGATTAGAACGTAAGCGCTGGCGGCAAGGTATAAAAATGTGGCAGCGATATTTATGGCCGGTGTCATCATAATGCGAAAAATCGTAAGTCAGTGGTTAGGGGGCCAGTGGTTCAACGAAAAATAAATCTTTGACGAGCAAAATAGTAATCAACGTCACTTTTAGCGATTAAATCTAGTAAAAGTTTGTCATAACCGAGCATTAAATAGAAGTTATTCCTATCTACCTTTTGTTTTGGTGAAATTTTGCCCAAAGAATCAATTACCGTGCATTTATAAGTGCATCGAGTATACTTGCGCCTAAATTTTTCCCATACAAATCAAAGCAGTTAAGCGAATATGTTCGATAACCTAACCGATCGTTTATCCCAGTCGTTGCGCTCCATTACGGGTAAAGCGCGAATTACCGATGAGAATATCCAAAAAACGTTGCGTGAAGTTCGCAAGGCTCTTCTCGAAGCGGATGTCGCCCTTCCCGTTGTTAAAGATTTTGTTGCTCAAGTACGCAGTCGTGCTTTGGGCCAGCAGATTTCAAAGGCGCTCAACCCTGGCCAACAGTTTCTGAAAATAGTTGAGAAGGAATTGGTCTCTGTAATGGGTGAGGCCAATGAACAGCTCAGTTTGTCTGCTAAGCCACCTGCAGTGGTATTGATGGCGGGCTTACAAGGTGCTGGTAAAACCACTTCTGTGGCAAAGCTTGCTCGTTTTTTAAGAGAAAGAGAAAAGAAAAAAGTACTGGTGGTCAGTGCTGATGTTTATCGCCCTGCTGCCATTAAGCAGTTGGAAACTCTGGCCGATGAGGTGTCTGTCGATTTCTTCCCTTCTACCCCAGAAGAAAAGCCGGTTGATATTGCCAATAATGCTATTTCTCATGCTAAGAAACAGTTCTTTGATGTAGTGATTGTCGATACCGCAGGCCGACTGCATATCGATGAAGCGTTGATGACAGAAATCCAAGACCTTCATAAAGCGGTGAATCCGGTAGAAACCTTGTTCGTGATTGATGCGATGATTGGTCAAGATGCCGTTAATACTGCAAAAGCCTTCAATGATGCTTTGCCGTTAACAGGGGTGATTTTAACGAAGGCCGATGGTGATGCGCGGGGAGGGGCGGCACTGTCTGTGCGCCATGTCACCGGTAAGCCGATTAAATTCTTGGGGGTGGGTGAAAAGGTTGATGCTTTAGAACCTTTCCACCCAGACCGTATTGCCTCCCGTATTTTGGGTATGGGTGATGTACTTTCGCTTATCGAAGAAGCGGAACGTAAAGTCGATAAAGACAAAGCCGAAAAACTGGTCAAGAAAGTTCAAAAAGGCCAAAAGTTTGATTTGGAAGACTTGCGTGATCAGTTGCAGCAAATGGCAAATATGGGCGGCATGGCTTCCATGCTTGAGAAATTACCGGGGATGGGTAATGTGGCGCAAATGGCAGAACAGGCTAATGTGACCAAGCAATTTAAGCAAATGGAAGCCTTGATCAGCTCTATGACTCCAGATGAGCGACGAAACCCAGAAATTTTGAATGGTTCCCGTAAGCGTCGTATCACACAAGGTTCCGGCACCGATATTCAGGATCTGAATCGTTTGTTAAAGCAGCACAAGCAAATGGCAAAGATGATGAAAAAAATGAAAGGTGGCGGCATGTCAAAAATGATGCGAGGTCTGGGTGGAATGATGGGTGGTGGTGGTGGCCTACCACCGACGATGGGTCACTAATTAAGTTTTTATCTTCCATTTTAGGTTGTTTTAAGGCACTGGAGATAAGGTCTATCTATACATTTTAGTATGGTTTCACTATAATCCAGCGCCCTTTAGGGCAGTCCCTGTATGTTTGGGGCTGTAAAAGTAGTAATAAATGTCTTGTCTTGCCGTGAGGCAACGCAAAAAATCAGACAAACAGGAAAGACTTACATGGTAAGCATTCGTTTAGCCCGTGGTGGTTCTAAAAAGCGTCCGTTCTATCACCTGACTGTTACCGACAGCCGTAATGCTCGTGATGGCCGTTTCATTGAGCGTGTTGGTTTCTTTAACCCAATTGCTCGTGGCCAAGAAGAGCGTCTTCGTGTGGATGCGGCTCGCGTCGATCACTGGATTGCTCAAGGCGCACAGGTTTCTGATCGCGTAAGCAAGTTGTTGAAAGAAGCTGCAAAAGCAGCAGCGTAAGTATTGTCTCGCTTTATCCGTAACGTTTTTGTAAAAAATGGCTGAATCAAAGTCATTGAACTAATTAATCAGTACCTGATAGGTGGTAATGAAAAAGCGCTCAAATCTCATCTCCGTCGGTAAAATTACCGGTGTATACGGGGTGAAAGGCTGGGTTAAGGTTCGATCAGATACTGATCCGGACAGCAAAATCTTCGAGTACTCGCCATGGTGGTTGAAAACCAAGCATGGCGTTAAACAAGTTGAAATCGATGATTTTCGAGCCCAAGGAGCAGGCTTTATTGCTCATATCGCAGGTATTGACGATAGAGATGAAGCGCAGTCTCTGTCACAAGTTGCCATTGCAATTGAGCGAAGCAGTTTACCTGAGCTGCCCGAGGGTGAGTTCTACTGGATTCAACTGCATGACTTAAGGGTTGTGACTGTTTTCAATAACACTGAACGTGATCTTGGTATTGTGAGCAAGGTGATTGAAACAGGTGCAAATGATGTTTTATCTGTTGCTGGCGACACGCAGAGCATTGATACACGAGAGCGTCTTATCCCTTATGTGCCCGGTCAGTATGTGCTAAATGTTGACTTGGAAAAACAGATGATCACCGTAGACTGGGATCCAGATTTTTAGAGATTCCAGTTGTTGTGTTTACAGCGGTACAGTGCAATCAATGAGGGTATAGGTGGTTAAGCGAATTGCAGTGGTGACACTGTTTCCAGAAATGTTATCAGCTCTAACGGACTTTGGCGTTAGTGGTCGAGCCGTTAAGCAACAGATTCTGGAAGTGCGCTGCTGGAATCCTCGGGATTACACTGCTGATAAACATCAGACCGTTGATGATCGTCCTTACGGTGGCGGGCCTGGCATGTTGATGATGATCCAACCGTTAAGTGATGCTATCGCTGCTGCAAAGCAATGGGCGTCCGAAGGTTCTGATTCAGTGAGTGCCAAGGTGATTTATTTGTCGCCACAAGGCCAGGTGTTTCATCAGGCTCAAGCGCAAGTGCTTGCCGATAGCGGGAATTTTGTCTTGATCGCTGGGCGTTATGAAGGCATTGATGAGCGTCTGATTGAGGCTCAGGTAGACCAAGAAATTTCCATTGGTGATTATGTCCTCAGTGGAGGTGAGCTTGGGGCGATGGTGATCATGGACGCGGTAATGCGCTTATTGCCTGGCGTGCTTGGGCATGTGGACTCTGCTAATGAAGACTCTTTCAGTGAAGGGCTTTTGGATTGTCCGCATTATACTCGACCAGAAATCTACAATGATTGCGCTGTGCCAGAAGTTCTTTTGTCTGGCAATCATGAAAGGATACGGCAGTGGCGCCTGCAACAATCGTTAGTTCGTACACAAGAGCGAAGGCCGGATTTATTGAGCCGCAAACAGCTTTCTGCAGAGCAGCAGCGACTGCTCGATGAGTATAATTCGAAAGATTGTACTCAAGACTGAGTTTCGTATAGCTGAGAAGCTACACAATGAGATTTGCTATTTAGGAGCAAAAAATGACCAACAAAATTATTCAAGAGCTGGAAAATGAACAGCTAAAGAAGGATGTACCCGAGTTCGCACCTGGTGATACCGTTGTTGTTCAAGTAAAAGTAAAAGAAGGTTCGCGTGAGCGTCTTCAGGCTTTTGAAGGTGTTGTGATTGGTAAGCGCAACCGTGGATTGAATTCTGCCTTCACCGTTCGTAAGATTTCTCACGGTGTTGGTGTAGAGCGTACTTTCCAAACTCACAGCCCGCTGGTAGACAGCGTCACTGTTAAGCGTCGTGGTGATGTTCGTCAAGCGAAGTTGTATTATCTTCGCGATCTTACTGGTAAGGCTGCTCGAATCAAAGAGAAGCTTAACTAATAAGTGCATAGACATAAAAAAACCGGGTTTATCCCGGTTTTTTTATGTCTTTTATTTGCCTTTAAGCCTTTGGGTTTTCTCTTAGTTTCTTCCGCTTGTTCCAGTGCCTGACAACTTGCCAGCGCCAGAAGGCCTGCATAGATAAGTATCCAAGTGTTCCCGAGATGATGCCTGTTAAAAGAGACCCCACTAATAAGGGCTGCCATATGGTCATGACTTCTTCTCTCAGCCATGACCATGACATTTCAAAATGAAACTCCTCTATAGGGGTTCCAAGTAGCCACGTGCCAAATTTATAAGTCGCAAAAAACAGGGGAGCCATAGTAATAGGATTGGAAATCCATACCAAGGCGACGGTAATGGGTAGATTGCAATGGAAAATAATCGAAGCCACTGCTGCGAGAATCATTTGTCCAGGTATGGGCAAAAACGCAATGAAAATACCGAAAAAAAAGGCAACGGATACAGAGTGGCGATTTAAGTGGAACAGGTTGGGATCGTGTATAACATCGCCTAAGAATTGCAGTGCTTTCATCTCCCTTACTTTGGAAGGATCGGGCATCCAGCGCTTTAAAATCTTTCTTGCCATTGCTACTCAGGGGCCGAATCAAATAGCGCGCCATTATGCACTGATTTAAATGTTGCTCCAAATACTTCTTCCTTATTTTTGTATTTCATTTCTCTGACGGCTCTGTCTTTTGGGGGCTGTACGGACTATGTACTAATTTTTATGTACTAATATGGTCTGCTTCAACTCTTTCTAATTCACAAGATATGGCTATGTCTTAATGGTATGTCACTCAAATCCTTTTAAAAAACTTTAATGTTGAAATTTAAAACACTGATTAATTGGAGTGCGATATCAATTTCGTGTTACTTGGCAGTCTTCTGCGTAGGTGTTTTTTGCGCAAGTCGTTTGGCGAGTCTACCCAGTGTTTATGAAAGTATTGGGGCATTGATTTTTACCGTATGTTTGATTGGTGGTGGGGTTTATATCAAGCAAGTGGGGTTCAGTTGGTGCGATAACCATCATCAAGAGATAGGTAAGTGGATAATGCTTGTGGGTGTATTTTTGTTGGGTGGGTTATGGGGTGTCTGGAGCGGGTATCGAATGATACAAGGACAGCTGCCGGAGTCGGAGAGTGGAACTTACGATATTGTCGGGATGGTCTCAGGCTTACCTATCCTTCATTCGGTGGCTGAAAAGTCACCCGTTTCAACTGTTTTGAAAGATTCTCCGGTGAGCTTCTTTAAGCCCTCATTGTATCGAGCCACTTTTAATATTGAAGTGCTGTTAATACAAAAGCGACTAAAAGGAAGATCCGAAAAAGGCCAATCTAATAACCCGTTTCCGCAAAGGCTTAGAGTCAGTGCCCAGTCTTCATCCGTTCCAATACCTGGGCAGGTTATTCGTTTCAGTACACGTTTGAAAACTCCGCGAGGATTTGTAAATCCGGGGGGTTTTGATTACCAGCGTTGGTTATTGCAACAGGGCATTGGTGCAATAGGGTATGTGGTGCCTAAAGCTTCATCTGAGGCAGGGTCATCTAAGGCTGTGACAGCCGAGCCGGTAATGCCTCTATTTTGGTCTGATTTTTCTTTTGAAGAGGGGGCTGCACAGGATTCTCGAAATTCACTCAAAACAAGTTCAGTGCAATGGGTGTTTCTGCATTGCTTAAGTCGTGTGGATCGGTGGCGTTTTGAATGGCGGCAGCGCTTAGTCGAACGATCTGGTGAGGCAATACATCTTGCAGATATGCTTGGGCCGATATTGGCCTTGTCTATTGGCGACAGGTCTTACTTATCTGAAGGTCAATGGGAGGTATTACAGCGTACGGGGTTAGTTCACTTACTTGCGATTTCTGGATTGCATATCGGTTTGGCGGCGGGATTGGGTTTGATAATTGGCCGTGTAGCCCAACGAACTTTGTCTTTATTACCAGTGATGGTGTTAAGAAGTGTACTGGCTTACAAAGCGACTCCAGCCCTTTTCTCTATTGTTTGTGCATTGGCTTATGCGTTACTCGCTGGATTTACGGTTCCCACTCAACGCGCATTGATCATGGTTGTGGTTGCCAATGTCATGTGGATGAGAGGAGGATTTCATCGGCCTTGGATGGGATTTTGGTTGGCCGCCGCCATCGTATTGATGATTGATCCATTGGCGGGGCACAGTTCAGGTTTTTGGATGTCTTTTCTTGTTGTGGTTATTTTGATTGGGGCTAGCCAGGGCCGAATCAATTTACAGCATCAAAGTTCTTTTCTCGTCCGCCGCTTAGGGCGACCCTTGTCACTCCTCGTCATTGCCCAGCTCTACATTACGGGGTTAATGCTCTTGCCGTCTTCGTTACTCGGTGTTCCTCAGAGTGGCATCAGTCCGGTGGCGAATTTGCTGGCAATTCCGGTGGTATCCCTATTTTTTGTACCGGCTGTGTTAGGGGCGATGTCGCTTGCGATGCTGTTTCCAAGCAGTGATTGGGGTATTGATTTTATTGGTGTGGTGGCTAATGGGATGAGCGTGCCTTGGCCTGTTATCGAATGGCTATCGAGTACACCACTTTCGGAGCCGATTGTGTTGGCGACTGGATTTGCCTGGCTTGGGTGGTGGTTGATTGTTTTGACCGTGCCACTCATTTTTCTGCCTCCGGGATTAAGATTGCTCAAGTGTCTGGGCGTGATACTGCTGATATTCAGTGTTAAGGGGTTTGAGAAGAAACCCCCATTACTTAAGATGACGGTGATGGATGTGGGTCAAGGCTTATCTGTGGTGATTCAGGTTCACAATCAAGTGCTACTGTACGACTCTGGCCCAGCATACAGTGAGTCGTTTACGGCTGCAGAAGGGATTGTTGGCCCTTACTTAAGGCGAGAAGGCATTACTTCTTTAAATCACGTCATTATAAGCCATGGTGATCTTGATCATGCCGGTGGGTTACCAGAACTCAGGGCCATGGTGGATGTTCAGCAATTTAGTTCAGGGGAGCCTAAACGCTTGTCGGTTGAGTCTGGTCATTGTTGGGCGGGCCAAGTGTGGCAATGGGGTGAGGTTAAGATTCGTGTGCTTTGGCCCTTAAAAGACAATTCATGGGGGCATAGTAGCTCTTCACTCTCTGATAAAATGCTACGAAAGTTAGCAACCCCGTTAAAGTCGAATGACCAATCGTGTGTTCTTGAGCTGCGCTACAAAACAACTAGGGTATGGATTCCTGGGGATATAAGTAAAGCAGTAGAGTGGTTTTTAGTAGCTGCCTATTTATCAGAAGAGTTATCCGAAGAGGAAGATGAGTCCAAAGTGGGAGATGGGCTTGATGAAGGCGGTAAGATTGAACAGAGTGTTCTAGTGGCGCCCCATCATGGGAGCAATACCTCTTCCAGTCATCGTTTGTTATCGGCTTTTGCCCCCACACATGTCGTTTTTTCCAGTGGTTATCGTAATCGATACGGCCACCCATCGATGAAGGTGATCGAACGATATCATGAACAGCCTGTTCCGCCGGAGCTTTTCACAACCGCTACAGAAGGCGCTATTGAATTTGAGTGGAATGCACAAGGTACAATGACGGTGAAAAGAGCACGCGATGCCCATCGACGATTCTGGTATCAGAAATAAATGAGTGATGAGTCGCAAAGGGAGATTGGTCTGGTATCGTGTGCGCCTGTCTGCAAAAATCCAATAAAATCCATGTGTTAGCGATTCACACCATGTGCTACAGTCACGCGGTGCTAGGCGTTATAGGAGTCGATTTTTCGGCGTTGGGCGTCTAGATTCTTCAGTGTAATACAATCATCGTAAGTGAGCGGGAGTAGTTCGTGTTTGAAATTATCGCAGCCGGTGGCTGGTTGATGTTGCCGATCATATTGTGTTCTATGGCCGTGTTGGCGATTTCCTTAGAGCGTTTTTGGACGTTAAAACCTGAAAAGATCGCACCGAAACATTTGGTGGGTGATGTCTGGGGAAGCCTTAAAAACAATCAGATGGATGCCAAGCGCATCAAAGAGATTAAGCAAGGTTCTGCTCTGGGACAAATTTTGGCAGCAGGGCTTTCCAATTCTCGCCAAGGGCGAGATGTGATGAAAGACAGTATTGAAGAAGCGGCAAATCAGGTCATTCACAATTTAGAGCGTTATATCACTACGCTCGGCACCATCGCTGCTATTGCTCCGCTTCTTGGTTTACTGGGTACCGTGATCGGTATGATCGATGTTTTCACCGCTATTATGATGCAAGGTACGGGTAATGCAGGTGCATTGGCTGGTGGCATTTCTGAAGCGTTAATCACTACCGCCGCAGGGTTATGTGTGGCGATTCCTGCGATGATGTCTCATCGTTTCTTCCAGCGTCGAGTGGATTCCTTAGTCGTTGGCATGGAGCAAGAAGCGGTAAAATTAGTTGATGCGCTCCACGGTGATCGCCGGGTCGATATGAAAGCGGCATAATCGCCTGGAGGTTTATTTGTGAAATTTCGTCGTCAACATCGCGGAGAGGACGGTATCAATTTAACGCCACTAATTGATGTCGTATTTCTACTGCTTATTTTTTTCATGGTCTCCACCACCTTTACCAAAGAAACTCATTTAAACGTTGATCTACCCGAAGCGGTGGCAAATCCATCGCAAGATCAGCCAGAAATGATTGAAATTCTTATCGGTGTCGATGGCAGTTTTTCGGTGGATGGTAACAGTTTGGTTAATAAAAGAATCGATACCTTAATGAAGGCGCTGAATGAATCTTCAGAAGGAAATAGTCAACGTCCTCTGATTATTACTGCCGATGCCAAAACGCCGCATCAGGCGGTTGTTACGGCGATGGATGCGGCTGGGCAATTGGGTTTTGTGAACTTGAGTATCACCACCAAAAGACCTGCTCATCAAGGTGAGGGTTAAGCTACAGACGCTTGAGGCACTCTACACCTTCGTTTACTTTTGAAAGTCAGCCAGTGATGGTTGGCTTTTTTAATGTGAATAACGTTGAATTTCATTACCCGCTTTGATGTATCGATATCGCTGAGCAATGGGTATGTCGTCTCTAAAGGACAGCTATTATCTTGAAACACTGGCTTGAAACTGCTCTAAATAATGCTTGGTATGATACAAGGCCCTCCTGGACAGCCTACCTAACGCCGCTCGAAGTTTTATTCCGGTATATGTCTTTTCGTCGAAAAGAGAAAGATCAGAAAGTGAATTCGCCGTTACCCGTTCCTGTCGTTGTTGTTGGCAATATTACGGTGGGTGGAACGGGGAAAACCCCGCTGCTTCAAGCGCTTTCTCTTGAGTTACGTCAACGAGGCTGGAATCCTGGAATTGTCAGTCGAGGTTATGGTGGTGCGCGCAGTAGCGAGCCTTTACGTGTTCTGTCTTCAACATCGGTGTCAGAGTGTGGAGATGAACCCAAGTTATTAGCCGATACCACAGGTTGCCCGGTGGTAGTGGATGTGGAGCGTTATCGAGGGGCAAACTTCTTAGTGGAATTGGGGTGTACGATTATTTTATCGGATGATGGTTTACAGCACTATCGTTTGCCTCGTGATGTGGAGATTGTTGTCGTCGATGGGGCAAGGGGGTTCGGTAATGGTCGGCTCCTGCCCGTAGGCCCGTTGCGTGAGAGTATAAGTCGGTGTGAAACAGTGGATTACATTATTTCCAATGGGGCGATGAATACCCAGGTGGCGAACCTTGTGAACGACATGAACTCTTCACTCGTATCGGCGACCATGGAGATCCTCCCTACTTGTTTCAAGCAGGTTGCCACGGGAGAAGAAATGCCCCTTGATTCGATTCAATTTACACAAGATGCGAATGCCATTACAGGAATCGGTAACCCTAATCGCTTTGCCAATACGCTGCGCTCTATCCCTTCGATTTCTGAGTCAATCCCACTGAGCACTTTTCCTGATCATCACTCTTTCACATTCAGTGACCTTGAGGCATATTCTGGGCAACCCTTACTGATGACCAGTAAAGATGCTGTGAAATGCCAATCCTTAATTGAAAAGTCACCATTATTGGATGCTTCTCAGTGGTGGAGTGTGGTGGTTGGGCCTCGCTTGTCCACTGGGTTTTATGATCAGTTTATTGAAAAAATTGACCGTATTAAGAAAGACAAGCTCGTATAACTGTTTAAAAAGCCAATAATTTAGTTAATAAGCCAGCAAACTAATTAATAAATCAACAAGGTAATCAGAAAGTGAATACGCCTGAATTTTACGTCGTTATCCCTGCCAGATACGCTTCTACTCGTCTGCCGGGCAAACCTTTGTGTGATATTGCAGGCAAACCAATGATTCAGCGTGTCTATGAGCGTGCGGTAGAATCTGGAGCCAAGCGCTTGGTGGTGGCCACAGATGATGAGCGAATCAAAAGTGTGGTTGAGTCTTTTGGGGGCGAGGTGTGTATGACCTCACCTGAGCATGAATCCGGTACGGATCGGCTGCAAGAAGTGGTGAGCCGCCTGTCGCTCACTGAAGAGTCGATTGTGGTGAATGTTCAGGGGGATGAGCCTTTGATTCCTCCGGAGGTGATTCGTCAAGTGGCGGTGAATCTTGCTAAGACCCCGGAAGCATCCGTAGCAACATTATCGGAACCCATCACCGAGTTAGCATCATTTCTGGACCCAAATGTGGTCAAAGTGGTTTCTAATGCTTCAGGGCTTGCATGCTATTTCAGCCGAGCTCCCATTCCTTGGCCGAGGGAGGATTTTGCATCAGAGGTCTCATTGCCCTTTAACACCAATAACCGTGTCATATCGGAAATGCCCGAAGGGGTTTCTGCTTCGCGCCATATTGGTATTTATGCATACCGAGTAGCATTATTAAACCGCTTTGTGCAATGGCCGCAAGCGGCTTTGGAGACCACAGAAAAATTAGAACAACTGCGTGTATTGGCGAATGGTGAATCTATTCATGTAGCGCCGGCCTGTGAAGAGGTGCCAGGTGGAGTGGATACGCCGGAGGATCTTGAACGCTTACGGCAATTACTGGGGGAAAAATGAGCATAAAGGTTTTATTTGTTTGCTTAGGTAATATTTGTCGTTCACCGACTGCCGAAGGTGTATTTCGACACTACGTTGAAAAAGCCGGTAAGTCTCACTGGATCAACATCGATTCGGCCGGTACGGGAGGCTGGCATATAGGCGCATCCCCCGACCCTAGAGCGCAAGAAGCGGCTAGTCAGAGGGGTTACTCTTTATCATCGATTACAGCTCGACAAGTGTCGTTGAAAGATTTTTCTGAGTTTGACTACATCTTGGCGATGGACAATGACAACTTGTCAAACTTACGTGCGTTGGCTTCAGAAACCTCGTTTCATGGGCATTTGGGATTATTTTTGGATTTTGCGAAAGAGACGTCTCACCGCGAAGTGCCTGACCCATACTACGGTGGGGATGCCGGGTTTGTGTTGGTCTTAGACCTTATTGAGCAAGCCAGTGAAGGTTTGCTTCAAGCCATTGAGCGAGAGCATGTGCTGTAAATAAGGAATCGATTCTTTTGATGCTAAGTCCGCAGAGTAAAATCGTATCGCACATCAATGGTATTGTCGTAGGCCCATTGGATTTACTGGCAGCCAATACGCTTCGTGTACCCTGTTCAACCTGGAACACTTTTTTCGTTGATACTGTTGAGGGATTGCAATCACTTCTCCCAGAGGTTCGTCACCAACCTTTATTGGTATTGGGTGGGGGGAGCAATGTTATTTTAAAACCTGTTTTTCCCGGTGTGGCGTTACTGATGCGCATTGGTGGTATTGACTACCTACCGATTGACGATGCTGATGTTGACTCGAGGCAGATGCTGGTGAAAGCGGGTGCGGGTGTGGTGTGGGATGATTTGGTCTCTCAAACCGTAAAGGCGGGGTGGAGTGGACTGGAAAATCTCTCTCTTATCCCAGGAACTGTGGGCGCGGCGCCTATTCAGAATATTGGTGCCTATGGCGTCGAGCTTGATCAGGTTTTCCATGCACTGGAAGCCGTTCGTATTTCTGATGGTCAAGTGGTGCGTTTTTCAAAAGAAGAGTGCGGTTTTGGTTATCGGCACAGTGTGTTTAAAGAGGCATTAAAAGGCCAATTTATCATCACATCCGTAACGTTCAGGTTGACTGGGGCGGAGTTCGCTCAGTGCAATACCCGTTACGCTCCCTTGAACCAGTATTTGGATGACCATTCGATTCACAGGGTAACGCCTGAGCAGGTAAGAAAGGCCGTCTGTGATATTCGAAGTCATAAGTTGCCAGACCCTGCCAAAAAACCCAATGTGGGCAGTTTCTTTAAAAACCCAGTGATCGACGAGGCATGTTGGCAAGCATTGCATGAACGTTTCCCAAGTATGGTCAGCTACCCCCAGGAAGCAGGACAGGTAAAACTTGCGGCTGGCTGGCTAATTGATCAGGCAGGTTGGAAAGGGCGAGTTTCGGGGCGGGTAATGGTTCATGATAAGCAAGCGTTAGTGTTGGTGAATCACGAGGCCGGGTCTGCAGACGATATTCTTTCGCTAGCAGAAGAGATTAAGAACGATATTCGAGATAAATTCGGTGTGACATTAGAGATAGAGCCTCAGGTATACCCTCAAGAGTGAATGTGTATGCAGATAGACTTATTTTCTGACAATTCTCCTAATTATCCTTCCGGTAGTCCTTCTAAAAGTCCTTCTGAAAGCCCTTTCGATAGCCTGTCTGATTCCTGCCAGAAAATTGAGCTGACGGATGGAGAGTTAGTGTATTGTCCAGATTGGTTGTCGGCCTCTGAATCCACCGATTTATATCGGGTTTTTAGCCGATTGGCGTGGCAACAAAGCCAAATTCGCATGATGGGGCAATATGTCACGATTCCGAGGCTCAATGCTTGGTATGGTGATCTAGGGGCGAATTACGGTTATTCTGGTGTGCGTTTACCGTTAAATACTTGGACATCAGAATTGCGAGTGTTACGGGAACAATTGTTATCGACAACTGGGTGCCGCTTTAACAGTGTTTTGGCGAATTGGTATCGATCAGGTCAGGATAGTGTGTCGTGGCACAGTGATGATGAGCCTGAATTGGGGGAAAATCCGGTCATTGCATCTGTCAGTTTGGGTGAGACTCGACGCTTTCAATTGCGACACAAAACAAAGCGAGAGATCGAAACAGTCGCGTTGGACTTAGCCTCTGGGTCTCTCCTATTGATGCTCGGAAAGACACAGACTCATTGGCAGCATCAAATACCTAAAACTAAACGCATAATCGGTGGTCGGATAAACTTAACCTTTCGCAATATCGTGAATAATGAAAAATAACTGTGGTTTAGCCAATGTTAAGGGTGATATCGTCGTGGCAATGTTCTATGATTTGCATAGTCGCTAATGAAAAAATGACCGTAGATAATTCACCTGCGTTTTACCATTCATTAATCGGGTGCTGTTGTTAAGTGCCGTATTTATCTGGGCCTAAGTGCCTCACTTCTTCAGGGTTCTTTCACATCTCAAGGCTGAGACTGCGTGCAGACAGTATGCGGGTCAGGAAGTGATAATGCGTCAGTACCGAGTCGCCAGTATCGAATGAAGGTTCTAATGTGCAGATGCGAAGACCGAAATTTCGCTTTGAGGTTTACTGAGTGATCAGAATATTAGTAGTAGATGACCATGACATTGTACGTATGGGGATTGTACGTATGCTGGCTGACATCGATGAATTTGATATCGTTGGTGAGGCTGAAAGTGGCGAAGAGTCATTATCCAAGGTGCGCCAATTGACACCGGATGTGGTGCTAATGGATGTGAAAATGCCGGGTATTGGTGGTTTGGAAGCCACCAAAAAGTTATTGGTGGCTCACGAAGGGCTCAAGGTCATCGCTCTGACGGCATTGGATGACAATATTTTTCCAACCAAGTTGATGCAAGCGGGTGCCATGGGGTATTTGACCAAAGGTACCGGTTTAACAGAAATGGTTGAGGCCATTAAAATGGTCTATAACGGTCGCCATTATATGAGTAATTCTATTGCTCAACAGATGGCCATGAAAAACTTTGTGGACGACTCCAGAACCCCCTTTGAAAAACTTTCAGAACGCGAGCTGCAAACGGCATTAATGATCGCGAATGGCCGTAAAGCTCAGGAAATCGCCAACACATTTAATGTTAGCCCGAAAACGGTCAACAGCTACCGTTATCGTATTTTTGACAAGCTCAGCATTAATAGTGACGTTGAATTGGCCCTGCTGGCGGTGAAGCATGGCGTTTTGAACGTAGAAGTGGATGACTAGGCGCTGTCAATTAGGAAAGGCAGTGTCATGCTTACCGATACCCAAAACGAACACGCTGAATTGGATGCGGTTTTTGATCATCGACAATTTCTTGCATCAGTCTCACGTGTGCCTGGTGTGTATCAGATGTACGATCGGTCTGGTGCGATTTTGTATGTGGGCAAAGCCAAGCAATTGCGCAATCGTTTATCCAGTTATTTCCGTGAAACGGGGTTAAGCCCTAAAACCCAAGCGTTAGTAAAGCGCATTGCAAATATTCAAGTAACGCCAACGCAGTCTGAGCTTGAAGCCTTATTGCTTGAGCAAAACCTCATTAAAAGTCAGAAGCCACCCTATAACATTTTGCTTCGTGACGATAAATCTTACCCTTACATTTTTGTCTCATCCAATGAAGCATTTCCCCGCATTGCCTTGCATCGTGGGCCACAGAAAAAACGCGGCCATTATTTTGGGCCTTACCCCAATGTGGCCGCAGTCAGAGAGAGCCTGAATTTTCTGCAAAAAACCTTTCGAATTCGCCAGTGTGAAGACAGTGTGTATCGCAATCGCTCGCGCCCTTGTCTGCAATATCAAATTGGTCGATGTAAAGCACCTTGTGTGGAGGCCGTTGAGCGTGAAGAGTACGACGAAGATTTGCGTCATACACAGATGTTTCTTCAAGGTAAAAATCAAGAGTTGACCCAAGAATTGGCTCACCAAATGGACGTGTTTTCTCAAGACTTGGCGTTTGAGAAAGCCGCTGAATGTCGAGATCAAATCAGCGCATTAAGCCGATTACAGGCAGAGCAAGTGGCTGAAACCGGGGTAGCCACCGCCGATGTGATGGGTGTCGCCGAAGCCGGTGGCGAACTTTGTGTGCATGTGTTGTTTGTTCGAGAGGGGAGAATTTTAGGCAGTAAAAGTTATTTTCCCAAAAATGCGTTAGGGGAGTCTGTGGAAGAGGTGGTTCAATCGTTCTTAGCGCAGTTTTATTTGGCCAACCAAGGGCGAGACGTTCCTTCTGAAATCGTACTGCAACAGGTCTTGCCAAGTGTCGAGGTACTAGAGGCGGCACTGCTGGAAAGTAAGCAGAAAAAAGTCGTGATTCGTACCAATGTGCGCAGCCAGCGTGCTAAATGGCTGGAATTGGCCACGCGCTCGGCTGAGCAAAATCTTGCGACACATAATACACAGCGCAGTACTATTAAGCGCAAGTATGAACAGCTCCAGGAAGTATTGGCGTTATCGGAGTTGCCTAAGCGCATGGAATGCTTTGATATTAGCCATAGCAGTGGTGAAAAAACCGTTGCATCGTGTGTAGTTTTTGATGAACAAGGGCCACGTAAGTCTGATTATCGTCGTTTTAACATTGATGATATAACCCCTGGGGATGATTATGCCGCCATGCATCAAGCGCTCACGCGTCGTTACACGCGCATTGTGCAAGGTGAGGGCATACTGCCTGATATTTTGGTAATTGATGGCGGTAAAGGTCAAGTCAATGAAGCTGCAGAGGTGTTGAGCGAGCTGGGAGTGCACGGGGTCTTCTTGTTGGGGGTAGCAAAAGGCACGACTCGAAAAGCCGGGTTTGAGACCTTATATCTCCATGAGACGTCCAAAACCATGACGTTGGATTCGACGGCACCTGCGTTGCACTTGTTGCAATCTATCCGCGATGAAGCCCATCGGTTTGCCATTACGGGCCATAAAAACCGACGCGATAAAGCCCGCAAAACCTCAACGTTAGAGTCGATTCCTGGGGTGGGCAACGCACGACGGAAAGAACTGCTGCGTCATTTTGGGGGGCTGCAGGGCGTGAAGGCCGCCAGTGTGGATGATTTAAAACGCGTAAAGGGAATCAGCCGGACACTGGCTGAAGATATTTACCACCACCTCAATGGTGAATGAATTCGTACGAATACCATCGTGTCGTGTTAACCTTGCCGCGTTCTCAGACCTAAGTAAAGAATTGAGTTTTATGAATTTAGCCAATCAATTAACGCTACTCCGAATTGTTTTAATACCTGCTCTGATTCTCGTGTTTTACCTTCCCTTTGCATGGAGTGCGTTTTTGTCAGCCTTAATTTTTTCCGTTGCTGCCATTACCGATTGGGCAGACGGTTACATTGCTCGTAAATACAACCAAACCACACCTTTTGGTGCATTCTTAGACCCAGTGGCCGATAAGCTTATGGTGGCGGTGGCATTGGTATTATTGGTTGAAGTTCATGCCAGCCCTTGGTTTGCCATACCAGCAGTAGTGATTGTTGGTCGTGAAATTGTGATTTCAGCTTTACGTGAGTGGATGGCAGAGCTGGGTAAGCGTGCCAGTGTTGCGGTATCGAATGTGGGAAAAGTGAAAACTACTTTTCAAATGATCGCTATTATCGTGTTGTTGCTGTTCCGCCCAGGAGTGAGTGATTGGATGACTTGGCTGGGATACATTACGTTATACGTTGCGGCATCATTAACGCTGTGGTCGATGGTGATTTATTTACGTGCAGCGTGGCCTGAATTGTCGCCTTCGAATACAGGGGATAAAGACAAAGCGTCGTCCAATAAAGGCGATACGCCCTAATCTTATCTTTTATTAAAACCTTTCAAAAACCGTTGTTTGATCGACTCGCTACTGAACTTAGGGTGAGCCCTAATGTAGAGGAATCGATCAAAATAAGGAACTTTTCGGTTAAAAATCAGGCAAATTGTTGCGCTTTCGAGGTTTTGACATGGGTTAAGTACAAGGGTAATCCCACTAACATAAACCCGCCAACCAGGTTACCCAAAGCCGTTGGAATTTCATTCCAAATAAAATAATCAATCACCGTAAAGTCGCCGCCCATAATCATGGAAAAAGGGAACAAGAACATATTCACAATCGAATGTTCGAAGCCCATAAAAAAGAACAGCATGATGGGCATCCACATGGCCATCATTTTGCTGGTGGCAGAGGTGGAAATCATCGCGCCTACCACTCCCATCGATACCATCCAATTACACAGCATTCCTCGAATAAAAATGGTGAACCAACCAGACAGCCCATGCTCTTTGTAGCCAATGGTTCGCGACTCACCAATACTTCCCACTTTGGCGGCAATGTCTCCACCGTCGATGTTGTAGCCATAGGTCAGAATAAACGACATAAAAAAAGCCACCGTTAACGCGCCGGCAAAGTTACCAACAAAGACCAACCCCCAATTTTTAAAGACCTTCTGAAGCGTTACGCCTTCACGCCGATCAATATACGCCAGTGGGACTAAAGTAAAAACGCCCGTTAATAAATCAAACTTCATCAAATACAACATGATAAAGCCGACAGGAAATAAAATGGCGCCAATCAAAGGAGACCCTGTTTTAACGATAACCGTAATGGCAAACATAGCGGCCAAGGCCAAAATGGCTCCGGCCATATAGGCTCGAATAAGAGTGTCTTTGGTTGACATATAAATTTTGGACGCGCCAGAGTCCACCATTTTGGTGGCGAATTCACTCGGTTCTAGATAAGCCATAGGAGATCCTCATTTTAGGTGAAGGTGAAGGCTGAGTTTGCACAGGTGGATAGCAAAAATAGAACCAAGGCTTATTGATTGTTATAACTCATTGATTTTTATCGATCTTTTGAAACCTATTTTGCAGTGGGTAAAAAGCTATCGCGCAGATTGTAGATGACAATAAATCTAACGAGGGGAAGAGTGGTCAATAATAGCGCCATAAGATATAGGCGATCTCTATTTTGGATCGTTTTATAAGTCATTTTTTGCTCACAAATAGGGCGTTGGATGGTTATTTTGCATTAAAAAACAATTGTTAATCTCATGTTGTAGAGTGTTGGTCGGTATGAGGGGTATTGCTGGACGAAAATAAAGGGAAGGTTTAATTGAGACCTTTGCTACACATTTTTTTCTGTTAGGGTATATTTATCACGATATTTTGGTTATGAATTCAATAAATGTGATTTTTATTAATTTTTGATATTAAAAATGTTGAAAATTATAAAATCACATAAATTGGTGTTTTTATCTTTGAAAACACCTCTGGCAATAAGGAGTGCTATGCCTGCTGAATATGATGATTTCAGTGGGTGAGTGTCGATAATAAAGGAGTCATTATGAAGCGGCGTCATTTTTTATGGGGTATGTGTTCATTACCCGCCTTCACTCAGGGGAAGGCGCAAGCCCGTAGCTCGGATCATGATCGATTGGAATTCCATGGCAAACCTCTAGATCGGCAGGGGAAATACTTTACCGTTAATGGTTGGGTGGTGACCAAGGCTGAGCTTGATGCCATGAAGGAGGGCAGGCATGTTATATGACATTGAGCAGAATCAATTTGCCCCCAACCTGGATACTTACGATTTCGCCATTGCTGGAGCTGGCCCAGCCGGCATTACACTGGCAAGAAAACTGGCTCGAAAAGGAAAGCGTGTTGCACTGTTTGAAGCAGGAGGCATGGAATACTCACAGCGCTCCCAAGATATTTATGCGCCTTCTTCTGATTCTACCAGTTACCCTGCTGCCACTACTCGATTACGTTATTTTGGTGGGACATCCAATCATTGGGCTGGGCGTTGTCGTCCATTTGATCCTTTCGATTTTAATAATGATCATAACGATTATGTCTTGCCGGGTTGGCCTATTGAGTTCGACGATATTAATCCCTACCTCGGTGAAGCAAAAGACATTCTTGATTTAGGGCGAGATACGGAATTTAAACCTCTAGAAGGCACAGACGTTATTGAGCAGAGCTTTGAGAAAGACCGCTCTCTTGTGAGTTCGCCCACCCGATTTAACAGCAAATACAAAGAAGAGCTTACACGGTCGGACAGTATTGATTTATACATTAACGCCAATGTCACCAATATAGTATTGGACGATAAAACCAAGCAAATTATTGAAGCATTTGAAGTCTCGGATTACACCGGTAATCGTCATCATTTTAATGCAGGTACATTTGTTTTAGCCTTGGGTGGTATTGAAAACCCACGTTTATTACTGAATGCGGATTCACAATTACAGCATGGCGTTGGTAATCAGCATGATATGGTTGGCCGTTGTTTTATGGATCACTTTAATGTGCGATTGTGTACCTTTATGCCGAATTCAACACGTTGGCAAGATGTTGGCCGCATGGAGTTTTACACCAAACCATCGTGGTCGCACGAGAATGCGGTGGGCACCTCAAATGTTACGCTGTCTATTTTTCAGGCTACTCGTGTTGATGGACGTTTTAAACCGCTAAAACTCAGGCTAGCGGATTTTGCTTGTCGTTACGGTTACGAAGATCAGTTGGGTAAATTATTTCGTGTGGCCTGTGCGGGAGAGGGGTTGGTGACCACATTAATGGAGCAAGAACCTCACCCAGATTGTCGCTTGATGTTATCGGATGAAACCGACAGCTTAGGGCTGCGTCGATTAAAAACGCAATGGAAAATGAGCGAGCTGGACAAAAAAACCATTCGCACTATCGCCAAAGAGATCAGTATACAAGCCACCGAATCTGGGCTCGGGCGCTTCCAATTACCGGAATACATTCTGGACGAGTCGTTGGAAATCCCGAATATTTACCACTGTCATCATATGGGCAGCACGCGGATGGCGGCGCTACCCGAGCACGGTGTGGTGGATAAAAATTGCAAAGTATTTGGCACGAATAACTTGTATGTGGCGGGAAGTAGCGTGTTTTCTCGTGGTGGGGGTAATAATCCGACTATGCCGCTATTGCAACTGGCTTTGAGGTTGGGAGATCACTTAACTTAATTAAGCCGCTCAGCATTTAAACGAAATGGATAAAGCCTCTGAAGTTTCTTCACTCTTCAGAGGCTTTTTAGTGTTTATAGGCTAAATGTTTGTGGTTTATTAGAGTGTCTAACTATCTTAATTTAATTATCGTAATTCAGCTATCGTAATTTAATACGGGCTGCAACCAGCGTTCCAACGTTTCCATTTCCATTCCTTTACGCTCTGCCAAAGATTCCACCTGATCTTTTTCAATTTTTCCCGTCGCAAAATACGTAGACTCTGGGTGAGAGAAATACCATCCAGAAACGGCCGCCGTTGGAAACATGGCGAAATGTTCTGTGAGGGTGACATCGATATTTTCAGTCGCATTTAGCAGAGAAAATAAAGTCGCTTTTTCCGTGTGATCTGGACAGGCCGGGTAACCCGGTGCAGGGCGAATACCGCTGTAGCGTTCTTTAATTAATTCCTCATTCGAGAAGGTCTCATTCTCAGAATACCCCCAAAACTCTTCCCGCACGCGCTGATGCATATGTTCGGCGAAAGATTCTGCCAAGCGATCTGCCAGCGCTTTTACCATAATACTGTTGTAATCATCGCCTGCTTCTTCATAGGATTTCGCCAATTCTTCAGCACCAATGCCGGCGGTCACGACAAAGCCGCCAACGTAATCTTCGGCGCCCGATTCTTTTGGCGCAACAAAATCCGCCAATGAGTAATTGGGTTTGGTGTTACCTGGTTTTTGGATTTGTTGGCGAATGTGATGGAGTAGGGCGATTTGTTCGTTACGATTTTCATCGGCGAACAATTCAATATCATCGTTATTGACTCTATTCGCTGGCCAGAAACCAATCACGCCTTTGGCTTGAATGAGTTTTTCATCCACCAATTTTTTTAGCATCGTTTGGGCATCGGCAAATAAATTACGTGCAGCTTCGCCTACGATCTCATCGTCTAAAATTCTCGGGAATTTTCCGGCCAAATCCCAAGAGATAAAAAAGGGCGTCCAATCGATGGTTTCGATTAGGGTTTCCAATGAATAATCGTCGAAGATTTTAATGCCGGTAAAGCTCGGTTTAGGTGGGGTGTAGTTTTCCCAGTCCCATTTAAAACCGTGCTCGATGGCCTTCTCATAGGTACGAACGGTGCCTCTAGGTTTGCGATTCGCATTACGCTCACGCACTTTTTCGTATTCGACTTTTAGGTCTTCAACAAATCCGCCGCGTCGTTCTTTTGAGAGAAGTGTGCTGGCGACGCCCACCGCGCGCGATGCATCAGCGACGTATACCGCTTGATTTAAATGGAATTGTGGGTCAATTTTCACGGCGGTATGGGCTTTTGATGTGGTGGCGCCACCAATCATCAATGGCTTATCAATACCTTGGCGCTCCATTTCTTTCGCCACGGTGACCATTTCATCCAGTGACGGGGTGATTAATCCAGACAGCCCAATAATGTCACAGTTTTTTTCCTGAGCGACTTTTAGAATTTCTTCACAAGGCACCATCACGCCTAAATCGACCACTTCGAAGTTATTGCATTGCAAAACAACGCCGACAATATTTTTACCAATATCATGGACGTCACCTTTTACTGTGGCCATTAATATTCGACCGTTACTTTCAGCGGCTTCGTCTTTTTCGGCTTCAATATAAGGTTGTAAATAGGCGACTGATTGCTTCATTACACGGGCGGATTTTACTACCTGCGGTAAAAACATTTTACCTTCGCCAAATAATCCACCCACCACATTCATGCCGTCCATTAAGGGGCCTTCAATCACATCCAGTGGGCGAGTGGAGCCTTGTCGAGCTTCTTCGGTGTCTTCTTCAATAAACGCAGAAACCCCTTTTACCAAAGCGTGTTCCAGACGTTTGGCGACCGGCCAGGTGCGCCATTCTAAATCTTCTTTTTTCGGGCCACTGCTGCCATCGCCTTTGTATTTTTCGGCAATGTCGAGAAGGGCTTCAGTGGCATTTTCATTTTTGTTTAATACCACGTCTTCAACGGCGTCTTTTAACTCTTTGGGTAAATCGTCGTACACGGCCAATTGGCCGGCATTAACAATGCCCATGTTCATGCCGGACTTAATGGCGTAATACAAAAAGACGGAGTGAATGGCTTCACGTACCGGATTATTACCTCGGAAAGAGAAAGACACATTACTCACGCCACCGGAAACCCCCGCATGGGGTAAATTGGTGCGAATCCAGCGGGTGGCGTCAATAAAGTCGACGGCGTAATTATTGTGTTCTTCAATTCCGGTGGCGACAGCAAAAATATTCGGGTCGAAAATAATATCTGCAGGGTTAAATCCAACTTTGTCTACCAGCACGCGATAAGAGCGTTCGCAGATTTCGATTTTTCGAGCTTCGGTATCTGCTTGGCCGTTTTCATCAAAGGCCATCACGATAACGGCGGCACCATAGCGCATACAGGCTTTGGCCCGTTCAATAAATTCTTCTTCACCTTCTTTTAAGCTGATGGAGTTAACAATGGGCTTGCCTTGAATGCATTTTAAGCCCGCTTCAATAATGTCCCACTTGGAAGAGTCCACCATAATCGGAACACGAGCAATGTCGGGCTCCCCGGCGATGAGATTTAAGAATTTCACCATGGCGGCTTTGGCATCGAGCATGCCTTCGTCCATGTTGATGTCGATCACTTGAGCGCCGTTTTCCACTTGCTGTTGGGCAACTTCCAACGCGGTGGTGTAATCCTCTTCGATAATTAAGCGTTTGAAGCGGGCGGAGCCGGTGACGTTACAACGTTCGCCCACGTTCACAAATAATGCGTTTTTATCGATATTAAAAGGTTCTAAGCCAGATAACCGGCACGCCGGTTCAATCTCGGGTAAAGGGCGGGGGGTAAACTGAGCGACTTTCTCGGCAATGGCGCGAATATGATCGGGCGAGGATCCGCAGCACCCACCAATAATATTGACGAAGCCACTTTGCGCAAACTCGCCAACAATTTCGGCCATTTCTTCCGGCGTTTGATCGTATTCGCCAAACTCGTTAGGTAGGCCTGCATTGGGGTGGGCGGAGACGGCGAATTCCGATACCCGAGACATTTCTTTCACATACTGGCGCAACAAGTCGGCACCCAAGGCACAGTTCAGCCCCATGGAAATGGGTTTGGCGTGCGCGAGTGAGTTGTAGAAGGCTTCTGTGGTTTGACCAGAAAGAGTACGGCCAGAGGCGTCGGTAATGGTGCCCGAGATCATAATCGGTAACTCAAAACCAACACGCTCAAAGTACTCTTGCACGGCGTAAACAGCGGCTTTGGCGTTTAAGGTGTCGAAAATGGTTTCGATTAGCACAATATCGATACCGCCTTTTACCAAACCATCCAACGCTTCCAGGTAGTTTTCAACCAACTCATCAAAGGTAACATTACGAGCACCAGGGTCATTGACGTCAGGCGAGATGGAGCAGGTGCGTGAAGTGGGGCCAAGCACTCCGGCCACAAAGCGGGGCTTGTCGGGATTTTGAGCGGTTACATAATCGGCGGCTTCACGGGCCATGGTGGCGGCTGCCACATTTAACTCATGCACCAGTTCTTCCATGTCGTAGTCGGCCATGGAAATCTTGGTGGCATTAAAGCTGTTGGTCTCGATGATGTCTGCACCGGCCTCTAAGTAGGCGATGTGGATATCTCGGATGATATCCGGCTGTGTAATGGCCAACAGGTCGTTATTGCCGGCAATATCCATGTGGTAGTTGGCAAAACGCTCCCCTCGATAGTCACTTTCTTGCAGTTTATATCCCTGAATCATCGTTCCCATCGCCCCATCGAGGATTAAAATGCGGTTTTTTATGGCTTGGTGGAGGGCGTTAATACGTTCAGTACGATCATTCATGGGAAGCAACTCTTATTACCAACTCTGTTTGCAGCTAACTGGATTGACAGTTAATTTGGGGCGAAATGTGGTTAGTGTAGTGGGAATTTCTCATTACGCTATGCTAAAAACCCCTCTCTTTGGATACGCTCATGGAGGTATTCAATAATCTATATCAATTTTTTTTGATATAGATCTGCTTAGTGTATCAGGCTTGAGGAGTGTGACAAAGGGGGTAGGTGGTTTACTTAGATTGCCGCTTCGAACACTTGTTTGCGCACGCAGCCAACTCAGAGCCAAGGCATCATCGTGCTCTCAGTGTGGGAGTTGTTGTATTCTAGAAAACTCATGTTGATTATGATCGGCTGGGCTGATCACGGCATTACCACCGCGTTTCAAAATATGCGTGTATATCTGGGTTGTTTTCACATCATTGTGCCCAAGTAATTCTTGAACAGTACGAATGTCATACCCGTTTTCTAAAAGTTGAGTGGCAAAGGTATGCCGGAAAGTATGACAGGTCACTTTTTGCTGAATTCTTGCTGTTTTTACAGCGGAGCGTAGCGCCCGCTCAAGCGTCGAAGCATTGATATGGTGGCGCATTTCTTTTCCGCTTCGAGGGTCTAGGCTTCGTTGATGTGATGAAAAAATAAAACGCCAGTGAAGGGACTTGGCCTGTTGCGGGAATTTTTTTGCGAGTGCAAAGGGCATATAAACGTCAGGGAAACCTTCATCGCAATCAAATTGATGATATACAGACGCTTTATTAATGAGCGCTTTCAACCCTTCTTGTGCTCGCATAGGAAGTACCGTAACACGGTCTTTTCGGCCTTTTCCTTGTCGAACAATAATGGCTTTGTTGTGGAAATCAACATCTTTAATTCTCAGGCGTAAAATTTCAGATTTACGTAATCCCGCTCCCCAAGCGAGTAAAATCATTGTTTTGAAAGGTTCTTTTAGATAACACAATATCTCTTCTACTTGGTGTTGTGGTAACACTGTGGGCAAAAAGGGCTTTTCCTTAGAGCGAGTGGCATTAATGTTCACAAGCTCCCGCTGTAAAACATGCCGAAATAAAAAAACAAGTGCGGTAAAAGCTTGGTTTTGCGTGTTGGGTGAGACATGCCTATCCACGGCGAGGTGAGTTAAAAACTGATCCACCCCCTCCGGTGATATCTGATCGGGAGAGATGTACTTACCATATTTAATGAGTTGCCTAATCCAATAGCAGTATACCTTCTCAGTTGCAAAAGACTTTTGCTGGCTTCGAATTACCCTACGAACGCTCTCCATAAAAGGGCTTGTAGCTGTATTCCTTTTAATCATATTAATTCATAACCTTTAAGTTTCTCTGTTTTTTTATACAGTATTATATTAAGTAGAAAAAACGGCTTATGCAGCGTTATTTGATTGTTTTGTGAGCTTATTTGCAAAAAGGTCTTAATATTCAGAGCGTTGCTGAGAAAAATATTATTTGAGAGATAGAAGATTAAACTTCGAGAGGTTGATTTTCGATCTTGAGGTTAAAAAACAAACAGTTTTCGATCATTTTTAGATATCTTGTATAGATTACAAAAAGTTATAATAAAATCAGTGGTTTATGTTGATTTTTGGTCCTTTTGATATTTGGATAATAAGCGGCGCTTGCGGTATTATCCCCTAAAATCAGAAATAACACGGCATGCGCAGTATCATTTGAGATAATGCGGCAGGTGCCGTTTACTAAGCGTTATGCAGCGTGTTGATGAGGGTGGCTTTGATAATTACGTGCCATTAGCCAGTTTTTTCGGCTCGTGGTAAATGAATAATTTAAATCCTTTATTTGGGCTAAAATTGCAGTGTTTTTAGACTTGGTGCGTCAATTCACCTTCGCACTTGGTAACACAGAGTTGGTGGGCATGATTTGTGGTTTTTTAAACCACTGAATATGGTCAAAAGTATCGTGAAAGAGTGTGCTAAATGACAATGTTGGTGCATTGGTAAACCGAGTTGTTATTGTGGGTGTAAGTTGTTTTGGTAGGGCTATTGCCTTAATGATTTTTTGTTCACCTGCATAACAAATAAGAATAAGTGTCGTTAGCCGACACTTATTTGGTTGTTGAACGAGCCCGGTGTCTTCTATTTATAGGAAATAAATTCG
>NZ_JAJQVM010000022.1 GCF_021234875.1 Marinibactrum halimedae | reverse complement strand
TTCGCCAGCTTCCACTTGTTGTACTGCACGAATGCGAATTTCTTCGAGCGTATCGTGACTTAATTTTCTGCCATCATTTTTCATGACTGTATTATACAGTGTTGTCTAAGTTATGCACCCTTTAGTATATTAAAACTCAATCTTTATGAAGTACTAAACGAGCTGATATACCTCCACTCCGCCGCAATGCAGGAGGCTGTTCAAAATTCTGTGTCATGCGAAGCGGATTGGCTTCGCTTGATTGCTACATATTTTATGCGAGTCAAGCTCGCACAAAATATCGCAGCGACATTTTAGCATTACAGATCTAAAAATCCCTGTAAACGGTCTTCAAAGTGAATGGGCATTTAAAATTCCAGCATACAGTAGCTTCAATAAACTATTTTCATTAGCAAAGCCACCTTTCGTCTTGGTTAATTTTCGAAATTGCCTATGCACTGCCTCAACAGCATTAGTGTTTATAAGTAAGCGCCACTCCGCCGCCATGCGGCTCTGGGCAGCGCTAACCTTCATTATGTAATGAGCTATAAAAATATCGATTTCCCTAAATTAAAACCGCCACTGGGCCGTCATACCCATTAAGTCCACATCGTCCTGATCTAAATACAAACGGGTAAACCGACCGCTCAGACTCATGGTTTCCGTTAATTTTACTTCCAGAAAAACGCCCGCTAATAAATCTGTGCCATCACGACTCGCGCTAATGGAATTCCCCGCATCAATATCGTCTTCCCACAAATAAACCCCAACTTGCGGGCCGAGCGTAATGGTGTCGCTGAGGGCAAAGGCGTGGTCGTAAGTGAGGGTAATCCCTTCGGCGGTGATGGGATGAGTATTTTCCAGTGCCGTGGAAAGGGTGTTTTCGGCGATGTCTTCGTTTACCGTAAAACGCGTATCCACATCGCCTAAGTCTAAATAACCGAGGCTGATGACACCTTTGTTGGTGTCATTCAAGGTGAGCGCCTCAAAGCGCCACTGCAGCCACCACGCGTAGCGATCGTTGTCGAACGCATTGATGGAAACAGCCTCAGAAGCAAGACCCAATTCAGCGGCGAGGTCGGTTTGATAACCACGACGACTGGAACCGTCGTCCACCGTAAATAAACCGACAGACAATTCACTGCGCTCAAGAAAGCTTCCGTTATTATCGTTGTTCCCCTGTAGATTCCCGCCGCTTTGTGCATAAGCTTGCTCAGACGCGGTGAATAACAACGCACTTGCCCCCAAGATCATGGCGGCAGCCGCTTGTTGAGGTGCCGGGCGGCGACGCAAACGATACGCGCCTAAGCCCAGCAACAATAACCACAATACCGGCCCGGTGGCACCACCACCGCCTCGGGTGCTGGTGGTGTTACCCACAGGTGGATTCGCTCGAGACACCGCACCTGGGTCAATCACCGCCCCGTTGGCAATGCCATCGGCATCGTTCGGGCCGCCGTCTTCGAGTGTTAACTGAAGACAGAAGTGACCTTCAGTTAGCCCAGTTTGCCATTGCGCATCTCCCGGCGGTGGACAGAAGCCCAGCTCGCCCTCGCTTGAGTGCAGGGTGTTATTGGCGTCTTCGACAAAGTCGACCCAACCACCGCTCTGGAATTTACGGTAGCGGGCATTGGCGGGTATGGCTTCGGTCAGCGGCAGTACAATGCTGACGTTTTGTCCGATGTTCGGTAGGTCTTGCACTTCGAAGTCGAACACGCCACCCACTGGGGTAAACATAGCGTCGGTGCTGATGTCGGCGTTATTGGCGATATCTTCTTCACTTAAGCGCACGCCACCCCCGATGCTGGTTAAGGCGTATTGGCCTAAGCGACAACGCACACCCGCATCACATTCCACAATAAAGCGGTTGGACTCGGACAGTACTTCGGGCACCACATTAAGAGCCACGGTGTTGTCTTGGTAGTTGGGGATGCCGTCATTGTCGCTGTCGCCGATGCCTTCATCCAAATCCGAAATGCCATCGCCGTCGGAGTCTTCAGTTCCTGACAGCACCACCGGCTCCTCCACCACGACGATGTAGGTGTTGACGGTATCGGTGGCACCGGCACTGTCGGTAACGGTGAGGTTAATGCTTTGGCGCCCAAGGGCCAGCGAGATCGGGTCGAGGGTGAGGGTTTGGCTCTCGGTACTGCCAGAGGCAATGGAGGACACAAACTCTTCGGCGTTGCCCGACCAACTGAACGTGTGCTCATCCATTGTGTTCAGGTCTGAGACGTTGGCCGTGAGGGTGATTTCACCATTGGTGCGCGCCACAAGTAAGACGGCGCTGCCACCTTGGGTGATAACGATCGTCCCTTCTGGCGCAACGTTGCCTTCTTGCACGGTAATGGTGTGATCCACCTTGGCCCCACTGTTGATGTCGAAGACATTGGGGTTAGCGGCATCAAAACCTGCGGCCAAGTCTTGTTCGTCTGTGGTTTGGTCATCCAATTCGATGGTTAAGGTGTCACCGCTGCTGCCACCAAGAATCGACACGGCCAGCGGCACTTCCGTCATGCCTTGCTCGAAGGTCACCGAGCCCGCAGCGAGGGTATGATTGGCTCCATTCAACGTGCTGGTATCGCTAATGCGATAGGGTACGGTGAAGGGGTAATAGAACGACTCGCCGTTCAAGATAAAGCGAACATTGAGCGTGCTGCCTTCAATGGCTTGCTGGTTTTTGCTGAGCGAGACGAGTGGACGTACATCCACGGTTTGTTGAACTTGCCCTACGTTGCCGCGACGGTCGGTGGCTTGCCATAAGACTTGGTTACGGCCCGGTGGAAGGTAAACCACGTTGTCATCGGTGAGTGAAGAGGCGATCGGTGTGCAACACCCCTGCCCTTCCACATTGTCGGTCACTAATGGTGCCAAAGCACTGTTAATGGCAGCCTCGGTAGCGTCTTCCGCCAAGCCCGCCAGTGTGGCTAACGAGACCGGTGTAAATAAGCCGGTGGCATCCAACACCAGTGGTGCCGGTGCGGTCACCTCTGGAGGTGTTGTATCCACGTAATCCAGCGGATCATTGGGGTTGGTGTTATCCACAATTTCTTGGGCATCGGGAATGGTATCGCCATCGGCATCTGGCCCTAGTTCCACGGTAATGGAGAACGCCGGCAGCACGACGGTTTCGGTTCCGTCGCTGACGCTGATTTCGATGGTGGCCGTTGAGCCCACATCACTGATGGCTGGCGCCCCGCTTACCGCACCGGTGGCGGCATCAAAGCTGGCCCAAGCGGGAATCCCGGTAGCCGTAAAGGTGAGAGTATCGCCCGTATCGGCATCACTGGCGGTAGGGGTAAAGCGGTAAGTATTGGCAACCGAAGCGGCGGTGTCTGCCGTACCGGAAATCACCGGGGCGGTGTTCAGAGGCACAACGCTGACGGTAAAGCACATGTCATCGTTGAGGGTGCCATCGGTAATACGCACACACACTTCGTGGTCACCAGCATCGGCGGCGCTGGGGTTACCGGTAATTTGCGGTGGAGTGTAGCGACGGATACGGTGGTTAAACGTATCGGCGATATAAATGTCGCCATTGTCGGCCACCACCAGATCGTAAGGGGTATCAAAGCTGGCCATCAGTGCCGAACCATCTTGGAACCCGCTTACACCAGAGCCTGCAATGGTGGTGACATAACCCTCTGCACTCAACCGTTTCAGCTCATGGGTTTGTATATCCAATATATAGGACACCCCATTTACGCTGGTATCAACCGCAAAAGGTATGATTGGCTCTGGCAGGAAGAACTCGGTGCCTGTGGCACTGATGGTTTGTTGACGTAAAACGGTGGAGGTCTCACCACTGGTCGTCGATACCGAGCGTAGGGCAGGCTGGGAGGTTTGCGTCACTAAGAGCTGGTCACCCCTTAAAGACATTCGATACGGACCAAAAAAGGTAGCCGCTGCACCGGTGCCATCGGCAGAGCCATCAGCCAAGTTATTGGCTGAGCCGCCACCGGCTAACGTACCCACCACACCCGCTTCGGTGAGAGTACGAATACGTTCATTGGCGTTATCGGTCACGTACAATAAGCCGTTGGTATCAATGGCAATGTCTGACGGTCCATCGAACCGGGCATCCGTGCCTGTGCCATCGAAGTAACCGGCGGTACCCCCGGCCACAGTGGTGACCACGCCGTCGGGGGTAATGCGACGAATCGCATTGTTATTGCCATCGGCCACCCAGAGGTTACCTGAGGCGTCTACCTCCAACCCCCTTAGGCTTCCAAATTCAGCGTCCGTCCCCGTACCATCCAGTGCTCCCAAGTTACCGCTGCCCGCAAAGGTGGTGACATCACCGCTAGGTGAAATGGCGCGGATCACTCTGCCGGTACTCTCTCCCACATACACCACACCCTCGTCGTTTAGGGTAATACTGAAAGGAATAGCAAATCTGGCTGAGACGCCATTACCATCCACAGTTGCCGACGTGCCATCTCCGGCAACGGTGTCAACTTGTGCCCCACTGAAGTTCAACCACGATGGGCCACTAATCAAACTCCAAGAAACACTATCGTCGTTGATGTCAAAACCATCGAATACCAAGCGATAGTCCATGCCTTCCGTAACGGAAAGGTCGGTGCTGTCTGGCATGATGGCCACCGGGGCATCGTTGGTGGCATTGACGGTCACAACGAAGTTAAATGTTTCGGTATTCGAGCCGTCTGTCACTTCCCCCTCAACTCTGTAGTTACCCGTTTGATCGATTGCAAAGGCACCCGCAACGGTCACTTCGCCCGAGCTGGGGTCGATGGCAAACAACCCGTCCGCATCATTGGTTAAGGAGTACGTCAGGTTCGAGGTGATATCAGCGTCGGTGCTGTTCACGGTCAACCCAACGTAGGTGCCTAAGGCGGCGGTTTCTGCAACCACATTGTCAACGGCATCAGAATCGGTCGGCATCGTGGGCGCAAATTCGTTTATATCGGTGACGTCCACCGTGATGGTTTGAGCGGCGCTGGTATTGACGCCATCGCTGACGGTGATGGTTAAGCTGTAAGAAGCACTGGTTTCCGCATCAAGGTTGGTATTGCTGGCAATGGTCAATTCGCCACTGCTGGCATCCAAGGCAAAAACGCCCGCTGTATTGCCCGCCGTAATGGCCCAGTTACTAAAGGTCGTCGCTCCATCGGCATCGGTTGCGGCCAACGTGCCCAGTGAAGCGGCATTGGCAGCATTTTCTGCCACCGTAAAGGTTTGCCCAGCCGTAATCACCGGCGCATTAGAACCACTGTTGATGGTATCCACCCGGAAGCTAGTGAGCGTTAATGCCGTACTGGCGTTGCCTGTGGCATCGGTGACGGTGATGGTACAGTCGCTGTAAGTGCCATCGGCCAAGGCCGTCGTATTGTCTGGTTGGGTTAGCGTGATGGTGTTATTACCACTGCTGATGGCACCTTCACTCGCGCTGCCACAGCTGCCCCCCACAGCCAGCGTACCGGCTTCATCGGTGGAGAAAGTCACATTCGGCGTGTTGTCGGCCGTTGGTGTGGTTACGGCGGTGACTTCGGCAACCGTCGGTGGTGTGGCGTCTTCGGCGATCGAGACCGTTGCTGCATTCGTCGCACTCACCAGTGCATTGCCGGATAGAATACTTACGGTAAATATCGCTGTTTCACCATCATCGCTGACGGCATCGTCCACCGCCGTCAGGGTGAAATTGGTGCTGCTGGTACCATTCGCAATCGTCATGGTTGAGCCACTCAAACCACTCAACGAGTAGTCTGTGCCCCCGCCCGTTGCGGTGCCACTCGTCGCCACACTCACCGACACATTTCCATCGGCATTCACCGCATTACCGCTACCGTCTTGCAGGTTCAACGTGTAAGTGGCAGTTCCGCCATTTTCATTAATGGAGGTTGGGCTTGCCGTGAAGGCCAGCTCAGGCATGGTCGTGAAGTTGAGCGTCGTACTATCGGAAATGCCCCCAAATCCATTACCCGAGGTATCGGTGACAGTGGATGCCCCAATTCGCACGGCGTATTGAGTACCCGCTAAAAAGTCCGCGCCAGGAGTAATAATGATGTTACTGGTATTAACCGCCACGCTACCCGACGCACTGCCAGTGGCTGCCGTCGCACTCGATGCAGTAAACGTCTCGCGTATGGCGTTATTGCTGACATCAAATAAAGTGAGAGTTTGCCCGCTCACTAACTGCACATTTTCATTAAACGACACGCGGATAACATCGTTAAGTGCAATATGGATAGCATTGTCGGTCGGCACAGAATTGGCTGCATCCAATGTTGGTCCAACGGTATCCACCAACACGTTTGTCGTCGTTCCAACACTGTTGAGCGTGAGCACCGCATCATTACCTGGGGCATCTCGTAACGTGCCACCATTAAGCGCAAGAGCCCCAACCGCAATACCATCGGTATCTTGGTCTCCGGTTTGTACTGTGTAGCGGAACACCAAGGCACTGGTGCCTGAGCCACTTTGATAAGTCGCCTGACGTGTGGTGGAGCCAATTGTAATGGCCACCGTGGGCGAACCACCGGTGGTATTTACGGTAACGTTTTCTGAAAAATTCACCGTAAAGTCGAGGTTTTGAGTCGCACTGTAAGTGCCATTACTGGGTACACCCACACTGGTGACCGTCGGCTCAGTACCACTTACGGTAATACCATTCGTTGAATCAGCGATATTTCCTACCGTGACGGCACTGACAAAATCGTCCGCTGCGGCAAGGTTGTAAGTGGTGCCACCGGATGATGAGGTGCCATTAAAATCCATTAACGCCTCAACAGCCGCAATATCGGCGCCGGTCAACGTCACCGTAAATTGAGTGGCACTGTCAATTTCCACATCCGTAGACGTTGTTAAAGCGCGGCTTCCGCCTCCCTCACCGGTCAGCGTTAACGCACTCACATCAATATCATTTGCCGCCCCGGCGTTCGCTACAAAGTTGGAGCCGGTCACAACAAGGCTATTGGTACCGGCATTGTAAGTGGCGGAGGTGATAATAGGTTGAGCGAACGCAACCCCTTGAACACGGAAGTTATAAGGGTTTTCATCGGCATCGGCATTGTCGATTGAGATATCCGCCGTCTGTGTACCCGATGTGGTCGGGTCAAAAGTCACGACGAAAGTAGTCGAAGCACCGGCAGCGATTGGATCTGTGGCAGGTTGCGTCGTAATAGTGAAATCCGATGAGCCAGAAATGACCACATTGGGTGTGCCGGTTAAATCTAATGCCGCGTTACCCGTATTTTCGATGGTGAAGGTTCGCGCTAGGTTAGCCCCACCCACAAGGTGGGAACCAAAATCAGTATCGTCTGCCGTTGACGGCGTAGTATCACCATCAATAATGGTCTGGCCATTGCCTTGAAGGTTGATTTCTGGGGTCGCCTGACAATGCTCATCCGCATTACAGACCTCGCCATGAAATGGACCACCATTACATACAGAGACGCCAAAAATAGAATCAAACACGCACGAAGACATCACAAAGTCGACACCCTCTACGCCCAAAACCTTCATATGCCCCAACAAAGAAGGAGATGAGATGTACTCACCTGAGGTCTGTCCTTTTACGCTCGCTTGTATAGTGGTTTCAAACTGCGTTTGGCTACGTTTTACGTCCGCTAACAACTCCTCCAAACTTTGTTTGGCCGCTGTTCTCTTTTCTGATTTCGATATTTCTGGCTCTTGTACAAAAGCATTATCTTGCTCGGAACGACTTTTATTTGTCTCTAAAGCTGCTTTTGAAATTGAATCAAAGGGAGAATGAAGCGAAGTTGAGCCCTCATCGATTGTCACCGAGTCATTTCGTTGCACACTGTATACAGAGGTTTCATTTTTTTTACTCTGTGAAAATCGAGTGACGCTGGACACAGCCACTGACCCAGTTGCCATCAATAGAGGGGCAACCATGGCACTGACTTTAACTGCCGCTTGGCGACC
This sequence comes from Marinibactrum halimedae, assembly GCF_021234875.1. Taxonomy (GTDB): domain Bacteria; phylum Pseudomonadota; class Gammaproteobacteria; order Pseudomonadales; family Cellvibrionaceae; genus Marinibactrum; species Marinibactrum halimedae. The sequence goes on along the minus strand of NZ_JAJQVM010000022.1, from coordinate 95,073 downwards.
TGGAAATAACGCATTTTTTGAGGGGGTACCCTCTGAAGGGGGGCGGCTTTTACTCATAACCGTATTTCTCACTTCGGTGAAAGACATTATTACTTTTTTATGACCATAGAAATACCCATTGAGGCTTAACAGTTATTCTATAAATCAATGGAATATAGCTCGCATAATCTTAAAACCATAATTATAGTATAAATAGCAAAAGGTGCTTTTAGACTTTATGGTAATCGCGATTTTATGAGGGGGATGAATAAGTTGTTTTCGGAGATATAAATTCAATAATGGTAATGATGGCCGGGTTTAAGACCACTACTGAAAGCGATCACTGGATTGTTACTACTAATGAAAACCTTATGTGTCGCTGAACGTACTTGGAAAAGTGAAGAAAAAGAATGCATAAAAAGCGATATTTTAAAAAAAATCATTTGTTTTTTTTCATAACGCTATGGCTGATAACGGTAGATTGTTATTCGAAAACCATTCAACGCTGCCCCAATACTTGGGGGCTAACGCATTTTAATGATGGTGTGGTACCGGTTATATTAGAAAAAAATAAAAATCAGCTTTACGCGCTAGTGACCTTAGAGTCTAAAAAGAAAGTAAAAAAAGACTATCGCTTTCCAATCTGCCTACTTCCCTCCCTCATTGTAGAAACGTCCTCTTCCTCAAAACTAACCAGATTACTGGATAATTTACTAAAGCAAGAGCTACCCAAAACTCCATGGAGAACGATTGTAAAAACAGAGAAACTCTACCAAGGTCATAGTTCGACTTTTTGGTCACTCTCTTTTCTCTCGAACACAATAGCCGAGTCACTACTCGTACCATTGAAGGATTTACTTCAAGCCTCTGAAGATATTTTCAGTGTGCACCCGAACCTTATTTTTCACCGGAAAATGATGCAACAATATTTTTCCTCTCCCACACACGCACAAACTGGCTTTTCTTCACTGACGAAAATTTGGGAGAAAACATTAGGGGAGAACACCACTTTAGCCATTATCGACAGGGGGTTTGATTTTCAACACCCTTATTTTGATGGGCTGAATAGGACGCTTTTTTCCCCCCTAAAAAATGGGAATGAGTCAAATTCGAGTAACATTCGCCCCCACGGAACCCATATGGCAACCGTCATTGGCACTCAACACAATAATGCCGAATTTCATGGGCTTGCACCTAAAACCCATCTACTTGCCATTGAGCTAACAGGCTCATCTATATCGGATATTTTAAAAACCTTAAATATCGCCAAACAAAAAAAAAGTGATGTGATTAACTTAAGTTGGGAGCTGCTCTTTACCTCTTACCCAGTAAGAAAAGCCATTGACGATATCGCCTCAAATGGAAGAAACGGTAAAGGCACCATTATTGTCGCCGCAGCAGGAAATACAATAAATGAAGTGCCAGGTTTATATCGATTGGCATCACAACCGAAAGTATTGGCTGTGAATGCCGTTACTGTGGATGGGAAGATCATCAATAAAACCCAAGGTGATTATATTGATATTTCCGCCCCTTCCTTTTTTAACACCTTTGAAGTTTCAAACCACGGGCACTTTGCAAGTAACCGAGTTGCCGGCTCATCCGGTGCCACTGCTGTCATTTCCGGCTTTGCTACCCTATTGCTATCAGCATGCCCTCATTTGACGAGAGACGCCGCTTTTTCATACTTGTTAACATCCATTCGCTTAGCCCCTAAAGAGAAACAGCAATACTTAGGAGTAGGTGTTTTCTCTGATAGAAAATTCTATGAGAATCTTCATTTTTGTATGAAACAATAGACTGTTTTAAAACCTCAATCAGTTAATAAAAATTAATTAATAAAATATGACTAAAACTGACGAACTCCTCGATAAAGAACCCGATTTTCAATGTGAAGCCAGCAGTAGTTTTTGCAAAATACTCTCTACACTCGGCCTTTCCATTATTGCCACGTCATATCAATCAAATCGTGTTTTTGTAATTCGTTCGAATGGTGACACACTGCATTTAAGCGTGAAGGCGTTTCCACGACCAATGGGACTTGCCGTTAACCAGCAACAAATTGTCCTCGGTATCTCATCTCAAATTATTGATTTTCGCCGATTTGATCATGTTACTACTGATCTTGAACCAAAGGGGTTGGTTACCAGCTGTTTTGTACCAAGAAGGACTCACGTTACCGGAATGATTAATATTCATGACATTGCTTGGGGTGATGAAGGGCTATGGATAGTTAATTCTAATTTTTCTTGTCTGTCACAAATACAAGGCAACGACAGCTTTACTCCTAAGTGGAAACCGCCTTTTATCAGCGACCTAGCCCCTGAAGATCGTTGCCACCTAAATGGCATGGCCATACGCGATGGAAAGCCACGTTATGTGACTTGCTTTAATACCCAGAACGAGGCACAAAAATGGCGTGAGGTTCGTGATAACAGCGGCATTATTATGGATGTGAAAACAAACGCTATTCTTGTGGATGGCCTTCTTTTGCCCCACAGCCCTCGATATCACTCTGAAACAGAAAAACTGTATTTTTGTAATTCGGGAAAAGGTGAGTTTTGCCAATACAATCCTGAGACTGGCGAGTCGAAGGTATTAGTAACGTTACCGGGATTTTTACGAGGAATGGATTTTTATCAACACCTCGCCTTTATTGGTTCAAGTTTGTATCGTGAGTCTGAATCTCGACCCTCCTTAGCCTTAAACAGTGATGAGACTCTCTGCGGTATTTTTATTATTGATTTAAATGATTTATCGATTTTAGGATTACTGAAATTTACCGGTGATGTAAGCCAAATTTATGATGTTGCCGTCGCCGATTTATCCTTTACTGACCTTCTTCAAATCGATGAACCTGAAGTGGCCAATATTTTTGACTTTCCTCCGTTGTAAAACCTCTCTTAATTTTTCTTTAATCTTTTTTATCCCCCTTTTTAATATTAGGGGGAGAGGTAAATTTTAATTTTGCACAAACCACATTACTTGCCTCTACGTTAATAAACCTCTGCATTCACTAGGTTTTGTATTGATACGGCTTAGGCTCACCTTCCGGTGGACGACGATAGCGTTTGTATTCCCACTGGTATTGTTCCGGCACGGCACGGGCGCATTGCTCAACGGTGTAATTTAACCCTTCGATGGCTTCGGCTTTATCATCAGAATAGAGTTTAGAGTCCACATCGGCAATCACGACATGAAAGCCTCCCGGCACGCGCTTCGCAAACGCCGCCACCACTTGAGATTGAGTTTTGGCTTGGAGCTGACGAACCAACGTCATGGTTAAGGCACGTTTGTTAAAAAATTTTGCGTATTCACCGTTGCCATCAATGGGCAATTGGTCTGGCAATATGCCCACCATTTCGCCGTTGCGCAGTACCTTTAATAATATGGATACCCCTTTACGATTGGTGGGGGCCAACTTGTTAACACGAAGGCGCGCTTTTTTAATTAACCGATCGATTTCGGGTAGCGGTGCAGGTTGGTATAAACAGGTAATGTCTTTGGACAAGCTGGATAAATAATGACCAAGCACTTCCCAATTGCCCATGTGGGGCGCGAGAATAATGACGCCCTTTCCTGTGGCGAGTTTTTCTTTTAACAGCGATTCGTTGGTCACACTAAGAATGCGCGACTGTACCCACTTGGGTGAACGCAACCACACTGGCCCCATTTCCGTAAACGTTTGTGCTGTATGAATCACGCTGAGCTTGGCCAGTTGTTTACGCTCTTTTTTACTTTTTTCAGGAAAGGCATAACCGATGTTTTCTTCGGTTACTTTGGCCACGCCACTGCGCGTTATCCACAAGCACAGCCCAATCCATCGCCCCACCCAACGATTGAGCCGAAACGGTAAGCCCGCAAACCCATAAAAGAAAAGGCGTCCGATTCTGCCTTTCCAACTTTTTTGAGCGTTTGTGTCGTCCAACGTCTCTTGGGGTTTGTTTTTTTCTTTCATTGCGTTATTCACTAAGAACAGGCACTCGGCCGTTGTTTGTTGTCGTTATTGTGTTGTTCATCGTCCACTATGACGATGAAGTGTGCGGTGTGCGAGCTTAACAGATTCAACTTGAGACTCAATTTGAGCCATCACACTCGGTGTGTCTCAAAACTGTGGTGAGAAATTGGATTAAGGTGTCTATAATTCTGCGCTTAGTTTTGCACACACCACGCCGAAACCTCGTATGATCGGCAACTTAACGTGCGTAACAAACGAATTAGAGATTACCGAGACCATTATGCCGGAACCCACCATGCAAAATAATGAAAGCAGCAAACCAAAGGTCGATACCTTTCAGGGGTTAATTCTTGCTCTGCAACAATACTGGGTAAACCAGGGTTGCGTTGTACTTCAACCATTGGATTTGGAAGTGGGCGCAGGCACCTTCCACCCTGCCACCTTTTTGCGTGCTGTGGGCCCTGAGACTTGGAACTCAGCCTATGTGCAACCATGTCGTCGCCCTACCGATGGCCGCTATGGGGAAAACCCCAATCGCCTGCAAGCGTATTATCAATTTCAGGTAGTGATGAAACCGTCACCGCCGAATATCCAAGATTTGTATTTGAACTCTCTTCGTGAATTGGGTATCGATACCAACGTTCACGACATTCGCTTCGTGGAAGACAACTGGGAATCCCCCACTCTGGGTGCCTGGGGCTTAGGTTGGGAAGTCTGGCTTAACGGTATGGAAGTCACTCAGTTTACCTACTTCCAACAAGTGGGCGGTTTAGAGTGCTACCCCGTCACTGGCGAAATTACCTACGGCCTAGAGCGTATCGCCATGTACCTGCAAGGTGTGGATTCCATTTACGACTTAGTATGGACTTACTCCGCTGACGGAAAACCGGTCACCTATGGGGATGTGTTCCACCAAAACGAAGTGGAAATGTCCACCTACAACTTCGAAGAAGCTGACGTGGATTTTCTGTTTCAAACCTTCGATGTATGTGAACGAGAAAGCCAACGTTTAGTGGAAAAGGGCTTACCTTTACCCGCTTATGAAATGGTGATGAAAGCCTCTCATGCTTTCAACCTGCTGGACGCCCGCCATGCCATTTCAGTGACGGAACGCCAACGCTTTATTTTGCGGGTTCGTGCCCTTGCACGGAGTGTGGCACAAGCCTACTACGATGCACGCTTGGCATTGGGCTTCCCATTAGCACCGGAAGCATTGCGCGATGAAGCCTTAAAGCAAGAAGCACTTAAGCAAGAGGCCCAGCAACAAGAAGCCCAAAAGCAAAAGAAGAAGAAACAAGACAACCCCAATGCCGCCAAAGACGCTGAGGAAGAATGAAACATGAGTAACGAATTTTTAGTGGAACTTGGAACCGAAGAGCTCCCACCAAAGGCGTTAAAATCCCTTTCAGACAGCTTTGCCGACGGTATTATTCGGGGCTTATCCGATCAGCAATTAGGGTATGAGAGTGTTTCGACTTTTGCCTCTCCAAGACGCTTAGCGGTATTTATTAAAGGCCTCGACGATGCTACCCCGAAAAAAGAAGTGGTGGTGTGGGGGCCTCCGGCAAAAATCGCCTTTGATGACAGTGGCTCGCCGACGAAAGCCGCCCAGGCGTTCGCCAGCAAAAACGGCATTGAGGTAAGCGAATTAAAAACCGAGAACGACGGTAAGGCCGATAAACTTGTGCATCGCAAAGTGGCTGGTGGTGAAGCAACCACGTCTCTACTACCCGTCATCGTCGAGCAATCATTGAATGGCTTACCCATTCCTAAACGGATGCGTTGGGGCGCCCGTCGTGATGAGTTCGTTCGCCCAGTTCATTGGCTGGTGATGCTCTTTGGTGATCAAGTCATTGATACCACTATTTTAGGTTGTCAATCTGGAAATGTGAGCCAAGGACACCGATTCCACTGTGCTGAAGAATTAGTGATTAATCACCCCAACGAATATGAATCGTTACTAGAAACCAAAGGCCATGTGATTGCCAGCTTCGAAAAACGCCGAGACATTATTGTCGAGCAAGTACAAGCTCAAGCCACCAGTATTGGTGCCCAAGCCGTGATTGAGTCTGATCTTTTAGATGAAGTCACCGCATTAGTCGAATGGCCACAGGCGCTCACAGGTCGCTTCGATGAGCGATTCTTATCGGTGCCTGCTGAAGCATTGATTTCGTCCATGAAAGAGCATCAGAAGTATTTCCATGTAGTCGATGATACCGGCCATTTAATGCCCAATTTTATTACCGTTGCCAACATCATCAGTACCGATCCACAGCAAGTGATCAGCGGTAATGAACGCGTTATTCGCCCTCGCTTAGCAGATGCCGCGTTCTTCTTTGAAACGGATAAGAAAACCACTCTCGGTCAGCAACGAGACAAGCTCAAAAATATCGTCTTCCAGGCACAACTTGGGTCGGTTTATCAAAAAACCGAGCGTGTTGCCGCACTGGCGAAAGCCATCAGCGCCAAATTAGGCCAAAAAGGCTTATTTGCTGAACGTGCAGGTGAACTGTGTAAGTCTGATCTTGTGACCGAAATGGTACTGGAATTCGACAATATGCAAGGCATTGCCGGTCTCTATTACGCCATGAATGACGGTGAACCTGAAGAAGTCGCCCAAGCCCTGGCAGAACAATATTTACCCCGTTTCGCCGGTGACGAGCTTCCCTCCACCGATACCGGTACCGTTCTCGCCTTAGCGGATCGCTTAGACACCATCGTAGGTATCTTCGGTATTGGACAAATACCCTCTGGCTCAAAAGATCCATTTGCTTTGCGTCGCGCCAGTCTCGGTGTACTCAGGCTGATTATTGAAAAACGTTTAGATTTGGACTTGGCAGAGTTAATTGATTTGGCAAAGTCTCAGTACAACGACTTACCCAAAGCCGAGAACGTTAAAGACTCTGTGCTAACGTACATGTTGGATCGTTTGCGAGCTTGGTACGAAGATGCCGGTATCAGCGCTGAAGTCTATTTGGCCGTACACGCTAAATCCTTGTCGACCCCAACGGATATTCATAATCGCATTTACGCTGTCGCGGAATTTAGTAAATTGGACGCCAGCCAAGCATTGGCTGCGGCCAATAAACGAGTATCGAATATCCTCACAAAAGCAGAAGCCACTTACTTAGAACCCGTCAATGAAGTGCTTTTACAAGAAGATGCGGAAGTAAAATTGGCCGACGCTCTGGTTGCCATGGATGAAAAAGTTGCACCACTGCTTGCTAAAGCAGACTATACCGACGCCCTAGCCATGATGGCCGAATTGAGAGAGCCGGTGGATGCGTTTTTCGACAATGTGATGGTGATGGCGGATGACCCTGCCCTGCAAACTAACCGTTTATCATTGTTGGCTCAGCTAAGAGCGTTGTTCTTAGAAGTCGCCGATATTTCACTGTTAGTGCCTGCAAAAGGCTAGGTCTGCAAAGGTAAGCTGGGTATGAGCTTGGTGGTGATCGGTCGCGATGGTGTGATCAATGAAGAAGTACCCGGTGGCGTGAAAAGCCTCGCCCAATGGGTGCCCATAGAAGGCAGCATCGATGCCATCGCTAAATTATCGAAGTTTGGCTTCACAGTGGTGATTGCCACAAACCAACCTGGTTTAGGAGAAGGCTCTTTAGAGCTGGATCAACTGGAAGCCATTCACAATACCCTTCGCGATAGAGTCGAAACTCGGGGGGGCAATATTGCTGGTATTTTTTATTGCCCTCACCGTGCTGACGAACAATGCCATTGTCGTAAGCCCAATACAGGGCTTATCGATGCGATTGAACTAGAGTTGCAAGCGCCTATTCATGAAGTGCCTTTGATTGGCCATCGCCAAAGTGATGTCGAGCTGGCTCTAGCCACGGGTGCTACACCCTTGTTGGTCAGAACTGGGCAAGGTGTACACACCGCTCAACACTATACGAATACTGGCTCTACAAATACCAACTCTACAAATACCAACACCCCACCAGAAATATTTAACTCTCTCAGTGACGCCGCTGATTACGTTATTCGATTCTTTTAATCCTTAATTTCTTATTTTTTTAACTTCTCTATTCATTGATTCTATGGGTATCATTGGGCGGACGTCATCAGATACCCAAAAGATGGGTTATTGTCCGCAATTAATTTTATTTAAAACTAAATTTATACCGAACCCATTTCACCGACCACTAACCTCTCACACAAAAACTCCATGACTTTTTTTCGTTCCTTAATTTTTAATACGTTATACAGTTTGTCGACTTGTTTATTTGGATTGTATGGATTAGTGATCTGCCCTTTTTTACCCCAAAGCTGGGGAGAGCGAGGGATTATTGTCTGGAACCGTTTTATCGTCTTATGCTTTCGCTGGGTTTGTGGTGTACGCCTTAAAGTGGTTGGTCAATTACCCACGCTCGATCAACCCTATGTGATTTTGGCCAATCATCAAAGCAGCTGGGAGACATTTTACCTACAGAGCCTGTTCTTCCCGATGAGTACCATCTTAAAACAGGAATTGTTGAAAATACCGTTTTTTGGTTGGGGACTGGCCCAGCTTAAACCCATTGCCATCGATCGCTCGAACCCAATGAAAGCCTTAAAACAGGTGAAACGAGAAGGTATGGCAACCATTAACCAAGGTCGTAGTTTACTTGTTTTCCCACAAGGTACGCGTGTTTCACCGGGAGAGACCGGCACCTACGCACGCAGCGGTGCCGATATTGCCATTGGTGCTAATGCCCCCATCATCCCGATTGCCCATAATGCTGGGAGCTGCTGGGTGAATAAGTCGTTTATAAAACGCCCTGGCACCATTACCGTTCATATAGGAGAACCTCTGCAGGTAGACGGTAAGTCATCTAAAGAAGTCATGGCGATAGTACAAGAGTGGATAGAATCTCGTATTGCCACAAAAGCCTAAATCAAAAACTTTTCCCAAACTCCCTTCTTTTGCTTGAAGAAATGGCTCCCTGCATTTTCATTCGTACTCCAATCTATTTTTCACTGTAAAAATGTTGGAGTACGTAACTCCAATTATGGGGAATCGTAAGCAAATTTTAGCGCCACATCGTGAACTGCTAGTCATCTGTGAGGCCAATCGCCTTTTGTTGTAATAAACCTACCTACAATACGGAAGTGTTGTTTTTTTCATCAAAGGATATTGTAGGGACTATCGTGTTTTACCCATTTTTAAAAACCACCCGTACTCGATTGGCTCATACTATTGTCAATCGCTTGGTCAATAATGGACTGATCAACGTATCATCATTTTTTTTTCGTTCGCGTAATCGCTATTCACCAATACTCAAGCCATCAGTAGTCAAACCATCAATAGTCAAACAGCTTACGAGCACCCCAACAATGGCAGAGATGTCTTTTAAATCGCTTTTTCACGCTATAAAACATCTCATTAGGGGTCGTTTTGTGGGCTCTCATTCTCACAGCCCTCAACATCAACTTATACACTTTCCTTTTTCTTCAAAGAAGAAAGCATCGGCGTCTCAACCTCGTCAATTGGTACCAGGAAAAAACATCGACCATTGTTTTAACAAAAAAGACTATAAAAGCTCTCGTCAACGACAATATCGCGTTCACCTGCCTTCAAATTATTCTTCAAATAAAACCTACCCTTTAGTCGCGGTGCTTCATGGGTGTGGCCAAACCCATGAAGACATCCAAGCCATCACAAATATGGACAACATTGCCGACCGTGATGAATTTATTGTGGTCTATCCGTTTGTCACCAGCTACAACGGCATGCGTGGGCGAAATTGCTGGGCTTGGTGGTTACCCAATCATATTCATTCTGGCGCGGGAGAGGTTGAGGATATTTGGCAAATACTCCAAGAAGTACAACAGGAATACTCCGTTGATGAGCGTCGTATCCATGTGGCTGGGCTATCTTCTGGTGCCGGAATGGCTGTGGCGTTAATGGTCACTCAAGCACAACATATTGCCTCAGGCGCAGCCGTCGCGGGTGTCCCTTACAGTGAATCAGCCCATGCTGTGAATTTGATGCGCCATTTGTCTCCCAGCTTCAAACCCGTAGATAACATTGTGGAGTCGATGGATAACGAAATGGGCGAAAGAAAACGCGCCGTTCCTCTCTTTATTGCCCACTCACACAACGATACGACCGTGGACATACAAGCTGCCATTAATCTGCGTGATAGTTGGGCAGAATGCTTTGACGTTCCTGTTTATCGCAAAAGCCGAACAGAAAATGGGGAAACCGGCGATACCCAGTGGGAACTCACCGCCCATTCCAGCCATCACCAGCGTAATATGATTCAAACACTCTTTTTGCATGGACCAGACCACGGTTGGTATGGCGGGCTGCCCGGTCGCTTCAGCTACCCAGAAGGCCCCAATATCTCTGAGCATATTTGGGAGTTTTTCCAAGAAAACCCATTAACCACCAACACACGATTAAGAGATAAAATCAGCGCGCCTTTACGCTTATTTAAGCGGTGAGCATTATTCTCAGGCTGCTCTCAAATAGATTTAAACAAAATATTTTGGTTACGCTGAAATACAAAATGGCATTATAAAACCACACCAAAAATTCAAAACAATATAACGTTGTCTTAGCATTACCCACTTGAAACCAATAAGCTGGGTACTCTAGGAATCATTGATACACAGAAAATCGTCAATAAATATTCAGACACGAAAAATTTATAAGGTTATAACGGAAATATAGGGATATAACGTGAAAAAGAAGCCATAAAACAATGGCAAAAATAAAAGGGAATTTTCACATGTCTACCAAAATCAGCTTCGCCTCCTTTAACCTTTATAATTTTCAATATAAAGGAAAAAAAACCTATCCCAGAAAACCAGTCATTACCGAACACGACTATTGCCAGCAGCGACATTGGATTCAAGAAAAATTACGTGAAATTGATTCTGATGTGGTTGTCTTCCAAGAACTCTGGAGTAAAGAGTGCCTTGACGAAATACTTCAATTAGAAGAATTCAAAGATTATGAAGCTCATTATATTAATGATGATGGGTGGTATCAGATCGCAGTAGCACTGATTGTTCGACGCCCTTGGGAAGTGGATGGACCAGTGAGTGTTATCAAAGATTTTCCATTCCAGCAACTCGTCAAAGTCGATGCCAAAGATGGGGAAGACGACGAACTGGTTGTTAAAATCCGTCGGTTCTCGCGCAGCGTGATTAAAGCCTGCATTAAACACCAAGACGCTAATACCCCACCGATTACTCTATTTGGGTGCCACCTAAAATCCAAGCTGGCATCCAGTGCTGAAAATGTCGATAAGCCCTATCAGAACGCCGTAGGCAGTGCCATCTCTACTATACGTAGAACAGCTGAAGCCACAGCATTAAGAATGATGCTTATTGATCACATGAAAGGAGCAAACACGCCCACCGTTGTGATAGGTGACCTCAATGATGGCCCTCTAAGCAACACACTCAATATCATTACCAATCAACCTAAAATGACTAAAAACGCTCGAGGCGGTGACAAAGCGCTTTATAGCACTCTTTTTCTACAACAACTGCAATCCTTTCGAGATGTGTTTTATACCCATGAGCATAAGAATCATCTTGGGGTTTTGGATCATATATTGGTCTCGGAAGAATTCTTTGAACACTCAACGGATGCTATTTGGGCACATGAAGAAACACGCATATGGAACGACCATGTGGGAGATCAAAACCCTTATTCAAGCGATCACGGTATTATTAAATCAACGTTTAAATAAAGGTTGAGCCCTCTTTAGGCAGGTCTCCTCAACAATAAAGCTATTTGATCTTATCACTGCCCACTTTAAGCGCTTCGCGGATTTCTTTACTGTTTAGCAACGGAGGAAACTCATACCCATTCGTAATCAAATATTAGGCATTCGACTAGACCGAATCAATACTTCTAAATGACCTTAGTTAGAACCGCTCTCTAAATCCTTCTGCAATTTGTTCGAAAATAGCCATAAGCTCAGTATCCCTGTCCGTATCGTTGATTTCGTTGGGCTTTCGTGGATTAAAGTGCTTGGCGATGGCAATGAGGAGATAAGCATTTTTATCAAAATAGCCTGGGCAATACACGAGAACAGATCCAGATGTCCGGTTGAACTGAACAACTCTGACTGGAAATCTTTGCCCATTTCTCTTGATATGTATGTGCTGAAGCTGAACGTATTGCCGGTTGAAGGTATGGTCGTATGGTACATCTCGGCCAAATGTCGCTGGTAAGCCTTTCCCTTCTTTATACTTGCGAAAGTCTCGGATTAGCTGCTGACATTCCATTTCAGTTAGGTCATCCTTGATCAGTTGATGCATGAAAATACGTACCCCCACCATAAACTCCCTTTATTTAAGATATTTTTGCTTGAGCTTTGATTTAGTTGTTTTCTGTGCCGCAGCATCAATTCTAGAGGAGCTAACAGGCACTTCTGGTGCTGACGGGTCATTTATGTTTTGGTCGTCTTCATAAATCACATCGACACCACTCTTAGCGTTTTTATTTTGAATGTGTGTTTTTTTTAACATTCTTCAAATCCTCCTAAATCTTTTTTGGCTCTCTCTTTCAAGCCTTTAGACATTTTTTCAAATTTTTCATCTGTCAATGTAAATTCCGCAGGAATATCCTTTATCTCAGTTGTCCCGCGCTGTGCATATTCAAGAAAGTTCACCATATCTTCGTAGATGTTGGCTGGAACTGCGTAAAACTGGATTTCGTTGTGAGAAGACACTGCTACTGCATCGCCATTCGCTTCAGCAAGCGCCGCGCTTGGGTTAGCTTTGAACTTGCTGATCGATGTTGTGTACCCACATAAGATTTTTTGCAACATCGTTACCTCCGATTGTTTAGATCTAAATTTAGACCTAATTTTAGACCTATATTAAGATCTATGGAAATCTGTCAGGAAGAGGCTGAGTAAACTCATTGACTCTGAGAAATGGGCATACCCGGCGCAAAAGTGGAACGTCACATTATCGCAAATGGCCATTCACTTTGAAGACCGTTTACAAGGATTTTTAGATCTGTAATGCTAAAACGTCCCTGCGATATTTTGTGCAAGCTTGACACAGAATTTTGAACAGCTTCGTCTATTTATTCTATGCGGTTTGCTCACTAATGTGATCACATATCAATTTGCCTATCACTTTTCCTAATGTTACAGGAACAGCATTTCCGATCAATCTACCAATTTTTGAAAAAGAGACAGACTCTTCTTTTGATAAGAATGAATAGGTCTTTGGAAACCCTTGAAGCATAGCCGCTTCTCTAAGTGTAATAGCCCTATCTTCTTCCGGATGCCCAAAACGGCCATTCCCATAACCAAAACACTGAGTTGTGATTGTTGGTGAGGGAGAATCCCATTCCATTCTTCCATAGACGGAAGGGTAAGTAGCACCCGACTCTTTCTGGTGGCATTTCGCCCTAAGGTGCTTTGGCCAATCCCTCCATGTACCGCCAGGTTTAGAACTTCTAATTCGTTCCAAGTTAATTTTACTAAGGCGGCATGCTTTATGTAAGTTGTCCTTCGGATCCTGTTCGCCAGCGTTGAGCTTAGATAGATTTTTTAGAACGGCTCTTACCGTTTTTTTTCGATAGTTAAAATCCGGGATCTGTATATCTCCCAATTTGGAAGCTACAAGTACCAAACGTTTTCTTGTTTGGGGTAATCCTATCGACTCACATTCAACGATTTTCCAATCAACACTATACCCCCTCAAGCTTTTTACAAACTGTTTAAAAATAGGTTGAGAAACTAAAGGTGGAACATTTTCCATTGTAATAACATCGGGCTTAATATCGTTAATAATCTCACCAAAGTGCCCCACCAATTTCCAGTCTTCAGTTCCATTAAGTTTTTTCTTCGCGGATCGAGAATAGGTCGAGAATGGTTGGCACGGTGCACACCCAGCAATAACTGAATATGCACCACCTTCAAATGCCCGCTCGATTATAGACGTATCTATGCACGCTATATCTTCACAAACAAATTTAGATTTTGTGTTGGCCTCAATCGGATAATGGCAGGCAGGATCGATATCCACGCCCAGTTTTACTGAGATGCCAGATCGCTCCAAACCATAAGTAAGACCTCCTGCGCCACAAAATAAATCTACTGCAAATATCTTCTTATTTTTTTGTTTCATCAAAATGCTGATACCATGTATTTCTTTTCATCTATGAATTGTTGAAAAGATTCAACTGCAGCGGTCATGTATTCTATCGTTACATCTGCCAATTCACTAATTTGTTGTATTGATAAGTCGCGAGCCCCATCTTCGAAATTTCTGCGACCATGAGCAATAGCATTTCTACGATCAGCCAAAAACTCTAAAGGTGTTTGGTCACCATACTTTGCTGCCGGAGCTATTTTGCGATGCATTTCAGGATCTAAACGAAAATTCACATTTAGCCTCTGTGAAAACTGATATATAACTTTGTCAGACCAAGTACCACTTGGCTTTTTAAATTTAAGGTTTTGAATGCTTTCTTTGTTTAAAAGTTTGAGGGCCGCCTTATGAACAATTTCTAGTCTACTATCTTCATTCCCTTCAATCCCGATAGACGCATATGTTCGGAGCCATTCCTTTAAAGTATTTTCAGTCCAATCGTTTGGAGAAGATGACTTAACTTGATTCCCTATTTGCTCTATTGTCAAAGTCATAATTGCTTCGACAATATTGTAAAGATGAATTACAAGACCAGATTTTATAGTCAATAAGTGGCGTACTGTCAGAACAGTTTCTCCAACGGGTATAACGTCACCCTCAACGAGATGAATTTCCAACGCACTAGCCAATGTCAGATGAGAATTAAAATCATCTTTTTTTTCATCTAATGTTGAAATTAAAGTAGTCATTTTTGGAGCAGAATATTTTTAATAAAATCAACTCTACCCTCAAGCTTTGAACGGACATTTGCTCCGTCAGAAACCACTATTCGGTCAAAATTTTGCTTATTCATCTTTTCAATAACCGCATCAGGTGCCGCTTTTAAGTCGGGATTTTCTCTTAAAGCCAAGCCAGACCCAACAGCTATGGCTTCAAACCGTACACGTGGTATCGTTTTCGCATTGGATGATTTTCTAAAACCAAGAGGAAACGTTTTCTGAACAAACTCTAGTACTTGAAGAAACTCTTCACGCATTCTTTGGATAATTTCGGGATTATCTTCGGCGCCTTTGTTCGAATTCTTTAGGTAGTCAAAAAGAAATTTGCTAGGTCGATCCCGATATCCTGGAAAACGCCCATCGTCAGTGTCATAAGTATTTATATATGCAAAAAATCGGGTAATAAGTTCCTCTCTCTCCCGTTTATTTATCAACTTGGTTGATAGCGGGGTCATAACAGCAAACTGTTCACTTTTTGCAAGCTCATCAATTAGAGTGGTAACAGGCCCAGGTAAAGATCCTCTGCGAATTTCAACAGGCTCAGCAGATGTTCCCATTCGGTTAATTCTCGCAAACATCTCTGCACGAGTTGAGGGATCAGTATCTGTATCAAGAATAATCGTTCTTATAGTAACGTCTTCAAGCTTATTTTTTCTATCGCCTGGGAGGTCATCAAATGTAAATCCATTTAATTCTGGGACTAAAACCAGATTACTTAGTATCAAATTTTCTTTAAGAAATGATCTCATTGCTCTCATTCTTTGAGAGCCATCAACAATTTCCATCGTCCCTTTATGAGTTTGGTAAAAAAACATAAAGGGGATTGGAAGCCCAACAATAAGAGACTCGATAAATTGAGACTTTTGTTCATCACTCCACCTGGCATTACGTTGGTATTCCGGGACAAAATACCTATCACCAACGTCATTACTAAACCTGCTCACATACATAGAGACAGGATATTCAGCCACATTAAATTTAACTTGCCTAGCTACTGTACTTATAGCTGATTCGGCTTCGCGTATACGCTCCTCATCAATCTCAACGGACTTCTTTTTTACCATTTTCCATCCATTTTCTAGTTAAGACGTATTGTCAAAAACACCAATAAGTCAAAAGTTAAGAAATTTTTCAGTTAGTTAGCTTACAAATAGCAGTAAAACTTAATTTTAAGGCAGACCAAAAAATTGAAACACCAGTCCACGAACTATGAGATCCCACAAAAATGTTTAAATTTTAATTACACATCCAAATTAGCCACCGCTAATGCATTGGTTTCAATGAAGTCACGACGCGGCTCAACATTATCCCCCATTAAAGTAGAGAACATTTGGTCGGCCCCAATTGCATCTTCAATTGTCACTTTGAGCATACGGCGTGTTTCTGGGTCCATGGTGGTTTCCCAAAGTTGCTCTGGATTCATCTCACCCAAACCTTTGTAACGCTGGATGTAGTAACCTTTTTTGGCTTCCGCCAGCAACCACGCCAATGCTTCATCAAAGTTCTGAATCTCTTTTTTACGCTCTCCCCGCGCAATATAAGCATCCGCTTCTAACAGCCCTTCTAGTTGCTCTCCTAGCTCATAAATAGCACGGTAGTCGTTGCTGTCGAAGAAGTCTTGTTGGAAGGTGTAATCGTGATCCACGCCATGCGCGGTAACTGTTACTGCCGGCACAAAGATACTGCGCTCACGATCTTGCTTCACAGAAACTCGATAGAGGGTTGCACCTGATTTTCCTTCACTGGCCAACTTACCTTGAAGGGACTCTACCCATTGGCTAACAGACGTCTCGTCAGAAAGCTGTTCAGATGGCAATCTTTTGGTGTAGATCAAAGCTTCTAACACTTCAGATGGGTACAGCTTGGAAAGACGTTCGATCCCTTTCATCACAGATTGATATTCATCAATCAACTTCTGTAGTGGCTCTCCCATCATGGCTGGTGCGCCTTCTGTCGCATGCAATTGAGCACCTTCCATCGCCGTTTGCATCAAGAAACCACTCAATGCTTCGTCGTCTTTCAGATATTGCTCTTGCTTGCCTTTCGCAATTTTATAGAGTGGTGGTTGAGCAATGTAGATATACCCCTGCTCAATCAACTCACGCATATGGCGAAAGAAGAAAGTTAATAACAAGGTTCGAATATGCGATCCGTCTACGTCTGCATCGGTCATGATAATAATGCTGTGGTAACGCAGTTTTTCGATGTTGAATTCAGACGCACCAATACCACAACCCAATGCCGTAATTAAGGTGCCCACCTCAGCACTGGAAAGCATCTTGTCGAAACGTGCTTTCTCAACATTCAGGATTTTACCTTTCAGTGGCAAAATCGCTTGTGTGCGTCTGTCACGCCCTTGCTTTGCCGACCCCCCTGCTGAGTCACCCTCCACCAAGTAAAGTTCGGAGAGCGATGGATCTTTTTCTTGGCAATCGGCTAATTTTCCAGGTAAGCCCGCAATGTCTAACGCCCCTTTACGACGAGTCATTTCTCGAGCTTTACGGGCAGCTTCTCGAGCACGAGCGGCGTCAATCATTTTGCCCACAATAGCTTTAGCATCGGCAGGATTTTCCATCAGGTAGTCGCCGAAGGACGATCCCATTTCTTGCTCAACCGCTGGTTTCACTTCAGAAGACACCAGCTTGTCTTTAGTTTGCGAAGAGAATTTAGGGTCCGGCACTTTCACCGAAATAATCGCGGTAATCCCTTCACGAGCATCATCACCAGTGGTGGAGACTTTGGCTTTTTTACCAATGCCTTCTTTCTCGATGTAGTTGTTTAACCCACGAGTTAACGCGGCTCTAAAGCCCGCCAAGTGGGTGCCACCATCACGCTGGGGAATGTTGTTGGTGTAGAGGAAAATATTCTCTTGGAAGCTATCATTCCATTGCAACGCCACTTCGACACCAATGCCATCTTCACGTTGATTTGAGAAGTGCAATACTTGGTTGATTGGGTTTTTATTTTGATTCAAGTGTTCCACGAAAGCTCTTAATCCACCTTCGTATTCAAACACTTCTTCTTTAGCGGAACGCTCATCGATCAGAACAATTCTGACACCGGAGTTCAAAAATGACAGTTCACGTAAGCGCTTTGCGAGGTAGTCAAAATGGAATTCGATATTGGTGAAGGTGTCCGCTGACGGTTTGAAGTGGATTTCCGTTCCGGTTATTTCTGTTTCACCAATTACATTGAGTGGCGACTGTGGAACACCGTGATGATAGGTTTGGGAGTACACATTACCAGCACGGCGAATGGTCAATTTCAGCTCGGATGACAACGCATTCACCACCGAAACCCCTACCCCATGAAGACCACCAGAAACTTTATAGGTGTTGTCATCAAACTTACCGCCCGCATGAAGTACCGTCATGATGACCTCTGCTGCCGATACACCTTCATCGTGCATTTCTGTCGGAATACCACGGCCATTATCCGACACCGAAACGGACTCATCCGGGTGAATTACCACTTTAATTTCAGAACAGAATCCGGCTAGCGCTTCATCGATAGAGTTATCGACAATTTCAAAAACCATATGATGTAAACCAGTGCCATCATCTGTATCGCCGATGTACATACCTGGTCGCTTACGGACTGCATCTAAGCCCTTTAATACCTTAATACTCGACGAGTCGTATGACGTTTCTTCTGTCATTTATGTCTGCTCCAGTTTACTCAAATTACTTTTATTTTAAGATTTTCGTTCTGTCACGGTTCCATGTTCCACGTGGAACATTTTATATAAAGTGCTTGGCTCTTTATCTAGATACTGTGTCAAATCATCAACTTCAATACCTGTAATAAAAACTTGACCACCAGTGTTGACAAGGTGTCTTAATAGCTCCTCTCGATGGTACTTATCTAACTCAGCAGGTAAATCATCCAATAAGAATACCGGGAACGTACCCTTCACTTTCGAATACGCTTCAGCGATAGATAAAAAGAGCTTTACCACCAAAGTCTTTTGCTGACCTCGAGACAACCAATCACTGACTTTTCGCCCTTTACTCCTAACCCAAAGATCAGCTCGATGTGGACCAATGTGGGTTGTGCCCGACTTAAGGTCTCTCTCAAAAGAACTTTTTAATGCTTCAGAAAGAGTCTCTTCTTCCGACCAACCTCGTTTGTACACAAGGTCAATGTTTTGTGTTTCATTATCCCATACCTTTAAAGAAGACAGTTGCTCATAGGCTTCTTTAAAATACGAATAGGTACGTGCTCTAACCTCATGTAGTTGTTCGCCCTGAGATACCATTTCCGCATCCCACGGCTCTAGGTCTGAATAGGTTATTTTACCACGTCGGAGCAAACTATTTCTCTGTTTCAATGCAGCGGTATATCGTTGCCACAATGCCAAAAAAGGATGTTCCACGTGGAACACAAGCCAGTCAAAAAACTTTCTTCGAATAGAGGGCGCCCCACTGATCAGAGAAAAACTGTCTGCATCAATGACTTGAATGGGTAAATATCTTGCCAACTCAGAGCTTTGCCGAGCACTTTGTTTATTCACCTTAACTGACGTTAAGCCTTTTCGCTCTTTCTGAACACCAATGGAAACAATAGTACCGTCACATTGGATAACTTCTGAGTAAACCACACCTTGATCGCAGTCAAAACGAATGATGGGAGAAGTAAGGTGAGAACGAAATGATCGTCCATGAGCAATTAATGAAATCCCCTCTAAAACAGAGGTTTTGCCGCTGCCATTAACACCTGAAAAAAAGTTAATCGTCTTGCAAGGATTGATATCAACAGCATGTAAGTTGCGGATATCTCGAATAGAAAGTCGGTTAATGACCATACACTGGCCATTAACCTTTTTGAAAGAAAGAAAAAAGAATAGAACCGTACAAAACAGTTACAGCCTCATAGGCATAACAACATATAGAGAATCACCGCCTTCGGCTTCTTCTAACAACGCGCTACTGTTTGAATCCGAAAGGGTAAACTTAATCTGTTCACTGCTTAATACATTTGCCACATCTTGAAGATAACTGACATTAAAACCAATTTCTAAAGTCTCACCAGCATAATCAACAGCAACTTGCTCTTCTGCCTCTTCTTGTTCCGGGTTATTCGCAAGTAAAGTGACCCAACTTTCTTCAAACAACATTCTGACACCACGATACTTCTCATTAGACAAAATCGCAGTTCTTGAGAATGCCTGTTTCAGTTCATTGCGAGAACCAATCACGGTTTTATCGCCGCCTTTTGGCAAAACACGTTCATAATCCGGAAACTTACCGTCAACAAGCTTTGAGGTAAACGTAAACGCTTCCGTATTCGCGCGTATCTGACTTTTACCGAGCGCCACTTCAATCACTTCATCCGAATCTTCCAACAGGCGAGCTAATTCAATAACACCTTTGCGAGGCAAAATTGATTGAGACTTTTCAGAGACTTGAACAGGAAGGTCATCCAAATCACACAGTGCAAGACGATGTCCATCTGTGGCAACAACACGCAATTTCCCAGAGGTTAATTCCCACAACATGCCATTGAGGTAATAACGAACATCTTGTTGCGCCATAGCAAAACTGGTTCGATCAATAATGCGCTTAATCGAACCTTGAGAGACAGAAAACCGAATATCCTCTTCACTTTCTTCTGTGGCAGGAAAATCTGAAGCAGGAAGTGTAGAAAGCTGAAAGCGACTGCGGCCACTTTTCACCAACACCCGTTGGTTTTCTTCACTAAAATCGATGACTGCGCCATCGGGCAAAGAACGACAAATATCAACCAACTTCTTAGCGGGAACCGTAATTTCAGCTTGACCATAATCTTGATCGAGCTCTATTCGTCCGACGATTTCAACTTCGGTATCCGTGCCGGTGAGAGAAAGACGATTGCCATCCAAGACCACTAATATATTCGACAAGACCGCCATGGTTTGTCGTCTTTCCACAACACCCGCCACCAACTGAAGTGGCCTTAACAACGCTTCTCGGGTAACCGTAAATTTCATGTAGTTTTACTCTTTACACACTCGGCCCCAATGCTTCCACCTCAGAGCCCCAAGACTAAATGCACTCCGACTTAGCGTAGTGACAATCCAATGGTTAAAATTTTGATCGATGAAGAAGGTAGATTAGGTCGTTAAAATTCGGAGAAGGTTTTTTACATCTTCTCTGATATCGCCATCCTGCTCTTTTAGCTCTTTAATCTTACGGCACGCATGTAACACGGTCGTATGATCTCGGCCCCCAAAGGCATCACCGATCTCGGGTAAACTGTGATTTGTTAACTCTTTTGCCAAAGACATCGCAACTTGACGTGGTCGTGCGACAGATCGGCTTCTTCGTTTTGAGTGTAAATCACTGACTTTAATTTTGTAATATTCGGCAACCACGCGCTGAATATTATCAATACTCACTTGTTTATCTTGCAACGCTAATAAATCTTTTAGGGCTTCACGCACCAAAGGCACATCGATAGGACGGCCTGTAAAGTGGGAGTTCGCAATGACTCGCTTAAGTGCCCCTTCTAATTCACGAACGTTTGAACGTATACGCTGAGCAATAAAAAACGCTGAATCATTCGGTAAATCCATGTTGACTTGCAGCGCTTTCTTTTTGAGGATGGCCACTCGCGTTTCCAACTCAGGCGGTTCTACAGCCACCGTTAAGCCCCAACCAAAACGGCTTTTTAATCGCTCCTCAACTCCTGTGATCTCTTTTGGATAGCGATCACAGGTTAAAATGATCTGTTGCCCACCTTCTAATAAAGCATTAAATGTGTGAAAGAACTCTTCTTGAGAACGTTCTTTCCCAGCAAAAAATTGAATATCATCAATTAACAATGCATCGACGGAACGATAATAGCGTTTAAAGTCATTAATCGCGTTCAACTGTAATGCTTTTACCATATCTGCAACGAAACGCTCAGAGTGCAAATACACCACCTTTGCACTGGGGTTTTTCTCGCGCATGGCATTACCCACCGCATGCATTAAATGGGTTTTACCTAACCCTACTCCACCATAAATAAATAGTGGGTTATACGCACCGCCTGGATTCAATGATACTTGCTGTGCTGCAGCAAGGCCAAGTTGGTTGGATTTACCCTCAACAAAGCTCTTAAAAGTAAAATTGGTGTTTAAATTTCCACCATGGCGAATCGCACCTTCCACTTGTGTAGTGCCAGTTAATCCAGTGTCCGCTGTCGCTTTCTTGGGTTGCACAGATTGACTTAACGCTTCGTGCAATTCTCCTGTTTTAGAACGAACAGAATTAGCACTAACAGAAGGGGCAAGCTGTACTCTCGAGTTCTCTAAAGAAGGCGTCTCTCGCACAACGGCGGCAGTAGTGGTTACAGCAGGTTCACCCTGTGAAAACAAATCTCCATTATTCTCTAGTGCCACTGTATTGGCCCCATTGATATCAGAGGGAGATTCCTGAACATGAGTCATACGACTGGATAGGACTTCCGCTGCTGAAGTGGTAGGCGCTTTACGCCGACTTTCCGTCCAACGGGAAGTTTGATTATTCACGGACCTTTCAAGGGATAGAGAGGAGGACTCACCAAAAGACGTGACATCATCTTGAGCTGACACAAAAGCATTTTGTTGAGGTTCAGCCGTGCCAGTAGACGCCCCTATAGACCGCCTGTGAATAAACTCTTGTTCATACTCAGACTCAGAGTCATAACATTGTGGTTCACGAGTGACTGTATGATCTGTAACGGCTTCTGGTGGAGAGGAGAACGAAGGCTTCTCAACAACCTCATTATCCGCATACCCCATAGAAGAATTGGCGATAGAAGAGTTAGAGGAGCCTCGAAGACCTCCTGAAACAGCTCTTCGTCTACGAATGGGTGGCGGACGACGGCCCGCAAAACGTCCACTGGAGCTGGCACTGACCACAATATCAATAGAGACATCATTGCCACTGGCATGAAATGACGCTAATTGTTTGATTCTCGCCATAAACTTAGCGTTAACCCAATCCAATACAAAACGATTAGGCGCAAGCAGACGCAACTGAGAAGCGGTGTCCGCCTCGACTTCAAGTGGCCGGATCCATGTATTGAACTGTTGTGAAGGCAACTCTTCTCGCAAGTTACTGACACATTTGTCCCATATTGCCACTGATTAACTCCCCCGGCGTTTACCACAGTCTTTCGCTCCTTTACACACAACATGAATAACATACACGTCAAAGAGCGTTAATGAATTTTGTAAGCGTTTCTTATTGGCTGGCTTTAGAGCCGTATTTTTCGGCGAAGAAACCTATAGAAGTTACCCAAGACACACCTTTTCTGGCTAATTCAAAATGAACAGCGCCATCGTCCAGTGCCGATGACAAAATATGAATACAAGCCAATATTATCGATACCGATTAAGGAGTGTTCTAAATTTTACAAACGTAATGATTGAAGAGGGTATGTGTTATGCCATACACAACCACTAGATATTTTAGGTGTGTACTCGTTGATAACGTATTCTACTGGCTAGATTAGCACTTATCCACACGATTTTTTTTTGTCATTTTCGTCAAATTAAAAAATATATATATTTTTCAAACACTTATAATAACTTACATTTTAAAAAAATTAACAATCAAAAATTAATTTCTCATATAAAAAAACTATATCTGTGGATAAACTGTTTATAAAAAGTACGTAATATATTGATAAGTCATCAATCATACTTCTGTACAGGTTTTCGCCATAAATCAGTTGCGATTCGCTTCATCATTCTTTAAAATCCCGCGACTTTTCAGGCCCTGGTCGTATGGCTGCCGTTTTTGCGAACACTGATCACCTAAGCGTGATACGAAACGTTGGCTGCCGGGAATATTGATGAAACATTAAACTCCGCAGGTAATTTCGATGAAAAGAACTTTTCAACCCAGTGTTTTAAAACGTAAGCGTAACCACGGTTTTCGCGCTCGTATGGCAACCAAGAACGGTCAAAAAGTATTGGCTCGCCGTCGTGCTAAAGGTCGTAAGCGTTTAGCGGCCTAATTATTGTTATCGCCTTTCTTTAGTCTGCTGGTATTTATTTTTGTTAACCTTCGGTAAACATCTTCGACTCCTAAATGCCAGCGACTACAAGCCTGTGTTTGACCAGGCTGATTTCCGGGTATCTCATCCCAATCTTCTTTTCCTTGCTCGAGCTAATACTACAGGCTATCCACGTCTTGGCATTGTCGTCGCAAAAAGAAACGCACGAAAAGCCACTGAACGTAACCGCATTAAACGACTTATTAGAGAGAGCTTCCGCCTAAGGCAACACCAATTGCCTCATTTAGATGTTATAGTTCTCGCCCGTCGTGACTTGGATACATTGAACAACGCCACCATATCTAAAATCTTAAAAAAACAATGGCAACGTTTATCCAATAAGAGTAAAGCTACACCGAACACTGGGAAGTCTTAATTAAACCACTAGGCATCGCTGGTAGTTAATCAATGACTCAAATTCTATTGGCACTGATTAAAGTTTATCGCTATCTTGCCAGCCCTTGGGTAGGCAACCAATGCCGGTTCTATCCCACGTGTTCCATGTATGCAGAAGATGCCATTAAAATTCACGGCCCTGCCAAGGGTTGCTATTTATCGATCCTCCGGATTTTACGTTGTAACCCCTGGAGTAAAGGTGGATTAGATTATGTGCCTGGCAGTATTGATGATGAAGACACCAAACCGCATTGCGAACACAACACAAATGAATGATGTGTACGCATCACCAAATCTAATCTCTCCAACGGGAATACAACATAAGGCGCTGCCATTAACCAGCATGGGAAAGTTATGACAAATACTGCAGTAAAGAATTTTGACTGGCAGAGATCATTGTTGATCGTTGGGATCTTATGTATCTCTGTATTATTGATTCGAGAGTGGGTTGCTTTTGATAAAGTTTACGAAGCTGAACGCACACAACAACTAGCTTCAGTAGCCAATACTACAGCGCTCATCCCAGATGGCACTGATAGCGATACACCAACGTTAGCATTACCAGACACTAGCACCACTGATAGCGCAGGTGACGTGCCTACTCTACCAAAAGCAGGAGGGGCCACTATAGCTCAACCTGCTGCCAATCAAGAATCTCTCATTACGGTAAAAACAGACACTTTCCAAGCCACCATTGATACGTTAGGTGGTGATTTAGTCAACGTGGCTTTGGTAAAACACTACAGTGACTTGGAATCCCGCGAGCCGTATGTGATGTTACAGCGGGATCAATTTAACCAATATATTGCACAAAGTGGTTTAATTGGGGAAAACGGTACCGATAGCAATGGTAACCGCCCGGTGTTTTCAGCGTCGAAACAAACCTTCACACTGGAGGAAGGTAAAGACAGCCTGAATGTTGACCTGACCTTCTCGAAAGACAACATTGAGATTACCAAGCGATACACCTTCAATCGTAATGACAATCTAATTCAACTGGAATACATCATCGAGAACAACACGGAGAGCGAATGGTCCGGTGCTTTGTATGGTCAAATAAAACGCAACGATTTCGCTCCTATTGAACCTTCAGCTTCATCTCTGGGTATGCAACCGTACCTAGGGGCAGCCGTTACAACCCCAGATGAGCATTACAAAAAACTGGATTTTGAAGACTTAGCCAAGTCCAGTTTTACCCTAAGCCAAACCGGCGGATGGGTCGCGATGGTACAACACTATTTCATTAGTAGCTGGATTCCACCGCAGCAAAGTAAAAATCATTTTCGTTTATTGAAGTCTGGGGATCACTTCCTACTAGGCTTCAATACCAGCCGCTTTGTGATTCCTCCTGGCGAGAAACGTTCGGTAACTTCCGGTTTCTACGTCGGCCCTAAAGACATTGATCGATTGGAAGAAATTTCACCCTACCTAGACCTAACCATTGATTACGGGTGGTTATGGTGGATTGCAAAACCACTCTTCCACGCTTTGGATGCAATCCACAGTGTGATCGGCAACTGGGGTTGGGCCATTATCATTTTAACTATTGGTATTAAAGCACTGTTCTATTACCCCAGTAACATCAGCTATCGCTCCATGGCGGGAATGCGTAAATTACAACCCAAAATGGCAGAGCTTAAAGAGCGCTACGGCGATGACCGTCAACGTATGGGCTCTGAACTAATGAAGTTGTATCGAGACAGTGGGGTGAACCCCATGAGCAGTTGTCTACCGATTTTGATGCAAATGCCGGTGTTTTTAGCTTTATATTGGATGTTGTTTGAAAGTGTTGAGTTACGTCATGCACCCTTTGTTGGTTGGATCAATGACCTTTCCGTCATGGACCCCTACTTTATCCTTCCCCTCATCATGGGGGCGACCATGTGGATTCAGCAGCGTCTGCAACCCACCCCAGCAGACCCAACTCAAGCAAAGGTCATGCAATTTATGCCTGTCCTCTTCACTGTAATGTTTATCTTCTTCCCAGCCGGTCTTGTACTGTATTGGGTGGTCAACAATACTTTATCCATTATCCAAATGTGGTGGGTAAACCGATTGGTGGCAGGCAGCACAAAATAATCTTTCTTACATAGAAAGAAACCATTAAAGGAGGCAATAAGCCTCCTTTTTTGCATTGAATCTCAATCGAGTCTTTCTGCCATTACTCTTCCAGTGAACTCTTTGCCCATCAGATTAAAGAATGAATTAGGTCATCTCATGTCGATTTACACAAAAGACACCATTGCTGCCATTGCTACCGCACCAGGACGTGGCGGTGTAGGTATTGTCAGAATCTCTGGGCCGAAAGCATTAGAAATATCTGAATCTATTGCCAAACTCTCCCCTACTCCCCGCCATGCGCATTTTGCCACGTTCAAATCCTCCGATGGCTCCACTCTCGACGAAGGCATTGTGTTGAGTTTTCCAGGTCCACATTCCTTTACCGGGGAAGATGTGGTTGAACTGCAAGGCCATGGCGGCCCCGTGATTCTCGATCACTTACTCAAAGAGGTACTTGATCATGGTGCTAGAATGGCTCGACCCGGTGAATTTTCAGAACGCGCTTTCCTCAACGACAAGTTGGATTTAGCGCAAGCAGAAGCCATTGCAGATCTCATTGATGCCAATAGCCACGCCGCCGCCGCCGCCGCGATGAACTCGCTGCAAGGGGTCTTTTCACAGAAGGTGCACGGCCTAGTTGAATCCCTCATTGCTTTACGTATCTATGTTGAAGCGGCCATTGATTTTCCAGAGGAAGAAATCGATTTTTTAACGGATGGAAAAGTCGAAAACGACCTTAGAAATATATTAAGTAATCTAGAAGGCGTTCAACATCAAGCTCGTCAAGGAACCATTATTCGCGAAGGTATGAACGTCGTCATCGCTGGACGCCCCAATGCAGGAAAATCCAGTTTGCTTAATGCACTGGCCGGAAAAGACAGTGCTATCGTGACCAACATCGCTGGCACCACCCGCGATGTGCTACGAGAACATATTCATATTGACGGAATGCCTCTACATATCATCGATACAGCAGGCTTAAGAGACTCGCCAGACGAAGTTGAAAGAATTGGTATCGAAAGGGCTTGGGAAGAAATACATAAGGCCGATCGTATTCTAATGGTTGTCGACAGCCAAGCCGAACACCCAGAACATCCAAGGGATGCATGGCCTGAATTCTTCGACAAACTGGAAAGGACCGATCACCTTAGCTTGGTCTATAACAAAATTGACTTGTCCAATTTATCCAATGACCACGGAGAACTGGACGGTGTCCCCTGTTTTTTTATCTCGGCAAAACAGGGGGAAGGCCTAGTGTCTTTAAAGGAGCACCTGAAGAACACCATGGGATTTCAAGGCACGACAGAAGGCACATTCACGGCTCGTCGACGTCACCTAGAAGCACTCCAAATCGCCAAAAATGCATTGGATACCGGCTTAACACAGTTATTTGATCACGCTGCCGGGGAGTTACTCGCCGAAGACCTTCGGGCTGCCCAGAATGCGTTATCGGAAATCACCGGAGAATTTACCTCCGATGACCTATTAGGTCGTATCTTCTCCAGCTTCTGTATTGGTAAGTAACCAATCGCTATTTTATTCAATGGCATGTGTTGATAAATAACCGTGCTATTGATTTCTTCCTTAAGTATTCACACCCCTTTCTTCCATTCTTGAATCTCCTCAATCTAAGAAGCTTCCAGACGTTGTACGGTATTTACCACCAATTTCCCCACAGCCTGTATACAACTATCAATTTATCCTTCTTACATCACACCTTATAAGCAATTTATAACGAGGTTATCCCAAGCTTAATCGATCATTATCTCAATATTTTATAAAGGCATATAAAATTGTCCGTAATATGTGTATGAACTTGGTATTAGATGTTAAATATTAAAAAGAAAATGTTGCACGATGAGTGCGCTCAATATTGCACACATCTCTTTCACACATTTTAAGCTGCTTTTTACGTGTGATATTAGTAGAGTTATCATTTATATAAGCTTTTGATTTTATTGATTTTTTTTTAATTATCCTATGATTTTGACTTCCTAAATAAACATTACATTTATCTTTCAACACGCACCTATATACTTAATCTAAGTTCTATTCTTTTATTCAATAACAATTCTTTTCTACTTTTGACTTAAACATTTTGATTGACGACTATTAGCTCGTATAATGCGCACCCCCTGAATTTCTGTCCTCTTTGATCAACAACTGTGTGGTATTAACTCATGGATTACCCGGCTGAATTTGATGTCATTGTGATTGGCGGTGGTCATGCTGGTACAGAAGCGTGTTTAGCTTCTGCTCGCATGGGATGCCAGACCCTTTTATTAACACACAACATCGATACACTTGGACAAATGTCGTGTAATCCAGCCATCGGCGGTATTGGTAAAAGCCACTTGGTTAAAGAGATTGATGCGCTTGGTGGCGCTATGGCAGTAGCAACGGATAAAGCTGGTATTCAATTTAGAGTATTGAACGCACGTAAAGGCCCAGCAGTACGTGCCACACGGGCACAAGCAGATCGAACTCTCTACAAAGCAGCTATTCGCGAAATCTTAGAAAATCAGCCCAATCTTCATATATTCCAGCAAGCAGCGGATGACTTAGTCGTTGAAGGTGGCCGAGTAGTTGGGGTGATGACTCAAATGGGTCTTACATTCTTCGCGAAAACAGTCGTGCTGACCACTGGTACTTTTTTGGGTGGACGTATTCACATCGGCATGGACAATTATCAGGGTGGTCGAGCCGGTGACCCACCAGCTCAGGCGCTAGCTGAACGTTTACGTGAATTACCGATTACTGTAGACCGCTTAAAAACGGGTACACCTCCGCGTATTGATGCGCGCACGGTGAATTTTGATGGCTTAGAAGAACAATGGGGTGACACCCCACTACCTGTCATGTCTTATTTGGGCTCTATCGAAGATCATCCACAGCAAACCTGCTGTTGGATTACGCATACCAACAAACATACTCATGACGTCATTCGCAGTGGTTTTGATCGATCCCCAATGTTTACCGGAGTCATAGAAGGCGTTGGACCTCGATACTGCCCTTCTATTGAAGATAAAATCAATCGCTTCGCAGATAAAAACTCCCATCAAATCTTCATCGAACCAGAAGGTTTGACGACGAATGAACTTTACCCAAATGGAATATCCACAAGCCTCCCTTTTGATGTGCAGCTTGCGGCTGTTCGCACTATTAAAGGGTTTGAAAATGCGCATATTCTACGTCCAGGTTATGCCATTGAATACGATTACTTTAATCCACAAGAGCTGAAATATTCTTTGGAGAACAAGTTTATCGATGGGTTGTTTTTTGCTGGACAAATCAACGGCACCACCGGCTATGAAGAAGCGGGTGCTCAGGGGCTTTTGGCCGGTTTGAATGCCGCATTGCAAGTGCAAGGTAAAGAGCCTTGGTGCCCACGCCGTGATGAAGCCTACATAGGTGTGTTAGTGGATGACCTGATAACCCTTGGCACCAGCGAACCTTATCGCATGTTTACCAGTCGGGCTGAATATCGATTGCTCCTGCGAGAAGATAATGCTGATACTCGTTTAACACCGAAAGGTCGTGAGTTAGGGCTGGTGGACGATGATCGCTGGCAGCGTTTTTGTGAAAAGCGGGATGCTGTTGCACATGAAGAGCAGCGTTTAAAAAGCACATGGGTACAGCCAACCAGTGAGGCTGCGCGAAATTTGGCACCGAAGTTAAAGTCGCCTTTAACACGAGAGTACAGCTTGATGGATTTGCTCAAGCGCCCTGAACTGAACTACAAAGATATAGTCAGTGCTCATAATTGTGCTATGAATATTGAGCCTAATCCAGTTATGGAAGAGGTGGCCGAGCAAGTGGAAATCTCCGCAAAATATGCTGGTTATATTGCGCGGCAATTGGAAGATATTGAGCGTTTGCGAGCCCATGAGAATACCGCTATACCAAAGAACTTCGATTATGAAACGGTAGAAGGTTTGTCCAACGAAGTGAAACAAAAGTTGATGGACGCCAGGCCCGAAACCTTAGCGCGTGCATCCCGCATTCCCGGTATCACTCCTGCTGCGGTATCATTGCTGATGGTCTATCTAAAAAAGCGCGGTTTATTGCGCGCGACCAAAACATCAACAACGGTATCAACAGCTGGGTAAACAGTAGGGTAGTTTGTGACACAACACGATTTAAAAAAGCGCCTCGAACAGGGGGCGTTGCAAATGCAAATAGAGTTAAGCACAGCCCAAGTTGATTTACTGATTCAATACGTAACGCTTTTTCACAAATGGAACAAAACCTATAATCTCAGTGCCATTCGAAATATTGAAGAGGTGGTCGATCGGCATATTCTCGATAGCCTTTCCGTGTTCGCTTATTTACCCCAAGGAGCTCAACGATTTATCGATGTGGGTACTGGTGGTGGCCTCCCCGGAATCCCGCTAGCGATTGTACGGCCGGATATGCAAGTTACCATGCTGGATAGCAACGGTAAGAAAACCCGGTTTTTGTTTCAAGTATTGCTAGAGTTAGGGTTGAAAAACGCAGCGGTTGTGAATGAGCGTGTAGAACGCTATCAGCCAGATATGTTGTTTGATGGGGTGATCAGCCGAGCTTTTGCCAGCTTATGGGACATGGTTTCAGGTTGTGAACACTTACTTCATTGTGAAGGTTTTTTCTGGGCCATGAAAGGGGTTTATCCACAGTCTGAGATAGAGGAATTGCCTGAGCGTTTTCAGTTAGAGCAATCCTATGAAATTCAGGTGGCTCGATGTGATGGACAGCGACATCTGTTGAAGTTGTCGAAACAATCAGCCTAACACTGCCTAAGTGGTGTTAATTGCTTGGGTTCTCACCTTTATTCACGGTTTACATCCTGTCTACCGTGCCACACAATTTACAATATTCGCCGACTATCAGAGTAGAATACAAAACTAAGTGGCTAGTCCGGTAATTATAAACACACTGATATAGCGTTTAGGTTTGATCATTAGGGTGAAGACATTGAGAAAAGTGTTTGCAATCACAAATCAAAAAGGCGGCGTTGGTAAAACCACCACCTGCGTGAACTTGTCAGCATCACTGGTTGCCACTAAGAAAAAAGTTCTCATGATTGACCTCGACCCTCAGGGCAATGCCACTATGGGAGCTGGGGTGGATAAAAATGATGTCGAACACACCATTTATGATGTCTTAGTGGGTAATTGCAACGCAGAGCAAGCGTTATCTCCCTCTAGCGCAGGTTTTGATCTTTTGCCTGCGAATGGCGATTTAACGGCGGCAGAAGTTGAGCTCTTAGACATTGCCAATAAAGAACAGCGCTTGCGTAAAAGCTTGTCAAAAATTCGAGATCAGTATGACTTTATCCTGATTGACTGCCCGCCCTCATTGAATATGCTCACGGTAAATGCGTTGACGGCCTGCGATGGGGTCATTATTCCCATGCAGTGTGAGTACTATGCCCTAGAAGGGTTATCGGCGTTAGTGAATACGGTGAATCAAATTCAGAAATTACTGAACCCTGCCCTTCAAATTGAAGGTATTCTTCGAACGATGTACGACCCTCGAAATAGCCTTACCAATGATGTGTCTGCTCAACTTTCAGATTATTTTGGTGAGCGTTTATATCGAACTTGTATCCCTCGAAATGTTCGCCTAGCCGAAGCCCCGAGCTATGGTTTACCTGTGTTGTCTTACGACAAACAATCCAAAGGTGCGATTGCTTATCTTGCGCTTGCTAAAGAAGTGCTCAAACGTCATGCGTTGGAAGAAAAGCAAACCATCGAGGCGTAAATTATCCGTAAATCTTTCGATATGCCTCTCGTTGCAGGGTTAGATTTAACTTTTTTATTATTGATTAATCATTTGAGACAGTTATGGCAGCAAGACGAAAAGGGTTAGGACGAGGGTTGGATGCTTTGCTAGGTGGAATATCAGATAAGGCAGAATCCACCAATGAAGCCATTGCTGCGGTAACCTCCCCAACCCCTGACAACAACGGTAAATTGGTAGAGTTACCCGTAGAGTTTATTGAGCGCGGCAAATATCAGCCTCGTCGGGATATGAACCCAGAAGCATTGGAAGAATTGGCAGAATCCATTCGTGTACAGGGTGTGATGCAGCCTATTGTTGTTCGCCCTATTGCCGAGTCGCGTTACGAAATTATTGCGGGCGAAAGGCGCTGGCGTGCTACACAGCTGGCCGAGTTGGATAAAATCCCCGCTATTATTCGGGATGTGCCGGATGAAGCGGCCATTGCAATGGCGTTGATTGAGAATATTCAACGGGAAGATTTAAACCCGGTTGAAGAGGCCATCGCTTTAAAACGGTTACAGGATGAATTTGAGCTTACCCATCAGGAAGTGGCTGAAGCCGTTGGAAAATCTCGCACTACTGTCACTAACTTATTACGTTTGTTAAGTCTCACCGACGATGTTCGAAAGCTTTTGGAGCATGGCGATATCGAAATGGGGCATGCACGATGTTTACTGACTTTAGGTGCTTTGGCACAAAGAGAGATTGCTTCGCAAATTACCAGTAAAGGTTTATCGGTGAGGCAAACCGAAGCATTAGTTCGACGGATTCAACAGGAAGAGAGTAAACCCAAAGAAGAAAAAAACACCAATCCAGATATCCATCATTTGGAAGAAGGCTTGTCTGCGAAAGTGGGCGTTCCTGTCTCTGTGCAACACTCTGCGAGTGGCAAAGGTAGGTTAATTTTAAAATATAATAATTTGGATGAGCTGGATGGCATCTTGGCTCACCTTCGCTACACTGACATGAACGACTAACTTATTGCCCAATTTAGGCATAAAATTAAACAATTTACTCTCATCTGTCGGAATTGTACGTACAAAATGTCAGTAAAACGCCTTTGTTGAACCGCTTGATAATAACCCCTATAATTCCGCACGCTCTGAAAAGGCGTCAATTGAGATTCAGTAAGATAACTCAATGGTCGTGAACATTACCGTACTCATAATTAGAGTGGGGTTACATGACAATAATAGTGGTTAATAAGACATTTATCTGAATCTACGCTATTGCAAATTTAGATGTTACCGAACCATTTCAGAGCAGTTGTATTGAGCGTTTTAACAGTAAAAGAAAAAAAGAAAGAGCTTAGGCATAAAGATAGGAAGAGCGGCCTGACCAGTTTCCAGCAGCCAAGGTTCTGCTATGGTTAGTATCAAAAAGCCGCCGGTATACCGCATCTATCAATCACAGCTTCTGATTTTGCTGAGTGTTGGAGTCTGTACATATTGGCTCGACCTGGTTGTGTCCTACTCGATTGTATTGGGGGGCTTACTCAACATCATCCCCAATGCCTACTTTGCTTACTATGCGTTTCGAATAATGGGTGCGAAGCAGTCTGAAAATGCTTTGCGCATGATATACCGAGGGGAAATCGGCAAATTTAGCCTGACTATCATGGGCTTTGCGATCATCTTCGTAACCGTGAAAAAGCTACATTATGGTGCTTTATTCGGTGCCTATGCCTCTTGTTTGGTATTGCATGCTTGGTTTGCACAGCATGTAATCAGTGAGCGTCATAGGTAATAACACAGTTTACTTCTGTTCTCTTTTGCCCATTTTAGGACTCACCGCTTAGGAATAGCGCAATCGTTATTGCTTATTGAAAGTAGTAATGAATAAGCAAATTTGAGTCCAAATTGAGAGTGATTCAGTAACCGAAAGAGAATAGACGACCCGTTTCTTTTTGTTTTAGGTGCAATAAAAATATGGCCAGCGAAGCGCAAACCTCGACAAGCTATATTCAGCATCATCTCCAAAACATGACCTATGGTAAATTACCGGCTGGTTATGAGCGTGTGGATGCTGAAGGTAAAATACATGTTCTAGAGCACGATACATGGACTCTAGCCCATTCTTCTCAAGAAGCCGCCGATATGGGTTTTATGGCGCTTCACCTTGATACGTTGGGTTGGTCGATATTTCTGGGAGCTCTCTTTTGTTTCTTCTTTGCTCGTGTCGCTAAAAAAGCCACTGTTGGAAAGCCCACCGGAGTTCAAAGCTTTGTTGAGTTGGTAGTGAGCTTTGTTGACAACACCGTTAAAGATATTTTTCATCATAAAAATCGCATGATTGCCCCGATGGGATTAACCATCTTTTGCTGGGTTTTCTTGATGAATTTAATGGACCTAGTACCTATCGATTGGTTGCCATTGGCCGCCGCAAAGATCTCAGGTGATGATCATTTGTTCTTTAAAGTAGTCCCCACCACCGACCCCAATGCCACTCTGGGTATGGCAATCAGTGTTTTTGTATTGATGGTTTTCTTCAGTATCAAACAAAAAGGCCTGGTTGGTTTTATTAAAGAACTTACCCTCCATCCATTCCACTCCGGTAAGTGGTTTGTGGATATTTTCTTAATCCCCATCAACTTTATTCTTGAAACCGTTTCCTTGATCGCTAAGCCTATCTCTCTCGGTTTGCGACTATTTGGTAACTTGTACGCTGGTGAGATGATCTTTATTTTGATTGCCTTGATGTTCAGTGCAGGCCTCTTCTTAGGTATCTTTGGCGGCGTTTTACAATGGGGTTGGGCAGTATTCCATATTCTAGTTATTACCTTGCAAGCGTTTGTTTTCATGGTACTGACGACCGTTTACATGGCCATGGCACATGACCACGGCGATGAGCATTAATAACAATTATTTTTCCACAATTCTTTTTATTTCAGTTCTAAAAACTAGGAGATAACAATGGAAGCATTAGGTTTGGTTTACGTAGCAGCAGCGCTTTTGATCGGTTTGGGTGCATTAGGCACGGCAATCGGTTTCGGTTCTTTGGGTGGTAAGTTGCTTGAAGGTTCTGCGCGTCAACCAGAGCAAGGCCCTGCTTTGCAAGGCAAAATGTTCCTTATGGCGGGTCTTTTGGATGCGGTTCCAATGATCGGTGTTGGTATTGGCATGTACTTGATCTTCGTTGTAGCACCTGGCTTGACGTCTTAAGTTATCGTCCCTTTGCTTAACCCCATTTCATTTATTGAGCAAGAGGTGTTGGTGTGAATATCAACCTGACTTTAATTGGACAGTCCATCACTTTCTTCGTCTTCGTTGCGTTTTGTTGGAAGTACGTTTGGCCTGCGTTGATTTCCGTAATGGAAGAGCGCGAACAAAAAATTGCTGCTGGTTTGGAAGCAGCAGAGCGTGCTGACAAAGATCTTGAGTTGGCTCAGAAAAAAGCCACTGAACAATTGCGTGAGGCTAAAGAACAAGCCGCTGCAATTGTGGAGCAGGCAAACAAGCGTGCTACTCAACTTATCGACGAAGCGAAAGAGCAAGCGGTTGCCGAAGCTGATCGTGTAAAAGCGGCGGCGGAAGCAGAAGTAGAACAAATGACCAATCGTGCGAAAGAAGAGTTGCGCGGTAAGGTCGCTGCATTGGCTTTGGCAGGTGCATCTCAAGTTCTTCAAGCAAATATCGATGAAGCGGCAAACGCTGAATTGGTCAATAAGCTCGCCGCTGAGCTGTAAGTGAGGACGATATGGCTGAACTAACAACACTCGCCCGTCCCTATGCTAGAGCAGCGTTCGAGTATGCCCGTGAGGCAAGCGACCTGCAGGGGTGGTCGGAAATGTTGTCGGTTATGGCCGCTGTTTCCCAAGCGGATGCCGTGAAAAAAGTCATGGCATCGCCGACTCAAACAGCAGCGCAGAAAGGTGAAACCTTTGTCGAGCTTTGCGGCGACGCAGCGAACGAGAAAGGTCAAAACTTTATCCGTAACCTGGCAGCGAATAAACGCCTCGAGTTACTTCCGGCAATCCATGAACTCTTTGATGTGTTCAAGGCGCAATTAGAAAAATCCATTGATGTCGATGTCATCAGTGCATACCAATTGCCCGGTGAGGTACTCGACAAATTGGCGAAAGCATTAAGTACCAAGCTCAATCGCGAAGTCTCCGTTCAAGGTGATGTTGACCCATCACTGATTGGCGGTGCGCTCATTCGCGCCGGAGATACCGTTATCGATGATTCGGTGCGCGGCCGCTTGGCTAAACTCGCCGAAGCAATGAACTCCTAATCTATTAGGGTAGGAACGAGCATGCAGCAACTGAATCCTTCTGAAATTAGTGAAATCATCAAGAGTCGTATCGATTCTCTTGATGTAAAAAGCGAAGCCCAAAACGAGGGCGTCGTCGTTTCGGTGACCGACGGTATTATCCGTATTCACGGTCTGGCCGATGCGATGTACGGGGAAATGATCGAATTCGAAGGCAATGTCTATGGCTTGGCTTTGAACTTAGAACAAGACTCCGTTGGTGCGGTTATTTTGGGTGACTACCAAACCGTTGCCGAAGGTCAAAAATGTAAATGTACTGGCCGTATTCTTGAAGTCCCTGTGGGTAATGAATTATTGGGCCGCGTGGTTGATGCGCTGGGTAACCCAATTGACGGTAAAGGCCCATTAGGTACGTCTCAAACTGACGCGATCGAAAAAATCGCACCGGGTGTAATTGCCCGTCAAGGTGTTGATCAGCCTGTACAATTAGGTTTAAAAGCTGTTGACTCAATGGTTCCTGTTGGTCGTGGTCAGCGTGAGTTGATTATTGGCGACCGCCAAACAGGTAAAACCGCTATTGCTGTAGACGCCATCATTAACCAGAAAGGTTCTGGCATTAAGTGTGTTTACGTTGCGGTTGGCCAGAAAGCGGCTTCTGTTGCGGCTGTGGTTCGTAAATTGGAAGAGCATGGCGCCATGGATCACACTATTGTGGTTGCGGCAACCGCTTCTGATCCTGCATCCATGCAATTCTTGGCTCCGTTTGCCGGTTGTACCATGGGTGAATACTTCCGTGATCGCGGTGAAGACGCATTGATTATTTATGATGATTTAACCAAGCAAGCTTGGGCTTATCGTCAAATTTCTTTGCTATTGCGTCGTCCTCCAGGTCGTGAAGCTTATCCTGGTGACGTGTTCTACTTGCACTCTCGTTTGTTGGAGCGCGCTTCTCGCGTTAACGCTGACTACGTTGAGAAATTCACCAATGGTGAAGTAAAAGGCCAAACCGGTTCTTTGACGGCATTACCGATCATTGAAACCCAGGCAGGTGACGTTTCCGCATTCGTACCGACCAACGTAATCTCGATTACCGATGGCCAGATCTTCCTTGAAACGGATTTGTTTAACTCGGGTATTCGTCCAGCGATGAACGCCGGTATTTCGGTTTCTCGTGTTGGTGGTGCAGCCCAGACTAAGATTGTTAAGAAGCTTTCTGGTGGTATTCGTACCGCATTGGCTCAGTACCGTGAATTGGCGGCATTCTCGCAATTCGCTTCTGACTTAGACGAAGCCACGAAAGCACAGCTTGATCATGGTGAGCGTGTTACTGAGTTAATGAAGCAGAAGCAATTCCAGCCTCTTTCTATCGCAGAAATGGGTGTGGTGCTTTATGCGGCGAACGAAGGTCATTTAAAAGACGTTGAAGTCGCGAAAATTGGCTCCTTTGAAGCTGCCCTACTCTCTTACATGAATTCAGAGCATGCTGAATTGATGGGCAAAATTAATGAGAGCGGTAGCTACAACGACGAGATTGAATCCAGCTTTAAAGCGGCAATCGAGAAGTTTAAGGCCACGCAAACTTGGTAAGCGTTTTTACCCGGGCTATCGCCTAATCGATAACCTGGGTAGAGCACTTTCGTGTTATTAACAGACGAAGATTCGAGGGCCTCTT
This sequence comes from Marinibactrum halimedae, assembly GCF_021234875.1. Classification (GTDB taxonomy): domain Bacteria; phylum Pseudomonadota; class Gammaproteobacteria; order Pseudomonadales; family Cellvibrionaceae; genus Marinibactrum; species Marinibactrum halimedae. The sequence goes on along the minus strand of NZ_JAJQVM010000022.1, from coordinate 57,179 downwards.
ATGGCAGTCGGAAAAGAAATTCGTACTCAGATCTCGAGCATTAAAGGTACGCAGAAAATTACCAGCGCTATGGAAATGGTAGCGGCGAGTAAAATGCGTAAAGCTCAAGACCGCATGGAAACCGGCAAGCCCTATGCGCAGCGCATTCGCGCCGTGGTAGGTCATATTGCTAATGCGAACCCTGAGTACCAGCACTTATATATGCAGCAACGTGAAGTAAAACGCGTTGGCTACATTATCGTCTCCAGTGACCGTGGTTTGTGTGGTGGATTAAACATCAACCTATTTAAAGCTGCGTTGTCATCCAGTAAAGAGTGGGCAGATCAAAACATCGAAGCAGACTTTGCATTAATTGGTGCAAAGGCGGCGGCGTTTTTTAATTCTGTCGGCGGTAACGTTGTGGCTTCTGTTCGTGATTTAGGGGAATCCCCCGCCGTTGCTGATTTAATTGGCAGTGTGAAAGCCATGTTAAACGCTTACTCGGAAGGAAAAATCGACAAGTTGTATTTAGTGGGCAATGAGTTTGTGAATACCATGACTCAAAAGCCTTACGTACAACAATTACTTCCACTGGAAGCTGAAGAAAACGAAGACTTAAAACATCATTGGGACTATTTATACGAGCCTGATGCTGAAGAGTTACTCGAAGGTTTGTTGACCCGTTACGTTGAGTCACAGGTTTACCAAGCGGTTGTAGAAAACGCAGCATGTGAACAAGCTGCGCGTATGATTGCAATGAAGAATGCAACCGATAACGCTGGTGATCTGATCAATGACTTGCAACTGGTGTACAACAAAGCGCGCCAAGCGGCAATTACGCAAGAATTGTCAGAAATTGTGAGTGGTGCGGCAGCGGTCTAACCATACCGTTGTATTGCAAAACAAACATCGAGTTAAACCGAATTTAGATTTTGAATTTTATATTTAAGAGGATCCGGAAATGAGTAGCGGACGCATTGTGCAAATTATTGGTGCCGTTATCGACGTGGAGTTTCCCCGTGATTCCGTACCTAAAGTCTACGACGCATTGACTGTTGCCGAAAAAGGGTTGACTTTGGAAGTGCAACAACAGTTGGGCGACGGTGTGGTACGTGCGATCGCTATGGGATCTTCCGAAGGCGTGAGTCGTGGCTTGGCGGTCGAGAATACGGGTAACCCAGTTTCTGTACCGGTTGGTACTGAAACCCTTGGTCGTATTATGGACGTATTGGGTAACCCCATCGATGAGGCGGGTGAAATTGGTGAGCAAGCCAGAATGCCAATTCACCGTAAAGCCCCTGCTTACGATGAGCTATCGTCTTCAGCAGAATTGCTGGAAACCGGTATTAAAGTAATCGACTTGGTTTGCCCATTCGCTAAGGGTGGTAAAGTCGGACTGTTCGGTGGTGCTGGTGTAGGTAAAACCGTAAACATGATGGAGCTGATCAACAACATCGCGAAAGAGCACAGTGGTTTGTCTGTGTTTGCGGGTGTGGGTGAGCGTACTCGTGAAGGTAACGACTTCTACTACGAAATGAAGGAGTCTAACGTTCTCGATAAAGTGGCCATGGTTTACGGTCAGATGAATGAGCCCCCCGGTAACCGTTTACGCGTGGCGTTAACCGGTTTGACCATGGCGGAAAAATTCCGTGACGAAGGTAAAGACGTACTGTTGTTCGTTGACAACATTTACCGTTACACCCTTGCGGGTACAGAGGTATCTGCATTGTTGGGTCGTATGCCTTCAGCGGTAGGTTATCAGCCAACCTTGGCGGAAGAAATGGGTGTGCTTCAAGAGCGTATTACTTCTACCAAAACCGGTTCGATTACCTCTGTACAAGCGGTATACGTTCCTGCGGATGACTTAACGGATCCAAGCCCTGCAACGACCTTCGCTCACTTGGATTCTACCGTTGTATTGAGTCGTGATATTGCGGCGAAAGGTATCTACCCTGCGGTGGATCCTTTGGACTCGACTTCTCGTCAGCTTGATCCATTGATCATTGGTAATGAGCACTATGATATCGCTCGTGGTGTTCAGTCTGTTCTTCAGCGCTATAAAGAACTGAAAGACATCATTGCCATCTTGGGAATGGACGAGCTTTCTGAAGAAGATAAGCAGATCGTTGTTCGCGCACGTAAAATCGAACGCTTCTTGTCTCAGCCTTTCCATGTTGCCGAGGTCTTTACTGGTGCGCCTGGTAAATACGTTTCCTTGAAAGAAACCATCCGTGGCTTCCAAGGTATCTTGGCTGGCGAGTACGACGACCTACCAGAACAAGCGTTCTACATGGTCGGTACTATCGATGAAGCTGTCGAAAAAGCCAACAACATGAAGTAATTCAAATGGGGTGAATTCCCCATTTGTTGTCACTCTTTCGTCTGCTTAAATCACATCTAATTTAATGATGTTGTGATTGAGTCTGACACAAAACAAGAGGCGAACAAGAATGGCTATGACTGTCCACTGTGACATCGTTAGCGCAGAAGAAGAAATTTTTTCCGGCTTAGTGGAAATGGTAGTTGCTGCAGGTTCTGAGGGAGACGTAGGTATTGCTTACGGTCATGCACCCCTATTAACTGCATTGAAGCCAGGCCCCGTTCGTGTGATTAAGCAAGGCGGCGAAGAAGAGATTTTCTATCTTTCAGGTGGCTACCTTGAAGTACAGCCTTCTGTCGTAATTGTCTTGGCAGACACCGCATTGCGTGCCGATGACTTAGATGAAGCCAAAGTGCTTGAAGCACAAAAAGCGGCGGAATCTCAATTGGCGAATCAGTCCGGTGAATTGGACTACTCTGTAGCGGCTTCTCAATTAGCGGAAGCGGCTGCACAGTTACGTACCTTGCAAGCGATTAAGCGTAAGGCAGGCCGATAAATAACCCATCGGTTGATACATTTCGATTTAACGAATGTTAAAAAAGGCGGCTCATTGATGGCCGCCTTTTTTATTTCTAGCTCTTTATAACTCAAGGAAAACAGTTAGCGATGATTGATATAGTGATCTTAGCAGCCGGTAAAGGCACTCGAATGCGCTCGAACCTTCCTAAAGTTCTGCAATCTCTTGCGGGCAAACCTATGCTGGGCCATGTGTTGGATCAGGCAGTCGGACTGGCCAATGCACGGATACACGTCATCGTTGGGCATGGTGGAGAGTCGGTTCAATCTTACTGTGAAGCTTATTCTTTAGAGTCTGGAAGCTCGACCCCAAAGATTCAATGCATTTATCAACAAGAGCAGTTGGGCACCGGTCATGCGGTTCAGCAATCGTTGCCGTTTTTGGAGAGTGGTGGAAAAACCTTAATTTTGTACGGCGATGTGCCGCTTACCAGCGCAGCCCTACTTCAGCGATTGGTTAACCTTGTGGATAACAACAGCCTTGGTTTACTCACAGTCGAATTAAACGACCCGACAGGGTATGGACGAATTATTCGTGATGAGCATGGCGCGGTGGCTCGAATTGTCGAACAAAAAGATGCCAACGAAAAGCAATTAAAAGTTAAAGAAGTGAATACCGGCATTATTGCGGCCAACACGGACGATTTACTGGCATGGTTACCCACCTTATCCAATGACAATGCACAAGGTGAGTTGTATTTAACCGATATTATTGAAATCGCCGTCGGTGCCGGGCGTGTGATCGCCACAGAACAGCCGGAAACTGAAATGGAAGTTATGGGTGTGAATAACCGTGCTCAACAAGCTCAGTTGGAACGTTTTGTTCAGCAGCAAAGAACACAAAACTTGATGGAGCAAGGAGTGTGTATCGCTGATCCGACACGAGTGGATATTCGCGGTGAAGTCCATTGTGGACAAGATGTGTTTATTGATATCAATGCGGTTTTTATTGGCAATGTCGAGTTGGGGAAAAACGTCTGTATTGAGCCTAACTGTGTGGTGATAAATACAAAAATTGGGGATAACGTTACCATCAAAGCAAATTCCCATATTGAGGATGCCATTATTCATGGCGAGAATGAAATTGGCCCCTTTGCGCGAATTCGGCCCGGAACAGAATTGGAATCAGGCGCGAAGATCGGAAACTTTGTTGAAACCAAGAAATCCAAAATTGGTGAAGGCTCAAAGGTGAATCACTTGAGCTATATCGGTGACAGCGAAGTGGGTAGCGGCGTTAATATTGGAGCGGGCACCATTACCTGTAATTACGATGGGGCGAATAAATTTAAAACCATCATCGAAGACGGCGCCTTTATTGGTTCAAATTCGGCCTTAGTGGCGCCAGTCACTATTGGGAAAGAGGCGACCGTCGGTGCTGGCTCAACGATTACTCGTGATGTGCCTGAACAACAGCTTTCGGTAACACGGGCAAAGCAACGAGATTTCAAAGACTGGGTACGCCCTACGAAAAAATCGTAATACCTCATCTTAAGTAAATGAGAAAAAAGAATCATTAGATCGAATTACAGGACTGATTATGTGTGGAATTGTGGGTGTAGCAGCGCAAAGAAATATTTTGCCTATTTTGATCGAAGGTCTAAAGCGGTTGGAGTACCGTGGTTACGATTCCGCAGGCGTGGCATTACTTCAAAATATCGACAACGGAAATGAGCCCACAAAACTCGCGATTCAAAAAGCGGTGGGCAAAGTGGTTGGCTTGGTGGATAAAACCATTGAAAACCCCATTTCTGGATTGACCGGCATTTCACACACCCGCTGGGCCACACACGGTAAACCTACCGAACTGAATGCACACCCTCATCGCTCTGGCCCCATTGCGCTAGTCCATAATGGAATTATTGAAAACCACAGTGCGCTTCGAGATGCTTTAAAAAAGAAAGGCTATGAGTTTCTCAGTGAAACCGATTCCGAAGTAATGGTCCATACCATTGCAGATTTTTGCTCACAAGGGCATGACTTAAAGTCAGCGGTTCAAGAAGCATTAGCGACGTTTAAAGGCGCGTATGCCATCGGTGTTGTTTCCGAAAATGAACCCCATCGTGTGATTGGTGCTCGTCAAGGCAGTCCTTTGGTAATGGGTATTGGTATTGATGAAAATTACATTGCCTCAGATCCACTTGCTTTGCGACAAGTAACGGATCGTTTTATTTACCTTCAAGAAAATGAATTGGTGGAAATTACTCCCACGAGTTACCACATCTACGATTCCAATGGTGAAGAGATACAACGGGACGTAGTGCAATTAACCGAAGTGCAAGAAAATCTCGATAAAGGCGAACATCGCCATTACATGATCAAAGAAATCTTTGAACAACCCAGTGTGATTCAAAATACTTTGCATGGTCGCATCAGCGAAGATCGTATTTTAGAAGAATCCTTTGGGGCTGAGGCACGGGATATTTTTGATAAAGTTGAGCAAATTAAAATTATTGCCTGTGGAACCAGTTTTCATGCTGCCACAGTAGCGAAATATTGGTTCGAAGAGTGGGCCGGAATCACGTGTACCGTAGAAATTGCCAGTGAATACCGATATCGAAAAGTGACCACTGCGCCAAACACGCTGTTTGTTACTATTTCCCAATCGGGTGAAACGGCGGATACGCTTGCGGCCTTAAGCAAGGCAAAAAAGTTAAATTATCTGGCATCGTTAGCAGTGTGTAATGTACCAAATAGCTCATTGGTGCGTGAGTCTGATATTGCCTTTATGACCCATGCTGGCACCGAAATCGGTGTCGCCTCTACCAAAGCCTTTACTACACAGCTGGTGGCACTTCAGTTATTGGTGATTGCCATTGGTCGACGTTATGAAATTACGGAAGAACGTGAAGCCAAGCTTGTGAAGCAATTACACAGCTTACCTAGGCTATGCGAACAACTGTTAGCGCTCAATAACGATATTTTAGAGATGAGCCACGCGTTTACGGAAAAACACCATACGTTATTTTTAGGCCGTGGGGTTCACTACCCTATTGCTTTAGAAGGGGCGTTAAAGCTGAAAGAAATTTCGTATATTCATGCAGAAGCGTATCCTGCTGGCGAATTAAAACATGGGCCACTTGCGTTAATTGATAGCGATATGCCGGTTGTTGCAGTAGCGCCAAATAACGAGTTGTTAGAGAAATTAAAATCGAATTTAGAAGAAGTACAGGCACGTGGGGGGAAACTGTTTGTCTTTGCCGATAAAGACGCCGGTTTTAAAGACGATGGCCAAACGACCGTGCTGAATATTCCTCATTGTGAAGAGTCGATCTCGCCTATTATTTATACCCTGCCCTTACAATTATTGTCCTATCATGTGGCGGTGAATAAAGGAACGGATGTGGATCAGCCTCGAAATTTAGCGAAATCTGTGACAGTTGAATAGCTAGGTAATAAATAAAAGGCTTCAAAAGAAGCCTTTTATTTATTAAAGAAAGAGATTCAATTGGTGCTAGAAAAGCAACTCTTCCGTAATACCATCGTAAGTGACAAAAAAGCGGCTGCAGCCTTCGAAATCAATAAAAATGGTGGTGCCGTCTTCGTAGGTGATGTCCCCATTCCCATGCCCGATATTACCGTTGGTGCAGAATTCTAAATTTCGAAAATTAACATCCAATATTTCGCCACGAGGACTGGTCAGCAACCCGATGGTTGAACGTGCTGTAGCAGGGGTGAGTTCGGTTCTTACCACTTCGAAATCGAAGTTACGGCTTCTTACCGAAGTGAAATACGTATCCACACAAGAGGTGTAACTATCGATGCCATAGCCATAGGTACAATCGCTCACTTGATCGATAAAACCAAAGGCGGGGGCAAAGAAGGGTTCCATTTCATAATGAAGCGCCAACTCTGTTTCGACGAATTCTGTATTGGGTTCAAAGGCATCCAATTTAATATCGTATTGACCATCCATCACCACTTGATTGCTGTCGAGGTATTGGCAAAAGTCGTCAAAATCGGCATCGATATCAATCGCAACAGGGTATTGATTAACATCGTCGCTGGTGTACAACTCATCCACAATGGCATCTCCGCCACACGCGCCGAAATGTTCGGTGGTAATGAAATCTGTAACGGACTTTTCAGCCGTTTTCTCGTTGTTATTCTTTTCGTTGTTATTGTTTTTCTTGTTTCTATTGAGCAGCTGTTTTTGTGCTCGAGACAAATCGCTCGATGTCTTTAATGGTGTTTTTTGTGTTGTTGAAGTAGAAGTTAATAATGGCGTGGTATTTTTTAATACAGAAGTGGTGAATAAATCTGGGTCATCGTAGGCGGTGCTGTCGAGAAGTGGTTGTAACTCTTGAAAAGCAATGGCCATTTTTACGGTATCGATACCCGCAACAGCGGTATCAATTAAACGGTTACTTAAGGTAGGTACGACAACCACACCGTCGTCATCATGATGATGATCGGAAGAACTGCCACAACCAATTAATGCTGTGCTGAAAACGATTAAGGGGATCAGTGTTGGTTTCATGTATTGCTCCCTGAACGGTGTTTTTTATCTTGGGAGCATTGTGCAAAAATCGTTATTTACACCACATGAATTCCGAATTAACCCCAGATGAATACTGGGGTAGAGGTAGAAAAGAAAACGGTTAGGCTTTGTTTAAGGTTGCTTGATAAAGCTCGCGCAACGCTTGGCTATTCACCGTGGTGCAGACTTGTTGTGTCGGCTGATCGTACCAGTCATCTTGTGGATAACGTCTCTCATCTTGCTTAAGCACCGTTTGGCCTATGGTGATTCCATCGCAGGAGACGCGAAGTTTGCCTTTTGCGACCGTAAATAAACTGGGGTCAATGAGATAGGCGATGGCGGAAGAGTCGTGAACGTAAATGCCGTCTAACCCTGCCGAGGTTTGATGGAAGTCGGCGTAAAAGCGAGACACCGAATGAATAAAGTCCCCATAACGAGGCGAGGTGTCTTTTAGCTCAGCTAGATACGCATTACTCATAATGGTTTCTTGAGTGACATCAAGGCCCACCATGGTGATTGGCCAAGGCGCAGTGAGAACGATGTCTGCCGCATGAGGGTCACCAATCATATTGGCTTCCGCAACGGGGGTGATATTACCTCTATGGCCGTTGTATCCAAATGCCCCGCCCATGATCACCACTTCTTTTGTCAGAGAGGCAATGCTAGGGTCTGCTTGTAACGCGAGGGCCAGATTGGTTAAGGGGCCAATCGCCACCAGCGTGATTTCATTCGGCTGTGCTTTAATGGTATCGATGATGTATTGATAGGCGGGACGGGCATCCACGTCTTGTGGGAAAGTATCGGGAATGTCTACGTCGCCAAGGCCATTTTCTCCGTGTACAAACGTAATGGGTTCGCCTGGTGGAATCGAAAGCGGTTTATCTGCACCTTTCGCAACGGTTGCGGGTAATTGAAAAGCGTGTTTGAGATACAGGGCATTGCGCGTTGTTGTTTCAATGGAAGCGTTCCCGTGTACTGTGGTGATGCCCACCACCTCAAGGTCTGTACTGGCCTCAGCGAACAGCAGTGCCATTGCATCATCAACACCGGGGTCTGTATCAAAAATGATCTTTTTTGTCATTGCGTAACCACCTATTAACGCATCATCGTATTTTTTCGTCATTGAGTTTCATGCAGATTATAGCGCAACCGATGTGCGGTAAATCATCGAATATCATACGAGTAATGCTGGACTCTAAAAAAAATCCGAATACCCTCTGCGAAATACGAAAAAATAAGCCATACCGGTTGGATACCTATGACCAGTATTCAATAACGAATAACCGATAACCACAGAAAGTGAACAAGGTATTTAAAGATGAAGCGAATTGACGTAGTACTGACGGAAAAAGGAGAAGCCAATTCCCGTGTTCATGCTCAAAAATTGATTACCCGTGGTTGTGTGGAAGTTTATCTTGATGGCACTTGGCAGAGAATCAAAAAACCTTCCTTAAAAGTGGATGATACCGTTTCAATACGGGTGCAATCGTTAGAAGAAGATCAATACGTTTCTCGTGGGGGGGTGAAACTAGCGTTGGCGTTGCAGCATTTAAGTGATCAATATCAGTTCAGTTTACAAGATAAAACGGTGTTAGACGTGGGGCAGTCCACAGGCGGATTTACCGATTGTGCTTTGCAGGCTGGTGCCAAAAGCGTGGTGGGTGTGGATGTAGGAAAAGACCAATTAGCGCCATCACTGAAAAATGACGAGCGTGTATTGTGTTTTGAAGGTGTCAATGCACGACGATTGTCCGATGAAAAATTAGAACAATACACTCCGCAGGAACAGGGCTTTGATGCTGTGGTAATGGATGTGTCTTTTATTTCACAAACATTGATCGTTCCAGAATTACCAGAAGTGATGAAGCCCGGTGCGTATTTGATCAGTTTGGTAAAGCCTCAGTTTGAAGTCGGTAAAGACGGTATTGGCAAAGGAGGAATTGTACGCTCCCCCGAACTCTACCCAATGGTGAAAGAAAAAATCGAGCAGGCGTGTTTAAGCGCAGGGTTAAAAGTACAAATGTATTTCGAAAGCCCCATCCAAGGGGGAGACGGTAACCGTGAATTTTTATTGATTGCACGTTTTACCGACTGATTGAGTATATCGGCTGATTTTAATCGGAGGAACGCAGGGGCTGCAGGCTTTGTTTGATGTTAAACAGGTGGTCATTTAGCGCATCCCCTCGTCGTTGAGCGACACCAACGGCCAATACATCAATGACCATAAGATGGGTAATTCGCGAGACTAATGGGGTGTACACTTCGATGTCTTCTTCTACATCCACATCCACACTAATGGTGGCGCTTTGCGATAACGGTGATGATGAAGGGGAAATGCTAATCACCGTTGCCCCACTCTTTTTGGCTACTTCTACTGACTCCAGCAAAGCTGTACTGCGACCGCTTTGTGAAATGGCGACAACCACATCCCCAGATTTCATACTTCGGGCTGACATATGTTGAATGTGGTGATCGCTGTAGGCAGCACTTAATATTTGTAAGCGAAAAAACTTATGATGGGCATCGGCGGCGACAATACCAGAGGCGCCAAACCCAAAAAACTCAACGCGTTCAGCTGCGCTGATGGCGTTGATGGCACGTTCTAAAGCGGTTGAATTCAACATGTCACGAACGTTCACCAGTGCGTCTACGGTGGAGTCGAACATTTTTACAATGTAATCAGACACCGTGTCTTCATTGGTAACAGGCACCTGCCCAAAACTCGGTGCTGACGCGAGCTGCTGAACTAGATTCAATTTGAAATCCTGAAACCCGTTGTACCCTACCGCTCGACAAAAACGCACTACGGTGGGTTCACTCACGTCGGCGGCATTGGCCAAATCAACAATCCGCATTTGTACAACGGCATTGGGTTCATTAAGCACAAAATCGGCGACTTTTCGTTCAGATTTACGTAATCGATCCTGAGCATGGATAATTACTTGAGTGACAGCTGCCTGTTTCACGTTGTATTCCGTATGGCCATGGTGCGGGAAAGTGACAAGTATAACAGATAGCTTCTAGCGACTAGAACTGATGAAAGGTAAACAACCTAACCCATTGTTTTTGATGGTGTATTGTAGTTATTTTTAATGCCGCCACTCAGGGTTAATTGAACCCTCTTGGCTTGTTTCTAATCAACACTGTGATGAATGGGACATTGTTTGAAGTAATAAGGTCGTCATCCTTTCTAATGAATCTTTTACGTTGTGAAGAAAATTAACGTTATAAATAAATGAATTTTTTAAACTATTTTGTTCCTAATCATCATTCACTTTTCAATAGATTAATTAGCAGCGGCTTCAACCAAGTAATAACCGCTACCTCGTTTGCTTCGAATGACAGGTTTATCGCAAGCATCATGCGCCAGCTTAGCGCGAAGGTTACTAATGTGGGTATCTAAAGCTCGATCAAAGGGGGTGAGTTTTCTCCCCAAAGCTTGTTCGGTCAGCAATTCACGGCTAATAACGTTACCTTGCGCGAGAATAAGCGATTTCAGAATAGTGTATTCCGCACCGGTCAGCTCTAACAGCGTATTACGATAGGTAATACTGTGGTGATGAGCATCAAGAGAAAATTTCCCAAAAGCAGAATTTTGGTTGATGAGAATATCGGGTGCAGTACGCTTTAATATGGCTTTAATACGAAGCAGCAACTCTCTTGAATTAAAAGGCTTTGCTATATAGTCGTCGGCCCCGTATTCCAGCCCGTGTATCCGATCGCTTTCCTCTCCTTTTGCAGTTAACACAATAACAGGTGTTTGATCAGTACGACGAAGTTCCTGCAAAAAAGAATAGCCATCCATGTCTGAAATCATAAGGTCAATAATAATCAAATGGTAAGGCTTGATTTTGCATACCTCTAAGGCGGGCTTTGCATAGTGAAAAGATTCTACGAAATAGCCTTCGTTATTGAGCAGTTGTGATAATCCATCACACAGCGTGACGTCGTCATCGATCAATAAAATGCGATGCGAATGAAATTCCATGATTTTCACCTTACTATTCTACCTATCATCAAGTGGTTCTTATTAAAATGAAATGCCAAAAAAATGGGTATAGCGATAATAATCCCGTTTTTATGAATGACAAATTCATTCTCAGTGCCAACCAAAACCATAAAATAAAAAAGAAAACTTAAGAAAGCATTCATGTTCTATTCATAAATACAATAGAGTTTAAATTTCTTTTTACATTTTTATTAAATGGGTAATAGCACTCACTATTTTATCGAGAGTGTAAAAAATTAACTGCTAACTCAGTCTTATTTGTGGTTCGCATTTTTATTGTGATCAAGGCACGACGTTGGTGCGTCAATCATTATTTAAAGAATCACTATGAGTCGTGTTTGAAACAGAAAAGTTTTCTTAATGATGGCTACCGATGATTAGCAATCTGGGCGATTTGTACTTTCTTAAAATTTGTACTTTCTGAAAAAAAGAGAAAAATTAATAAAAAGTATCCTTTTTAAAGTACAAAAACAGGCTAGAAAATAAGAGACCAGAAAAGGAAAAAGATCATCAAAAAAGAGTGGGCACTCAAGTATTGTCTTTATTTGATATCATAAAGAATAGCCGGTCATTTTATGTATTGGGCAAATATTGGAAAATCATCTTGTTTTACCTCTTTGGGTGAGTAAAAAACAACCAATATGTCAATTTGTGTTTTACGGAGAATTGGTTGTTTCCAGAGGCTATTCTATGTACATTTGTTCAGTAATTAAGGAGGAGAAAGCCATACGACAGGACGTCCATTCACTTTATACACAGGTAGCGAATCGTCTTTATGGATGTCTCTGTATTGTTAGATCAACTGAACGAGGCTCAATGCCAAGCCGTGAGTGGCGAAGCGGGTCATCAACTTATTCTTGCAGGAGCCGGATCGGGAAAGACACGGGTGCTGGTACACCGTATCGCTTGGTTGATTCGGGCAGAACAGGTATCCCCCTACTCTATTATGGCGGTGACTTTTACCAATAAGGCAGCACGTGAAATGCGTCACAGAATTGATCAGCTTCTGGGCGTTAACCCCATGGGAATGTGGGTAGGAACCTTTCATGGCTTGGCGCATCGCCTGTTAAAAACCCATTGGCAAGAAGCCAATTTACCGCAGAATTTTCAAATTCTGGACTCTGATGATCAACTGAGAATGATCAAGCGGGTGTATCAGACGTTAGGAATCGACGATAAACGCTGGCCACCAAGACAAGCGGCTTGGTTTATCAATGCTCAGAAAGACGAAGGCTTACGGGCACAGTACATCCCCCCGACCCATGACCCTTATCAAACCACCATGGTGGCGATTTATAAGGAATATGAAGCAGCCTGTGAACGAGCCGGTGTTGTCGACTTTGGTGAGTTATTGTTGCGCTCTCATGAACTGTGGCTCAACAACGAACCGCTTTTGCAGCATTATCGGCAACGGTTTCCGTTTATCTTGGTGGATGAATTCCAAGATACCAATACCATTCAATACGCTTGGTTACGGGTATTGGCCGGTAATGACTCTGCGGTGACGGCAGTGGGCGATGATGATCAGTCCATCTATGGTTGGCGTGGCGCGAAAATTGAGAATATTCAACAGTTTTGTAACGATTTCCCCAATGCTGAAACCATTCGTTTGGAACAAAATTATCGTTCCACAAGAACCATATTGAATGCGGCCAATGGGGTTATCGAAAACAACGATGGGCGGTTAGGAAAAACGCTTCGTACTGATGGAGAAGATGGCGAGCCTATTTCACTCTATGCCGGATTTAACGATCAAGACGAAGCGCGTTTTATCGTCGATCACATTGAGCGGTGGGTAAAACAAGGCAGGCGCAAAGATTCCGTCGCCATTTTATATCGCTCCAACGCACAATCCCGAGTACTGGAAGAAGCATTATTACGAGAATCCATTCCCTATCGCATTTACGGTGGTCAACGCTTCTATGATCGACTGGAAATTAAAAATGCGCTGGCCTATTTACGTTTGGTGCTTAATCGCAACGATGACACCGCGTTTGAGCGAGTAGTCAATGTGCCCACTCGGGGTATTGGGGCAAAGTCGGTAGACAATGTTCGCCAGATTGCCCGTGAACATGGTTTTTCATTATGGCAGGCGAGCCAATACGTTATTGAACATAAATTATCGTCTCCCCGAGCGAGTACGGCATTAAAAGGATTTTTAGAGATCATTAACCACCTAGATACGGAAGTTGCTGAGACACCTTTACATGATTTTGTCGATAAAGTGGTGAAAAACTCTGGGCTATTGGATTACCACCAAAATGAGAAAGGCGAAAAAGGCCAAACTCGTGTCGAAAACTTACATGAATTAATCTCGGCTTGTCGCGCATTTACACCGGAAGACGATAATGGCAATGGCCTAGCCGAGTTTTTAGCATCCGCTGCTTTGGATGCGGGTGAAGAGCAAGCGGATGAATTTGAAGACGCAGTGCAATTAATGACATTGCATTCAGCAAAAGGGTTAGAATTTCCCCTGGTATTTTTAGCGGGCATGGAGGAAAATTTATTTCCTCATCGAATGTCTCTAGAAGACCCTTCCGGTATTGAAGAAGAGCGTCGTCTTGCTTACGTGGGAATTACACGAGCCATGGAAAAACTGTTTTTGACCTATGCTGAAACTCGACGTATGCACGGCAAAGAAACTTATAATCAAGTGTCTCGGTTTGTAAAAGAAATCCCTGATGAATGTTTGCAAGAAGTACGGATTAAATCCTCTATTACACGTCCCACAAGCTTTAATAAAAATCGATTTGCCAATACGGTGAATACCCCAGACCAAGTACGTGCTCGATTCGGTCAAAAACAAACCAGTAGTCAGAGTGGGCAAAATATTGGTTTAGGGCAGCGGGTTTTACATCCCATTTTTGGTGAAGGGATTGTTACTCATATTGAGGGCAGTGGCAGCAACCCCAGTGTGCACATCAATTTTGAAGAAAAGGGTGAAAAAATATTAAAGTTGAACTTTGCGAAATTGGAAATTATCAATGAATGAACATTAAAGCAGGGTTCTATATTTATTGATCTTTTTTCATAAATTTCCTCTTGATTACGCTCTATTCAATCAAGAGGAAATTTTAATATAAATATGTATTTAGTAGATTTGTCAGAGCTTTTTTGGTAAATGGTATTATGCCTTATTATTCTTTTAAAACTATCAGTGATACAGGTTATACATTTATCTAATCCAGAATGAGTAATCTAGACGACCTAAGCTCTTCGAAAGATTTGCAATAGCGATTGCTTGGCCGACGCTTGTTAGCCTCACCTCCCCACTTTTATTGTCGTCTTTATCAAACTCTGCAAGTAGCCTCTTTGTTGATGGACTGGACTGAGCAACATCAGACTTGAATTTTTCTTTACCCATATGTCCTAGGTTTTAAAGAAAAATTGACGTTAAATAAAACATAAAGCTGCGCATAGTCTAACTTTTGCTTTCTTCAAACTCAGTACAATTTCGTTCTTGTTTTGTTTAGTTGCCTTAATTGATAAAACATTGTGTAGGCTAGGATTTCAGTGTCATAAAGGGTAAGAGTACTATGAGTAAAACTTGTCAGGATAAGTGTGTCGGTCAGATTATTGCCGCCACGATTACGTTAAATGGTATGCCGAGTAATGTTGAAGATCAAAAAACAATACAACAGGCCTTACCAAAAGCTATTGAAAAAGCACAAAAAGTAGCCAAGGAAGAGGTGGCTCGAAAACAGAACGACGGTACGCAGGCTTCCCCAAATGATGCACAAAAAGAGAGGCAGCTTGAGGAAAAATTAGACACCGCCAGTTCAGAAGAACGTGCTGAGATTATCGACAATGGTGTAATGTGCGCGGTAAGTTGCTGTTGTAACCATAACCCAGCTAAGGGAGTTGGAGATCAAAACCTAAAACAGCAATGTGTCGATGGTGTTTTGAAAGAAGCGGACAAAGCAATGAGCTACAAAAGCCGCTATAAGTCTGAAATCTGGTGGAATATGAACAAAGATACCACTGGTATACCCACACCGTTCATGCATCGAGATTGTAACGGCTTGGATACCACTGAGCCATCTCACTTTCCAGTGGGGCGGATAAAGGAAATAGAGAATTTTACACCTGGGCAAGGGCATTTACGTCGCACAGATATTGTCATGGTTTCGGATTCTAACCTGCCGCCAGGGGAAGGGAACATTGATAAAGTGATTGAAATGAAGTTCGGAAATGATTTGAGAGACAAGATGCAAGACAAAGCCTATGTTCAAATTGCAGAAGATGAAGATAACTATCAAGTCTACCGGCTAGGCGGCAAACCACAGGATAAAGATGAATTCCAGTGCAACTGTAAACACCTTATGTTGCCTGTGTAATGACCGAATAGGAAAAATGACTATGACACCTTATGATTTAAGTCGACAGCCTCTGATAAATTTTAATGATGGCGACCCCGCTGCCGTGCTAGGGCTTTCCATGGCATTCTATTTTGGTTCGCCAGGTAAAAGAGAGCGGCGTTTGACGCTAATAGAAGCAATTCGACAATACTGCCAGCAATCAAAAAGTTACCTTATCCAATACGCAGTAGATGGGGATAAGCAATATCGTAAGCTAACAGCAGATCAACAACCAGATTTGTCACTGCTAACCCCGACAGTAGATGAAATGCCAGATTTTCAATTTGATGCTGGTAGTGCCCCACAAGGTATTGCATCAGCTTGGTCTGTATCTGCTTTGGCAGAAAGAGTAATGCGACCCAATTATCTAGGCTATTTATTATTGACCTACCCATTGTCAATATTGGATCAAATGGGCCATGAGGGATTTATTCGTCAGTTTTCAGCACTTAGCAATGATTTAGAGGTTGAACATGCCTATGCCGGGCTCAGTGCAATTTACCCTTTTGATGTGGGAAGCATGAAAGCGGCGAGACGTATTTCAGGGAACATGCTAACAAGCTTTCCTGGTTTAGAAGCATACAATCTCAACACCACAGCATTAGGCTTTGAAGATGGCATTAAATCCATAAACTTCCTAACGGCTGTATCCCATCGATTACTCGAAAAAACAGGCGGTGCTCAAGCGATTTTACAGGATCTTGATCCTAGTGTTTGGCACTGCGACTACAGTAACGGCATTATCTTTCAAGCCGGTGAGAAACCTGAGCTTGGCTCATTGAATCACCCTCCCGCTGCTTATGTTGCATTGGGAAAAGCATTAAAAGGTGTTCGTGCAGACTTCAATAAAACCATGTTTTACGATCCAGAAGGCAAAGACCATAAAACGTTCAGCCGGAGGTGGTTAAGTCGATTTGATGGTGAGGGTTAAGAGAGCTTTATTTTATCGAATCTGGGCAATGCAGGCAGAGTAAGGAACACTTACAAGTTTGTTGGCCCGCTTATGCGGGCATGTTTTGGTAATAGGGTTGTTTTTCAAATTCTTTTTTACAAATAGTTATTGATACCCCAATTCAATGGTACCACTGACCGTACCAATATCTACTGATGCACTGCCCTCACCCATGGTGAGGTCTAACCAACGGCTGGGGCCATACTTGGCTTTTTCGGGTTGGTCATCCGTTAGATTATTGCGAATTCTCCCACCGGCAAATCCTTCCACATGAATTTCGGCGGATACGGGCTTGGCGAGGTTTAAATCAATATTGCCGCTCACGGTATTCATAGAGACGTCGGCTTTTTTGGATAAATCCGTATTCACAATGATATCGCCATTTACCGCATTGAGCCGTAATTCATCAATGGTTTTGAGAGTGGTGATTTCCACATATCCGTTAACCGTATCCAGTTGTACTTTTGGTGTATCGATACTCACTTCGACATTGCCATTCACGGTACTTAACGATAACTCAGAGGCTTTGGATTTTGATAATTCAAGATTACCGTTAACCGCAGCCATTGCGATATCACCCTCAGATTTTTGCAGTTGCACATTACCATTCACGGTATTCAGTTGAATAGATTTAGACAGGTCTTGTGCGTCAATAGAGCCATTGGTAATTTCCAGTTTGGCGCCACCATGAATATTTTTTACCGTTACATCTGCATAAGTTGATTCATATAAAATTTCGCTGTTTTTGGGAACAAAAATTTCTAAACGATCGCCGTCTTCTTTAGGGGCATTTTGCCACTTTCCTTGTTTACGGCTATCGATGTCTAATACAATTTTTCCACCGCGACGCTCAAAAATAAATTCTTCGGTTAAATCACTGAGCTCACCGGTGACTTTCACTTTGTCTTTATCCCAGCCTTTAATATCCGCGAACCCAAAATCATGTTCAATGTGGACACGGCCATCGGTTTTCGCCTCTAGGGTTTTATCGATTTTTTCACCGGCAAAGGCAAGAATACTAAAAATCATCGTGCTGGCGGATAATGCAGTACTAAGAATTAAGGTTTTCATTCTATTATCTCCGTTTTTAAAAGGTGTTCGCTTAAGTAGACGTCCATGTAGGCTGATGTACACGCTCAATCAACTCCAGTTGCTGATGGTGCACTTGTTGCAACATGTTTAATAACGTGACGTTATTCGGTTGATCTTGTAGGGCTTTTTCGATGGCCGTAGCCGCTTCTTCAAGATCTTTTAATTGTGTTTGCCAATCGGTTGTTAATGCCGTTTGAGATTGAACATAGGAGAGTAGCTGTCGCTTATATTCCGTATGCTGTTGGCGTAGCGTGGC
Organism: Marinibactrum halimedae; assembly: GCF_021234875.1. Taxonomy (GTDB): domain Bacteria; phylum Pseudomonadota; class Gammaproteobacteria; order Pseudomonadales; family Cellvibrionaceae; genus Marinibactrum; species Marinibactrum halimedae. Next base: position 39,160 of record NZ_JAJQVM010000022.1, on the reverse strand, counting down.
AGCCACATCAGCCGCTGTCATAAAGCCTTGCTGGCGTGGTGTATGAAGGGATTTGTTATCGGTTTTATTCTGTATATCATTTTCCAAAACCGTGTTTTCTACCAATTTTTTATCGGTAGCCTTGTCAGTGGTTGGACTTTGGATAAATACCCACCCTGCCATCATTACCGCAAAGCATGAGGCGGCGATACTGCCGGCTAACCAAGGCTTTAAAGCAGAAAGGGCATGATGATTCCTTTTTTCTTCCGTCAAGGCAAAGGCAATGCCGGGCCATAAATCTCGTTCAGGTTGAATTCCCTCTTGGTCTTTTTGATTTAATGCTTGGATTTGTTGTTCCAAAGTCTGGCTTGTATGTTGTGTGTTATCCTTCATGGCTCATCCACTCCTCAAGCATTTTTTTTGCTCGGTGAAATTGTGCTTTACTGGTGCCGATAGCAATGTTGAGTAAATCGGCCACTTCTTCGTGTCGGTACCCTTCTAGTGCATGCAAGACAAAAACGAGTCGAGCGCGCTCCGGTAATTTTTGTATGTATTTCTCTAACGGTATTTCTTCCACACTGCGGGGGGCGTGCTGTTTGTGAACGTCTGTATCGTCGATATTAAAGATGCGTTTTAGCCACCCTTTTTGTTTTCTCAAATACGAAATCGCAATGTTAGAGGTAACCCGGTGAAGCCACGTTGAGAATTGGCTTTGACCTTCGAAATTGCCGATTTTTTGCCACAATTGAATAAAGACTTCTTGAGTGGCATCTTCGGCAAGGGATTTTTCCCCGGTCAGCCGTAGGCACAATCGGTACACCTGCCCTACATAATCTCGATAAAGACTTTCATAAGCACTGATGCTGCCCAGCTGTATTTGACGTACACGGTGTAAATCATCGTCTCGAGTTGGGCGTGGTGTTTTGATTGGTTGCACGACGTTTGAATCCACAGTGGTCTTTAAATCCATATTAGAGTGTTCCAAACTTTTGCTCCCAGTGCATACATTGGTCATGGTTATCATTGTGAAAACGTCGTTGTCGCTAAAAGCCGCGTGTCATACAAGCAATGTCATAAAGACAATGCCATAAAGGCAAATCATAAAGGCAATGTCAGTGGCTATTGAGTGCTTGCTCTGTGTTCGTGATGAGTTAGTCGATGGGAATTGGCGAAAGGTTTACACGTTGGAAAATTTTTCATTATTTTTTGAATCACTTTGATTCGTTGTTGTGGTTGTGCCCTCTTACGGAGGGTTGCACAATAACTGTTCTTCTATAATAAAAACAGGAAAGAGACAGACTCCTCTATGACAGATTCTCAGCGTACTTTACCCGCCATTATTTTAGTGTTGATTGCTGCTTTGGTATTGGTTTTTGGCCTTTATGTATTTGAAGTAGCTCAAAAAAGCAGTTCGGCACTTGCTATTGCGGAACCTTCTTCCAGTGAATTACTTTCTCAACCTCTGTATGAATGGACCATGGTCACTACTTGGCCGAAAAACTTTCCCGGACTGGGTACGGCTCCGGAAACTTTCGCTAAAAATGTCCGTGAAATGAGTAATGGACGCCTGAAAATTAAAGTCCATGGTGCAGGAGAAATTGTACCGGCGTTGGGGGTGTTTGATGCTGTGTCTTCCGGCAGTGTCGAACTTGGCCACGGGGCTGCTTATTATTGGAAAGGAAAAATTCCTGCTGCCCCGTTTTTTACGGCGGTGCCCTTTGGAATGAATGTGCAGGAAATTAATGGCTGGCTACATCATGGTGAAGGCTTAGCTTTGTGGCGAGAAGTGTATGAGCCGTTTAATTTAATTCCTTTTCCGGCGGGGAATACGGGAGTGCAAATGGGGGGGTGGTTTAACCGTGAAATTAATTCGGTCGAGGACTTACGCGGGTTAAAAATGCGGATACCGGGCCTTGGCGGTGAGGTGCTTAACCGTGCCGGTGGTACGGCGGTCACGATCCCTGGTGGTGAGTTGTATACCGCCCTACAAACCGGGGTGATCGATGCTACCGAATGGGTCGGCCCCTACAATGATTTGGCTATTGGTTTTCATCAAGTAGCAAAGTATTACTATTATCCCGGCTGGCACGAACCTGGTGCGACGTTGGAATTAATCGTGAATAAAGCGGCGTTTGCCTCTTTGCCCACTGATTTGCAGGCCATTGTGGAAGTGGCGGCTCGGGCGGCCAATCAAGATATGTTAGACGAATACACAGCACGTAATAATGCGGCGTTGGAAGAATTTGTTCAGGTACACGGTGTGGATTTACGACCCTTTCCAGAAGATGTGATTGTGACGCTACGAGAGATCAGTAACCAAGTCTACGAAGAAATGGCCGCTAACGACCCAGTATTTGAGCGGGTATACCGTTCCTTTGCTGCTTTTTTGAATCAGTCCAGTCAATATCACCGTATTTCAGAACAAGCGTACTACGAGTCACGTTTTAAAACGCTTCCTAAGGCATCGCCTGAAAAAACTCAATGAGGTTGCTCTGCTATGGATAATAAATCGGCGTCATCAATAAACCCAACAGGTGAGTTATGTTGTGTGAATGTCGTGGTCAGTGGACGTGTGCAAGGGGTGTGGTTTCGGGCTTTTACACAGGAATGTGCACATCATGCCGGGCTGACAGGTTATGCACATAATTTGCCGGATGGGCGGGTGGATATCGTCTTGTGTGGAGAACTGATTGCGATTGAACAAGTGGTGGAAAAACTTCGTGTTGGGCCGCCGCTTGCCTCTGTGGATTCTCTGGCTCAAACCCTTTTGCCGTTTAAATCTTACGATGGATTTACCAAGGGCTAGCGCCGTCTATCCAGACCTTATCCCCGAGCTATTCCCGTTTTTATCAAGTGCTTACAAACTCATGACAACCTGTTAGGAAAATGTGATGACACCTGCCATTAATGAGGCAAAGCGGAAAAAGATTCACCATGTTATACACGACTACGAACATGATACCAACGCGCAATCCTATGGCGAGGAAGCTGTGGAAAAATTGGGAGTTTCCTCTGATCAGGTGTTTAAAACATTGGTGGTTTCGTTGTCTGGAGCGTCATCAAAATTAGCGGTGGCTGTTGTGCCTGTGAGTGCTCACTTAAATTTAAAGCTTATGGCCAAAGCTTGTGGGGCGAAAAAAACCACCATGGCAGACCCTAGGGAGGTTGAGCGTGCTACTGGGTATGTTCTCGGAGGTGTCAGCCCTTTAGGGCAGAAAAAGCGATTACCGACGGTGGTGGATAAGTCAGCCCAACAGTACACAACGATGTACGTGAGTGCGGGGCGGCGAGGTCTAGAGATAGAGTTATCCCCAAGTGACTTGCAGCAAATAACACAGGGGATTTTCGCGCCAATTGTCGATTAGTTTGCGATTAAAGTGATGGTTAATCTGAAGTGGAATTGTCTGAGTCAGAAGGTTTGATTTTTTGCCGTTTTTTCCCGCGTTTATGATGCTTAATGCCGAATTGTTCTAAATGCACATTTAACGCTTGCAGAGAGATATGAACTTCCCGAATGGATAGCCAAAGAGATAAGCACAGTAGAAGCAGGCTGACAAAGAAGAGCCCGCTGCCCAATTGCAAAGAGTCTTGGTACAGGGCAATCATCGACAGCACGCAAAAGAGAAAGCTTGCCCCACCCGCTTCTTGCATGTAACGGATCAGCCTTACTCGGTGTTGAAGGTTGTCGATTTGTTTGAGTACACCGTCTTCTTTTTTACTGGGGTCGAGATTGCGGATGACACTAGAGAGTGCCAAAAAACGATTCGTGTAAGCCAGCAGTAATAAAGAGACCGCTGGGAACAACATTGCGGGTGTGGTTAGCGTTAACTCCATAATTCAAAGCAGTAACAACAAAATAAGCGATAAATTTAACGACAAACTACGTTATCCACAGTTGATTGGGCGGGTACGTCCATTACTGTCGATAGCAACGTAAACAAATTCACCTTCGGTTATTTTTGCCATGGCACCAGTGGCAATCTCTTTTTGCCATACTTCCACAAGGGTGGTGATGGATGAACGCCCGGTTTCCAAGGTTTCCACGTAACAGCTTACCTGCGCTCCAACAGGCACAGGTCTTAGAAATGCCATGCTGCCAACGGCCACTGTGGTGACACGGCCCTTGGCCACTTCTTGAGCGATGATGGCGCCAGCAATGTCCATCTGGGAAAGTAACCAACCGGCAAAAATATCCCCATTGGGGTTGGTGTCAACCGGCATGGAAAGGGTTTGCAGAGCCAAGGTTCCGGTTGGCTGAGGATCATCGTCCATATCATTATAAGAGGGGCTCATAGTCTTCCTAAGTTGTTTGTCTTACGACGTTGTCGTCAACGGTGTAGCGACATTTGTTGTTATACAGTTTTTGTTACGTAGTGTTTGTTACGTAGTTGTTGTTATCTAGTTGCTATGTTGTTGGATAAACGATGGCATAGATTGTTATCTATATGTCGTTATTATCCTAGTCTGTGATTGTGACGTTCAGGGCACAGGATTCAGTTGGCTTGGCAACCATGTCGCCAGAGAAGGCCAGAGTGCCAAAGCTCCAATAAGCAGCAATTGGAGCACAATAAAAGGGGCAACGCCACGATAAATCTCTTGGGTTTTGATCTCATTTGGCGCGACACCTCTCAAATAAAAAAGAGCAAAGCCAAAGGGTGGCGTTAAAAATGAGGTTTGTAAATTTAAGGCGATCATTATGCCAAGCCAAATGGGGTCGACCCCCATCATTAACAGAACCGGCGCCACCAGTGGTACTACCACAAAGGTGATTTCGATAAAGTCCAATATAAATCCCAGCAGAAAAATAACGACCATGACCAGCAGTGTTGCCATCAACACACCGCCTGGCAGCTGATCAAAGAAATGATGAATCAGTTCTTCCCCGCCGAAACCTCGAAAGACCAATGAAAAAAGAGATGCTCCCACTAAAATGGTGAACACCATAACGGTGATTTTCATACTGGATTGTGAAATCTCGCTTAAGCGCTTTAGGTTTAATTGGCCTCGGCTGAGGGCCAGCAAACACGCTCCTAGAGCACCAACACCGGCAGCTTCGGTGGGTGTGGCGGCCCCTCGAATGATCGAGCCTAATACCAATGCAATCAATAATACTGGTGGCACCAGACTTTTAACGAGTGTGGGCCAATCGATGGGGGCCAGATTATTGGCCGGTGGAACCCATTTGGGGCGGATGATCGCAATGCCCATCATGTAGACCAAGTACATCGCCACTAATAACAAGCCAGGTACAATGGCGCCGATAAACATATCCCCTACAGAGACTGGGGTTGGATTAAAAATCCCGAGGCTTATTTGCGCTTGTTGGTTAGCCGAAGACAAAATATCCCCCAATAACACCAGCGCTATGGACGGAGGAATAATTTGCCCTAACGTGCCTGTGGCACAGATGGTGCCGGTGGCAATAGAGGGGTGATAGCCTTGTTTGAGCATGGTGGGCAGAGACATTAGCCCCATGGTGACGACGGTTGCGCCCACGATGCCGGTGCTGGCGGCCAGTAACATGCCCACTAAAATTACTGACACCCCGAGCCCACCTGGCAATGGTCCGCAGAGTCTGGCCATGTTTTGCAGAAGATCTTCTGCAATGCGTGATTTCTCCAATACCACGCCCATAAAAATAAAGAGCGGAACGGCAATCATGGTGCCGTTGGTCATGGTGCCATAGAGCCGATCAGGCAACGCTTTCAGCAAATTGGGATCAAATACGCCAGTGATAATCCCAAAGCAAGCGAAGATAAGTGCTGTGCCAGCAAGGCTGAATGCCACTGGGTATCCCAATAGAAGCACACCGCAAGCGCAGACAAACAGCAAAATAGGAATGAGCTCAACGAACACGTTAGGTCCTTTTATTATTGATACCGTAAAGGGTGATTGAATAGGGTGATAAAAAGGTGAACGTTATAACAGGGGCCCGGTATAAACGTTTGGGCCGGTATCAGTGAGACGACTTGCCAGACAGTGATGAATCACTAGGCAGCGTCAGTGTAAGTGCCTGACGCAACGTTTCACTTATGGCTTGTAATGCCAAGAGTGCTGCACTGACAGGCAATAGGCTTTTTAGTAGAAAAATAGCTGGAATACCGCCAGGTTCTGAAGAGATTTCACCAATAGCCCAACTGCGGGCTGCAAAAGGAAAGCTCAAGAAGAAAATTAACGCACATAATGGCAGCAACAAGACCAATGTGCCGGTTGCATCTATCCAAGCGCGTTGCTGTTGTGAAAAGTGTTGGTAAAAAATATCCACACGAACGTGTTCGTTGTGTTTCAGGGTATAGGCCATACCCAATAAAAAGACACTGGCGTGTAGGTAGGTAACGGATTCTTGCAGCGCAATGGAACCCAAATCAAAGCCATATCGAAGCACAACGACGATGGCGGTGATAAGCATCATCAGAGGGATACACCACGCTAAAAACCGGCCAGATGCATCAGCAAAGGCATCGAGCGTGTTTACACATGTTGTCACCAAAAACCGACATTTTGCGGATGAAACCTGCATGTCATTTCCCAGTATTAGGATCGTTATTATTGGTTGAGTATATCGTAAAAGCCTTTGGCGAACGTACAGGGCGCTGTCATTTTTATGTCATATTTTCGTCATAAAATACAATATTGGTTAATTACCCTGCACTCTATACCTACCTCACGATGGTTCTCATTACTCACAACATTGAGTATCGAGAGTGAATCTTTCACTCGTTTGGTTTAACCCAGTAATCATGCCATTGCACATCAACACTATTACACATCAATACTTAGGAGGAAACGTGCTCAAAGCGTTGTGTATCGCCGTCGTATTGTTCGTTGGTACGTCTACCTCTGTCAGTGTCTGGGCTGCCCGTGATTACATTGAAATTGTAGGGTCTTCCACAGTGTATCCTTTTGCGACGGTTGTGGCGGAGCGATTTGGACGAGCGACACCGTTTAAAACCCCCAAAGTGGAAGCCACCGGTTCTGGCGGCGGCATTAAGCTGTTTTGCCAAGGTGTGGGGGTTGGCCACCCTGATATTGCCAATTCTTCGCGGCGAATCAAAGCGCGAGAGTGGGAAGATTGCCGCCGAAATGGAGTGAGTGACATCGTTGAAGTCTTAATTGGATACGATGGTATTATTATCGGCCAAGCGGTGGACGCTGATCCCATTTCTCTCACTCAGTTGGATGTGTATCGAGCATTAGCCAAGCGAGTGCCCAACCCCAATGGGAATCACAGTTTTGTGGATAACCCCTATCGCACCTGGGCGGAGGTCAACCCTGCTCTTCCTGATCAACCTATCGAAGTGTTGGGGCCCCCGCCCACCTCGGGTACGCGAGATGCGTTTGTGGAATTGGTGCTCGAAGCGGGATGTGACCAAGTACCTTGGATTGCGGCGATGAAATCAGTGGATGAAGACCAGCACAAAGCCCTGTGCCATGCGGTACGTGAAGATGGTCATTTTGTGGAAGCCGGTGAAAACGACAATTTAATCGTGCAAAAACTGAATGCGAATCCGAAGGCATTGGGCATTTTCGGGTTCAGTTTTCTGGATCAAAACAGTGATTTGATTAAAGGGGCGATGGTAGAAGGTCATATCCCCAGTTTTGACACTATTGCCAATGGCGACTATCCCATTTCTCGACCCTTGTATTTTTACGTCAAAAAAGCCCATGTGGGTGTTATACCCGGTATTAAAGAGTATTTAATGGAGTTCACCAGTAATAAAGCCTGGGGTGATGAAGGTTATCTTACAGACAAAGGCATGATTCCATTGCCACCCCAACGACGAACCTGGGTTGGGACGTCCGTGAGAAGTCTGGAGCCAATGGCCCTATGACGATTTCTTCTTTGTTTGCGGTCATTGCTGTATTGATGTTTGCTGCCTACGCCTGCGGGTATCAGCGCTCTATTTCTCGTGCCACCTTGGTGGGAGGGCAAAGGCACTTACATTCCTTACCCCTTTATTATGGATTGTTGACGTCTTTGTGGTGCGCGATACCCAGTGTGTTGCTTATCGGCTTGTGGTTGGCAATGGACGATATGGTCATACAACACTTGGTGGTGCAATCCTTACCTCTGGCAGATCAAAACTTGCCCGAAGCTGAGTTAGGGTTGCTCGTGAATTCGGTTGAGAATTACGCAGAAGGCGTGACCAACCTCAGTGGTGAACGTGCCTCTGTGATTGCGGCGGCGGCGGAGCGACTTAATGAATTGCGAGGGTTAAGCCGCAAGGCGTTAACGGTGGTTGCGGTGGCAATGGCGGTGGTGGTTGCGGTTATCATTTGGTGGCGTATCTCACCAGAGGTACGGGCGCGCAACCATGTGGAGCGGGTTTTCCGTGTGGCACTGTTATTGGCCTCTACGTTCGCGGTGGTCACCACCATTGGCATCATCTTATCGGTTGTTTTTGAAAGTATTCGATTTTTTCAATCTGTACCCCTGACCGAATTTATCTTCGGCACCCATTGGAGCCCTCAGATTGCGTTACGTGAGGGGCAAGTGGGGGCGTCTGGTGCATTTGGCTCCCTACCCTTATTTGCCGGTACGCTGTTGGTTTCTGCTATAGCGATGGTAGTAGCGGTGCCCACAGGCTTAATGGCGGCCATTTATTTGTCGGAATACGCCACAAAGGGCGTGCGTAATGTGGTTAAACCTATGTTGGAAGTCCTTGCGGGCATCCCCACCGTTGTTTATGGCTTTTTCGCAGCACTCACGGTTGCGCCCGCCATAAGGAGTGGGTTTGGTGTAATCGGGGTGGATGTCTCTGCTGAGAGTGCATTGGCCGCTGGTGCCGTCATGGGCATTATGATCATTCCGTTTGTGTCTTCGTTGTCCGACGATGTCATTAATGCGGTGCCGCAATCGTTGCGAGATGGCTCGTTGGGCTTGGGGGCCACTCAATCAGAAACCATCAAACGAGTGGTGATTCCTGCAGCGTTGCCTGGGATTGTGGGCGGTGTATTGTTGGCGGTTTCCCGTGCTATTGGGGAGACCATGATTGTGGTAATGGCCGCCGGACTTGCGGCGAACTTAACTGCTAATCCACTGGAGTCGGTTACCACTGTTACGGTGCAAATCGTCACTTTGTTAGTCGGTGATCAAGAATTCGATAGCCCGAAAACCTTAGCGGCGTTTGCGTTGGGCTTAATGTTGTTCATTGTCACTCTCACGTTAAATTTCATTGCATTGGCCATCGTACGGAAGTATCGAGAGCAATATGATTGATCCTAAATACCGTACCGATGACCATTATGATGACGACTTGTCGATGCCCCCTTCTTCGCCGAGTTCCATTAATAGCACTATCAATAGCACTATCGAGTTGGTGAATAAGAACTTAGCGAAACGTTACGCGGCGGAAAAACGTTTTCAGGTGTATGGCATCTTATCCATCGCCTTTGGTTTGTTTTGCTTATTGCTGTTGTTTACCGACATCATCAGCAAGGGCATCGGCGCCTTTACCATCCATTACGTACAATTAGAAGTGACCTTTGATGAGTCGGTATTGGATATTAACGATTCGTCGGATGCCATGCAGTTAGCATTGGCTGATTATCAGGGTGTTGTGCGTGAGGCACTGAAAAAGCGATTTCCCACTGTTACGCACCGACCCGAGCGTCGACGGCTGTACAGCTTGGTCAGTAACGGTGCTACCTACCATTTACAAGATTTAGTGCAAGAAGATCTGAGTTTGCTCGGACAAACGCGCACATTGTGGGTGTTGTTAGACGACGATGTGGATACCTACTTAAAAAGCAGAGAGGATCGCAGTGGCCCCTTCATTGGGCGTCTTAAATCGGAACAAATTGAATGGATAGAATCGCTGTATAAGGAAGGTGAGATTGAATCTAGGTTTAATCGATGGTTTTTTACCTCAGGAGATTCACGAGAGCCGGAAATGGCGGGTATTCGAGGGGCATTTATCGGGTCATTGCTGACATTACTGGTGACTTTGGCGTTGTCGTTCCCGGTGGGGGTGGCCGCAGCGGTGTATCTTGAAGAGTATGCGCCGAGAAATCGTTGGACGGATTTAATAGAAGTGAATATCAATAATCTCGCGGCCGTCCCTTCCATCATTTTTGGTTTGTTGGGGGTGGCGATTTTTATCAACTTTTTCTCTATGCCTCGTTCTTTGCCTCTAGTAGGAGGGTTGGTGCTCACACTGATGACCTTACCCACGATTATTATTTCCAGTCGTGCAGCCATTAAAGCGGTACCTCCTTCCATTCGTGAAGCGGCATTGGGTATCGGGGCTTCCAAAATGCAGATGATTTTGCATCACGTCTTGCCTTTGGCCATGCCTGGAATGCTCACCGGCGCCATTATTGGCATGGCTCAAGCCTTAGGTGAAACCGCACCGTTATTAATGATCGGTATGGTAGCGTTTGTTGTGGACATTCCCACAGGCATCACTGACCCGGCTACTGTCTTGCCGGTACAAATTTTCTTATGGGCAGACAGCCCTGAGCGCGCCTTCACGGAGCGAACCTCCGCCGCCATCATGGTGTTGTTGGCGTTTTTGATCATCATGAATACCCTGGCGGTATGGCTGCGTAAGCGCCTGGAACGTCGTTGGTAAGGAGACACTATGGCCTTTAGTAGCAATGTGCGTGGTAACAATGTACGTGGTAACAATGTACGTGGTAATAATGCTCGTGATAGTAGCTTACGCAGCAATAACACGCGCGGTAATAACGGCTTACGGAACAAAAACGTTTTATCTCAAGCATTACAAGGGGGCATCAACGACTATGGGCGTGATCAACGCAGCGAAACCGAAGTCATTCGTGAAATTGATACGGTTGGTGTGCCTTTGTTGGATACCGCAAAGATGTCCATGCGTGGTGTGGACGTGTTTTATGGGGAAAAACAAGCCATCGTCGATGTGACCATGGATATCGGCAAAAATGAAGTGATCGCCATGATTGGCCCATCCGGCTGCGGCAAATCCACTATTCTTCGATGTTTGAACCGGATGAATGACACCATCGATCACTGCCGTGTGGAAGGGGGCTTATTTCTGGAAGGACAAGACATTTATGACCCCAAAATGGATGTGGTGCCGTTGCGAGCCCGAGTGGGCATGGTATTTCAAAAACCCAATCCTTTTCCGAAATCCATTTACGACAATGTCGCCTATGGCCCACGTATTCACGGTTTGGTTTCTCGTCGCATCGAGCTGGATGAAATTGTGGAACTAAGCCTGCGTAAAGCGGGTCTGTGGGATGAAGTGAAAGACCGGCTAGATGGCCCTGGTACTGGCTTATCGGGCGGACAGCAACAGAGGTTGTGTATTGCTCGCACCATTGCGGTGAGCCCGGAAGTGATTTTAATGGACGAACCCTGTTCGGCCCTAGACCCGATCGCGACAGCGAGAATTGAAGAGTTAATTGCGGAGTTGTCACAGAACTTTACGATTGCCATCGTTACCCACTCTATGCAACAGGCGGCGCGAGTGTCGCACAGAACCGCTTATTTTCATTTGGGTAAATTAATCGAAGTCAACGATACTGAAAAAGTGTTTACCAATCCCGATCATCAGTTAACAGAAGCTTACATTACGGGTCGCATTGGATAACATGCCCGGCGCTTTGTTACCTACCAATCACTGAGCGGTTTTTCGGCCATTATTCCTTGGTCATTTTTGATGGGTCATTATTGATTGGTAAGTAGAAGGGCCACTTTCGTCTAACGTTTATTTGAGGACATAATGGACAAACTGCATCTTGATCAACACATCTCGCAACAATACAACGCTGATCTTGAAGATCTGCGAACAGAGTTGTTGGAAATGGGTGGCATGGTGGAAGAACAGGTTCGTGATGCCATCACTGCCATTAGTAATGCCGACGGTGAGTTGGCTGAGCGCGTTTTGGTGGTAGAAGACGAAGTAGATCAACGAGAAATTGCCCTGGATGAACATTGCACATTAATTCTCGCTCGTCGTCAGCCTGCGGCATCCGATTTACGCATGGTCATGGCAGTGTCCAAAATTACCCGTGACTTAGAGCGCATGGGAGATGAGGCTCAGAAAGTAGCGCGTATGGCCATCGCGTTGGTGGAAGATGGCTCGGGCTCTCAGGGGTATGTGGAGCTTCGCCATTTGGGCAACAGCGTCCAGACCATGGTGCACCAAATGTTGGATGCCTTCGCCCGTTTCGATGTGGAAACGGCGATGAATGTGGCCAAAGAAGATAAACAAGTCGATAGAGAATATCGCTCTGCCACCCGTGAACTGATGACGTACATGATGGAAGACCCACGCTCAATTAGCCGAGTGATGAATGTCATGTGGGCATTACGCTCTTTAGAACGCATTGGTGATCATGCTCGCAATATTGCTGAGCATATTATCTATCTGGTGAAAGGATTGGATGTTCGACACACGTCGATGAAAGAGATTGAAAAGCAGTTGCGTGAGCGGCCTTAAAAAGGGTGTACTTCACCCCATGAGGGGCGAGGCCCCACCGTCATTGAAGTATTTAATACTTTCAGTGCTTGGTGGACTCGTTCTCAGGGTGAAACAGTTTGCGTAGCTCTGTGGCGGTGAGATCCCACAACATTCGCAGGTTTTGGTAGCGGTGATCCACTTGCTCAATGTATTCCTCAAGGTGATCAATGGCATCGTGTTGCCGTGTTTCGTTCCGCGTCGTTAAGGTTTTTTTCATCTCCATCAGATGTTCCTCCAGTTTTTTCTAATGCTGTTTTCCATCGTTGTTTGGCGTTTTTAGAGATGCTCTTGTTATCTCACGCTCTTTTATTCCTGTGATCATATGACCTAGGAGATGGTCACCAGCGATGGGTTTTCCCCCCATTTAGACCTTCTTTAAATACAAGTAGACCCTTCAGTGCGAACGAAAAAACGTTCAATGTGAACCAAAGGTTGGGATATCAATCGCGCTATGAGAGCATAGGTAAATGATAGATATCGATTGTCAATACTTTGTATATACATAAAGTATCATTTACTTCTTCTTTTTGCCATGTTAAACGGAAAAAATGAGTGGTATTTGGCAGATTTTTTAGAGTGAATGGCGTTATCTGAAGTGAAAATGAATGAAAAAGACGATTTTTAGTGATGAAACGCAGTATTCGATGTGATGTGAGTGGCTAACAAGAGCAAATTGGTAAACAAAAGGAAAGAGGTTTTGGCAGGATTTCCTAGCTCAATAAAGTTGAACTAGGAAAGCACGAAGTTGGTGTCTTATGGCTGTTGAGAGTCTCGGTATTACAGCCCGAGAAGCTGACTGCCAATAATTAAGATGGCAGGTACGGCAAAAAAGACCGTGACAATGTAGGCCAGTACATAAAACTTATTTTTGACAGCGGCAGCGGCTAAACCTTCGGCGGCCTTAATCGGTAAATCTCTCAAAAAGGGTAAGCTGTAAATCAGTACTACTGCGATGAAGTTATACAGTAGGTGAATCAAGGCGATCTCCAGCGCAAATACCGCATTGGCCCCGGTAATGGCGGTTGCCGCCAGTAGCCCGGTAATGCAGGTGCCGATATTAGCCCCCAAGGTGAATGGGTAAACTTGTCTTAAAGTGAACACGCCAGAGCCGGCTAAAGGGACTACCAGGCTAGTTGTGGTAGACGATGACTGAACGAAAACGGTCATCACCGTACCTGAAAAAATGCCGGAAATGGGCCCACGACCCACCGCAGAGTGCAGAACTTGCTTGGCTTTACCGACCATCAATACTTTCAACAAACGACCAATAATGGTGATGGCAGTAAAAATAAGCACCACACCTAAACCGATCATGATCATCCCAGAGGCCACATCAGGCAACGGCGCTAGTACGGTGTCTTGAATCAGCTTGACCGGTGGGCTGACCAACGGCTTGATAAAATTCAACCCCTTCATAGACATGGAGTCTGCCCCCACCAATGAGGTGGCAAAGAAGGCTCCTAGCTTTTCCAACAGGCCGAACATAATTTCCAGCGGTAGGAAAATGACGACGCTGATCAAATTGAAAAAATCATGAATGGTGGCTGCAGAGAAGGCCCGTTTAAACTCATCGCCATCTTTAATATGCCCTAAGCTCACGATGGTATTGGTCACGGTAGTACCAATATTGGCTCCCATCACCATTGGAATGGCAATGCCCACTGGTAAGCCACCAGCGACAAGCCCGACAATAATGGAGGTTACGGTACTGGATGATTGGATCAGTGCTGTAGCAACGGTGCCGATGACTAAACCCGTTATAGGGTTGCTCGCGAAAGAAAACAGCTCTTTGGCCTGATCCCCCGCTGACATTTTGAAGCCACTGCCAATCAGCGAAACCGCGACTAGCAGTAAATACACCATCAGAGCCACAAACACCCAATTTTGCCAGTTCTGTTGCGTGGTTTGCTCTGCGGCTTTTTCCGCGCTGGTTTGCTGAGCTGGAGAAAAAGGCATAAATTTTTACAACCTAATTTTTTACAACCTAAGTAGAGATAGATTCCTGGCTTATCTGCCTTTATCTTGTCGTAATTATGGCCGATCTGTCAGGGTTCGCGTAGTCGACGAGTACGTAATTATCAAGCTTGGATATGACGTATTTGTTACAAAATTATTGCACAGCCCTGAGTTTATGCGACAAAAAACAGAGCCAAAATGTCGTCTACTTTTCTAAAAACGGCGGCATAGTATCATTGCGTGAATCAAAACGTCACCGTTGACATTAAGGGGTTTTTAAGAGCCTAAAATCAGCCCTTTACCTCACATGAAAGCCCTTGATTATTGGGGTGAGAAAATGTCAATACATTGAATATACATTTTTTATACATTGAATATACATTTTTTATACATTGAATCTTTCGGCTTACTCCATAAACAAGCCCGTTACCAAGATCCACAACGCAAAGAACAACTTCAAATTGAACCCACCGAGCTTCTGTGTAATCAGTCGTGCCACATAACCGCCCACAAAAGCGGCTTGGCCAGCAAACAAAAACACTTCAATGGAAACCGATGGTACTACCCAAGTGTGTTGAATAATGCCGGTGAGCACGGCAATAGCGGAGGTGAAAACCCCCATGGCGACCGCTACAGAGGGATGAAAGCGTAAAAAGAACATAAGAAGCGCAATGCATTCCCCAACACCAACGGATATCCATGCCGTGACCATCCCCCCGAAAAAACCTGCAACAATCAGCAACAGTGTGCCAGACCATTCCAATGGAGGGTGTTCCAGTAACTCGCGGGTGCGATTGATTAAGGTATAGGCAAACAAGGCAATACCGAAAACGATTGAAAACCAGCGGAAGAATCCAGAGACATCAGAGGGAGGCAGTTGAAAGGCATATTGGCCTACCAATACCCCTGCAATAGTAGAAATGCCACTCCACCAGCACAGCATTTTCAGTGTGGATAAAAATGCGGGATGGTCATGATGCATTTTTTGAAGCTTGTTCAGCCATGATACCGAGCCTGCTGTCATACCGCAGCATTGAATCGCCATGCTGGTCGCCACAGCTTGCAACGGGGTAAAGCCATGCGTAGCGAAAAAAGGAATAAAGATAATTCCACCACCGGCACCGGTGGAATTCGCCACCAGTGCGCCACATAAACCTAAAAAGAAGAAATACCAATATTCTTGTATCAAATGTGCGGTGCCATCGTTCCACGTCAAAATGGCTGAATAAAAGGCACAAAACCCCAAAACATACACCACAATAAGAGGAAGGCTGATTCGTTGGGACAGAGGGGTTGCCGATATCGCGAACGCGTCGGGCTCATTTGAAGGGGAAGGTAAATTCTTTACATCCATTTTATATAGACTTTCCATAAGAGGCGGATTTATTAAAACGACGTTTCATTGACACCAAATGGCCTCATTATCAATACGATATGTCGCAGTAATCAAGTTTAATCATAAGCTGAGAGAACTGTTTGAACAAATAGCTATCTCTTATTAATTGCTTTTTCTTCGGAGAGTATTATGAGTCCATGAATATTGAAGTTTTTAATATTCAGATGATGGAAAGGCATGTAGTGGCGTGTTTATATGATGAAATCTCTACGAATAAAGGTTTGAAGTGGTGCGTCATTTCAGAAAGCACCGCCGTCAGCCAAATCGAAACAAATTGTCAGAGCATGTAGAAGTTAGCCCGTGAGAGCAATAATCTAAAATAAGAGTGTCTCTGAACTCCCTTTGTAGTTAAGAGTGAAGCTCATACAATCATCAAAATCAATGGCCATAGTATCGCCCTCGGGCAAAGTGATAACGCCGCTTCCGTTGGCGATGTTACCGTTCTCGCAGTGGGCTAGCTCAGCAAAATCTAAGCCGGCAAGTTGGTTATTGTCTAATAGCAGGTTACCCTTCGAATGGGTTTCGGAGAAGGAGTCGTCTTTCGATAGGTTGAAATGAGCCGTATGGTTTTGGCCATAAAAGGAATATTCACAAGCGAGTTGTTCAGTATCACTCATACTGGATTCACAAGACGATTTCATATCAAGCGATCCTTGTCCTGGTGCACCTATTCGGCTATGGGTAAATGAGAATTGGTAACGCTCTTCAACAGAGTTTTGGGTTTCGCTGATAACATCCACCAAAACATTCACATTGCCCTCAATTGTAAATTGAGCACCCTCACGGTTGTATTGGCAGAAGTTATTGTGCTGTAACGACCACTCCACATTAATGGGGTAAGGCCCCTCTTCTCCTGTTGTGGTGTGCATCATTGTTTCGGCGTTGCCGCCACACTCACCAGAAATACTGGCGGCAGAGTCGGGAGTGGCAGTTTCTTCGCTTGTATCGCCAAACATCGCGCTATTGACCGTGTTCATACTGGCAGATTGAGTTTCCGGTTGGACAAAAAACTCAGATGTTGCCGGAAAGGCGCTGGCCATACGTACGGTTTCAACAGCGCTTTTGGCAATGGAGACAACATTAGCAGGGATAGCGTTAGTGTCGGTATTGTCAGAAGAGTGATCGTCATCATCCCCGCCACAGCCCACTAAAATAGTCGAAAGAGCGATAACAGTAACGAGTGACTTATCCATGAGTGTGTGCCTCATTGTGAGCGGTTGGCCGAGATGGGTGATAAAATAAAAAGGAGAGGGTAACAATTCATCAGTATCATGGCGTGAATTGCATTCTCAAAATTTACAAAAATTTAAAAAATAATGAGACTTTTTTACGGTTTTTGTGTGAACTGTTTTTGTTTGTATGGAGAGGTTTTTCTAGTTAGTCTTAATTTCAGTCGCAATGCCGTTCCAAATAACGCCGCTCTTTTGGTATTTGGCTTCATCAGTGAGCAAATTTCCTGTCATCGAGTTTGCTCTCACTATTTTTTAAACTTAACCGCCGTTCCACTTACGCTCACCATCATCATTCCGCCTTGCTGGCCAACGACTTCATAGTCAATATCAATACCAACAATACCATCAGCGCCAAGATCTCTTGCTTGATTTTCCATTTCTTCAAAAGCGATTTTTCGAGCTTTGCCCATCTCTTTCTCATACGCTCCTGCCCTGCCACCGACGATATCGCGAACCGCACCAAAGATATCTTTAAAAATGTTGGCACCTAAAATGGCTTCACCAACAACAACGTCGAGGTAATCTTGTATTTCTTTTCCATCGACGGTAGAGGTAGTTGTTTTTAGCATGACTGCTTCCTTTTCTAATTAATTAACGAGTAATGAGGGTGTCATCAAGAAATGCATGACTCGAAAATTGTTTTTATATTTTATTTGTCAATCTTCAATTTTAACCACATCACCAATTAATGAAACGCCTGCCATAACTGCTCCAGCACCACATTGGAAGTGTTCATTGCTAGACACCAAATTACCACGGTAGATGGATTTAATATTGATTACAGCATTGCCGCCTTCTTGAATTGCTCTATTTTTTAGAGAAAGTAGGGTAGATAAGAAAACCCATTGGCAAGCAGATTTATCGGTTTTACCAAACGCGTTGGTTTTTTTTCTTGATCTGTATTCACCGAAGTTTTTAACAACCTTTCCATGGGGTTCTGAGCCGAAGTAAAATTGAATGTTGTTCCCTAATTTATTTTTGATTTTTTCTACCGACAGGGCCTCTTCTACAGAGTAATTACCAATGGTGTCCCGTGCTAGGGCGTGATTGGAAATAAAAAAGGCACAAAAAATAATGCTGAGTGTTACTCTCACAATTTAACTCCTATTCCAAAATAATGTACAACTTAAGAGTCCTGTCACAAAAACCTTTGCTGTAACAGGTATTTGTTAATTTGATACTAACACGGCATGGGGGTGGCGAGTTTCTTTATATTATCGAATCAGAGAAAAACTGTCGTGCAAGATAGCCAAATTGTTAATTAAAATTAATTTTAACGACATTGGCGGTGGTGGTAATAAAAGTGATGGTAAAAATAGTGGTAAAGTAGTTCAATAAATACACGGTGCGCATTGCGCACCGAGAGTGTTGTCGCTGAGGTTGTGGCTGAGATTGTAGCTAAGGTTTATCCGAGTTCGTTAATTGATTGAGCAATTACATTATTGACTACTGAGCGATGGGAGCAAACACAAAGCCCAATTGGTCCAGTTCGTCTCCTGCGCGCCCATAGGTGCCTACGATTTGGTAGCCGGCTGGGGCGTTTGTGGTATAGCGTTGATCGGTGGTTCGGCCACCAGACAGCGTATTGTTTTTGCTGGTAGTGAAGTGGGCGTAAAACACCCTTAATTTACCGTCTTTTTTACCTATGTGAATTTCAGCGGAGGTAATGTATTCATTGTCGCTTAGCGTAAGGATTGTTTCTCGACCCCCATTGCCGCCGTGCTCTAGTGTTTTTGTGGTGTTGTCTGTACTGGAGCGTGTGACAAAGCCGATCTGATCAATACGTCTACCGGCGCGTAAAACCAGTTGTTCGACTTTTACGGTGCCGGTTTTCCACAGCTCGTTTCGGTCATCAAATTCTGACCCTCCCTCTTTGTTTCCCCAGTGTTGGCTGGTTAAGTACAAGTTGCCAAAGTCGTCATTAAATGACGGTTGAAAGGTCGGGGTTTTTGGCGCGATTCCGTTAATGTAATCCTCCACCAAGCCGATGCGAATGGCGGCATTGGCCAGTGTTCGAAGTGAGCTTTCTGCGGCTTCTTCCATATTGGGTACACGAACGTTACCACTGTTGTCCATTTGCTCACCCCAGCGTAAGTCCAGTTGTGTCCATGGTTCTTCACCGGTGATAGGCTCAAGCTGATTCCAGGTTTCCCAGAGAGGTTGAGTGTCGCGCTGTGGATCATTCTCAAACGTCAGTGTGCCGCTGTTGGCGGTGGTGTCTACCTGCTTTACCCAAGTAATCGGGTTGCCGGTTAAACTGCCGAGTGCAATGCCGGCTGCCGTTGCTGCACTGCCCAAGTCTGCTTGGGTAAAGGTCCCTTCATAGGCGTAATTCGCGTGGCTGTTTAAGGCAGAATACACCACCGGGTGAGTATCCGATTTGATTAAATGGGGGTCGTTGTCGTAACTGTACCAATTGCCTTTTCCGTGGCCTGATAAAAATACACCCATTGCGTTTTGTGTTTGATTATCGACACGTACGGTAACGTGTTCCCAATCGCCTTCGTGCCGGCCAAAATTACACACAGGCACATTGCGAGTGTGAGTAGACACGCGCGCATAAACGTAATAATTAACACGCAAATAAGCACAGCCGTTGTAAGGGTAAAACAACATATATTGAATGTCGGTGTAGGGTTTGCCTTCATCTTCCATTAAGCGTACATACACAGGTGCCTTAACAACGCCGTTAATCACTGGGTTACCGTTACGAAAGTCATCATTGATGTCGATATAATCGCCGGGTTGAAGGTCATGGGCCGTAATATTGTCTAATTGAGAGAAAATAATATTTCCACCTTCATCTTTAATGGTGGCATTTGCCAATGTTTTTTCAACACTGGTGGGCATACTTGAATCGTTGCGATGCAGTTTTATTAAAGGCGCATATTTTTTTACGGTTTCATCACTGATGAGCGTAGCCGCAACGCTGTGTAGAGAAAAAGTGGAAAACGATACTAACGAAAGAGTGAAAGTTTTAGTTAGCAAAGAACTGATGCGTTGCTGAAACGTCATAGGAGCCTCATTTTTTGATTTTTTAAGTGGGTGCGATGTAAAAATCAATGACCTCATCTTGGCGCGATAATGAACGCTAAGATGAGGGGCAGAAAGCCTAAGAGGCAATTTAGACGTTTTGGGGTATTTTTTGTGACGCTTAAATGAAATTTTTATATGATAAAAGTTACTGAAATATTTCTTCTTTATTTTCTCCGTGTAAAACAGTAATGGACTCTGGGCGTCCACGATGTTCTCCTTCGGTATTAATGCGGACACGACCCAGCCCACCGGTATTGAGTAGGTGTCCTGCTGTTGGTTTTTGCTCTTGTTGGGAAAGACTTATAGGTTTGCGCGCTTTAATTTTCATGCTACGACGTTTGGTAAACCAATTTAATGGGGATTGGCTGGCATAGAGCACACGATCAAGATAATCAAACACAGTTAACAATTTATCAGGGAATCGATTTTTTAAACCGCTACAGGTAATTTGCCAAATACTGGGGCTGCTTTTACTAAACCGAATTTTCACGTTGTAGGCAAAGGAATAGTGCACATCGCCAGAGAGAATAATAAAATGTTGGGGTGTTTTCGGGTGGCGAAAAATATTTAAAATTACATTGGCAGTGCCTGGGTGCGCCATCCAGCTTTCGGCATCCACCACTAATGCTTGGCCTAAAAAGGTAAAGATTTTTTGGATCGTTTCGATGAATTTTACCCCGAAAATAGGAGCGGCAGACACCATAATTACCGACTCTTCATGAATTAATTCTTGTTGCAATTTAGACAGCATTTCCCAATCCATCAGGCCAGACGGTTTTTCGGCATTGGATTCAGAGCGCCATCGATTGGTTCGGGTATCTAATACCACGAGTTTAGGAAAGGTCGGTACGGTGTAGTCCCATTCTTGTATGGCCAAAAGGTGGTCGATGAGATCATCGTGATTTTTATAGTGTGGTGTTTGATGGTGTTGAAATAAATTCAGAACCGATTCGGTGGTTTCTAGGCTGAACGCTTCTGGGTGATTTCCCCATCCTTGCATTAACCAATAGCCAATGAGCGCGTTACCAATTATCCGTTTGGAAAACGGGTTGCCGTACGCAGACTCTTCCCAGGCGCGGTGTAAATTCCAATCGTCGGTAATGTCATGATCGTCAAAAATCATGTACACCGGCAAGTGGGCCATGGCCCGTTGTACTTGGGGCAAGCCTTCTACAAAGCGTTCTATAACCGCTTTTTCTTTGGCATAGAGCTGTTGAATCTCTTCTTCAGTGCTCGGCTCGGTGAGGGCGGTGTTGTCTAAGTCTACCCATTGCCACGGAACTGGAGACCACACCAACAAATACATGGCCAATACTTCAGACAAGGTAATTAAATGATTTTTAGCGTACACAGACGTAAAAATCGGCTTTCGAGCACCCTTGTAAAAACGCTCGTATAAATCGCGATTTTCGTGAGTTTTGGGTAACAATGTATCACGCCGGTAATAACATTCTGGACTGCTGAATAAAGAGGTCGAATCGTTAATGGTCGCGCCTTCCCATTGCTCATTGTACAAACCCAGCCGTTGAATCACTTGATGAATGGCCACTAAGGTAGGCCCGGCGACATCATCGGCGTAAATTTGGTCACCGGTCATGAGTAAGAGATCAGGGCGTGATGAGGCGTTGTCGTCACTCTTGAAAGAGCGTTCTATTAAGCAATCGGCCTGAAGTAAATTATCGTCGCCTTTAAAATGTGGCTTTCGACATGAGCCATGTACCACATCACTAAGGGTTGTTTTGATGATAAAGCTGGGTCGGCCGGTTGTGCTTTTATTAACGGAGTTGTTCTGTTCCAAGTAACTTAGATGCGGCAATTCCTTGGTCAGTGAAATAGAGTAAGCAGTCTTTTCTTCACGCTCATTATGGTTGTTTTTGTTGTCGTTATTGTTTTTTTTATTGAGAGAACGAGAGTTTAAATCGTATTCAATTACCGTGTCTTCAGGCAGCGGTTGATCAAAATGTACATTAATAAAGTGGATAAACCCATGAGTGCCCACTTGGATTTGCGTATGTTCAGGATGACTGTTATTGGTTTCAGTATGGGCAATAAGGTCACGGGACAAAAAAGCGGTGTCGCTTCCTGGTTCAAATAAAGACAAGTTCCAAGACCGAGAATCGGTCGTGAAGATCCACAAAACCAGTTGGTTGGGTAATAAGCGCCGTAATATAGGCCCCGCCACGATCATCGGTGGAACGGATTCACTGATATTGTGTGGCTGGGTGTCGGTATTTTTATTGAAGGTATCGGTATTGGTTGGTGTATCGATGTCAGTCATTACTACTTTTCCAAAACGGCTTTTTCAAAGCGATATGTTCAAAACGGCTTTTTTAAAACGGGCTTTCAAAAAACACGCCATAAAAATCGTTATATCATGTATCCCACGTTCGCTTGTTGGATGCAATCCCCATTCGCTTTTGATAGCCTGCGGCTAAAAACAGAGGACACGCTATGTACCAATACGCTGAGCATGTAAAACAGAAGCAAAAAATTTATCAAAATGCCCTATTGAAAGCAGGTTTCTCCCGTTGGTTGATTGGTGCAGGGGCGTTGCATTATCAATTTCGTGATGACATCAGCTATCCCTTTGCTACTAACGCTTATTTTCGGGAGTGGTTACCTTTATTGCAGAGGCCGGATTGTTTTATTGGTCTCGCCCCTGAAAAAGACCAGCCTATTTTATTTCTTAAAGTGGTAGACGATTTCTGGCACAGCGACCCAGAACCGTTGCCTGAGGATATTCATAATGTATTTCAGATAGTGGAATTTGCTGAAGTAGATAGCCTTCATGACTATTTTGTCATGGATAAAAACACGGTGTATTTAGGGCCAACATTGGGAAATCAGCCAAGCTTTCTAGGCGATGTAACGTTGAACGATGAAGGCGCCATTGCCTATGTAGACTATCATCGTGCTTACAAAACGGAATACGAAGTGGATGCCATGCGCAATGCCAATCGTGTTGCTGTTTTAGGGCATTTAGCCGCCAAAAACGGGTTTGAGGCCGGTGAATCTGAGTTGGATATCCACCTTCGGTATTTGCAGGCCGTCCGTGCGAAAGATGAAGAGCTGCCCTACCACAATATTGTTGGCTTGAATGAAAACGCGGCGGTATTGCACCACAATCATTTACAGAAACACAGCCCCGCCGTTCATCGCTCCATGTTGATTGATGCGGGCGCTCAATACCTGGGTTACGCATCTGATATTACTCGTACCTATGCCACAGACAATGCAACAGACAATGCCAGTGCGGAATACAAAGCGTTGATCAATGCCGTGGAAACGTTGCAGTTACAATTGCTTGATGATTTGGCTATTGGGGTGGATTACGTGCAATTGCATCGTCGCACTCACGAGTATATTGCTGGGGCGTTGATTGAGATAGGCGTGTTAACAGGCTCTGTTGAGTCAGCGGTCAATTCGGGTATTACTCGTGCCTTTTTCCCCCATGGCTTGGGCCATTTAATTGGTACACAAGTGCACGATAAAGGAGGCCATTTGGCCAATGAAAATGGTGAACTACGCGCGCCACCGGCGGAGCATCCTTTCTTACGCTGCACACGAACGTTAGAAAGTGGCATGGCGTTCACCATTGAGCCGGGTATTTACATTATTGAGAGTTTATTGGCCCCTTGGCGTACCAAAGTCGACTCTGGAGTGAATTGGGCATTAGTGGAGGCGTTAGCGCCTTACGGTGGAGTACGGATTGAAGATGATATTGTGATTACCGAGAAAGGTATTGAAAATCTCACTCGTAATGCGTTTTCTGCTGCGGTTGGCTAATTAAAGCATTAATGTCAGAAGATCGTTTTTAAAAACGATCTTCGAAATGAAAGTTAAAAACGATGAAAGCTAGGAACAAAGGCCACGTCCTATTATGTGGCCTTTGTGTTGTATGGCCTTTGTGTTTCTGTAGATTTCTCAGGCCGTCATTGCTGTACACCCAAGCTTCTTAATTTATCTCCAGCGGCGGCGCCTAACTCCCCACCAGCGGCTTGAGCTTGCTGAAAATATTGTTGAGCATCTTGTTTTTTACCTTGCGCCAACGTGACTTCACCCAAGTAATACACCGCGACTTGCGTGGGTAACAACTGGGTGGAAGACAGCAAATCTCTTTCGGCTGCGGTGTAGTTTTTTAATTCAGCTTGGGTCAACCCGCGATAGAGCTTGGGGCTAAAGTATTCTGGGTTCAAACTCACCGCTTTATTAAACGATGACAGTGCCGCTTTTTGGTTTTTTTGTTGCAGCTGCAATTTTCCTAGGGTTTCGTGAAATAACGATTCATTCGGTTGCTTTTTGATGGCGGATTTCACTGAGCTGATGGCTTTAGCGTAATTTTTTTTGTTTGCGTATTCCAATGCTTGTTGATGTGCTTTGTACGCGGGTTGATCTTTTTTAATACGGGCAATGGCTCTTTGAAATTGCGCTTTATTTCGAACGCCTTTAGCCAGCTTAGCCGCGTGTTTTCGGTTTTCTTCTACTCGTTTTTGTGACGGTGGGTGACTGGCAAAAAAGGTCGATAGCCTATCTTGTTGCCTGCCTGCAGACAGTTTTACGAATAGCTGTTGTAATTCCACTGCTGCTTGGGGCTCATAACCGGCTCGTGCCATATAGCTCATGCCGTACTCGTCTGATTCCAGCTCCTGCCCTTGCCCATATTGAGCCTGCATGGCCGCTGCTCCCAAGGCGGAGCCTTGTTGAGCCAAGCCACCGTATCCATAAGCACTGCCTATCGCGCTGGCGGCGGTGGTGCCTATACCTAATAAAATCGATTGGGTTTGTTGAGTGGCGCCGTGGCGAGCGGCAGCGTGAACGATTTCATGGCCTAACACGGCGGCTAGTTGCGCTTCGTCTTGCAGCTGGATGAGCAACCCTCGGTTAATGGCAATTTTGCCACCGGGTAACGCCCAGGCATTGGGCACATCGTTATTTAAGACGACAAATTCGTAAGGCAGTTTAGGGCGATCACTCACTTTGGCTAACTTTTGCCCCACGCTGTTGATGTACGTATTGAGGTCAGGATCAACCACGTAACGGCCACCTTGGCTTTGTTGTGAGGGAAGATAATTTTTTCGCCCTATCGCGACTTCTTGGCTGGCACTGATCAAACTGAATTGTGATTCGCCGGTAACTGGATTCGTGGCGCAGCCCCCGGTAAGCGCTGCTAAAGCCAGGATGGCGGGAAGTTGAAGGTTAAGAGCTAACTGACGAAAAAAGAGTTTCATGTCGCCTCCTGATACCGTGCGAAGATTCCATTTTTCAATCTGCTTCAGAGCAAACTGTGCGTATAATGCGGACAATTTTAACAAGTTCCTACAGTATTAACATGCTTCCCAAATGAGCATGTTGCCAAAGCAAGTTGAGGTTAGGGTATGCAAGCATTGCAAGTGATAGAGTTATTTGCCGGTCATCGGCCAGACGGACAGCCGGTGGTAGAGCGCTTGCAGGTCCAAGTGCTAGACGATGACAGTTGTCGTTTAGTGAAATCACCAGTGTTTGTCAAAGGTGTGGCCAGTGGTGATGTAGTGAAGTTGGTGCCTAACAGCCAGGAATTCGAAGTCGTCAAGCGTGCAGGCAACTTGTGTATTCGAGTTTTCAGTCGCGATGATATCGAAGCGTTGGGCGAAGCCATTACCCCACATCTTGAAAAACTTGGCGGTGAGCTCGATCATGAAAACCCCCGCTTTTTGGTTTATAGCATTCATGTCAGTTGCGGGTTTCAACAAATCGAAGCCATTTTTAATGATGCTTTGTCGCAATTTCCGAATTCACAATGGTTGTATGCCAATGTATATGATCCCAATGATGGGACTACCCCTCTAAATTGGTGGAATGAATTTCTGAAACCGGAATAAGCCCTCCCCTTTTATGTTACTAATATTCATACCGCAAGGTTTTGCGGTATGCTCAAGACCTTTCTTTTCGCTCATCAACGCGGTACTCGCTTATGTTAATGGTGATATCCCCTGCAAAAACCCTGGATTTCGACACAGCGCCGGTCACAAAAACACACACACAACCGGATTTCTTAGAGCATTCCCAATCGTTGATCGATGAACTGCGGCCACTGGCCCCCCATGATATTTCGAGCCTGATGAACATCAGCGATAAATTAGGGGTGCTCAATTACGACCGGTTTCGGGACTGGGGTCTGCCCTTTAGCTTAGGCAATGCGAAGCAAGCCGTGTTGGCTTTTAAAGGGGATGTGTACACAGGCTTGGAAGCAGAGTCGTTTTCTCGGCAGGATTTTACCTTCGCACAGAAGCATTTGAGAATATTATCGGGGTTATATGGCCTACTTAGGCCGCTGGATTTAATACAGCCTTATCGCTTGGAAATGGGCACTAAATTTGCCAATTCGCGGGGAAAAGATTTATACGCGTTTTGGGGAGACGACATTACTGAGGTGATCAATGATCAACTCAAAAAGGTAAAAAGCGATGTTTTGGTGAATTTAGCATCGAATGAATATTTTAAAGCCATTAATAAAAAACATTTGTCAGCCAATATTATCACCCCCGTCTTTAAAGACGAGAAAAACGGACAATACAAAATCATCAGTTTTTACGCGAAAAAAGCGCGGGGTTTAATGGCCAGTTGGATAGTAAAACACCAAATTACAGAACCGGCAGCCATTAAAACGTTTTCTGTAGCGGGATATCGCTACAACTCGTCGCTCTCTTCTGAGAAAGATTGGGTGTTTACTCGTGATGAAGCGGATCAATAAGTCGAATTCCACAGAATAGAGCGCTTTGCGCTAGTCTTAAATCACAACCTTGATTGATAGCGTTTTTTACAGCCTAAGAAGAATGAAATAGATGTTGATCGGTGCGTATGACATCGGCCCGTCTGTAACATAGGCAGTAGAAACAAGGACTAGCGAATGCCACTAAAAATTCTTGTGGTGGATGATGCGGCGTTCATCCGCGACATGGTAAAAAAACAGCTAAGACAGTCTTTACCGGGGGCTGAAATACTGGATGCCATTGATGGTCGACGGGCGATGTCGGTGTTACGTAAAGGCCCCATTGATTTGGTATTGTCGGATTGGGAAATGCCGGAAATGAGCGGCGAAGAGTTGCTCCGGTGGATGCGATCCGACGATCAGTGTGCCAAAACCCCTTTTGTGATGATTACCAGCCGGGGTGATCGAGCCCATGTGGTGAAAGCGGTAGAAGCGGGGGTGAACGATTATTTGGGTAAACCCTTTAAACCCGATGAACTCATGGCTAAGGTGTACAAACAACTCAAACGGGCGGGGAAAATGCCGTCTGCTGCCGAACAGAAATCCGCTGAGAAATCCCGTGGTGTGGCCTTTGGTTCAGTAGAAGCGCTTACGGGGGGGAAAGCCTCCTCGCGGCCCAAAGCCCAAAAAGCTTCCATCGCCGCCAGCAACCCTCTGCTTGCCAAAGCCCCCAGCAACTCAAACAAAAACGGCTCTGGCCAGGGCGCATCTAAAAAAAGCCCTGCAAAAAAAAGTGCGACCCAAAAAGGAAAACACGAGGCGCGTGCGAATTTGCGCTTCCCGAACGGTGAAAGTCCCTGTGTCGTTAGAGAATTATCCCTTCAGGCAATGTCGGGGTTTATGCAGCGTACAGAGGCGATCCCTGCGTTATTCGACCAAGCAGTGGCCGATATTGAAATGGAAGAAGGCAGTCTTGCGCGGGTGAATGGCTATTTTTCGGTGTTGGAAGCGGGGGAAAACAATGTGAATACCCGTATTATTAAATTTACCGTACGCTTTGTGGATAATGACCCGGATAAATTTGAAGTGTTATCCAAATACATCGCCCGTTATTTTCGTTAGAGGTTCTGACCGGTCAGGGCCTTATGAACCCTTTGATAACGGTAATCTCTAAAGCATCAAACAGTGGAACTCCATGATCGAAAAACCTTTCTCCCAAGCTTGCCAAAATAATCGTCAACCTATTCTTGAAATTCTCCAGAGCTATCTAACAGTCCAGAGCTACCTAACAGAAGGGGCTACGAAGAGCCACTATGTCCATGAGAGTTTGTCGAGGCCTGTCCGTGTTTTTGAAATGGGTTCAGGCACAGGTCAACATGCCGTGTATTTTGGTGAGCATTTACCCGAAGTATTATGGCAATGTGCGGATTTACCGGTACACCATGAAGGGATTAACGCATGGATAGATGAGTATACGGAGAAGGGTTTTAAGAATATTACGCGCCCTATCGCATTTGATGTAAACCAAAGTGTATGGCCACAGCAAAAATTCAATGCGCTGTTTACAGCCAATACCTTACATATTATGAGTTGGCAGAGTGTTGAAGTATTTTTTTCTCGAATTCGAGAGATTCTGGATACCAATTGCAGGGTGTTTATTTATGGACCGTTTAACTACAACGGGCAATTCACCAGCGAGAGTAATGCTCAGTTTGATCTATGGTTAAAGTCACAAAACCCCCACAGTGGTATTCGTGATTTTGAAGCGGTTGCGGACTTAGCGAAGACAGCACGTCTGCATTTGTTGGCCGATCACGAAATGCCTGCCAACAATCGATTGCTGGTGTTTGGAAATACACAGCGCTAAACGCTGTTGTGAAGGATAAAGGTGTGTAGTTAATTATCGGTGAGTTGGCTCTTGGCTTTGGCGAAGTTATCTTGCAGGCTGGCAAAACGGTTGTGCTGAGGGTGATCAGTATCCAATGTATTGATGCGACTGAAACATTTTTGAACTTCTTGGGCATCCTCATCGCTCAGTTGCGCGTTGTGCTCCAGCAGAACTTGCACCAGGTTCAGGTTTAAGCCGACGTGTTTGGGAAAGACGCCTAACGCTTCACGAAAGACCTTTCGGGCATTTTGGTGATCGCCTTTATCGTAGGCGGTGATACCTTCACGAGTGAGCTGTACTACCTTCTCTTTACTGCGTTGGGTGAGTGGTTCTGAACTGAGCCGTTCAATACGTGACATCATATCGATGTCGTCTCCGTATTCTGCCGCCATGGCCTGCAAGTGCTCGGTTGCTTCTTTGGTTTGCCCGTTGTCGTTGAGTACGCGGACGTAATCCAGGTGAGCATTGCAATCGTTTGGGGGGGACTCACGAAATTCATCAATCACGTTTTGAGCCATCTCTTTCGAATCTTTTGTGCCGGTGACTTGATGAATATTGGCAGAGATCAAGGCCACTTGTCGTTCAATTTCCTCATTGAAATCCTTAAGCTCTTGCGCTTTTGAGAGCATACGTTGGGCGCGTGAAGCATGTTCTTTATGGTTGCTGTCGGGGTTCAAGCGAATGACTTCGGTGGCTTTGCGGGCGTAATTTAAATAATCCTGCGCATCTTCATCCGGTGAATTTGGAGACCACTGAATGGCTTGTTTGTAGGCATTCAACGCAGTTTCTTCATCGTCATTCAGTTCGGCCAATTGCGCTAAACGTCGGTGGCGTACCACCGATTTGGGTGAGAGGCGGCAGGCTTCTTCTGTGCTTTCCTGTGCTGCTGAGAGGTTGCGGCGGGATTTGTGAATTCGGCTTAATAAATCGTGGGCTTCTACGTATCGGTTGTCGATTTCAAGGACCTTTTTCAAGATGATTTCGGCAAGGTCATGTTCTCCAAGTTCCACTAAGGTTTCAGCTAAGCCCAGCATGGCCCAAGGGACGGGGGTTTTCTCTACAATGGCTTCATAATAGGCTCGTGCTTCGTGCAATTCCCCTAACCGAATAAGAATACGTCCTTTTAAACGCTGGGCATCATTGGCGACTTTAGAGCCTTCTTCGATGACTTTATTGCATGCCTCAACGGCTTCCGAAAACTGTTTTTGGGCACACAAGGCTTTGATGGGGTGCAAAATACTGTCTTTGATCAGTAAGCGATCAACCCGTAGAGACAATAATTTGGGCGTGAAGGGCTTGGTGATGTAGTCGTCGGGCTGGCTTTCCAGTGCGCCGAGTACCATTTCACGGGAGGTTTCGGCGGTAATCATCACAAACATACTGGTGATAGGTAGCAAACCGGATTTGCGTAAATTTTCCAGCAGGTGTTGGCCGTCTTGGCTGCGGCCTAAGTTGTAATCACAAAAAATCAGTGTGTAGGTTTTGGCGGAGCACATTTTCAGGGTGTCTTCCGCATTGGCGGCGGTGTCCACGTGCTTAAACCCAAACCCCGACAACATCCGTTTGACAGAACCACGAACCTCGGGCAGGTCATCAATGATCAAACATTTATGACCATTGTAGAGCTTTACCAAGTCTATTTTTAGAGGTTTTACATCTGCCAAAATAACCACCAGCCTTGTGATTTGGTGCGAGTACTAACTCGCAGTAACCGTGTTTTGTTTTAAATCTGCAGGCATACTGCCCATCTTTTCGTTTGCGCGTTGTTTCAAGCAACAAAACCCGGTCTGTTCTGTAAATTCCCGTCTGTTCTGTAAATTATAGTCAAGAATGAGCAAACGCAGATTTTTGAATAAGTGTCTTTCAATTTGTGTCTTTAGTCTGTGTGGCAGACCGTCTGCATGGGCAATGGTGCAGACAGCTCAAGAGAGATCACTCTTTACGAAAGGGCAATAATGTTTGCGTTTCGTCCCGATAGGCCAATATGCCCGGTGTTTCTTGTTCTAGGAAATGGGCGACGGCGTGATGGAAACGTGGGTCTGCTAACCAGTGGTTGGAATAGGTAATGGTGGGGGTAAAACCACGTTGGATTTTATGCTCTCCTTGGGCGCCAGGGTCAAAAACCTGCAACCCTCGCTCAATTGCAAACTCAATACCTTGGTAATAACACGCTTCAAAATGCAGGGCGTTAAAGTCTTCATCGCACCCCCAATAGCGGCCATACAAATGGGTATCACTGAATAGGTTGAGAGCCGCTGCCACCATGCGGCCTTCGTAATAAGCTTGCACCATCATGAGTTGCTCGGGCATTTGTTTTCCCAGTGTTGGGAAAAACGATGGGCCTAGGTAGCCTTGGTGGCCACTGCGCTTGAAGTAGGTCAGGTGGTAAAACGTGTAGAACTGCTCCCACTCTGCTTCGCTGATGCTATCGCCACATTTTCGAACCAACGTTACCCCTTGCTCGATGACTTTTTGTCGCTCTTTGCGCAGGTTTTTTCGCTTCCGGCTGCTGAAAGTGGAAAGAAAGTCATCAAAATGGGAAAAACCTTGGTTGTACCAGTGAAATTGGCACCCAAGGCGCTTGAGATAACCGTCTTCTGATAATTGACTTGTGAGGGCTTTATCGCCGAATAAGCAATGCCATGACGACACTCCTAGGCGACGGGCTTCATCAATAATGGCATTGGCCATAGCGATGGGTAAGTTGGTGTCCTCTATCGCGCCATTCATCTTGGGGTGAACAACATTGGGGTGACCAACATTGGAGTGAGTAACATTGGGGTGAATAACAAAACGTGGGCCTGTGGCCGGAGTAAAAGGAATGGCACTGAGTAATTTGGGGTAATACTCCAGGTTATTGCGATGATAGGCATCCGCCCATGCCCAATCGAAAACGTATTCACCATAGCTGTGATCTTTGAGGTACAGCGGTGCGAGCGCTATGAGATTGTCATCATCATCGTGTACCAGTAAATGGTGGGGTTCCCAGCCGGTGTCGGCGGTGGTACTGCCACTGGTTTCTAATGTGGCGATAAACTCATGACGCAGAAAGGGGTAACGGCCTGGAATGAGCGCATTCCATTGCTCGGCATTGACAGTGGTGATAGACGTGCAAAAGCTGAATTTCATCGTGAAAAATAGACCTTAAGCAAAGATAAGACTTAAGAATGATTGACCGTCTCACTCTCTGTTGCGTTTTTCTCAATGGCGCGTGTTATGGGAAACTGGCAGGAAAAGGTACTGCCTTTATTGAGTTTACTGTTGATGACTAACTGCCCATTGTGTCGAGACAGAACGTGTTTCACGATGGCGAGCCCTAGGCCGGTGCCGCCGGTGTCTAATGAGCGGCTGGCGTCTACACGATAAAAACGCTCGGTAATACGTGGCAGGTGTTTGGCTTCAATACCAATACCGTGGTCTTGCACATCAATGTAAACATACTCTTCTTCTCGCCGGGCGCGCAAAATGATTTGGCTCTCTGGGGGTGAGTAGCGCACTGCGTTAAACGCCAGGTTAGAAATACAGCTGCGCAGCTCTTGGGTTACCCCCAGTATATCGAACGAGTCTTGTAGTTCTACTTCAATCCTGTGCAATCGTTCACCGCTCAATTCAGATGCATCTTTTTGGACTTTATTCAGTAGTGCTTCTACGTGAACGGGGTGCTGGTTTTGGTCGCTGGCCTCCGTTTCCAGTTTCGAGAGCATGAGTAAGTCTTCAATCAGTAAAGTCATGCGCTCGGTTTGTTCTTGCATTTGACCAATGGCCTTAGACCAAATGGCAGGCAAATGATCGGCGTTATCCGACATGGTTTCCAAATAGCCCCGCACCACGGTTAATGGTGTGCGCAGTTCGTGGGAGACATTGCCGATAAAATCTTTACGCATCATTTCCAGTTTGTGCAAGCGTGAAATGTCACGAATCACAATGAGGTATTCCCCTTGCCCAAACTGGCTGATTTGAAAATTCAGAAAAATTTCACTGTCCAGAGACGATTGAATGGTCAGCGGCTCTTTAAAATTGCCTTTTTCAAAGTAACGAATAAATTTTGGTGAACGGATGTAGTTGAACAGTGGTTGCCCATGATCGCCCGGTTGTAAACGAATCAAACGGCGAGCGCTTTGGTTCCACCACTCAATGGATGCGTTCTTATCCAACAGAATCACGGCGTCTTTTAAGGCGGTGGTGGTTTCTTGAATGCGAACAATCAGTTCTTGCAGTCGACGTTTTTCACTTTGTTGACGGCGACGTAGACGATAAATTTTATCAAAGACGGCCCCCCATACCCCATTGGCATCTGGCGGAGGTAGATGGCGGCGGCTGTTGAGCCATAGGTCTAGCCTGCGCATTTGAAACAATGCCCAGCCAATGTAACCCACGCACATCACTAACAGGGTATAGAGCAGATACCCGGTCATTAAACCCAGTACGGTAGAGATGACGACCAGCAAACCGATACGTCGTATTTCGGAAGCAAACCCGCGTTGCAAAAGATGGCCCCAAGAAGACGCCCGCTCAACGCAGCTCATCATGAGCTGCGTTGAGCGGGTTAAATTAACGACACACTCATGAATACCCACAGACATACCGTAAAGCCGGCAGTCAGGTACAACTGTTAGGTACAACTGTTATCAACAATTATCAATAACCGTCATAAACGAGCACCGTAAACAACGGCGGTGGGCAATGGGTGGCTAGACTGTGGGTGACTAAACTTTTTCGGCCACCTTGGTCGAAAAGCGATACCCGGTGCCCCGTACGGTTTGAATAAAGCGGTCATGATCATCCACCGTCAACGCTTTACGAAGTCGGCGGATGTGAACATCGACGGTTCGTTCTTCAACGTACACATTGCCACCCCACACATGGTCAAGAAGTTGTCCACGGGTGTAAACACGTTCTTGGTGGGTGAGGAAAAACTCCAGTAGGCGGTATTCGGTCGGTCCCATCTGAACGGGTTGGTCGTTGATGGTGACGCGATGGCTGATGGGGTCGAGAATCAGGTTTTCTACCTCAATTGGCCCGGTTTCGGCACCGGTATCCGTGCGTCGTAAAACGGCTTTCAGGCGGGCAACCAGTTCACGGGGTGAGAAAGGCTTGGTGATGTAGTCATCCGCGCCTACCTCCAACCCTTGTACTTTATTGTCTTCATCGCCTTTCGCCGTCAGCATGATAATCGGCGTTTGCGAAGTCACTTCGTCTCGCTTCAACCGGCGTGCTAACTCGATGCCACTGGTGCCGGGCAGCATCCAGTCGAGAAGAATAAGGTCGGGTTTTTCATCGACAACCAGTGAATGAGCTTTTTGAGCATCGGCCGCTTCCAAGCATCGGTAATCGGCCATTTCAAGAGCAACTCGTAGCATGTCTCTAATGGAGGATTCGTCATCTACGATTAAGATTGTTTTGTCGGGCATAGTCAGCACTAAGGAGTTGTTGAGCTGTGGATTGGTTTGTTCACATTTAATAAAGCTTTTATTTCAGATTTATTACATGCGGGGATAAAAGAACAATTGTTTTTAATTATTGCCTCGAATTGTGACTACAGACTTTTTCAATGACGTCATTCTTTGTTCATAAAAAGCTGAGCAGCCCCCAATAAATTAGGATGGCTGTAACGCAAGTCATGTACCAACACGGTGGTTGATGTTGTCAGAGTGAGGCACGCGATACTAATGTACTCTCGCTTTGTGCTGTTTTGATGACGACTGTGCCACAGAGTGCGCTAATTGTGGGAATGGGTGGTCGGGAGGTCAAAATGTGCGCTGTAATGGCGCACGATTTTCACGATCACTGTTGGCTATTACCCAATCAGTCTGCTCGCCACGACCCCTAAAAACCAAATCAATCCTACCCAGCTGTTGTTTAAAAACGCCTTAAAGCAAGCCGCTCTTTCACGATGACGAATCAATATTTGCTGGTAGGCAAATAGACCACTGATACCGGCAATGGCGCAAAAGTAAGGCCAGGTGAGTGCAAACTGATGGCCAATCATTACCATGCCAATTAACACCAAACCTTGCAGAGCAGCGGTGATCACACGATCTTGTTCACCAAACAAGATGGCGGTGGATTTAATACCCGCGTGGACATCATCGTTACGATCAACCATGGCATAAAAGGTATCGTACGCCACGACCCAAAGGAGATGAGCGGCGAAGAATAACCAAGCACCCGAGGGAACGCTGCCGGTTTGTGCGGCAAACGCCATGGGAATGGCCCAGCTAAATGCGGCCCCCAGTACGACTTGAGGTAAGTGGGTGTAGCGTTTCGCGAATGGGTACATGGCAGCCAACGCCACTGCCCCAAAAGACCAGTACACCGTAATCGTGTTGGTGAATAAAACCAGTACAAAGGCTGCCAAACATAAGCTGAAAAACAACACAATGGCCTCACGGCTGCTAACCTTGCCTGTTACCAGTGGTCGTTGGTGAGTGCGTTCTACTTGGCCATCCACCTTTCGGTCGGCGTAATCGTTGATCACACACCCAGCAGAGCGCATTAACACTACCCCTAGTGTAAAGATAATAATATTTCCCCAGTCGGGGTGCTGGTCGGCAGCTAACCACAGGGCGGCCAGGGTTGGCCAAAGTAACAATAAGCTACCGATGGGTTTATCGAGCCGCATGAGCAAGATGTAACCAGAGAGACGTTGTTGGATAGAGCGAGGGGAATGGGCCATTGTTCTCATTGTTGTTTTGGGTGCCAAAGTGGGTCAGTTAACTTTAAGGGTATTTAAAAGCGTGAACACACGATATTGAGCGTTCACCAGTGCTGTGGTTCCAAGCATTCTCAACAGCATATTTACGCCCATAGGAAGGCAATATTGAGATAAAACAGGGTAAAATCGAACGATTAAGGTCACTTTAAGGAATCTTTGGTTATCTTAAGAATCATTGATTCGATGCTTTCTCATGCCTTCCATGGACGAAGGCTTGCTATCATTGATCCGTGCTAAGGCGTTTATAGAGTTGTCGAGCTTGGCCAACGGAGTAAAATAGGATGAATAAGGTGTCAATCTACGAGATGCTCTTCGATACTATAACGATTTCTTACAATCACTATAACTAGGAAAATAATATGCATAAAACAGAACTTGTTGCTGCTGTTGCTGATATCGCCGACTTACCTAAAGAGAAAGCCAGTACCGTTGTCTCGGCTATTTTGGATGAAATCACCAATGCTCTCAGTCGTGACGAAGTCGTGAGTTTAGTGGGCTTCGGCACTTTTTCTCAGCGTCACCGCGCGGCGCGTACCGGTCGTAGTCCGAAAACCGGCGAAACCATTCAAATTGCGGCCAGCACGACCGTTGGCTTCAAGCCAGGTAAAGCGCTCAAAGACAGCGTTAACCCCTAAACCGATCAATACCAATCTAAGCAAGCCCCGCGAGCTGGCCCTTGGCCAGTCTCGGTTCTGCTTTTCTCAACCCCTTCTTAACGACCGTTCCTTTGTGTCATTTCGGCCTCTCTTACCTTTTCTCAATGGCATTTTTTACATTTTATCTGTCACAAATGTGACAATTTTTGATCAACATCAGATCATTGGTGGTGCTAACGCATTAAATCCGCCAAAATGCGGTCAATTGTATTTTTAATATCAATCCTACTGCTATCGATCGATTTTTAATATCTACCGTATTTCAATAAAAATCGACATTACATTCATAGCGATAACAAAAAGGACGCTTTATGTCTTTAACGACTCGAATACTCATAGCCATGGCGACAGGTATATCGCTTGGAGTGTTGCTGAACTCTGCAATGGAATACCAATGGTTACCGGCTTCTTTTGAACAAGTATTGAATACCTTCATCATTGATGGTGCTTTTGATGTGGTAGGGCAAATTTTTGTGAAATCACTCAAATTGCTCGTGGTGCCTTTGGTGTTTATTTCACTGGTGTGTGGCTGCGCCTCTTTGGGTGGCAACAGTCGTTTGGGGCCTATCGCCGGTAGAACGCTTCTGCTGTACATGTTCACTACCGCTGCCGCGATTTCGTTGGCATTGCTGGCCGGTACACTCGTTCAGCCCGGTGCCGGTATTGGGCTGGCCGAAATGGGCAGTTTCGCTCCGAAAGAGGCGCCGGCCTTCAAAGAGGTATTGATCAATATTTTTCCGAGCAACCCCATTCAGGCGATGGCAGAAGCCAACATGCTGCAAGTGATCGTCTTTTCCGTCTTAACCGGCCTTGCGTTGTCGAAAATGCAAGGGGAAAGCGGAAAAACTCTAAGAAACTGGTTTGAAAGCATGAACGAACTGGTGATGAAAATGGTCACCATGCTCATGAACCTTGCCCCGTACGGTGTGTTCTGCTTACTTGCGGGTTTATTTGCCGAATTGGGCATAGAAGCCATTGCTAAGCTGATCAAATACTTCCTCACCGTGGTGGTTGTGCTGATGCTCCATGCCTTTGGTGTGTACACGGCCTTGTTTAAATTCTTCACGGGCTTAAGCCCGCTAATGCTCATCCAAAAAATGCGCTCCACCTTGGCCTTTGCCTTCAGTACCTCCTCTTCCAGTGCCACTCTCCCGGTGACCTTAAACACCGTAGAAAATCGTTTGGGCGTGCATAACCGTGTGGCTTCATTCACCATTCCTTTGGGAGCCACCATCAATATGGACGGCACCGCCATCATGCAGGGGGTGGCCACAGCGTTTATTGCCCAAGCTTACGGCGTAGACATTGGTTTTAGTGGTTATTTAATGGTAGTACTGACCGCCACCATGGCTTCCGTGGGCACCGCCGGTGTACCGGGCGTGGGTTTGGTTACCTTAGCGATGGTATTGCAGCAAGTGAACCTGCCGGTAGAAGGGGTGGCCCTGATTATTGGCGTTGACCGTTTACTGGATATGATTCGCACTGCGGTTAACATCACCGGGGATTCCGTGGTATCGACCATTGTGGCGAAAAAAGAAGGCGCGTTGGATGAAGCCATCTTTAACGACCCCAATGCTGGCTTAGCTGAGCTGGAAAACGAAGAAGAAAGTGAAGCGGCATTACAAACCGCAAAACCTTAGTATTCAGTAAAATCAGTTTAAAAACCGGCATTATAGGCCGGTTTTTTTATGTCCATTAATACTGACCCTCTTTTATAAAGAGATAATCTAAGTGCCAACGCCTAAGCACCTACACTCATTTTAGATAATGAGGTTGATCAAATAGAAGGTAATGGTTATGTCATTGACAAAAAAGATCGCTATTACAGCCTGTGTAATGGGGCTGAATAGTTGGGCTTATGCTGGTACGCATCATGAAATTGAAGACAAGCACCAACATTCACATGGTGAAGATTGTGGTCATGCGGCAGAGTGGCATCAAGATCACTTCGATTACGAACATAATGGCCATGATCATCACATGCATGGTGGGCATGTTCACCATGAGCAAATTGCGTTGCATGAGAAACATGAGCACGCCCACGGTTTAAATTGTGGGCACAAAACGCGAGTGACCATGGGCATTACCGAATACCAACACGACGGTCACTGGCACCATCAACATGGTGGCC
The DNA here is from genome assembly GCF_021234875.1 of Marinibactrum halimedae. GTDB lineage: Bacteria > Pseudomonadota > Gammaproteobacteria > Pseudomonadales > Cellvibrionaceae > Marinibactrum > Marinibactrum halimedae. The sequence continues at coordinate 1,037 of NZ_JAJQVM010000022.1, read as the reverse complement.
ATATTCATGAGAGCCATAAATAAACCGTAAGCAACGACAATTAATGTTTAGGTGTAGATAAAAAAACCCGAATAGTGTTGAGGTATTCGGGGGCTACTGGATGGCTAAATAATGTGGAATTTGGGGTTAAATTCGAACATAAAAAATTCTTCTTTCTCTTCAGCCAGTTGTAATAGTGTTTTGATGAGAAAAATAGAAAGGTAAAAATTTATTGATTTTTCATGGTCCTATAATCGGTGGGAGATATACTTGAAATAAAAGTCTTCATTTATATCGATAATCATATAAAGAAGACCTTTTATAATATTGGCTCCATTAAGCGCAAAGAGTGTTAAACACCCCAAGGTCAAATAAATATAAACAAAAGATAAACCTGCGGTATTCATTTTCGTGAAAATATAGCTTCCTAACACGGAATAGAATATCAACCCGAAGAAACTTCTGCCTGATGAAATCAAATCTAAAATTGCTCTTGTTTTACCGTATTCATTCTGTCTCGTTTTCTTTTCTCGTAAACGACGAAGAATCGAAACTATTTCGTTCATATACCCACGATAGCTGAAGATGCGAGCGCTTTTATATTCTCGATCAACCGTAATGTTAACTCTAAAAGCTTGCTTTAGCATGGCGTCGGGATTACTTTGCGGGTTAACCATAAAAAAATAATGGTCTGGGAGTTCTTCTTCAGAGTCAGCTAGTGCTTTGAGAGCTTGGGTTAAAATTACAGAGCCTGAACCTTCTGTTATCCATTCAGTACAAATGAATTTTCTCGCATCGAACATTATTTTTGCTAATAATAAAGCAGACTCTTTAGTGTGCTTAATTTTTAATGGGTTATAAGCCTGAAATAGAGAGAGTTTAGATCTGGAGGCAGGGGTGTTTTCTAAGTGTGAGTCTAAAAATAGGGCACCTCTAAAAATAGCCCAACTTTGATATAATCTCACTGTTCAAAAATTTCAAGAGTTTCCTTCTATGTCTCAGCCCGGCTTTTTTGATTTAGATGACAGGTATCGCAAGTTAGATGAAAAAGATCCATT
>NZ_JAJQVM010000021.1 GCF_021234875.1 Marinibactrum halimedae | reverse complement strand
CAAAAGAACGAATTTTTATCCAATATTTTTGTAAATAAATGCGTAATGATAATTATTTTCGGTAAATGTTCCGGTAGAAAAAATTAGAAAATTATCGCGCTAAAAAAACGAATTTATAGAGGTTCCCATTACACAATGTTAATGAAGATGCTCTATCACGCTTTATAGCACAACTGATATCTGACAAACCCAGATATCAACTTGCTAAATACAACTGCTCAAATGTAGTAGCTGAATGTTTGAAGGTTGCTTGTGATCAAGACCCCAGCTTTAATCCATCCGCGCACGACTATGGTAAATTAGGTAAGTTTTTAGGGCGCGGCATTTGGACACCCAATGAAATATTGCGCTATGCTCGTGAACTCTCAGATCAGACTAAGTGGTAATAAAATGAAGGTCATTTATAACAAGCATTACAACTACAATCTTGGCCTACTTAAGCACCTACATCCTTTTGAAGGTACAAAATTTAAAATTATTTATGATGCGTTAAAAAGCGATTCTGCTATCAGATTCATTTCTCCAGAGCAACCTGTTGACATGAGCATGATTGACGAATTTTTATCCAGCATCATGCAGTATAGAGTACGCAATAAAAATGGGATTTTTCAAGCCCTCGAAGTTCCCAAAATTCCACTTGTCAGCTTTTCGTTTCTGGATCGGAAAATCCTAACGCCTATGCGGTGGGGAGTCGCAGGCACATTGCTTGGCGCTGAGAGCGCATTGAATGAAGGTGATGTGTACTGGAATTTATCCGGCGGTTATCACCATGCCATGCAACAAAATATGGAAGGCTTCTGTATTTATAATGACATTGGCATTGCTTATCAACAACTGATAAAACAGCACAAGCTCAGTCCAAATGACAAAATTTTGATTATCGATACCGATGCACACCACGGCAACGGCAATGCCTATACGTTTATGGAAAACAAACAAATCACATTACTGGATGTGTATAACGCCGGTATTTATCCCACCTCTGGCTATACCCGCGATCGAGTGGACATCCCAGTTCAACTCCCCCCCGGAACAGACGGACAAACCTATTTAGAGCGATACAGCACGGCACTACATCAGTTGACTGATGATTATCGACTTGCCTTTGTTGTCGCCGGCACAGACCCTTTGCTCAGTGATAAATTAGGTAAATTATGCTTAAGCATCGACGACATCGCCGAAAGAGAAAAACGAACAATTAAAGCCCTTAAAAAACGAAATATTCCAACGGTCATCCTTGGCGGCGGCGGCTATTCAAAAGAAAGTGCTCAAAGCGTGATAAAAGCCATTTCTGTGTGTACAACCTTATAAGTTGGTGTGAACTCATAAGATTGTACGAGTTGACAAAATTGTACGAACTAATAACGTTGTGGGGATCAATAAAAAACTTAAGCCGCTTTAGGTGGCCAAATGTCTTCTGGGGTGTCCACAATAGGAATCATACCAACGGATTTTGCTTCATCAATAGCATCAACAATTTCACCATCGGACAAGCGTGTAAAATCTCCGAAGCTATTGATAACAAAATACTTAGGCTGTAATTGATCAATGCGATATTTTGTCCGTGCTACCTCCAACAAATTAAATGGAGTTCGTGCCGGATAATCACTTTCTATAGCATATTGCAATTCTGATTTAGAGGAGACAATACCTGCACCATAGGCCCGAATTCCATTTCCTGTTTTGATCAAGCCAAATTCGACAGTCATCCAATAAAGTCGAGCCAACCCCGCATGATAGTGACTCGGTAGCTTTGTTCCCAACCGGCCAATTCGAGCAGTAAAATCTGCGACATCACTGTTGGTTAATAATGGGGTATGCCCAAATAATTCATGGAAAATATCCGGCTCTTTTAGATATTCAAACTCTTCACGAGAGCGAATAAAAGAAGCCGCAGGGAAGCAGCGATCCGCCAGCATCGCAAAGAATTTATCAAAGCTAATTAACGCAGGTACCGGCTCTACTCGCCAGCCGGTACAATCGCGAAGAGGTTTAGAAAGTTCAACACACTGGGGAATTTTATCCGAAGACATAGAAAGTTGTTGCAAACCGTAGATGTATTCCTGGCAAGCTCTTCCTGTGAGTAAAGGCAATTGAGATGCCATTAAATCAGACCAAACCGCATGCTCTTTACCCAAGTAAGGTATGACGCCGTTTTCATCCGGAGTGTGCGCAATATATGAGGAATTATGACCCATATTATTCTCCATTTAGCTTATTTATCATTATTATTGTTCAGTCATACGCACAGAAACTTCAATTTTTTGAACACCACTTTTGGAAATGCTCTTTCCTATACCTTTCCCACCCTACCCACCACCTCTCTAGATTTTTGTGCTGTACAGCTAAGGGCTCATGTGACGAATTGTTGTGGGCGATAAATTTGGTCACTGCGCGAGGAATTTAGATTATCAGGGAATTTCGGCAATAAGTTGCCAAATATTGTGTTTACAGCATATATTTAAGCAATAATCTTTTAATTCTGGCAGCTTATGAACTCATTTGACATGGATAGATGCGACAAAGCCATTATCGACTCACTCCAAAGAGATGGCAAACTCACCAATCAAGAACTGGCCACTCGAGTTAACTTATCTCCCGCACCCTGCTTGCGTCGTGTAAAGCGACTTGAAAAAGAAGGCGTAATCAAAGGCTACACCTGCCTTGTAAATCGGGTAGCACTTGGAGCCCATCTTCTGGCGTTTGTTCAAGTCTCTCTCAATCGCCACACGATTGATGCAACTGAATTATTTAATGAATTTGTTGAGCGTTGCGAGCAAGTGATTGAATGTTACTCAACATCAGGGGAATACGATTATTTACTAAAAGTCGTCGCACACGACATGGTCGAAATGGAGGACTTTTTACTTCATGAGCTAATGGCCATGAATGTGATTTCCACCGCTAATACTAATTTTGTACTGGGTGAACGTAAACATACTACAGTCATTCCTGATTTACGTCGTAAAAAATAGGCCCCATCATGAAACAACTTAAAATAAAAAAACTCTGGACATTTTGAAGGGGGATATTTCAAGTGAAGCTGTCTCACCCGGTTGGACCATGAAAGACATGGTATTGATCACCAAACTTTTAAAAAAACTTCCACAACGTGAGAAAATTATCCAACGTTTAACGCACGATTAAACGTTGTTTTTTATTTATAACTATTGATTAGGCTTCGAATGTCGGCTAAGAGGTACGACGTCTAATTCAGATAAATACGCCTCATACTGCCCACTTGCTTTCAGTGCCTGTAATCCCTTATTAAAAATAGTGATTATCGAACGGTTACGCGGTATTTTTTTGGAAAGCAATAAAAAAGTGGGCTCATCCATTAATGGATGAGGATGATAAGTCAGTTTATTTATCGACTCTTGAGAAAACCACTTTGACAAGGTTGAATAGGCAACATGGATATCCGTGGGATACACATCAATTCTCCCCGAAAGTAACATTTTCATCGCCGAGGCTTCATTTTTAATTCGTACAACTTTAATAGTTCCAGCGTTTTCAGCGGCTCTAAATTCAGCAGTATAGGTATTGCCAATAATGGCACCTACTTTCAAGCCTGCCAAATCACTCACAGTACGCCACTCAAAATCCTTTTCTTTAAGATGTAAAAAAACCCATTTGGTTGAAAAAATAGGATCACTGTACCAAAAATGTCGCTCCTTATCCGGGCGCCTTAACCAACCAATGGTTCCATCACGAAAACCTTCTCTGGCATACGACAACCCCCGCTTCCAAGGCAAAAAATCATACTCAACCTCCACACCTTGTGATGCAAAAGCTTCTGATACAATACGAGAGCCGACACCATAGTGTTTAAGTGACTCCGACATGTACGGAGGCCACTCTCCATTACAAACTCGCACAGGCTCTACCGCAACGCTTGTACTTGATATCAAGCATAGCAATACAGATAGAGAATAAATCCACTTTTTTATCTTCACTACTGAGCCTTATGGGTTAAAAGTAGTTATAGAATCTGCTATGAAGTATGTAATATAAACCTTAAATGTGAATACTATAAATTTTATTTATGTAAAGAAATTAAACAGAGAGTTAAAATGCGCCAATAAGAGAGTTTTTGCGACACATATACCCCCCAAACAATGAGAACCTCAGGTAACATCACCAATCAAACAATGCTTTTAAAAAATATCTTTAAAAAAATGCTTTTAAAAACAACCTCTTTGAAAAACCTATTAAAATAACCCAAATTGTCTATCGGTCAGCTCTGAAAAGCGTTCACCTAGAAACATTAATAGGCTATCTGCTACAGGCGCCAACTGCTTGTCAATGTAGTGCTGATAATCCAAAGGGCTTTTTCTCAACGACAGTGGTTCTGCGCCGCTTGTGGTAATTACATACTCTATCCAATCTCCTTTGCGAATTTTCAAGCCTGCTTCAGAGAGCTTTTTTGCCGCTTGAACATGAGGAGGGATGTTACGCTGATACTCATACAACTGACGTCTTAAGCGCTTTTTATAAACCAGCAAATCGTCACATTCGCCAGAGAAAACAGATTCTACTTGATGCTTTAAATAATTTTTATAGGGCTGCTCATAAAATATTTTCTCATAAAGTGACTGTTGAAATTTTTTGGCTAAAGGTGTCCAATCCGACCGAACAGATTCTAGCCCTCTGAAAATTAACTCTTCACCTTTCGATGAAACAGAAATTCCGGCATATCGTTTTTTACTCCCTAACTCACTGCCACGAATGGTAGGCATAAAAAATTTACGATAGTGTGTTTCAAACTCAATTTCGAGATGACTGGTAATATCAAACTCTTTCTCTAATCGAGTGCGCCACCACTCATTTAACCCTTTTGCCAAATCATTTCCAATCACCACGGCCTGCGTACAAGTGACCTCCTCTCCCAATAAGACAAAAACTGAATCGGTATCGCCATACACTACCGTATACTGCTGTTCAATCCATTCTTTGGACTGCTGAATAATTTGATGACCTCGTAAAGTAATAGAACTGGCAATACGTGGATCAAAAAAACGACAACCCGATGACCCCAAAACCCCATAAAACGAGTTCATAATAATTTTAATCGCGTATGACAATGAAGCATTCTGAGAGTGTTTTGCCTCATCGCGTTTTTGCCATAGTGAGCGAATCAGTTCTGGCAAAATATGATGATTTTTTGCAAAACAAGCGTCATTAAAGCCAGGCACCCGTTCAGACTCTGACAGGGTATTATGCTTGGCAAACCAAAAGCCGTATGGGTCGATAGCAAAGGTACGAATTATACTGGGGTACAGACTTTTAAAATCCAAAACAAGGACATTTTCATAGAGACCCGGTTTTGAGTCCAATACATACCCACCAGGGCTAACAATATTGGATTGTAATTCCCCCAAATTCGGAGCAACGTAACCTTTTCGATGCATTCTGGGTAGATAGGCAAATTCAAAACTGGCCACAGCACCACCACTGCGATCCATCAACATACCGGTCATTTGAGTTCGAGCAATTGCAAAATTAATCAAGTCGGTTTTATCGAAAATGTCGCCCACCAACTCGCAATCTTTAATGTTATAGCGAGCCAGATGACGTCGATCCACTTGGTAATAGTGAGCGATATCTTCTCCCCGATGACTACCCGCAATTAGCTTGCCCGCCCCCAATAATTCATTCGCTACGAACTCTAGACTAAAGCTGTCAAAGTTATAAAAGGCCGTACGCAGTAATTCAATACCATCCAATACTACGCGGCCGGGCACGGTAATATAGCGTCGCTCTCGATCTTCTTGATCAATTCGCCAACTGACAACAGATCGTGTACGACCTAAACGAAAAGGAATGCTCAAACGTTTGCAAAGTTGATGAAGCACCCACATATCAAAACCCACAACGTTCCAGCCAATCAAAACATCGGGGTCATACTCATCAACCCATTCTAAAAATGCCGTAATACATTCGCTTTCGGTTGCACACAATACAACAGTAAAATCATCAGTTTCCTCCCGCGCTCCATTCAACTCATCAGCCACAAGAAACACACGTTTTCCAGACTCTACATCTGTTACGCCACAGCAGCGTACCACCGCAATGGAAAAGAGAGTTTGTGCATCCATAGACGTTTCAATGTCGATGGAAACCACTCGCAACGTTGGATGGTACTCGGAAGGTTGCAATACCGGATTGAGCACCCTGGAATACGGTGCGCCAGAATGAGGTTTAACCGATTGGATATGGCCGAAGAGATCCACTCCCCCTGTAATAAAACGTTCCATTAAAAAACGTTCTGCCGGGCGAATATCCGCTTCCCACACCGAGATTTCTCTACGAAGTGTGTTGGCAGCCTCTCTGGCACGCTTATGACTACGGAAATACAATGCCGTAATCGCATTATTTTCTGTGCTTTTTAACGGTAAAGGCTTTGTTCTCCACCCCCGTTGTACCCCAAGCAACGGAGAAAGGCGATCGGTATCAGCCTGCTCAATAAAAAAAACACTTTCTTGCTCTGATACGCAAACCTGCAATGGCCCATCGTCTGTGCTAAACCAGCACTCAATAACAACACCTTGCTCGGTATCATGCCAATGTCGGGTTAATAGGAATCCGGTTAAGCGTTTTTCTGAATGTGGAGTGGGAGTAATTAACGGTTTCGTATGTGACATCTCCGGCCCTGGCGATAAAAACCAGAGCCGGGAAGAAGCAGTAACAGAAGAACGGGAAAAGAAACGAGAAGGAGACACGAAAAGGCCTGGAATACTTAGCCTTTTGATAACAGCTCGCGCAAGTCAATTAAGGCAGCATTAGCACGAGAAATATAAGAGGCCATGACTAAAGAATGATTCGCAAATACCCCAAAACCACTACCGTTTAAAATAACTGGGCTGTATACAAACACTTGTGTCGCTTCCAATTCTCGAATAATTTGCTGCAAACTGACCCGTGCGTTTTTCTTTTCTAAAACCTCAGCAAAATCCACTTCAATGGCTTTTAAAAAGTGCAATAACGCCCAAGCACTACCACGAGCCTCATAAAACACATCATCCACTTCATTCCATGGTGTTTTTACTTCCATTTCACGAGGTGCCGCCGTCGCTTGACGAGCCGAATTATCTCCGGCCAAATCCGTATTAATACGGCGTTGCCCCACACTGGCACTTAACCGCTGAGACAAGCTGCCCAAACGTGTCTCTACAGTTGACAACCAATAGCGTAAATTATCTGCACGAGCATAAAATTGCGCATCGGCTTTTTCCGCATCCACCAGCCGTGCCAAATAACGTCCGAAAAACTCCATACCTTCACGATATTGTGACTCCGTCGCCGGCACGACCCAACTGTTGTGATCGAAATTAAATCGAGATTCCGCAATGGCCAAATCTTTATCTTCTGTCGATTGAGATTGGGAACGACTGAAGGATTCTCGCATCGCTTTACTTAAATCACGCACTTGAATAAGTACACCATACTCCCAGTGGGGTTGGTTATCCAACCAAACCCCGGGCGGAAAAATATCATTACTTAAATAACCGCCGTTTTTATGCAATAACGTATCTGATACATTAATCAACGTTGCTGTCGTCACTGCCCCAGTGACGATATCGGCGTCTAGCTCTTTCACTCGCACAAATGCTTGGGTACGGACATCAAATTCATCCGGCTCAATACTCCAGATAACTCCCATGACCATAGCCACCAATAGATACCCTGCAATAGCTATCGCAACATAACGAGGCCAACGAATCCCATCATCGTAATCTCCACGCCAATCCGACCAGCGCTCTTTAATCTTGTCACGAATTTTCTGCCGAAAATCAGACATCATCTGTGCCACCCCAAGTTTTTATTTGAATCAACGATCCACTTTGCGATTTTTTACTTACTCAACGAAACGTACATTATCTCAATACATTTATCCGGCCACAACATAGTGTTTTTAGTGGCCTCGTCATTATCAATATTATCGTTATGAGCGCCCGAATTAAGGATAGTCGTGTTCGGGCTTCACTATTTATTGTTATTGACTTTGACAAACGAATCATAATCCGGCTCCGGCTTAGCCAACCAATAACCTTGTCCACCCCCAAGGTTCAGCTCGGTGAGTACTCGCCACTCTGATTCATTCTCAATCCCATCAGCAAGCAAAGTTACCTCGCAACTAGATGCAATTTGCACCAACGAACGAAGAAAAAACTGGTAATCCTCACGTCTAGACAACTCTCGAATAAATCGACGATTCACTTTTAGCACATCCACAGGCAGCGTTTGTAAATAATGGAAAGACACGCCGCTATTGCCAAAATTATCCAGAGAAACGCCCAAACCTAAACGTTTAGCCGTTGCTACCAGTCGCTCCACTTTGTCAGGTATCAGGCTGACAAAGTGTTCATTGAATTCAATGATAAGCCGATCTGCAAAGACACCATTATCTCGAACAAACTCCTCAAGCCACAGACAAAAGCGATCACTGCAAATCGTCTGGCATGACAGGTTGACCGCCACCGGAAAAGAGGCATTGTAACTTCTGGCCAATTTGCTCAGCATCGCTTTGTCTACGCTTTCAGCCAACTCGAATCGCTCGGCATAAGGGACAAACATACCCGCATGGTAAATTTCACCCGCCACCTTTAAGCGGCTGAAGACTTCCAAGTGCATAAGCTCTTTACGGTTGGTGTAAACCGGTTGGTAATGCAACAGAAAACTGTTGGATTCCAATGCATCCAATAAAATACGACGCCAATGTTTTGCTTGAAATACCGAATGACTGAGCGAGGGCGCCTCAGAACGACTGGAAGCCGCTTGCAAAGATGAAGAAGATAAACTTTCACACGTCCACCCGGATTGGGCTTTATGAACCGTCTTCTGTAAATAATGATCCACCAGCGCGCACAATGTTTCACGATCTTTACCTCTTTCAATCATGACAAACCCGCCGTAACAACGCAGAGACGAATCTTCGATGAAAAGAGGTAAGCGCTGAATACGGCCAAAGATCACACTGATTTTTTCTTCAAACAGGTCTTGCGTTAAGCCCGGCACAAGGAGCATAAACTCCCCTCCACTCCGTCGCCCAACGATACACCCTGGTAGTACTTCCAACTCCTGACGAATAACATCCGCCACAGACACAATCAGCTCATCCACCGTTGGTCGACCCAAGCGGTCATTTAACGATTTCACATCACGTAACTGAATGACACCAAGCCCTCCGCTGCCACCGTGTTCGGAACTAAGGTGGGCATCCACTGACGATTCGAAGTCCACCATATTGGACAGTAAAGTGAGAGGGTCTAAATGCACTTTTTGGTGAAGCGACTCTATCAGCGCCACTTGATCCGAGAACATCTGTTTGAGCTTACTCATCATGTTATTCACGGTGCTGACCGTTTGGCGTAACTCACGCTGCCGCGGTAATGGCCCGAGCACATCGAAATTCTTCCGGCAAATCGCATTCGCTTGAACTTGAATATGCCGCAATGGCCGCAAAATATTCATGAGCACACGCAAAGCAAGGAGATACACCATGACGGCAATGGCACCATAAAGGAAGACATACGCTTTACATTCACGCCAAAGATCTTGATGAGCCAGGTGAATTTCACTGACCACAATCACTTCTCCCAGGCGGGCTCCGTCATAAACAACCTCGGAATAAGCTGAATGATTGGGTACCGATACAAGCTCATTAAACCAATCGGGTACACCATTCGCACTGCTGGGCCCCTCCTGCCGAGAAACTAATGTTTCACCAGATAGGTTGGAATAGGAAATGGACTGATAATAACCACTCGAAAATAGGGTATTGATCGTTTGCTCAATAGCCGTCAGGTCATTCGCTTCGGCATCCGGAGCAATACCGATTGCCAATGCCGTCGCAACCTGTCGAGCTTGAGCATCGAGTTGCTCATACAAATACACCCTCGAGCCATAAATACTGAGAGCAACGGAGGCACAGAAAAGGATCAAAAATAACACCCCAATCGCCACCATCAACTGCCGCTTGAGACTCAAAACCCCTCCCATCATCCGCTTTATTATTCTGTTTGAAGGTCTTCATTATTCGCTTTTTATGGTTTTCTATTTGGACGTCGTTTGGAGCGACCTAAAGCAGCCTTCTGCTGACAAACACGCTTTGCAATATCACTGCATACCCATCTCAAAGCCAACTCTAAAAATCTACGTTAAAACCCCATCAATTCAAAGTATTTATAGACACAGTGGTTATAGACAAAGTAGTTATGAATAAAGTGGTTATGAACAAATTAGTTATAGACTACGCAATTGAATAATCTCCCAAAAGCAAGCACTCACTTTTCTAAGATAATCTTTGGTGACTTGCCTCGCCGAATATCGCCACGCAAACGGTATCCCGGCACCGCTTTTTTCATCTCTTGATAAATCCAACGCCCTTCTGTGTCATTTCGGGCAACAATCAGCATAAACTCATCACTGTTTTTTACGCGAACTGCCAATTTTTGCAATTGCGCCTTCAAAACATCGCTGCGTTGATCCAACGCACGAACAGGCAGGGCCACAACTTCCTTTCCTTCACCATTGTCATCCACACCAGAGCTCACCAGCTCTACCGGTTGTTGACGATTCTGTTTTTCAAGAGTCTGGATGGCAGCCTCCACAGAGGCAATTCCGTCTATATGAGGATGAATATTACGGGCTTTCGAAACAAAGTTTCGCGCACTGCCAAACTGCCCCCGCTCTGCCAGAGCTTTCGCTAAGGACAAATACCGTTGCGCAATGCTTCGTATACCCTGCGCGGCCTCTTTATTGTCTGGATCAATTAACATTACCGCCCGATATCGATCATGCGCATTATCTTCTACCGGGGTCATATACTGGCTTAGTGTCATCGCACGCTCAGCGTCTGCCAATAATTGAGCGATCATACGATCTTTTTTACTGGGTTGCTGAGGTTGAGCTGTTATTGATGACTCTCGATTATCGACAGGTTTCATGGCGGGCGTCATGGTGGGCTTGGCCTCTGATTTCACCCCAGCGCCTCCGCAACTTGACAGCATGAACACCAAAGCCATCACTTCCGCTATCGTCACACAAGCGCTCAAGCGACTTGGCAATTTACACTCCATCCTTTCTTTATTTGTATTCCATTTTCTACCCATACTCCCCTCGCTACATTAACTGCTCTGATTTTCAGTCACTGGTTTCAACGACTTTGACTTCAATACCATGGCCGCTTATATCCATAAAGACTTAAATATGAAAAAAGTATCCCGAATTAATCACTAAAAGCACAATTCTAAAACAATTTTTTGTCGACCAGTCCCAAGCCTGGAACTGTCGTAAAAAGGGGGCGGTCAAACCCTCCACAAATCGCGTACACTAAAACCCTGATTGCGTGCATGAGCGTTATTTGGGTTTTCAAATTCAAATAACATCGACGAGATTCAACCCAGAAGCCCTTACACATGAAACGGATATTGAATACTTTACGCCTAACTCAATCCTGCCTCCTCCTTGTTTTGCTTTTTTTGCAATTCAACACTTTTTCTCACGCTCAAGATCTCAGCTTCGACTCCCCCTCGATAGACTCTAACGAACATGAGTTTTTAAAAGTGGAAGAAGCGTATAATGTCGAAGTGGAATTTAGCGACAACCAGTTGCTGCTGCGATGGTTTATTGAGCCTGGCTACTACCTGTATAAAGAAAAGTTCAAATTCAAAGTCGATGGCCAAACTCATACCGCCACCCTAGAAAAGGGAAAGGTTAAGTACGATGAGTACTTCGAAAAAGACCTTGAAGTTTTCTACAACACCACGGTCGCAACACTGGACACCCAATCCCTACCTCGACAACTTTCCTTAAAAGTCACATCCCAGGGCTGCGCGGACGCAGGGCTTTGTTATCCTCCCTATCATCAGTATTTCGACATCGACCTGGATGAAAAACTTGCACAAGAGACCGGCAAACCCTCGACCACAGGAGGAAGTTCTCAGAATATTTCAGGTAACATCGATTCAAACACCGTTGATACAACAAGCCTGAGTGATGGCTCCGCCACCAACCTGTGGATAAGTTTACTTTTTGCTGTAATCGGCGGCGCTATTCTTAACCTAATGCCATGTGTGTTCCCAGTACTGTCGATTAAAGCGATTAGTCTAAGTAACGCCCACCTCTCCCCCCACCAACAACATTTGCATGGCTGGGCCTACACGTTAGGATGCATAGCGACTTTTGTTGCCATTGCCGCCGTCATGCTTGCTCTTCGTGCCGGAGGAGAAGCCATAGGCTGGGGCTTCCAGCTACAGTCACCGATGGTGATTACATTGTTGATGTATCTTTTCTTTGTTATGGGCCTTAGCTTTTCCGGTGTGATTAATATCGGCAGCCGTTGGATGGGCCTTGGCCAAGAAGCCAGCCAAGGGGATGGCTTACGACATTCTGTGATGACCGGCGCTTTAGCCTCTGTTGTCGCAAGCCCCTGTACTGCACCCATGATGGGATCGGCATTGGGGTACGCTATTACTCAGCCAACCTTCATTGCTTTACTGGTCTTCGCCGCCTTGGGTTTTGGTATGGCATTGCCCTTCTTATTGCTGTCTTACCTTCCCAAGCTGGCCAATGCTATGCCAAAGCCTGGCGCTTGGATGGACACCCTAAAACAGGCCCTCGCCTTCCCCCTTTACTTAACCAGCGTCTGGCTACTTTGGGTTTTAATCAATCAAACCAACTCCAATCAAGTAGCGCTTGTCGCTACTGGATTAGTCGCCATCGCTTTTGCAATTTGGTTATTACCTAAACTCCCAGAGAAAGGCACTGGGCTATGGATTGGACGGCTTACAGCATTAGGAGCTATTAGCTTGGCGTTGAATTTTGCAGTCAACGCCAAACCAGAAAAAGCAGATGAACTTTGGGTCGCTTATACCCCCAAAACATTGCAAGAACTGAGGGAAGAGGGTCGTGCAGTACTCGTTAACCTAACCGCAACGTGGTGCATTACCTGCTTGGCAAATGAAAAAGTAGCCTTAAGTACGGACACCGTTCGCAACGCTATGAAAGCCAATAATGTACAAGGTGTGAAAGGGGATTGGACAAACGCAGACCCTCAAATTACCGAACTACTGAACCAATATGGACGAAGTGGCGTTCCTATGTACCTATACTTCCCACCGAAGAAAAACGCCAAAGCAGAGCTTTTGCCTCAGTTACTCACGCCAGAAATAATCACCGACGCCATCCAGAGACATAAAAATAACAATTTGGCAGACATTAGCAACATTTAGCAGCATTTTAGCTTCAATTTGTCGCATCTTCGTCAAACCTGAGTATATCGCGCCGCCTTCAGGCGCGATTGTCCTTTAACTTCTTAAAACCAGGTCTGAAATAGCGACGTTTAGGATCGTAAATTTCGTGTTTTAACAGTAAACATCGTCAATCTTGCTGACATTTGCAGTTATTTACCATTTTTTTTGCTTGACCGTGGACACCTAGTCGAATTTACGGCACACTCTTTTCGATCGTGAAAAGCGTGGATTCAGGCCCATTGCCTTAGTCAAGAAAATGACGAATAAACGTTATAGCAAGCAACTCATAACAAACGACAGAGCGTCACGGTTATCTAGATGTCATTTTAATCAACACCATCCTCTACTCCGAGCACATTGTTTATCGCTCAATTATCCAGAGGAAAATACCATCGCCGCTGATGGCAACATAGCAGCCTGATAAAACTAAGCTCAACTTATCTCACTAGACGGTTTATGTATGGCGAAATTTCTCATACTACATGGCCCCAATTTAAACTTATTGGGCACTCGAGAACCTGAAATCTACGGTGCTGACACCTTAGAAGATATCAACACAGAGTTGTCTTCCCAATGCAACGAGGCAGGCCATGAGGTGTCATTTTTCCAAAGCAACGCTGAGCACGAATTGATTGAGCGTATTCATAGAGCGAGGACCGAGCAGGTTGATATCATCATCATCAACCCTGCCGCCTATACCCATACCAGTGTTGCCCTACGCGACGCCTTGGCCGGTGTCGCCATACCATTCATCGAGGTCCATCTTTCCAATGTGCACGCCCGTGAACCGTTCCGACACCACTCCTATTTCTCTGACACTGCCATTGGCGTCATTTGCGGATTTGGTGTACACAGTTATCGTCTAGCCATATCCGCTGCCATTGAGAAGCTACGTTGAGTATTAATTAAGCATCACAATTCATTAAATCGGTTAATCCCATAAAAACAACAGAAAAAGAGACAGAACAATGGATATTCGAAAAATTAAGAAATTGATCGAGCTCCTAGAAGAATCAGATATCGGGGAAATTGAAATTAAAGAAGGAGAGGAGTCTGTTCGAATCAGTCGAGGCAGCTCTCATAACGCAGCTCCTGTTTACGCTCCTGCTCCAGCCCAAGTCACCACCGTTGCTCCAACCGCACCTGCTGCGGCGGCAACCACCGCCTCTGCCGAACCCGCTCCTAGCGCAGAAGCTGAGGTATCCGGCCATGCGGTTCGCTCTCCTATGGTGGGCACGTTCTACGCCTCACCAAGCCCAGGCGCAGCCAAATTTGCCGAAGTTGGTAAATCAGTAAAAGTAGGCGATGTTATTTGTATCGTCGAAGCCATGAAGATGATGAACCAGATCGAAGCAGATAAAGCAGGCGTTATCGAAGCCATATTGGTTGAAGACGGTGAGCCCGTTGAATTTGATCAACCCCTTGTGACCATTGTTTAGATTCGCGGCTTAATGACCTAAGGCTTGGTCTACCTAGAACTTGAGCTATCTAGGTCTTAGTTGACCTATGAATTAGTTGGCCTAGGAATTAGTTGGCCTAGGAATTAGTCGACCCGAATCAACATTGATAAACGCCCGCCATCTCGTGATGAACGTTTTAAGAATACTTGGCAGGCAAACTGAAAACCGCCTAGGAGCTGGTTTTAATGATAAAAAAACTCTTAATCGCCAATCGGGGTGAAATTGCTCTGCGAGTACTGCGCGCGTGTAAAGAGCTGGGTATCGCAACCGTTGCGGTGCACTCAAAAATTGATCGCGACTTAAAACACGTAAAACTGGCAGACGAATCGGTCTGCATCGGGCCCAACCCGTCGCCACAAAGCTATTTGAACATTCCTGCCATCATCTCAGCCATGGAAGTGACCGGCGCCGACGCTGTTCACCCCGGCTACGGCTTTTTAGCTGAAAATGCCGACTTTGCAGAACAAGTTCAAAAAAGTGGATTCACCTTCATTGGCCCAAGTGCTGACGTTATTCGTTTAATGGGCGACAAAGTTTCTGCTATCGAAGCCATGAAAAACGCCGGTGTACCTACGGTTCCTGGCTCTGACGGGCCCCTACCAGAGGATTCCGACACCTGTTTGACGATCGCTGAGCGAATCGGCTACCCAGTCATCATCAAGGCCGCCGCCGGAGGGGGTGGTCGTGGAATGCGTGTAGTGCATAACAAAGATGCTCTGATCAATTCGATTTCCGTAACGAAAGCGGAAGCCGGTGCAGCCTTTGGTGACGACACCGTTTACATGGAAAAATTTCTTCAAAATCCACGCCACGTCGAAATTCAGGTCATGTCAGATGGACAAGGCGGAGCGGTTCACTTTTATGACCGCGATTGCTCTCTCCAGCGACGCCATCAAAAAGTCCTTGAGGAAGCTCCTGCACCGGGTATTCCCGATGAAATTCGTCAAAATGTCTACAACGCCTGTACCAATGCCTGTATTGAAATTGGTTATCGCGGCGCGGGAACATTCGAATTTTTGTATGAAGACGGTCGATTCTACTTCATCGAAATGAATACGCGTATCCAGGTAGAACACCCAGTTACAGAAATGGTGACGAGCACGGACCTCATCAAAGAACAAATCAATGTTTGTTCAGGCAATAAGTTGTCGGTTTCACAAAGTGATATCACTCTGAAAGGCCATTCGTTTGAATGCCGAATCAATGCGGAAGACCCGAAAACTTTCATGCCAAGCCCTGGTAAAGTCGTGAATTTTCACTCCCCCGGCGGCTTGGGTGTTCGCGTTGACTCTCACCTCTACAGTGGCTACAGCGTCCCTCCTAATTACGACTCGATGATCGCAAAAGTCATCACCCACGGGGAAGACCGTGCCACTGCATTGGCCAAAATGCGCGTCGCACTGGATGAACTATTGATCGACGGCATCAAAACCAACATTCCGTTACAACAAATTCTTGTTCGCGATGAGCCTTTTGGGAAGGGGGGGGTCAACATTCACTACCTTGAGAAAATGCTGAGCGAGGACTAGCTCTATCTCAAGAAGACAATGAATACCTCACCAATAGAGTGGCTATTCTCTCTTCAAAAGGAGTAGCCCTCTTCTAGAACAGCTCTCTTCTAGAAAGGCGCCCACAAGGGCGCCTTTTCTTTTGCACACATAAACACTCAGTACGATTGCCTAGCCGATTGCTTTGATAACCGGCTTTGATCAATCAACTCCACCCCACGCAACTGATAAGGTGGCGACAAACCTGACTGTTTGAGTAATGAGTGGTCAAACATAAGCGCCAACTCTCCACCGGGTGCCTCCATCCATGCTGCGGTGTGCCCAATGGCAATGGGCATTGACTGACCATCGTTATTCACACCCGCCAAGAGCGCCCTCACTTCGTATCGCCCAGGCTCGGACACCGCTACAGAAAAACGAGCTTGTAAACCCCCTTCTTCTGTCAACATCAAGTGGTGATCATTCGTTGCGGCGGTTGTTGGAAAATGGGCAAATGAGAACCGCAGATTGCGGCGTATCTCACCACTAACGGCTTTGATTTCCAAATCCCACAACTTACCGGGCACAACATCATTGGGAACGGTCATGGGAAGATCCACAACATAATGCGCCCTGCTTTGCCGAATAACGTTTACGGTCTTGAGATTGCCCAAAGGCGAAACCAACACCCCCTGAACCTCATCCAAAGGAAGAGAAGATTGAGCTACTCCCTTACTAGAATCTCTCTTATTAGATTTATCCTTTGAAGGCATGAACATCTCAATATTTGCGGTGAGTCGCTCACCAGGTGAAAAAGCTCGCTGATTTACACTCATTGATAGCGTTGGTGATGATGACTTCTCTTTCACATGAACACGGTATTGTGCCTGTAGATTGGAAACAGCCTGCGATCGCAAAGAGACGACACCCGTTCCCGCTGCCTGACTCAGGCGCACCGTATTGGCCCGGGCCAAACCCACTCCCTGTAACTCTTCAGCAGTAGCACTTAAGCTGAAAGCTTCAGACGCTGACAACACTTTCCCATCACTACGTATCACATCAAAGGTCATCGGCTCCAATGCCCGCCCCCCGAGCGGTGAAACTCTAATCAACGCGCCAGGTGACGATGTGGAAATGGCAACACCCTTTTGCAACGAGCGCCCGCTGGCATGGAACCAATACTCTTGGCTAGCGAGCAATACAGCCTGCTCTGCTCGCTTTTCAGATTGGGGGGCGAGCTGAACACTTGATTGATCTACCGCATACACATACTGCAATGGCTCACGGTTCGTGGTTGCTGAAGGTAAAGATGCTTCCGCCAAAGACACTGAGCTTAGTAAGCTACAGGCTCCCGCTAAGATAAAGGCAGCTAACGATAAAATAGTCGATCGAATCATAAGAACACCCCCTTCAAAGGTCATTGCGTAAGAACACATCAAGATTGAAACAGGGCCTACGACTTTGATGATGACTCAAAGGCTCGCGGCGGCGTGTTCGATCAACATCATAAAACCACACCGTTCCTGCACCGGCTTGGGATCTGCACTCAATAAACCCGTCGGAGCAGTTATCCAGCCATTCCTGCGTGACCTCCAATGCCACTTGATAAGCGTACCCACCACAATAACTATCAGAATCAAACGGACTGGATTCCACATCCGTCCCCACGATAGATTTAAACGTCACAGGTAAAGCCGGGCGCCCAGCCGTGCCATAAAAAAGCGTATTGTTGTAATGGGCCATCCAGTCTTCCTGCTGTAACTCAACGGCCGGACTTCGATACCCCAAAATCCACCCCAATACCCTCTCAAACCGATTACCGTCAATAACCGCATCCGCCAACGGTGTTCCCAAGCTTGATGGCGCGATGGCCGTTACGGATCGCGTTGCATTAATAATCACAGGATGCCGACGATCCCAAGTAGGGTTAGACAAAATCCATCGCATCACCGTGCCACCATACGAATGGGTAATCACTACCAGGTCACTAATGGATTCACGCTCAATAAAACTGGAAATCTGCCTAGCCAAACAGCCACCGGCCTCATTACTCCAGGCATACTCATCAAAATTACAATTCACCACCACAAATTTAGAAGTATCTGGTAATCCGCCGGTGACGGAAAACACCATATCTCTGGTCCAATAATCATTCAGTGCATCCGAGGAATCACCGGTGCCATGAACAAAAGCAACACCCGTATTGGCATTAACAAAAGGACTTGAGATACAAATAGAAACCAACAGACCTTTCCACAGCCAGTGAATGACTGTGGCCTTTTGCAAGACAACTTTTTGTAAGGCAAATTTTTGAGAGGTAACAACCTGTATAGCCGCAAGTACCGAGGTCAATGCAGATACAAACGTTTTCAGACAACGTAGAAAAGTCGAAAAGAAATGCAATATCACTGACAGTGTCATTGATAGTCCTCCTATTTTCTGTACACTGTAAAATGAACTAGAAAATAAGACGGGAACAACAGGGAAATTCTCAGTCGACGAAACGTTAATAACACGTCCGGAGAAGAGATAAAGAAACCCACCCGAATTATTGTTATTGGTGAGAGCAACGTACTCAGGGTTATCAACCCCGAAAAGTGCTCTACATCACCCAGGTGGTGCACCACTCACTACGCACATTACTTACGCTAGTTTGAAAATCGATTGCAAGCAAAACTTATTTATGACCGAGCCAACAAAATCGTTATTTATCGCAAAAATTATTTTATTTTTAGACTAAAAAAGCCAAGCGCGACGAAAACTCAAATCACACCAAAAACACCTTAAACAAACACAACAGCTACCCTATTCAAAGCAGTTCCGTTAACCTTCCTATTAAAAGACACTCAACAACACTTATTCTTCACCTTTTAATTACAGCAACGATTGAGAAAGGCATGCCCTGGCTACAACTAATTATCAACACTACTCGTGAAAACGCTCCCACACTAGAAGACCACTTATTAACGGCAGGAGCGGTTTCAGTCACGCTTCAAGATAATGCCGATCAGCCCATTCTAGAACCTGGACTCGGTGAGACCCCATTGTGGGACAATACTCGACTGACCGGCCTGTTTGATGCGCAAACCGATACCAAACAAGCAACGGTGGCCATCACAGACGCTTATGGACGCGACCTGCCTAACCATAAGTGGGAACAACTTGAAGATAAGGATTGGGAACGGGAGTGGATGAGCACTTACAAACCCATTCAATGCGGCGACCAATTATGGATTTGCCCGAGCTGGTGTGAACCACCTGCGCCCAATGCCACCAATTTAATGCTCGACCCAGGTCTTGCATTTGGCACCGGCACCCATCCCACCACATTCCTCTGTTTACAGTGGCTCGACCAGACACATTGCTCAGGAAAAACGGTGATTGATTATGGCTGCGGCTCCGGCATTCTTGGCATTGCAAGCTTGTTATTAGGTGCGGAATCCGCCTGCGGAATTGATATCGATCCTCAAGCCTTAATTGCCACCGCGAAAAACACAGAGACCAACAATCTCAGTGCAGAACGCTTCCCGGTTTACCTACCAGGTAAAGGAAGCCCTGCCCCTTGCGATATTATGCTAGCCAATATTCTTGCCGGGCCACTGGTTGAACTGGCCACAACCATCAGTGCATTAACTAAAGACGGTGGGATGATTTGCCTTTCCGGCATACTGGCTTCGCAAGCAGAGGCCGTCATCAACGCTTACACACCTTGGTTCGACTTTGACCCGGTGGCACAGAAAGAAGAGTGGGTACGGCTTACTGCACAAAAACGGAGATCGTAACCTCTAAAAAAGCCCTGTATCAACGACTGGAAAATTAAGAATTCTTGAGGCGGCGCACATCTCTAGCGGTACAGAATGCGCGACAATTTACGTACATTAATATAATGACTAAAATTTCTGTCATTACAGAGGCTTAGAAAAACAACCTAGAATGTATCTATCTAGAATGCATTGCACTAGAAGGTATCAAATGTGCGCACATACATAAGTAAAAAAAGATGCATTCTACGGTTTAAGCTTATTCAGAGGTAATTTGCGTCAATCATAGCCAGTCACGCTATATTAGTTAGAACTTGCTTTAGCCCATGCAACAAGACAACCTTTCGCTATACACTGATGCGAATGAAGTAAACAATACTCTCTCACTACGGCTGATGCAGTACGGAGAGCTCAGCCAAATATAGATTTAACCATGAACTTTTCCACACAAGGACAACTGTCTCGATGACGGATACGATCACACGTTGCCCACAATGCAGCACCTCTTTTCGAATTACACCCGATCAGTTGAAGAAAGCTCGGGGGGCTGTGCGTTGCGGATCCTGTCTTTATGTCTTCAATGCGATGGAAAACATTGTTCATGGTACTCCTAAGCACATTACCCCAAAACAAAGTTCGCCTAAACAAAGCTCGCCCAAACAAAGCGCCCCTAAACAAAATGCTTTTAAAAGCACCTCCCAGGTAGGAAGCCCTGAACATAAAGTCACGAAGCAAGTTAAACATTCTGAAAGCGTCAAGAAAGAAACAACACAATCAAACGATTCGCTCCCTCAAAATACTTTGGTGGATAGCACAACAAACTTTCAACCCCAAAGTGACCCAATTACTCACACAACTCCAGTCACCGACCACAACGCACCTAAAGATACAAAGCCATCACCGGTGAACGAAGAAGTATTGAGGGAAAGTAACTTAACACCCAACAAGGAACACCTAGCTAAAAAAACCTCATCAACTGATCAAGAGGGAAAGATTCCATCAGATAATGCTGAAACTAATAACGCAGCAACCAATGAGACCTCAAAAACACACTTTGTCAGCGAAGAAGAAAAATCAACCCGCCTAGACACAACCCAGCTCGGCTCCATTTCTGAAAAAGAAGACGTCTTTTTAAAGGACATTGATGATGATTTCCTCATCAGTGATGACATGGACCTCGAAGAAAGTGGGTCTGTGGGTAGCGGAATGGACGAACTGGCTGAGTTTGAATTTACGGCTAAAAGGTGGAATGTCGATTCCGGTTCGCTCTTTGATCGCTCTCCGAAAAAAGATGACCCAATAGAAGAGGATACACATACCGATGAATCATGGGCACTTAGTATGCTATCTGAGTTGGAGAGCGGAGAAACCCATGTCGAACCTATTCGTAAATCGGTAACCCCCTCCTCAGACAACCCAGAAGACGGCCAAGCAATTATTGATGATGATCTACATGCCAAATTGGAGAAAAATCTTCACAGTAATGATGATGAGGATATCAATACCCGCTTTGACCCAAATCGCACCGGCAGCTTTGACGCAATCGACGACGACTTCATGGATAAGTTTGCGGCAAATTTTGACGAAGAGCCGCCAGAACCGATCGAGCGACGTAAAACACCAGACCTTCGCCCACCTCCAGATTCAGAATTTGAAGGGACACAAGCCCGAAACTGGGATATGGAAGATGACGAAGAAAACGAAGTTAATACCGGACTGTCTACTTCACCAGAAGACCGTTATGACATGCTTCAATCCTTCGAACCAGAACCGCTCGAAGTCACCTTTAGGCAAGATGAGCCAGGAGAGTGGGTTAAAAAGCTGGCATTTTGGGCATCCAATGTTGTCTTGGCTCTATTGCTCATCGCACAAGTAGGATGGATTAAGTTTGATACATGGAGTCGAGTTCACCCCTATCGTGATGCTTATACGGTTATGTGCCCTGTTATTGGTTGCACAATACCGCCAGTATACGATTACAGCAAAGTACGAATCACGTTAGTTGTGCGTGAACACCCGACTCTGGAAAACGCATTACAAGCGGATGCGGTTCTGCTCAATACAGCGGGTTTCGAACAGCCTTTCCCACATCTAAGCTTGGCATTCACTGATATCAATGACCAACCTATTGCCCAACGAACCTTTCTCCCCTCCGAGTATTTGGCTGGTGAGATGGCAGGGGCTCGCAATATGCCCAAAAGCCAACCGATTCATATCAGTTTAGAACTTCTTGACCCAGGTGATAAAGCCGTCAATTACAAAGCGTTTATTCCTTCGGAATCCTAATTTTTGCGAAGAAGCACTGAGAGTATGAGACACACCATACTCTCATATGCACTAATATTAAGCATTTCTAAAAAGCAACCTTTTTTACGCTTATTTTTTCGTCAATACGCATAAATTCTGCGTTCCCATTAGGGATCAATATGGGTATGATAGGCGCCCTTTTCGGCACTGACTGAAATGGCGCGTGAATTTCTGCATACTGAAGCAAATGCTTCCTTAATAACTTAGGTAGCTCGATGCCAGACAACGATCCTCCGATCAAGAATATGCACTTCATCACAGCCATTCGCCGTAAACAAAAAGTTATTAGCAAACGATGAGGGGTATCTCTCATTTCTCTGCCAGATAACCCGTAAACATCAGTGTATATTTATTACTCCATTGCGATGTCTGAACCTTCGCCAAAACCCATCGGCAAAGTAATCGTTATCAATGATTGGAGATTGAGTAAAAAGTACTTTACTTATTTCTGCTCTCAGCAATGTGTAGTCGAATTTTTAGACTTGTTCCGTGAAATGCAAAACGATCGCAACCAGTTACTAAAAGTTGGCGAACATCGTATTGGTGACAGCATAGCAATAGCACTGATTAAACGATAAGCGCAGGAGTGACTCAGTGTTTTCGATTGGTTCCTACTCGATCACCAACCCAGTCATTCTTGCACCAATGGCGGGGGTAACAGACCGCCCATTTCGTCAATTATGTCGAGACATGGGCGCAGGGCTTGTTGTATCAGAAATGGTAACTGCAGACACTCGACTTTGGAAAAGTCGAAAGTCACAAACCCGGTTGGATCACACAGGAGAGGAATCTCCGCGAAGCGTTCAGATTGCCGGTGCAGAACCGTCAATGATGGCGCAAGCCGCTGCAGAAAATGTACGGCGAGGTGCGCAGATAATTGACATCAACATGGGCTGTCCCGCTAAAAAAGTGTGCAATAAAGCCGCCGGGTCAGCACTACTCAGAGATGAAAAGCTCGTCACTGAGATTTTAATGGCTGTCGTCAATGCAGTAGATGTCCCTGTAACGTTAAAGATTCGTACAGGTTGGGACCAGGACAATCGCAATGCAGTCAGTATTGCACGTATCGCTGAGCAAAGCGGCATTCAAGCTCTAGCGGTACACGGTCGAACACGGGCCTGCAAATTTAATGGCAGTGCAGAATTCGACACTATCGCCAACGTCGTGAAATCGGTATCCATTCCGGTTTTTGCCAATGGCGATATTTGCTCACCAGAGACCGCAAAAAAAGTGCTGGACTATACCGGCGCTGCAGCGGTCATGATTGGTCGAGCAGCACAAGGACGGCCATGGATATTTCGTGAAATTACCCATTTTCTGCGCACAGGAACCCGACTTCCTGAGCCAGACTTAAACGAAATTGAGGCCATTCTTTGCAACCATTTAAGCGAACTACATCGCTTTTATGGCCATTACATGGGGGTACGAATTGCGCGAAAACACGTTGGGTGGTATTTGAAAACCTTACCAAACGGTGATCGCTTTCGGGCCAAATTTAATGAATTAGAGAACGTAGAAGAACAGCACGGCAAAGTTCGTGAATTTTTCGAACGGCTGAAACATATAGGGGAACAGGTGGCATGAATCACGCAGAAACTATTTTAGCGGATTTACCAATTTCGAATACTGAAGCAAGCGAAACAGAAACCAGCTCGTTTGCTACCATCAATACTGCGTCGGAGTACAGCTCCTTACGCGACTGCGTAAAACAAGCCATTGACAACTATTTCAAGCACTTAGATGGCCAGAAAGTCAGCGATGTATATGAGCTAGTCATGGCAGAAGTTGAAGCACCACTGCTAGAAGTCGTTATGCAATACACTCGGCACAACCAAACTAAAGCCGCTCAAGTATTAGGCCTTAATCGAGGTACTTTGCGTAAGAAGCTAAAGCAATACGGTCAACTCTAATACACTGATTGACCAGTCCAAGATTTCCAAAGAGGGGGGAGTAGAAATACTCACCCCTCTTTTATTTTCGGCCCCAAAAATGGGCCAAACAGTCAAAAATTCAAATGTAGTGCGTCATGACACACTACTGTGAAAAATTACCCATCGTTGAGTAATGGAAGTAACCACCATGAATAATCCTGGCGACTTAACCCCCGTGAAACGTGCACTCATTAGCGTGTCAGACAAAAGCGGCATTGTTGATTTTGCCAAATCGCTTCATCAAATCGGCGTAGAAATTCTCTCTACCGGCGGCACCTATCGCCTCCTTCACGAACACAATATTCCTGTTATCGAAGTCGCAGACTACACGGGCTTTCCAGAAATCATGGATGGTCGCGTAAAAACACTGCACCCTAAAGTACACGGTGGTATTTTGGGGAGACGAGGAAAAGATGAAGGGGTAATGTCTGCTCAAGGAATCAGCGCCATTGATATGGTTGTAGTCAACCTCTACCCCTTTGAAAACACGGTGGCCAACCCGGATTGCTCTCTTGAAGACGCCATTGAAAACATCGACATTGGCGGCCCCACCATGGTTCGTGCTGCGGCTAAAAACCACGCCTTCGTGAATATTGTCGTCAACAGCAGCGACTACCCCCGCATTATCAATGAGTTAACAACCCACAATGGGCACACAACCCAATCAACACGCTTTGACCTCGCCATCAAAGCCTTCGAACACACCGCTGCTTACGATAGCGCCATTGCCAATCACTTTGGCAGCATGGTCGAAGAAGGCAGCGATGCTTTTCCTCGTACATTGAACACACAATATGTGAAGCAGCAAGAACTGCGTTACGGGGAAAACCCTCATCAAGCCAGTGCGTTTTATGTAGAAAAAAATCATTCTGACGCCAGCATCAGCTCTGCCAAACAATTGCAAGGCAAAGCGTTGTCTTACAATAATATTGCTGACACTGACGCCGCTCTGGAAACTGTAAAGTTATTCGATACCCCCAGTTGCGTAATTGTTAAACATGCCAACCCCTGTGGTGTCGCCTCTGCACAAACATTGCTAGAGGCCTACCATCACGCTTTTGAAACAGACCCTGAATCTGCTTTCGGCGGCATCATTGCGTTTAATGAAGAGCTGGATACGGAAACTGCCCGCACAATTGTAGAACGCCAATTTGTAGAAGTAATCATTGCTCCATCGGTTGCTGATGGTGTTGCGGAAATTGTTGGTTCGAAGAAAAACGTTCGACTTCTCACTTGTGGCCCGTTCTCAAAAATAAACTCAAATATAAAAGACATGGACTACAAGCGCGTAAACGGTGGCTTGCTGGTTCAAGATCGCGACCTTGGCATGATCTCTACCGACGAGCTCAAGGTAGTAACAAAACGAGCGCCCTCTGAAGCAGAAATACGAGATTTACTCTTCACTTGGAAAGTGGCAAAAATGGTTAAATCTAATGCCATTGTCTATGCCAAAGGCCACCGTACGATTGGCATTGGCGCAGGGCAAATGAGCCGTGTTAACTCAGCGCGTATTGCCGCAATCAAAGCCGAACATGCCGGCCTAACCGTAGAAGGTGCTTGCATGGCAAGTGATGCCTTCTTCCCTTTCCGTGATGGCATCGACAACGCAGCTAAAGTCGGAATCAGCTGCATCATCCAACCAGGTGGCTCAATTCGTGATGAAGAAGTCATAGCGGCTGCGGATGAAGCCAATATGGCCATGGTATTCACTGGTATGCGTCATTTCCGCCACTAAATCTGAAGACATCAGAATCAAGAATTGAGGAATACTTAATGAAAGTACTGATTATCGGAAGTGGCGGACGTGAGCATGCCCTTGCTTGGAAAGCAGCTCAAAGCCCTACCGTTGAACACATCTTTGTAGCACCAGGTAACGCCGGTACGGCCGCTGAGTCTAAAATTACGAATATCAGCATTGATATTTTAGACTTCTCAGCATTAGCAGAATTTGCCCAAACAGAAAAGGTGGGCTTAACGATTATTGGGCCTGAAGCACCGCTGGTGGAAGGCATTGTTGATTATTTCAATGAGCACAACTTGCCTTGTTTTGGCCCTTCTAAATTGGCCGCACAATTAGAGGGGTCAAAGGCGTTTACCAAAGACTTCTTGGCTCGAAATAACATCCCTACAGCAGAATACCGAACCTTCACCAATGAAGGTGAAGCCCTTGCCTATCTCGATCAAGTCGGGGCACCCATTGTTGTCAAAGCCGATGGCCTAGCAGCCGGTAAAGGTGTCATCGTTGCAGAAACCCTTGAGCAAGCACAGTCCGCAGTATCGGATATGCTCTCAGGCAATGCCTTCGGTCAAGCTGGTTGCCGAGTGGTTATTGAGGAATTTTTACAAGGGGAAGAAGCCAGCTTTATCGTCATGGCCGATGGTAAAACCGCACTTCCTATGGCCACAAGCCAGGATCACAAACGGGCTTACGATGGTGATAAAGGCCCGAATACTGGAGGTATGGGCGCCTACTCACCAGCACCCGTGGTCACTCCTGAGATACATCAGCGTATTATGGACGAAGTGATCAACCCCACCATGGCTGCCATGGCCAGCGAAGGAAACCCCTATACAGGTTTCCTCTATGCTGGATTAATGATCACTTCTGACGGTGAACCTAAGGTCATTGAATACAATTGCCGCTTTGGTGACCCTGAAACTCAACCTATCATGATGCGGCTACAAAGCGATTTAGTGGCATTGTGCTTATCAGCGTTAAACGGTGATCTCCACCAAGAAACCACAGAGTGGAGTCCTAATCCTGCCGTCGGTGTAGTGTTAGCTGCGGAAGGTTATCCTGGTACTTATGCGAAAGGAAAAGTCATTACCGGCTTTGACAATGGCGATGGTAGCTCTCAAAAAATATTCCATGCAGGAACCTCTATCTCCGAAGGAAATATTGTGACCAATGGCGGCAGAGTGCTTTGCGCTACCGCCACTGGGAGTACCGTCAAAGAAGCACAAGAACAAGCTTATACCTTGGCCAAAACCATCTCGTGGGAAGGTGTCAGTTACCGAAACGACATTGCTTACCGAGCCATTGAGCGAGATACAACTAATTAATATTGCACTGCCTTTAGCCCGTTAATTCGGGCTAACCTCTTTTTTACATGCCCCTTTACATGCCCTCGCCCGACCAAGCTTCTTCTGATTTAACACGGTCCCCTCATTCAACACGTCCTCTCCATTTAAAAAGTGCCGCCATTTCCCTTACAATTTATTATCAGAAACAGGTAGCGAGCCAATAAACGGTATCCGCAGTAAGTAATGAATTAAACTTGAACATAAGGCGCACTCAGTCATGAAATCACGTCATCTATCGGCAATCGATCACCTCATCACTCATGCCGACCGCGCACTCAGAACACTCACCCCCGGCACTCGCCCTGCTTATCATACCTCGCCTGCCGAAGGCATCGATGTAGAACAAGCATTAACTGACGAGGAAAGACGCAAAGCCTGCGGTTTAATGCGCGTAAATCATACAGGTGAAGTCTGTGCTCAAGCCCTATATCAAGGACAAGCTCTAACCGCAAAGCTGCCTGACGTGCGTAGCGAAATGGAAAAAGCCGCTGATGAAGAAATTGACCACCTAGCATGGTGTGAAGAACGGATTGATCAGCTCGGCGGTAGAGTCAGTATATTGAACCCCATCTGGTATACGCTTTCATATGGCATTGGCGCCAGTGCAGGATTAATTTCAGACAAAATGAGCCTCGGGTTTGTTGCTGCAACAGAGGACCAAGTATGTAAACACCTGGAATCTCATTTAAACCAACTGCCTGCGCAAGACGCAAAGAGCAGGGCCATAGTGACGCAAATGCTAGAAGATGAAGCCAGCCATGCCAGTCATGCGCTACAAGCAGGCGGTTACACCTTCCCAAGACCCATCAAAAAAATGATGTCCGCCGTGGCCAAAGTCATGACCACCACGAGCGAAAAGGTATAGCGATTTAGAACAACCCAACCCCTATAGCGAGCTTTTCGCTTCATGGAATTTTTCTAAAATTAAAGTCAGTATTCGTTATTCTTCTATAATCTCGTAATCATGGGAAATAGACGCACCTGCTTTACCCAACATAAGTGAAGCAGAGCAATATTTCGTTGCAGATAACTCTACTGCTCTTTTAACTTGTGCGTCTTTCAGAGACTTACCTGTGACAACAAAGTGCAAATGAATTTTTGTAAACACCGCAGGAACTTCATCCGCCCGCTCCGCCGTTAATTCACACCGACAATCTGAGACGCCTTGTCGCGCTTTATTTAGGATGCTCATGACATCAAAAGAAGCGCATCCACCAACACCCAAAAGCAACATCTCCATAGGCCTCACACCCATATTTCTGCCACCATGGTCTGCTGGCCCATCCATCACCACGCTATGTCCGCTCCCAGACTCTCCAAGAAACATCACCCCATCTACCCATTTTACCGTTGCCTTCATATTTTGCCTCTCATAATGGTTAAGTGTATTTTATTCCTAAATTATCAATCTACGTCAGTTTGTGGCATGAAAGGTCATTTAACCCCCATCATTTATACATCAGCAAGACGCAAATCTTAGTTTCATTTATTCGGTTATTTTGAAACAATATTAATTACATTATCCAATACCCGAAATAAACACACTCAAAGATGAATTTTTTCGTCAAAAAAATGACGATAACGCTTGAATTTTATTTGAAAGATTGAACAATGTCGCAAAGACAAAAAAATTTGGTTTTGTAAAAAAAACATAACCAATGACTATAACTAAGTCACATTTTAACCAGACCTCACTGATCTATACTGGGCTCATGGATTGAGGATAGTGGCGATAAATTTTTGAACGGGCGGGGTTACATATAATAAATACGCCGCTAGACTGATCAATAATGTGCGGTCATAATTTTATAATTACTCCGCAAAGGGTTTGCTTGCAGAAGCCGAGTATGTCGGCCAAGGGGATAAATTTGGTTGCTGTATCATTAACACCACACATTTCGAATCTCGAACAATTCTTGTCACACTGCCATCGTCGTAGGTATCCAGCAAAGAGTACGCTGATCTACGCCGGCGATAAGAGTGATTCACTTTACTACATTATTCGAGGTTCTGTTACCGTCGTTATTGAAGACGATGAAGGGCGAGAAATGATCGTCGCCTACTTAAATGACGGCGATTTCTTCGGAGAAATGGGCCTATTTGGTGAGCATGACCCACGCAGTGCATGGGTTCGAGCCAAAAGCGAGTGTGAAGTTGCCGAAATCAGTTACGGTAAATTCCAAGAGTTAGTAGAGACTCACCCAGAGTTCCTATTTGCACTGGGCACACAAATGGCTCGCCGCTTACGCAATACTACACGTAAAGTGGGCGATCTCGCCTTCCTTGACGTAACCGGTCGTGTTGCTCGCACATTGCTTGAGTTATGCAATGAACCAGACGCCATGACCCACCCTGACGGGATGCAGATTAAAATCACCCGGCAAGAAATCGGCAGAATTGTTGGTTGCTCAAGGGAGATGGTTGGTCGAGTGCTGAAAACACTGGAAGACCAAGGGCTCGTCAGCGTAAAAGGAAAAACGATGGTTGTCTTTGGCACTCGCTAAAGACAAAGTCTCGCCAACACCTCCCTCTCCCTTCCACCACGAAACTTGAATTGTTTTGTGGTGGAATCAAAAAGTGTTCAAGCAGTATTTGGGCACTTTTTTATGCTATGTTTTAACTTCCCACACATTTCTGCTGAATCCTATCGGTTTTGTTGGTCAACCAACGGCTATAAACCAAGCTAGTTAACTTATTGTACTCCCTCACTACTTGTATAGATTTTATGGGTTTGCAACACCAAAAACTGTATTCATAGATTGTACACAACACACCTTTAACCTTCCTTTAGATCTAAGCTTCACGTCAAAGAGAGATGATCTCTGCCGTTTCTACAAAATAGAGTAGAATGAGAGAAAACTTGCGATGGTTGTGAACATCCATTTAAGCAGTATTGCGAATAACACAACGGTTAAGTGTTTGATATTTATCCAAGCATACTAGGGCCTAATATGAATAAAAGACCACTCTACATTCCTTACGCCGGACCCGCCCTGTTAGAAACTCCCCTATTGAATAAAGGCAGTGCATTCAGTGAGTCAGAACGACAAAACTTTAATTTGGTCGGCTTATTACCACATATTAAAGAAACCATCGAAGAGCAAAAAGAACGCGCCTATGAACAACTTAGCTCATTCAAGACAGACATCGACAAGCACATCTACCTGAGAAATATTCAAGACACGAACGAAACTCTATTTTATCGTTTGATCGTTGATCATATTGAAGAAGTCATGCCATTAATTTACACCCCAACGGTGGGGGAGGCTTGTCAGCAATTTTCACATATTTATCGCCGGTCCCGTGGGTTATTTATTTCTTATCCCGATTTAGAAAACCTCGATGACATGCTGCAAAACGCCACAAAGCGTAATGTCAAAGTCATTGTTGTCACAGATGGGGAGCGTATATTGGGCTTAGGTGACCAAGGTATTGGCGGAATGGGTATTCCCATTGGAAAGTTGTCGCTCTATGTTGCCTGTGGAGGAATCAGCCCTGCCTATACACTTCCTGTCGTTCTCGACGCAGGATGCAACAACCAAAATTTAATTAACGACCCTATGTATATGGGGTGGCGCCACCCAAGAATTACCGGCGATGAATACGAAGAGTTTGTTGACGAGTTTATTGCAGCCGTAAAACGACGTTGGCCTGAAGTGTTGCTTCAATTTGAAGACTTTGCCCAAACTAACGCCATGCCTATTCTAAATCGCTACAAAGACAACCTATGTTGCTTTAATGACGATATTCAAGGTACAGCAGCGGTTACCGTGGGAACGCTGCTCGCCGCATGCAAAGCAAAAAACGAAAGGCTGTGTGATCAGCGAGTTGTGTTTGTTGGAGCCGGTTCAGCAGGGTGCGGTATTGCAGAACAAATCATTGCCCAAATGAAATCTGAAGGTTTATCCGAGCCACAAGCACGTCAACAAGTTTTTATGGTTGATCGCTGGGGGTTATTATTAGACAGCATGTCTAATTTACGAGATTTCCAAAAACCTCTGGCACAAAATTCCAATACCATTGTAGATTGGGAGTGTACCGAACGGGACAGTATTGCGTTACTTGAAGTCATTACCAACGCAAAACCAACTGTGTTAATTGGTGTTTCCGGTCAACCCGGATTATTCAATGAGCAAGTCATCACCTCTCTTCATGAAGGCTGCTCCAGACCCATCGTACTCCCCCTATCTAACCCTACCTCTCAGGTTGAAGCGGAGCCTAAAGATATTCTTCGGTGGACGAAAGGTGAAGCCATTGTAGCAACAGGCAGCCCATTTGCACCTGTGGCACAAGAAGGGAAAATATTCGACATTGCACAATGTAATAACAGCTATATTTTTCCAGGCCTAGGATTAGGCATTGTCGCCAGTAAAGCGACGCGCGTTACCGATAACATGCTCATGGCAACCAGTCGCGCCTTGGCTGAAGCTTCCCCACTGGCAAGAGATGGCGAGGGTCCGTTGTTACCGAGCTTGGAGCATGCACGCGAGTTAAGCAAGGTCATTGCGAAAGCAGTGTACGAACAAGCCATGGCAGATGGTGTGGCAAATGAGGTAACCGAGGAACATATGTTAGAGCGAATAGAGCGAAATTTTTGGAAACCTGAATATCGGCGTTACCGAAGAGTTTCTTTTTAAATACACGTTTTTATCTCGTTCGTACAAAAGCCGTCTTTTAGACGGCTTTTTATTTTTTAGGTAGCCACCCCGCATACCATATTTTTATGCTAATTCTACGGCATTTTCTCTCGCAAAAATAAACGCATCCTCACGATGTGACTTGGCCGGATAGTAATTTTCCCGCACACCAATTTGATGGAAACCTAATTTTTCATAAAGGCTTTGTGCAACCAAATTAGAAGCTCGCACCTCTAGAAAAACCCTTTCAACTGAAGGTTCAAGAAATGGAGGAAGCATAAGAGAGGCTAAGAAATCACTGGCAATACCTTGCCCTTGGTACTCAGGGTGAACACTAATAGTTAATAATTCCGCTTCCGAAGCAATCACACTGAATACAGCGTAACCCACCACAATATTATCGCGCAAAGCCACCCAACTTTTTCGAACACCGGATAAGCTGCGCTCGAATTCTTTTCTTGACCATGGGCTCAGCTGAGTTTGTGATTCTATCTCGGTAACGGACGGCAGATGCTGCGCCGTCATAGAAAGGATTTTAATAGGAAGACCAGACATTCTTTTTTACTTCTGAAACACATCAAGATTTTCGTAACGGCGTTAACGCTTGCCACACAATACTTTTCATTTTGGGAGACTGAAGTAACTCCACTAAGCTCGGCATAACCAGTGCAGTCACATCAAAGTCCGAAATCGCGATGGATTGGCCAAGCAAAGACTCAAAATCATTCGTCTCTTCAACTGTAACTCGTACCGCATCACGCCCCATGAGAAAAATGAACTTTCCAGGTTGCAGTAAAAACTGTTCATCTAAAAATGCCTGCATCATTTCTCTCGCAGCACTTTCACTTTGATCGTGTTTTGTGCCTTTGATCAATGGCCATTTTATGACTTCACTGCGCGGTAATTCAGGTGGATACCCCATGGCGCGTAAAATGTTTCGCAATAATGTTTCTGTAGGGAGGGCTAATTCACTATGACGACTATCAATAACCAACACATCGTCATTCACTCGCCATACACTCAATGAAAATCGTAAATTTCCCGCTGCGCTGTCAGAAACGGGAGGTGATTTGAGTGATTGCGCCTTCGATGCCCTACCCTGCATCTTATCCTGAGCACTTGGAGTAAATTCCGACAGGATATCAGTGACAACCTCGTCAGCGGCTTTAGGAACACCCGCCCTGTTATCGCTGCGAGGAGCGCCATCGTTCAAAACCACCGCTTGGTTTGTCACTGGATGAACAGAAATCTCAGCTTTTGAGGTACTCGGCTTTGTGGTAGATAAAGCGGTATTGGCAGGACTGCCCGTTTTTAAGGATTCCGTTTCAGCCCGAGCAGAGGTTACAGGCGAAGCACTCTGGTCAGAGCGATTAAGCTGATGTAACCACTCAGGGCGCCATTCGGCCTGAATAGGCGCCGGTGCGCCTGGCAAGCGGCGGCGAGGCAAGTACTGATCCACCCCCATCGCCTCAAGATACGTTAAACGTTGCGCTTCATTCACGGCCACAAGAATTCCCTACACTATTACCGATACCGATTACCAACTGACTCTGATTACCAACAAACACTTGACTGCAACTGGGCATTTAAACCCCTGCAAACTGCGGGTGTGCTCGCTGAGCGCCGGATTCTATCAAATTCAACGCCTGAATGTAGGCCTTGGCCGATGCCGCTACGATATCCGTATCCGCACCAACACCATTAACAACCTTACCCCCTCGCTCCAGGCGAACCGTCACCTCCCCTTGTGAATCCGTACCCTGAGTAATGGCATTAACCGAATACAGCAATAAATCTGTATTGCTTTCAACGATTTTTTCAATGGCTTTGAACGTGGCGTCCACAGGGCCTCCCCCCTCTGCCTCCGCTGTCTGCGCTTGTCCGGATACCGTCAATGTCACACTGGCATGGGGCTTTTTCCCCGTTAAACAATGCACATCAATGGCTGTGAACGAATACAGACTGTCAAAAGGGGAGCTCGTCGAAGTAGTCACAATGGTTTGCAAATCTTCATCGAAAATTTCGTGTTTTTTATCGGCCAATTCTTTAAAACGTGTAAACGCTTCGTTTAAAGCTTCGGGAGTATCAAAGTGAATTCCCAATTCTTCGAAGCGAGCCTTCACCGCTGCACGCCCGGAATGTTTTCCTAAAACCAATTTATTGGTATTCCACCCAACGTCTTCCGCACGCATGATTTCATAGGTTTCCCGATGTTTTAACACACCATCTTGGTGAATACCCGATTCGTGAGCAAACGCATTGGCCCCCACAATGGCTTTGTTAGGCTGAACAGGAAATCCTGTGGTGGATGAAACAATACGAGAGGTAGCAACGATATGCCGGGTATCAATATTTGTAGAAACCGGGTACAAATCATGTCGGGTTTTCACTGCCATCACCAACTCTTCCAGCGAAGCATTACCGGCACGCTCTCCCAAACCATTAATCGTACACTCCACCTGTCGAACACCATTCATCACCGCCGCTAAAGAATTCGCTACCGCCAACCCCAAGTCGTTGTGACAATGGGTTGAAAAGATGGCTTTATCACTGTTCGGAACTGCCGTGATTATACGTTTAAACATCGCCCCATATTCACCCGGCTCCCCATAACCCACCGTGTCAGGAATATTAATCGTTGTGGCACCAGCATTAATCACCGCCTCAATAATCCGACAGGCAAAATCATGTTCTGAGCGGCTCCCATCCTCTAAAGAAAACTCCACATCGTCTGTAAAGTTACGGGCCAAGGTCACGGCTTTGACTGCTTGTTCCAGCACTTGCTCTGGCTGCATCTGCAATTTGTATTGCATGTGAATTGGGGAGGTAGCGATAAAAGTATGAATACGGCTGCGCTCAGCCGGTTTAATAGCTTCAGCAGCACGTTCAATATCCGCCGTGACTGCCCGGGCGAGGCTGCAAATGGTCGACGCTTTAATTTCTGAGGCCACGGCATGCACCGCCTCAAAATCACCTTGGCTGGCAATCGCAAAACCCGCCTCGATAACATCAACGCGCATTTTTTCCAGTTGCTTGGCAATGCGTATCTTCTCTTCCTTGGTCATGGACGCCCCCGGGCTTTGCTCACCATCGCGCAAAGTAGTATCGAAGATCACTAAATGTTCATTGCTCATAACACCGCTCCTTAGAGATAGACTCATCATTATTGTTATAGTGGAGAAATTGTTTTCTCATGAGCGTGCAAACGGTGAACATTTGCACTCAACCATCATAAACCCATCACCGGGTAAGGGTATGCCTTTTTAAGCGACAACACCGATTACCGACATGCCAATGCCACAAACGTGGCATTCATTTCACAGTATGAGCCTTTTTGGTTTTTTCTAAAGAAGTCGTTAACCTGAAAACGGCAACGATGCCAGTAACTTGGAAATTTCAATGGATAACTCTTGTTGAGTGAGAGAAGTATCTTGCATGTTCATGGTGGCACTCAATCGCCACACGACTTCTCCAGACTTTTGATCTTTCACATGCATTAATAGGCTTGCTGTTGTCATTACCGGTTTTTTACCCGCTCCGTTTGTCTTGGATTTTGGCGAGAAAGCAAAAAAGAAATCGATCGGCGGAGGTGCCACTCCCTCTTTAGGTTCATAGGATTGATAACCACGTTCTTGTAAGCCCACCTTAATGGCTTTCGCCAAACCAGAAGCCAAGTCTGGCCAAATGGTTTGACAACGTTCATGAGCGGTAATGGACATCCATTTGTAGCGATCAAACTTTGCACTAGGGCTTCGCCATACCTTTTCCAGACGAATCACATCACTCTGCATCGGGTTATAACCACTGTTATCAGCAGACAAACGCACGGATAAATTAATCTTTGAATCCGCCATGCGTAAGGCTTCTTCCCGTGAGATTTTGCCCGCTTCAAATAATTTAATGAGAGCATCATCGAAGGTTTGGCAATCATCGTCACTCTCACTCATGGCATCTTTGATTTTACCCGTCTCCCCTTTCTCAATGAGATCCGCAATGTAGGGGGTATTCATCATAATTTCCGGCACCATCACCCTCTGACCAGAATGCGTGAACACCATACGCTGACTAATAATTGCCACGAGCATGCCCGCTAAATCCTGGCGAATACGTTTATGAGCACTTTGGGGAAATAAATTTTGAACACGATCTAACGCCTGGCTAGCACTGTTGGCATGTAAGCTCGATAAACACACATGCCCCGTTTCCGCCAACCGCAATACCTGGGTGGCTGTGTGCATATCACGAATCTCACCCACCAAAACCGCATCGGGCGCTTCTCGTAAAGCAAATTTCAATGCATCTTCAAAACTGTGAGTATCAATGCCCACTTCTCGTTGGCTAATTAACGATTTTTTGTGGGGGTGAGTGTATTCGATCGGGTCTTCAATGGTCAGAATATGGCCAGCTCGATTCGTATTGCGATAATCGATCATGCTGGCCAAGGTGGTGGATTTCCCCGTTCCCGTGCCACCCACTACCAAAATCAATCCACGCTCCGCCATGGCCACCTTGCGCACCACTGGCGGTAAACCCAACGCTTTAAAACCGGGAATTTCATGTTTTATAAATCGGGCAACCAACGCCGGTGCCCCTTTTTGGTGATAAAGATTAAGGCGAAAGCGACCTACTTTCGGGTATTCCAAACCCAAATCTACCGCAAGATCACGACGAAATTGCTCGGCCTGCTCTGGTGTTAGCACTGCAAAAATCAACTCACTGACCCGTTCCGCACTGAACGGATCATCGCCAATGGGATGGTATTGTCCATCCACTTTAATCGTTGGTCGTGCATTGGCCGTGACGAATAGGTCTGATGCATCGCGCATCACCATGACCGATAACAATCCGGTTAAATCACCCGAATCTTTTTTATCCATTGTATAAAAACTCCTCAACTCAAAGGGGTAGCTGGCTTTTCTGACTTATTTCATTACCATGCCAGACGCGCATTACTATTCAGAAACTTTTTTATAACACTGGCGGGATAACGGTGAATTGATCCATGAACACAGAGTATAGTCAAAGCCCTTTCAACGAGCCCCATGTCTACCTGTGCTTCTACGAGTCTCATGATGACTCGTACAACATCACGGCACGTCAAAATGATCACTTACAGTGGCTCAATAAAGAAGAGCACGAGCGCTGGGCTCGCTTTAAACACTTAGACGCCCAGCAACAATACTTACTCGGAAAAGTAATCGTAAGGCAGCGCTTATCCGAACGGTTAAACCTGCCCAATCATAAAATTGAATTTGAAATTGGGCCACATGGACGCCCTAACCTCAAAGGCATACCCGTTGATTTCAATATTTCTCACACCAAAGGCTTAGTGGCAGTCACTATTGGTACTCAAGGACGTTTAGGCGTTGATGTAGAGCGCACTGCTCGTCGTGGCAACCCACTGGATATTGCAGATCACTACTTTCACCCAAGTGAAGTCAATGCAGTCAACGTTGACCCACAAGAAAACCAACAATTACAGCGTTTTTTTGAGTTTTGGACATTAAAAGAAGCGTACATCAAAGCCTTAGGGAAAGGGCTGCAAAAATCGCTACAAAGTTTTTATTTCAACCTCTCTTCGCGGTGTGGAAAGACTAATGCACCAGGCGCGATCAACTTATTCGATAACGATGTAGATAACCACCATGAATTTAATGCCCAACTCTTTCGCTTCCCAATAACAGCAACGCCTAGCGTACAGAATGAAGGTAAGTCAGGCATGAATTCAAAAATGACGACACAAGCTCCGACACTCGCCACGGCGCCCACTGCCTCATCATTCGAAGAATCGTTTTATTTATCGTGGATGCAATGCGCCCAACCCAACGAAAGCATACCGCCACAAACGCCACGATTTTTTAATGTGTGCAACGACGATACGCTTAAAGCCATGCAATACACACCAACAGCCGAAGCGATACAACAACGTATACAGCCGATGTAAGCGTTCAAGGGGAATCAATAACTAACCTTTTTTCTGCCCCTGATCTTCGACAGGCTCATCATCCGAGAAAGGAACCCCCAATAATTGCTCTGTACCATCGCGCAATTTCTTTTGTGTACTGCTTCGGTCGGCTGCTTTCGGCACAGTGGACTCATAAGCGCGAATCCAGCGGATCATCTGTACCCAAGACTTCTGATCTGCCGGCGATTTTTGCGATAACTCATTGACCCCCAAACCGGCTTCCGCCGCTTTCACATAAAACTGGGTATCTCTCACCTGGGAGACCACAGGAATATCCAAAGTGGATAAAAATTTCTCCAACTTATGAAAGCTCAATGTGTTTTTTCGAATACGATTCATTACCACCCCTAATTTAACGGGGCGACGCCGAAACTGGGGATTAAGCAAGAGCGATTTAACAAAAGCAGCAGTAGCATGAATATCGATCTGAGAAGGAGAGACCGGAATTAGCACAATATCCGTATCAATCAGCAGTTTATCCAATAGAGGAGAGCTTAAACCTGCCGGAGTATCGGTAACCACATAACGCGCTTTCTGTGCCACTTGATGCGTCATCCATGAACGGGTCACTTGCCCACGATCATGAGCTTTGGTTGAGAACCGCGTAATCACAGGTTCCCGCTCACCTCGTAAAGAAAGCCAAAAGCTGGCGCTGCCTTGGGTATCATAATCAAATAAACCTACCGGCCCCAGAAGACTTAAATGAGACAGCAAATTAGTGGTCACCGTCGTTTTCCCCACGCCACCTTTACCATTAGCGATCATAATACGCGTGGCTTTGGGCCTTGAAATAACACGAACAGTGGACGTTGAGCCAGAGGCTTTATCTTGGGGCGAGCGTGTTGTCATGAGGGTGCTGTCATTCGAGTTATGAACCTTAATGGATATCACTTGCCATTCCTGTCTTTACAGCATAACGCAAACCGGTGAGCTTTTGGCCAATTTGAACCCTTTTTGTCATTATGGCTTTTCACACAGAAATCAACGCATAATGATCATCACACCGCTCACCGACCATCAAGCACGTTACCGGTGATACTGGCCGCTCATAAACACTAACCTCTCATGATCTCTTACCACGAAGTACTGAAAACTAGGTACTGACAACTAAACACTTACAACTATTTCGTGACAAAAGGAAACTCGTTTTTATGCATCTCATACCTGAAAACAGTGAAAACCACGATATTTATCGCGTGTTAATCGCCGCCGTGAGCCCACGCCCCATCGCTTGGGTCAGTAGTCACAGTGATGCCGGCACCTTGAATCTTGCTCCGTATTCGTTTTTTAATGTTGTCAGCGTTAACCCTGCCATTTTGGCGTTTGCCCCAATCACCAAACCGGACGGCTCACAAAAAGATACTCTCAACAATATTCGTTCCACCAAAGAGTTTGTGGTGAATATTGTGAGTCGGGATCAGGTCAATGCCATGAATACCACCAGTGTAAATGCCCCAGAGAACGTCAATGAATTTGATATTGCAGGCTTAACACCAGAAGAATCTCATCTCGTTCGCGTCCCGCGTGTAGCCGAAGCCCAAATCAATTTTGAATGCAGCCTGCACGAGTGCATTTCCTTTGGTACCCACCCCGGTGCCGGAAATTTAGTGTTAGGGAAAGTGAAATGTATCAATATTAAAGACAGACTCTATCAAAATGGCCGAATCGACCAAGAGGCTTTAAACGTCGTGGGACGTATGGCTGGAAATGATTATGTGGGCATAGGCGATAAATTTGATATTGAACGCCCAGAGTGGTGAAGTAAATTGGGTGTTTAAGCTGTGGGTTGTGACAGTATGTTCCCGGATTAAACACTTCTCGGCGGCTATGCCGCCGATGAAAACGAAAAGACGTTATGAAACTTCTGTCACGTCCGTATTGGTGGTTAATTGCTCAAGCATTGATGTAATTTTCGCTTCCCACTCATTTTGTTGTTGGCTTAAACGTTCCTTTTCATTTTTTAACGCTTCCACTTCTTCCACTAATTCTTGTCGCTCCATTCTCAATAATTCAATGGTCTCGACCGCTTGTACAATTTTATTTTCAAGTTTTTCTAACGCTTCCATTTTCACTCCAAGGCTGATGGAAAAGTGCCGGATAGTAGCGGCAACCATAGCGCTTCGCAAACTACAAATCTCTCAACTCAAACAATTTATCAGAGAAAGATCGACACAACACATTAACGATTAAAAAACAAACACAACAAACGAAGAAATGGCTATTTAATAACCGCAAGAATGAAATCCGTAAAAAAATTCGCCCAAATGACATATCGCATTTGAAGAATTTTTTATGATCAATTTGGCATGATTTACTCTATTTTCTTCAAAAGCGTGTCTAAAAGTGCGTATTGAACACTAGCCAAAAGCCTCAAATGGCATCAAACCCTCCTCTTTTTTAACCAAAATGAATTCGATGCATCACCTTATGCATAACGAATAAAAAATTGGTCACAAAACAAACTTTTACGTCATTGCAATGACTGATTTTTCACCCCTATAATCTATACCTAGTTGGCAATAATGATTTGAAGTTTATCATTTACACGACCCATCATCGAAAAGAGGTAAAACGAACCACACGGAGAAGTGTATGTTGATGCCCGACCAAGACCAATTTATTCGAAAGCTATGCAAGCCTTGCACAATACAAACCCACTGCCGTCCTCCACGGTATTTGTGTGAATACGCAGCCGATTTTCAACGTGATTCTGTTTCTGAATTTATCAGCAATCGCCGATCCGATGGTCTCAGTGAAATAGACGCCTTGGTAGCCCAAGCCGTTCAAATACCGTCAACCAACTATCCACGCATTTTTAATGTCTGCAGTAAACTACTGCCAAAACTGGCAGTGTGGTTAAAAGGGTTCAACCCTTCTGCCCCCAATCAAGCGTTGCAGCCCAAAAGCCGGGAGAAACACTCTCAGGCTATTCGAGCACTAACAGGCGGTGTCTATTGTTGGTACATGCAATCGGCGGAAGCGGCTATGTCAGCCCCAGCAGCCATTCACCTAATGAAACGCCACCAAGATATCCCTATATCACTGTATCACTATCGGTTTTCCCGCAAAGGCTATCGACTTCAACCTGCCGGTGCCCCTCTGTATCGTGGCGATACCCGAGCCCCAGATACGCTATGGAAAGCCGGTGGGTTTTATCCAAAAATCGATGCGGATGCCGCACTCTCACACGACCCGCATCTTAAAAACAGTAAACCCCAACAAATGATTGTGACCACCAATGATGCGGTGTTAGTAAACCGCTTCGCCTGGCACAACAGCCTATTTTGCCCGGAAGAGTACCATTACATTTTCTATGACCATGATGGCCCAAAGGCCATCACTGGATTTATCTATGAAATCGACAAAAGTGGTCATCAGTGTGTGGAAGTCTCTGGTGTCACACCAGGAAGAGAAGTGGCTTTTTTGGCGATTCCGAATCAATATATTCGCCGATTTCGCATGCGTTTTTATGCAGGCTCACCGCATAATGTCGAGGTCTCAGATTGGATTCCTTACAACCAGCAAGCCATTTCTGATACGCCAATTATTGAGAATAAAGCACAGTGGCGAATGCTCCGCTCTCACTATTTTCAAGAAACACAAGCCATTTCCTGTGGTAATTAATGTGTTTAAACACACCGTCGTAAAAGAATGCAATTCTTAAAGAATACGCTCACCACAAACCAAATACCAAAAACATCAGCGCCGAGCAGACCCCAAGTAACGTTTAAGCTTTTGCCAGCGCAAACTTAATAACCCTACTACCATCACAAAATACACCACTGGCTCGGTAATATCGGCCTTAACAGACCACCAAAAATGAACACCAATCAATAAAGCACTGGCATAGATCCAATTATGAAGTCGCTTCCAGCGCTTACCTAGCTTTCTCACCAATATCGGCAATGACGTAATTGCCAATAACATCAGTAATACCCAAGCGAAAAAGCCAACCGTAATGTAAGGTCGTTTAATGACTTCAGAACCTAATAAAAGAAAGTCAAAATGTAAATCAAACGCCGTATACGAATAGAAATGCGCTACTGCAAACGTGAAACACCACAACCCAAGCATTCGTCTTATACGCATCAACTTACCTTGTTGCGACCACTGCGCTAATGGCGTCACGGCCAGTGTCAGCAATAATAATTTGAACGCACTCATGCCAGTAAAGTGAATAATTGCCTGAACAGGGTCCCCACCTAATTGATCCGTAAAAGCAAAATAAAATCGGCTCATTAAAAAATACAAACACATGGCATGTATGATCGTTTTAATAATGACAATCGATTTATTGCCCAATTGATTGCGCTTGAGCAAACAAGCCTCCTAACGTAAATCAAACATCTCGATATTAACTAGGCGATATTGACTATCAATATCATTGTACTCATGACGATTCATATTAATGACAATGCCCCCACTAACTGGAGGCATTCACCATCAATAAAACCTTCGTAAATCCATTCCGGTATACAAGCTGGCGACTTGGTCTGCATAACCATTAAACGGAAGGGTGGGGATACGCTTATCCGCTCCGAGCCCACCGGTCGTGATACGACGCTCACTGGCCTGACTCCAACGAGGGTGATCCACTTTCGGATTCACGTTGGCATAAAACCCATATTCTTGAGGTGCAGAAAGATTCCAGGTGGTCGGTGGTTGTTTTTCTGTAAGCGTAATTTTTACCAGAGATTTAATGCTCTTAAATCCATACTTCCAAGGCACCACTAAACGAATTGGCGCACCATTTTGTGGAGGGAGTGTTTTACCGTACATGCCAACACTCATCAGCGTGAGGGGATTCATCGCCTCATCCAACCGTAATCCTTCTACGTAAGGGTAACGAATACCACCGCCTAAAAAGCGGCTGGTTTGACCAATCATTTGTTTAGGGTCATACAACGTTTGGAAGGCAACGTATTTTGCTTTGGAGGTTGGTTGAGCTTTTTT
Organism: Marinibactrum halimedae; assembly: GCF_021234875.1. Taxonomy (GTDB): domain Bacteria; phylum Pseudomonadota; class Gammaproteobacteria; order Pseudomonadales; family Cellvibrionaceae; genus Marinibactrum; species Marinibactrum halimedae. The sequence goes on along the minus strand of NZ_JAJQVM010000021.1, from coordinate 63,871 downwards.
CAATAATGCGGCCAACGGGAAGCCCACCCAGGGAATCACCATCGACCAAGCCTCAACACAACGCAACCGATAGATACGCTCTTCTAAGGGATAAGAAAACAAATCCTCATAACCAAGAGTAATAGTGTTTTCCACCTCGCCATCAATGGTTAATGACCAAGGGTCAACCTGAAACGACTGTGCATTTTGTGAGGGGTCAGATTTAGATAAGCCAAATTCGTAAAAATTATTGTGGGTAGTCGCTTTATGTTCTGTCGTTATGGTTTCATCAACACGATGTGATGAGTCGGTATACGATAATGCTTTCTGTGATACCGTAGGCTTGCCCTTTGTTTGATCCTCTCCAGAGAGCCAATCCAACAAACCGGCATTCGCTGCAGGGACACCTCCTAATAAGCTTCCAGCACCAATAAACCCCATGCGTTTTAGCACCGAGCGTCGATTCTGAAACACGGATTCATCCGTTACCTCAGCTTCTGTCAAATCTTGATGTGATTTAGTTCGAATTAACATGAAGACTCCCGTTTCGTTTAGCCTCTATTCATCCGGCGATATTAAAAATACTTTCTATATCGGTATAGGTCGCAGGCAAAAGCAGCCATTAACAGGTAAGACAATGAGTAAGCAACTGCATCAAATGACTATGTCATCACCAGACACTGATCGTTGCTATCTCTACCATCGTGATTATCCCTGCCACCGCCTGCATCAATCCTCACAAAAGCCTAACATTTTACGATGCCATTGCGCGGCATACTCCCGGCCGAGACCTGTTTTCAAAAATCATCAAGTAAGGCAAATCAAACACTACCGGTTACTCTAAAATAACCGCATTCTGAACAAACCACGTTAAGAGAGAAAAATAATCAATGAGCACTCAAAAAAGACGGCACGATAAACATTCTCCTCAGAGCAGCACCGTCAATCCTCGATGGCTTAATCGTTTTCAAACCATCGGTTACACATTGGGGTTAATGGTACTCTCACTGGCCACTTTACTCTCTTCCGCCTGTTCGTCCGTTCCTAAAACCGACTTCAAAGATCGACTTGCCATAGGCGAATCTCAATTTGGTGATACCTTCGAGTTTTTTTATATCCCCTCCAATGGGTGGCTGGCAGATCGTGCTTTTGTTCAACAAAGTAAACACACCACCTTATCCTCCGTTGATGCGAAGCGCTTAAGTAACATTATGGCGAATGGGGAAGAACGTTTAACACAAATTGCCGTGAGCAGTCCCTCTGCCGAAAAAGCTCAGCGTATACTGCTAGAAGCCTGTCAAATTTTGCGTGTACAACGCAGTGACCAACCACTCCCCTTTTTAGAGGTTATGTATATCGGCAAGCCACAATTTAGTCGAGAAATTAAAGAATGCTTTGGTTTGCTGGGGTCAAAATATTTCTTTTCGGATACAGACCTGGAATTAAATCGCCATTCTTAACTTATTTAGTGATGATCCCAATTAACGAAGATCTAGGCTCTAATGGCCCAAATTAAGAATGGCCCAGATTAAGGATGGTCCAGTGAATATCATCCCCCTAGCTTAACCGTTCTGCTGAACACTCAGGCGCAAAATCGCTTCCCACTCTTGTTCAGTCACCGGCGACACCGATAGGCGGGCCTGTTTGAGTAGTGCCATACTCTCTAGAATCGGTTCCCGCTTTATTTCACTGAGTGTCACCGGAGACGAGAAGCGGGATTGATAGGCAACATCCACACAAAACCAACGAGGGTTCTGCTCCGTCGATTTAGGATCAAAATAGTGGCTGTCCGCTTGAAACTGAACCGGGTCTGCATAGGCAGCACGGACTACCTTTGCAATGCCCACTATTGCCGTGGGTTTACACGCACTGTGGTAAATGAAAACGAGATCTCCTTTGGCAACGTCATCACGCAAGAAATTACGAGCTTGATAATTGCGAATACCATCCCACACACCATAGCCTCTTTTCTCCTGAGCAAGGTTATCAATGCTGTACTCATTCGGCTCCGTCTTAAATAGCCAAAATGCCATGCTGCTCTCCATTCTCTCGTTGATCAAAACCCGTATTCTGGACACTGAAAAGGGTTTATGCACGGGAAATTCACCTCACCAAAAAGTAAGAGCTAAACTTTGAACACGCCAAGGCTGACGGCTCGCCGTGCCCTATTCACTCAACCAATAAACTCAGTGAAAAAAGCCTTTTATTTGAGCTAAGATGCGTGCAAAATTGCGCGCCTTTCTAATAGGGCCTTAAGAGTGTACATAGGGCTGAATCCAGACAGCCATGCCTAGACAGACGCGTACTACCAGACGCGTACTACGATAAGGCCTTATCGTTTATCTTGATCAATTAAAGGTAATTCATCATTGACTACTGATTCACTTATTCCATGGTCTACCAAGCTCGCAGAAGAGGTTTATGGCTTAAACCAATGGGGCGCTGATTACCTATCCATCTCATCTCAGGGTGAGGTTATGGTTCAACTCCCCACCGAAGCGGGAATAAGAGAAGTTTCGCTATTGGACATCAGCGAGGGGTTACGACAACGGGGCCTGGAAATGCCTGTCATGGTTCGCATCGAAAACCTCATCGACGGGCAAATCACCTCATTGAATGAGAGCTTTGCGAAAGCCATTAGTGAGTTAGGGTACCAAGCCCCTTATCGTGGCGCATTCCCAATTAAGGTGAATCAACAAAGCCATGTGGTTTCTGAAATTGCCCGGTTTGGGAATCGGTATCACCACGGGCTGGAAGCAGGCTCAAAAGCCGAATTATTGATTGCAATGTCAATGCTCGATAACCGTGAAAGCGTGATTATCTGTAACGGCTATAAAGACGAAGAGTTTATCGACCTCGGCCTACAAATGCGCAAGCTGGGGTTTAAATGTTTTTTTGTTGTCGAAACACCGGCTGAAGTCCCTGTCATTATTCAACGAGCCAAAGCACTCGATGTGGAGCCTTATATTGGCCTGCGCTTAAAATTGTCCACACAAGTCGACGGCCACTGGGCAGAAGACAGTGGTGATCGCAGCATTTTTGGCTTATCCGTGACACAACTGATTCAAATTGTGGACACCTTACGCGATGCCGACATGCTCTCTGCACTCAAACTTGTGCACTTTCACCTAGGCTCCCAAATCCCCAATATTCGCAACATTCGTGATGGTGTACGAGAAGCCTGTCGCTACTACGTCGAATTGATTAATGAAGGCGCCCCTCTGGGCTATCTTGATTTGGGTGGCGGATTAGCCGTTGACTATGATGGTTCCTCTAGTACAGAAGGCCACAGCCGCAACTATTCTCAGGAAGAATACTGCGTTGATATTGTTGAAACGGTCAAGGAATCCCTCGATCCATTAAATATTCCGCACCCAGTGTTAGTGTCTGAGTCAGGCCGCGCGACCGTTGCTCACACTTCGGTATTGTTATTCAATATCTTGGATGTGAGTCGTTTTATGCCGACCCATGAACCACAAGCCCCCGAAGAGGAAGACAACGATGCTATTCTCAATATCTGGACGGCTTATCAATCGGTCAGCCCTTTAACGCTACAAGAGAGTTATAACGATGCTATTTATTATCGGGATAGAGTAAGGGATTTATTTGGTCGTGGTGATATTTCTCTTCGACAACGTGCCTATGCAGAAAATGTCAGCTTGGCGATTTTGCAAAAAATCGTAAAATTACTCCCAAGCCAAAAACGCTTACCAGTGGAACTGGAAAACCTTCCAGAGCAAATGGCCGATATTTATTATGCCAACTTCAGTGTTTTTCAATCATTACCTGATGCCTGGGCCATTAACCAAGTTTTTCCCGTTATGCCGATACACCGATTACAGGAAGAGCCCACTCGACGAGCCATCATTGCGGATCTGACCTGTGATTGTGACGGAAAGCTCGATTTATTTGCCCACCCTGATGGCGCAAAAGAAACCTTACCCCTTCACACACTGAAAAGTGGCGAAGAATATCTTTTAGGGGTGTTTTTGGTCGGCGCGTATCAAGAAACCCTCGGTGATCTGCACAATTTATTCGGTGATACCAACGTCGCCAGTGTAAGGGTTCAACCCGACGGCAGCATTGAATACGTACATGAACTCAATGGCGATACCATTTCAGACGTTCTCAGCTATGTTGAGTACGATACAAAAGAATTATTTACTCGTTTTCGTAAAACCGCCGAGACGGCGGTAAAAGAAGGCCGTATTACCATTCAAGAACGACAGAAAATCCTAGCAGCATTCAAAGATGGGCTTGAAGGCTATACCTATTTCGAACGTTAGATTTGACAATTAAGAACCTAATTTTTTTGATCACCGTTATTTTCAAAAACCATAGTGAGTGAACATAACCGGTGAATAGTAAAAACCAATTTAAGCAACAATCAAAAATAGAATCATCGCTGTGGCGCAATGTTTAGGGTGAATAAGACACCATTGCGACACAGTATTAACCGCCTTTTTGAAACGCAAAGGTATAAGGATAAAAACATGGCAAAAGTAGTGATTATTGGCGCCGGTGGCGTCGGCGGTGTGGTAACCCACAAATGCGCACAAGTGGCAAACACCTTTGAGGAAATCGTGTTAGCCAGCCGTACAAAAGAAAAATGCGATGCTATTGCCGCTCAACTGAATCGCCCAATCAAGACTGCTCAAATTGATGCCGACGATGTTCCTGCATTAACCGCATTTTTAGAAACCGAAAAACCTGAGCTGGTCATCAATGTCGCACTGCCTTATCAAGACCTGACCATCATGGATGCCTGTTTAGCGGCAGGTGTACATTACTTAGATACCGCTAATTATGAGCCCAAAGACACCGCCAAGTTTGAATACAAATGGCAATGGGCCTATGCAGAAAGATTCGAAAAAGCAGGCCTTACCGCACTGCTTGGCTCAGGCTTTGACCCAGGTGCGACAAACGTTTTTACGGCGTATCTCGCCAAACATTACTTTGATGAAATTCATGAGTTAGACATTATTGATGTCAACGGTGGTGACCATGGCCACCCATTTGCGACCAACTTCAATCCAGAAATTAATATTCGTGAAGTCACCGCAGAATGCCGCCATTGGGAAAATGGCGAGTTTGTTACCACACCGCCTATGTCTGAAATGCAAAAGTTCGAATGCCCTGAAGAAGTGGGGACTTACGATATTTATCGCATGTACCATGAAGAACTAGAGTCACTAACCAAACACTTCCCAACGCTAAAGCGTGCTCAGTTTTGGATGAGCTTTTCAGACAATTACCTTAAACATTTAGAAGTATTAGAAAATGTGGGCATGACGGGTATTGAGCCTATTGAGTTTAATGGCCAAGAAATCATACCTCTGCAATTCTTGAAAAAACTGTTACCCGAACCTTCTACGCTTGGGCCACGCACCAAAGGCAAAACTTGCATTGGGTGTATTGTGAAAGGTGTGAAAGACGGCAAAGAACGCAAAGTGTATGTGTACCAAATTTGTGATCACCAAGCCTGTTACGCCGAAGTGCAATCTCAGGCGATTTCTTACACCACCGGCGTACCGGCCATGATTGGCGCCAAGCTATTACTCGAAGGGCAATGGCAAAAGCCCGGTGTCTGGAATATGGAACAATTCGACCCAGACCCGTTCATGGAAGCCATGAATCAATACGGACTGCCCTGGAAAGTCATCGAATTAAGTTAATGGATTCTCATACTCTAAAAGGCTGTTAAGCACTAACAGCCTTTTTCTATTTTTATCATTTGCTTTTCTCCGGTATCCCCCCATGCCACAAAATACGTTTACTCACTTCGACCCGCATTCTGTACCATCACCCTGCTTTGTGGTGGATAAAGTCGCCATTGAAAACAACTTGAAAGTCTTACACCACGTTCAACAGGCCAGCGGCGCTAAAGTATTGGCGGCCCTCAAAGCATTTTCTTTTTGGCACCTAGCACCACTTTATAAAAAGTATTTAAGCGGAACGTGTGCGAGTGGTTACAATGAAGCAAAACTCGGATTTGATTACTACGGCGGAGAAACACACGTATTTTCAGCAGCCTTCAAACCAGAAGAGTTAGAGAGCGTACTCTCTTTTGCGGACCATGTTGTCTTTAACTCGTTACAACAGTGGCAGCGTTTCCAACCGTTAATTCAAGAGGCACTTAAAGCACGCCCTAGCTTGGACTTCGGCCTTCGAATTAATCCTGAACATTCCGAAGGCACGGTTCCCATTTATGATCCTTGTGCTCCCTGCTCTCGCCTAGGAATTCCTAATGATCAATTAGATAGAGGCCAGTTAAAAGGCATCAGTGGTTTACATTTTCATACATTATGCGAGCAAGGATTCGATCCATTAGACCGAACACTTTCTGCGGTAGAAGAAAAGTTTGGCGATATTCTTCCTCAATTAAAATGGGTAAATTTTGGTGGCGGCCACCACATCACAGCCGACGGATACAATATTGATGCTCTTATTCAACGCATCATTGATTTTCGGGAAAGATACGATGTTGAGGTGTATCTCGAACCCGGTGAAGCCATTGCGATTCACACGGGTGTGCTGGTTGCAGAGGTATTAGATATTACTCACAACACGATGCCATTGGCCATTTTAGATACCTCCGCTACCTGCCACATGCCCGACACACTGGAAATGCCCTACCGACCTGAAATAACGGGCGGTTATCTTCCTAACGAGAAAGCGTATACGTATCGCTTAGGGGGCATGACTTGCCTCGCTGGCGATGTCATGGGCGACTGGAGTTTTGAGCAGCCATTGAAAGTTGGCCAGCGCTTGATCTTTGAAGATATGTCCCACTACACCATGGTAAAAACAACCACATTCAACGGTATCAATTTACCCGCACTCGCGATTTGGGACTCCGACGCCCATCATACCCAAGTGGTGAAAACCTTTGGCTATGACGATTTTAAAAATAGATTGTCGTGATAATAGAAAGTCTAAAGAACGACTTTTAAACCGAAAATATCACACAAATCTACCGTTTTTTACATTGTAATTCACTGTACGCCAAGGATGGCTTCGCTCACGCTTTTGACGTTACCATTAACCTGTCTTTCACACTCAGCCATGAATATTAAGCTTGGCAATAATCAAAATAAACACCACAAATGTATTGAATCGCCACCATTAAAAAATGCGAGTACTCTTGCTCAACTCGCTCATTTAATGATTAATAACAACGAGGCTCTTAATAACCATAAAGTCACACCCACTAAATTCGCGGATTTCATTCATCATATCTAAACCAGAAATGTTTAATGAAATCATCCCCGCGAGCGCGGCAGTGATGGGCCACAAGTCATCATTGCTGGGTAACTTGTTTTTTAGGTATCCCGATCAAGTTACCCAAAGGGCCATGGAGTGAGTATCAGCGTTGGGTAGGAAACACTCGCGCTTGAGCCAGGTAATCGATACATAAGGGAATTTTCCCTATCACGCCTCTCAAGCAGCAAACGCTGTGATGCAATATCACAAGCGCTTTCACCAACTTGGGGAACCCGTACCATGAAAATTGCTATACCCAAAGAAGTACGCCCTGGCGAATGCCGGGTTGCAACCACCCCGGATGTGGCTGGTAAATTACAATCACTGGGGTATGAAGTCACGATTGAAGCCGGCGCCGGTCTTGCAGCGAAATTTCGCGATGACGAATACACCGCCGCAGGCGTCACCATCTCCAACGACACCAAAGCGCTTTGGGCCGATGCGGACATCATTATGAAAGTCCGCGCCCCAATGGAACACCCAGATTTAGGGATACACGAAACCGACCTTCTCAAAGAAGGCCAAACCCTCATTTCTTTTTTGTGGCCGGCACAAAATGCAGACCTTCTCGAAACGCTCGCCGCAAAAAACGTCAATGCCTTAGCCATGGACATGGTGCCGCGCATTTCCCGTGCACAAAAAATGGATGCCTTAAGCTCCATGGCCAATATTGCCGGTTACCGCGCCATCGTTGAAGCAGCTCAACATTTTGGTCGCTTCTTTACCGGACAAATTACCGCCGCAGGTAAAATCGACCCCGCCAAAGTCTTGGTGATTGGTGCCGGGGTTGCCGGTCTGTCGGCTATTGGTTCTGCCAAATCCATGGGCGCCGTGGTTCGCGCCTTCGACACTCGCCCAGAAGTAAAAGAGCAAGTGGAATCCATGGACGCCGAATTCCTTATGCTCGATTTCAAAGAAGACGGCTCAGGCTCTGGCGGTTATGCCAAAGTCATGTCGAAAGAGTTTATTGAAGCGGAAATGGCCTTGTTCGCAGAACAAGCACAAGAAGTGGACATCATTATCACCACCGCCTTGATTCCCGGTAAGCCCGCGCCAGAGCTCATCACCGAAGACATGGTGAAATCCATGAAAGAGGGCTCGGTCATTGTTGATCTTGCCGCCGAGCAAGGCGGGAACTGCAAGCTAACTGAAGCCAACAACGTCGTTGTAAAACACGGTGTCACTATCATTGGCTACACGGATTTGCCCAGTCGTTTGGCGAGCCAATCCAGCCAACTCTACGCCACAAATTTACGCCATTTACTCACCGACATGACGCCGGAAAAAAATGGCGAATTGACCATTGATTTTGAAGATGAAGTGGTTCGAGGTGCAACGGCGGTTAAAGCCGGTGAAATCACCTTCCCGCCACCCGCACCTAAGTTGTCTGCGGCACCCGCAAAGCCCAAAGAAACCCCTCAAGCACCAGAAGCCAAAGAGCCTGAGGAAGAGAAATCAAGCGCAAGCCCATTGTGGTTTGGCCTCGGGGCGCTGGCATTGATTGGCTTAGGCATCGGGGCACCGGCTTCGTTTATGGCTCACTTTACGGTGTTTGTGCTGGCCTGCTTCGTTGGTTACATGGTGATTTGGAATGTGACACCCTCGCTGCACACCCCTCTAATGAGCGTCACCAATGCCATCAGTAGCATCATCATTATTGGCGCACTCATTCAGATCTCGACACCCGACCCTTGGGTAATGTGGCTGTCAGGTATCGCGGTGTTGATCACCAGTGTCAACATTTTTGGTGGTTTTGCCGTCACCCAACGCATGCTTGCCATGTTCCGTAAATAACCGCAGAGAGGACAAATCATGACTCAAGGTCTTATCAATGTGGCTTACATCGGAGCCACCATTTTATTCATCCTCGCATTAGGCGGGTTAAGCAAACAAGAAACGTCTCAACGAGGCAATTATTACGGCATTACCGGCATGGCTATCGCGCTGCTGGCCACCATTGTCGGGCTGGTAACCGCTAACTACGCCTTGCTGATTGGGGCACTGGTCATTGGCGGCGCGGTAGGTGTGCTACTGGCCAAGAAAGTCGAAATGACACAAATGCCAGAATTGGTCGCTATTCTGCACTCATTAGTGGGAATGGCCGCCGTGCTGGTAGGTTACGCCAACTTTTTGGAGCACGGCACCACCCTAACCGGCGCCGAAAAGACCATTCACGATGTGGAAACCTATCTCGGCATCCTGATTGGTGCCATGACGTTCTCAGGCTCGGTCATTGCCTACCTTAAATTGAGCGCCAAAATCGGTGGCAAGCCCTTATTACTTCCAGCTCGTCACTGGCTCAACCTTGGGCTATTACTGATTGCCATTTGGCAAGGCTATGAATTTGTTGTGGCATCAGCCAATGGTGGCGGCTTAGAACCGTTGATCATCATGACGGTAATTGCTCTTCTTTTCGGCATTCATATGGTCATGGCCATCGGTGGTGCAGATATGCCGGTGGTGGTCTCCATGCTCAACAGTTATTCGGGCTGGGCTGCGGCTGCAACCGGCTTCATGCTGTCTAATGACTTGCTTATCGTCGTGGGCGCGCTCGTCGGCTCTTCCGGGGCAATTCTCAGTTACATCATGTGTCGGGCCATGAACCGGAAGTTCTTGAATGTGATTGCCGGTGGCTTTGGCACCACCAGCACCAGTAGTGCCTCCAGTGGCCCAGCCGGTAGTGCGGAAGATATTCAATCGGTCGATGCCGAGGAAGTTTCGAACCTGTTACTCGGTGCCAAAAAAGTCATGATTATTCCCGGCTACGGCATGGCGGTCGCCCAAGCGCAACATACCGTCTTCCAAATCACCAAAACCTTGCGTGAAAAAGGGGTGGATGTACGCTTCGGTATTCACCCAGTCGCGGGCCGTATGCCTGGGCATATGAATGTCTTACTCGCGGAAGCCAAAGTGCCATACGACATCGTGTTTGAAATGGACGAGATTAACGATGACTTCCCTGATGTGGATGTGTCTGTGGTGATTGGCGCGAACGATATCGTGAACCCTGCCGCGCAAGAAGTTCCTGATAGCCCCATCGCGGGTATGCCAGTACTAGAACCTTGGAATGGTAAGAAAACCATCGTTCTCAAACGTGGCATGAGCACAGGCTACGCCGGTGTGGATAACCCGCTATTCTACAAAGATAACACGCGTATGTTGTTTGGTGACGCTAACGACAGCCTAAGTGCCGTTTTCCAGCAAGTCAGCGCATAAACACCTCTTCTCTTGAAAAGATGCTATGCCGAATACCGTATGAACAGTGGCATCGTTCGTACGGTATTCCTTCCACTCTTTTTCTAATCTACCCCCTTTCTCACCACTCATCTCACGGCCAATGCTGCACTCGCTCAAAAAAAATGACAAAACTGCCCTAAACTGAGGGGAAGATTGTGAATAACAGTCACTTAAATCGTGAACCACTGCCATTTAGAGAAAAGAGAAGCAAAACAAGCTCTCTTACGACTGGCCTAAACAGTTCAATTTTCGGATAGCAATTGCGCCATTCGTTGACGATTGTATAATCAATATCAAATGCTGCGACGCAACAAAAATAATGTTTAATCGCGATTGCTCAGCCTTAAACGATGTACTTCATACTGACACCCATGATGAAGAATAAAGGTGAAGCGCCAAAGCGACGATGAAAGGTCATAAGGGTCGAAAAGGCAACACATTCCGCTGCTGCCCAAACCCATTAATGCTGAGATAACCCACTCAGTGATCAGTGTTCGTTGGAGACGACACCTATGCTTTATCACTTGTACGAATTTAATCATGCGGTACTCAAGCCCTTCCGCGATATGGCCGGGCTGAATAAAAAATTATTGGACTCAAAAATGAACCCGGTAGGTTATACCTTTCCGGGCCGCCTCGTTGGCGCTGCCTGCGATTTATTTGAGAGCATGACACGCCGGTACGACAAGCCAGAATTCGGATTGGAGGAAACCGTTATTAACGGTCAACCGGTCGCTATTGAAGAAGAGATTATTTGGTCTAAACCCTTTGCCAATCTTATCCATTTCAAGCGTAACGAAGAGGACTTTCAAAAAGCCCACGGCAAAGAGCACATCGACCCCAGAGTTCTTCTCGTGGCCCCCTTATCTGGCCACTACGCCACTCTGCTTCGCGGCACGGTAGAAGCTTTTTTACCCGAGCACGAGGTATACATTACCGACTGGGCCGATGCCCGCATGGTGCCCGTCTCGCAAGGGCAGTTTGATTTGAATGATTACATTGACTACGTCATTGAAATTCTACAATTTCTTGGCCCTAGCACCAATGTCATTGGGATTTGCCAACCAGGACCGCTGGTGCTTGCCGCCATTTCATTAATGTCTCAAGCCAATGATGACGCCTTACCTGCCACAATGACCTTTATGGGCTCACCCATCGATTGTCGTCGCTCACCCACCGTCCCCAATAAACTGGCAGAAGAAAGACCGTTATCGTGGTTTAGAAATAATCTAATTTACACCGTGCCTATGCCAAACCCGGGTGCCTTTCGACGCGTCTACCCAGGTTTTGTTCAGCTTAGCGGCTTTATCTCGATGAACCAGGATATGCACATTAATGCCCATAAAAACTACTTCAATCACCTCATTGAAGGTGACTGCGATAGCGTAGCCAAACACAGGGAATTTTATAACGAATACCTAGCCGTATTGGATTTGACCCAAGAGTTTTATCTCCAAACCATTGAGGATGTATTCCAAGAACACAAACTGCCTAGGGGTATATTGAAACATCGAGGTCAAACCGTCGACCCTTCTGCCATTACCAAAGTGGCATTAATGACCGTCGAAGGTGAACGAGACGATATTTCGGGTATTGGTCAAACTCAGGCTGCTCACGACCTTTGTGTGAACATTCCTCAAAACATGCAGTTTGACTACATTCAACCAGGGGTGGGGCACTATGGTGTCTTTAATGGAAAGCGCTTCCGTACGGAAATCCAACCTCGCCTAAAAGACTTTATTCGCTCTTTCTGCGACTACAAACTGGAGAAACAACACCAAGAAGCTTTAGCAGACAAAATCGGTACTTAAGCAAAGTCAAAATAAAGACATAAAAAAAGCGCCATAAGGCGCTTTTTTTATGTCTTGTGTGGAACTACTTCTTCATTCCATCTGGAACAAGTGAAACTTGGTTCACCTTCGCTTCTCGAGCCGCATCCGCAATGGCAACATAAGTTGCTGCAGTAGAAGCGATATCCGCTTTGATAATCACAACCGCTTTGGGATTTTCCGCATGCTTCTGCTCAATGATAGAGCGCACGGAACGTACATCCACACGACGATTATCAATCATCACCTCATCAGCAGGAGTAACGCTGATCAGGATATTTTCCATTCCATCCTCAGGTGGAGGATTATCATTAGGCTCTGGAATATTCACTCCAAGACCAACTTCTTTTGTGAACGATGCTGTTACAATGAAGAAAATCAACATAATGAACACCACGTCCAACATTGGTGTTAAGTCGATATCGGCTTTTTCTTCCGCTGTTCCACGCCCTTTTCTACGGCTCACGGCGCCTCTCCCCTCAACAATTTAGGTTAACGATTAACAAATCTTGAATATGAAGTTGAGCTGTATCTTATCAGCTTTACTCCAAATGTCCCTAATTAGAGCCCAAAAAAATCCAAAAAGTCCACTTAGTGGGAGTTCTCGCCTAAATCTGGCTATTTATCAATCAAAAAATCGTTTGCCGTAGCAAAGAATGACGAAATAATGATCAAAAACACTCTCCCAATCTTCAATCAGCGATTGGCAGCCGGTTTTACTTTCATCATCTTACGAGCATGAATCAATGCCAATAACTGACGAATCTCTTCACGTTGCGCTTGCGCTCTCAAACGGCGTACTTCCTTTGGAGACATGGCAGACGTATCCGGCTGTGGCGGCTCAGGCTCACCTTGTGCAAGATAAGTCTCTGCCTGACGTGCATTAGTAGGCGAAGCCTTAGACTTCTTAGAGAGCGATAAGACCCGCTTCTTCGGTGCCTCCATAGAAGAAGGCCCAATGTTCGGATTCGAAAGCGCTTCTTCTTTTTTAGCGCGTTTTTTGGCTTCAGACTCGGCTTGCTTCAACCGCTTAGCTTCTGCCAAGCGGGCACTCTTTGCGGTTTCTTTATTATTAAGACGCTGCTTTTCAATTTTCAGCATCACATCGCGCATCATTTTCGCATCTTGAGTTTCGGCTCTTCGCTTAGCGCTTTCCCGCTCTTCTCGTTGTTGAGCAATAGCCTCTTTAATTCTGCGCTCTTTAGCCGCAGACGATGCCTTTCCCGTTGCCTCAGGGGCGGTATTTTGCGATTGACTGCGAGCGCTGACCTGTCTTGCCCCTGATAAAGTACTGGGCTTTGAAAATCCAACGCCAGCGACTTTGTTTGACGCACTAGAAGCCGCTGAAGAATTCAATCCTCGACGATCAGATTCAGCAGAATCATTACGGTTGGAAGTACTATTTGAAGTACTCTTTGAAGAAGAGTTACTGGAGGCGTCAAGTGCTTCAAAGTCATCGTCACCACCGGCGAACTCATCAAAAATACCACTCAACAGCGCCTTCACTTCAGAAGCCGCTGTCACAGAACGTGTACGTACCGCACCCGTAGTGGCACCTTTCGGAATCTTAATGACACTGGCCCCTAATTCGTCACGAGCCTCCTGAATAAGCTCTCGTGATTCAGCGGGGTTTTCGGCAAAACCGAATTCATCTAATGCGAAAGAAGCGGCGCCCGTTTCGCGTAACAAATTGAAAAAAGTGCCAACGGCACCGCCGTCAGCCAAACTAATCAGTTCTGCCCAATATTGATTTAAATCTTCCCGAGCGTTTCCTACAAAGACAGCTCCAGATACCGTATGAGTGGCGGTGAAAACGATCACTAAGTATTACCCCAATCTCTGACTTTTGGCCGAAGAAAAAAGGTGCGCATTATAGGTAATGAAAAAAAAATAGTAAGAATTGACAACGCAAAAAAGCGGGTTTGTGATGATTTTTTTTCAACACACCGCTGCTGCACCTTTTAGTCTACTCGGTAAGCGCTAAATTCTTATGACCTGTAAAGGGTCTGTAAAGAGATAGACGGGTGCATAAACGTTATAAAGTCCAATAGATCCCTTTGAATCGGCCATAATAGCAACCTTATTCATCTTTGCTCTTTCTTCACTTTAGAGAAAGAACGTCAAACCTCCGAAATTATACAAAAAGATCTTGCTGCACAGAAAATTGATGATTCACATCTTTTAAGCCAAACCCCACACCTAACAATCTCACAGGCGCCGTTCGCCGAAGCCATATGTCTTTCAACAAGAGTTGAAAGACATCCAGTAGCTCTTGCTGTGCCAGTGGAGTAAAACCTTCAGTAGGCGATTCGCCGATCTCTAAAACACGCTCCGCAGACACTCTGTGAAAATCTGCATACTTTACTTTAACGGCGAGTTTGTGAATCGCGTAACTATTATCCAATCTCTGCCAACGCTGAATCAACCAATCTAACAATAATGGTAATTCCTTATCGCACTGCTGTATCGATTCTAAATCCATTGAAAAAGTCCGCTCAACGCTCACCGATTTACGTCGCCATTGGCTTACCACCAAACGATCGTCTCTACCTCGGCTTCGCTCATACAACTTTCGACCTTGCTCACCAAATAACTGTATCAGCTTTTCTAAAGGCCACTCTTGTAGCTGCCCACAATAAAATACCCCATGGGACATCAACACTTGTTGGGTACTACTGCCGACACCAGGAATACGACTTACCGGTAATTGCTTTACAAATTCCAATAGCTGCTCTGGATGAATTACCGTTAAACCATCTGGTTTACGCCAATCACTGGCCACCTTTGCAAGAAACTTATTGGGCGCTACACCAGCAGAAATTGTTATCCTAATCTGCCTCTCAACACGCTTACGAATTTCTTTTGCAATCGAAACAGCATTCATATTCCGTGAAGCGGTTTGCGTCACATCAAGATAAGCTTCATCAAGAGATAAAGGCTCAATTAACGATGTAAACTCCGAAAAAATTTCTCGGATTTCATCAGAAGCTTCCTTATAAAGTGGCATTCTTGATGGCAAAACAACCAGATGGGGGCATAAACGTTTCGCCGTCGCAGTGGCCATAGCCGAGCGCACACCAAATTTGCGCGCCAAGTAATTGCAAGTTGAGATGACTCCTCGCCGATCAGAGCTTCCCCCTACCGCAATAGGATAGTTAGCCAACTCAGGGCGTTCTCTCATTTCAATAGCAGCGTAAAAACAATCCGCATCACAATGAATAATTTTACGATTTTCCTTCAATGGCGATTTCCTCTAAGAAACGCTCGACGACCTAAAGATAGAAATAGGTATTCAGAACCACTGCCAATATTCAGAGATTTAAGGCGCACACATACAATCGAGCAACAAGAATTCACACATCACGAGAATGATCATCGTCTTTCCGCTACAATAGCGCTGAAATGACACAACATCTATTGTGAATGTTTAAGTTATTACTCATCAGGTTACTACTGCTATTGATACGACAGCGATGCGTAATTAAATCGCCTACTCACACAAGCCCAGTATATTCGTCTCTGCCCGCAGTGACTGAATGTAAATTAATCAATATGAAAGGCACATCATGACAATTGAAACATGGTCACCCAATGAAAATACTGAACCTTCAGAAACGCTCAATGTTGAACAACTCAAATCACTTTCTAAACTAGGCCATGAAGAAAAACTCAACAATCTAACGACACTCTTATCTCATGATGAGCGAAATGCATTACGCAATACCATGTTGCTCAGCTTTGACCAATGGAAACAATCTGCAGCATCATTGTCTGAATCCGAGATTTGGAATCTCATGCGCTTTCTCACTGTAGCGGAGAACCAATTTTCAGAGTGTAAAGTCGGCTCCCAATCTCCCGTGATCGCTCTTAATCAACTACTGAAATCTCAAGGCATCAAACTGGGAAAAGAACGCCTTCAATGGATCAAACAACATTCCGACAATAAATTTATACCCAACGGCCCCTTATAACGACCAATACAGAAAGAGAGTCCCCACTTTTTGCAAAATGCAATTACAGCCGCTTTGCCAATGAACGAAAATATTTATCCGTTTTCTCTCAGCTCAACATATGCAATCGACAATAACATTGGTAAGACGACTCTCAAAAATGACTCAACCAATGCACATGACTAGCCATTGGTTGAAGTCGGTTCTGTTGAAGCTGGCTCTTAAGTGGATTTCTTAAAACAGCCCATACAACGATGCCGTTCTCAACTGGCTTATCTGGCTACCTTCACTTTATAAACAATCCAACAACTCCACTGTCAACAACGGAATGTGACAAGGAGAAATGTCAATAACCAGAATGAGTAACAAGGAAAGCCGTAAAGAGACACGCTCTTTTTGCACTCACTCTGTGAGTTTTGTCGAAGTGACTCAACACTTGAATCGCATAGAGGATAAATGCCCTCATCAAGAATCTCTTTCAAATCAAAACGCTTTCACTTCGCTACTTTTTCACATTCACACCATCACAAAGCCAATCATCTCTCTCACCTTCCGATCATCACCCTTCGGCATGTAACGTTTTGAGAGAAACGATTCTCGAATCTTTGTAAATGAAGCAGTAGATGACTGAAAGAAAAGCCGTGAGCAACACCAGTGGTTTTACAAATTCGCAATGTGTGAACAGACAAAAAGCGGATTTGAATCACTTTGCATCTTTTTCGATAAATTGTGACGAAGAATGTCAAAATTTTCACTTTCTGGGATTGAAATAAGACTTTCGACAATCCATTTACTGGTAAATGCCCCATCTTGTTCACACACGACCTCTCAAAATACATTCAGAAAGAACACAATCAATGTCCACCCCATGTTTCACACATCAAACTCGCTTTTGATTGGAAGAAATGGATTTGATTGAAAGAGGCGATGAAAATTCTTAAACGGTATCGAGAGAACTTTGCAATAAGAAAAACAAGACATCACACTCAAATTTTATGTGCACATGAAGAAGTTTTTAACGTCTCAATCAAAGGATTTTGGACTCCCATTGCCAAATACAAAGAACAATTCAGAAGAGCAAGGACAATAAAACGGCTTTTTTCATTAACGAATTAAATAAAAATTTGCCTCCGAAGATGAAAAAAATAGAAAAATCGCTCTTTTTTTCTTCGCAGACCCATAAAAATGGTCTATTTTTTAGCAAAGTGCTTGAAATTTTTTGTCAAAGGCTTAATTTATACGGGCCTATTAAATTTCATAATTGTTGCTAGCAATTTAATTATCCATAAAGGAAACGATCATGGCTGCACGCAAAGCTACCGCAGTTGATCCTGTCGCTAAACTGGAACAGGAACTCGCTGTACTCAAAACTAAACTTGCAAAGGCTCGCGCCGACCAAGAAGCCTCTTTGGCAAAAAGTATCACCAAGCTATCAAACGAAGCCAAAAAAGCTGCTTCTGACGCGTCTAAAGCACGAGCTAAGTTAGCCACTGCTCGTACCAAAAAGACACCAACTGCAGCACAAAAAGTAGCCGCAGCTCGCGAAACCGTTAAAGTATGTGTCGAGAAAGCAGCTAACGCAAAATCCGAAGTAGCGACGCTAAAAGCAGAGCTGAAAGAACTGAAGATTGCAAACAAAGCAGCAAATGCTATCGCGAAAGCAGAAAGTAAAGAGCTTGCTCGCATCGCTAAAGAGAAGGCTGCTAAAGAAAAAGCTGCCGCTAAAAAAGCCGCTGTTAAAGAGAAAGCCGCTGCCAAAAAAGCCGCCGCCAAAGAAAAAGCCGCCGCTAAAAAAGCTGCTACCAAGACAGCAACCACAACAACGGCTGAAACCAAAACTCCAGCAAAACGTGGACCTAAACCAGGCGCGAAACGCGGACCTAAGCCAGGCGCGAAACGTGGACCTAAGCCAGGCGCGAAACGTGGACCTAAGCCAGGTGCAAAACGTGGACCTAAGCCAGGTGCAAAACGTGGACCTAAGCCTAAGACAGCAACCGCTGCCGTAACGACTGCACCAGCAGCAGGCACTCCACCGAAGAAGCGTCGCGGTCGTCCACCAAAAGTAAGACCAGCTGAGTAATTCAACAGCGATGATGTCACTGGGTACAAAAACGTTATCAAAGAATAACGTCGATACTCAGCAGAGTGACTAAGAATAAAAAAAGAGCCTTATTCAGGCTCTTTTTTTATGTTTGTATTCTGTTATTAACAAAGTGTTTCTTTACAAATAACCACCACACCCTCAACAAATAGGATCATGCTTCATAACTGAGTCGTGAAAGAGGCTTTTTAGAATAAAAAGTAAACGCCTTCCATTGTCATTTGCCATATAAATAAAACTGAAAGTACGCTCATTTAGAATTGATGAGTGATCGAGGCTTTAGATCTATTTCAAATTCTGAAATAGAAGAAAAACGACAGAACCCACGATAGCGTAACGCTTCACCACTCACACTCGTCGCATCGAAGTCCAATTCATAAGTGACAAGGTCTGTGGTTAACGATGTGGGCTTAGGCTCAGTTGGAAAATGCCATTTCAAATTCTGCATTGCGCTTGCTCGCTGCTCTAACGCCTTAGTACAAATTGCCCAGTACTTTTCATTAAAGCGCTTGTGCCGCTCTTTTTTACCACCGTCTTCATTTTGCTGAACAGCGAATGTTTTTCCGTCCACCACAACAGGGTAAGACATAAAGTTACTGTCTCGACATATGATGCGAAACATAGGATGCTCATCTGTACTCAATGCTTCTATTCGTTCACCACGCAAGATTTTTTGGCAACGGGGCGTCTCTTCGACAATACTTGCGGCTTTCCGTAATTGAGGTAACAAATACTGATAGCTCGCCGGCAACCATAATCGTTTTGAATCGGAGTGTACGAATACAGGGTGCGACAAAAAAAGCACCACTGAGGTGAGACACACTTTAATTGACCTTCCTCTCCTCAATGCAGTGCAGCAAAAACCAAAATCGCGTAGCATCGGTAACAAGTTAAAAGCCTTTTTCCTATTTTGTGCACTCATCATCATCGATTTTATGGGCTAATAAAGGTCGGGTCTTTGATCATCCTATGGTAAACATAGGCATGTAAGGTCAATTGCTGCTGCTTCGACAGCTCTGTAAACTCCACACCAAATACCGCCGGCACATTTTCTTCGACCTCTCGCGTGGTACGCTCAACTCTTGCTCGAACAGTAGCGACCAAATCCAATTCATAAGTATTTTGGCCAATAAGAATATCTGACGAGATTCTCAATTCATCACCGATATCGGCAATAGGATCATTCAATTTCAATCGAGCACCAGAAATACTGATATCACCCAATACTCCAGAACACACTCGCTCCTCTATCGAACTCAAATTTTCTGCGCGAATGGACTCGTCCACCTCAACTCGCGTGGCGCCACGAATTTCTTTGAACGTTATTCTTTCAGGGTAGCTCAAGTAAATCATCGGTACTGGGCTATTGGCTGTTGACAAAATTCGGGCAGGGAATGAGCAAATACCATTTGACAGCATGATATTCGCCATCACCTTTAACCCTGATCGTAAACGTTTGCTCACCGCAGAACGCGGCATAGAAACCATTAAGCCATGCCCAGGACATGCACCATAAAGAGAAAGCTTTAATTTAGTAGGCTCCCCGCGAGTTGACATAACATGTAACTGAATGGGATACCCATAACGTAATTGTAACTGACTAAAATCCATAAATAGTGCATCTAAAATTCATCTTGATGATCATTATTAACCTAGACATCAAATGCATCAAGCCGGTTGACCTATTCGAGACTTTCGATGGAAAAAACGTTCGAGAATATCGGGAATCACCAACATAACGGGTGTGACTAATAAGGTAAGCACGGTAGAAAAAGCCAATCCATAGACAATGGCACTGGCTAAAGGCACCCACCACGACGCCAGTGCACCACCTGTAATAATATCGCGCCCGATTAAGTCTACACTGATACCAAACGCAATCGGCATTAACCCCAATATTGTCGTAATGGTTGTTAAAAATACCGGACGAATCCGTTGAGCACTGGCCATTACGGCCGCCTCTGGCGCCACTACTTCTGGGTGGCTGCGGCGAATATGGTTATAGGTATCAATCAATACAATATTATTATTCACGACAATACCCGCCAAAGCGACAATGCCAACACCGGTCATAATGGTACTGAATACACTTTGCGTCACCAATAAACCCAATAAAACACCCGCCGTTGACATCACCACTGCAGATAAAATTAAAAAGGCTTGATAAAAACTATTAAATTGCGTCACCAGTAAGACAAACATCAGAAACAAAGCAAGGGAAAAAGCCACCATCAAAAATGCTTGTGAATTCTCTTGTTCCTCATTGGCACCTCTAAAGACCAATCTCACACCAGGCTCGGTTGGATTCTCATTTAGCCACTTTCGGATTTCAGACAGTTTGGTATCCGCCAATACTCCCGGTTTGACATCCGACTTCACTGTCATCACCATATCTCCGTCCACACGTGAGACTTTATCTACTTTAGGCTCAGGCACACGAGTAACAAAATTACTAATCGTCACCGGGCCTTGTATCGTGTTAATCGCCAATTTATCCAAGGCATCAATTCCCCGATAAGATTCTGGAAAACGAACGCGAATTTCAATTTCTTCATCGGCATCATTGGGTCGGTACTCACCCAGCAATGCTCCATTTGTCACCATTTGCACGGTTCTCCCAATATCGACCGTACTCACTCCCAATTGGTCCGCTAAAGCACGATCCACTTTGAGCTGCCATTCAATACCTGGCGGCGGTGTTGAGTCACTAATGTCTCTTAGACCTTCAACCGTTTCCAGATAATGTCGTATGCGTCGAGCTTCTTGAATTAATAACTCCGGCTCGGTGGATTCCAATTGTATTTGAATAGGTTTACCCACCGGAGGACCACCTTCCAATAATCCCGCTGTTGCTTTAATACCGGGAATACCTTCAACAACCTGTCGAATTTCTTCAAAAACTTCTCGGCTGGATCGAGGTAACGTTTCTAACTTATGTAATTCCACCCACATACTGCCAATTTGATCCTTCTCAGGCGCTCTCGCCCCAGCCTGATTTGCACCAGCACCACTGGCAGCATAAGTCATCGCCACCTCAGGAACCTCTAATACAAGACGCTCAACTTCTTGCACAAGGTCTCGAGACTGCTCTACGGATAAGTTACCCATCGCTCGAACTTCGACAAAACCGTATTGTTGTTCAGTTTCGACAAAAAATTGTACGCCAGCATTTCCTGCACCATAAGCTTTAAAGATGAAATACAACGTCGCTAATGCCACCCCACCGGTTATCAAGGGGTGGCGAGTCAATACCAATAAAAGGCTTGCGTATTTCCCCGTTAGTCCACTAATTTTCCATGGTTGCGTACCTTCCAATAAAGAGAAGTATTCCGTTGCCTTTGAATTGATCTGACCTTTACCGAATAAGGAGCCCAGAACAGGCGCAAAAAATAACGCATACAATAAAGAACCGGTTAGTACTGCAAAGACCGTCACCGGTAAATAGCTCATGAATTTCCCAGCCACTCCCGGCCAAAACATAAGCGGCAAAAAGGCAGCCAATGTGGTTGCCGTCGACGCAGCAACTGGCCAAAACATACGTTTTACTGAAATTTGATACGCACTACGAGCAGAAATGCCCTCCGCCATTTTTCGGTCTGCAAATTCCGTAATCACAATAGAACCATCGATTAACATACCCAGGGCCAGCAACATTCCAAACATCACCATAAAATTAAAGGAATAGCCCAGCATGTAAACCACAATTAAGGCAAACAATAATGAAAAGGGAATGCCTGCCCCTACCAACAAACCTGAGCGAAAACCCAAGGTGGCAACGACGACAATAAAGACCAAACACATGGCAGTAACAATATTGCCTTGCATTTCTCCGACCATGCCCAATGTAAAATCAGACTGATCAAACACGTAACCGACTTTTATCGAAGGTGGCACCTGCGCTTTCATTTCTTCTACCACCTGCCGCACAGCCAATGACAACTCGATGCTATTTGCATCGTTCCGTTTTTCCACTTCAATGGCCATCGCTTTTTCGCCATTGACGGTGGTATAACGGCTTGGATCTTTAAATGTACGACGCACATCGGCAACATCGCCCAATGTGATCACGCCGTCCATAGTACTTTTAAGGGGCAATGAGAAAATATCCTCTCGGGTCTCAAGAAGACTCGGGACTTTTACGGAAAAACGGCCGCCATTTTCATCCAGCTCCCCTGCTGGAATTAATAAATTGTTACTAGCCACCGCTGACGCCAAGTCATTACTGGTTAACCCGTAATACTCAAGGCGAATAGGATCAATAAGAATTTCAATGACTTCTTCTCTTACACCAACAAGGTTGGCTTCAAACACATCCGGTAATGATTCAATGGCACGCTCCAATTGTTTTGCAACGGTAAATAATTCACGTTCCGTTGCCCCACTGCCACTTAAAGTGATAATAATGGCGGCCACACCTTGAGCAGAAACCTCCTCTACAACAGGCTCTTCCGCATCTACCGGCAATTCAGCTCTAGCTCGATCTACTTTTGCTCTCACATCCAGCAAGGCCTGGTCAATATCTGTGCCTGATTCAAACTCCAATACCACATACGCTACCGACTCGCGGGCAGTGGAGCTCATTTCTTTCACATCCGTTAACGATCTAAACTCCTGCTCCAAGGGGCGAATTAATAGTCGATCGGCATCCTGAGGAGAGACACCATCTAGAAATACCGACACGACTAGAACAGGTACAGGAATATCAGGCTCAGCCTCTAGGGTCATATTAAAACGAGAAAACAACCCAATTATTAACAGCAGGCCCATAATGCATAAAGTGGCCCGAGCACGCTGAGTGGCTGCTTCAATAATTCTCATTGGCCACTCCTAACTTTTGTGGGTTTTCAGTGGCGGACTTATTCAAAGAAGGCAATTGCTGACCCTCTTTATTACTGGCAATATCGACCGAAACTGTTTGTCCAACCGACACATATTCCTGCCCCACCGTAATCACCAAACTGTCTTTAGGTAAGCCTTTTACCCACACACCATCATCACCATCACCCACTATCTCAACTGTGTGTAATACCACTTCATTTTCTTTGCCTAATAACTTCACCGCAACATTTCCATCGTCACGTAAAGTCAGTACTGCTGCAGGCAGTTGATGTGCCATTACCGTCTCGGCCGTCACATTCACCTCTGCCGAAGCTCCGGCTTTCACTGCGGCATTTGGGTTTTCCATTTGAATTTCGACTTCATAAGTTCGTGTAGTTTCATCTGCTCGCCCCTCAATAAAAGCCACTTCTCCGGAAAAAATTAAACCGTTTTGAAGCCTGATTTGTGCAGGTGCACCAACCTTGAATTGTGTTGCCTGGGATTCAGATACACGCCCGATAACAGCCAATGGGTTCAATTCGATAATTTCTGCACAGGTATCGCCGACTCTTAAATAATCTCCTACTTCTACCGGCCGTTGATTAACGTAACCATCAAAAGGGGCACGAATATTTCTTCGATCCATATCCAACTGTGCTTGAGCCACACTCAGTTTGGCGCTGTTAAGTGCTGCTTTTGCCGAAGCGATAGCGGCCTGAGACTGATAACCATCATTTTCAAGTCGCTTTGCACCCTGGTAATCAATTTGAGCGCTTGCCAGCCGTGCTCTTGCATCATCTAACCTCGCTGCACGGTCGTCTGTAGCAATTTCGCAGATCACATCTCCATGAGAAACCCAGTCTCCTCGGTCTTGGGGCAATGAGGTAATCCGACCAAATATTTCAGAACGCATTAACACTCGTCGTAAAGGCTCTGTTCTTGATTTCACCAAAATCTGACGAGCATACGATTTTGCCTCATACCATTGAGCACGAACCGTTTGCTGCTCTAATTCTCGGTCTAATGTTTTGCGATTGGTGCTCTCTGACGTAACCGTATTTTCTGATGGATCAGAATTATTTTTTTCTGACGTAGACAATACACCCGATAACAACCACAAACTTAAAACCAAAAAGATAATGGCCGCAATCACTCGATTTTTATTCTCATTACTCACATTAATTATTGACATGTAACGTCCTTCCTAAGCGTTTTCAATCAATACAGCCCATATAAGTGCAATCAATACTAATATAATCAATACCAATACAATCCAGATCAATACAATCAACCCTAAACATACTTACTGGCTACAACCCCATTTCTCCCACAAAACCATAATGGTCCGTTAACGTACAGTAGCTTATTTAAAAGACAGACTTAAGACCCCAGATGGCCAGCAACATCACCGCGAGACGTTTAGATACATGAGAGGCTCAACCAAACTGATTTTAGTTACGAAGAAGCAAGAGAAAGCGATTGCCCTACGCCATCTATTTTGTATGCTTTTATTCACATATGAGCCAATATAAATGGCGTAATTTTCATTATTCAAACCAATCGCAAAAAATACTATGGAAGAATAATTACCATAAGAGAATAATAATGAGGGGAGGGGGGTATGCTGACTAATTAAAAGCGGATTCGTAGAAAAGGGGAAGAAAGAGTGGAAATGGATTGATCAGAATAAACCGCCTATTTAGAAAAGTAATATTTAAAATCCACCCTAAGATTTTATTCTAAAACACGATACATAAATGGCATGATTATTGTCGTTTATTATAAATTAACCACACGCTATTCCGGCAATCTCTCTTAGTCTATTTTGGTTCACTCTGGCTCAGTTATGCCCGCGCCCGCCAACCGATAGTTCTTGGACTAATAAATTGAATGTCGCGGGTTCTTTTTGAGCATAATTGAGGTTTTCAGCACTTAACTCACGATTCCAAGAAATCAACATCTGAGCCATCGCTTTTGCTTGTTCATGCAAAGCATGAAGCTCTTCTTCAGTATTTTGTGGGCCAGTAAATAAGCGTAGTTTACGATGCTCGCTAGAAATAATACTGTTGGGCTGTTGACTACGATAGACTTCTAATTTCCATCGCAGGTTATGCACAACATTGCGATAATACGCCAACTTTGTTAGCAGTGAGATAGAATTAAAATCGGTCAAATTGCTGAACAACGAAAAATTAGTACCAAACACCAGCGCGGGCTTACCATTTTTGTCTACAGCAACATTAGCACTACGCGGCCCCCCTAGTAGCATGGACAAATCGCCAAATAGCTCACCAGGAGTAATCGTGTTAACCACCTGAGATAGACCATCTGAGCGATTTACAATAACCTCTAACTCACCTTTAAGTAGAAAATAGACTCGCTGATCAAACTCACCCGACGACAAGAGCTGCTCCCCTGGGCTGACATCCACTAAGCGGGATTCACTCAGTAAAAAGTCATACTGCTGTTTGTCCTGACTTCTCACTTGTCGAAAAAATGGAATATAATTTAACAAGCGGTCAATCGCCTGTGCGTCTGTTTGTACAATACTTTGAATTCGCATAACTCATTACTTCATAGTGCTTTGTTGTTTTATGGCGCCTGATATTCAAAGTGTTTTCCAATGAATATTTCCCAAAACGTATCAACTCACCAGCCGCTGTTCTCCTACTAGGCACCTGTTTATTTTCTTTATTGTCAGATTTAAACACTGCCTTTGGAAGAAAAAGACTGACTGGTTCAAATTTTAAAAGCTAACATCAAAAGGTCCTTCATTTTCAATAACTTAGGCCACCAACTAAGGTATTTATGGCGCCAATTGATATTGTCATATAGTTGCGATTAATACTTTTTTCTGATACTAGACTTATTAGAGGGCGATGTACTTCACAGATGTACTCCTTAGTTGTACTTTACAAAAACGTCGAGTTCATCATTCCCTTCACCAAGCACCTATAAAAATATAGACAACAAAAAATCAGTGAGAGATTAAAGAATGCCGATAAAATCACATAAGAAACCTCCGTTCTATCGCAGTTTTTATCATTGGCTACTCTTTGTGTTTATCTTTTTATCCCACACAGCTACTGGAGAGCCCTTTCTCAATGGCCTCTCCGTACACCAGCAACTGGGCAAAGATCATTTCATTGCCGCCGTCTATGCAGAATACTTAACTAACAGCCCGGATGAACTCTTCCAAACCAACCAACACCGACGCATGGAGCTACGTGTCTTGCGCAAACTTACCCCTCGTAGGTTTGCACGTATGTGGGTAGAAGGCGTTAGTATTAATAACAGCGCCTCACAATTGACCGCCGAAGCAGAAAATATGGTGACTTTTAATAACCTATTCATTAAATCACTCTTGCCTGGCGACCAAGTGGTGATTGATGCCCCAATCAACGCTCCTATCACTATTTCACTGAATGGCATCACATTAGGTAACGTTGAAAGCACTGGGTTGTTCAATATCTTACTGAGAACCTGGGTAGGCTCAGTCCCCCTCTCTACTACCTTTAAAGAAAACTTATTAAAAGCTGGCTCAACCAATGGCGATGTTCTGCAGCGCTTTCGAAGTATCGAGCCAAGCTCGGCACGCACTGCTGACATTAATAGCTGGCTTTCTCCGAATGAAGAAGAGGCCGATAAAGAAGCATCTGAAAAACCCGCACAAATCGCATCCGCAAACGTTGAGCCCGTTTCAGTACCAACGCCTGTCGCGGTTGCGCCGCCCAAAGTTGCACAAACACCTGTCAAACCCAAAGCGAAACCTGCTCCAAAACCCAAGCCAAAACCAAAACAGGTCATTGCTTTAGTTACAGAAGATGAGCTCGAAGAAGACTTCCTAGAAGATGGCGATGAAGAGTTTGAAGCACTGACCGTAGAAAGCCTGTTAAGCCGACAACTGTATCAGTCAAAACTGCTCAAATGGGCCTATAAATATCTCAAATACCCCCGGCGTGCGATGAGCAAGGAAGAAGAGGGCAGCGTGCAGGTGCAAATCATTATTGATCGCGGTGGTAATATTCTTACTGCCAAAAACATCAGTGAATCCCAATACCGATCTCTTAACAAAGAGGCATTAAGAGCCGTGAAGGCGGCCAATCCATTTCCGCCAATGCCGAAAGAAATGCAGGGTGAAAGATATGATTTTACTTTGCCTATTGTATTCCGCTTACCCGATTAGCAAAACGCTTCTTCAACGCTCAAGCATAAGCCATATTCGCCCGATTTATCGTAGTGAGGGCGAATGGCGACCCATGAGTTCGGCAACTGGATTCTATGGGCAGCGAACGACATCAATAGGCGAGCACAAACCGGCATAAAATATCCACTCACAACAAACCGCTCAAGTTGACTGCCCCAAACACCTCCCAGATAAGGTTTTATTTCTATAATAAGAGAAACTTTGGTTACACAAGCGTAAAACTCCGCCCTCTTATTCATTCGTCATCTACAATTTGGCTATACATGAGGAACTTTATCCTAGAGGTCATGAGACAAATGAAGTCCAAAGTCGCACCTAGTAATACTCATCTTGCCCAGAAACCGGCAATTTTCATATCAATAACTTCCTTTACCTTCACCCACCTCGATAACACAATGCCGAGATACCAAGGGGTAGATATGAAAAAACGTTTTTATGATCACATCAAAAATCTCTCAAGCTAAATCACGGTTCGACTGAAATAATTAACGGAAATAAACAGGAACACAACGTGGAGAAAAAACAAATTAGGCAGGTGGCATGGTAGAGCTCAGCAACGCAGCACTGGAACTTGCACAGAATTTGAAAGCCCATGCCGCACGCGGCGAGTTAAACGTGCCCATGTTGCCAGCGGTTGCCTCAAGAGTAATTCAAATTACCCAAGATGCGACCTCCACCGCTGACGAATTGGCGGAATTGATTCAAAGTGACCAAGCATTGGCGATGCACGTGATGCGCATTGCCAACTCCGCTGCTTATTCCCCGAATATTACCCTGGTCTCTTTTCAACAAGCCATTACTCGCTTGGGCATGAATCTCATCAGCGAGATTGCCCTTGCGGCATCGGTCAGTGGAAAAATGTTTAAAGCTGCCGGATTTGAAAAAGACATCGACCATATTTGGAAACATGCCTTAGGTACCGCACTGTGGTCTAAAGAAATCGCTAAAAGCTGCAAACGCGATGTTGAAGCCACCTTTTTATGTGGGCTCTTACACTCGATTGGCACTCCCGTAAGCCTTCAATTACTGTGCGACATTAATACTGAGAGCAGCATTACTCACGATGAAATACTAAACTTATCTCAAAAATTCAGCCGCGCTATGGGTAAACGTGTGGCCATTGCTTGGGACATGCCTGAAATTGTTGGAGAGGTAATCGCCTTTACTAACCTTTGGCCAGAAGCACCCACTGCAAAAGACCAAACGGCCGCCGTCAGTGCAGGCGCATTGCTTTCACGCTGGCAGATTACCCAGCAGATTTCTGAAGAAGAGCTGCTTCAATCCGATGCATTAGCATTTTTAAATTTTTATGAAGACGATATTCACGCCTTACTGGAACACTCGAGTATCGTACACAATACGCTGGAAGCCATGACGGTATGACGTACCCAGATACACCCCAAACAAACACACCTGAATCTAACCCAGTACCTGTTATTTTAGAGCACGATCAAGAGAACCCGCTCCAGGAGATGACAGAAGTTGATATTGCCGTCATAGGCAGTGGCCCTGCCGGGCAATCTGCCGCTTTACACGCTGCATTTTCGGGAAAGCGTGTAGCCCTCATTGAACGCGCCAAGTATTTTGGAGGAACCAGTGAAGTTTTTGGCTCTATAGCGAGCCGACGTTTATACCAAAATGTACTCCAAAAAGTGACTTCTGCCAGCCTAATCCCAGCTTGCCTTGCAGCTCGTCCGGGAGAAACCGAAATGCGCGCACTAATTAACATGGAAGAAGTATTAGAGAGTGAACACGAACGCGTACTGCAACGTTTAACTCACACGAATTTACTTCGCATCCATGGACATGCGCGTTTCAAAGACAATAATACATTGAGCATTTCACGGATACAGCAACCTCCTCTTACGCTCAAAGCACAGCAAATTATTTTAGCTTGTGGTGCTCATGCTGTAGATCAAAACCCCAAAAACCATATTGTTAAAGATCAACCCTCTACGAATGAAAATAGATGGGTCATTGACCACGAGCACTGTTTCGATCACGAATCTTTTTTATCTATTCTGTATTTACCGAAAAAATTAGTGATTGTTGGCAATAACATCAAGGCATGTGAAACTGCTTCAGTTTTACAAACATTAGGGGTTTCAGTCACCTTAATTAGTCACAGCCTGGCTCCCATGCCAGATCAATCGAAAGAGTTACAAGATCAGTTTCTATCGCACTTTTTATCTCAAAATGGATATTGGATTCCCGAAAATCAAGTAACTCGAATCTACTGGGAGTCGGTGGGGAATACCTTTTGTGAACTCAGCGATGGAACCTTAATCGAGACCGAAAAAGTCTTCATCTTTGAGCAGACAATACCGAACACCCAAGCATTAAATGTCGAAGATACAGATCTCAAAATGGACGACAATAATACGGTGAGACTAGCAACAACCTATCAAACACAGGTTGATAATATTTACGCCATCGGGCGCTTGACCGACATAAATTGCTCCCCGGAAGAAGCAAGCGTCCAGGGCAGAGAAGTGATAGACACGATATTGCAAGCATCAACCTTACCCCTTTCAAAACAACAACAGGGCAAGCCAAATCATTGGATTCCAACACGTTTTTATGGATTTCCAGAGATGGCCTACGTCGGGGAAATAGCTCCCTACGTGTTACCTCAACGCCCCACAACTCATATCGAAGAATCGTATGATGACGCCTTACTAGACGCCCCCCAAATAAACAACTCCCAAGTAAACAACTCAATAGTCATTGGACGTAGCCAGCTCTATCGAACTTTAGAACAGCAAGCGGTTTGGAACAACATGGGCATCATGTCCGCCACAGGCACACTGAGCTTATTTGCCGATACAGAAACAGACGCTATTATTGGTGCCTTTATTATTGGCACCGGCGCGTGTGAATTGATTGAGATTGCCCGAATGGCACTGACTCATCATTACACCTTGGAAGACTTTATCCACAGCCCCATGAGCTCCAGCACCGATACCTACGCGTACACCGCTGCTGCGCTTAACATCCTTCAACAAAAGGGGTGTTAAATTGATAAAGAAAATGAAACTCTCAATACGCGAAGGCGTCAGCATTGATGCAATTAATACCAGTAAAAGCTTTTTTGCAATGCGTGCGGTATTGGTTAGCCTACTTCTTTTTTTACCCGTTAACGCCGTTATTTGTTTAACGCAGTTTGAGAGAAAAACCTCCATTTCCACTCTAGACCTATGGATTGAGAGCTGCATTATTTTACAAGTCAGCGCCATTTTGGCGATGGTGCAACGCCTTCAATACAATGCTCGTGCGTATTTTCAATTGTCTTTGGCATTTTCATTATTACTCATTTCTATGTTGACCGACCTCATGGACGAGTTAACGGAGCTCAATGATTTATACGCCCTATTTGCGGAAAACATTACCTTTATTTCTGCACTGGTTCTTTTACTCACGGGCTTTTACACATGGCAAACCCATTATGACCTCCTTGTAAAAACCCTAGAAGAAGAATCCACAATTGATCCACTCACCAAAACCTTCAACCGCCGGTACATGGATTCATTGATCGAAAGTTATTTAACACATCCCCCTAGAGGGACCTGTGATATGTCGTTAATGGTTATCGATTTAGACAACTTTAAGCGCGTCAATGATACCTACGGTCACCACATTGGTGATATTGTTTTACAGGTCACCGCTGAGGTCATTAATGAACAAACGGGTGAGAATGATAAGCTGGCCCGCATGGGGGGAGAAGAGTTTGAAGTGGTGATGTTCAATACGGATGAAGAGAACGCCGTCGCCCTTGCCGAAAGCATTGGCAAACGTTTATCGGAGACGACCATTCCTCCCGTAGGAAAAGTCACAGCCAGTATTGGTATAGCCACTTATCGCAATGATGAAACGTTAGTCGAGCTCCGTCAAAGAGCCGATTCCGCCATGTACCGAGCCAAAGCCTTGGGGAAAAACCGGGTTGAAATTGCCGATGACAGACCTAATTTCAACGAACCCATAACGCCATTTGATCCAAACAAAGATGATTTTTCCTAGTTTTAACAACGGAAATCCTACATAACAATAGCACTAAATAACTATTCTAAAGTCACTGGAATTTGATGCAGTCCCCCTCCATTAACAAGAACACCTTGCTTGATGAAGGGGGTCAAAAGTCAGCTTCCGCCTTTCAAGAGTGATTTTAAGCCTTCAATTTTTTCCTTATCTTTATCGCTAAGCTTCTCCTTAAGTTTTTCTTTTAAAGCGTCTTCTGCTTTGCCGCCCACTTCTTCTTCAATTCGTTTTGCTACGGTATCTTGCGCTTTTTTCACAACAGGCTTAAGCAGAGTCTCGGCCAATTCCGTTGCTGTCAAACCTTGTTCTGCACTGCCAATATTGGCCAATGTAATTTTCGGCAGTTTCAGGGCATAGTCTCCCAGCTGCTCTGATTTAAGAGCAATATTGCCATTCGTAAAAGAAAACTTATTTACCGCAAATTGTAATGGCTGACCATCGTCACCTGCACTGGGGTTTGATTGTGATTCAGACTTAGACGCTGTACTTCCTTTGCCCATTTTTTTGATGTTATCCATTAACGCGCCAAGGTTGGTGTCTTTAAGGTTTTTGTGTTCCGCCAATAACTGCGCACCGTCTATCGTAATTTCTTTTATGACAATGACATCACTCTGCACAGACTGAGGATCGATAGCAAAAACCACTTTTCCCATTTCAAAGACATTATTGTCAGAGTACCCTTCCGGGTTGGCGATACTCAACCCATTCAATTCACCACGCCCTTCCAGTAATTCAATATCGGCCCCATCCAATAATACCGACGTGTTTGTTACCGTAGGACCGGCCTGTTCGACCGCCATTTCAACAATGTCGTTTATTTTAGATAGACCAAAAAAGGCCAGTCCAACCACCCCCGCAATCACCAATACACCTAAAACCAATAACACTTTAACGACTTTCATACTGTCTCCAACCTCAATGAATAAGATAGTTCCGTAGTGATCAACACCTTAAATCATTTGATCTTTTAGGTTAAGCAGTGAATATCTCACTAAACCAGCTGCTGATAAGCGTTAGACAAACGTTCATCGTATTGATTTTGAGCATAGCTTGGACCATTGTAAGCTCTGGCAAACGACGCCCAATCTTTCGACTTAATGGCCTGGTGCATAGCGGTATTGGATTGAATAAAACGGACAAACGCCATTAAATGATGTCGTTCATCCAAAAACATATCCGTTACCAACGCATCCACATCATCGTACCCAGCAAGGTGATGATTAAACCCCATCAATTGATAGCGACCATAAGAAGCCGACTTTAGGGCTGCAGAACGATCCAGCTGAACCGCTTCCTGTAAACGTAAATACTCTCGTTCACCCCCAAAGTACAATGACCGATCCCACTGTTTACTGGAAATAGAAGGGTGACTCTCGTTGTAGCGGCCTTCGGTAAATTTTGAAAAATGATGAGCTTCAAAAAGCAAGACCGGAGCACCGTTATCGAAAAAGCCTTTTCCAGAGGACTCCACATCAGAGACGGCTTTCACCGCAGCCACTTCACAAGATAAGGTGTGTGCGGCAGCGATGAAATCTTTATCTGATAGCCCTTGTTTTGGCACAATGCGTGGCACGAATATCCACGGCAAGATATTTTTTTCTTGTTTTTCCAATGCCGAGTGGATGGCTTTGTGAGTGTTTTTCCCTGGATCAATACGACCATCTGGACGTGCTGTTTTTAGTACCACTTGTTGAAACTGACCAATGGCTTGAATGGTCTTTGAGTTGTCTGGATTCGACCCAACGCTGCCATCCACCAAGAGTTGTTTTTCAAGCCCAATCACTTTTGACAAGGTATTCAGCGCCAACTGAACCTGCTTAACATCCTCTTTCTGATTGACGCCTCCAGCCCCAACAGAGGCCTGTATCTTGAGCGCTTCCATAGTTCTCTCCCATGAATCGTTTTAATGAACAAACCCAATATCGCCCCTCTAAAAACCAGTATGAAACAAGGGACTAAAACCGTTTTTGTATACGACATTTCTCCATGACTGATGAAAAATAATCAACCCATATACTCCAGACGTACTCCTACGCAATAGGTTAATTCTTAAGATACCCATAGCTTAGAAAGGTTTCCCGAGACAAGAAAGTACCCTTCATGAACAGAATAACAGCGGAGTATTAACCCTTGATGAGCTTCGATTATACTTAGCATAAGAAAACGACTTCGTAAGAAACCATGAAGCAGGAAAACCGCTCAGCCGGAAGCCCTCTTTTTTAAAACAATGAGATATTGCCTTGGCCAAACATGATTACGTCTTCGGTTTACATGCCGTACAGACTTTACTGAAAACTGCCCCACACCGAGTTGTTGAACTGCGTGTCTTAAAAGACAGAAAAGATCAGCGTTTACAAAAAATAATAAATGCCGCCAACAACGCCAATATCCCCATACAGGGATTACACCGTTCTGCACTGGATAAATTGGTGGATGGAAATCATCAAGGTGTCGTCGCCATTGCCCAACCCGGTGAAACTTATTCCGAACATCATTTGCAGCATATTTTAGACAATGACAACCTCACGCCTTTTTTCCTTGTATTGGACGGGGTGACAGACCCTCATAACCTTGGCGCTTGTCTTCGTACTGCTGAAGCAGCAGGTGTGCATGCGGTTATTGCCCCTAAAGATAATTCTGCCAGCTTAAATGCTGTTGCTCGAAAAATCGCCTGCGGCGCAGCCGATATTGTGCCCTATGTATTGGTGACGAATTTGGCGCGCACCCTTAAAGACTTGCAAGAGGCGGGAGTTTGGATAATCGGTACTGCAGGTGAGGCAACAACGGAGCTGTACGATGCCGATTTAAAAGGACCGATCGCATTGGTGATGGGCGCCGAAGGTAAAGGTATGCGCCGACTAACACGAGAATATTGCGACCACCTTGTGAAGCTCACCATGGCGGGCGAAGTCAGCAGCCTCAATGTATCTGTAGCCACCGGGATTGCTCTGTTTGAAGCCGTTAGGCAACGTCGAGAAGCGGAATAAAACCGACCCCATCGACTTGATAAAAAATGTTCGATGAGTAATACCTCAAAAAAGGTATTACTCAAAAAAATATGCCGCTCAAATAAAGGTACGAGTCCAATAAACGAACGACTCAAATAAAAGTACTAGCCGTTATGAAAAGGTATTAAAGAATATCTACATATAAAGAATGAGATTCAGGAATAGGGAATGGAAATATTCAATGTTTCCTTAACCTGCTCCATGACCACGTAACTGGTCGATTCTTGAACTCCCGGTAACGTCAGTAAGGTTTCTCCCAAAAAAATTCGATACGCATGCATATCGGGAACTCGCGCCTTGATCAGATAATCAAAATTTCCCGAGACCAAATAACACTCCTGCACTGGCTCTAAGGCCATGGCTGCATGTTTAAACTCTTCAAAGATGTCTTGTGACGTCCTGGTTAGGCGAATCTGTACGAACACAACTAGCCCCGCATCCAGATAATCGGGGTTTAATATAGCCGTATAGCCTTGTATGACGCCGTCCCGTTCTAACCGTTTTACCCGCTCTAAACACGGGCTGGTGGTCAAGCCAACCCGACGTGCCAATTCGGCGTAAGTAATCCGGCCATCTCTTTGCAATTCACGCAATATATTGGCATCGATACGACTCAAAGACTTCTTTATTTGCATACCTTTCCCCCTTTACTCTCCCGCTCTTTACACACTCTACTTTTTACGTACTCTACTTTTTACGTACTCTACTTTTTACGTACTCTGACTCTTTACGTGCTCTAACTCTCTAACTTCAAGGCGCTCCCGATTAAGGGGCTTGCTTTTTTAAGCACTGAACAGTCAACGTCATTCTGTCATTTTACCTATATTCAGCAAATCATTCTGTTTTTGACGTCTATTTACTGAATAAACATAAAAAGTACTGTCGCAACCTCAGTAAGATTCTCCTCATCAAAAGCAGCTCATCACGACTGCGAAATATTCACAACACAACACTCCTAACTCAAATATTGTATGAGCTAGGCAAGAGCGGAGATTTAGACAATGCTCATTGGCGTACCTAAAGAAATCAAGAATCATGAATACCGTATCGGGCTCACCCCTGCTGGTGTGAAAGAGTTGGTGGAGAACGGTCATCAAGTCATGATTCAACATGATGGAGGCACCGCCATTGGACTCACTAATGAGCAATACCTTGAAGCTGGCGCTGAGATTGTCGATTCAGCGGAAGAGATCTTTGCTCGGGCAGAGATGATCATCAAAGTCAAAGAGCCTCAGCCTGTAGAATGCGCCATGCTTCGTGAAGGGCAGTTGCTGTTTACCTACCTGCATTTGGCACCAGACCCAGAACAAACCAAACTTCTGTTGGAATCCGGCGTAAGCGCCATCGCTTATGAAACCATTACCGATGCACAGGGCGGATTACCACTGCTTGCCCCTATGTCAGAAGTAGCGGGACGCTTATCCATTCAAGAAGGTGCGCACAGCCTTGAAAAAGCCCAAGGTGGTAGTGGTGTGCTTCTCGGTGGTGTACCAGGTGTTGCCCCCGGAAAAGTCTGTGTCATTGGTGGTGGCGTCGTCGGTATCAATGCCGCGCGCATTGCGATGGGCATGGGCGCCGATGTCACTATTCTGGATCGTTCTTTGGGCCGGTTGAAGCAGTTAGATGATCTCTATGGCCCACAATTGAAAACACTTTTCAGCACTAAAGACGCCATTGAAGAGCAGTTGAAAACCTGTGACCTAGTGATTGGAGCCGTATTAATTCCGGGTGCCGCTGCGCCAAAGTTAGTTACCCGAGACATGCTGAGCTTAATGAAACCGGGGTCGGTACTGGTAGATGTCGCCATTGATCAAGGCGGCTGTTTTGAAACCAGCCAACCCACCACGCATCAAGAACCCACTTATGTTATTGATGGCGTTGTCCATTACTGTGTCGCCAATATGCCTGGTGCCGTTGCCCGCACCTCAACCTTTGCCTTAACCAATGCCACACTGCCTTTTGCGGTCAGCTTGGCCAATCAAGGTTTAGAAGCACTAATGAAAAATGAACACCTGCGTAACGGATTAAATGTGCACAAAGGGCAAGTGACCTGTAAAGCAGTAGCAGAGGCGCTAAATTATGACTTTGTCACCGCAGAAGAGGTGCTGAATATTCAGTAAGCGCATTTTGGTAAACACCTATTTCTTTACAGAAACTTAAAGCGTGCCTTCATAAAAGAATCAAAAACCCCAACGCCACTCAAGGATGATGGCCCTTTGGTTTAATCGGAGCATACTAAACAGTAGACTCCTCCTAATAATTTTACTGAGTGCTTTTTACCCCAAAGCCATTGAGTATTTTCTCCGAATTAAACCTTCTCAAGCTCCCCAGCTTTGTTGGGGAGCTTTTGAATATCAAAGTAATCACCCACCTCTTTTCGTAAACAACCGTTTCTT
Organism: Marinibactrum halimedae; assembly: GCF_021234875.1. Lineage (GTDB taxonomy): Bacteria > Pseudomonadota > Gammaproteobacteria > Pseudomonadales > Cellvibrionaceae > Marinibactrum > Marinibactrum halimedae. The sequence continues at coordinate 27,048 of NZ_JAJQVM010000021.1, read as the reverse complement.
TTCAAAGATTCATGCCCTTAAAAACGCCCGACTAAGACTGTCTACTTGATGTCAGTATTTCGGTGTATAAGAATGCAGCTTCTAAACGGCCATGATACTTGCCATTAATATTCAATAAATTTAACAATAACGACCCTCGCTTATGACACACACGACCGCCATCTATGTAACGTTTATTTTCTATTTGTTCGGCATGCTCGCGATTGGGTTATGGGCTTATCGAAAAACGGAAAACCTCTCTGATTTTATTCTAGGCGGACGACGCTTAGGCCCTTGGCCTATTGCGATGTCTGCCGCTGCTTCCGACATGTCTGGCTGGTTGCTATTAGGGTTGCCTGGTTACGCCTATTTAGAGGGTTTTAATGCGGCTTGGCTAGCACTGGGGTTGTTTCTGGGAACCTGGGCAAACTGGCATTGGGTTGCACCCAAGCTGCGAGAACAATCTCAGCGTTTAGACGATGCCTTAACCCTTCCCGAATTTTTTGCCAATCGTTTTAACAATCACCAAGGTTTACGAATTATTTCAGCCATTGTGATTTTGATCTTTTTTATTTTTTACACCAGCTCAGGCTTAGTGGCCGGGGGAAAACTATTCCAAGAAGTCTTTGGCTTTAATTACCAATGGGCCGTGGTCATTGGCACGATAGCTGTCGTTTCTTACACATTATTTGGTGGTTTTTTGGCCGTTGCCTGGACGGATCTGGTACAAGGCTTACTGATGATAGCCGCTTTAATCGTTGTACCACTGACCCTCATGAATGTTCTTGGTGACTCTCCTTGGGAAGTGCTCAACCAACACAATCCCACCTTAGCTAACCCATTAATCAATAACGACGGCAGCCACATCGGCTTTATTGCCACACTTTCCTTACTGGCCTGGGGACTCGGTTATTTTGGCCAACCACACATTCTTTCACGCTTCAAAGCCATCCATTCTGTGGATGCCATTAAGCCTGCCAAACAAATCGCCGTTAGCTGGACGGCGCTGTCGTTAATCGCCGCATTATGTGTTGGTATTTACGGACTGGGGTATTTATCTACGCCACTGGAAGATTCTGAAACCGTATTCATGGTGTTAGTCCAAGCACTGTTTCATCCGGTCGTTGCTGGAGTATTATTGGCCGCCATTATGGCAGCCATCATGTCAACGGCCGATTCACAATTGCTAGTCGCATCCTCTGCCCTAACGGAAGATATTTATTATCGATGGATAAAACGCTCCGATACCCAAATCAATCATAAACACTTGATGGTTGTCAGCCGCCTTGCCGTTGTCAGTATTGCGTTAATCGCCATGATGCTGGCACTGGAACCAGACAGTAAAGTTCTCGGGCTTGTTGCTTACGCATGGGCAGGGTTTGGAGCCGCCTTTGGCCCTGCTTTATTGTTCACTTTATACTGGCCTGGTATTACCAGCAAAGGCACCTTAGCGGGCATTATTACCGGTGGTGTGACGGTATTAATCTGGAAGCAGTTAAAAGGTGGAGTGTTTGACCTTTATGAAATTGTACCGGGTATTGTGCTGGCCTCAGTAATAATCGTTATCGTGTCGCTGTTCTCTCAAAAAAATGCACACAGAGCATCAACAAACCTTAAGAAAAATGGCGAAAAAAGTCGATATTAAGAATACATGTCGACAGAACGTAAAAAAGCCTCGTGATGAGGCTTTTTTAAAAATGTATCGACTACTGTAGAAATATTATATAGCAACCAATTTTTTCGCTAACATCGTGCCTTTTCGTGTCAATTTTATGCCCACCGATTTCGGCTTGGTTCCACCTTCTTCTCTCTGAGGAGGTAAGGAGCAAGCCACTAATACGTCTACATTACGTTCATAAAGCATACGCTCTAATGCTCGGCGCTTGACGGGTGCAAGCTTCGTAATATCACTCAGATAACTTGGCCCATTTTCATGAAGGTAAGCCAGCAACCACAAGCAAGACAGCGGCATATTGTTGGTTGCTAAAAATTTCAACTGCTCAGAAGTCATAATGTACAGCCCCACGATACGAATATTATCGCTCAATCAACCGTTCCTAGCTGTAAAGAAACACGATGAAAAGCGATGTTTATAGTTTTGACATGAACACCAATTTTAATCAAAAACAAAATTTCGAACGGGGGAGGGTTTCACACTGTGGGAAGATTTGTGGCACTTTTTTATGAAGTAATTTTTTTAAAAACATTTGATAAACGCCTTATCAAAAGAAAATTAAACTAATAATACCACTGGTCAGTAGAAACGTGCTTTTATTGAAAGCACAGTCTTTATAAAACATATATAACGCCAAAATTCAGATAAGCACGCCAAAATCAGCTATTTTTTCTCTCAACAGAGAGACAATCACAAAAGTATGAATAAAAAGTAAATAAAATATGAATAAAAACAAAACTGAGCATTACCCATGTATTATTAACATGTATTATTAAAATCACTCACCTCCCTATTTTACTTATCTAACCAAAACCTGAGTATTCGGCTAATTAACATCCGAACCTGAGCCATCATCGCCATTAAAAAACCTACCCCAACCAGAATCAATCCCAGTAACAATACCCATTCCTGTGATAAAGAAGGCTCCATTTTAAATGCCGCATAAACTAACACCAACCCCAAAAAAAAGAGAACAGCACCCCATTTAAATTGTTTAAAAATGACCGATGATGTAGCTAAATAATGATCTTTAAGAAACCGCTTACCTTTTTCAAACTTCGCCATAACTCTACAGTGAACTTACCCCTTCCAACGTTGTGCCGCTAAGGTATCGCTGGTTTTTGCATCAACCCAACAATCACCGCTGGCTCGACGCTCTTTCTTCCAAAAAGGGGCTTGTGTTTTTAAATAATCCATAATGAAGTGGGAAGCCTCAAAAGCCGCTTGACGATGTTCACTGCAAACCCCCACGAAAACAATTTGGTCTTTTGGCTGCAATTCTCCTACTCGATGCACAACCGACACAGCACACAATGACCATCGCTCTCTTGCCAAAGCGACAATTGACTTCAACGACGACTCTGTCATGCCCGGATAATATTCAAGGAAAATTCCAGAGACAGTTTCACGATCAACGTTTTCATCGCTATGAAAATCTCTGACCAAACCAGTAAAGGTCACAATTGCTCCCCCCTGACCAGAATAACTGCGAAGCTGGTCGTACAACTGCGTGTGAGAAAAGTCTTCTTCTTGAACCACAATAATATCATCACTCATTGATCAGCCCCCCGTTACCGGTGGAAACAATGCGACCTCATCGCCATCATGAATGACCGTATTGGATTCGACCATGGTTTGATTAATTGCAATCAGCAACGAAGCATCGCTATTCAATATATCTCCCCATTGTGCATTTTGACTCGATAAATGTTTTACCAACACCTCAACAGAGGTCTCATGGGAAATGGCCGTCAACTGGTCGATTGATACCGCTAATTCAGACACGCCCAATTTGTCGCGCAAACTGGCAAAAAAAAGTACTTTTATCATACAAAGCTCATAAAAATTTGATGCTATCCACCTGATACACTGATCTGTTGAGAACACTGGCTAGGCTAAAACACTGGGTTATAAAAAAAAGTGGGCTATTCAAAAACCGAGGTATACTCAGAATCAGCCCTGCAATTTCGAAATGTGCTGTCTGTATTTGCTCATGCTTGGTGCAGACCGTCTACCTCTATTCGCGCCAATACACACTTTTCAATGACAATTCACATCAAGCCAAAACTCAAGTCGAGTACGAATGTTGTTTTAACACTCTAGATTTGCCTACCACAAAGACCCGACATATTGCGCCACGCCTTGGCTCCAACACCGATTAAGTGAAAATATCAGGTCATTTGTCCTCTGAATACCAGTCACCCGATTGACCGCCTGATTTACTCAACACCCTGGTATCTGTGATAGTCATCGTTTTATCCACAGCCTTGCACATATCAAATAAAGTCAAAGCCGCAACCGACACCGCCGTTAAGGCTTCCATTTCCACTCCGGTTTGGGAAGAGATTCGACATGTTGCAAAAATAACAACCTGTTTACGATCCAGATCTGGTTGAAGCTCAACAGAGACCGAAGTCAGCATCAAAGGGTGACATAGCGGAATCAAATCAGGTGTTTTCTTCGCTGCCTGAATACCCGCTATGCGCGCGACAGCCAAGACATCCCCTTTCTTATGACCACCCTCAAGAATCATCTGTAACGTCTCCTCCTGCATGGTGATCACGGCCTGCGCCCGAGCCTCACGCAACGTCACCGACTTATGACTCACATCAACCATATGAGCCTCGCCCTTTGCATTAATATGCGTTAGTTCTTTCATAAACTTACTCCGTAAGACTTCTTCTCAGTAATGACCATATTGCCTAACTATGACAAATAAAAAATAATCGTATAGCTTGAACAGTTGAAATATTTTGAGTAAATACGATACTTTAATACAATAGAGTGGTAATAACGCGATAAATTGCCTTTTTAAATCAGTGAAAACTTGCGTTTAATAGTCAATAAGCATTAATATGCGCGCGATTTAATCTTCAAATACAAAAAAGAACAAAATTCGATCACGTAAATCTAACCCAAGAATACGCAACGTATTTATTTTGATTCGAACGATAAGTATCGAATTTCATGACTGATAATCTATGTATTAGTCACAATTGTTAGATTGACAGGTTGCATTGCCACTATTGCACTGCAGTTTTTGGATTAAATCAGACTACATATTACATCGCTAAATGGTCTTAGCTAAAAACAAAATGGGTTATATTGTTTAAATTATTCAGTATTTTGAGCTATACACATATCAAAATGCAGATACAGAATATGCCGATATACTCCCATGAAAGTAGACTTCGTGAGTCGACTTTTTTGTTTTTAATTGACACCGAAGTGGCTGTTTATTAGCCACCACACAAAGACAAGTTGAACATCAGACTTAAAATATCGCTTTTTGCACCAAATTAACAAGCCATAGTCAGTCAAAATGGTGTGGAATCCGTACTGAAATGCGTCTTTGGAAGCTTAAATTTAAAAGTAAGAATAAACACTTAACCAAATAAAGCCATAAGACAATCCATAAGAAGGTCTTGCAAATGGTTAAGCAGATCGTAATATCATGGCATGGAGTCACAACCTAAAATAGGCTTGTAGGTGGGCAACGGTCAGTAAACTTTAAGTCACAATGTGCTGTTTGTAGCGGCAAAGATACCAAAACGTTAAATCAGCAAATATTTCACAAAACTGGCTTATTTTGTTTTTTCATCACATTAAAATCACAGTTTGGCGTATCATGACCGTATGATATTATCAAAAACTGTAAAATTTTCGATGAGATTTTTGCCCATAAACAACAATGAGAACCGTCAGACTCATTAAGGTGGATGGGCGACAACAAACCTTATAATAGTTGACATAGAATAGCGTCTAGATCTGTATTATTAACTTTACCCCATTAAAATACAGTCGCCGCTGGTTCGACCAAAAGGGTATTGAAGTAATAAGGGAAAAAAATATAACCTATAGAGAGTGAGCTTATAAAGCCCACCTTATAAGTGGTCCAGTAAAGACAATTCAATTGATCAATTGAATTTGGCTCCTTTGCACTACCTAGCCCAGACATATGCAGGGAAATGCGAAAATATAGGTGAGAGACAATCTAGGTAAGAGACAATCTGGGTTAAAGAACCGCTCGGTAAAGTGACTCTAGATAAGAGCCCCCTTACTGAATAAAATTGTGATACCTGTGAAAGGCGAGTTAAGTTAAACTCAGCAAAGTGTCGCATCACAGGAAATGCGTAATAGAAATCAATAAAATAAGTAAAATACCAGTTACGCGAGTTTACAAGCAAACAAACATCCTGGATAAGTAGGTATAGGGTATAAAAGCACCAAGCACTAAAGTGTTGATCTAACGTGGTTTTCAATAACATCGGTTGAAGTCACTCTCTACCGAATTAACACCTATGTTGTAAACAGAGATCGACACCCTAAATTAATTTGTGCGACCCGCACAATAGAGACTCTTTGAAATACAGAGACAAACGAGTAAAAAATGTTAAAACATGTTGCAGTAAGACTCCGTAGATTTCACCATGGGCAAGTGGCCTTTGAACTCAATGGCGCTCGCGTTGTAAATTCCGCTCTGGATAAACGTGACCCAGCATTAAAAAACCTAACCGAGGGTTTATTAAATCGTAACTTAGAATACACAATTGATGGGTGTGAACTTTATTGGTTTCAAATTGATGATGACAAACCCGTCAGCTACTACGAGCCTATGAACGAAGTCGAGGTTGTATTTGAGAGCGATTGGTTTGAAGCCAAAAAAGACAGCTTCCGCCACATGAGCGGAATGCGTTACTTTGATGCCAGTGCGGGGTTGGCTGATGAATTTGCCATCAAAAACCAAAACCGCACAATTGCGTATGAATTGAAGTCAGCCGCGTAATATAGGCCTGCCATGCGGACACAACTCGCATGGCAAACTCGCTTATCCCAATATCCAATCTTCTAGGTAAGAAAATACCGCACGTATACCCATTGCCTCTCCACCAATAGGGCGACCTGGGAGCTTGCGATTATTCCAAGCCATCACATCAAAATGCACCCAAGGTGTGTCTTCGCTGATGAATTCTTCCAAAAAAAGCCCCGCCGTGATGGCACCACCAAAAGGTGAGGCAGCACAATTCACCATATCTGCCACATCACTTTTCAAATGATCTCTATAAGGTTGATGTAAAGGTAATCTCCAGACTGGGTCACCCACCTCAAGGCCACCTGCCTGAATTCCTTCTGACAAATCGTCAGAATTGGTAAACATCCCCGGCAACTCCGTACCCAATGCCACCCGACAAGCCCCTGTTAGCGTTGCAAAATCGATCAGCACATCTGGATTATCATTACAGGCTTCAAAAAGTGCATCACATAAAACCAATCGGCCTTCTGCGTCGGTATTATCCACTTCTACCGTCAACCCCTTTCGGGTTTGCAGCACATCACCCGGTCGAAATGCATCTCCAGAGACTGCATTTTCCACAGCGGGTACCAATAAACGAAGCCTAACAGGAAGGTTAAAAGACATTATCAATCGCGCCAAACCAATTGTATGAGCCGCACCACCCATGTCTTTTTTCATGTTGCGCATAGCATTGGCCGGCTTCAAATCCAAGCCACCACTATCAAAACAAACACCTTTCCCTACCAGGGTCACTTTTGGATGATCTGGATTGCCCCACGTTAAATCCAATAATCGTGGAGCATGAACACTGGCTCGACCTACAGCATGAATCGCCGGGAAGTTTTGTTCCAGCAACGCCTCCCCGATCACATGCGTTGATGTTGCTCCGAATTCTTGTGCAAGATGATCAACAACCGATTGCAAATGTTGCGGCATCATGGAGTCTGGTGGTGTATTGATTAAATCACGAACAAGGTATACCGCATCCGCTAATTTTTGAGAGCGCTCAACCACCGCTTGGTATGAAGAATTTACATAGAGAGTACTACTGTTATTTTTACGCTTTTTCGTTTTAAATTCCGTAAACTCATATGAACCAACCGCCCAAGAAAAAACAATGGATTCCAACCAAGTGTTGTTATCACCTCCTTCAAAAGGGCTCAACTGTAAATGATAATCACCAGCAGGTAAGGAAGTGGGCAGATTTCCACAGTGAAACCAATCCCCGTCGTCGCGACTTACCCACAGCGCCAACGCCATTTCGCCTTCCGCATCAGGCAATAATGCTAACCCTTCACCTTGGTAATTCATTGCCTTAAGCCACTTAGCGGTTGCCGGTGTTTGCGAATTCAACCACCCCTCATACTCTTCTTCTTTTAAAATTAATAGTGGTGTTCCCTGATCACCGAAATTAATACACATTGTCATACCCAAACCTATTTTTATTGTCACTCGAATGTTGTGCTAAAACGAACAAATACTGTCTTAACCGTTATTTTTATACCCGTCGTTGTAAATTTTTACTCACAATAATATGTGTGGTAATTTCTTCCACAGAAATAGACGTCGTATTAATCATTGGAATGCCCCATTTACGATACAAAAATTCAGCTTCTTTTGTTTCCCATTCACATTGCTTCAATGATGCATAACGAGAGTCTGCTCGTCGCTCTTGGCGAATACAAGAAAGACGTTTTGGTGCAATGGTTAAAGCAAACAATTTATTTTTGTAAGGCAATAAACTTTTTGGCAGTGTTCCCTTATTAAGATCTTCTTCCGTTAAAGGATAATTTGCTGCAAAAATACCAAACTGCATAGCAATGTATAAACAAGTAGGTGTTTTTGCACTTCGTGATACCCCAACCAATATGACATCCGCATCTTTGTAATATTTGGTCTTTGCGCCATCATCATTATCCAAAGCATAGTTAACCGCGTTCATTCGTCGTAAAGCGCGATCTTCCGCTGGATTATCGTGGCTTTGCCCTACCTTGTACGAAGATACCGCCCCTAATTCCTTCTCTAACGCCGGCAAAAATGTGCCGATAATATCCATCAAAAAACCGTTGGAACTGGCAATTTTGTCACGAATATCTGGGTTCATAATGGTATCGAAAATCAATGGCTTTAAACCCGATGCTTCATGGGCTTGGTTGATTTGCTCTACCGCAACCTCTGCCTTCTCCATGCTATCGGTGTAAGGGAGATGTACTTTACGGAAAGTCGTTTCTTTGAACAGTGGTAAAAGGGCATTACCTAATGTCTCAGAAGTAATGCCCGTGCTATCTGAGATGTAAAATGCGTATCGAGTAATCATGAAGCAGCTCTCTTAAATAAACGGCGCGAGTAAACGAGCAAAACCTGTAGGAAATAAACAATTTCTGTTTATATCGATTTATTACGAAAGTTTATTACAAAAATCCGTTTTACCATTAAAAAATCCTCATATTTACCGCGTCATCAGGTTAAATTTGTTTATTATTCCAATCGCATATACAGCAGATGTGAGCGAAATGGTTACCAATTGGATCAAGCGAGTTAGGTATGATCACCGGATACCAATAAAAAATGCAGTCAAAATACGGCGTTTATCTGCCGCATAAACCACATATGGCGACGAACAAGATGAAAAAACAACCACATTCGGATATTCCCTCTAAAAACCTTAAGCCGAGGTCGGTATGTTTTCCAAACAGCTTGAGAATTAGCACTAAACTGTTTAGCACCAGACTAAAAAACTCAATAGCAAGCAGCCATAGCAACGCTTCACTTAAACATTAAACACCATACGTATTCACCACACTAAAAACACGAGGACTCAACGTGACGGATCAGACTCTCCCATTTGAGCAATTGGGTATGAACGACGTCGACCGGGTGGGCGGTAAAAACGCTTCTCTCGGAGAGATGATCAGTAACCTCACTAACCTTGGCGTTTCCGTACCTACGGGGTATGCAACCACTGCGGATGCATTTCGTCAGTTTCTTCAACAAAGTGGACTCGACGAACGCATACACGCCTTGTTGGACAAACTCGATATCGAAGACGTGAAAGCACTGGCCGAAGCGGGGAAACAAATTCGCCAGTGGGTCGTCGAGACTCCTTTCACGCCAGAATTAGAAGCGGCGATTCGGGAAGGCTACACCACACTGTGTGGAGACCTTACCGATATTTCTGTTGCCGTGCGTTCTTCAGCCACTGCAGAGGATTTACCCGATGCCTCCTTCGCCGGTCAGCAAGAAACCTTTCTTAATATTCGCGGCATAGACAACGTTTTGCACTCCGTGAAAGAAGTCTTTGCCTCCCTGTTTAATGACCGCGCTATTTCCTATCGCGTCCACCAAGGCTTTAATCACAAAGATGTCGCGTTGTCTGCCGGCATACAACGCATGTGCCGCAGTGAGACCGGTGCCTCTGGCGTGATGTTCACATTAGACACCGAATCTGGCCACCCTGATATGGTGTTCATCACCGCATCCTACGGCTTAGGCGAAATGGTAGTACAAGGTGCCGTGAACCCCGATGAATTCTATGTGCATAAACCCACAATGGAGGCAGGCTTTCGCAGTATCATCCGGCGAAAGCTGGGGTCAAAAGCCGAAAAAATGGTGTATGGCGCCAGCGCAGAAGCCGGTAAATCCGTAGAAGTGGTGGATGTAGATAACACGCTCAGCAACCAGTACTGCATCACCGACGACGATGTATTGGAGCTGGCCAAACAAGCCATGGTGATTGAAAAACACTACGGCCGCCCGATGGACATTGAATGGGGCAAAGACGGTGACGATGGTAAGATCTACATACTGCAGGCTCGTCCTGAAACCGTAAGAAGCCAAAGCAGCACCACCGCGATGGAGCGTTATCGCTTAAAAGAGACCAGTACCGTATTAGTGGAAGGTCGATCTATCGGTGAAAAAATTGGTGCCGGTACGGTGCGCGTAGTAAGCGGCTTGGACGAAATGGATCAAGTTCAGCAAGGCGATGTGCTCGTGACCGACATGACCGACCCAGACTGGGAGCCGGTAATGAAACGGTGTGCCGCCATCGTCACCAACCGTGGTGGACGCACTTGTCATGCTGCCATTATCGCCCGTGAGCTCGGAATTCCAGCGGTGGTCGGGTGTGACAATGCCACTAGCCAACTGACGACGGGGCAAGCGGTCACGGTAAGCTGCGCCGAGGGTGATACTGGCAACATTTGGGAAGGCTTGTTGGAATTTGACGTCATCACCTCAGATATCTCTGAAATGCCAGACCTCCCCATTGATGTCATGATGAATGTGGCAAACCCCGATCGCGCTATGAGCTTTGCCATGCTCCCCAACAAAGGCGTTGGTCTGGCTCGACTGGAATTTATCATTAACCGACAAATCGGTATTCACCCAAAAGCGTTACTCAACTACGACGATCAGTCGCCTGAGCTAAAAGAAACCATCAATGCCATGACCGCCGGTTATGACTCACCAGTGGACTTCTACATTGAAAAAATTGTGGAAGGTGTGGCCACGATTGCAGGTGCGTTTTACCCCAATAAAGTCATTGTGCGGATGTCCGATTTCAAATCGAATGAATACGCCAACCTGGTTGGCGGACAACAATTCGAGCCAGAAGAAGAGAATCCCATGATCGGATTCCGAGGCGCATCGCGCTACATTGCAGATAGCTTCCGGGATTGCTTTGAGCTTGAATGCAAAGCCATGAAAAAAGTCCGAGAAAAACTGGGCCTAACCAATGTATGGCTAATGATTCCTTTTGTTCGCACTGTCAGCGAAGCTCAAGCGGTTGAAAAGATCCTTGCAGAAAACGGCTTGGTGCGCGGTGAAAACGGTTTAAAACTTATGATGATGTGCGAACTGCCTTCTAACGCGCTTCTGGCCAACGAATTTTTAGAACACTTTGATGGCTTTTCGATCGGCTCCAATGACATGACGCAGCTAACGCTAGGCTTAGATCGCGATTCGGGGCTTATTGCCCACCTTTTCGATGAACGCAATGACGCCGTGAAAAAGATGCTATCCATGGCCATTGAAGCTTGCCGAGCACAAGGGAAATACGTGGGTATTTGCGGTCAAGGCCCCTCAGATCACCCCGACCTCGCGAAGTGGCTAATGGAGCAAAACATCAGTTCTGTCTCCCTAACACCAGACACGGTGCAAAGCACCTGGATGTTCTTATCCGAAAACACATAACGGATAAAAAGTACATCAATAAAGTGGTGACCCACTAAATAAGTAAAATAAAAACGGGCCGAAAATGGCCCTTTTTTATTAACACTTCTGTACACTCCCACCAACACTTGCTTACTTCACGACTTAAGTATAATTCTACTCACAAGACATCCACTCTATAATTTGTCATCATCGAGTGAGACTATTCTATTTTCAAACAGATTATTTTTGAACAAACTCATTTGAGACAGACTATAAACGCATTGATTTTGCATCTATATTCGTCTTTTTAACGACGATTTATTTCTATGGGGACATTCTTACTTAATCTTTTTTACATAGTATGAAAAACGCTGTAGGTGAAAAATCGGATGAGCAGGTTATTGAATATGTCCATGCAAGCCAAAATCGTATGGGCCAAAATCATATGGCCCAAGATCATATGGCCCAAGATAATATGGTTAGTGCCAAGCATCCTTCTCACACTATTCCAACCGTCTGTGGCGTTTGGAAAAAAAGAAATCTCTTTGGCAGTTTCAAGGCCCATTGATAGTCCCGATGGAAAGTATCTAAACTTAGTGTATACCGAGGCATTCCGGCGTTTAGGTCTCAAGTTTCACTACCAATACGCCCCTCTCAAAAGGGCCACCTCAATGGCTTTCCAGCAAGAAGTCGATGGGGAATTGTCCCGAATATTCAAATACGATAAACATTACCCTTTTTTAGTCAGGGTGGAAGAGCCGCATTGGGATAATGCCTTTATTGCCATCACCGATGACCCTAACTTGAAACTGGATGGCTGGGAAGCTCTCTCAGGAACAGATTTACGAGTCAGCTGCAGTACCGGTACACTGGCGTGTGAAAATGCCCTTTCAAGACTATTACCTAAACATCATCTGCGCCCGATCACACGAAGCGACCAAGGTATCAAGATGCTACTGACAAACCGAACCGATATTTTAATTTTGTCACACATGCGCGCATTAAGTTTGTTCAATAACCGCGATTTACTGCCTGCTCACCGATTGTACGTAGCCGGGATAATGGAGCACTTTACCGCCCACGCATTCCTTCATAAAAAATATCGCCACCTTGTGCCTTTGGTGTCAACCACCCTTAGAACGATGAAACAAGAAGGATTATTCAAGCAATTTCAGCAACAAGCCGATTTAAAAATATTTTTGCATTCAAATTATTCACCGCACTCTGCGATTAATACCGTACTCTATTAACAATACTGTAGACACCCCCTAAATAAGTAGGCACTTCTTGAAATATCCTTACGTTCAGTGCACTAAATACTGCTTAAGACACTCTGTTAACTTCTGATAATGCCCCTGAAGCTCAAGCATTAATTCTTTAACAGCCTTAATATCTTCTGATTGGCATTCAATGGTTTGCAATACACGCTGTAACTCAATGCCCCCAAGATTCGCAGCAGAACCTTTCGCCGCATGGGCACTTTTGCGAATTTCCATGGCATTCTCTTCACTCACCGCTTTTTCAATGGACGCCATCATCTCTGGCATATTATTGAGAAACAATTGAACCAACGCTGACAAGCGTTCCTCTTTTCCTCGCACCCGCTTCAGTACTCCTTCTTTATCCCAAATCAACGTTGAAGCACCCCCGTCTCCTCTTAACACAGTCTCTGATGCTAAGTTTTCTGAGACAATATCGTCTGTGATAACATTGTCTGTAGCAACCCCACCTATCGTCGTCTCACCAGTGACAACACTCTTGCTCTCAGCATGAAAACGTGTTTCTAATAGCGCCTTATCAAATGAGGTTTCACCTAAAGATGGTTCAAGCCATTTTTTGAGCTTTTTTTCAAGTTGATCGGGATCAATAGGCTTGGTCATATAATCATTCATGCCCACCGATAAACACTTTTCTCGATCCCCTTTCATGGCATTGGCCGTCATTGCAATAATAGGCACCTCTGAATTAATCCTATGGTCACCCCCGGTTCTTATTTCTAACGTGGTTTGATAACCATCCATCTCCGGCATCTGACAATCCATCAAAATTAAATCATAGGGTGCCGATTTCGGTGCATTTCTCAATGCACTTAATGCTTCTATTCCGTTATTTGCAGTATCTGTCTGCAACCCTAAATCTTTTAATAAACCTTTTGCCACTTCTTGATTAATGGCATTGTCTTCCACCAATAGCAATCTCGATTGTCTGGCAGAGTCAGATAAGCCTTGAGTAGAAGTAATACTGGCTTTATCGTAATAGCGTAAATTATGTTGATCAATCAGTGGTTTTTGCGTCGTATCATCCAATAAAAGCAATAAGGCTTCTCGTAAGTCTGAAGGTGTTACCGGTTTAGAAAAATACGCATTAAAACCCAGTTCAGAAAAATAATTGGCATCGCCTCGCTCACTCACAGACGTCATAAGCACCAAATTCATCACGTCCCATTTTGGATTTTCCCGAATTGTTTTACCCAATTGGGCGCCGTCCATTTCCGGCATTTTCATATCCAGAATCGCTACTGAAAAAAAGGGGTTAGAAGCATTCTCGTGGGTGACTTTTTCAAGTATCGATAAGGCCATCGCCCCGCTTTTTGCTTGTTCCACTGCCGCCCCCCACCCTTCCAATTGCCCTTTTAACACCTCTCGATTGGTTTCATTGTCATCCACAATTAAGACTCGTTGCCCCTGGATATTAGAGACCGTACGATTAATGGAGGGTAATTCACTCAATATCACCGGTAAATTGAATGAAAAGGTACTGCCTTTTCCCAATGCACTCTCAACCATTATGTTTCCTTTCATCAATTCACAAAGCTGCTTCACAATCGCTAACCCCAACCCCGTACCGCCATACTTACGTGTTGTAGAAGCATCTACTTGGCTAAATGAACTGAATAATGTGCCAATTTTCTCTGGTGCAATGCCGATTCCCGTATCCATAATTTGACAGTTAAAGCTCGCAACCTGGCCCTCCCTTTCTTCCAGACGAGCACAAACAACCACCTCTCCTTCAGCAGAAAATTTGATGGCATTGCCCACCAAGTTAGTTAATATTTGACGCAACCGTCCCGGATCACTTCGCACAACACACGGTTGAGTTAAGTTAGAATCCAAAATCAGTTCGACTCTGTTTTCTTGAGCTCGCAGTGCCATCGTATGCACAAAATCTTCCAAGTGCCCACACAAATCAAAATCCAGTTCTTCAAGATCTAACTTGCCGGCTTCAATTTTTGAAAAATCCAAAATATCGTTAATGAGTGTCAATAACGAGTCGGCGCTGCTTTTTGCGAGCCTGACATAATGCTTTTGCTGATGATTTATCTGGCTACGATTGAGCAACCCCAGCATACCTAAGATACCATTGAGCGGCGTACGAATTTCATGGCTCATATTGGCCAAAAATGCACTTTTCGCTTTTGTGGATTCTTTTGCTTCAATTAAAGCTGCATCCCGCTCCTTGGTGAGCGCCTCCATACGTTTGTAAGGTGCCATCACCGTAATATTGCCCGAGGTAATCAGTACCAGAAATGTAAACCCTAATGTAAAAGCGATACTGGCCATCACCGTCCAAAGAAAAGCGTCTTTTTGTTCTTGTAAAGACTGGACATCGATTTGATATACCATATCGATGTCTGCTAAGGGAATATGATGGGTCAGAGTTAAGACTTGGCTTTGATCAGGAATAGCAGAAGTGCTTAATGTAATATTATTTTTTTTTAATTGCAGATGGCGCTTTTTAGAGGCAAATAATACTTGTAAAATTTCGTCTAAATTCGTTTGTGTATTACACACTAATACGCCTTCAACATACCCATTAAGTAATATGGGAACCACAAGTTGAAAGTAGTCTTGTTGATGATGGTGAATAAGATTCACCTCAAAACGAGACTGCTCTGTCATCAACCTCTCAAACCATGGCGTATCAAAACGATAATCATGAGATAGGTCAACACCACGGGCATAAATACTTTCTGCCGCAACATTTAATAACACTAAACCTTCGTTTTTCCCAAGAATCGTGACATCATTTAAAAAATCTGCAACGTCTTCATCTGAAATTCCTGCGCCCATCACACCGTTTTTTACAATAGGGTATCCAGCAATATCTTTGAGGGTGGCAATACGATCGTCTAAATATTGCTCCAAATACGCACCGATAATTTCCGTCTCTTTTTGACTGGCGTCTTTTTGCATTCCAATGACGGTATTTTCGATACGTGGTGTCACAATCACAATACTGACAAAGATACAAAACCCTAATGCTAATGAAAGGGTAATCAGTAATCCTTGAAAAAAAGAGGCTTTCTTCAGCATATTCCTCCCTCTTTTAGACTTATCCAGCAAAGCTAAAAAATCAGTCCATTAATAGGATCTCATTTTTTTCGCCAAATTTTGCCATGCAAAAATCATCCACACTTAACGCTTCATGTGCGTCTTCATTTTCCACCCGATAAGTAGAAAACGGTTTATCATAACGCTTTACCAAACCTTGTACTGGCTGCTGCAATTGTTCTAACGCCTCCTTCAATGCAGCGCGGTTTGTGTCCATACTCTCCGTCAGCGTAATCTGAGAAAGCCCTTGAATAAGCAGTCGACTTAAATCATAGGCATGAATAAAGCCTGCTGGGGCCTTCAGAGAAGTGGCCGTGGTAATGTCAGAGAACATCGTCTGAGCACTGGCAAATACGTTACGAGATAACTCCGTCTGTGCGGAGGATACAAATGAAAAACACGTTTGAATGAAGGTTAAATCCATACTTGCGCGCTGTTTGGCTGTGATAGCTTTATGAAATGACCCACCGGTAATACCCCAGTGGCTTAATACCGGCAATACTCTTGCTTCTTCAATAGATAAAATTGCCTTCGCCAAGGTTTCCCCATCATTAGAGTTCCCCACAAATAAAAGGCAATCCGCTTTTGAGGCTAAAATACTTCGCAGCTTGATCCGAAAATTGGCGTCTGAAATTCCCCAGTTAAACCATGTGACGGCGGGCTCTTTCTGTAAAGACGCCAATAATGCTTTCGACATGGTTTTACGATTTGACTCACCCCATGGCGTCTGCTCAAGGATCAAGTGAGGATTTTCACACTGTCGTTTTTTAACGGCATACTCGGCGATAACAAAACCGGCTTTTGTATCATCAATAGACAATCGAAAAATCCAATTATCTTCAGAAGGATAACGAGTGATCGGGCCGCCGGCAGCCCATGGCACCAGTGTTAACATTTTTCGCTCATTAATAAATGCTCTGTTTTTAATGAGCGGTGGGGAGTGCATCCCTCCTATTACCAACAAAGTATCAGGGTCGGAAAACGCCCTTTGCATATTCAGTTTGCTTCGTGACGAGTTAGCCCGGTGGTCCGTCATTACAAACTCGACCCGGCGCCCCTGAATCGTATTATTCACTTCGGCAAATGCGGTTTTAACCCCCATTTCAATAGAACGAGCCGATGCGAAATGACGTGTACGATCTGCATCCAAATAAATTTTAATGACTGACGAGGTGGCTTTAGAAGCAAACAACGAGGAATAAATACACAAGAATACGAATAAACTGACCTTTCTTAACCCAACACGGCATTTCATATTATTATGCTTCCGATCGATTTAGAATAAATATAGGTCTATAAAAAACTCATCGCCTTTATGTTCTATACACTCATATTTTTCTATTTCTATAAAGCAGGCTCTTGTTTAACATGAAATCACGATATTGTTGTTAGAAATAACCGTTATCTAGAGTGAGAACAAATATGACAAAACCATTTCTAGAGTATAGATGAATCTGTGTTTTAGGCAGAAATAGGAAATATAACCCGCAGGAACATCTGCGGGCATGTCATCATAACAAAGTGAAATCAAAATCTGTGAAGGGACGATAACAATTACAGTACAAGTTGACTCATAAACGCTGAAACCGTCATTTGACTCAATGCTTGCCTATCTTGAAAGAGCGAGTAAATGGCCTCACTCTGTGCTTGTGAAAAGCAGGAACGAGAATTCATTAGGAATTTCTCTTTCATTTTGGGAATTCCCTCTTCCCTTCTACGACGATGACCTAAGGGATATTCTACCGTAA
Source organism: Marinibactrum halimedae (assembly GCF_021234875.1). Lineage (GTDB taxonomy): Bacteria > Pseudomonadota > Gammaproteobacteria > Pseudomonadales > Cellvibrionaceae > Marinibactrum > Marinibactrum halimedae. Next base: position 9,369 of record NZ_JAJQVM010000021.1, on the reverse strand, counting down.
CAGCCTCTGTGGATTCTCCATTTTTAAACACCACCTGTACTGTATTCGCAATAGAGCGTTTATTTGCGTCTAAGTAATCTATTGAGAATTGTGGATTCTCTGTAATCCGCATTTTTGCACGCAATTCATCGATCCAAGTATTTTCATGATGGAAGGTATCTTCATAATGCTCTGCTTTCACATCACCCATACCCAATGCAATCGCAACCATATATTGGAGGCAATGATCACGATCAGCCGGGTTGGCCAGCTTACCTTCTTTTGAAATAATTCGAATGGCCGATTCATGTGTGGCAATTTCAATTTTTTCAATTTCCTCTAATCGGCCTTTTACTTGAGAATGTAAACTTACAGCAGCTTCGCAGGCCGTCTGTGCATGAAACTCTGCCGGGAAAGAAATCTTAAATAAAATATTCTCCATTACATAAGTTGCATAGGGTTGTGTAAAATGCAAAGTTCGTTGACCTTCGGGTTTCAATGCCAAATCAACATTCGTATGGCTAAAAGCCACATCGTAAAAGCCCCAAGTTTTCGCGGTTAATGCGCTGGGAATACCCATTTCGCCGGCCATACACAAATGGGCCAATTCCACTCCTCGCGCACTGGCGTCACCTGCCGCCCAAGATTTACGCGAACCCGCATTCGGCGCATGTCGATAAGTACGCAATGCAGAGCCGTCAATCCAGGCATGAGAAATCGCGGCTTTTAATGTCTCTCTATCCGCCCCCATCAACGATGCAGCCACCGCCGTTGATGCAATACGCACCAACATAACATGGCAAAGCCCTACGCGATTAAACGCATTTTCCAATGCAATAACACCTTGAATCTCGTGGGCTTTAATCATCGCTTTCAACACATCACTCATCAATAATGGTGCCTTATGCGCCGCCTCTCTCTGCCGAGACAAGTAGTCCGCCACCGCAAGAATAGCCCCTAAGTTATCCGATGGGTGCCCCCACTCTGCCGCCAACCATGTGTCATTAAAATCGAGCCAACGAATAATACAGCCAATATCCCAAGCCGCTTTTACCGGATCTAAAACAAAAGAAGTACCAGGCACGCGTGCGCCATTAGGCACAATGGTGCCCTCTGCCCAAGGGCCAAGTAACCTATGACACGATTGATGAGTCAGTGCTAAAAATCCGCAACCTAAACTATCCATCAAGCACCAATGGGCAGTTTCTAACGCAAGAGCGTGTTGCTGTTCATCAATTTCATAATCCATCACATAATCAGCAATATCGCTGATCACTTTATCGTAATCTGGCCGGTTCGCCTTTTCTGCTGGAACGTGCATCTCATCTCCTGATTAAATCTCTGTGTTACCGATACATTAATGAGTACGCTGAAATGAGTACGTATTAATGAGTACGCTGAGTCAGTGGCACCAACGAACGAGCCTCCGGGCCAATATAATCAGCGGAAGGACGAATAATTCGATTATCAGCTCTTTGCTCAAACACATGCGCTGCCCAACCAGTAATGCGAGACATCACAAAAATCGGAGTGAATAATTTGGTTGGAATACCCATGAAATGGTAAGCAGAGGCATGGAAAAAATCGGCATTGCAAAATAATTTTTTTTCTCTCCACATTACCGCTTCACAACGCTCACTGATGGGGTACAACACAGTATCACCCACTTCTTCTGCCAATGATTGGCTCCATTTTTTTATGACGGCATTACGCGGATCACTCTCACGATAAACAGCATGGCCAAACCCCATGATTTTCTCTTTTCGCTCAAGCATGGACAAAATGCCTGCTTCAGCCTCATCCGGAGAATTCCATTGTTCAATCATATCCATGGCCGCTTCATTAGCCCCACCATGTAAAGGCCCTTTTAAAGCACCAATGGCGGCAGAGACACAACTGTGCATATCAGAAAGCGTAGAGGCACACACCCGAGCAGTAAAAGTAGACGCATTAAATTCATGTTCTGCATAGAGGATAAGCGAAGAATGCATCACTTTTCGATGCAAATCGGAAATACCTTCATCATTTAACATGGCAAGAAAATGGCCACCAATGGTCGGCTCAGATGTTTGAGTGGGAACACGTACTCCATCGTGGCTAAAGCGATACCAATACACACAAATCGCCGGCAGCACCGCCAATAATCGGTAAGCCACCTCTTTTTGTTGAGAGAAATTCAATTCCGGTTCTAAATCCCCTAGGGCAGACACCCCGGTTCTCATTACCCCCATAGGATGAGAGTCCGCAGGTAGAGTTTCTAAAATACGGCATAATGACTCGGGCAGCTCCCGTAACGCCATTAATTTTTCCTGAAAAGCATTCAATTGCGATGCATTGGGCAATTCCCCGTTCAATAACAAATACGCAACTTCTTCAAATTCACAATGCTCAGCAAGCTCGACAATGTCATACCCTAGATAGGTCAATCCCGAACCACTTTTGCCCACAGTGCATAACCGTGTTTTACCTGCTATTTGACCATGCAAACCAGTGGATTGTGTTTTCATTGTTTGCGTTGATGGGGTGCTCTTCATGGAATCCATAATAAAAGCCTCAAAAGCGAATATAAAAAAACGATTGAATCTCCTCTTTGTTAATACTCTTTTTTATTTCGTTTCAATAATCTTCGTTTAAAGAAGAGCATTAAAAAAGAGTATTAAAAAAAGAGGCAATCACTTTCTATTTTATGCCGATGTTTACTTAGGCCCGTTCCACTCAAACAAAACAACGATAAAACCACAAGAATGAGACAACCAGAATAGGCCACCCTAGGGTTTACTGCTTTTACATCTTTACTGCACTTACATTTTCTACTGCGTTTATTTACTGTTTTTATTCTCTTTTAATTCACTGAATAATAAATCTAATTTTTCTTCGAAGCGGTAATAATCTAAATACTCATACAACTCTTGACGCGTTTGAAGTGTGGGCAATAGTGCAGTTTGGTCACCTTCCTCAAGTAAATGACGATAGACAGATTCTGCCGCTTTGTGCATCGCACGCGCTGCCGTAAGAGGATATAGCACCATTGATACTTGATGTTCAGCCAGCAATTCTCGAGAAACCAAGGGGCTCACACCAAACTCTGTCATGTTGGCAAGAACCGGTAAGCCAACCGCCTTTTGGAAGGTGTCATAATCGTGAATATCAACAAACGCTTCAGCAAAAATACCGTCGGCCCCCGCGTCTTTGTAAGCCAACGCGCGATCAATAGCGCCATTTAAGCCTTCACTGGCGTAAGCATCGGTACGCGCCATGATAAAAAAGTGAGGATCTTCTCTGGCATCCACCGCTGCTTTTAGTCGATCAACCATTTCTTCCGTTTTTACGATCGCCTTGTTAGGTCGATGACCACAACGCTTAGCAGCCACTTGATCTTCAATATGCACGGCAGCGACTCCCGCTTTCTCCATCGACTTAATGGTACGAGCAATAGAAAAGGCACCTCCCCAACCGGTATCAATATCCACCAACAAGGGAGTATCGACTCGGTCGGTAATCCGTTTCACATCAGTTAAAACATCATGCAGGTCTGTAATTCCTAAATCAGGAAACCCATAGGAAATATTGGCGCACCCTGCCCCGGAAAGATAAATGGCTTGATGGCCCAACTTGGTTGCCATTAGTGCGGTATAGGCATTGGCCACTCCCACGATGGAAAGTGGAAAAGAAGACGTAACTCGATCTCTGAAGCGCTGGCCAGGTGTCATTATCATTATTCCTGTACTATATCAGCTCACTTTATTTCTCATCCATTGCACAAGCCTGAATGAAAAACACGATACAAAAGGCAACTCACAGCGCCTCTTTCGAAATCTTTAGATTTTATCTGTTTTCAATCTTTATTTATTATTTTCACTGAGTCATAGTCAAAATAAACGAGTTATTTATTTACACCGTCTATTAAGACAACCTAATTGACACAAGCAATCTAAATTTTTCATATGGCGTACCACTCAATTAACCTTGAATTTACCCTGTAATGCTCGACATTCCCAGTACAGAATAGACTTTTAATGCAAATTATAATAAAAGAGCACGCTATCATTCTTTTCCTATCGCCCAAGGTCACATACCTACAATCCTGATTTTTTCCTTACTCTCATCTGCACTCACATGACCTTTGAATACGTATTCAATGTCGCCAAAAACATCATAAGGACTTGAATACGTATGCACTACCATTGTCGCTCCAAAAACGTGGGTGCTAGCATCGATGTTACAAGTAAATTCTCTGATTTGTTCAGAGAATGGCGCAATATCTTCAGTAATAGGGTCGTCGGTAAATAGGGTCGTCGATAATAGGATTGCGTGCGCAACTTGCGAAAGTAACACGACATAATAATCAACCAATAATAATCAAATAGTCACGCTCGAGGGTTTGATCATGAAAAAAACCTGCTCAATGCACTTTCATCGCAGCCGGCTTGCCATTTCCATTTCTTCTGTCTTAGGAACATTTGCATTAGGCACTCTAAGCCTACAAGCCCCTCTAACACTCGCCCAATCACAACAATCTTCTGAATTGATGGAAGAGGTGGTAGTGAGCGGCATACGCCGCAGTTTAAAAAACTCGATGGACATGAAAATGAACTCATCGTCCATTATTGAAGCCGTATCTGCCGAAGACATTGGCAAACTGCCAGACTCTAGCATTGCGGAGTCTATTGCACGCTTACCTGGGCTTGCCGCACAGCGCTTAGACGGTCGAGCCAGCTCCATTTCCATTCGCGGACTCGGAGAAAATTTCAGTGCAACAACATTGAATGGCCGAGAACAGGTCTCGATTGGTGACAACCGTGGCGTTGAGTTTGACGTTTACCCTTCAGAGATCATGTCTGGTGTTGTGGTACAAAAATCACCCGATGCCACAGTCACCACACAGGGCATTGCCGGTGTGATTGATTTACAAACGGTTCGCCCAATTGATCATGGTGAACAAACGATTCAAATGAACGTCACTGTAGAACAAAACGACATTGGTAATTTAAACCCCGATGGAGACGATCAAGGCCACCGTGCGACCTTTTCCTACATTGATCAATTTGCGGATGGCAAAGTCGGCGTGGCTTTTGCGGCGGCCACCATGGAGTCCCCCAATAATGAAGAGCGTTGGGAAGCCTGGGGATACCCCACGACAGATGACGGCGATTTTGTACTGGGCGGCGCCAAACCCTTTGTCCGCTCTTCCATGTTAAATCGCGATACCTATATGGGTGTTTTTCAATACGAACCGAATGATCGGCTCAATATTACTGCCGATGCATTGAGAATTGATTTTCTCGATGAAAAAACCCTTCGCGGCATTGAAATTCCCGCCGCTTGGGGCAGCGGCGTTACACCACAAAATATCGAAAATGGCTTTGTGACCAGCGGTGTCATTAACGATGCAAAATTACAGGTTCGCAATGATTTTGAACAACGCGAAGCCGATCTCCAAGCCTATGGGCTCAACATCGAATATTTTCTTACCGACAACATAGCGTTAGATATTGATTACAGTAATTCCTCTGTAGAGCGAAAAGTATGGAGCCTAGAAAGTTATTCCAGCACCGGTCGCGGTTCCGACAATGGCCCCTATGACACCTTAACTTACACGCAAAACTCTCAAAATAGTGTGCAATTTACACCCTCCATTGATTACAGCGATACCAGTGTTGTTCAACTTGGGGGCGGGTTAAATTGGGGAAATGGAGTCACGGTTAATCCGGATGCTCAAGATGGATTTATTAATATTCCAGAAATTGAAGACGAACTCGATACACTCAAATTAGCGTTAACCAAATCATTCGACGACGGACTTATTAACTCCATTGAAGGCGGCATTTATTATTCCGATCGTACAAAGTCAAAAGAAGATACCGGTATTTTTTTGACCTTAAATGAATATCCCGATACACGAAGCATTCCTGACGCCTATCTAGAAGGTACGGTTTCTCTTGATTTTATCGGCATGGGTAATATGGTGGCCTACGACTCATTTCAATTTTGGCAAGACGGCAATTACATTGAAACCGAAGAAGACCTAACCGTAGGTTCACGTTCGACCAATGACTGGAGTGTAACCGAAGAAATCACCATGGCTTTTGCCAAAGCAGACTTTTCTACCGACTTCGGCAATATCCCTCTCAACGGTAATATCGGCTTGCAAATTGTTCACAGTGATCAAAGCTCAACAGGAAAAGCCGTTACGATTCAAAACGATTTAGTCGACATCATTGATGCCCGTGACGGTATAAGTTACACAGACTATCTCCCCAGCGTTAATCTTTCATTTGAGTTATCCGAAAATCGGATGCTCAGAGTGGCAGCCTCTCGCACCATGTCACGCTCACGAATGGACCGTATGAATGCAGGCTTTTCGTATGGCTTTGATAATTCATTGAATGTTCCTGGTGGAGCACCGTTTACAGCCGAAGGGGGTAACCCACGACTCGAACCCAATCGAGCCAATCAATACGATTTAAGCTACGAATGGTATTATCACGACGAAGGCTATGTTTCTGCTGCCCTTTTTTATAAAGATTTACGATCTTGGCAGATTACCGAAGAAGTCCCATTCGACATGGCCGAACTCATTAATGCAAACTTACTTCCCCCATCAATAGTATCCACACAAGGCCTCGCGAACCTTTGGGTTAATTCCGACGGTGGAGACATTCAAGGACTAGAACTAACAGCATCAGTGCCGGGTAGCTTTATTGCCGATAGCCTAGAAGGGTTTGGTGCAATTGCCAGTGCCACCTTTATCGACAGCAGCGTTGAAACCTCCAGCGGAGAAGAAATTCAAGTCCCTGGACTCTCGGAAAATATTTTTAATCTCACCCTTTACTATGAACGCAATGGATTTCAAGTACGAACCAGTATGAGAAAACGGGACGATTTCACAGGCGAACGCTTTGCAAACAGCTTTCAACGTGAAACCATTATTGTGCAAGGTGCCGAGATTTGGGATGCTCAACTAAGTTACGATTTTGAAGAAGCCAATATTGAATCTCTCAGCGGTTTAATACTGACACTGCAAGCACAAAATTTAACGGATGAACCCTACACTACCGTAGATACCGATGGGTTTATTCGAGATCACCAAGTCTTTGGACGAAACTTTCTCATTGGGGCAAGTTATCGCTTTTAGCGCCAAAAATTAAACATAGAATGACAATAAAATTCGATAAATGAAATGTCACGATTTTTATGTCATAATATGAACAAGCATTAGAAATGTACTCTGATGCTTTTCGCATACGGAGTTGCGTGACTAAGCGATTGAACATCTTATTTTAACCGCCCTTTGTGAATACACTGGGCGGTTTTTTTGTTTTTTAGCAGCCTTTTTACGCTCATTACACGATATTGTGTGAATAGACACATGAAAGAAGCGGTTTTTAATAACGCTTGTCATTTTCCTAAGAATAATAACTTGCAGGATAAAAAAATGTCTGCCACCACCGCCACTCGTATATCCACCACGGCACCTACCAACAACGCCAACCTCACCAACAACAATAACCCTACCAACAACGTCAACCTCACCAACAACAATAACCCTACCAACCACTCTAAACCCATTACTGAAAATCCACACAAATATTCGGTAAAAACGATTTATCCCACAGTAAAAAACGTCGTTATTGTAGGGGGCGGCACCTCAGGATGGATAACTGCTGCCACATTAGTAAAACTCTTAGGCCATTCAATTGCGATTACCTTAATTGAATCAGAGCAAATAGGCACAATCGGTGTCGGTGAGGCCACGATTCCACCCATTGTTACATTGAATAACGCCTTGGGCATCTCCGAAACCGATTTTATGAAGAAAACTCAAGCGACGATAAAACTCGGCATTGAATTTAATCATTGGGGCAAACCTGGACAGTCTTACATGCATGCGTTTGGGAATATTGGACAAGACTTCGCCTTTTGCAGTTTTCATCATCTTTGGAATAAAGCGCGGCTAAACGGAGACACGCGTTCTTTTTGGCAATACTCATTAAATTATCAAGCTGCAAAGCACCACAAATTTACCCACTTAACACGCATTCCACATACAGAATTAAAAGGGTTGGTATCGGCTTATCATTTTGATGCCGGTTTGTATGCAGGCTATTTGTCTAATTTTTGCCAACAACGGGGTGTTCAGCGTAAAGAAGGCAAAGTGATAGGAACAACACAACAAAAAGACAATGGCTATATTCAAACCCTTCACCTTGAGTCCGGCGAGACGATTGAGGGAGACTTATTTATTGATTGCACAGGATTTCGCGGCCAACTCATTCATAATACTCTTGGGGTGGCCTACGAGAACTGGCAACATTGGCTGCCTTGTGATCGAGCCATTGCCATACCCAGTGAACGCCTGAAATCCCTTCCCCCTTATACCCAAGCCAATGCACACACCGCCGGTTGGCAATGGAAAATACCGCTCCAACATCGAACCGGAAATGGCATTGTCTACAGTGATAATCACCTCAGTGAAGATCAAGCCTATGCGCATTTAATGGCACACTTGCCCAGCAAACCAATTGCAGAACCCAAAGCGTTGCGCTTTACAACCGGTCGAAGAAAACAAGCGTGGTTTAAAAACTGTATTGCCATTGGATTAGCCAGTGGCTTTTTAGAGCCATTAGAATCCACCAGTATCCATCTTGTTCAATCTGCAGCGATTCGTTTAGTCAAACATTTTCCACACAGGGGTATACAAGATGCGTCTGTGTCCATATACAACGCACAAACCCAAAAAGAAATTGAACACATACGAGATTTCCTTATTTTACACTACCATGCAAATCAACGAGAGGGTTCAGACTTTTGGCGCGACTGCCAACATATGGATATTCCAGATTCATTGAAAATGAAAATTGAAAATTTCACGAGCACTGGCAATATTTTTACTGAATCGGATGACTTATTTCTTCCCATTGCTTGGCAACAAGTGATGATAGGACAAAACCTGCTTCCAAAAGACTATCACCCAGCCACGGGCCATTTTTCCTCACAACAACACCAACAACTGTTAGATTCTCTTGAACAACTGATTAAATCATTGGCTGAACGTCTTCCTGATCACGAAGAATTTTTAAATCAACTCTCTCCAAACTCAATCACAGCAGTGTAATCATTCAGCCCCAAAAATAATTCTCATATAAGAAATTTTTACATAAAATCAAGCGAAATAAACAAACGTAAATGACAGAAAACCGGCAAATACTTAGTTCTATCATGAAGGATATGTGAATCTGGAAAAGATAGATGCGCCAAAAAATCAGGGCTCCCTAGTAATAATCACCCAGAAAGAAGAATCTTTGAACGATATTCGTCGTCCGCTGCGGCGGCCACTATGCGCTGTTTGATTCGCCTTTTACTGTCATCATTCGTTTTGAGTAAATTCAG
>NZ_JAJQVM010000020.1 GCF_021234875.1 Marinibactrum halimedae | reverse complement strand
TGTTTTGCATCACGAAATAAAAATTCAATTTGGAAGCGAGCTTTGTAATACTGGATAATTTTCATTGCATCTAAATGAACATCCGTTGAAAACAGCAATGCCTTACCCTTTTTTCCATTGACGTCCCAACGCAACATCACCAATTTAATGGGCCGTTTTAACGTTTTGCTGTGGACAATTTCACTATAAACCTCTTCACCATTCTCTAATATTCCATCATGATGAAAACGCAGTAATTCATGATCGAAATTCACCTTTCCATCATATTTTTGAGGCCTCCCTTTACCTCGATAATTACCTTGATACAGCCATTGTAGGTCAGCATCGATTCGCAATTTTCCAACCACATTCAATCCTGACTTCACGACCGGCGAGACAAATTTACTTTTGCTGTAATACGCATCCGCAACCAAGTAATGAATACCTCTCTTTTTCAGTCGCGGCCTTTGTGCAACCGCCTGTTCGGCATACAAATCCACCCGAGATTTACCCTTGTGCTCCAAGGTTTGTTGTGCTTCTAGCGCATAAGCAGTGTTCGATTTTAGATGAACAATACGGTGAGGCCAGTTGTAACGGCGGTATTTTGGCATGGTAGTCTCCTTTGGGTGGAGACAGTAGGTTATTGGTTTGGAAGGTGGGGTTGTAGGAGGTTGTTGGTTTGGCGTTTACGGTGATGTTGCGTTGGGACGTCAATGGAAAAAAGAGTAAGGCATTACTGTTTTCAACGGATATTCGTTTAGATGCAATGAAGATTATCCAGTATTACAAAGCTCGCTTTCAAATTGAATTTTTATTTCATGATGCAAAACAGCATACCGGTTTGGTTGATTGCCAGTCTAGAAAAAAGAAGCAATTCACACTCAGACAAATGCTGCTTTATCGGCATCGAATATCCTCAAGATTGAGAATCGATTGGGTAAAGAAACCAATGAGGAAAGTGTCATTTCAATTGCCAGCTGGAAGCGTAAAAAGTTCAATAACACATGATGGATAGGGTTTTTGATGACTTAGAATTAAGCAGAAATTGTAAAAAAGTGGCAGCGATTTACCAACATTATAGTGAATATGGGGTAATCGCTGCTTAAAAGTGTCTACAGTATTGTTAAGTGAACAGCATTGCGATAAAAATCGCGGCTTTTTAGAAGCAACAAGTCCATCAAGCTACTCAATATCAGCCAATGAATTCAATAAAGCTTCCATATTAGACATATCTTCTCTGGAAGCACTTTGCTTCAGCTGCGCTTGTACCGAGCGTAATTCTTGAGGCGACATATCCTCTGACGAGCCCATTGAAACCGACGCTAACTTAACAATGGCCACATCACCATTAGACAGCTCTAGGCTTTCAATCACCGCTTCATCATTCAAAGGTTTAGGCAGAGAAAACACCTTTGAAACCAGACCTATTGCCAGACCTGGAGTTTGACGAGTCGTGTCTTTACTCTCTTTAAACTCCAATTCTTTTTCTTTAGCCAAGTCAGAAACAGAGGCGCCCTTCTGTAATTCGGCAATCAGCGTTTGTGCTTCAGAGTTTAACTTTTCTAAGGATTTATCCGCTTTAAGTTTCGTCAAAATTTCATCAGACACTTCCTCTAAAGGTTTAACCGCTTCAGGAAAGTGCTCTTTCACACGAACGACCACTGCGGTTCGCTCGTCTAACTCAACAACATCACTGGTGTAACCATTAGCCAACACATCTTCACTAAAAGCCACTTCCACTACCGCTGGATTACGAGCCAACCCTACACCACCTTTACGATCAAAGCGCTCAGACACCCAAAGTTCAACACCCAGTGATTTTGCCACTTCATCTAAGCTTTCTGCGTTATATGAAAGCTCTTTCAAACGCTCCAAATCCTGAATGAAACGCTCTTCCGCTTCACTGTTTTTTAAATCCTGAGCAATACGTAAACGAGCTTCTTCAAAAGTGGGTGGCGTCGTTTCTTCGACTTCCAAGACCTTGATAATATGTGTACCAAATTCCGTTTCTACCGGATCAGATACTTCACCTTCAGCCATCGACGCCACTTGCGCTTCAAATTCATCCGCAAAGGCATCCCCTGTGGTATAACCAAGATCACCACCGTTGTCTTTACTGCCAAAATCATCCGATAAGCTCTTCGCCACTTCCTCAAAGGCTTCGCCATCGGCTAATTTCTGTTGAATCTCGGTGATACGCTGCTCTGCGTTTTCACTATCTGCCTCAACCAGAATATGAGCAACACGTCTACGAGTAGACTGTTCAAACACTTCAACTTCTTGTTCGTATTGCTCTCGAATTTGCTCATCATCAATCTCAATAGATTGAGCAATGGCTTCCGTGCTCAATTCAACGGCCTCGATAACAACAGACTCTTCACGGACAAATTGAGATTGGTTTTCTCCGTAATAGCCTTGGATTTCTGACTCATCCACTTCAATGGATGCTTCTACTTTATCTTTGGTCAGCATGACATATTCAAAATCACGCTTTTGTTTACTCAACTCCGTGACCATTTTTTCTTCTAATGCCGTAACAAAGCCAGATGCCGAAATACCATTAGAAAATTGACCTAACACCACTTCTTCCGCCAGTAATTTTTTATAACTCGCCGGTGTGTAACCCATATTTCGTAAACTTTGAAGGAAAATATTTTGATCGAATTTTCCTTCAACATTAAACTGGCCACTTTGTAAAATAATCTCATCTAAAGCGCTGTTACTCACTCCCATTCCATTGTCCATGGCGGCCTGTTTAAGAAGCGCTTGCTCTACAAGAGACTTTAAAACAGGCTCACGTAAACGCTCGTCGCTAAACATATCAGCTGGAAGGTTTTCACCAAACTGAGCCATTAACTGGCGACGTTGTACTAAAATTGCGCGATCAAGCTCTATTTGTGTAATTTCTTCTCCGTTCACTACCGCTACAGGTTGAGTACTTGGGTTACTCGTAAACAGAGAGTCCACACCAAATAGAACAAACGGTATACAAATCAAACCGACTAAGATGGTAGCAACCGTTCCCTTCAGGTTATCGCGAAAGCTTTGCAGCATGACCTACCCCAATAAAAGTGTTTCGGTAAGATAATGACTTACCCGTATGTTTTAATTTTAATCAATCGTTACAAATTCCAACGCGAATTCTACTCTAATGTGTTTACAGTAGTGAATGAGAAATGCGGAATTTCTTCGCCAGCGTATCGCTTAGATAGAAGAAAGGCGTATCGAGTGACACGCCTTTTTAGATTGACACGTTTTACGGACGGAGATTAGCCGTTCACTGCGTCCTTCAATGCCTTACCTGCTTTAAAGCTTGGAATTTTAGCTGCTGCAATTTCGATTGGGTCTCCAGTTTGAGGGTTGCGGCCTGTTCTTGCCGCACGATCCTTAACGCTAAAGGTACCAAAACCAACCAATACCACCTGATCTCCATCTTTCAGAGCACCTGTAACGGTGTCTACCATTGCGTCAAGCGCTCTTCCCGCTGCTGCCTTTGGAATGTCTGCAGACGCCGCAATGGCTTCGATTAGCTCTGATTTATTCACACTGAACCCCTCATTATTTGATTCGTTTTTTTGAATTACTTTCCTGATCAGCCTTTGGCTTTCTCTATTCCCCGCAGACCAGTAAATACGGGGCCTACAAGCGAATAGAGATTTATACCAACAGTCTGTTGGCGGGTCAAGGAACTGTATATTTAAAACTTTGTATAAAGTGGCCCGCTGGCCAACAAACCATCAAAGTGTTGCATCAGTGATGCTTGGCTTGCTCAATTTTCAACCCCTGACTCGCTGCACGCTCTTCAAGTGCTCGATATTCTTCATCCGATAATGGCTCAGGCATATGCTGCAACGCAATTTCTAATACTTGATCAATCCATTTCACCGGGCGAACATCTAAATCCGCTTTAATATTGTCAGGGATTTCTTTGAGATCCCGTTCGTTATCCGCAGGAATAAGCACTGTTTTAATTCCGCCTCGATGAGCCGCTAAAAGCTTCTCTTTTAATCCACCGATTTTCAGCACTTCCCCACGAAGAGTGATTTCACCGGTCATCGCCACATCTGCCCGAACTGGAATATTTGTAAGAACACTCACTAATGCTGTACACATCGCAATGCCCGCACTAGGCCCATCTTTTGGTGTTGCGCCTTCAGGAACATGAATATGTAAATCGGTCTCTTCAGGGTAGTTTGGAGCAATACCTAATACTTGAGCACGAGAGCGAACTACGGTCATTGCAGCTTGAATAGACTCCTGCATCACATCACCGAGGGAGCCTGTTTTTACCAAGCGCCCTTTGCCTTTAATAGCAGCAGATTCAATGGTCAATAATTCACCACCAACCTGTGTCCAAGCCAACCCGGTCACTTGGCCAATTTGGTTTTCTTCTTCCGCTACACCATAATCAAAACGCTTAACGCCCAAGTACTCTTCCAGCTTCTCGATACCTACAGCTGCACACGTCGACGACTTCTGTTTAACGTGCTCTGTCACGACTTTACGACAAATTTTTGCTATTTCACGATCCAGGCCACGAACACCAGCTTCTCGAGTGTAATAACGAATAATGTCTCGAATGGCTTCTTCGGAGACACTGATTTCGTTAGCCTTCAAGCCATTACGAGATATTTGTTTTGGAATGAGGTAACGAGTAGAAATATTGACTTTTTCATCTTCGGTATAGCCAGGGATGCGAATCACTTCCATCCGGTCCAAAAGAGGACCTGGAATATTCATGGAGTTAGATGTGCAAATGAACATTACATCGGACAAGTCATAATCCACTTCCAAATAATGGTCATTAAAGCTGGTGTTTTGCTCCGGATCCAATACCTCAAGTAAGGCTGAAGCGGGATCGCCACGGTGATCCATACCCATTTTGTCAATTTCATCCAATAAGAACAGTGGGTTTTTCACTCCTGCTTTGGACATTTTCTGGATCAACTTACCCGGCAATGATCCTATGTAAGTGCGTCGATGACCTCGAATTTCAGCTTCATCTCTTACCCCACCCAACGCCATACGAACAAACTTACGATTGGTCGCACGAGCAATGGATTCACCTAATGAGGTTTTACCCACACCTGGAGGTCCAACCAAGCATAACACCGGGCCTTTGATTTTTTTGACGCGCTTTTGTACCGCCAAATACTCCAGAATGCGCTTCTTTACTTCCTCTAGGCCATAATGGTCTTGCTCCAGAATTTCTTCTGCTCGGTTTAACTCATTACGAACCTTACTGCGTTTCTTCCAGGGTACATTCAACATCCACTCCACATAGGAACGAACAACAGAGGCCTCCGCAGACATAGGAGACATCATTTTCAATTTGGCCAATTCCGCTCTGGCTTTCTCCTCCGCCTCTTTGGGCATACCAGATTCGGCAATTTTGCGTTCTAAATCTTCCGGCTCACCTTGCTCGTCACCCATATCCCCCAATTCACGCTGAATTGCCTTCATTTGCTCATTGAGGTAGTACTCGCGCTGGCTTTTCTCCATCTGCTTTTTCACGCGACCACGGATACGTTTTTCCACTTGAAACAAATCAATTTCTGCCTCAATGAGACCGAGAATGTGCTCTAAGCGTTGACGCACATCCACCATTTCTAGAATTTCTTGCTTTTGAGGTAAATCGAGCGACATGTGAGCCACAATGGTATCGGCCAAGCGTCCTGGCTCATCAATACCTGAAAGTGATGTCATTACCTCTGCCGGGACTTTCTTACTGAGGTTAACGTATTGCTCAAACAGCCCCATTGCCGTTCTAACAAGCACCTCAGCCTCTCTCTCAGGGATTTCATCTGGAGCCAACACATTAACGTTAGCCTTGTAGTAGGCACCTTCGTCAGAAATTCCTACAATGTTAGCGCGATCACCACCTTCAACGAGCACCTTGACGGTTCCATCAGGGAGCTTCAAAAGCTGTAAAACCGTAGAAACCGTACCAACATCAAAGAGTTTATCGGGGCCAGGATCATCATCGGCGGCATTTTTTTGTGCTAGCAGCAATACTTGCTTGTCTGCAGCCATTGCTTGCTCTAGAGCTTCAATAGACTTTTCGCGACCAACAAACAGTGGTATTACCATGTGTGGATAAACCACAACATCACGCAAAGGCAACAGTGGCAAGTCAGTTGTAGTGACACTGGAATCTTCGGAAACCATAATTCTTATCTGCCTCTTAACAGTCAGTGCTTGAAAGGCCGCTTAACATCCTGGCAGCCTTATAAGGGCTTACGCCCTGTGGGCTTTATAGAAGAGTGGGGCTAGATTTAAAGAATTACAAGCTAAGCCACTCTTTTTTTCCAATCATGAAAATACAAAAGGCCCATAATGGGCCTTTTGAACAGTTTAGTTCGAAAATCGAATTAGTCTTCAGAACTAGCTTTTTGGGTTTCAGAACTTTCATAAACCAAAAGCGGGTCTGATTCACCTTTGATTACACTCTCATCAACAACCACTTTAGACACATTTTCTGCCGATGGGATTTCATACATCGTATCCAAAAGGACATTCTCCATAATAGAACGTAATCCCCGAGCACCTGTGCGTCTTTCCATTGCTCGCTCTGCCACTGCATCGAGAGCTTCTGGGCGAAAGTCAATCTCTACACCTTCCAGCTCAAATAGCTTACCGTATTGCTTAGTGAGAGCATTTTTGGGTTCCGTCAAGATTTGTACAAGGGCTTCCTTATTTAGCTCTTCCAATGTTGCAATGACAGGTAAGCGACCGACAAACTCTGGAATCAATCCATATTTCACTAGATCTTCCGCCTCTAGCTCTTTTAGGGCCTCACCAAAGTTCTTATCATCATCTTTACTTTTTACTTCCGCACCAAAGCCAATACCGCCCTTCTCAGAACGATCCCGAATCACTTTGTCTAGGCCTGCAAAGGCACCACCACAGATGAACAATATGTTAGAGGTATCTACCTGTAAGAATTCTTGCTGCGGATGTTTTCGGCCCCCTTGAGGAGGAACGGAAGCAACAGTCCCCTCTATCAACTTAAGTAGCGCCTGCTGAACACCTTCGCCGGATACATCACGTGTAATGGACGGATTGTCTGATTTGCGAGAAATTTTATCAATTTCATCAATATAGACGATACCTTGTTGAGCTCGATCCACATCATAATCACACTTCTGCAGAAGCTTTTGAATGATGTTTTCAACATCTTCACCCACATAACCTGCTTCAGTTAATGTTGTTGCATCAGCAATCGTAAAAGGGACATTCAATAGTCGAGCTAGTGTCTCGGCCAGTAATGTCTTACCGCTACCCGTAGGACCCACAAGCAATATGTTACTTTTGCTTAACTCAATATCGTTCTTATCTTTTTTGCCTTCACCAAATCTCAAACGCTTATAGTGGTTATATACCGCTACCGCTAAAACTCGTTTAGCACGTTTTTGACCGATTACATATTGATCAAGGGTTTTAGCAATTTCTTCCGGTGTCGGTAGACGATCACTACTGCCTTCAGTGGTATTTTCTTGTATTTCTTCACGAATAATGTCGTTACACAAATCGACACACTCGTCACAGATAAACACGGAAGGACCCGCAATGAGCTTTCTTACCTCATGCTGACTCTTGCCACAAAAAGAGCAATACAAGAGTTTTCCGTTGTCGTCGGTTTTATCGTTACCGTGATCGGACATTAAACCACTCCATTTCTCAAGCTAGATTGCCATTCTAATATAATCTTATTAAAACGACTTTGTAAAAGGTGAATCAAATCATCATTAAGAATCAAAAGTAAGCGCTTACACTAAACAATAATCGCTAAAAATAATAGTCACTGATTCATCAGATAATGCTGTTTTGCTAAGACCAATTCACCTTCGCTATAGTATCAATTTAAGCTGGCATTGAGCGACGTTCAACAACCTTATCAACCAACCCATATTCTGCCGATTCCGCAGCACTCATAAAGTTGTCTCGCTCTGTATCTTTTTCAATGGTCTCGATACTTTGACCTGTATGTTCGGCCATTAATTCATTCAGCCTCGAGCGAATTTTCAAAATCTCTTGCGCTTGGATATGAATATCAGACGCCTGCCCTTGTGCACCGCCACTGGGTTGATGAATCATAGTACGAGCATTAGGCAAACAATAACGCTTCCCCTTTGCACCTGCGGTAAGTAAAAAGGCACCCATACTGCATGCTTGACCAATACACATTGTGCTGACATCAGGCTTAATAAACTGCATGGTATCGTAAATAGAGAGTCCAGCCGTCACCGAACCACCCGGTGAATTAATATACAAATGGATATCTTTATCCGGGTTTTCTGCTTCCAGAAAGAGAAGTTGGGCAACGACAAGATTCGCCATATGATCCTCGACTTGCCCAACTAGGAAGATAATCCGCTCTTTTAGCAATCTGGAATAAATATCAAAAGATCGCTCACCACGGGCGGTTTGCTCAATAACCATCGGCACTAAACCAGTGGCGTAAATATCACTGGCTCTATTGTTGTTGTGAAATTCGGACATGAGACCTTTGCTTTCCTTACTCGTTTCGTGGATCTTTCAAGATTAACTACGTTAAGTCAGCTTAACTCGACTACATTAGTTATTCCAGTTTCATCGTACCAACAAAAACGCCGCGATAAACGCGGCGTTTTCTTCTACGAAAGCAACAATACTTATTGTTCCTGTTGAGGCTTGATAACATCCTCGTAGGTACTTTGCTCTTCGTTAACGGTCGCTACTGATAATATATGGTCGACAACCTGATCTTCCAACACTACCGACTCAACACTAGCCAATAATTGTTGGTTACTGAAATAATAATCAATGACTTCTGATGGCTCTTGGTAAGTTGAAGCAATTTCTTCCACCATCGACTTAACACGATCTTGATCAACTTTGATGTCTTGTTTTTTCACAATTTCACCAACAATCAAACCAAGGGCCACTCTACGCTTACCTTGCTCTTCGAACATGCTGTCTGGAAGAATGGAACGCAAATCCATTTTTTGAGCACTTTCACCAAATTGTTGCGCCATCTGCGCTCTAAGGCCATCGATCTCAGCATCGATTAATGCCTTTGGCATTTCCACTTCATTAGCATCGACTAGCTTATCCATCACTTGAGTTTTAAGCTTATTCTTTGCCGCATTCTTAAGCTCACGCTCCATGTTGCTCTTTACTTCGGTACGAAAGACTGTTTCGTCATCTGTTTCAATACCAAACTTATTGAACAACTCTTCATTAAGCTCAGGGAGGGTTTGCTCTGAAACCTCTTTAACGGTTACCTCAAACGTCACCGCTGCGCCTTTTAGGTCTTCTGCGTGATAATCATCAGGGAAGGTCAAATCAAGAGATTTTTTATCCCCAGCTTTGGCGCCCTCAAGGCCTGACTCAAAGCCAGGAATCATTTGGCCAGAGCCCAATATCAACTTCTGATCTTCACCTTTACCGCCAGCGAACTCTTCGCCATCTTTGGTGCCAACGAAATCGATGAGCACTTGGTCACCATCATTGGCAGCACGCTCAACAACATCCCAAGTACCTTGCTGCTTACGAAGAATGTCGATCATTTTCTCGACGTCTTCATCACCAACCTCAGCGATCAATTTGGTGATTTCAAAGGCACTCATGTCAGCAACATCCACTTCTGGATACACTTCGAACGTTGCTACATACTCAAAATCTTTGCCTTCGGCCGTCTCAGTAGGCTCGATAGAAGGCTGACCAGCTGGTTTAACGTCTTTTTCTTTTACGGCATCGTAAAAAGAACGATTGATAAGTTCGCCCATTACTTCCTGACGAACACTGGCACCAAAGCGTTGCTTAACAACTTTCAATGGCACTTTACCTTTTCGGAACCCGTTGAGACGCACGGTTTTTGCGGCCTCTTTCAGGCGCTTTTCCACCTCGCCGTCGAACTGTTCAGCGGGGATACCTACGGTTAAACGACGCTCAAGGCCGGAAGTCGCTTCAATTGAGACCTGCATGTTATTCCTCTGAATGACTATTGATGAGAGGCTTTCTCTATATTATTCACTGTTGAATCTATTCCACAGATTCTCTATCGAGTTAGTGGTAATCGACTCTAATTTTCAGCCTCTTAAATACACGAAAAGCTGGACACCCGAAGGGGCCCAGCTTCCTGAAATATGGTGCGGACGGAGAGACTCGAACTCTCACACCTTGCGGCACCAGAACCTAAACCTGGCGTGTATACCAATTTCACCACGTCCGCATACTTTAGGACGGTACAACCTAGCACTTTTAAATGCAAGGGTTGCACCTAACCTGTTGATTAACAACGACTTTCATTTTCAACAGGACTGCCCCTGAAAAAGCGGAGCTGATTCTGCCACAGCTGATATTACGGTTCAACAAAAGATTAAGTAGATTTCCATAAAAACTTAATGTCCGGGCTTCAAATAGCCAATTTATCTTTATTTGAGCCCTTGGATTACTCAAATGTAACCGTGCCAAACCTATATCGCCTGTGACGTGTAATCAAGCCAATGTGCAAGCTAAAGTCGCTCTACTAGCGTCGCAATACCCTGCCCCAGCCCAATACACATGGTGGAAATACCAAATTTGCCGCCCCTTTCAGACATCACCGATAACAAAGTGCCCGTAATTCTCACCCCAGAACAACCGAATGGGTGCCCCAATGCAATGGCACCGCCATATAAGTTAACTTTATCTTCCATGACATCGAGTAAATCTAGATCTTTAAGTACGGGCAATGCTTGACCTGCAAACGCTTCATTCAGCTCAACAAAATCAATATCGGAGATAGACATATCTTGCTGAGCAAGAAGTTTCTTCACAGCGGGCACAGGACCATACCCCATAATGGAAGGGTCTACACCTGCCAAAGTCAGATCACGAATGACCGCTACGGGCTTCAACCCCAGCTTATCAGCCTGCTCTGCTGACATCACCAGCATGACAGACGCCCCATCACTCACCTGAGACGAAGTACCAGCCGTAATTTTCCCACCCTTTGGATTGAAGACCGGACGCAAGCCCGATAACCCCTCGACGGTCGTCTCTGGCCGGATAGTTTGATCTTTATCAATCATCATAGGCGCACCATGCTCATCATGCCCTGGCGTTGGAATAATCTCTTGGCGAAACAAACCCGACTCAGTTGCATTAGCCGCCAATTGGTGGGAGCGACATGCGAATTCATCCATTTGCTCTCGAGTGATGCCATGCAAAGTGGATAAATACTCGGCCGTCAATCCCATTGAACCCGCCGCTTTAGCCACTGACAAGCCCATCAATGGGTTAGGATTTAAACTTTCATTCATATCCACATGACCCATATGTTCTACACCACCAACGACATACACATCACCAATACCAGCACGAATATTCGCCGTTGCCATATGCAAGGCGGACATAGAAGAACCACAAAGTCGGTTCACAGTTTGACCGGGTATCGTATGTGGTAATTGAGCACGTAAAATAATATTTCGAGCTATGTTAAAACCTTGCTCTTCGCGCTGCATTACACAACCCCAGATGACATCATCAATCGATTCAGGGCTCACCACCTCATTTCTTCCCAACAAAGCATTGATGATGTGAGCACTTAGATCGTCCGCTCGCTGATGACGAAAACAACCATTTTTAGAGCGACCCATCGGCGTTCGCCCGTAGTCAATTATCACAGCATCTCTTGGTGATACACTCATTTTTATCTTCTCCAGTTACTCGCCACACTAAGGCTCTAATAGTAAGACTCGTTCTTCTCGGCCTTATCCAACATTCCCGCCGTCGACTGATAAAGAGGGCTCAAGTTTTCGAAAGACGACGCCATCTCGCAAATTTTGTCGACACCCAAGTCATCCATCCAGCGGAACACACCTCCGCGAAATGGAGGGAACCCTAACCCATACAGAAGGGCCATATCCGCCTCAGCCGGGCTGGCGACAATACCCTCCTCTAAACAACGCGCAATTTCCGTTGCCATCGGTAGCATCATGCGCGCAACAATATCGTCTGGGCCAAGTTCTGTGGCAGAAGAAACATGAGGCGCTAGCAGTGATAAAGCTTCCTCACTCACTACTTTCTTTGGTTTTCCACGCTTATCTTTTTGATAATCGTAAAACCCTTTTCCATTTTTCTGCCCTAAGCGTTCGTTTTCGTACATAACATCCATAGCAGCTTTAAAGGTTTTTCCCATACGATCTGGGAAACCTTCCGATAAGACAGTTTCACAATGTACAGCGGTATCCATTCCAATCACGTCCAGCAAATAGGCTGGCCCCATAGGCCACCCCCAATTCTCCATGGCTTTATCAATGGCCTGATAAGACACCCCGTCTCGAACCAACATTGAAAAACCAGCAAAGTAGGGAAACAAAACACGATTAATCAAAAAACCAGGGCAATCATTCACCACAATCGCCTTTTTACCCATGGCCTGTGCACAAGCAACGGTGCGAGCTACTGTGGACTCTGAGGTTTTTGCACCACGTATCACCTCAACCAACGGCATCGCATGTACCGGGTTGAAGAAATGCATACCACAGAAGTTTTCCGGGCGATTCAATGACTCGGCAAGATAATCAATTGAAATGGTAGAGGTATTAGAAGCCACCACACAGCCATCACTGACCCGACTTTCTACATCCGCCAGAACGGCATGCTTCACCTTGGGATTTTCAACAACGGCTTCAATCACGATGTCAGAACCTATCTCAGCATCCAAAGTCAAAGTGGGTGTAATACGATTGAGCACACCCGCCATACCGTCTGCTTTCATCTTTCCACGATTAACTCTCTTAGTCAGCAGCTTGGCCGCTTCACTCATGCCCAAATCCAGTCCAGACTGAGCAATGTCTTTCATTGACACATTCAGCCCCTTCAGCGCCGCCTGGTAGGCAATACCCCCTCCCATAATCCCAGCACCCAAGACCAGCGTGTCGGAAACTGACTGATCAGACTGCTTCGCCATGTCTTTTGCTTTCTTAACGATGTATTGGTCACTCAGAAAAACGCCCACCAGCGCTTGCGCGGCACTTGTTAAGGCCATTTTGGTGAAACCATCGGTTTCCAAAGGCAACGCCTCATCACGACCTAATTTTGCCGAGCGCTCAATAACCTTAATTGCCTCCATGGGGGCGGGATAATGCTTCCCCGCTTGCGCCCCAACAAAACCCTTCGAGGTTTCAAACGCCATCATGGATTCAATATCATTGAAAGACAGAGGCTGAAGCTTTCTCTCCCGACGAGTTTTGTAGTCCAACTCACCGGACATACAACGACGCAACGTGATTAATGCCGACTCTCTTAATGATTCAACCGCGACCACGCCATCCACAACACCGGCCGTCAACGCATCATTCGCCCTGTTATCACTGCCCGAGCAAATCCACTCCACTGCCGTCGGAACACCTGCAATTCGGGGTAAGCGACATGTTCCGCCCCACCCAGGAATCAACCCTAACTTTGTTTCAGGTAAACCAACCCGGGCATCCTCTGCGGCAATACGAAAATCACACGAGAGAGCAAACTCCAACCCACCACCGAGCGCAAACCCAGAGATAGCAACCACCGTAGGCACGGGTAAATCTTCCAAGCGGTTAAAATTATCGAGGTTTTTCTTAAGGTGAGCCTTGATCGCCAGAGCCCCACCCTTGAATACGGATGTGAATTCGGTAATGTCAGCACCGACGATAAAGGCCGACTTGCCACTGGTAACAAGCACACCTTTCAAACCAGGGTGAGCCTCTATCTTAGACAGTGCTGAGCCCAGCTCAGATACCGTTGTATCATCAAATTTATTGACCGATCCCTCGGCATTAAAAAGCAGTTCTACAACACCTGACTCGATTTCTTGAACTTGTAACGCTTTACCCTCAAAAATCATAAAGCCCTCACTTTTGTAATTGTCATTTTTTCTCATAGAGGTAGGCCTAAGCATGCATCACCATTATTCTAAAACAAATTTAAAACAATCGTTTGAATTTAAACAGTCATTGCCCCTGGCTGCAACACTGGCTGCAACAACTGAACACCGGGCAAACACATCCCACTAAAAAACCAAAGCGGGAAATCATTCGCCTGTTACAGAGGTATCCACTGCTCGACTTTGAAGATAATAGCTCAATGCAATAATGCATGGCTCTTCACTCAGATTACGTATGCGATACGGTCTTAGCGCACACAAATAAAACCCATCGCCGGGGCCCATTAACGAAGAGTCGACCCCCACCGTTAATTCGATCGCCCCAGAAAAAACAACGCCAGCGCGATCTTCATCCGCAGTAATCAAGCTACTTCCCGTATCTGACCCAGGTGGCAATGATTGCCACTCCATCGATAAACCTCTATTAGGCTTATCAAACCCCACAAGCTTTGAAATAACCCCTTGAACACCAGAATTTGGCATGGAATTGTGAGGGTAAAAACACCGAGCCTGAGCTTTAAGGTCGAGACTGAAGAAATCAGCCAATGAAATAGGAATGCCATCGAGCACCTTTTTCAAAGACGCCACAGAGGGGCTTATGCGACCTTGCTCCATTTGAGAAATTGCACTATTTGTGACACCTGCACGACGCGCCAATTGACGTTGCGACCAACCCCTCACATCACGGATAAAGCGCAGGCGCTCACCAATATCTTTAGACATACTTTCCTCTTGTCGATTTTCCCAGCGACTCAAACCATAAAACGAACCACTCACGCACACTCAAAAGCGTGAACCCTTTGACAACTCGCGCACTGGCGCCACAAAAAGAGGTGACCGCATGTTCACAACATGGCTAAAATGCCCTAATTACCAGATGTAAGGATTTGCCGGATGCAAAGGATAACTTTTGTTCTATGCGACAACATGCTCGCAACCAGTACAACATTACCCATAGAGATGCTAAGAGCCGCAGAGACGTTTGCTCGGGTGAACTCCCCCCAAAGAGAGTCTTTGCATATTCAAACGGCCGCAGTCTCCCTAGAGCCAGTCACGACCCGTGCGGGCATCAAACTCTACCCTGACAAGACCTTAGATGAAGTCATTGAAACCGACTTAATTTTCTTACCGGCCCTTTGGCGCAACCCCAGGCCCATCATCAAACGCAGCCACACTCTATGCAACTGGCTCAAGCGTGCCTACGAAGATGGATGTACGATTAGCAGTGTTGGAACAGGGGTTTGTTTTTTAGCCGAAGCGGGATTGTTACATGATAAACCCGCCACTACACACTGGCATTATTTTGACCAATTTCAAACAAGCTACCCAAATATACAATTAAAGCGTCAATATTTTATAACGCAAGCCGGTAATTTGTACTGTTCGGCCAGCGTCAATGCCCTTGCGGACTTAACCGTTCATTTCATTCAGAGAATCTATAACCGAACGGTTGCCAACCATGTGGAACGCCATTTCTCCCACGAAATTCGTCAATCCTATGAAAGTACCGGCTATTTCGAAGGAAAAACTAACTCTCACCCAGATGAAGACATCGTACAAGCACAAATCTGGATGCAAGATAATTACGGCAAGGAGATTCGACTCAGCGATGTGGCCGAACGATTTGAAATGAGTGTACGAACCTTTAATCGACGGTTTAAAAACGCCACTGGTAAATCCCCCCTCCAATATTTACAAGAAGTGAGGATGGAAACCGCACGAGATTTGTTGAAAACCAGCAATTTATCCATCAGTGAAATTGCCTATAAAGTAGGCTATTCCGACATGGGCCACTTTACGGGATTATTTAAAAAGCTCATGGCAACAACGCCAAGCGAATACCGCACAACCGTTCGTGCCAAATTATTCAGCGCCGAGCCTTTCTAAAATATTTATTCTAAAACGTTTCGCTTAAAGCACGAAAAAGCCACCTCAAATGGGTGGCTTTTCTAGACAGTGAAACGATAAATTCAAACTGAATTAGTCATACATTCATTCAGCGAACTACGTATTAAGCAGCACTTTCTGACGACTCTTCTCCGACAGAAACCTGTTCTAAATGTGCTTTTCGATCACCAGTGTTAATCGCAATACTGCGTGGTTTCATCGCCTCTGGAATTTCACGGACCAAATCAACGTTTAGAAGGCCGTTTTCCAAAGATGCTCCCACGACGCGGACATGATCTGCAAGCTGAAAGCGGCGCTCGAAATTTCGCGCGGCAATACCTTGATGTAAAAATTGCTTGCCTTCGCTCTGTTCACGCTTTCCAGTGACAGTCAATGTATTTTGAGCGGCTTCTATTTGCAGGTCGCCTTCAGCAAACCCGGCAACCGCCATCGTGATTCGATACTGGTCTTCACCCAGTAATTCAATATTATAAGGAGGGTAACTTGGTTGGCTTTTCTCAGTTGCCGCTAAGCTATCAAGTAAAGACGCCATACGGTCAAAGCCAATGGAAGTGCGGTACAATGGACTAAAATCAAAATTGCGCATAATCATATCCTCTTTTGAGCAATATAGTATTTAGAAATGTTCTATTTGGAACCATTTCCGATGATTCTGATATCCGTCTGCTGCCTTTTACAAAGCCCAACAAACTTCATCATGCAATGAGAGAAAAACCGCTGTTAGTGTTCGATAACCCCTAACTTCATTTTCTCTCCACACTCATAAAGGTATGGGTCAATCTTACAAATTCAACACTTGTTTCTAATATTTTTTGGTCTACTTTTTTGGGGGTCGCATTCACTGACATTTTGAGTGCTCTTTAAGCCATTACTTTGCTCCATCATTGTTTGTCTATTATTGTTTGTCTTCATTACTGCTTACTCTCTTCCTCCTGAGGCTGTTCATTTTGAGCAGAGGGCTTGCCAGCAAAGCTGAGTTGCGATGGGTTAGCAGACACCGTACTTTCGGAGGATGAATCAAGCGCTTGTCTCTGGGCTGAAATGCGCTCCCTTACCATATCCAAAGTACTTAATGCATCAGCCACCACCGCTTTTGCACGCAAGTGTTGCTGGGAGAGCACAGACGCTGCAGCCGTTACTTCGCCATAATGCTGCTCTAACTCAGTCACACGTTGTTGCAAGGGGGGTAGGGCTTTCGTATTGGCTTCCGTGGGTTCTCGCCTCACTTTTACTTTCGCCTGACGATAAGCGTCTTTTGCCTTCAATAACTCTGTTTGAAGGCCTGCACTTTCCAATTGCTTCTGTTCAAGCTCCGCCGCCAAACGCTCAACGCGAGCTTTCATGTCGGGCAAAGAGGCTTCCCTTGCCGTCAATATCGCTTCCAACTCCTGCCGCGCATCAATAGGCTTTTTGCTCGGATCAGCCTGCAATGTTGATGTGCTCAAAGTACATAAAAAAACACAAAAAAGGGGGTTTCGTATTAATGTCCCAAAACGAAAGCGTGCAAAGTACCGTGTGAATGCCATTTTATGTCTCCTAAATTGGGCAAAACCCATACTGCAATGACAAATTGATTCAATGGTAATGACGAGGACAACCAGATAGGATAAAGATTAGTCAAGCCAACCAGCTAGGCGCTAGAGTGACATGCCGCAGTGTCAATAAGCGATGAAAAATTAACCTTAAATTGAACTAAATCACACAAAAACCATGCAGCAATCACCCTATTGATGGCTTAGAAAGCAATAACCATTCGGGACGGCCAATATTGTGCGATTTGCGACAGTATCGACTGTTAACTTCACCAAAGAATTTAAGTTCATTGCATGAATTTGGCGGGCAAATTGCGTATATTTCTGTCAATGACTTGCATGGAGTATGACCCCATTATGCTCAACCGCTTTCCACTTTCCTTTCACAAACCCACTCTTCCAGCGGCGATTAAAAAGCCACGTTTCTCTCCACTGAAGAAACGCCCTAGTCCACTGAAGAAACGCCCTGGAAAAAACGCTCTACCCATAGTGCTTTTTGCCTGTTTACTTTCCTTCAGTCTCGGCACCCTAGGCCAAAGCCTGAAGGCACAATACGAGATAGATCGCCTGATTTTTTCAGCGGAAGACTCAATTCAAGATGGCAGCTTTGGTGATGCTTCCCGATACTTGTCGCAAGCACTCGGGATAGGCGAGCCACTACCGCCGCTCTACTACTACTTACAGGGCCAGATTTATCTTCATAATGGCCAGTCGACAAAAGCCATCTCCGCACTGGAAAGCTATATCAACCGAGCAGGAAGAAGCGCTAAAAACTATGAAAAAACATTACGACAAATTACTCAGTTGCAGCGTAAAAACGATAGCAGTGCCAGAAAAAAACAACGCCAAGGACAAAACATCGCCAATCTAAACTGGTCAGAAGAGAAACCCGCCGTTCAAGATTACAATCATTATCTACAGTCTCTCTATCAAACCGAATCAGAAACCTCCGCCCTGTTACAACACATCAACAATCTGCTTAAGTTTTACGGATACGGAGACCCAGACATCAAAGCCGCCACTCGAATTGAAGGGGCTGTGAGACACAACATTTCGGTGAAACCGCCAGCAACCTTAGTCACAACCACCAAGCACCTGAGTGTAGGAGCAGGAGCTCAGCAAGAGACCACCAGCGATCGATTCTCCGTTTATGGCATCAACCCTTATCTGACCTATCAATGCAGCACACCTCGAGCCAGTTGCGACATCAGCAATCCTGCAACTGGAGAGCACTGGCTGTACATATTGGATAATGAGTCAGCTGCCAGTGAACTGGCCAAAGCAATCTCCGCACTTATCCGCTTACTTCAAAAGTCCGGTTGATCCATACCAAATTCAGTGCGACGATCCACCTAAAAGTAATCTTCGTGGTGGATTACTGCGTAATGATCGCAACAATCACCATCTTATCCTAAAAAATCCCTTAAAATACGGCCCTAGATCTTGGATGAAATACATCAATACCCCTCATTATGACCACTCTTCCCAAGCCAAAGTGGGAGTCCTCATTACCAATCTTGGTACACCGGATGAAGCAACAAAACCTGCATTAAGACGCTACCTAAAAGAGTTTCTTGCAGACCCTCGCGTTGTTGAAGTACCAAGACTCATTTGGTGGATGGTGTTAAATCTCGTCATTCTCAATATTCGCCCCGCCCGTTCTGCCAAAGCGTATCAGACTGTTTGGACAGATGAGGGTTCACCACTCATGATTCATACACAGCATCAGGCTCAAGCACTCAGCGATCATCTAAAGGAACTCGGCCACAATGTGATCGTCAAATACGCCATGCGATACGGCAATCCGAGCATTACGAATACACTCGATGAAATGGCAGCCGAAGGCGTTCAGCGTTTGCTAGTATTACCGCTCTACCCCCAATATTGCGGCGCCACCTCTGCAAGCACCTTTGATGCCATTGCATCAGATTTCACCCAACGACGCTGGATACCCGAGCTACGCTTTGTAACCCATTATCATGACGATGCCGCCTACATCGACGCTTGCGCCGAGAAAATCAAAGCGCACTGGGAAGACCACGGAAAAGCCAACAAGCTATTGTTTTCTTACCACGGCATTCCTAAACGCTACCTCACTAATGGCGACCCATACCACTGTGAATGTTATAAAACCAGTCGCCTCATCGCTGAGCAACTCAACCTAGACGAAGACGAGTACATGACAACCTTTCAGTCTCGATTCGGGCGTGAGGAATGGCTCAAACCCTATACCGATGAAACCTTAAAGTCTTTTCCAAGCGCAGGGGTTCACAGCGTACAAGTGTTTTGCCCTGGCTTTTCAGCCGACTGCCTAGAAACCATCGAAGAAATTGGCGAAGAAAACCGAGAATACTTCATGGAAGCAGGGGGTAAGCGCTACGAATACATAACGGCACTCAATGCAGAAGTGGGCCATATTCATGCACTGAGCCAGCTTATCGAACGTAATTTATCCGGCTGGAATACGAAAACTACCGCAACGGAAAACGCACAACAGCTGACTCAACAACGGGCCAAGGCAATGGGAGCCGCACAATAATGATCCGCGATAACGAGAACAACGCACCCAAGGCACTACTGTTGATGGCCCACGGCAGTCGAGCAGAGGTGGCTAACAATGAATTTCTAGCTACAGTAGAAAAAGTGAAAATCGTGACACCCGGATATGACTATATTGGAGGCATCTTCCTAGAGCTTTCCGCCCCTTTACTTGTGGATGAAAGCGCAAAGCTCTATGAAAAAGGCTTTCGGTCCATCGACTTGTACCCAGTCTTTTTTAACCAAGGGAGGCACGTAAGCAGAGACATTCCCAATCAAATCGAAAAAGCCGTTAAAGCTTGCGATGGATTAACCATACAGCTATTGCCCTATTTTGGCTCCAACGACGAATTGCCAACATTGATCAGCCAGCATATCCAAAACTCAAGCCGACGTTAGTATCAATTTACACTTCCGACTTGAGCTTTTGGTAATTCGACACGATAGAAATCAAAACACGACAGACACCAAATAAACAGACTCTAAATGAAAGGTATGCATCAGAGCAGTTAAAGTACCGCCTCAATGGCCTCTTTTAGAGATTCATCATCGGGGGATGTTTTGCTGGAAAAGCGCTTTACAACGTTACCCTCACGATCCAACACATACTTGAAGAAATTCCATTTTGGTGAACCAACTTTGTCAGACATGGCTTGGAAAAGTGGGTTCGCTTTATTACCACGAACATGGCTTTCTGCCATCATAGGAAAGGTTACACCATAATTGACATAGCAAATCTCCGCCGTTTTCTCGGAGTCTTCATCTTCTTGAAAAAAATCATCACTGGGAAACCCAAGAACCACCAACCCTTTCTCTTTGTACTGCTGATACAACGCCTCCAAACCCTTAAATTGCGGAGTAAAACCACAATGGCTGGCGGTATTCACCACCAATAACGCCTTACCAGGAAAAGCTTCGCAAGGATTTAGCGTTTTGCTTGAACGAAGCGTTTTAAAGTCGTGATCCAGATAAGATGGACATGCGGCCTGAGCCTGACCTGTAAAACACGCCAAACCCAAGACCAAGCCAGAAAAACAGACACCTAAAGAGTATTTACGTTGCATATTGATCCCCAAAACCGTTTTTATTCATGCGTATTGTTAGAACTCGAAATAATCGAAGCCTTTACGCAAAACAGAGGCAACGAGTTTTCTTTACACTCGCTATGTATTCAAACATGAATATTCATTCAAAGGTGAATATTCAACCAAGAGCAAATAGTCAAAAACTAACGCATATCGGAGTATGGATTATCCACCTCAAGATCAATCGCGTGCTCAAATCCCGGCACTTTTATTTTTTCAGGGCTGATCTCAATCTGAGACTCATCGACCATATTTTCACCAAATCGATAAATCACATTCAAATCACCCCGGCTGGCTTTTACATCATAATCTTGTGCCTGCAATTGATACTGCTCACGACGTGACTGATACGACATAAACTGCGCCTTACCATAACGCTGTTCAAGCATACTTTCTGTAATACGAGGGGATAGCACAACCCCCGTTGCATTATTACCCCCAAATCCTTTACTGTTCAAAAAGGCAACATCCAAACCCTGTTCACGACAATCCAAATCTTGCAATGGAAAATGAAGATGCTGTTGATGAACATCTTCAGCAATATGATCAATCGTCTTAATGCCCGGCACAATACCATGCTCAAAAACCCCCAAGCTGGTAGAAAGTTGATCACCGCTAGCGGGGCCCAATGAATGCCCTAAATAGGACTTCACAGCGGCCACAGGCCAATTTTCGATACCAAAGGCTCCCGCAACACGGTCAAAAATTTCCGACTCAGACACACGATTCAGAGGTGTACTGGACCCATGAGCCTGTACAAAGCTTCGGTGTCGAACAATATCCTCACCCAAAATATTTCGGGCAGACGCCACCGCTTTGGCAAAGGTCAGAAAATTCCCCGCACCAGGAGCAGAAATCGATTTTTTAAACCCATCGGCATTCACAAAAACATCGGTCGCGGCCCCATAGATTTGGGCTCCTAACTCCATCGCCAATGCGTCGTCCATTAACACGATGTACTGTGACGACTCTGCAATGGTAAAACCACAATTACCGCTAAAAGGGCGGCTGGCTCGGCGATAATCCGGCTCGCTGACTCCATCAAGCTTGCACAGCGCCTCATCGGTTCCCAGTGCTCCCATGGTAGAGTAACCATCAATGATTTCGCTGGTGATGGGAGCTTCGCTGTTCCCCACCACTACCACTCTTCGACGACCACTGCGTATATCGTCAATACCCACTCGCAAATTGTAGAGGAAGCTAGCACACGCTCCGGCCACACTGCTTGTCATACCAACGTTACCCAGTACGTAAGCATTCACAAAGTCCGCAGGCATGGTATTCAAACCCAAAGCCAACTGCTTCGTACTCACCCGCCCGCCTTGCAACCGAGACTTCAACATGCCACCCAACCCAAGATCATCCAGCTGGCTCATCACCGAGCTGGCATACATGGCGATTGAGTCGGGTGATACCGAAGAAAGCACTTTTTCCCAACTTATTCCCATAGAACGAATCGCATCCGATGCCCCCAATACAGCAAGTTGAAGCCCCCGAGGATGAAAACGAGAGGGATAATGAGCAGATGGATCGAACCCTTCTGGCAACTGCCCTGCTGCCTTCACGGGAAGATCTCGATGCGTTTCTAATAACACTCGATCCAGTGATTGAGTACTCACCAACACTTTCTTATCATCACCGTCTACTGAAGACAAATGCCAATCTTCCGGCACTGGATTCGGGAGCTGGCGCTTTCGCAACGTAAAGGAGAGAGACTCACCGGCTGAGCCAGACAAACGAGCATGGTGTGCTGACAACACACGAGCTGGATCAAAGAAATCTCGCTCACCAATTCGACGCACCAAAGTACCTTGTTGTACTCTCGCGCCAAACAATTTAGATAACTCTGAACGAGAAACTGATCCGCCGTTTGCACACAGGTAATTGCCGTCATCCTGCACAGAAGCCAACGACATCATTACGGCCAAATTGGCGATCTCGGTGTCATACTCTATTGACGACAAGCTCTCAAGAATCATTCTTCGATAAGCATGATGAAATGAACTGCGGCCTGCCGCATTGTACCCACCAAAACCCACAATAAGAGGCAATGGAGTGCCAGTTTGGGAAGACATATCAAATACCTCTGTAACGCTATTGCATCGCTGACCATAGACTAAGCGGTCAGTGTAGGCCCGAGCCAAACTGTGCTAAATCGCTATTACAGACAAAAATAGTGCCTCATTAGCCAAGTTGGCAACAAAGGGCCGACAAATAAAAAAGTATGGCGCATCAGAAAACAAAAATCAGACTGACGAATTAAAATGGCGCTTGATAAGCGGGTACAAGAAAAGACCAAAGGTAGAATGATCAACATTCAAAATAGCGAAAAGAGAAGCAAGGTGCTCGGAAATTAAGAGAGCTAAAGGTTGAAAATATAGAATTGGTACGACCGAGTGGACTCGAACCACCGACCCCCACCATGTCAAGGTGGTGCTCTAACCAACTGAGCTACGGTCGTACAAAAAGAAGTGGTTGCATCTGTGCAACGGGCGCGAACTTTAACAAGTTCACCGAACCATATCAAGCACTAAAACTCGTTCAAAATGAATCGTTTAAGTGGCAAAATAAGGGCAACAAGCGAAGTAGTCGCTGCGCAATGATCTTTTATCGTTTTAACTAGGCATTAAGAATCGATACCCCTCACTGGAATAATCAACATTGACTCCCATCAACCTTCCGCAGCCTAAACGATTCGCCGTTACCGGAGCGACTGGCTTTATCGGCAACGAGCTTTGCGATTACCTTTATGAGCAAGGGGACGAAGTATTGCGGCTAAGTCGTCATGATGCGCCTGGATTAATAAAGGTAGACTACACAAGCCCCCAACTTTTCGAGTATCTTACAACCACTGACACCGTCATTCATCTCGCAGGAGTGGCACATAACCCCAATGCAAGCGGCGCGGATTATTACCATGGCAATGTCACACTCACCCAGAGATTGATCACCGCCTGTTTAAAGGCCAACGTAAAACGAATCGTTTACATCAGCAGCATTAAAGCCATGGGCGAGCAAACCAGAAAAAACCAGCCTTTCACTGAAACCAGCCCATGTCACCCAGAAGATGATTACGGAAAAACCAAACTGGCGGCAGAGCGGCTGATACAACAAACGGGAAAATTAATTGAATGGGTTATTGTTCGACCACCACTGGTGCTGGGTGACAAACCTTCGGGAAACTTAAAAAGCTTAGAGAAATTGATTCAAATGGGCGTTCCACTCCCGCTGGGCAATATTCGAAATCGCCGCTCCATGGTATCAATCAAAGCATTAATCCAGTTACTGGGATGGGCTGCCAAATCTCCTTGTGCAGCACAACAAGTCTTACTACCAACGGATCAACCCACCACCTCCACCACAGAGTTAATTCAATCACTATCCACACACTTAAATACCCATGACCGGCTGTTTAACCTGCCCCAATACCTCCAACTGTGGCTAGGTAATAGTAAAAAGCTCAATGGCATGTTTAGGAAACTTTTCGGAAACCTAGAGATTGACAACACTCGAACACAAACGTTGATCCAAACCTCATCACCCATCGATCACCAACCAACCTAAGTTCATGACTTTTTCTCTGTTTATCTGCATTTCCATTGCCCTTTTCTGCTCGACTCTCCTTTTAACCGGGTGGTATCGCCAAAAAGCGATTCAAACAGGGTTAATCGATAATCCCGATCACCGAAGCTCACACACCGTTCCCACCCCAACGGGCGGAGGCATTATTGCGGCTTTTTTCATTATCACGATATGGATATTAGGCTGGGAATTGAAGATACTGACATCATACGAAACCATCGCTCTCGTACTGCCAGGACTCTTACTCACCATCACAGGACTACTGGACGACAAATTCAATCTCCCAAGGCGGTGGCGACTTCTTGTACAAATTATTGCAGCCATTATCCCAGTCTACTTACTCGCCCCACTTCCACCACTACCACTTTGGGGCGAATGGGCTATCCCACTCACAGGGGTTGGATCAATATTGGTTGTATTAGGGCTAATCTGGCTCACCAACCTCTACAACTTTATGGATGGAATCGACGGAATTGCAGCAGGAGAAGCCATCAGCGTGTTGCTTGGTGCAGGGTTAATTCTCTTTTTAAAAGGCGAGACCAATACAGCATTACTTACCTGGCTTGCCATCTTTCCTGTTGCAGGCTTCTTATACTGGAATTGGCCCCCAGCGAAGCTGTTTATGGGGGATAGTTGCAGTACATTTTTAGGGTTAACGTTCGGTATTCTGGCCTTAATTACGGCCACTCAAGGCAAGATGAGTATTTGGACTTGGGTAATTCTTCTTGGAGCCTTTATTGTGGATGCTACTTGGACATTAGTGACTCGAATTGTGACCGGGCAAGATTGGCGCGCACCGCATCGTAGTCATGTTTATCAGAAATTATCGCCCAGTAAAGCACAGCATAAAAAAACTTCAATTCTATACGCTTCAACCACTACACTTTGGCTTCTACCTATTGGGTTTTATGTCGAAATGACAGAATCAACTCCTTTCTTTTACTTACTTACATTTATTCCATTGACAATAGTGGCCTATAAATTAAGAGCGGGGCAAAACGCGCAGTAAAGCCTGTATTACGGAAGTTACCCATTTTTTCTGTTGGCACGTTACAAGGCCAAGACGATTGCACACTTTTAGCCCTTCGAATTAAGCAAATTGTATAAATAAAGCCAAAGGGGAAAAGAATGAGATAAATACCATCCCCCAAATACTGTTGCTTAAAGACGTTACAGTCAGAGCTCTCTGACAATAGACACCCAAAGCAATCAAACCTTAACTCATATGAGTGCTTTTTGACTTAATTTTAAGTTCAAAAAGATATATTTGGGGTTTCAAGTAGTTTGCCTCCGACAAACCCAGGGCGATTCAATTGCTAGGGAGCCCTGCCATTTAAGGCTGCTTTTTCTTACCTTGTCTTGGCAGCTAGAAAGTAATATATTACGCCGCTCTCGTTTAGGCCCGTATTTTGTATTTCTACATTGATGTTAATGTCTGCCTGTCTACCGAGATTGACTCTAAGGTCTGACTGGTTTGATGTTGTTTGTTTTCGTTGTAGAAAGCTGTTATGGAAGATAAGTTAGAAAAACATAGAGTGATTGAAATGGTCTTAGTCCCACTATTCTCTGTGGCGGTTCGAGTTAACGATTATGGCCATCAAGTTGGGGTCCCTTTAGTATTCAGCCTGCTGCGCCGAAAACCGGTTACGGCCATGTAGAATCCAATGCATTCGTCTTGTCGAAGAACCTTCTCTAGACAAAGCTAGAAAGTAGATTACTTCCGGTAATTTTTATTGGAACTCAGCATAGAGAGCTTCGAATCTGTTCCCGATAACTCCATCGATTACGCCGCGATGGAAAAGACTCGCAATGCTACTGCGCTGGCTTTTGATATCGACTGCTGGCAGGCGCTGGGTCACTTGAAAGAGTCTGACAGTTGCAATAATCGTATTCAGGGTGACACAGTAATGATGATTGATGGTCATAACTGCACCATCAATAGCGAAAATCGGCTGGTGGGTGTTGTCGGTGTCGATAGCCTCGAAATAGTCGATACTTCCTATGCGCTATTGGTTGCTGATAAGCAGCGAACTTAGAGTGTGAAATAGATCGTTTCTTGTCTCAAGGTCCAAGGACATAAGGCTCACAAGCTACATAACACGGTTCATCATCATTGAGGTACTTAACACCATTTTGGAAGAAGGCCTTGGTTTCAAGACTAAACGCATCGAAGTGAAGCCGGGCGCCAGTTTGAGTTTGCAGATGCATCTCCGCAATAGCGAAAATTGGGTGATGGTTAGTGGTACCGCCAAGGTGGTCAATGATGAACAAGTCCTCGTTCTGAATACCAACGAATCCACCTTTATTCCGGCCGAACACAGACACCGTTTAGAAAATGTTGGCACTGAAACTCTTGTGATTATTGAAGTACAAACGGACTGTTACCTTGTTGAGGGCGACATTATTCGCTTTGAAGACATCTATGAGAGGGTTAAATGTTCAGGCTAAGTGGCTCCATGGCTGTTGATTAAGATTAAAATGCCAACTGTT
Organism: Marinibactrum halimedae; assembly: GCF_021234875.1. Classification (GTDB taxonomy): domain Bacteria; phylum Pseudomonadota; class Gammaproteobacteria; order Pseudomonadales; family Cellvibrionaceae; genus Marinibactrum; species Marinibactrum halimedae. The sequence continues at coordinate 80,010 of NZ_JAJQVM010000020.1, read as the reverse complement.
GTTTGTTTTGAATTAATTTATACGCATGCCCCTCACTTTTCCTCCTTGTGGGTTGTTCTGGGTTATTGAGAGTGTTGGGCTATTCAGATATGTTAGGAGAATTAAGTGGAAAACAAGGTTGCCTTAATTACGGGTATTACAGGTCAAGATGGATCCTATCTGGCCGAGTTTTTGTTGGGAAAGGGGTATGAAGTCCACGGTATTAAACGGAGAGCATCGTCATTTAACACCGACCGTATTGATCACATCTACCAAGATCAGCATGAAGAAAACCCCAAGTTTTTCCTTCACTACGGTGACCTGACCGACACCTCAAACCTGACTCGCCTGCTGCAAGAGATTCAGCCAGACGAAGTCTATAATCTGGGGGCACAATCCCATGTAGCAGTTTCATTCGAGTCACCCGAATACACTGCTGATGTGGATGCTATTGGCGCACTCCGCCTCCTCGAGGCCATCCGCTTTCTGGGTTTAGAGAAGAAAACCCGCTTCTATCAGGCTTCTACTTCAGAGCTATACGGTTTGGTGCAAGAAGTTCCGCAAAAAGAATCTACCCCTTTCTATCCTCGTTCGCCATATGCCGTAGCGAAAATGTATGCCTACTGGATCACGGTTAACTACCGAGAGGCCTACGGCATTTATGCCTGTAATGGCATTTTATTTAATCATGAGTCTCCTCGTCGTGGTGAAACCTTTGTAACCCGCAAAATCACCCGTGCCCTGGCCAATATCAGCCAAGGCTTAGAAAACTGCCTGTACCTCGGTAATATGGACGCACTGCGTGACTGGGGCCACGCCAAAGACTATGTGCGCATGCAATGGATGATGCTCCAGCAAGAGCAGCCTGAAGATTTTGTGATTGCTACCGGCAAGCAAATATCGGTGCGTGAATTTGTACGCCTGTCTGCCGCTGAACTGGGTATTGAGCTGGAGTTTTCCGGAGAGGGTGTCAATGAAATTGCCACCATTAAAGCGATCAACGGTGATAATGTGCTAGCCGTAAAAGTTGGAGATGTAATTGCGAAGGTCGATCCACGTTACTTCCGCCCTGCTGAAGTAGAGACCCTTCTGGGAGACCCATCCAAAGCCAAGCAAAAGTTGGGTTGGGAGCCTGAGATTACCGTTGAAGAAATGTGTGCTGAAATGGTCAAAAGTGATCTTCAGTCAGCCAAAGCCCTAGCCCTGTTAAAAGCCCATGGCCATGACGTTGCTGTGGCAGTAGAGAATTAATCGATGGATAAAACAGCAAATATCTATGTGGCCGGCCATAGAGGTATGGTCGGCTCCGCTATCGTCAGAAAACTGCAGACAGATGGTTATCACAAGATCATTACCCGCAGTCATGATGAGCTGGACCTATGCAGACAGGCCGATGTCAGGGCCTTTTTTTCTGCCGAATCGGTAGACTATGTCGTCCTTGCAGCAGCAAAAGTCGGAGGTATCCATGCCAACAACAGTTACCCCGCAGAGTTTATCTACCAGAACCTGATGATGGAGAGCAACGTGATACACGAAGCTTATACATCAGGTGTAAAAAACCTTTTGTTCTTGGGCAGCTCCTGCATCTATCCCAAACTGGCTGATCAGCCCATGATCGAAGCAGCCCTGCTTACCGGTGTACTGGAGCCTACAAACGAACCCTATGCTATTGCCAAGATCGCCGGCATAAAGCTTTGCGAATCCTATAACCGTCAATATGGCACCAATTACCGCAGTGTGATGCCCACAAACCTGTATGGCCCCAACGATAACTTCCACCCGGAAAATTCACATGTCATCCCCGCTATGATGCGCCGCTTCCACGAAGCTAAATTAGCTGGTGATAGTGAAGTGGTAGTGTGGGGCAGCGGTAAACCCATGCGTGAATTCCTGCATGTGGATGATATGGCAGCTGCATCCATTCATGTCATGGAGTTGGATGACGAAAGTTATCAGGCTAATACTGAGCCCATGTTAAGTCATATTAATGTTGGCACTGGCGTGGATTGCACCATACGAGAACTGGCCGAAACCATGAAAAAAGTAGTGGGTTTTGAAGGCGAGCTGGTATTTGATACCACTAGGCCAGATGGTACTCCTCGAAAGCTCATGGATGTCTCGCGCCTGAAAAGCCTTGGCTGGCAAGCAAGTATTAGTCTTGAGGGGGGGCTGGAAGACACCTATCAATGGTTTTTGAACAACCAAAGTGTTGAAGGGTTGCGTTTATGATTCAGTGTTTTAAAGCCTTTGTCGGTAAATTGCTGTGGTGTCAGTCACTAATGTCGTACCATTGTAAGAACAATAAATGAATTTATAAAATAGGTTTTTTAAATTGAATATATTAGATGATTTCATCATGTACTTTCTTTTGTTGGGTTTTGCTGGGAGTTTTTATTTTATATGGTCATTAAAGGCTCAGCTGAATAATAGCATACAACAATTGCAGCGTGAGATTGAGTCCACAGGAGAAGTTTCGAATAAAAAAAGTAAAGAGTTTGAATGTGAGATTGGGGTTATAAGGAAAATTTCAGATGAAAAAAGTAAAGAGTTTGAGTGTGAGGTTGAGGCTTTAAGAGAGATTTTGAATGAAAAAGGTAAAGAGTTTGAATGTGAGATTGAGTCCATAAGAAAAAATTCAGATGAAACGAGTAAAGAGTTTGAATGTGAAATTGAGTCCATAAGAAAAATTTCAGATGAAAAGAGTAAAGAGCTTGAATGTGAGATTGAGTCCATAAGAAAAATTTCAGATGAAAATAGTAAAGAGTTTGAATGTGAAATTGAGTCCATAAGGAAATGTTTGAATGAAAAAAGTAAAGAGTTTGAGTGTGAATTGGCTGTCGGTAGAGTGGCAGATGTTGAGCAACTTTCAATGATGCTGGCAATAACAACGGCGGCTAAATATGATTTAAATCAAGGCTTTCAAATGCTCAATAGAACACTTCATGGTCATTCAGCACTTATTCTTGTCTTGCTGTGTGACATATTAAAAGGAGTTAAAAGAGAGAAAGGTAATGGTTTTCATGTAATAGAGATAGGTTCCACGAGAGAAAAATTTTGGACCCAAGGATCTTCAGGGAGAATATCAGCAGTATGTCGTGCATTTGGCATGACTTTCAAGAGTGTGGATATTGACCCTAAAAATACAGAGAATGTTATTGATATAAAGAAGTTTTACGGGAATTCACTTGAAGCTGAAACGATGGCAGGTGAAAGTTTTTTAGAAGAATACAAAGGGTCTCTTCCGCCATACATATATATTGACGCTTATGATTACGATCACGGAAAGCATTCCAAGGAACGCCAAGAGCGTTATGAAGTATTACAGGGCGGTAAAATTTCCGATGAAGCCTGTTGGAAAATGCATTATGACTGCGCAGTGCAGTTTGTAGAAAAGTGCCCTAATGAGGGCGTTGTTGTGTTCGATGATGTTTTTTATGAAAACAATGAATGGTTAGGCAAGGGCAAAACTGCTGTTCCGTATATGTTAGATAATGGGTTTGAGTTAGAGGCTAGAACAGGGAATACTCTCGTTTTACGAAAAGTGGCACAAGTGACTGCTTGAGTATCTAATTATGAGATTGGCGTTCTATAAACAGCAGGCACTGAACTACTGTCATAAGCAAAAAGAGCAAGGCGGCATATGGTGGTTTTGGTTTTTTGTAATCCCAATATCTTCGCTACTTGCCTATATGCTTTTAGGGTATTTAAAAATCCTACCAGAGCAGGAGGGCATACCAAGACATCTGTATATTATTACCGGCGTAACGTTGTGGTTGTTATTCTCGGACTCAGTGTTGATGCCATATAAAAGTATCAATCAGTATAAAAGTTATTTTACAAGGAGGGAGATACCGCTAGGTGGTTTGCTGACAGCATGGATCCCTGAAAGGCTTATAACGCTAGGTATACAGTTGTTATTTTGTCTTTTTATTGTCCTTGGGGCTTGGCCTATAGAACTTTACTCCTTGCTGATTTTTTCACTTATCACAATAGCAGGCTTCCTGTTTTTTAATGCAGTTGGCTCGCTGTTGGCAGTGTTTGGCTTATTGTTTCCAAGCTTGTCAAAATTAATTGAAACACTGAATCGATTTATGATTTTTATGAGCGCAGCAATCTTCCCTTTGCCAGATGCTGAGGAAGTAGAGCTTTTAAAAATTATTAACCCTTATTATGTATTTCTTGATAATGGCAGGTCAGCCTTGTTTGGCTTTGATGTAAACATGTTGCATGTGGCTGCCTGGTTTGGTCTGGCACTTTTTTTTATGATGTTTCTATATCTCCGTTTACCTAAAATAGAGTCAAGTGTAAGAGAGTTTTTACAATGACAAGGGTTGCACTCAAAGGCGTTACAAAACGGTATCCGGTTAATACTGTTTCTAAAAGAGCAAAGTTAAAAAAGGCTGTGCTAAACGAGTGGTTTGGCATTAAGCGAAAAGAACAAAATGTAAAAAGTCGTGAGGCAATTGCTGGAGTTACATTTAGCTTGTCAAAAGGAGAGTCACTTGCGCTTATAGGAAGGAATGGAGCAGGTAAGTCAACTTTGTTAAAAGTTATCTCGGGTACTCTTTCTCAAGATGAAGGCAAGGTTGATGTCGTAGGTCGCGTTGGCGGTTTGATTGAGCTTGGTGCGGGATTGGATAAAACGAAAACTGGGCGCGCCAATGTAGTTGAACGTGCTGCGGTATTAGGTATTCCTAATGAGAAAGTAGTATTGTTTCAAGAAGAAATAGAACAATTTTCAGAATTGGGTGAGCAGTTTGATGAGCCGGTTTCAACCTATTCAAGTGGAATGAAGGCCCGATTGGGCTTTGCAATATCAGTGACGTTACCATTCGATATTATGATTTGCGATGAGGCATTGAGCGTTGGTGATGCAAAATTTTCTGCCAAGTGCCTTGCTAAGGTGAGTGAGCTAAAGAAAGAGAGGATTTTTTTATTTGTATCTCATTCAATGACTATGGTGCAGCGTTTTTGTGAAAAGGGCATCGTTTTGGATAAAGGCCATGTAGCTTTTATGGGTGTGGCAAGGGATGCTGTCGCCTACTATGAGAATAACATTCTTTATTTAAAGAATAGTGTGCATAGTGAAGAGAAAAAGGGCTCTAGTTCAGAGCAAGATAAGGAAGGAAACCCCAGTTTAGTGCGGAGCAAAGAAAAAAGCTCTAGCTCAGTGCGGCATAAGGGAGACGATAAAGTTGTAAAATCTTTTTTGGATCCCTTAATAGTAAACAATGAAAAAGTTGTAAATTGGGATGTTGGCTTAAAAAAAAGCGGTGGTGGATTGGTTTTTGACTGGGATATAGTCTTTGCAGATGCTTTTTATGATCATAGTCAGTTAAGAATGGGATTTCCTATATTTTCTGATGATGGACAGATGATGTTTAGTTGTACAAAAGAGAGGTTTAAGCCACAAGAAGTATTGGGCAGTGATTTTTCAGGTAAGTTAATAATACCTAGCCATGGATTGCACCCTGGGAATTATTATTGTGTGGTTGCCCTGTATGATGGTATTGAGCCAATATTAAGGCAATTGATTTGCGAATTTAAAGTGGGTTCAGATGGAGTGCCAAAGTTTGGTTTGTATAATGTCGATTCAAAATGGATCTTGAATTGAGTGTGAAAAGTTTATAAGCATCTTTTGAAAATGATAGCTTTTTGGTTTTACTATTTAGAGTGGTTGCGAGGTGTTGGTAAAAATAAAAAGCTAGAATGATTTTAGATTCGTGGTTTTTACGCGTGACTGTTTCTACAATAGATTTGAATTTATATGTGGAGGCGTATAAGGTTTTTAATGGCAATTTACTATTTTCCTCATTTTAATAGTGCTTCTGATTTTAATGATCAGGCCAGCCGTGCAGTTTGGTACTTTGGTTCCCTTAGTGGAGAAGCAATAAATTTTTACAGCGATATTGATGTTCGATATGAGGTTAAGCCTCATTTTTCGCCAGATATTCAAGCTTTGTTTGATTGTATGTATGGTAGTGGTCAGCTGAAAGTAAAACAAGCTGATAAGTTAAATTCAATTCTTTTAGGGGCAGATGATTACGTAATATTGTGGAAAGCTGAAGAAAAGCTTGATGAGTCGGAGCTTGCATGGCTTGCAAAATGTAAAAAAAGTGGTGCAAGGCTCTATGATGTTAATAAAAGCCGTAGAATGGAAGGGTCAATATATATTGAAGTAAGCCGAAATTACTTTAATGCCGATATTGAATTTCTTCCAGAAAATCAGCTTAAATTTGATAGGTTGCTATCCAAATATAGCGATAAAAATAGCGCATTCCTATTCTGTACTGGTCCTTCTATAAGTGAGTATACTAACTACTGCTATGATTCAGGCCTAAAAATAGTCTGCAATAGTGTTATTAATGACGAAGAGTTTATGGCTACAGTAAGGCCTGATATCTTGGTCTTTGCTGATCCAATATTCCATTTTGGTTGCTCAAGCTATACTCATGTGTTTCGTGAGAAGTTAAGAGATTCCGCTGCTAGATACAATTTTGATATTGCAATTCCTATTAAATATTATCCCTTGTTTTGTTATGCAATGCCTGATTTGGCTGATCGGGTTGTTGGTTTGCCATATGCAGAAAGTGATGAATTTAATCTTGATCTTGGAAAAGAGTTTTCATTGAAAACGACCGATAACATATTGACATTTTTGATGTTGCCGCTTGGAACCACTTTGGCAGATACAGTATATGTTATGGGTTGTGACGGAAGGCCGTTAGATGAAGATGATTACTTTTGGTCTCATAATAAAAAGGCTCAGTTTACAGGTGAGATGAAAAGTATTCAAAAGGCGCATCCGTCATTTTTTAAATTGGAATATAATGAGTATTATTTAAGGCATTGTGATAATGTCGAGAGATTTTTTCAGCAGGGTGAAAAAGTTGGCAAGAAGTTTGTTTCGTTAGGCTTTACTCATATTCTAGCACTTAAATCTCGAGAATTTAAATATCGATCTCTTGCCACTAATACAGCAGGTGCATTGTTTGTAAGTATTAACCCTGACTTAAAAGACAAGTTTGGACATTACTATCACTATGATGAAAGGGTCGCTGAGACACTACATGATGATGAAGACCTGCTCATTCTTGCGAATAAAAATTCTGAAGTGGCAGATGAGATATGTCGTGTTGAGCCTCTCTTTAGTAGAAATACATGGGTTTTAAGATGGAATCAAAACCCTGAGCTGATTCATGAATGGTGTAAAGAGCTGGCTACTGCTTTAGATGGCCTGTTTGTGTTAAAGAGAACTAAACATGTATATATGTATATGGGCGCAATTCGATTTTATGAGGGTGTTCTTGCCCTTTTGACGCGCCATAAGGCTGCTAAGGATATTGATTTTAAAATCAACCTATTTTATTCTCATATGGATTTTGCGTCTGATGGCTTTTTGGCTTCAAATAAATTCGAAGAAAGTAAGAGAATGCTTGAGTACTATTCACACTCAAATTTATTCCCAGTAAAACTATATTCAGATTCAGAAAGATTAAAGAGAAATATTGTAGATAATTTTGGCTGCGATCTTGATTTATGGCCAATGATTGGCGTTACTAGCCCGGATTTGATTGAGTCCTTTAAAAATCAGATGTCTGAGGATGAGCTTGGTTCTGAAGAGATTGTAGTTCTTTTTCCCGGGAATGGTCAGATTGCCAAAGGGTTTGATTTTGCCTGTGATTTTATTAGGTCTTACGAGTCTCGACCAGTTTACAAGGGTAAACAGATACGGTTTCTTATTCGTGACCAGTTGAGGGACACTGAAATAAGTAATAATTTACTTGAGAAGAAGCTAAAATCTATACGCGATTTTTCTTGGGTGGATGTTATTGGCGGTCACTTAACAGAGGAGGAATATCTTGCTTTATATAAAAGAGCAGATATTGTTATTTTGCCTTACAGGCAGAGTGCTTTTTATTCTCGGACGTCAGGCTGCCTAATTGATGCATTGAACTTCGAGAAGCCTATTTTGTCCTTCAACAATACATGGCTGGGCGATTGGGTTCAGCGCTTACAAGTTGGAAAGACAGTTGATGAGGGAGATATAGTTGAGCTCAAAAAGGCGTTAATAGAATCTTTGTCAGATGCTTTCACTTACCCTCTCGATTTACAAAAAAAGTTTGGCGCACAGAATTTAACTGATCTGCTTAGATCCGATATAAGCAATGACATCAATTATACACACTCGATTATGTCAGCTAGTTTAAGACGGTTGTTTAATCAGTTTCAGAGTCTTTTTAATTTGGATAAGCCATTAACTGGTTCCTTAAGCATTAAAAGTGAACATGAGAATTCTGTGTTAAGTGAAAATAGGAATGTCGGTTCGATAGCTAGAAATTATGGTCGAATTGAGCGTATAGCGTATCGGCTTGAGGCATACCCTTTTATCTATAAGTGCTCAAGGCATGCATGGCAACTCATGAAAAGATTTCGATAACTGGTTTCTTACGTGGTCCAATTAGCGTGACATGGTGATTCAGATTGAATTTAGAAATATTATTTTATGGTCAAGTTGGCTTTTTTTTTAAAAGCCGAGGTGCGAATTTCCTTATTGATCCCTATTTTTCACACTCAGTCGAAGAAAAAGAGGATCGAAGTATAAAGCGTTTGCTGCCAGTTTTCATCAAACCGGAAAGTTTGACTGATATCGATTTTGTACTTATTACCCATGCACATCGTGACCACTGTGATCCAGATACGTTGCTACCCCTTGCCAAGTCCTCGCCGCAATGCCACTTCTATGGTCCAGCGCCCGTGTTTAAGACTCTTAAAAACGCTGGAATAGATAGTGAGCGACTTCATATCGTAGGCTCAGATTCAATTTGTATTAAAGGTGTAAATATACACCCCGTACCCTCAGCTCATCCATTAGTAAATCCTGATGAGCACGGAGGTTGGTGCGCAACAGGTTATGTTTTTGAGGTTGGGGGGGGGCGTTATTACCATCCCGGTGATACGGCCGTAGCACCCGAGGTGATTGAGGCGGTTAAAGCTACGGGGCCGATCGACGTAGGCATGATCCCTGTTAATGAGATAAACTATTACCGTAACCGCGAAAACATCATTGGTAATATGTCGTTACGCGAGGCCTTCCAATTTGCCGAAGATATTGGCGTGACGACTTTTATACCCACTCACTGGGATATGTTTGCCAAAAACCAGGTTTACAGGGAAGAAATCGAACTACTTTATACTAAAATCACCCCCTCATTTGAATTAAAGATTATGGAAGCAGGAAGTAGCATTGTTAGTTAGTATAGTCATTAGGACTCTCAATGAAGAAAAGCACCTCGATGAGTTGCTTTTTGCGATCAACGCACAGGTCAGTGATATTTTCTCTGTAGAGTCCGTAATTGTAGACTCCGGCTCTACGGATAGGACACTTGAGATTGCTAATGCTCATGGGGCTCGTGTTACTCATATTAAAAAAGAAGAATTCTCTTTCGGACGCTCGCTTAATGTTGGCTGTAATTTTGCTGGAGGTAATATTTTAGTTTTTGTCAGTGGCCACTGTGTGCCAGCTTCTAAACATTGGCTACATGAACTTTGTTTTCCTATCTACGAAAACAAAGTCCAATATACTTATGGCCGTCAAATTGGTCGAGATACAACTAAATACAGCGAGCAACGGGTTTTTGAAAAATATTTTCCTGATCACTGTATGCTGCCACAGGAAGGCTTTTTCTGTAACAACGCTAACTCAGCACTGTTAAGGAAAAGTTGGGAAAAGCACTCTTTTGATGAGGATTTGACTGGCCTTGAAGATATGCAATTGGCGCGAAAGTTGGTTGAATCAGGTGGCTTAGTGGGCTATGTCAGCAAGGCGCCTGTTTACCATATTCATGATGAAAGCTGGGCACAAGTAGAGCGACGATACGAAAGGGAGGCGATTGCTTTGCGCAACATCAAACCCGAAATTCATATGACTTTGGGTGATTTCCTCAGATGTTATATGTCAAGTATGCTGTCTGACTTTGGTGATGCTGTAAAGCAAAAAGTTTTTTTCCGTGAATTTCGGAGTATTGTGATATTTCGCTTTTTGCAATATTGGGGTGGATACAAGGGTAATCATATCCACCGTAAATTATCAAAAGAAGCAAAGCGTAAATACTTTTACCCCAAAGAACGCGTAACAAGAGAGTTAAAAGTAGATAATAATGAGCAAAATCATAGCCTTAATGCCCCTAAAAGCGAATAGTTCACGGGTTCCAGGTAAAAACTTTAAATCTTTACATGGAAAACCATTGTTCAGATGGATGCTTGACAAGTTACTGATCTGTGAAGAAATTGCACAGGTAATTATTAATACCGATGCTCAAAAGGAACTAGAAGAAGCTGGCTTGCCGGATTCCTCTAAATTACTGATACGAGATCGTAAGCAAGAGCTCTGTGGAGATGAGGTCAGCATGAATCTTGTGATCCAGGATGATGTTAATAATTCTGATGCTGATATTTACCTAATGACTCATACTACTAACCCGTTTATCAGTTTGAAAACCCTGCAAGATGCAATTTCCACATTTCGTAGTTCTGATAATGCAGACTCACTGTTTACGGTAAATCGCCACCAAACTCGCTTTTATGATAAAGATTGTGGGGCAATAAACCATGACCCAGATAACCTGATTCCCACTCAGGAGTTGGAGCCGTGGCTTGAAGAGAATTCCTGCATGTATATCTTTTCCAGGGATTCTTTTAATTCTACCAATGCCCGTATCGGATCAGCGCCATTAATGTATGAAACCAATAAACTTGAATCTGTCGATATTGATGAACCCCAGGACTGGCAGCTGGCCGAGGCACTGGCTCCGGTGTTTTCTGCAGAATAATAAAAAAGTAGGTAAATTTAATGAAAGTTTTGGTTACATGCCCACCAATGCTGGGCCTTAGAGAACAATTTTTACCGATTTTTGAACAACATGGTATTGAAGTTGGCATGCCTGATTTTGTGCAAACATTATCTGAGCAAGAGTTGATTGAAATATTGCCCGAGTATGATGGGTGGATAATTGGTGACGACCCTGCCACAGCACAGGTGCTGGAAGCAGGTGCTGCGGGACAATTGAAAGCAGCGGTTAAATGGGGAATCGGTGTCGACAATGTTGATTTTGATGCCTGTAAACGTCTGGGGATTCCGATTACCAATACTCCCAATATGTTTGGTCGAGAGGTTGCGGATATTGCGCTGGGCTATGTTATTGGGTTGGCTAGGGAGACTTTTGCGATAGACCGATCTGTAAGATCAGGGAACTGGTTAAAAGTAAGCGGTATGTCCCTGGCCGGTAAAAAGGTTGGCTTGATAGGATATGGTGATATTGGCAGAAATACGGCCAAACGATTATTGGCGGCTGATATGCACGTGACAGCCTATGACCCATTTTTTGATCAGTCCCAAAACCCCTTTCCTGAAGTGGTGTTTCAAGAATGGCCAAATGCCTTAAGTGATTTGGATTTTATTGTATTTACCTGTGCACTAACTGAAAGCAATTATCATATGTTCTCTAAGGCTCAGATTGATAAGTGCAAAACGGGGGTAAGAGTGGTCAATGTCGCTCGCGGGCCTTTAATCAATGAAGCAGATTTGGTGGAGGCACTAGTCGCTAGGAAGATAAAATCTGCAGCCCTTGATGTCTTCGAAAATGAGCCATTGGATATTAATTCAAAGCTGGCCAAGATGGAGCACTGCATCTTTGGCTCTCATAATTCCTCAAACACTATCGATGCTGTTCATGCAACAAACATTAAAGCAATCGATGAGTTGCTTGGCTTTTTAGGGGTTCAGTAATTTGAAAACGGTACTGATTACAGGCTGCAATGGTGGTATTGGATCATGTATCGCCAGTCATTTCACTGGAAATGGTTATTATGTAATTGGCGTTGATATCCAGGGGGCCGCCAAGTATGAGCTTGGCAGCTACCTGCAGGTCGATTTGGCACAGCTTGTAGATGACGAGTCACAGGCAGAGAATTTCTCTTCCGAGCTTAAAGAGTTAATAAAAAAGAAGGGTTTGGTTCTAAGCGCACTCATTAATAATGCTGCTGTACAGATATTGGGTTCCCTAGAATCATTAAATATTGATGATTTTATGCTTACCCAGAAGGTCAATGTAGCAGCGCCATTGTTGCTAATCAAACTGTTATCTGAGGAGCTGAAAGATAATAATGGCATAGTTTTGAATGTTGGCAGTATTCATGCTGCTCTAACCAAACCAGAATTTATCAGCTATGCTGCCAGCAAATCCGGATTACGTGGCTTAACGCAAGCTTTAGCTGTGGACCTGCAGGGTGAAATCAGGGTTAATTGCATTGAACCTGCGGCAGTAGGCACAGAAATGCTTGTGGAGGGTTTCAAAGGCAAGGGTGATAAATTAGCAGAGCTAAAAGCCTGTCATCCCTCACAAATGATTGCTGAACCATCTGAGATAGCTGAATTAAGCTTCTTTCTGGTTGATAGCTCGATTCGCTTTATTAATGGAAGTTGCATAGGTATAAATGGTGCAATTTCCTCACGCTTACACGATCCTGTATGAAGTTAAATCCATACCGTGTTGCAGCTTCAATTGCTTTAGATCGTTTAACGTGGGACCTCCACCCAATATCGTGGCTGTCTCGACGCAATTTAAAATCTTTAAAAGACAAGAAGAAGGATCAGCGGGCGGTTATACTTTGTAATGGGCCAAGCCTGCTTAAGACAGACTTTTCATTGCTGGAAAATGTCTATACATTTGGCCTAAATAAAATAAATTTATTATTTCAAGATGTGGATTTTAGGCCTAATACCATTGTTGCTGTTAATCCTTATGTAATTAAGCAAAATAAAGCTTTCTACAAAGAAACAAATATTCCATTGTTTTTGGATGCAAAAGCTTCACGTAAAGAGGCTTTATTAGGTATTAGAAACTCCAGTTTTATACACACCTCAGACTTCCCATTTTTTTCTGAGGACTGCTCCATGAGTCTTTATCAAGGTTACACCGTTACTTATGTAGCCATGCAGCTCGCTTATCATATGGGCTTCCAGGAAGTTGCATTGATTGGCTGTGATCATAATTTTGCAACTACTGGCCCTGCCAATGAGTTACGTACAGCTGAAGGTGAGGATAAGTCGCACTTCCACAAAGACTACTTTACCGATGGCCAGCAATGGCAATTACCTGATTTAAGGCAAAGCGAGGCATTTTATGAGTTGGCCGAGAATCACTTTCTTAAGGCTGGACGGCGCCTGGTTAATGCGACTGAAGGTGGGAAACTGGAAGTTCTACCTAGGGTAACACTTGATGAGTTTGTGCAGCATGAAGCCAGCGTATAGCTTTATTTTGCCGGTGCTTAATAATTGCGATGGTTTTACTCAGGCAATACAAAGCATTCTGGCTCAAAGTGACGAGTTGCTGGAAATAATTGTCATTGATGGTGGGTCAGAAGACGGTACTCTCGAGGCAATACAATCATTCAAAGAAAACATCAAGTACCGGGAAAGTGGTAAAGATTCAGGTATTGCTGATGCCTTTAATCGCGGTATAAAAAAAGCTAGCGGTGACGTGATAGGAATTTTAAACAGTGACGATATTCTGGAGACTGATGCGCTCAACAAGCTAAGTCAGGCAATAAATACCAATTCACAAGCCGAAATTTATTGCGGTGCAACTAGATATTTTGATCCTGTAAGGAACACCTCCTACATTCGTAAGCCAAATATAAGTCGTATGAAATGGCGCATGTCAGTATTTCATCCTTCTATGTTTGTCCGTCGTTCTTGTTATGACCGTATAGGTCTCTATGATGAATCCTATACTCATGCGATGGATTCTGAGTGGTGCCATAGGGCTTTGGCTCAGGGTGCCGAGTTTTTTGAAATCCCGGAAGTCATGACAACGATGTCACTTGGCGGTGTGAGCGATGTGGAATATACAATCAGTTTAAGCCAATACCGTGACTCGGTTATAAAGCATGGCTTAGCTACCCCGTTTGCGGCTCATGGTTATTTTCAATTTTATCGCCTAATTAAGGGTTTAATGCGAATGCCGTTTATGCACCCAATAAAGCGAGTTAGAGATCGATTGATATCCGGTTGATCACATCCAGTGTTTGCTTGGCACAGTTCTGCCAAGTCTGTAGAGTTATAGCTTCACCCTCTTTGATCTCAAGGTTTTTAAGTTTTTTTAGGGCGAAGTGAATTGCTTCTGGCGATTCATTTTCTGTATTAATCACTAATGGTGAAAGCACTTGTGTTATTGCACTGTTTTGAGTTGCTATAACTGGTTTTGAATAATGTAAGGCTTCGATAGCCGGTAGCCCAAAGCCTTCGTAGAGTGAAGGCATTAATAGAGCTTCGCAATTTTGGTAAAGATAATGAAGTTCTTCTTCAGTCACATACCCTAATATTTTTACGTTCTCTTCGATGTTAAGTTTTTTAGCTATTTGGCTAATAGATATATTGCCCCAGCCGTCCTTGCCGGCAATGACAATCTGTTTGCTTTTGTCAGTCTCCAGATAGTTTGAAAAAGCTAGTAATAGGTTCTTTAGATTCTTTCTCGGTTCTAGCGTCCCTACAAATAAGAAAAATGGCTGGTTTTCCAGCGATTTGGGTTTGGATGGGGCTGACCGCTCAATAGGGCTTGGCGCTAGAAGTGTGACAGAGATTTTTTGGGGATCTATACCTAACTCGGACATTAGTTCAGCTTTAGTAAATTCAGATACAGCAATAATCTGATTAGACTGTTTTATTGATCGAGGCATTAAAGTTTTCTCAATCCACTTTCTGGCAATGGGCATGGTGTTCGGGTAACGATACCAGGTGATGTCATGAATCGTGACCAGTTTTCGCACCTTATTTGGGAGCATTGACGGAAGGTGGTGCCGAGGTGACCAAAATGTGTCGATCTGGTCTTTGCTTGCCCAATTAGAAAAAGCGAATTGTGACCAAAGTAGATCGGCAAGCTGGCTTCGTACATTGCCTTGCCTAATGTAGACGTTTTCTTTATTCGCAAGAACCGTGGATATAGGACGAGTGGAGTAGAGATACCAAGTATGTTCAGGGGCAAGCTCAACCATGTGGTTTAGAGCATTTTCGGTATATCGGCCTATACCGTCTTTGTGTTCTCGACTAAGTGGTCGGGCATCTATAGCTATTTTCATAATTCCAGATGGGAAGTGTAATAATTGATAGGCTATCGCATTGAGGCATTTTGTTGTTATGCTAGAATTTTAAATATCGAATTAACTAATGATTAAAGTACTCCAAGTATACCGCACTTATTTCCCTGATACTCAAGGTGGATTAGAAGAGGTTATTCGTCAGATTTGCCGTAATACGCGTGAGGAAGGTGTTGAAAACCGTGTGTTTATACTTAGCGAAAATCCTGTACCTAAGGTGATAGGCCGGGAAGAGGCGCAGGTGCATCGTTTTCACCGTACCTTTGAGGTGGCTTCTTGCGGGGTATCAGTCGGGGCGCTGAGTGGCTTTAAGCAGCTGGTGGAGTGGGCTGATGTGGTTCATTACCACTTTCCTTGGCCTTTTGCGGATCTGCTTCATCTATTCAGTCGAGCTTCAAAGCCATCGGTTGTTACATACCATTCAGATGTCGTTCGTCAAAAAACATTGCTTTGGTTTTATCGCCCATTTATGAGGGCATTTCTGAACAAAGTCGATGTTATTGTCCCCACTTCAGAGAACTATTTTTCTAGTAGCCGTGAATTGGGCCGCTATTCGGAAAAGATTGATGTCATCCCTATCGGCTTGGATGAAGATATTTACCCTGAAGTATCGAAGGAAGAACAGCAGGTAGTCCGTGAGCGGGTTGGTGAGGGCTTTTTTCTTTTTGTGGGTGTTCTACGTTATTACAAAGGGCTGCATATCCTTTTGGATGCGCTTCAAAATACGTCCGTACAGTGTGTTATTACTGGAGCGGGCCCAATTGAAATGAAGTTAAAAGAGCAGGCCGTTAGATTGGGGCTCAACAATGTTCAGTTTCTTGGCTACGTCAGTGATAACGAAAAGGTGGCGCTGTATCACCTTTGTCGGGCAGTAGTATTTCCATCTCACCTTCGCTCTGAGGCTTTTGGTGTGACTCTTATTGAGGGGGCAATGTTTGGTAAACCCTTGATTTCCTGTGAAATTGGCACGGGAACTACGTATGTCAATGCTGATGGCGAGACCGGGATTGTCGTTCCACCCGCTAATGCAAAAGCCCTACGAGAGGCAATGTTGCAGCTGGACGAAGATGAGGTGTTGGCCGATAGACTGGGAAAAGCCGCACGAGCTCGTTATGAGAGGCTTTTTACAGGCCGTTTGATGGGTAAGTGCTATGCCCAACTCTATAAAAAGTTGAGGTGTGAATAAATCGCGTAAACAACCTCCAATGTATTCGGTGGGGATTTTCCACAACCTGTTAAAGCGGCGTTTATACACACTCAACATCTCCAACTTTTCAAAATAAGGCTTAAAAAAAGCTTGTCAATTCGTGCAAATAACGACCATATCCAGTTTTCTTATACAATTCCGACAAAGCAATTAAATCCTCACGATTAATCCAACCATTCCTCCATGCTATCTCTTCTGGGCAACAAATGCGTAGACCTTGCCTCTTTTCAAGAGTCGCAACATAATTAGCGGCCTCCAATAGTGAATCATGAGTTCCAGTGTCAAGCCATGCGCTTCCACGCCCTAAATCCTCTAAGGTCAGTAAACCCTGCCGAAGATAAATGTTATTTAAATCTGTAATCTCTAACTCACCTCGAGCAGATGGGCGCAAAGACTTCGCCAATTCAACCACATTTTCATCGTAAAAATATAAGCCCGTAACTGCGTAATTAGACTTAGGTGTATCTGGTTTTTCCTGTATTGATACTACGATTCCATTTTCATCAAATTCAGCAACACCATATCTTTCAGGATCATTTACCCAATATCCAAAAACAGTTGCTCCACACTCTTTTTCAGCAGATCGTTTAAGTTTTTCCGTCAACCCATAACTGTGAAAAATATTATCACCTAAAATCAAGCACGCAGGTGAGCCCGACAAAAAATCTTCAGCTAGAATAAAGGCCTGTGCCAATCCATCCGGACTCGGCTGAACAACATAACTTAAGGATATCCCCCATTGACTGCCATCACCCAGTAATCTCTTAAATTGTTGCTGATCTTCAGGTGTAGAAATAATTAAGATGTCTTGTATACCAGCCATCATCAACGTAGATATCGGGTAATAAATCATCGGCTTATCATAAACTGGCATCAATTGCTTGCTCACACCAAGCGTCAATGGATACAACCTGGTGCCCGAGCCACCCGCCAACACAATTCCCTTACGATTTAATTTCATTATTTCCTCCACCCTGCAAAATCAAAAAAATTGACTTTCATAAGTCAGCCCTTTAAAGGTCAGAAATTTTTATTCGGTTATACCTTCAACCCTATGCGATCACGATTGTATTTATTTTGAGTAACAGCTTCGCACCAATCGTTATTATCTAGGTACCATTCAACTGTCTTTCGAATTCCAGACTCAAATGTTTCTTTTGGAGTCCAGCCCAACTCATTTTTTATTTTAGACGCATCAATTGCATATCTTCTATCATGCCCTGGGCGATCCGCCACGTAGGTAATCTGATCTCTGTAAGAGGCAGTTTTTGGGCGAAGCTCGTCCAATATCTTACAAATCGTCTCAACCACTTCCAAATTTGTTTTTTCGTTGTGTCCACCAACGTTATATACATTCCCCAGCTTCCCTTCAAAAACCACTTTCAGAAGAGCCCGAGCATGATCTTCAACGTAAAGCCAGTCACGGATCTGTTTCCCATCGCCATATATTGGTAGAGATTTACCTTCTAAAGCATTTAAGATTACTAAGGGGATTAATTTTTCAGGAAAGTGATAGGGACCATAATTATTGGAACAGTTAGTTTGAACCGTAGGCAAACCATATGTTTCGTACCAAGCTCTAACAAGGTGATCTGATGATGCCTTTGAAGCACTATAAGGCGAGTTAGGCGCATAGGGGGTGGTTTCTTCAAATAGCCCATCATTGCCCAAAGTACCGTATACTTCATCTGTCGAAATGTGATGAAATCTGAATCCATCCTTTTTTTCCTTAGGCAATGAAATATAATATTTACGAGCAACCTCAAGTAGAATGAACGTCCCTATAATATTTGTTTGCATGAAATCCGCAGGCCCATCGATTGATCTATCAACATGGGACTCAGCCGCAAGATTCATAACAATATCAGGCTCGTAGTCACTAAATACTCGAGTCATAGCATCCTGATCTGCAATATCGGCTCTGATAAAAGAATAATTGCTTGAATTCTCTATTGATAGCAATGACTCTAAATTGCCAGCATAAGTCAACTTATCAACATTGATCACACAATGATCTGTATTATTGATTATTTCACGGACAACTGCGGAACCAATGAAACCAGCCCCCCCCGTAACTAAAATTTTCATCATAACCCCCTAACTTCACCAGAAATATTTAAAACATATTCTTCTAGGATGTTTATTTTTTTATCTGTCCAGTTTACATTTAACAGGTTTCTAATAACGGCCTGTGGAATATTGGTAAACCTTCATAATTAGCAATCGGACAGGTTTAAATCTACAGTAATGATTAAGCCAAAATCATTAACCACAACCCATAAAGTCCGTAACGCAACTAAAGGATCAACGATGTATGCCGTTTTAAAAACTCTAACTGAAGCACCAAGGCATATAAAACGCTCTTTTTCGTTGCTTTATGATTTACTTGCTATTCCTTTTTCACTATATGTCGCAATTTTTTTAAGAATTGGAGAGCTTGTTAATCCTCTCCAGTCTGAGCTCATTGCTGTTACTACGGTAACTACGGTGACAACTATTTATGCCTTTGTACGCATGGGCCTCTATCGCGCCATTCTCAGGTTCATGGCTCACCAAGCTGTTATCACCGTGGTTGTATGTGCTCTAATATCTGCTACAACTCTTGTGGCATGCTCGTATTTTATACAACTTTCTATACAACTACCTAGTGGATCAAGCATATCTCTACCTAGATCAACACCTTTCATCTACTACTTCCTTGTCTTAGTCATATTAGGCAGCCCAAGACTTTTAGTGCGAAGCATGGTACACATAATTTTATCGGACAACTATCCAAGGCGAACCAATCATACCAAAAACTCTGTGATTATCTACGGGGCAGGACACACTGGATATCAGGTAGGAGGCAGCCTTATACAAAGTGGCATGTATCAGGTGGTCGCCTATATTGATGACGATGCCAAACTATCTAACACAACCGTGAGAGGTATAAGCGTCTCACCCCCGTCAGAACTTCCTCAACTTGTAGAGTTATACTCCGTTGATACTGTGCTACTGGCCTTAGGCCAAACAAACAAATCCCAAAGAGCAAGAGTGGTTGAAAAGGTTGGAAATCTAAAAGTGAAAATACAAACGGTGCCAACCTTGGAAGATGTCATTTTTGGGAGTACTCAAATTAGTGACATCAGAGATGTCGAAATTGAAGACTTATTAGGCAGGGATCCCGTCCCCCCTAGAAAAGACCTACTGGACAAATGCGTCCTAAACAAAGCGGTAATGGTGACCGGCGCCGGTGGCTCTATTGGCTCTGAGCTTTGTAGGCAAATATTACCAGAAAAACCACATACATTAGTTCTTTTTGAGCAAAACGAATTCTCTCTGTACGACTTAGAAAGGCAATTATCTCAGCAATTCAACAGCACTCGTATAGTTCCTATTCTGGGATCAACCTTAAACAGACACCAGATTAACGAAACCATACGAACCTTTAAGGTAAACACCATCTATCATGCAGCAGCTTACAAGCATGTACCCATTGTTGAACAAAATATAATCGAAGGTGTGCGTAATAACGTGTTAGGCACCTGGGAGTGCGCTAATGCCGCCATCGAAAATAAGGTAAAACATTTTGTTCTCGTTTCTACCGATAAAGCCGTGAGGCCAACTAATGCAATGGGGGCATCAAAACGCATCGCTGAGCTAATCCTTCAAGGCCTATCACAAAATCAGGATACCACCTTACTGTCTATGGTTCGCTTTGGAAATGTGCTGGGTTCATCTGGTTCAGTCGTACCTTTATTTAAGAAACAAATTCAAGACAGCGGTCCCATCACCGTTACTCATAAGAAAATAACTCGCTTTTTTATGACAATACCCGAAGCCGCCCAACTGGTAATCCAAGCGAGCGCCATGTCTCAAGGTGGAGACGTATTTGTATTAGACATGGGTGAACCCGTAAGCATCTGGGAGCTTGCCGAACGAATGGTGAAACTCTCTGGGCTAACCATCAAAGATGACTCAAATCCAGATGGGGACATAGAGATCCATCAAACCGGCCTACGCCCTGGAGAAAAATTATATGAGGAACTTCTGATTGGGGATGAGGTTCGAGGCACAGATCACCCATTAATCATGAGGGCCAATGAAAAGTCACTGGGCTGGATAGAAACAAAACAACTGATTCAAAATATTTCAGATGCATGCTCACGTTACGATGCGGTGGCAATAAAATCAATCATGTCATCAGCCCCTACAGACTACACCCCTGAAAGAGGGTCACATGACCTCTTACGAACTTCCAATACAAATGTATTGACTTTAGGCGCCACTAATTCCAGAAACAAGACCCACTAAAAATCATTCACTCTCTCCCGCATTTCCTTTCCTGGCTTGAAATGCGGAACAAACTTACCCTCCAAACTTACCGCTTCTCCTGTTTTGGGGTTTCTTCCAACACGAGGGGCCCTGTAATGTAAAGAGAAACTCCCAAAACCACGAACCTCTATTCGCTCTCCAGAAGCCAACATTTTAGACATATGCTCTAGAATCAACTTTACTGACAACTCTACATCTTTATAAGAAAGTTGTTCCTGACGGTCAGCAATTCTTTCAATTAGTTCTGATTTTGTCATTCAACACCTCACCCCTTCTGTTGCCAACTTTATAAGTGTTTGATTTATATACCAATAAGAGACTTTCTTCAATATTAGCTTTTCACAGGCGAAAAAAAACCCCAACTTTAAGGTTGGGGTTTTCATTTTATGGAACAAAGGAAGAGCTAATTACTTTTCCTTACTTTCCATTTGCGCTTTGATCAAATCGCCAAGTGTTGCAGGTGCTGCAGACTCTGTTGATTTGGAAGAATGCTCTTTAATGGCAGCCTTCTCTTCATCTTGATCTTTCGCCTTAACTGAAAGGTTAATGACTCGATTCTTACGATCAACATTGATGATTTTAGCCTCAACTTCATCACCTTCTTTTAGGGCATTACGAGCATCTTCAATCTTCTCACGGCTGATTTCAGAAGCTTTCAACGTACCTTCAACATCCTCTGCCAATACAATAACAGCAGCTTTTGCATCCACTTCTTTTACAGAACCCTTGACAATAGAACCCTTATCGTTTTCAGCAATGAAGCCTGAAAACGGATCCGTCTCTAGCTGCTTAATACCTAAAGAAATACGTTCACGCTCTGGGTCGATAGCAAGGATAACGGTTTCAAGCTCATCACCTTTCTTGTATGCACGAACGGCTTCTTCACCGGCTTCATTCCAAGAAATATCAGACAAGTGAACCAACCCATCAATACCGCCATCCAATCCAATGAAGATACCGAAATCAGTGATCGATTTGATCTTACCAGAGATTTTATCGCCTTTAGCATATTGACGACCGAAGGCATCCCACGGGTTCTCTTGACACTGTTTAATACCGAGAGAAATACGACGACGCTCTTCATCGATATCAAGAACCATTACCTCAACTTCATCACCCAACTGTACAACTTTACTTGGGTGGATATTCTTGTTGGTCCAATCCATTTCAGAAACGTGGACAAGACCTTCAACACCCTCTTCCAACTCAGCGAAACAACCGTAGTCGGTCAAGTTAGTCACAGTAGCCTTAACTTTGGCACCTTCTGGATAACGTTGGGTAATAGACACCCAAGGATCTTCACCCAACTGCTTCAAGCCAAGAGAAACGCGGTTACGCTCACGATCAAACTTCAATACTTTAACGTCGATCTCATCGCCAACATTAACGATTTCACCTGGATGCTTGATACGCTTCCAAGCCATATCAGTGATATGCAGAAGACCATCAACACCGCCCAAGTCAACAAACGCACCATAGTCGGTAAGGTTTTTCACAATACCTTTAACCGCCATACCCTCTTGAAGGTTTGCCAACAACTCTTCGCGCTCTGCAGAGTTTGCTTGCTCCAATACAGCACGACGCGATACAACTACGTTATTACGCTTTTGATCTAGCTTAATAACTTTAAATTCTAAATCCTTACCTTCAAGATGCGCGGTTTCACGAACAGGGCGAACATCTACAAGAGAACCAGGCAAGAATGCACGAATACCAGAGACATCAACGGTAAAGCCACCTTTGACTTTTCCGTTAATCACACCTTTAACAACTTCTTCTGCAGCATGAGCAGCTTCCAGAACTTTCCAGGATTCAGCGCGCTTCGCTTTCTCACGAGACAAGCGAGTTTCACCAAAACCATCTTCTACGGTTTCTAGTGCAACTTGAACCTCATCGCCAATAGCAAGCGTCAACTCACCATTTTCATCCAGAAATTGAGAAGCTGGAATTACACCTTCAGACTTCAAACCTGCGTGTACAGTAACCCAGTCTTTATCCACATCGATAACCACACCGGTTACGATTGATCCTGGAACCATATCAACGCTTTTTAAGCTCTCTTCAAACAGTTCTGCAAAGCTTTCGCTCATTGTTTTACCTTTAATAGAGTAACAGCATCACCACTTTCGTCATGATACTTTATCCACCGTAAAGCCAGTTTCACGGGTAAGTTATAACAAACAGCAAACATAAGGAAGTAATAATCTGGCCACTTCTAAAGTTCGCTTTTATTTTGCCACAAAGCGCAGATGCGCCGGGGGCTGCGAGCTTACCAGAAGCCAGCGCAAGGCTCAATGAGAACTGATTATAAATGTTAAATAAAAAGATATTTTGGAAGAAATGAAATATTGATGGCTCCGGCACCTGGGATCGAACCAGGGACCAATAGATTAACAGTCTACTGCTCTACCGCTGAGCTATGCCGGATTCACAAGAAAGGTTCTCTTAAGATATATTGGCTCCGGCACCTGGGATCGAACCAGGGACCAATAGATTAACAGTCTACTGCTCTACCGCTGAGCTATGCCGGAATCATCTATACCCGTCGAGGAATGGCGCGTATCTTATAGAGAGCATTTTTTACTGTCAACAACATGAAGACATTAAGTATCTGTTTTTTGTAGAGTTCTTTCCTTCGGGGAAAATTTACTTTTTATATTTTGATAAAATAGTGAATTGCCAAGCCCCTACCAGTAAAGCCCTCTCCCGAAACGCTTATTCCCCATCAATACCCCTAACCGCACGAATACTTTCCCAAGATTTACAGCTAGGGCAAAGCCAATAGAGTTGATTTCCTGCAAATCCACAGGAATTACAGCGATAGTAAGGTTTTAATTCAACCAAGTGCCTTAACAATAATTCTGTCACCTTCTCTGGGCGATTCTTTTCTTCCTGTGAATTGTCCTTCTGAAACGTTAAAAACTTTCCCACAACACGAAGGGAAGGCCTTGATTGTAACTTTTCAGCTAAAAAATTACTGGCAGCAGCACTACCATCCATGCTTTTGACAAGCTCAACCACTGAAAGCAATACAGAGCTACTAGGATAGCGATCATGAAGAGCGATTAAATATCGAATAAGCTCTCTCACAGATCCATGTTTGGCGTAACACTCAACCAATCGAGGCAACACTTCTGGGATATAATCAGCATCTTGATCTGGAACTTTTTTGAGGTGACGAATAGATTCCTTGTAGCTACCTTCCATAACATATACCCCAGACAATTCAAGGGAGGCTCTGGCACAGTTTTTATTATAATTAAGCGCCTCTGAAAATGCTTTTTGAGCAGAAATGAAATCATTCTGCATCAACATAACACCACCTAATTCACAATAATGATGAGCCTGTACCTTTCGCCAAAGGGTGATATCTTCGACGATTTTTTTGTCCAACAAATGATCAACAGCCTCTATGGCACTCAGCCACTCCTTTTCATCCCGATAGATATCACATAA
Organism: Marinibactrum halimedae; assembly: GCF_021234875.1. GTDB lineage: Bacteria > Pseudomonadota > Gammaproteobacteria > Pseudomonadales > Cellvibrionaceae > Marinibactrum > Marinibactrum halimedae. The sequence continues at coordinate 55,898 of NZ_JAJQVM010000020.1, read as the reverse complement.
GTACTCCAAGGCTCGTCTTTGCAAAGTCAAATCTTGGGAGCTTTTAAGCTCTAGGAAAACATTTTCAGCACGATCCAATACCCCAGCCTTCATATAATCTAAACCCAATTCTAATTGGGCATATTGCTGCTGAGTCAAAGACAACGAAGGGCGGGAGAGTAAATTTTGGTGGATACTGATTGCACGGCCAATATCCCCTTGCTTCCTTAGCAAAGCCCCGAGAGCCATGTGGGTATGCAATGTTTCGCTGGATACCTCAAGAGCAGAGACCAATATATCTGCGGCTGCATCAGCATTTTCGTTCAGAAGATGATTCAAGCCTCGAATGTACTCAGCCTGATCAAACTTAGCCTTCTCACGAGGCCAAAGCTTCTCTGTCCATGAAAACGAAGACAGCCGACCAAGCAAATAACCAATAGCAAGTGAAAGGAATATGAGAAAGAAAATGGCCGTATCATTCATTGAGTTTTGACCCCAACAACACTTAATCTACAAAGCGCTATTTTTTTCCCCAATGGAAGAACTGGCACCGGAAGGAACAAAACGTTTTCCATCAACAACAAGAATAGAGTCTGCATATTCGACAATCTTTTCAAAAACGGCATCAATCGTCATTTCGCTACTGTCGATACTGACCGCACTAGTGCATGCCTTCAAAGGCGAAACCGCACGTTTTGAGTCTTGTTCATCCCTTAATTGAATATCAGATAAAATTGCTTCGAAATCTGCATCGACACCAGAGGACAGTAATTGCTGGTAACGTCGCCTAGCACGCTCTTCAGCAGTAGCCGTTAAAAAAACTTTAACATCTGCATTAGGGAAGACAGTTGTCCCCATATCCCGCCCATCAGCGATAAGACCCGGGGATTGAGCAAAATGCCGCTGACGCTCCAGCAATGCCGCTCGGACATTCCCAAGCGCGGCAATTTTCGAGGCGGCCATCCCCACTCTTTCTGTTCGAATTTGGCTCGAAACCTCTTTGCCATCTAAAAAAACAGCAATTTTTTGGTCAACCGTCTTAAATTGAATATCAAGGGTTTCAATTACCCTAAGGACAGCGGATTCATCTTCTATTGAAACCTGCAAATTACAAACAGCAAGTGCTGCGATTCTATAGATCGCACCACTATCTAATAAGTGAAAGCCGTAGTACTGGGCCAGTTTTTGGCATAACGTTCCCTTTCCTGCCCCACTTGGACCATCTACAGTGATAATGGGTATTTCTCTACTCAACCCTAACCTTCCTCACAACACATTTATTTTAATCGCAACGTATCTTGAAATACGCCCACAGAAATAAAAAAGCCAAATCTAACAGGATAACTCAGCCACAACCGCTGCAGAAGCTTCTCCAGGATCATCAGCTTGTGTAATCGGACGGCCCACAACAATATGACTACTGCCAGCATTCACTGCCTCAGCAGGTGTCATTACCCGGCGCTGATCTCCCTTTACACTATTGGACGGACGTACCCCTGGGGTAACTCGTAAAAAATTGGACCCAAAGCGGTTTACCATTGACGAGGCTTCAAATGCTGAACACACAACACCATCCAACCCGCACTCATTAGCTAACTGAGCTAATGTCGCCACGTATTGATCCAAGTTAATGGCAATTCCTAGTCCAGAAAGATCTTCTTGTTGCATACTGGTTAACACAGTCACTGCTATCAATAAGGTATTTGTATTTGACGATACAATCGCGTTTTTTGCCGCTTCCATCATACGCCGCCCTCCCTGAGCATGGACGTTGACCATCCATACACCCAAGTTTGCAGCGGCTCTTACCGCCCCAGCACACGTATTGGGTATGTCATGGTATTTAAGATCTAAAAAAACATCGAAACCAAGTATTTGCAGCTGCTCAACAATATGCGGACCTGATGCAGTAAACAACTCCTTACCGACCTTCACGCGGCAAAACTCCGGTGAAAGCTGCTTAGCCATAGTAAGGGCGCTATTAGCATCAGGGTAATCCAATGCCACAATCAGTTTTGGCCCCAAGTCTACAGCAGTTGTCGTCACTTGCTTTGTCATTATTACACTCTACTCATTTCAGCATTACATAGAAAAAAGCCCGAGTAAAAACTCGGGCTTTTTTCTATTAAACCAGCTTTTATTACTGAATGACAATCCGATCTCGATTTTTATCCATGAGTTTTTCACCAATGCCTTTCACTTCCATTAGCTCTTCCACATGCTGGAATCCACCATTCTCTTCACGCCACACAACAATAGCTTCCGCTTTCTTAGGGCCAACACCATGCAGCACCTTCGCCAAGCGCTCAGCCGGAGCGGTATTAATGTTGACGATATCAGACACACTTTCAGATATGACAGAAGCCGCTGATTGTGACGTCTCAGCCTGCGCCAAAACAGTGCCCGAAGCAAACATAAGCAGCACAAAAAAGGCAGTGGTCAATGTGGATTTTAGATGTTGAAATGAAGCCATAGCTATCTCCTTCCATGAAAGAATCAGTATTTAGTAGTGTTTGTCACAACGACCAAAACATATTATTCTCAAATGAAATAATTAAACAGGCGACATTCTCCACACTTTGTTTAAGAAAAAGACTCAAGCGCCGCAGAAATATCTCACATTATCAAAAACATCTAATATATCAAATAAGAAAAAACCTCGTAGGGCAGCTAACCTACGAGGTTTATAAATCAACATTAAATAGCCTTGGGACAAAATCCAAGAAGCTAATTAATTATTTCAATATTTTAGAGATATCCGCCGCTCCCCAATGAGGAAAATGCTTGCGAATTAATGCATTTAACTCTACTTCAAAAGCAGAATGCTGGGCTCCTGAACCATCTACCCATTGCGCCTCATCCAATGCTTGCATCACCATACCAGCACCGACAGTGATGTTGCTGAGCCGATCAATGACAATAAATGCGCCAGTTGCACGGTTTACGCGATAGGGATCAACAACGACATCACCGCTCAATGTTACCTCTACCAAAGCAATATCGTTCAGAGCCAAATTATCTGCCGCACTCTGTTCCTGAGTATTCACATCAATAAGATGTTTGATATCAGTCACTGAGCCGGTTACGGAATGGCTGGCGAATTTGAAGTCGTACTGTCGCTCCGTCGATAAGTGCTTTTCGGACATCCATACCACATGAGCTTCCACATGGTTGGTCATTGATACCGATTCACCGCTTTTCACGAGCGTATCACCACGACTGGTATCGATCTCATCTTCCAGCGTAATTGTGACGGCCTGTCCGGCAAATGCACTGTTTAGCTCACCATCGTAAGTCACAATGCTCTTGACTCGACTGACTTTACCGGACGGTAAGGATTTCACCTCTTCACCGACATCAATCGTGCCCGAAGCAACCGTCCCGCAAAACCCTCTAAAGTCTAAGTTCGGTCGATTAACGTACTGCACCGGGAACCGGAAATCAGCGAAGTTGCGATCTTGGGCAATCTCCACTGTTTCCAATATCTGCATCAATGTTTGACCTTTGTACCACGCCGCTCTCTCACTGGGGTTAACAACATTATCTCCATCCAATGCTGAGATAGGTACATATCGCACGTCTTTTAGGCCTAAACTGTCCGCAAAAGGTTCGTACTCGGCTTTAATTTCTTCAAACCTTGATTCGTTAAACTCAACAAGGTCCATTTTATTAATCGCCACGACGATATGACGAATTCCCAGTAAAGACGCAATATAGCTATGACGACGCGTTTGTGTCATCACACCGTGGCGAGCATCGATAAGGATAATGGCCAAGTCACACGTAGAAGCACCGGTTGCCATATTTCGTGTGTATTGCTCATGCCCTGGTGTATCAGCAATGATGAACTTTCGCTTCTCGGTAGAGAAATAACGATAAGCCACATCAATGGTAATACCCTGCTCACGTTCTGCGGCCAGGCCATCCACCAACAATGCCAAATCCAGTTTCTCACCTGTTGTACCATGCTTTTGGGTATCTGAAGCCACTGCCGCCAATTGATCTTCATAAATCATTTTTGAGTCGTGCAGCAAACGACCAATTAATGTGCTCTTACCGTCATCAACGCTGCCACAAGTAAGAAAACGAAGAAGCTCTTTCTTTTCATGCTGCGCTAAGTAAGCATGGATATCTTCAGCAATAAGATCCGATTGATGAGACATTAGAAATAGCCCTCTTGTTTTTTCTTCTCCATTGACCCTGAGCTGTCATGATCAATTACTCGACCTTGACGCTCTGATGTAGTGGTTAACAGCATTTCTTGAATAATATCCGGCAAAGTAGCCGCTTCAGACTCCACCGCACCCGTTAGCGGATAACACCCAAGAGTTCGGAATCGCACCATCTTTTCTTGAATTTCCTCACCCTCTTCCAGCGGCATACGCTCATCGTCCACCATAATCAGCACGCCGTCTTTCTCAACCACAGGACGTTTAGCGGCAAAGTAAAGGGGCACGATGGGTATACTTTCTAGGTGGATATATTGCCAAATATCCAGCTCAGTCCAATTCGAAAGCGGGAAAACACGAATGCTTTCACCCTTCTCAACACGACTGTTATAGATATTCCAAAGTTCAGGGCGTTGATTTTTCGGATCCCAACGGTGGTTTTTATCACGGAAGGAATAAACACGCTCTTTCGCCCGTGATTTTTCTTCATCACGACGGGCACCACCAAAAGCAGCGTCAAAACCATATTTATTTAACGCCTGCTTAAGAGCTTGGGTTTTCATAATATCGGTGTGCTTCGCGCTGCCATGAGTAAACGGACCCACTCCCATTTCCACACCTTCTTGATTGGTGTGAACAATGAGCTCTAATCCTAAGTTTTTAGCCAGCTCATCACGAAATTTAATCATCTCCTTAAATTTCCATGTTGTATCGACATGCAACAATGGAAACGGTGGCTTTCCAGGGTAAAACGCTTTCATCGCAAGATGCAGCATGACTGCCGAGTCTTTCCCGATGGAGTAAAGCATCACAGGGTTATCAAATTCGGCCGCGACCTCACGAATAATGTGAATACTCTCGGCCTCAAGTTCCTTTAAATGAGTGAGTTTATAGTCGGTTGTCATAGTCACCACTGCCAGTAATCTTGCGTGTGAAGTTTTGATGAACGGTTAAGGAATGCTCTGAACGCAACATTCGAAGTTTCAAACCGAGCCTTTGAGTTTCTGATTTTCATCATCAAAAACAAAAATCTGGCTCAGTATAAGGGGTCAATAATAGAAGCTTAAGAAATTTGTTCTTCTATTCTTATTCCTAATTTATTGGCAAGCTGTATGAAATTGGGGAAAGAGGTTCGGACATTGGTTGCATCCTGAACGGTAATCGCACCCGTCGCCCTCAACCCAGCAATGGAGAAGGCCATCGCAATACGATGATCATGATGTGTTTCAACAGCCCCGCCCCCCATTTCACCGCCTTTAATCACAATACCATCCGGCGTGGGCTGAGCATCGACCCCCAAAATATGTAAGCCATCTGCCATGGCCTGAATTCGATCACTTTCTTTTACTCGCAACTCCTCCGCACCGGTAAGCGTCGTCACTCCTTCCGCACAGGCGGCTGCAATAAACAAAGCGGGAAACTCATCAATAGCCAAAGGGACTTGATCTTCCGGGATGGTAATACCTTTAAGAGGCGCATACTGAATACGGATATCCGCGACCGGCTCACCACCGACCTCTCTCTCATTGTCTAGGGTAAGATTTGCCCCCATTAAGCGTAAGATATTGATCACACCAACACGGGTTGGATTGATGCCTACGTGAGTTAATGTCACATCGGAATCCGGAGTAATGGCAGCTGCCACCATGAAGAAAGTTGCAGACGAGATATCAGAGGGCACTTCTATTTTTGTTGCCGTGAGCTTTCCTCCCCCCACAAGACTAATGACATCGCCTTCTCTCTTAACGCTATAGCCAAAACCACGCAACATTCTCTCAGTGTGATCTCTCGTCGGCGCAGGCTCTAGAACGCGAGTTTCTCCATTGGCGTATAAACCCGCCAATAACACACAAGATTTAACCTGAGCACTGGCCATTGGCATCTCATACTCAATAGCTGTCGGGGTCACTCCACCATTAATTTTTAAAGGGGGCCGCCCACCTTCAGCCGCCTCAACCTCTACACCCATCTCACGCAATGGGTTAACTACTCGATTCATGGGCCGCTTGGATAACGAAACATCCCCGATTAATTCCGCATCAAAGTTTTGTCCCGCAATAATTCCTGCAAGTAATCGCATGGACGTACCCGAATTGCCCATGTCCAATGCTTTAGAAGGCTTCCTCAAACCATGAAGGCCAACACCATGAATGGTTACCTTTCCATCTTTAGGCCCCTCAATAGAAACACCCATATCTCTGAATGCTTGGAGCGTAGCTAAAGCATCCGCTCCCTCTAAAAACCCTTCTACTTCTGTAACGCCTTCCGCCAAGGAGCCAAACATAATAGAACGATGGGATATGGATTTATCTCCAGGTACTCGGACTGTTCCGCGAACAGTACCACCTGGCTGAACGACGTAATTAATGGTCTGACTCATAACTCTCTACTTTTCCTGTTGCTTTAGGCGTTGCGTAAAGTGATCACGTGCTGTTTTTGCCCGAGTAAAAACCCCTTTTATGGCATCACCGTCATTAGATTCGATCGCGGCACGTAATCGCTCCAAATTCGCAGTAAATAAATCAATGGAGTGTAATACACTTTTCTTATTTGCAAGCATAATATCGTGCCACATATCAGGGTCGCTAGAAGCAATCCGAGTAAAATCTCGAAACCCTCCCGCCGCATAACGAAAAATATCTTCATTATGGGCATCACTGGCCAAAGTATCGACCAATGAATAGGCAATGACGTGAGGCAAATGACTTGTGGCACCCAAAATTTCATCGTGCAAATCAACATCCATCAACAAAATTTCTGCCCCCACCTCTCGCCACATCTTCGCCACATCATCAACATGAGCGTGATCCGTCTCTGGCATAGGTGTTAAAATAACTCGATGGTTAACATAAAGATTGGGATTGGCTGCGCTGACCCCACTTTTTTCTGAACCGGCAATGGGATGACCTAAAACTAACTGCGATGGAATACAACCATAAACAGCCAGCGCAGCTTCACGCACACTTCCCTTTACACTCGCCCCATCCGTAATCGTGACAGAAGGACTCAACAAAGATCGACATTGATGAAGCACCGCTTCTATAGATAGTGTAGGAACAGTCATCATCACAATATCGCCCCCCCCTAACTCAGCAGCAACCTCCCCCAAATCCGACACACACCGATCAACAACGCCCATCTCCAGTGCTAAATTTGCATTGGATTTTGAACGAAAAACACCAATCACCTCATAGGCGGACTTGCGAGTTTTCAGACCCAAGGCCAAGCTTGAGCCAATCAAACCCACACCAATTATGACTAATTTCTTCATGAAGCTGCCCTAAAAAGTACAAAAATTCAACTAAACAACAGGGCTAGTACAAACGGGAATAATGGAATGAGATTCTAAATAATCAATGACTTTTGCAATGCTTTCTTCGATAGTTAACTTTCCAGCATCAACAAACACTTCCGGGTGCTCTGGCGCTTCGTAAGGGGAATCAATCCCTGTGAAGTTTTTGATATCCCCTGCTCTCGCTTTTTTGTAAAGCCCTTTGGGATCTCTTTGCTCGCAGACCGATAACGAAGTAGCAACATGCACTTCTATGAACTGACCTTTGTTCACCAAGGAACGAACAAGGTCGCGATCAGACCGAAAGGGAGAAATAAACGCACTCAACACAATCACACCAGCGTCAACAAACAGTTTTGAGGTTTCTCCAATACGGCGAATATTTTCAATACGATCTTCATCCGTGAAACCCAAATCCTTATTTAAACCATGGCGAACATTGTCCCCATCCAGCAAATAGGTATGTCTATCTCGTCGATAAAGCTCAAGCTCTACCGCATTTGCCAAAGTCGATTTTCCTGCACCACTCAACCCTGTGAACCATAAAATACAGGGTTGCTGCTGCATTTTTTCGACACGCTGGATATGCGTCACTTTATGATCATGCCACTTAATATTCGTGCTCATAAAAACTCCCTTCTTCATCAGTTCAAATTCGTTACTAGCCTTTACCCAATATCGGCTTCTATCCTTTTACAACCTTCCTCCCAAAATCCAACCTATCGTTGGCACTTAAAGAGAAAGTAAGAACCTCTTTTCTAACACTGTTTGTTAAACATTATCACCCGTACGCTAAATACCTCTTTTTGCCATACGGTGTTGTAGAATGCGACTCTACAATACAGCACAAGGGTAAGAGCCCAATACTTTTACTTCTGAAGCTCGCGAAGAAACTTCTTCCATTGCAGCCGCCACGGTGTCATCACTCTGGTGTCCGTTCATATCAATGAAAAATACATAATTCCATACACCCGATTGCGAAGGCCTTGTTTCAACCCGAGTTAAATCAACATTGTGTTCACGAAAGGGTTGTAAGAGATTATGAAGCGCCCCTGGCTCATTTCGCATTGAGACCACAATAGAGGTTTTATCTTTCCCGCTGGCAGGCACTTCTTGTGTACCGATGATTAAAAAACGGGTTGAGTTATCTGGCCGATCTTCAATCTTTTCAGCCAGAATTTGTAACTCATAGCGTTGAGCTGCGAGCTCACCCGCAATGGCAGCCGAATTCCATTCCCCTTTCACCCGTTTAGCGGCTTCCGCATTACTGCTTACCGCAACACGCTCAGCATTCGGGTAATTAGCATCCAACCACTTTCGACACTGCGCCAAAGATTGTGGATGGGAATAAATTCTACTGATAGCACCGACATTGGTAACTTCGGATATCATCAGGTTTTGATGTATTCTTAGCTCTACTTCTCCGCAAATTTTTAAGTTGGAGAACATAAAGTTATCCAAGGTGTGATTAACTACACCTTCTGTAGAGTTTTCGACAGGCACAACGCCGAAATTGACACTGCCCGCCTCCACTTCACGAAATACCTCATCAATAAACGCCATCGCCTTTGTCACCGCAGATTGACCAAAATGCTTTAAACACGCTTGTTGAGTAAAGGTACCTTCCGGGCCGAGATAAGCTACCTTTATGGGTTTTTCTAACGCAAGGCAGGCCGACATAATTTCACGAAAAAGGCGCGCCATCTCTTCGTCCGTTAAAGGGCCAGCATTCTTCTCCATGATATTTCGCAGTACCTGAGCTTCCCTCTCTGGGCGGTAAAATGTACCCACCCCGATATTCGAGCTTTGTTTAACCTCAGCAACCTGTTGCGCACAGCGAGCTCGCTCACTGATCAATTCCCCAATGCGTCGATCAATGCCATCAATTTGGTCTCGCAATTGAGAGAGAGCCTCTTTATCACTGGCAGACTCGGGTGGTGGGTTTTTATCGCTCATAATGGCCTCGATATTAAAACGATCGACAGTAACAAGAAAATAATCTGTACCATCCATATAGATCTCTACTATCCACATAGATTGTGACAGAACAGGTGTATTGACAAGCAATGGGCCTGCCATACAGACAAGCCCAAAGTAAATCGGCAAGAAAAACGACAAAATCTGTCGCCAAAAAAAAAATAAAATTTAATGATAGAAAAGTCGTTTTACTACCATTAATTCTCTATGGCATTCTACTCTTCGCCACTTTCAGCGCTCGTGTCGTCGCTATCCTCTGCGGCAGACTCTTCAATGCGCTCAATGCCCACTAAATGCTCACCTTCTTTCACCCGAATAACACGAACACCTTGTGTATTTCGCCCACTGGTAGAGATTTCATCAGAACGAGTGCGAACCAACGTACCCTGATCGGAAATGAGCATAATTTCATCTCCATCAAACACCTGTATCGCACCTACCACAGCGCCGTTACGTTCAGACACTGCCATGGCAATAACCCCCTGAGTGCCTCGCCCTTTTGTTGGGTATTCGCTCACATCCGTGCGCTTTCCAAATCCGTTTTCACTCACCGTCAGAATGCGACCACTTTCTTTCGGAATCACCATCGAAATCACACGATGCTCTTCTGTCATGCGAATACCTCTCACCCCACGAGAGGTTCTGCCCATTGGGCGGACATCCGATTCTTTAAAGCGTGCCGCTTTGCCAGACGAGCTCAGAAGTAAGACATCACAGTTCCCATCTGTAATCGCGGTGCCCACTAAATGGTCACCCTCTTCCAAACCAATGGCAATTAAACCCACACTGCGTGGCCTGGAGAATTGAGATAACGGTGTTTTCTTCACAGTACCGTTGGCGGTTGCCATGAAGATGTAGTGATCATCGTCATACTCATTCACTACCAAAATAGAAGTAATACGCTCATCATCTGCCAGTGGTAAGAGGTTGACCATAGGGCGCCCTCTCGATTGACGACCGGCTACCGGAATTTGATAGACCTTTAACCAATACACTTTACCGGCATTAGTAAAACAAAGGAGTGTTTCATGTGTATTAGCAATCATGAGGTGTTCGATGAAATCTTCATCTTTCACCGACGTTGCTGCTTTACCCATACCACCACGGCGCTGGGATTGATAAGCATCCAATGGCTGCGTTTTCGCATAGCCACCATGGGAAATAGTCACCACACGATCTTCTTCGCTGATTAAGTCTTCGATCGTCAAATCGGTTTGTGAACTTTGAATTTCTGTCAAACGCTCATCACCGTAATTCGTTCGAATTTCTTCTAATTCTTCACGAATGACTTCCATAAGACGTACAGAGTTTGTGAGAATGTTTAAATACTCTCCAATTTGTGCCAGTTTCTCTTCGTACTCTTTGAGGAGCTTCTCATGCTCCATTCCAGTGAGGCGATGTAACCGCAGCTCTAAGATCGCTTGTGCCTGAGCAGGAGATAAATAGTAGTGGCCGTCTCTCACACCAAAGCCAGCTGGTAAGTCTTCTGGTCGACAGGCATTTTCACCGGCACGATCCAGGAATTCTTTTACGTCACCTATGGGCCAACCTTGAGCGATTAGCGCTTCTTTTGCATCCGCAGGGGTTGGGGAGGATTTAATCAACTGAATAACAGGATCAATATTGGCAATAGCAACTGCCCAGCCTTCCAGAATATGACCGCGCTCACGAGCTTTACGCAATAAATAAACTGTACGACGTGTCACCACTTCGCGGCGGTGCAATAAGAAGAGTTCGAGTAACTCCTTAAGGTTTAGCACTTTAGGCTGGCCATCCACCAGCGCTACGATGTTGATACCAAAGACACTTTGCAATTGGGTTTGTGCAAATAAGTTATTCAACACAACATCGCCCATTTCACCGCGCTTAAGTTCAATCACAACCCGTAAGCCGTCTTTATCCGACTCATCGCGCAGCTCACTAATGCCTTCAATTTTGCGATCTTTCACCAACTCGGCAATTTTTTCGATTAACCGGGCTTTATTCAGCTGATATGGAATTTCGGTGATGATAATGGTTTCTTTATTGGCCTTATCGTCTCGCAAAATATCAGTTTTAGCGCGAACGTAAATTCGACCTCGGCCCGTACGATACGCTTGAAGAATTCCGGCACGCCCGTTAATGATGGCACCCGTCGGGAAATCTGGCCCGGGAATGATTTCAATTAATTCATCAATGCTGGTTTCTGGATTATCGATCAGTGTCAAACAGCCAGAAATCACTTCACGCAAATTATGAGGAGGGATATTGGTCGCCATGCCGACCGCAATACCCGATGCCCCATTCACTAACAGGTTCGGTACGCGAGTTGGCATTACATCCGGGATATGTTCAGTACCGTCGTAGTTTTCTACAAAATCGACGGTTTCTTTGTCCAGGTCTGCCAATAATTCATGGGCAATTTTGGCCATACGAATTTCGGTATAACGCATGGCGGCGGCACCATCACCATCAATAGAACCAAAATTCCCCTGTCCATCCACCAAGGTGTAACGCAATGAAAACGGCTGCGCCATACGGACGATGGTGTCGTATACCGCTGAATCACCATGGGGGTGATATTTACCGATTACATCACCCACGACACGCGCGGATTTTTTGTACGCTTTGTTCCAGTCATTTTTCAACTCGCTCATGGCATACAACACACGGCGATGTACTGGTTTCAAGCCGTCTCTAACGTCTGGTAACGCGCGACCCACAATGACACTCATTGCGTAATCGAGGTAAGACTGCTTGAGCTCATCTTCAATATTTACAGGGGAGATTTCTTTTGCTAGTTCTGCCATAGAGTATTCGCCACGTTAACCGACGGTCGTAGAATCATTCATAAAATGCACACAGGTGGTACAGATGCAGGCATAACACGTTGTTCGTTTAAACCCATAACTACTAAATCCATAACGACTAAATCCATAACTACACCTATAACTGCGCCCCAAATACATGTTTACACACGGGTGCAGAAAAAACTGAATGCTTTTTGACCACACATTTTTACCCGGTTTATTTCACCCGATTTTTTTCAACATACTGCAATACAAACAATGCACTATGAAGCTTGTATCGCCCTGAAATCAAGACGTTAGTGGAGCCTGATACTACCATAAAAATCAGTAAGATACGTAAATCTGAGGGCTCAATACGACTCCAATTTCAACCTGTTTATTTTGTGAACAATTTATAGTTTCTGATAAGCTCCATTAACTCACCTTTATTCGCCCTTATCCTCTCTAAAAAACGAGATAGAATATTATTGAGGCGCCGCCATACAGTGAAATCCCCTTTTCCAATACAATGCATTTCCGAATATCATTCTCAGATACGCCTGATTCATACAACTCACATAAAAAAATAGGGTAAGATCGTTATTTAATGATAGAGCCTGTTCTCTATGCCAATTTTATTGAAAGAAAGCACTCGCAGGCACTGGCGGTAAGTGACTTGTGGCCCTAACGACCTGAAGTAAAAAGTCTGTGTCACAACAGTCTATGCCACGATCTATGCCACAATAGCCTAAAGCCACGCTTTCCAAACTCCGGAACGAGACATCAAGAATGACTAATGTCGACCCCGCTGAAATTTCCAAATTTGAATCCATTGCCAGTCGCTGGTGGGATCCCTCTGGTGAATTTAAGCCCCTTCACGAAATTAACCCTCTACGCTGCAATTACATTGATGAAAAAGCCAATATCGCCGGAAAAAAAGTATTGGATATCGGCTGCGGTGGCGGCATTGCCTCCGAAGGCCTTGCTCAACGAGGGGCAACGGTTACGGGTATTGACCTAGGCGAAGCGCCATTAGAAGTGGCCAAACTGCATGCCCTAGAAAGCGGGCTGAATATTGATTATCAATGCGTGGCCGCTGAAGCCCTTGCCGAAGAGCAAGCGGGCACATTTGATGTGGTCACCTGTTTGGAAATGCTGGAGCACGTACCAGACCCAGCCTCCATCATCACAGCGTGCGCGACATTATTAAAGCCGGGCGGCCAGTTGTTTTTATCCACCATCAATCGCAATCCCAAAGCTTATGGCGCAATGATTTTAGCCGCCGAGTACGTTTTGAAAATGGTGCCCAAAGGAACCCACGAATATCGTCGCTTTATTAAACCGTCGGAACTGGCTCGCTGGGTGCGAGAAGACGATTTACTCGTCGAGGAATTAATGGGGATGACCTACAACCCTCTGACCCGCCAGTTCAAACTCACACCGAACGATGTCGACGTGAATTATTTGCTCTACGCGACCAAACCAGAGTAAATCTTCACCCTACATAAATTCACACAGCTTAGTTTCATATACCTACTATGCCCATCTCACCACAACGTGCTGTGCTGTTTGATTTAGACGGCACCTTAATGGATACCGCAGATGACTTCGTTACTGTCGTCAATGCTATGCGTTTAGACTATCAACAGCCGCCACTGGACGAACAGCGTATTCGCGCTACCGTTTCTGATGGAGCGCGAGCACTCATTAAACTGGCCTTTACTGAAGACGAAAGCGGTGATGAATTTCAGCGTTTGCGCCAAGAGCTACTTGATCGCTACCTTGAGCAACTCAAACCCGGTATCACAACCTCTACTTATTTTTCTGGCATAGAAATATTGCTGTCATTATTGCAAGCCCACCAAATCCAGTGGGGCATCGTCACCAATAAACCCTGGTTGTATACCGATGCGTTATTAAAAGCATTAAATATCTCCGCCCCCGTGGTTATTTGTCCAGATCACGTATCACAAACAAAACCACACCCAGAACCCTTATTCCTAGCCTGCGAAAAGCTCCGTTGCATTCCCGAGGAGAGTATTTATGTTGGAGATCATATTCGGGATATCGAAGCGGGACGCGCTGCCAACATGGCAACCGTCACCGCTAAATGGGGTTACATTAAAAAAGAGGAAAACGTCAATTTGTGGGAGGCTGATGCCATTTGTGAATCCCCTCAAGACCTCTGGCCTACGCTGCAAGCTTTATTAACGCTGTAAGCTTTATTGAAAACCTTTTTGAAGAAAAGTCACTATTGCCCATGACCAATGAAACACAACTCAGCCTACCCGAACAATTTTCCCCTACGGAAAATTGCCTAAAAGACAAAATTATTATGGTAACCGGTGCGGGCGATGGCATTGGAAGAATTGCCGCAAAAACCTACGCCGCCTTTGGTGCAACTGTCATTTTATTAGGCAGAACCACCCCAAAACTTGAAATGGTGTACGACGAAATAGAACAAGCCGGTAACCCGCAACCTGCTATTTACCCGATTAACTTTGAAGGTGCAGTCGAAAAAGATTACATCGACATGTGCAACACACTCGAAAGAGAGTTTGGCCGCATTGATGGTATTTTATTTAACGCAAGTGAGCTCGGCCAACGCACCCCCATTCAAAGCTATGATGCAGACACTTGGAGTCGAGTATTGCAAGTCAACTTAACTGCCAATTTTTTAATGACGAAAACCTTACTGCCATTGCTGGAACACGCCCCCTCAGCCAGTGTCATTTTTACGAGCTCGTCGGTAGGGCATAAGGGCCGTGGGTTTTGGGGTGCCTACGCGGTATCAAAAGCAGGAGTGGAAAACCTCTGTGAAGTCCTTGCTGACGAATGGGACGGTGTCAATCAGGTACGAATTAATACCTTAAACCCTGGAGCAACGCGCACCAACATGAGAGCGGCGGCCTACCCTGCCGAAAACCCTGCCAGTGTGGCTCCGCCCGAACAACACATGCCGCTCTATGTTTACTTGATGAGCAACGACAGCGTTGATGTCAACGGCCAACACTTCAAAGCTCAGTAAATCTGTGGCCAGCTTACCCCGCTGAGCGCTGATGCACCAAACGCATAATATTGGCTTCAGCCACCGACAAACCACAACGTCGAGCAACCTCATTAACGCCAACGCCTTGGGTAAGTAAACGGGACGCCATACCATAAGCGCCACTACTGGCCGCTTCTGAGTGAGAGGGTTCCGGTCTTATCTCAGAGGCACGCTGTGAATTACCAGGCTGTTGGTTGGTAGATTGTCGGTTGGTAGATTGTCGACTGATAGATTGAGGATGAGAAGGATGAGTCAATTGCGAGCCAGTAGAGTACGAATTGATAGCGTTCGAAATGGAGGATTGTTGGTTGACCGTTTGAGCCTCATTCGATTTGTAACGGCCATCAGAATGGGATGAAGTTTGTGGAGCAGAAGACCTGAGTGACAATAATGCCGACGCCACCTTTTGCTCGACAGACACCACTTTACGCCCTACACCAACTGCATTGGTATTGATGGCGTCAATCTCCAGTTGGAGTCGGCGATAGGCTTTTACGGTGGCACGGTGCTGTTGATATAACATATAGAACCCCGCCAACACTAATGCCAAGGCCAACCAACTGACCACAACGGCCATTGCCACAGATTCAGGTTGTGCGAATTCTGCCAACGTTAACATCACCATCACCTCGATTTACGTTTTGCTTACGCAACAGCACCATTTAAAAACCGTTCCAACTCAATACCTTTCAGTCAGAAATCTTCTCACTGGATATCGTTCAATTAAATATCGTCCAACTGAATGACATCTTAGATATCGTCCAGCTCTGCCCATTCACGATCAGAAAGCAATTTATTCAAATCAATCAAAATTAAAAGCTCGTCATTTTTATGACAAACCCCTTGAATAAATTTAGCGCTTTCTTCATTACCCACGTTCGGAGCTGTTTCAATTTCGGACTGACGCAAATACACCACTTCCGCCACGCTATCGACTAAGATGCCAATCACGTGTTTATCAGCCTCAATAATGACAATACGGGTATTGTCGGTAATATCGCCAGGCTCTAAACCAAAACGATTACGAGTATCAATGACCGTAACTACGTTACCCCGTAAATTAATAATCCCCAATACATAGGTGGGCGCACCGGGTACTGGCGCAATTTCAGAATAACGCAAGACTTCTTGCACCTGCATTACGTTCACGCCGTAGGTTTCACCCACTAATTTAAAGGTTACCCACTGCAATACCGGATCTTCACTGGCTTTTTGGGTATTTTGATTTCCAGCCATAATCTCGAGCCCTCAACTCACTCAAGCGTCAAAAAAATAAACACATTACTGCTTTACTGTAGGTAATAGCACTAACCGTGCCAAGCTTGTCACCGATAACCTGTATGACGCAGGCGCTGTTTTACCGTGACCTCTATCAGCATAGTCAAAAATCCATTAAAGAATGGTGTTTGCAGAAATACCCTTTCGACGAAATCAAAAAATAGAAGATGAGCTTTTAACAAAGAATGGGGAACAATACGGAAAAGAAATAAACAATAGAGAAGGCAGAAAAAGTGGGAATAAAAAACTGTCAGGATTTTGGCTGCTTATTTTTATCATTTACCTCCAACTCATGGCCCAGCTTAGGTATATCCAATAATGCACACATATGGGTTTTCACCGTTCCGGCCAACCATGCGCGCTTGCCGCGACCAGAGCGCCAATTAACTTCATCAGGGTCTAGGGAAATGGGTTGCTTCACCTCATCCACCGCCAACCCCCAAGGCAAACCATCAATGCTCATAACGTATTTAAAACTGTCTGAAAACTCTGGCTTGTAACGCTCAGGCATCACAAATAATGCGGTATTCACAGTTCGAATCTTCCCCATTGCCGTTGGTTGCAGCCCCATAAACCAGTCAGCTTGACCAAACAATGGGGTCAACTCGTCTGTAAGAGGGTGAATGGTACCCAATGACACCAACGGCACGGCTAACGTCAAGCCAGACACACTGAATAACAATACCTCGAAGCGATTCTGTGCCCATTGTGGCCGTCCGTTTTCACACCATTCCAAATGCGAATCCACAGCGGCATCGCTTTGCGATATCACTTCAGCATCAGGCTCTGCTGGAGTGGCTACCTCCGTTGGTGCCACCTCGATCGTTTTTCGAGTGTCTATGTCCGTTTTTATTTTGAGGGGCTTTTTCGCTTCTACATCCTGCTGTTCGCCAACATCAACTCTCGCTTTAACCTCCACCTCTGGGATTTTGGTGTCTACTTTTGTTTCTATTAACGGTTTTGCGACCGCCCCTTTCAGTAATTTTTCAACCTGTGCACGCTTTTGTGCCAATAAATCGTCAACAGGCTCCGGCTCACGGGGCAATGACAACGCATTCATTTTGTGTTGAGGCTTAGCCTCAACCGGGCTGGAAGTCATCGACGCGGACGTCACGGCGTTAGCATTGATCGTCGGAGACATCACCGAATTTGGAGTAGTAGTGGAGGTTGGTGTGGCCGAAGAGGTCGACTTCGGTAACGTCACAGGCTCAGACTGATCAACGCGTGGGTGAGGCTCTAGCGTTTGAGTGTATTTTTCCAAAGATGAGCCGATGGATTCATAACGAGCTTTGGTTCGTTCTGTAACCGGTTTTCGAACATCTTTCACATGAAGAGACGGTGCCCGATGCGTTGACGGTGTTTTTTCTGTCAAACGTGATTGAATACCTACCGACTCGGGTAAGACAGCGGTTTCTGAAACCCTTGACTCTGAAACCCTCACCTCCGGGGGTGGTGAAGATTCATAAGAGTCGGTGCCATTGATTCGAAACTCAGAGCTAGACACCGACGCAGAAATTGATTCACTTGATGCATCCTCACTCGATGGAAAAACAGGCTCACTCGCGCTCATCCCCTCATGCAAATTGTCTCCTTCATCTACATTGTCTCCTTCATCCGCATGGCAGCCCAAGCCCTCCTCTGTTAAAAGAGAGTCCAAGTAAGAAGACAATAATGCGTCTGGACTTTTGGGGGTCGAGCTCGCCAAAACTACCTCCTGATGGCGTTAGCGCTTGGTCTTCTCAAACATTAGCTTGAGTAAGGATTTGTAGGCTGCCACCGCACGGCTCTCTGAATCAAAACTGTGAGGCACAATACCGGCTTTGCTGGCATCACGAAGCTTCGTATCCACCGGAATCATACCCGCCCATGCGTGATCGGGGTATTGATTGCGAATATGCCGTAAGCTCATTACGGATGCCTGAGTTCGGCGATCAAACAGTGTGGGTACGATCGTGTAAGACAATGGCGATTTCCGCGATTTACCTAACATGGTTAATGTATGCACCATACGCTCTAATCCTTTCACCGCCAAATGTTCCGTCTGCACTGGCACCAATAATTGCTGGCACGCAGCCAAGGCATTGACCATCAATACCCCCAGCAAAGGAGGCGTATCGATAATGGCCAGATCATAATCCGATGCCACTAGCTGTAGTGCCTTCATAACCACCAACCCCATACCATCTTTGCCAATGGCCTGACGCTCCAGCGTCGCTAATGCTGTGGACGCCGGTATCATATCCAGCCCCCACAGAGACGTAGGCTCAATCAACTCTGATACCAACGTGGCATTCAAGCGTTTTGGGTTCTCAAAAAGGTTAAACGATGAAGCTAAACGGGTATCGGCATTAAAACCAAAATAACTGGTCATGGAGCCATGAGGGTCCAAATCCAACAACAACACTCTCATGCCCTTGTCGACCGCCAACCCACCCAAGGCGACCGCCGTAGTGGTTTTACCTACGCCACCTTTTTGGTTTGATACCGTCCAAATACGCAAAATTCACCTCAACCCGCTAAACACAGGCCAGATAAATGGCACTTAGGCATTTTGGCCTCTGTACAATACATGAGACACCCCTTGGTTATTTATTCGCTCAACGATACGTCTAGAGTTTTTATCGGCGATAGTGGGAAAAACTTTGCGGAAGATTTGTAATTTTTTGATCTTTTTTAATGAATTAGCGCTGAATTTTCCAGTAAAGACTGAACACTAGAGAATGCTTAACAAGCTATAGTTTAACAAGCGATACCTTAACCATCACGCTTGCTTATTGTGATTGCCCAGTATCATTGCCGCTACTTAACCACTGCCATCACCTGAAACCGCCATCACTGACTAATTGTCATCGCCTGTGGTATTTTCCCGTAATAAATCAGGGTCACTGGTGAACAACAAACCACCACCTTCAGTACGTACTGGCTCTATTCTTAATGGAGGCGCACCGGATACATCCCCCTTTTGCAATACATCATTGAGAGTGGTTGTTTCAGTGGCCGCGGGCAGAGCATTTAATTCATCCAGTTGTTGCAATGAAGATAACGTGCTTTCGGTTCCTGATGGTTGAACTGGTGGCGACAATGACTCATCACGCCCTTGTGAATCACCAGGATCAGATAACGAGGGGGTGGACAATGAAGGAGTAACCAATGGGCGTGGCGCCAACTCACGCGCGATCAGCAATCCCACGCGACGATTAAGCGCACGCCCGGCTTCCGTCTGATTGCTGGCCACGGGTCGAAACTCACCATAACCCACCGCCGACAGGCGCGCGGGATCTATACCAGCTCCGGCTAAACGCTTCACCACGGCAGCAGCACGGGCCGCAGATAACTCCCAATTACTGGGAAACCGAGCATTATTAATCGGAGTATTATCCGTAAACCCTTCGACAGAGATAGCATTGGCGTGGGGCGACAAAATCGTCGCAATATCATCGAAAATAGAGCGTGCTTGCAAAGTGAGGGTAGCACTGGCCGGATCAAATAAAATTTTGGCATTTAATTGCACTTCCAACCAAGATTCATTCGCACTCACCACCACCAGCTCATCATCCACTAGATCTTTAAATTCATTCAGCAAGGCTTCCTCCATGGCCGATAGCGGTGTCGGCGAGGCACCTTCAGCCACCGCAAAAGAGTCCGTATCACTTTCTGGCGGAGACTCAATACCCTGTGGTAAAGGCGCCGTCTGCTCAAAGGCACCCTCTCCCATCATAGGATTATCGGGCACCTCGCCGGTGTTAATCACACTGGGCTCTCGCCCACTCACCGGCTCCCCAATTTGGATAGGATCAATACTTCGTTCCGGTTGACTGAATGTCGCCGACAAGGTTTCAGAAAGCACTCTGTATTGCGCTTCATTGACTTGAGAAATGGAATACATCACCACAAAAAACGCAAACAATAAGGTGATAAAGTCGGCGTAAGACACCAACCAGCGCTCGTGATTCATACTCATTTCAACGCGTCGCCGCTGTTCTCTCACCGTTCTTATCTCACCGCTCTTTTCTATATCGTTGCCATTTCAATTGGCCATGCCAGGTTATCAACCCTAAAAAATCCAACTTACCGGCTTAATGCAGATACCCCTGCAATTTAAGCTCAATTAGCCGTGGGTTTTCTCCATCCGCAATAAAGAGTAATCCATCAATCATTAATTCTTTGTACCGCGACTCAGACAAAACACAGAGCTTTAATTTATTGGCAATCGGTAACAATAAAAGATTAGCCAGCGCCACTCCGTAAATGGTGGCCACAAATGCCACCGCAATACCCGGCCCTAATTCACTCGGGTCAGCCAGATTTTGCATCACATGAATTAACCCCATTACCGCGCCAATAATACCAATGGTTGGTGCATACCCGCCCATGCTTTCGTAAAACTGTACAGCGTATAAATCTTGCTGTTCTTTTTGTGAAAGGTCGCTTTCCAGCACTCGACGAATGGACTCTGGTTCAGCACCATCAATTAACAATTGCAGCCCTTTTTTGGCGAAAGTGTCTTTTTCACGCTCCACCAAATTTTCCAAACCCAATAGACCATCGCGCCGGGCAGCATTAGCCCAAGCCACAATTTTTTTGATGCCCGTTTGGGCTTGATAAGCCGGTGGATTAAACACCCAAGTAAACAGCGATAATGCTTTGCCTAAGCCATTTTTGGGCGTTTGCAATATCGCCGCTCCCAAAGTGCCACCAATAACAATTAATGCTGCAGGGCCATTCACCAGCGAGTGCCAACTTCCCCCTTCTAAAAAGTTTCCTCCCAACAAGGCAGCAAAACCCACAATAACGCCGATAAAACTGAATTTATCCATAATGCCCCATAAGAGCTTGAGAATAGTAATGAATAGATGTGTGAAATGATGTTGACATGGTGGCGCCGACTCAAAAACGGCAAATCAATGACAATATTTGCATACATTAAAAGTACAGATTTACGTCCATGCGTCATTCAAATCTGGCGCAAATTGTCGTAACGCGACAACACGATCAGTTAAACCCGCTTTGGCCACCGCCATTGGCATACCGTAAATGACAGAACTGTCTTTATCTTGCGACCAAACAACACCGCCTTTTTGCTTGATAATTCGGCAACCATCGCAACCATCCGAGCCCATTCCAGTCATGATAATCGCCATTAGGCGATCCCCAAACGCATTGGCCGCTGATGCGAAGGTAACATCCACACAGGGTTTATAGTTGAGGCGATCATCACCGGGCAGAATTCGAACGGTCGATCGGCTTTTAGGGTCCACCATCATTTGCTGTCCACCGGGGGCCAACAAAGCCTGGCCCGGTACGAGTTTATCGCCATCACTGGCCTGTTTAACCCGAATTTGACACAACCTATCCAATCGCTCAGCAAACGCCTGAGTAAAATTCTGGGGCATATGTTGAATCAGTAAAATAGGCGCAGGAAAGTTAGCCGGTAACTTAGTTAACACTTCCGTGAGTGCCACAGGGCCCCCTGTTGAAGCCCCAATAGCCAATAATTGCAAACGATTGCGTAATCGGGGCACCGACTCACGGGATGCTCGCGCCGATACTGTGGCAGAGCGCTCGCCCACCGCCTCAAGATAAGGGTCGTGACGCGGTGGTTCCTGACTGTTTTTTTGTGGAGCCGCTGCACTCGCCTTTGGCTGACTCACGGCATCATCGTCAGGCTCTTTTCGTGTAACGGTATTGCTTAGATGCCTGCTGGTCTGACTGTTAGTCGTCTGATTTTTAGCCGTCTGACTGTTAGCCGTCTGACTGTTAGCCGTCTGACTATTAACAGCCTGACTGCCAGTAGACTGGCTTTTGGTTGCCTGACTTCTATGT
This sequence comes from Marinibactrum halimedae, assembly GCF_021234875.1. Classification (GTDB taxonomy): domain Bacteria; phylum Pseudomonadota; class Gammaproteobacteria; order Pseudomonadales; family Cellvibrionaceae; genus Marinibactrum; species Marinibactrum halimedae. The sequence continues at coordinate 33,563 of NZ_JAJQVM010000020.1, read as the reverse complement.
ACCTGAGTACTGGATTGTGATGAAGAAGATGGACTGGAAAAGTTGGTGGCGCCAAAGCCCGATGCGGCTCCACGTTGATTCACAATGGCTAATAATCGCTCATGTAACCGAGCTTTTAATTGCCCAGAATCTCGTGACACTTCCGCAAAGTTTTTAGGAAGAAAATCCACTGCACCAGCGTCTAATGCATCTAAAGTGGTTCGCGCACCTTCGTAAGTCAAAGAAGAAAACATAAGAATGGGCGTGGGGTGTGCCGCCATAATTTGCCGAACCGCCGTCACCCCATCCATCACTGGCATTTCATAGTCCATTGTAATTAAATCTGGACGATGCTGCTCCGCAAGCTCCACTGCCTCACGACCGTTACTGGCGATGGCCACCACTTTTAGCTTGGGGTGCGCTTGGATCATTTCCTTCAAACGTTCTTGAAAAAAATGGGAGTCATCCACCACCAACACTTTGAACGTCATTGATTCCTCATACTCCCACGCTGCGTTAGCTACAGCGACCCAGCATAGCGCTTCAACAAACTGGGTACATCAAGAATCAAGGCAATCGTACCATCCCCTGTGATGGTCGCACCCGCCATACCAGGTGTGCCTTGCAAGGTGTTGCCTAAAGGCTTAATTACGACTTCTTCTTGACCGATCAATTGATCTACCACAAAACCCACACGTTGTGTGCCCACAGACACCACCACGACATGACCTTCTTTTGGCCGCTCTTCCCACTGCGCACCCTGCACCAACCAACGCTTGAGGTGGAAAATTGGCAACGCTCGCTCACGAATAGTGACACACTCTTGCCCGTCCACTGTGTTGGTTTTGGTGAGATCCATATGGAAAATCTCATCCACATTGACCAACGGTAATGCAAAGGTTTGATCCGCCAACATAATCATCAATGTTGGCATAATGGCCAAGGTAAGTGGCACTTTAATGGACAGCTTCGTGCCTTCTCCCTTACGGGAATCAATCTCGATGGTGCCATTGAGCTGCGTAATTTTGGTTTTGACCACGTCCATGCCGACGCCTCGGCCAGACACATCGGAAATTTCTTTCTTCGTGGAAAAACCCGGCGCAAAAATTAAGGCGAAAGCTTCTTGATCAGATAATCTGCCTGCTGCATCCTCATCCAAGACCCCTTTTTCGATGGCAATATTTTTCAGCTTTTCAGGGTCCATACCACCACCGTCATCGGTGATGGACAAGAGGATATGATCGCCTTCCTGCTCTGCCGCTAAAATCACTTTACCAACACGGGGCTTACCCACATTTTCTCGGACATCCGGCAGTTCTATACCGTGATCCACAGAATTGCGCACCAAATGCACCAACGGATCGGCCAGAGCCTCCACTAGGTTTTTATCTAGATCCGTGTCTTCCCCTTGCAACTCCAAATTAATTTCTTTTTTGAGGTTACGCGCCAAATCCCTTACCACTCTTGGGAAACGACCAAACACTTTCTTGATCGGCTGCATACGGGTTTTCATAACAGCCGATTGAAGATCAGCTGTCACCACATCCAGATTTGACACCGCCTTGGATAAGGTTTCATCACTGCGCTCATCACCAATGCGTACTAAACGATTACGCACCAACACCAATTCCCCGACCATATTCATAATGTCGTCAAGACGCTGGGTATCCACCCGAACCGTAGCCTCAGCAGCGACGGCCACGTCTTTTTGTTGAGCCGCAGAAGGCGGCTTAGCTTTGGGGGCAGCAGGCTTCGGTGTCGCTTTTGCAGCTGGAGCGGGTGAAGATTTAGGTGTTTGAGGGGCAGACGCTGGGGCAGCACTTGAGCTTGGTTTATCAGAACTGGATGTACTAAGAGGCGTACTAGGCGTACTATTAGCCGCACTACTAGCCGTACTACTAGATGCCCCTCCCGCAGGGCCTTTACCTGCTCCATGAAGCTGATCGAGTAATGCTTCAAACTCATCCTCGGTAATATTATCCCCAGAACCACCGGAAGCCGTATTACCGTCAGTTGCATCAGTCGCTGAGGGTGCAGGTGCACTGGCCACGGGAGTGGCTTTCGGTGCTACCACCCCAGGGCCTTTACCCGAACCATGAAGTTGATCCAACAAGGCTTCAAATTCATCTTCGGTAATATCATCAGAACCAGAACTTGCGGGCTGAGACGGCGCACCGGGTGCTGGCGCCGTTACACCCGGACCTTTCCCTTTGCCATGCAATTCATCCAGCAAAGATTCAAATTCGTCTTCAGAAATATTGTCATCACTACTGAGGCTAGCGGGGGGCGTGGCTGAAGATGATGCAGAGGTTGAAACCGAGGCTGCAGCAGCATTAGGATCGTCGGCAATAGCATCCAACAACTCTTCAAACTCTTGATCCGTAATATCATCACCGGGTTGAGGTGATGGAGCGGCCACTTCAATAACCGTTTCTGTCGGCGCTGTTTCTGCAGCCGCTGCCGTCTCTGTGGCAATATCCTCACCTGCCACTAAACGTCCGAGAGCATCAATTAAAGCAGGATCAGCGGGTGACGGTTCTTCACGAGCTTGTACTTGCTGAAATTGAACATTCACAGCATCCAATGCCTGAAGGACAACATCCATAAGCTCCGGTGTCACTTCTCGTTTTCCATTACGTAAAATATCAAATAAATTTTCCGTAACGTGGCAACAATCCACCATCGGGCCTAACTGTAGAAAACCCGCCCCACCTTTTACTGTGTGAAATCCACGAAAGATAGCATTCAGCAAATCTCGATCGTCGGGGCTGCGTTCCAGCTCAACGAGCTGTTCCGATAATTGTTCGAGGATTTCTCCTGCTTCGACCAAAAAGTCTTGGAGAATCTCTTCGTCGTCACCGAACCCCATTCACAATTCCTCTAACCGCCTGTTTTTGTAGCCAACTGGTGTGCTCAACCCTGGTGTAGGTCTCGCATGTTTTTTTGAATGGGCTTGTTCGAATTTATTTTCTCGAATACACATTCATCAAAACCAGTGTGGTGTGAATAAAACGCAGCGTGGCTGAAAAATGAGATTAATTAAAATAATTAATCTCCCACTAACTAGCATCTATCTACTCGAACCACCTACTCAAACCACACTGCATAAACCACATGTGAGTTTAACCCTATGGGAATCAAACTCTGTATGAACAAAACCATACATAAGTTAAACCACCGAGCTGGCACACCTGTCGAACAAAATGCTTAAAAACCCAAACTGGACAATAAATCGTCCACGTCATCTTGGTTGGACACCACATCATCGCGCTTGTCTGCGTTAACCTGCGGCCCTTCACCTTCCCCTACCACTTTTTTCTCTGGTGTGGCATTGGCATCGATAAAGTTATCGGCATCATCGATCAAACCTGTAATTTCTTCGACTTGACCGGCAATTCGAACCAGATTCACCAACTCAGATTCCACATCCGAAATTAATCCAATCACTTTTTTCAAAACTTGGCCGGTTAAATCTTGATAGCCTTGTTCTAAAATAATTTCTTGCAAATTTTGGTTCAGTTGATCGGCACCAGTACCCATTTGATCGAGAAAATCATCCATCCGATAATACAACTGGCGAAACTCATCGGGTGTCATTTCTCGACGTTTTAGCCGGTGCCACTCTTCGCGCAAGCTGCGAGACTCTTGGCCCAACCCCATAGCAATGGGAGCCGACGCTTCCACCTTATCCATGGTTTTATCGGCCGCTTGCTCTGTTAATGAAATGACATAATTTAAACGATCAGAAGCGTCTTTAATTTCTGATTTTTCAATTGAGGCGGGATCAGATGTTAAGTCTCCTTCAACATTGAAGTTGACGATGGCGTTATGCAATCCTCGGGTAAGACGGCCAACACTCTGATAAATATGGTTGTCACGTTTTTGCGTCAGCGTCGTGATTAATTCCGACGCCGTTTCGTAGTCACTACTTTGAAGTTTATCGACCAGCATTTTTGCACAATCACGTAGCTCTTCGACAAACAAGTTTGCATTGTGATCAGTTTTATTTGATTCCATCGTCACGCCTTTGTTTAATGGTTATCCAACGCGCTCAAATATTTTTTCAATTTTCTCTTTTAGAGCTTGAGCAGTGAATGGTTTAACCACATAGCCATTTACTCCGGCCTGAGCCGCTTCAATAATCTGATCACGCTTTGCTTCCGCTGTAACCATCAGCACTGGCAATGAAGACAATTTTTCATCCGCCCTCACTTGCTTCAGTAGCTCAATACCCGTCATACCGGGCATGTTCCAATCGGTTACAAGAAAATCAAAATCGCCACTTTTTAACATTGGCAACGCTGTCTGCCCATCATCAGCTTCTTGCGTATTGGTAAAGCCCAAGTCGCGAAGTAGGTTTTTAATGATCCGCCTCATGGTAGAAAAATCATCCACGATGAGGATTTTCATATTTTTGTCCAATTGAACCTCCGTAAAACCCCTGGCCCGGGGGTTGATTTACTCTTAGTCTAGTAGCAGTTTGATCGGTATCCAGTTTTTTGAGGATAACCATTCTTCTGCAATGTGTATTAATTTCAGAATGTCACACATGAATTCGTCAACGGTGGGGGATTATCCCGAACAATCGACATAGCTGTCACTATCCGTTTAAACGAATAACAACAGGAATTGAGTAGTTTTTGCCAGACGCTGACTGTAATTGAACGCGAAACATTCAGTTTAAAATTAAAGCGTCAAAATAATTACGCTTTTACTTCTTTATAAATACTGTATAGCAAGAGTTACAAAAAATTGTACTATTTCGTAATGGTGCAAGAATGGAAAGACAAATAACGGAAAACTCACCAACGACAAACTTATTCACCACAAGCTTATTCACCACAAGCTTATTCACTACAAACTTATTCACTACAAAGTGACCAGGAACAAGCTTACCGGCGGCAAGCGTCCCACGAGAGACTACTCGGAATCATCTCGCTGCCAGTCGGTTAAACGCCCCCGTAATCTCAATGCCGCTTGACTGTGAATCTGACTGACTCTGGATTCACTCACCCCCAACACCTGACCAATTTCTTTTAAATTCAACTCTTCATCATAATACAACGCCAAAACCAGCTGCTCTCGTTCTGGCAACGACTGAATGGCTTGCGCTAACGATTTTTTTAACCCTTCACGCTGCAGCCCTTCTAACGGGCTACGATAAGACACACTGACTTCTTCACCACTAAAGCGCGAATCGTCCTCTCCCACTGCTTCTTCATAACTGAACAGCCGCGTACTGGTACTGTCGAGAAGAATAGAATGGTACTCGTCGATGTCCACTCCCATTTCTTTAGCCACTTCGCCATCTTGCGCATCACGACCGGTACGCCCTTCTACTGAAGAAATCGCCTCTTGTACTCGACGAGCATTGCGATGCACTGAACGCGGCGCCCAATCACCACGGCGCATTTCATCGACGATGGAACCGCGAATGCGAATTCCTGCGTAGGTTTCAAAACTGGCTCCTTTGCTGGCATCAAACTTCTGTGCGGCCTCAATTAACCCTACCATACCGGCTTGAATTAAATCTTCGACCTGAACACTCGCCGGCATACGCATCATCATGTGATGCGCAATCCGTTTTACTAACGGTGCATAGTCACTGATTTCAATTTTGGAGGTCTGCTGAGTTTGATCGTACATTGCCAGCCCATCTGCCAAAGCCATGTGTTTACTCCCAATTACATCCGCGCGCTTGAGGTTTCCAGCAGCCGCTCCACAAAAAATTCCAAATGCCCTTGTGGGCCATTGGGCAGTGGCCATTCATCCACTTTTTGCGCAATCGAACGAATTGCCTGAGCCGCCCGACACCTCGGTGCAAAATTCAGCAGGGGTGTTTGTTTTTGAACCGCCTTTCTGACATTTTCATCAAACGGAACATGCCCTACGTATTGCAAAGTAACATCTAAAAATCGATCGCATACGGTTTGTAATTTATTAAATAAACCCTGCCCCTCTTGCAGAGTGCGCGTCATGTTGGCAATCACTCTGAAACGCGTTTGGCGATATTCCTTGTTCAGAATTTTAATCAACGCGTACGCATCCGTAATCGAAGAAGGCTCATCGCAAACGACGACTAAGGTTTCTGTAGACGCACGAACAAAACTGATCACCGAATCGGAAATTCCAGCGGCTGTATCAACAATCATGGTATCAATATGTTGATCTAAACCACTAAAAGCATGAATTAGCGCGCCATGCTGTTGAGAGGTTAACGTCGTCATACTTTGTACACCGGAAGAAGCGGGTACAATTTTCAAACCGCCGGGGCCGTTTAATAAAATATCTTTTAAATCCACTTCGCCATTGAGTACATCGGCAATATTATGTTTCGCACGTAATCCTAATAGCACATCAATGTTGGCCAGCCCCAAATCGGCATCCAACAATACAACACGACGCTGCATCTCTGCCAAAGCGATGCCTATGTTGATTGAGAGGTTGGTTTTACCCACCCCACCTTTGCCGCCAGTGACCGCAATCACTTGAACCGGGCGTGAATAACTCATGTGTTCTCCCCGAACATTACTGGTGCGGTAATCAAAAATTATTGGGTTTACACCGCATCTGCATTCAGTATAGGTGTTGTTGACATCGACGCTGAACTAGACGTTGTCATTGGTACTTTTCGTGTTGCCAAGTCGGTTTTCAGCGAAGCCGGCACGGAGGCTTCTCGCATCTGCTGATCCAACCGAGTCTTGAAATTCTCTCCAACGTTTTCTCCAAACTCTTTTTTAAGGGCTTGCTGTTTTTGAGATTGTTGTTTTTGGATTTGCTGCGCTTGAATCTGTCGTTTTTGAGCTTGCTGTTTTTGAGCTTGTTGTTTTTGAAGCTGTTGTTTGAGCGCTTGTTGCTTCAGAGCCTTCTGTTTAGCCTCATGACGTTGCTGTAATTCACTTCCAGCCAAAGCTTGATCAACCGGCTCACTTAATGGCAAAGGCCCCTTCGCTCCAGGGTTAACAGAGCGTGAAGGCTTCAGATTAGCTGCAACGCTGGCTGAACGTACCCCCGACTGTTTGGTGGCCGCTACCGCTCTCGCAACTAAGCGATGGCCTTTTGCCACTTCTAAATCTTCAGGAATCTCTTGCCCTGCCGTGAAATACGCCACAGGCAAACGCCACTCCATCACTGCTTCCAACGTCTCACCGAGACTGGCACACTCATCCAATTTGGTGAGCACACACCCTCTTAACGCCACATCACCCCACCAACGCAGTACACGACGATGTAAACCCGGCTGACTGGTGGCCGACATGACCAATAGTTTCGATACGTTAGGCATGGTCAGCAACTTACCTTGCAGCGGGGTTAACCCACCCACATTTGTGCCAGCCGTATCAATCAGAATTAATCGGCAATAACTTAGGCTGGCCAACACATCGGGCAAGGATTGTTCATCACTCACCGCTCGAATCGGAATGTTCAGAATCGTCGCCAGAGCCTTAAGCGGGTCTTGTGCGCCTAATCTTGCGGTATCGGTTGTAATTAATGCGATGCTTTCACTGCCGTGCTCAAGAGCATATCGGGTTGCCAATTTGGCAATCGTGGTGGTTTTTCCACTGCCTGTGGGGCCAATAAATGCGAATACACCGCCAGCCGCGACTAAGTCACAAGAAACGACTGGAATTTGACGAGACAACAACGCCACTGCTTGTGACCACACTTCCTGATTACTGTATGCCCGTTCGTTCGACGCTAATGCATTCATTAACGGCTGAGTTATCTGTCGACGACAATCCGTACCAAAGCCCAACATTTGCAAACGTCGATCAGCAAATAAGGCTTGGCCAGACAAGCAAACATCCGCCGAGCGGGTTAATTGCAACTCAAGCAACTCACGCATATCGCTCAATTCGCTTTGCAATGCCTGAATTTGCTCTCGGTGAGCCGCCTCCTCTTGCCGACGCCGCTCTTGTTCATCGCGACGGTGAGCTTCTTGCCTCAAGCGTTCTTGTTCTAAGTACTGTTGTTCTAGGTACTGTTGTTCCAAGTACTGCTGCTCTAAATGCGCCTGTTCTAAACGTTCTTTCTGTTCTCTTAATAAGCGCTCTTCTCGAAGACGATCCTGCTCTCGAATTGCGGCTTCAGGGTCATTTGGCACACCACACAGATCACCCTCTTGTTCATAGCGAGATGACCTATTCACCGATTGTGTCTGCGACGGAGCTGATGCCGGTTTTTGCTGAACTGAGCGAGACTGCAATCGCTCAGCAATCGCTTCGGCTTTTTGCTTGCCGTTAATGGCCAATGGAGAAGGCTTGGATGAGGCTAATGAGCTTGATGACGCCAATGAGTTGGATCGCTCGGCCGTCTCATGTTGCAAACGGCGCTTTTTCACATTCCCCTTCACCACATGGGGCTGATCATGGCTATGCCCTGCTTGATGATTGTGATCATGAACCGCGTATTGATTCGCGGCTTTTTCGCTCAATGATGCAGGCTGCGGTGATAGTGACGAAAACGCATCGTCAATTCGTTCTGATGCGCCTCCAGATTCATATTTATCAAACACGCTTTCAGTCGGCGCAGACGGATCAATGGCGGATTCCGTCGCAATCCACTGTTGACTCTCTTCAGAGGTCGCCAAAATCTCGACACCTCCTTTAATTTTGCCACTGGAGAGTATGATGGCCTCATCGCCCAGCGACTCGCGTACCATTTCGAGTGCCCGCCTCATATCGGCAGCGGTAAAGCGTTTAACTTGCATGGCGTTCATTCTCCTCACTACCGGTATTATCGTATCGCTCCGGCAGACGTTTTTTGACGGTCATCATTGACATATGATGTGTGGCGTTACTGGCAAAGTCCTCAAGCAAAGTTCTCTAGTTGGTGGTATTCACCCCAATAGACCCATCCACAGAAAGCGTTTTACTGTCGGGGATTTCCGCATAGGCCAAGACGCTTGCCTCCGAGCCTCCGGCACGAGTCATGCGACTCACTAATCGACGAATGGGGCCTGCCACCAATATCACGCCTGGCTTATTCGACATTTCCTGCTTAGAAACCGCCTCGCGAATGGATTTCTGCAAACCCTCTACAATCCCCGGCTCAATAAACGCACCTTCATCAGTGCCAGTTTTTTGTGCCTGTTGCATAGCTTTTAGCAACAACTGTTCCAAGTCTGGATTTAACGTTAAAACTGGCAACGGGTCGTCGCCGGGCACCAGCCCATACACAATATGCCGAGCCAATCCAATCCGAGCAGCGGCGGTAAGCTGTTCTGGATCTTTGGTTTGGTCAGCACTGGCAGCCAAACTTTCACAAAGGGATCGTACATCCCGCACAGCCACTCCTTCTTTCAAGAGGTTTTGACACACCTTCAAAACAACATTCAGCGACAGCTTTTCTGGCACCAACTCACCCACCAATTTTGGCGACGACTGCGCGAGTTGATCCAACAGCTTCTGGACTTCTTCATGACCGATTAACTCATGGATATGTTGTTGCAAGATTTGATTGAGATGTGTGGCCACCACCGTACTGGAATCCACCACCGTGTAACCTAAGCTTTGCGCTTCGTCTTTTTTGCTCCGCTCAATCCATACCGCATCTAACCCAAAGGCAGGGTCTTTTGTCGCAATACCATCAATATTTCCAAACGCTTGGCCAGGGTTAATGGCCATATCTCGATCGGAGTAGACTTCCCCTTCACCTACTCCGACCCCCATCAACAAAATCCGATAGGCATTGGGGTTTAAATCCAAGTTATCGCGAATGTGCACACTGGGAACGAGGAAACCTTTTTCTTGAGAGAGCTTTTTACGAATACCTTTAATACGACCAAGCAACTCACCGCCTTGCGCTTTGTTCACCAAGGGAATCAATCGGTAACCCACTTCCAGCCCGATCATATCCACCGGCATTACATCATCCCAGCTCAGTTCTTTATTTTCGGGTTTCGCATCAATGGTTTCGCCACCGCCTTCCCCCGGCGGTAATGCTTGTCGGGCACCACCACCAGGCCCACCGGGCGCAACACCTGGGCCACCACTGGGCTTCACCGTTACTTCTTCAAATTGCTGTTTGCGACGATGGATTTGATAAGCCATAAACCCACACACCGCCGCCAAACCCAAAAAGGCCACATGAGGCATACCGGGAATCGAACCCATAATGAAAAGAATCAATGCCGAGACCATTAATGCCTTGGGGGAGTCGAACATCTGGTTCAGAACTTGGGAGCGAACATCCTGAGAGCTGTTCACTCGCGTCACCATAATGGCGGCGGCTGTCGACAATAGCAGCGACGGAATCTGTGCAACCAAACCATCACCAATCGTCAATAAAATGTATTTCTGAAGCGCATCGGCAAATTCCAAGTCATGTTGAATCATGCCAATGCCAAGGCCACCAATAACATTAATCACCAGAATTAAGATACCGGCGACCGCATCCCCTCGCACAAATTTACTGGCACCGTCCATCGCACCGTAAAAATCGGCCTCACTGGCTACTTCATCACGGCGGACCCTCGCCTCTTCTTGATTAATCAGCCCCGCATTCAAATCCGCATCAATCGCCATTTGTTTACCGGGCATGGCATCTAAGGTGAATCGAGCGCTGACTTCCGAAATTCGCCCCGCCCCTTTGGTCACAACCACAAAGTTAATGATCATTAAGATAATAAACACCACCAATCCCACGGCGTAGTTACCACCAATGACCACTTCACCAAATGCCTGAATCACCTTACCAGCAGCATCGCCTCCTTGATGCCCTTCCAGCAATACCACACGAGTAGATGCCACGTTCAAAGCCAATCGCAATAACGTGGCAATCAACAAAATCGTCGGGAAAACAGCGAAATCCAACGGGCGCAAACTGTATACACCTACCAGCAATACCACGATAGACAAGGCAATATTGAAAGAGAAAAACACATCCAATAAAAACGCGGGCAAAGGTAAGGTCATCATACCCAGCAGCATCAACAACAAAACGGGAATGCCCAAATTGCCATTAATTAAGCTGCGGGCAGAGCCCAGCATTTGTTGACGGTCGACACGACCCTCACGAATATCATTCAGCAACGGAAAGCTTGGCAGCTGCATAAAAGAAAAACGCTCCATAACCACAAGATTGACACGCGCCACAATTTTTTGACGCTTTACGAGTTACAGAGGGTTAGAGCAAGATGTGTTCCCAATTGATAGAGTATTCAACGACGAGAATGAAATAGTAATTAGAACCATGTCCGTCTGCCTTTGAATTTTCTACAGGCACCGATTTTGTTGGTGCTGCAATGAGGAAATAATCGATAAACCGTCACTTTTCATAAATCCTTCGCCCAAAAATGTACTGGTGACAGCAGGCTTTTGTCAGGTATCGTTTATACGTTGCCATTAACAATAAAAAACACACTAAAAATACTAAGCTCGAATAATACGATAAGCGCGTGAGCTATTATGAATAGAAAAGAAATCAACCCGAAAAAAATCGTTGTGTTCACCGGTGCAGGCATCAGTGCCGAGAGTGGTTTGAAAACGTTCAGAGACTCTGACGGCCTCTGGGAGAACTACCCTATTGAGCTGGTGGCCACCCCCGAAGGTTGGTGGAACGACCCTGAACTGGTTTTAGGGTTTTACAACCAACGTCGCAGTGATGCTGCTCAGGCGAAGCCTAATGCCGCACACCAAGCCATTGCTCGCCTTGAAGAACAATATGAAGTCGTCATCATCACGCAGAATATTGACGACTTGCACGAGCGAGCAGGCTCCACCCAAGTCCTTCACTTGCACGGCGAGTTAACCAAAGCACGCAGCTCGATAGAAGAAAGCTTACTCTATGATATCGGCAGCAAACCGATTCACCTCGGTCAGAAGTGCGAACTCAATAGCCAGTTAAGGCCACATGTTGTCTGGTTTGGGGAGATTCCTCTTTATATGGAAGAGGCGCAAGCCCATTTCCAAGAAGCAAGCCGTGTACTGGTAGTAGGCACTTCATTAGTGGTTGAACCCGCCGCCAGTTTAGTGAAACGGGCGCGATATCAAGCAGAGAAGGTGATTGTTACTCTGGAGGTAGACAAAGTACCCTATGGCTATCAGCTGCTCAGAGCTAAAGCTACCAGTATGGTACCGACGATTTGTGACGGCTGGTTGAATTAAACAACCCGCCTCTCATTCAACAATTAGAGATAAAAATAGAGGTAGCAAGAAAACTAAAAGAGAAAAAATGGATTGCTAAACCTGACCCAGCACCTTTTTTCAAAGGTGCTTCATTAACCCTATCTGGCACAAAAAACCTCACCCCAAAAACATCAAAAATACTGAATGACAAACGTCTAAACACAAAATGCTGTCACTTCATTTATAAAACATAGACTTCTTCTCAGTCTGAATAAAAGTACAAAAATCCCTAACCTATTCACCTAATTTACTTTGAATACCTCACAACCCGACCTTCCTCGGCTTGCTACACTGCGCTCACATTCAGAATACGACAGCAATAACTACAAAAATACCGCGCTCAATGTAATAAATAACGTCACGTCAGAAGGCTTAGAGAATAACTATGATCACAAAGAAAACCTGGCAACTTACGCACCGATCTACCCTTGTTACAATCATCGCGATGGCGGTATCCAATGCGTGGGCCATGCCGATCGATTTATCTGGCATGTCTGGCTTTTCGGATCAAGATACCGAAACAGGAAAAGCCGTATTCAACAATAGCGATAACAGCTATGAAATGCGCGGCAATCGCTGGCGTGCAACCAATCAGTTTTACACAATCACGGAAGACTCTGTCTTAACATTTGAATTTAAAAGTAATTCTCGCGGTGAATTTCACGGTATTGGCTTTGAAGAAGATGATAAAGAATCCTCCAATCGTTTTTTCAAACTCTCTGGCTCACAAAGTAATTGGGGAATTCGTGGTGAATTTGGCTACACCGCCTCAGGGGAGTACCAAACTTTCAGCATTCCAATAGGACAATATTACACTGGCGATACCATGCGTTTAGTATTGGTGAATGATAAAGACAAAGGTCGAAAAAATAACCGCAGTACTTTCCGAAATATCGAACTGACTTCAACGTCTAACGATAATGATCAGCCACCTCCGACCACACCAGATAACGCCTCACTGACCAACGGCAATCCCATATCTGGATTAAGCGGAAACCGATCTGAACAACTTCGCTTCACACTGGACATTCCAGACAACGCACGCAATTTGTCCATCGAGATGAGCGGTGGCTCCGGTGATGCAGACCTGTACGTTGCCTATGGTAATGAACCTCAAACCGGAAATTACGATTGCCGTCCTTACCGCAGCGGCAACAATGAGGCCTGCTCATTTAACCCCCCCCAGGCAGGCACTTATCACATTATGATTAATGCCTTCAGTGACTTTTCAAATCTCACTCTCGTCGCCAACTACCAAGAAGGTAATGATGGTGGAGGCGGCGGTGGCGGTACACCCACTCCACCCACACCAGGTGGAATGTTTGAAGAATTCACCAATGCCAGCTGTACCGATGGGCAATATCAATTAACACTGCCCAGCCTTGAAGTGGATTATCAAAGCATGATCAACGAAGTGGAAGGCAACGAAACCAAAGCCGGTATCGTTGAATTCACACGCAAGGCGTTATCTCAAGGCTACCCGTACATGTACGATGTTGTCACACAAAAAGCCCAACCCAATTGCATTGAAGATTGGTGGTGGGACGATGGAAGCCCCAATAACCCTGAATATGGCTGGGAAACCAACTATGGGCTAATTGTTCACGAATGTGGCCATGAGGCGAATGGCTTTTCAAACTACTACGTCTCAGAAGGGTATAACCTTCAACAGCCTCGCCGAGATTATTTTCCTCGTCAAGAAATTTCACGCGATCCGTTTCATGATAATTTAGACGGTGATGCCAACAGTACCTACTTTAATTACGGTTCGACCACCGGAGATCAAGGTATTCAAACCATGTACGACGAATGGACAGAATATTTTCACTCTGTCGCAGCAGATTACCAGTTTTATGATATTACCGGCACACAATACCATGTGAATTATCTTCTGAATTTTGCCTGGGCCGCACCACGCTACTTGCTATGGGCAAAGCAAAATCATCCGCAAGATTTTGAACACATGATGAATGATTTTAACGTCCGTGAAGATACACTGGTATTATGGGGCGCCACGTTTGCACTACTCGATGCGTTAAATAACAACACATCATGGTCGCCTTCCACCAAGCATCAAGCCTATTTGGATGAAATTCGCATCAACACCAGTGAAGGGCAAGTATTACTGGATATGATCGATGAAGTCCGTGCTGCGCATGGCTGTCAAACCAACTAATCCAATCGGAAAACCCGACTCACCATAAAAAAACGCCGCTCACGTAACGTGAGTGGCGTTTTTTTATGGTGAACGCTAACAGCAGTTAGCGCTGAGCTTCTACCCATGCATTGATTTTGTCTTCCAAAATCGACAATGCAACAGGGCCATCCTTCAAAATTTCATCATGAAAACCACGGATATCAAATTTATCACCCAGTGCCTTCTTCGCCGCTTCACGCAACTCCACAATTTTAATTTTGCCAATTAAATAAGAGGTTGCTTGACCTGGATAAACAATGTAACGCTCAATCGCTTTTACAGTATCGTTTGCAGGGTTCGGCGTATTATCTTGAAGATACTGAATTGCTTCTTCTCTTGTCCACTTTTTGGAGTGAATCCCCGTATCCACCACCAAACGACATGCACGCCACAACTCCATCGCTAAACGACCAAAGTCAGAATAAGGATCTTCATAGAAACCCATTTCTTTTGCTAGGTACTCACTATACAAACCCCAGCCTTCCGTATAAGCGGTAAAGCGGACAAATTTTTGGAATTCGGGCACCCCCTCCAATTCAGCGGTAATTGCCAACTGCATATGGTGCCCAGGAATGCCCTCATGATAAGCCAACGCTTCCATTTGATAAGAAGGCATATCTTCCATTTTGTATAAATTCACATAATAAATACCTGGACGGCTGCCATCGGGTGGTGGGCCCTGGTAGAAGGCTTTACCGGCACTGGCTTCCCGGAATGCCTCAACACGCTTCACTTCCAGTTCCGCTTTCGGGAAGATTCCGAAATACTCAGGCAATACCTCACGAACCGTATCAATCAATTCTACGGACTTCTCCAAATACGCCGCTCGACCTTCATCAGTATTGTCGTAATAGAATTGCTTGTCTTCACGCATAAAGGCAAAAAATTCTTGTAACGTGCCTTCAAAACCAACCTGCTTCATGATCTCACGCATTTCATTATGAATACGCTGAACATTCTCCAAACCAAGCTGATGAACCTCGTCGGCAGTCAAATCTGTCGTGGTATAATAATTTAATAAATAACGGTAATAATCATCGCCATTGGGTAAACGCCAGACACCATCACCTTCAGGGGCTACTTCATATTGCGCCTCTAATTCCGCAATCAATGATTTATACGCGGGCTTAATAGACGTCAACAACGCCTTCATCATTTGCTCTGTGTATTTAACAGACTTGTGCTCGCTTAAATTCAGAGAGTCTAATTTTTTCTTAAAATCCGCAAATAACGTGTTGTCTTTTCCACCCTGAAAAGGCGCGCCCTTAATCACATTAGCTGACGCCGCCAACATTTGTGGATAACTCCAGCGCGGAGGATAAACGCCTTTCTCCGCTTGAATTCTCATGTTATCAATAACTTGTTCGAACAAATCATCGACCTTTTCAACGCGAGATAAATAATCTTTTAAATCTTGCTCGGTTTTCACACGATGGATATTGATCAATAAACTTGGAATCCAAGTGTGCCAGGCACTAAACTGCTGCATCACGTAATCGTTATGACGAAACTCATAACCAGCAATGCTACGATCCATATACAACTGAGCAATTTTTAGGCTTAGCTGCCCTTGAGTATCCATTTGAGCGGCGTCAAATTTTGCCAACTTGGCTTTACGCTTCAACGTAATTTTATGCTCTTCTATAGCAGCCGCCTCGCTGGCGTCATCCCACTCTCCATAGCCGTCTTTGCGACCACGATAGGTAGACGTTATCGGGGAGCGCTCTAAGTTTTCTTCATTGATCTGATCAAGGTACGCCATCAAGCGCTCTTGCTCACTGACGACTTCTTTTTCCGCCAGTGGTGACTTATCCAGTAAGGAACATCCGCTCAACAACGGCAATCCCATTGCTGCCGCCAATGCTAGGGAAAGTAATTTTTTCTTGCCTCGCATGTAAAATTCCAACATTCTAATTTGATTAATAAAACACCAGATTTTTCACTCTGGTTTCACCCACACACCCGTAAGTTACACGGGCTAGAACAATGGCTGTACTGTCTTCACAGCTGCCATGGGCAGAACCACTCCATATTCGGAATAAAAGCTGCTTGGAATTGAAACGAATAACAACCCGCCTTCCTCAACACCAAAAGAGACTTTTAAGAAATCTACTTTTTGCATAGGTTAGAACCCAAAAACGCGCCTAAAGGCGCGTTTTTGGGTTCTATGTGGAAGTAATCAATCTCTATTGAACAGGGAGGGTCATCTCACCTGTAGTGGTATCCCCATTTCGAGTTTGATAAGAATACTCGATAGTTACAGAGTTTACATTGCTTGATTCATTATCTTGCAAATAGAAAGAGCCATATAAATTGACTTCATAATAGGACAAGCCCTCTTCAAAAGCAGTTCCTAAAAGAATCTCATTCGACGAATATACATTGACGTTTTCATTATCTGAAACAGATACCACCACATGCCTAAGGTCTGCACTTGGGCTATTGCCAGAGGTAATAATAGATCTTAAACGACTATCCTCTGCTTCCACGACTCCATTTCTAGTAACAGATACGACACGAATATACAAAGTTTGCAAACCGACAATTGACGGAGGAAAATATAAATAAACTTCGCCAGCCCCTCTACCTCCGAATGATCCGAAGCCTGCAGAGTTTTCCGTTATGATCTCAACATTATTGGTTCGATAATTACGGTTATCGGCTTTAATCATAGCGGGGTTAAACTCACCCACTGAACCATTCTCACCAGCACTAAAACGGATGCTGTCATCAACAGATAAGTCTACTGATATCATCTGGTCACCTTCGGCATTCACCGTAAAGTCACCCACACTGTATTGATACGCCACTTGATCCAATAAAGGTTGAGCTGGTATTACCGTCAAACGTGTGCCATTTAGATCCATTGAGACATCTACAGGGACGGCACCTCCACGACGTAAGATTTGTGTCGAGCCACTACCATCTCTCACGATTCTTGAAGAACCATTTTCGAAAAGAGCCACCTCACTCGCTTCAATAGTGATGGGCTCAGAATAGAAAGCCTGAAGAGCACCCTCTGAATTAACACCCGCGTGCAATAAATTAACACTGCTGGACTGATCCGCAATTTTTGGCATAACGACCAAATCAATTACTGGACGGATATCAAATCCAACATAGGAATCAAGATTGTTAACATTACCAAATTGGACATTAACTCTATCTCGACCCGAACCGAAAATATCAATCGTTGCACTTTGATAATTTACATCGTTATACGTAAACGCAGGCATCCGCAAATCCGCTCCTTCTGGACGAACAAGCGCCTCAACAATGTGTTGACCTAAAGCCTCATCATAGCGAGACTCACTAAGGGCCACCGAATCATCGTTATAAAATATTGCGGTTGGAATGGGTTGCAATTGCTCATCAAGTACTGAAATACGAAACTCGATGGCGCCTCTAACACCCACTTCTAATTCCAAAGTTCCCAGCCAATCCGTATTCGCTTCCGCAATGGTTAAGACACCATCTACTGTAGTAACACCAAAGCGGGCACTATGGTAATCCTCAAGACCATCGCCATCCACATCCAAATCTAACAATACATTCGTATCAATGTGCTGAGGGAGCGTAATTTCATAAACGCCTCGCTCACTGTTGAATGTACTTCTATGGGCATAATCTTGATAACTGGAAGCACCATTGTAGCGATAATAGCGGCCTTCTTGTAATTCAGCGTGAGAATGAGCATAAAACTCAAGATTCGAAATAACCTCTTGTGTTTCTTCATTAACGACGGAAAAATCCACCGTGATAGGTTGAGAGACTTTCAGCAAGCCAATATCTTCATAATTATCTGAGCCAAGATAACCATTTAACTCAGAATAAAAAACACGCTGCATAAATTCGCCATTCGTGCTTGAAATAATAAACTCCAAGTCCGCTCCTGCTGGTAGCTCAGGCAATTCAAAACGTCCATTTTCTGCTTCATAAGAATCAATCAACACTGTATCACCACGTTTTACCGTGATTGACGCAGAAGACACCTCTCGCTCATCGTAGGCATCCACTACTCTTCCACGAGCGGTTACCGTTATCTCTTCATAAGTGACTGTAACGTCATCATTATTATTGTCTTCCACTTCCAGACAACCAGAAAGGGCGGCGACAACACCAAGCAGAAGGGTGTTGAATAATTTATTCATAACTCAATCCTGATAAATTTCAAACGTAGGGAAACTCAGCATTCCTAAGAGTTTCGAGTGTAATGGAGTATAAAAACGACCAACCGACGGTGGGCAATAACAATCTGTCACCGACGTATTTCACAAGCGAAATGAAAAATTAAGTTCGTTTTATATGAGAAAAATGAGCGCCGGATTATCGTTAAAATGCAAACTGGTTCAATAATACTTATGTTAAGATTTGTAAAGAAGGCTAAAATTCACTCAACCAATGGCAATTTAGCACACAAATAATGAAGACCATGCGGTCACAGATGGATATTGATTTAAAATAAAGCGCTTTAGAAAAAGTCATTAAGAAGAAGAGAACACAATGGAAAACTACCAACTTGTTTTAACAGAACACTTAAACCACTACGGCTACTTATTTGGTGGAACACTATTAAAATGGGTCGATGAATCTGCCTATATGGCCGCAAGGTTGGATCACCCAGGCAAGCGCTTTGTTACCGCCGGAATGAACGAAGTCAGTTTTAAGCGACAGGTGGAATTAGGCAGCATTGTGATGTTTGATGCGAAAAAAATCGCCATGGGAAATACTTCAGTGACCTATGAAGTCAATGTGATGGTAGCCAGCTCACTGAGCACCCCCGACGAGCCTATTTTTTCAACTCAAGTCACTCTGGTGTGTATTGATGAAGCCGGAAACAAATTCAGCTTAATGGAAGGTGTAGGTAATTAATACCTAATGCTTAGAGTACTGTAGATTACTGTCCAAGCCTGCAAGATACTGCTGATTAAATTCCATTATCGTTAGAGGCTTGGAGAAATAATGCCCTTGAAGGCATTCAACGCCTTGCTGAACACAATAATTCACCATATCTATGGTTTCAACACCTTCTGCAACCGAGTGCAACCCCATGGTATTCACCATTTTTAATAATCCTGAGAATAGTGCCTTGTCTTTTTCATTATGTTGAGACGACGGAATAATGGATCGGTCTATCTTTAATGTCGATATTGGAAAATTCCGTAAATAGGTAATGGAAGAATAGCCTGTACCAAAATCATCAAGAGCAATGCTACACCCTAAACTACTCAATGTTTCAAGGGTATGAATCGCCAACTGATTCACCTCCAATAATGCCGTTTCTGAAAGCTCAAATTCAATACAAGAAGGTGATACTCCAAAACGCTGGCAACAATCAACAATATATTCTGGCAAGTTGGGATCTGTCAGTTGTACACCCGATAAATTAATAGCAATATTAACATCCACTGTAAATTGCTGCTTCCAAACAAAAACTTGTTCGACAGCTCGGCTTATCACCCACCGACCAATGATACAAATTTTACGAGAATCTTCAGCAATCGTTAAAAAATCCTGGGGTGTTATGATAATGCCGCGCCTGCGCCACCTTAACAATACTTCACAGCGAACCAAATTACCGTCCTTAGCATTCACAATTGGTTGATAAAGTAAGAAAAACTCTTCCCGTTTCAAACCCATCATCAAACCAGACTCCATACTGATTCGATTCTCTACTTCTTTTTGTAAACCTTTTTCAAAAAAGCGTGTATTGCCTTTTCCTTCTTTTTTTGAGCGATACATAGCAATATCAGCTTGCTTCATTAATTCTTCCGATGCCAGCGCATTCTCTTTTTTACATACGGTAATGCCAATACTCACCGTTACCCACACTTCCTTATCATTTAGGAAAAAAGGCTCCCCTAATGCCATGTGAATACGATCAGCAATTTTTCTTGCACCATGAAGATCTTTATCTTCTTTCACCAAAATGACAAACTCATCCCCCCCCAATCGTGCAAAAAGCTCATCTCCTCGCAAATGCTCATTAACACGCTGACATACATTCACCAACAACAAATCTCCCACACTATGGCCTAATGTATCATTGATAAATTTAAAGTTATCAATATCAAACAGCAGTAAAGACAAATATTTATTCGAACGCTGAACATTCGCTATGGCCAATTTTAACGACTCTTCAAAGAGGTATCTATTTGCTAAAGAAGTCAGCTGATCACGTTCCGCCAAATATTTTACCTGAAAATAGCTCTCCCGAAGCTTATTTTCCAAGTCGAAGCGTTTCTTCGCCTGCACAATTACACGTCGCAAACGACTGGAATTTATTTCTTTTTTCAAAATAAAATCTTGAGCTCCGGCATCAATACACTCTAGGGCTAAATTCTCATCCTCACTGTTACTCATCATCACAACCACATTTTTTCGGGCACGCTCTCCCACGCCAAGCGCGAGAATAAAATCCACTCCATTTTTTTTGGGCATACGATAATCAAGCAAAATAACATCAAACTTTTCCTGAGCACATTGATCAAGCGCATCATCGACAGAAGACGCTTCCAACACTTGCAACTCCTGAGAAAAACCGAACAAAGAGCGTTTGACCATTTCACGATCTACAGCATCGTCATCCACTAACAAAAAATTCATACCCGACCTCTATAACCCTTTAAAATAACAGTTAGAAAACCAGTCACTCCCACAAATCAAGCAAAAATCAAACAAAAGCAAAATCCTTAAACTTTTAAATAAACCCATAAAAAAAGTAAAACCAAAAAGCGCTTTAACAGAACACTCAAATCATACAACGACCCCCAAGTCAAACACTATCAACATTTCTAAGGCAATTAATATAATCCTCAAAAAACACTTATAAAATTACACTAAAATCATCCAAAAAAAGAAAAAAAATGCCATAAACGACAGAAAATCAAAAAACTCACCACCACATAAAATTTAATACACCCCACCCTGCATCACTGCCATACTTTAGAAATTTATGCACCCCAAGCACCTCTATAAGAATAAACCAAAAAAAATGACACATTGAAAAAAGGATAAAAACTGCTATGAAATTTTCCCACAACGATGTTTTACAAGCAGTTATGAAAACCGTTATCGATGGACTCATCATTATTGATCAAAATGGAATTATCTTAGCATTCAACGACTCTGCATCGCGTATTTTTGGTTATAAATCTAGCGAAGTTTTAAATAAAAATGTCAAAATTTTAATGCCAGATCCTTATCATTCTGAGCATGATCAATATTTAAGCAACCATCTTAAAACTGGTATTAAGAAAGTTATCGGAAAAGGGCGAGAAATCATTGCCAGACGTAAGTCAGGAGAACAATTTCCAATGGAGCTCGGTGTGAATGGCATGGAACTGGATGGAGAAAAATTTTTTGTAGGAACGATAAGAGATATTAGTGAGAGAAAACTAGCCGAAAAAGACATTAAAGATCATGCCGAGCGATCACAGGCGATTATGAACACCGTATTGGATGGGCTAATTATCATCGATCACTTGGGTATTATTCAAGAATTCAACCCTTCCGCTTCACGAATATTCGGCTATACGCGTGAGGAAGTATTAGGCAACAACGTCAAAATACTCATGCCTGAACCCTATCGTTCGGAGCATGACACTTACCTGAGCAATTATGAAAGCACGGGGGAAAAAAAGGTTATTGGCATGGGTAGAGAGATACTAGCCTGTCGAAAATCAGGGGAAGTCTTCCCCATGGAATTAGGCGTTAACAAACTAGAAACCTTTAAAGAAACACTTTATGTTGGCACCATTCGAGACATCACTACCAAAAAAGAAGCAGAAAAATCCATTGAACAATTTATTAAAAATCTTGAAACCAGCAACCAAGAATTAGATCAGTTTGCCTATATTGCTTCTCATGATTTAAAAGAGCCCCTTCGAGGCATTGCCAATAACGCTCAATTTTTACAAGAAGATTATGCTGCACTCATTGAGGAAGGTGGGAACCGACGCATAAATAGAATAAACTTTCTCTGCAGGCGAATGGAACGATTAGTCGATGAATTGCTTTATTACTCTCGCCTTGGTCGACAAGCCCTGGCTATTCAGGAGTGCAATATTAAAGATCTCGTAACGGATGTCATTGAAACGGTTATTGAACCTGATTCACAGGATATACACATCAAACTAGAAGACGATTTACCGACTATTTACTGTGACAAGCCAAGAACAAGAGAGCTTTTTAGAAACCTCATCGTTAACGCCATAAAATATAACAATAAACCTCAAAAAAATATTCATATAGGCTATAAATCAATTAAAAATCCGAATGACGAAGAAACTTATCAAGCATTCTATATTGAAGACAACGGCATTGGCATTGATAAACGCTTCCACAGCGACATCTTTAAAATTTTTAAAAGGCTTAATGAAGAAAGTGAAATTACCAAAGGATCAGGCGTTGGCCTCACCTTCGTCAAAAAAATTGTCGAAAAACATAATGGAGAAATATGGCTAGACTCTAGAATAGATGAAGGTACAATCTTTTATTTCACCTTAAAGTCGAAAAACCAAGAATTTAAGGAGGGTGTTTAATTTGGAAGACCTTTCAACAATATTATTGATTGATGACAATATTGATGACTACGAAGCCACAGAACGTAGTTTCAGAAAGAATCACATCATCAACCCAATAAAATGGTGCCAATCAGGCCAAGAAGCCAAAGATTACCTATTTAAAGAAGGGCGGTATCATAACGACATATCATCTCCTCCGACATTAATTTTACTGGATTTAAACATGCCAGGAATAGACGGAAGAGAATTACTTAAAATCATCAAAAAAAATACGTCCCTAAAATCCATTCCTGTGATTATTTTGACCACCTCAAAAGACGAGAATGACATTGATATTTGTTATGCAAGTGGCGCAAGCACTTATATACAAAAACCCATTGACATGAATGGCTTAACAGATGTAGTTCACAAATTTAAACAGTATTGGTTTAATGTTGCCATATTACCTCGCCATTTAAATAAATCAACTTTATGACTCAATCATCACACAACATTCTTATCATTGATAAAAGCGCAGAATATATCGCTTTTAAACTGAACGACTTTTATCAAGATAGACCAGAACATTTTGAAATATCATTAACAAAAAGCCACAAAGAAGCACTCACACAATTTCCTCAAGGTACCACCCACTTCAGCTGTATAGCATTAGAGTACAACTTAAAAGAAGGGGCTCGGTTAACAACACTTCTTGAATTACAAGAATACTACCCCAACACCCCCATCATTGCACTTTGCGATAACATTGACAAACACACCATTTCTCAGCTACTCCAACATGGCGCCCACGACTGTATTTACAAACGCTACACACTTTTTAATACGCTTTCAGAAAGTATTATGAATGCTTTATCAGAAACATCACCCGCCCACAACAGCAATCTTTTTTCTATTTTAATTATTGATGACAATCCTGATGACCGTGAGCTTTGCATAAGGCAATTGAAAAAAAACGATCAGTATCAGTACTGCTTTAATGAAGCAGCCTCGGGGCTTTCTGGCATTCAACGCATTAATGAAGAAATACCTGACTGTGTATTACTGGATTATTCCATGCCAAATGAATCGGGCATTGACATCATTAAAACACTGTCAAAAAAATACCCTTTTCTTGCCATTATTATGATGACAGGACAAGGTGATGAAAATATTGCAGTACAAAGCATCAAGCATGGCGCTCAAAATTACATCGTTAAAAACGACATATCCCCTACACTATTAAAGAATGTTGTGCATTCTGCAATTGAAACCAAGAAGCTGGAAGCCAATTACGCCACCATTGACACCAAACTCTCTTCCGCCCGAGACCAACTCGCAGACGCCCTTAATTTCCAACAATTGATATTAGACAGCAGCCCCTTTTACCTTTTTGTACAAGACAGCCACCACAATATTGTGCAAGCAAACAAGCACTTTTTATCGCTCCATCCAGAAAGCTCACAAAGTAAAGTCATCGGCAACCCCATTAGCCCTTCACTGATTAATGAAAACAGAGAAGAGTTTATCAGAACCAACAATGAAGCCCTGAATACCGGATTGAGTGAAGCTATCAATACTTCTATTTTTCCGAATGGGACGAGAAAAACACTACACATTCGAAAAACTCGTTTTTCAGATGCCCAAGGCAACCCTTTCATTCTTACCATATGGAACGACGTGACCGAAAGAGAGCGCCTTATTGAGCACCTAAAACAGTCCAATCAAGACTTGGATCAGTTTGCCTACATCGCCTCCCATGATTTACGCTCACCCATTAACGCCATCTCAAAATTGACCTCATGGATAGAGCAGGATTGCCAAAGTCTATTACCAGAAGAAAGTCAAAAACATTTTGAGCTCATCAAAAATAGAGCTCAGCGCATGGATAAATTACTGTCCGACCTATTAGCGTATTCGAGACTAAGCAAGTTAAACGCCAACCCCAAGCAAATATCGCTAAAAAGTTTTGTGAATGACTTGCTTCTACTTATTGATAATTCAGATAACTTTATCATTAAGACAACTGAGACATCACTCTTCTTACCTGAAGTTCCACTACGAATGGTACTACAAAATCTTATTTCAAACGCAATTAAACATCACCCTAATACTACCGGAAAGATTGATATCACCTGCAAAAAAAGCGATCATGATTACTATATTGATGTTACTGACGATGGCGCAGGTATTGACCCACAGTATCACACTCAGATCTTTGAACTTTTCCAAACATTAAAATCGAGAGATGAAAAAGAAGGCAGCGGCATGGGACTATCGTTTGTCAAAAAAATGCTCGATAATTTTGGTGGAAACATCACCTTAACGTCGAGCATAGGCGCAGGCTCAACCTTCCATATTCATTGGCCAACACCCATCGCACAAACAGAATGTTTGTCTCATCAACATCAAAAACATTAATTCGCCTATGCACGCCAAAAGCGCTATCTCCGAAATCACCGTGTTTGTCGTTGAAGATGATGACGTCGACTTTATGACGATCGAACGCAGCTTCCATCATGAACGTATCGCCAACACTATTATACGAGCGAAAGATGGTATCGAAGCCTTTGAACTTATGAAAAACGACAAAATACCCCAGCCTTATATTACGCTGCTGGACTTGCGAATGCCTAGACTTGATGGGTTAGGATTGTTAAATAAAATCCGGAGTGATGATTCTCTAAAAAGCACGACTATTTTTGTATTGACAACCTCTTCTGATGACACCGACATCAACAAAAGTTATGAGAGAAATGTCGCAGGGTATTTCGTTAAAGATCAAGTAGGAAAAGAATTTATTGACATGATTCAAATGCTGGAAGGCTATTGGCGAATTGTGCATCTACCCCACCAAAACGACACATAAAGTCCACCTAAACAACACATAAATTCCACCTAAAACCGATGTAGAAAGTAAATACAAATAGCCGCACAGAATATAAAAGAAAAGGGCGCTATCACTAGCGCCCAAAGCAACACCTTAGGGAATGTGAAACTATATACACCATGCAAAAACATATCAGACAAACTGGGAGTGAATTGAATGATATGGTTTACTTGCTGCATATAATTATAGAGTGTCTCCTCTATTACTTAGTTCCCCAGGAAATAACTTTTTTCTTGCTTTCCTAAAAAAGTGATTTATTTCCAGCCCACCCGAGAAGGGTGACACCCGCAACCTCAATACAATTGATAAATTACTTTAATGCTTTTAACAGATTGGCTCGTGCCTGTTGCTCAAATCGTTCAAAAAACCATTCTGTGTGAAAAATACGGGGCTGTTGCAAGACATCGCGTAAGAATTTACGCCGGCCAATTTTGTAGAGCAGTGTTGGCACACGGCGAAATTCAGCTCTTACACGATTTGAATAGGTTTGAAACTCCGAAGGCTCTGAGCCTAATATGGCCATATCGGCATCCAATACCGCTTTAAACGCCTCGTCACTGTTAACCGGTGGCAGATGGGACTTTGTGGCTAAGATAATCGCCGTCGCCCGAAGGATAATAGAAGTTTTCACCCCTAAAGATTCCATCACCTCTTGAGCAACAGCCGCACTCAAACTTTCATTGTCTTTCGCGCCAGGTTGGTAGATGTAATCATGAAACCAAACCGCCCAGTGTGCCGCCACATCGTCTATGTTTGCAGCATTGAGTAAGTTAAGCATGGAAGCGATGTGCTCCAACGTATGGTAGCTTCGGTGTGCTTCTTCATAAGCGCTGACTAAAGCCTTAAACCACTGCGCAGCCTGCTGCTTTATATCAGGGCTAGAAAGCCATTGCTCACCCAATGTGGTATTCATGAGTTCATACCAAAGGTGCTCTAATGGAGCCTCTGCGGCGACTGTTTGCTCTGTCATTATTTACGTCTTAGTTCTCTTAATGGCTTAAGTATCTTAATTTTTATGGCAGAGCGGATTTAAGCTTTGCCTCATTTTTGCCGAATGCCTCAGTGAATACTCACTCTAAATACTCGATAAGTGAACATACAATGAAGGACGATTCCGACTCTTTGAACTCATCGTTACAAATGGTGGTCGAACCATCACAATTCAGTATCATGACCTTTTTATTGCGATTTCCGAGGCACTTTTTCAGCGACTCTTTTTCTATCTAACCACTCTTTTTCTAACCACTCTTTTTCTAACCACTCTTTTTCTAACCACTCTTTTTCCAACCACTCGTGATAAAAAGGGTAATGTATGGGGGCATCATTTCTTGAACAAATTTCATTCAAACTCGACTCTTCAGCTATCGTCTCACGCGCTCCTTCAACGAAATAGAAGGCGCTATCTCCTTGTAAAACTGAGCTTATTATTCAGCATCTTCCTCCTTTCTCCTTACCTCATTGCACAAACACTTTCACAATCAACTTCGCTTTCATCAAAGCTCCCGGCTCCTAAATCTTCAGCCCCTAAATCCTCAGCCCCTAAATTCATAGACACACGGAGTGGCCGATGGTTTCTTGCATGGAATGATGAGTTTGAAGGGAATCGCATTGATACTGACAAATGGAGCCTCGAAATCAACGCAGAGGGCGGCGACAACAACGAGCTACAGTATTATACCGAGCGAAAAGAAAATGCTTGGGTAGAAAGTGGACAACTGCACATTAGAGCTATCAAAGAGGAGTTTCTGTATAAAGGTATTACCCGACAATACACGTCGGCACGACTGCGAACCTTTGATAAAGCCGACTGGACCTACGGGCGCTTTGAAATTCGAGCCAAACTGCCCCATGGACAAGGGCTATGGCCAGCCGTTTCGATGCTGCCGAACACCTGCCAAACATCGTGTGGCGAGATCCATATTATGGAAGCGATCAACCTACGAAAAAGCGGTAAAAACGAAGTGTTCGGCACCCTCCTCCACGGCGATAACTTCCCGAAAAACATTCATACCACGAAAACTTTCAGCCCCAAAACCAGCGTAGTGGATACATTCCATACCTACGCCATTGAGTGGGAAAAGGGAGAAATCCGTTGGTATATTGATGGCGAACATTACCAAACACAAAAGTATACCTCAGCAGGAGCTTACCCTGCCCCCTTCAACCAATCGTTTTATCTTATTTTAAACGTCGCCGTGGGTGGAGATCTCCCAGGTGGCCCCACGCCCCAAACACCATTCCCTCAAACGATGGAAGTGGATTATGTACGGGTCTTTCAAAAACCGCCTTCTATCACACCTCCAAAGAGTGACATCGCTACCTTTTAAATATTCATTAAATACTCAAAAACCTAAAGAGCCGGTATTACAAGGCCTTCTCATAAAGATCAAGCTGTGGAGGGCCAAGATAAATTTCTTTTCTAGCGCCTGCATTAGCATGCGCTTTTCTGAACGCCTCAGATTGTGTCCAAGCTTCAAACGCCTCCTTGGACTCCCATGTGGAGTGAGAAGCAAATGACGTATACTCTTCATGACTTGAGCCACGCAATAAATGAAATTCTTTGAACCCAGGTACACTTGCAAGATACGTATTTCTTCCTTCCCAAATATCAATAAATTCCTGTTCACACCCGAGCTTTATTTTAAACTTGTTCATTGCAATAAACATATTCGACCTCATTTAGTCAGGAAAGGCTCTGTCATTGTTGAAGGGTAATACAGACCAATAAAATAAGAGCAGATTCAAAAATCCAATCACATCACATAACCCATTTGCAGTGAAACGCCACGCGCTCCATTGCCATCACTGGCGGCAAAATCAAAAACAAAACGACGAAACTGCAGGCCAACACCAAGCGAATAAATGTCATCGCGAGTTTCTTCTATGTCGTAACGGTATCCTCCTCGAAGAAAAACCGGCCCCCAGACATTCCATTCTCCCCCTAGCGAAAGGTCTTGAGTGGAAAGGTTAGTGCCAATAATATCCACTTTAGTCACATCCACATCCATGCCCACCTGCCAGGTATTCCGCACATACCCCAACCCCATTCGAGTTTTCGGCTCAAGCGTTACCGTCTGCCCGGTCTCACTATCAAAATCTTTGGAAATCACATCTTTAACGGATAAACCAAATCGATAGTAGTCGGCAAATTCCGTCGCCATTCCAAAGTCAAAATTTAATGCTCGTAAATTTTCATCACTGACGTCACTGTCAATATTTCCTGTGTCCAAATCCAGTTGGGCATCAAAGGTTCTCAATATCATAAACTTCGGTGTCACACCCACAGCAATCGGGTGTCCGAATAGGTTATACTCTTTTGCAAAAGAAACACCCACCTCCGCAATGGCCAAACCTGCCGCTGTAGCCGTGGACGTTAACGAATCTGTTGGGTCAATTAAGCTTCCATCCGCATTAAACAACTCGGGGTGAGCAACACCCTCTTCCCCTGATGAACCCACAAATAATAAGGCTTCCGTATAATCTTCAAGAAGCGCGAGATCTTCCTCAGTTACATCAGGAAAGGCACCACCAATCACCCTCGCGCCAATATAAAACCCACCGCCTTCTCGATCCCCAGGTTCGGTGATGGATAATCCACTAAACCCATTCGCAAACAAGCTTTCGTCGTTTAACTCCGATATCGCTCGTAGCAGCTCATCGGCAGAATCCACGACGGCTAACGCATTGTTAATGGTCTGGGAATTGTTAAACTCATTCACCGAATCGGTTAAACGCTCATCCAGCTCATCTTCTTCAATGTCCACCGCGTCGAATACACTGCGCGATATTTCAGCGGTGATGACAGGGAAATAAATTCGTCCATCTCGGGTTTTGTCTTCATCTCCATCGTGCAAAGCCAGCAGTGCTGGGTTGTAAAATAGCCCGTTATCAGTGGAGCCTATCGCCGTTGCCGTGCCTCCCATACCCAAGCCACGAGCATCATAAATACCATAACCTTGAGCAACGACATTCACACTCGACAATACAAAAGCAGGCGCCATTGCAATTGCCATTCGATTTTTTACCCATTGGAATCCGATAGTCACTTTCTCTCTCTACCCCTACTCAAACTAAAACCTAGAACCACACTAAAACCTAGAGCCACACTAAAACCTAGAGCCCACGCCTTTTCATTAAAGGCTTTAACCCACCATCTTTATTCTCTTCAATACTACCTAATTTACGCATCAATAGCCTTATCAGAACCCATAACCGGTGAAAACCTTCTCACGTTTCCTACACTTTTGCGCAAAGCCAGCGAAGTGAGCCAATAGGCGAAATCACGATAACCCCAATTAAGCTCAGTATATCCAGTGATCAAAGCTCGACCTTACCAGAGAGAATATAGATAAGAATGTTTGACAAATATCGCAAAAATGGCACTTTCCTTACTATAGTTGACATACTTAATGTTCTTTTTGTTAGTACACTACTCATCAATAGGTAATTTATTTGTGGGTAGGTACTATTTTTGGGTAGGTACTATTTGTGGGTGTGCATTATTCATTATTGAGGGTGCATAAGCACATTCACTGTTATTCACCACTTCTACAAGAAATACCGTTTACAAGAACGACTGTTTATAAAAACCGTTCTAAAAACTGCCACAAGTAACGACGTACAAATAGCATACAAGTAAGGACGACAAGGCATGGCCATTTTAGCCACCACCACAGACGGACAACGCTATCGATTAGAAATCGCTTGGCCAAACATGCCATCGCCCTCTTCCTTCCACTTCCGTTATTTTGAATGCATCGAATTCGTCAAAGCCTTACCGACTTCAGAATTACAGCGGATTTATGACGAATATTTCGGGTTACAGAAAGACATTTATAAACCGTTTTTTATGTCAGGCCGCACGCCCGATATAAAAGACGAAGCCAATCGTTACATAAGCGATCCTAAATACCCCACCCCGACTAAATTTACCCAACTCCAAAAAGACATTTTTCTTGCGCTGGTGCACAACCGCTTAAGCATTAATGAAGCCCCGCTTTCTTTACAGGAATTGAGCAACGAAACGGCGCTATTGCGCCAAAAAATTCAATTGGCATTGCGCCAAATTATTGCCCAGGAACAAGCCGAAGCGGCGCAAATAGACGCGGATTACCAACAACGTTCTGCGTTGGGTAAAGCCGGTGCTCATGTTCAATCGTTTGGCGAGACGCTGGGGGAGGCGGCTTGGGGCTTGGCCATCTGGGCAAAAGATATTGTTGAAATAGCACAAAAAGTCTCGCCTCAACATTTGTCCTACGTTGCGTCAAAATCCGTTTACGATTACGCCGCGCACAATAAAAGTTTCGAAAACTCGCGAGATGACTACCTTACTGGCTTAAAGAAAGAAGTCGTGGATGTATTAGGGTTCGACCCCACTAAAATTACCCTCGCCCAATTTGAGCAAGCCATGGACGTGGCCACCTTAATTTACGACGACCCCACCTTGCGGCAAATGATAGGGGAATTTACCAAAGATTATGTGGCCGCCCAGCACAGCCTAGAGTGGACAGAAATGGCGGGCGGAGGTGTGTTCGAAATTATCCTCACTATTGTCTTAGCTGCCGTCACCGGCGGTGTGGGCGCGACCGTTGCCATGGCAAAAAACCTTCGCTTACTCACGCACTTTAAAAAAGTGGGTGAGCTCATGCTGAAATTTGCCGAAGCACAAAAAAGTCGATTAAAAGCCTTAAAAAAATACTCTGCCAAAGCCGAAAAAGCCGATTACAAAGACATCCCTACCTCTAACAGCACCCCAGACACACCGACCTCAGACCCGTCCAAGCAAGGGCGAGAGGAAAGAATCGCAAACCAAAAACAGGCTGAAGCGGAGAAAAATAAACCCAAGGAATCCGATAATGCCACGGATGCCACAGGTACAAATGCTGACGGCGAACCGACCCAGTGCAATAGCAATGCCTGTGAAGGGGGTGAGCCCATCAATTTAAAAACCGGGGAAGAACGGTTAACTCTGGTGGATGCCACCTTGGAAGGCCCTCTACCGCTCACCTTGGCCAGAACCTATCGCAGTGGTAACCCGCAAGACTCCACTTTGGGATTTGGCTGGAGCCACCCTTTAGCCGAAAAGATAGTCTGGAAAGATGACGACCAACCGTTGCAATTTCACGATGGCGAAGGGCGCATCATTGAATTTCCCATCCCCGGTGCCAGTAACCAAAGCCACAATGTGGTGGAAGGCCTGACGCTCATTCGTGTCAATGATCGACACTGGGTGATCACTCCCTACGGTGCCCCCGATGGCATTCAAAAACATTTTGAATCCCACACCCCTTTTTCTGCGGAATTTTCACTGACAGAAATTAATGACGATTACAAAAATCGTCATGTTTTTCGTTACCGTGAAGATGAACAACACGGCAAACGCCTCTCGGTAATTCAATCGTCTTTGGGCGACACGCTACATTTAATCCCATCGTCCTGCGGTCGTATTGAAAAAGTCATTCGCAAAACCGCCGACGGGCAACAATCGACACTGGTCCAATACCAATACAATGAACACGGCGATTTAATTTGTGCCACCGATGCCAGTGGCAACAGCGAACATTACGAATACCACCAACACATTATTACTCAACGCACGTTAAAAACGGGGTATCACTTTTATTTTGAATGGGACAAAACAGGCCCTGGTGCCAAATGCACTCGCCAATGGGGCGACGACATTCATGGCGTACCCACTTATCATTACCAATTTGCGTGGGACGATGATGGCAAAGGCGTGACCGTCACCGATACCCGTGGCGGAGAAGAAACCTATCGCTTTAACGACCGAGCGTTACCGGTCTACCACAAAGACCCAATGGGCGCCGAAACCCATTACCACTACAATGCCCTCGGCCAATTACTGCAAACGGATTTACCCGCTCACCATAACGAGCGCCGCACGGAACAATTCGAATACGACAAACAAGGTCGCCTCAGTAAAAAAATCGACGTGGCCGGTAACGAGCACACCATTGCCTACAACGCCAGTGGCCTGCCCAGCAAAATCACCAATCCAGACGGTCACACCTGGGAGCGTCGCTACAATTTGCGCGGGCAAATTAAAGCCACCATCGACCCGCTGGGCAATAAAACCACCTACACCTACAACCCCATCGGGTTGGTTGGCAGCGTAACCGATGCCTTAGGCAACACCACTCGCTACCTCTGGAACAACCACGGCAAACTCACCGCCGTGCACGACCCCATGGGGCGCACCCAGCATTATGTGTATGACAACGCCCAGCGGTTAATTGAAGTTAAACACGCACAAAAGCAATCGACTCATTACCAATACGACTCGCTCGATCGCATCAGTGCGGTAACGACACCCGACGGCGCCAAAACCCAATACCGCTATAACCCGCAAGGGTTAGTCTCAGAAATTATCGATGCCGAAGGCCGCAGTACCCAGTATTTTTACGATGGCTTAAGCCAAGTCTCGAAGCGCATTAATCCCGACGGCACCGCACTGCATTACGCTTATGATGGCGAGCGAAATTTAATTGGGTTATTAAACGAAAAGGGCGAACGCTACCAATTAAAATACGATTTAAAAGAACGCTTAACTGAAGAAGTGGGCTTTGATGGCCGTACCACCCGTTACGCCTATAACCAAGCGGGCCACTTAATTGCCAGCCGTGCGGTGATAGACCCGCAAAATGGCGACGGCATCGATACCTTATTCGAACGTGATCCGTTCGGCAGATTATTACGAGAAAATACCCCGGATGGCGTCACCGATTTTCAATACAATGCCTCCGGCCAATTAACCGAAGCCAAAAATGCACACCGCACCTTAAAGTGGACCTACGATGCCTGTGGGCGAGTGATTCATGATTGGCAAGGGCACGACAAACTCACTCATC
>NZ_JAJQVM010000001.1 GCF_021234875.1 Marinibactrum halimedae | reverse complement strand
ATGTTCATAAGAAAGGGAAACGCAACAAGCCACTGACTTCCAGAGAGCAAAAATCCAACACCAAAAAGTCGAAAGTTAGAGCGCGTGTAGAACATGTATTTGGTTCTATGACCAATGAACAAGGCGGGCTCTATTTTCGAGTTATTGGCATAGAGAGAAATGCGGTGAAGATTGGCATGATGAATATCACGTATAACATGAGACGATTTGTCACGCTATGCGGCCAACGTGCGTCTGGAATATACAAATAGGGAGAAAAAATCATCAAAAGAACGAATTTTTATCCAATATTTTTGTAAATAAATGCGTAATGATAATTATTTTCGGTAAATGTTCCGGTAGAAAAAATTAGAAAATTATCGCGCTAAAAAAACGAATTTATAGAGGTTCCCTTAAGTAAAAATATCATTTTCCATTAATTTTTTCGCATTAAATTATTTAATATTGAATCGTTTTATGCTATTGAATCGTTTCATACTAGAGAGAATAGCTTCAACACTTTAAATATCAACTGATAAAAGTCCAATGTTAATATTCTACTCTACTCACTACTTCATGATTTAATTGATCTACCTGACACTTTAGCCCAGCTGGAATATCACCTTCAGGGTTGGCAACCTCTATTCGAGCACTGAAAGTACCATTATTGCCGTCAATAACCGGGTCAACGACCGCCACAGTCCCCGTTACCAAAGAACGTGCCGTGGAGCCACTGTATTGGAGCGCCAAACTTACCGCCATACCAGGCGTTAATCGTCCAAATTGATCTGCTTTCATGACTATATCAGCATGTAACGGATCTAAATCAATGACTTCGACCACGGGCTTATCGGCCACACGCTCACCCTCATTGGCATACACCCGATAGACATACCCCTCAATCGGGCTTTGAATGCGTCGTTGCGACACTAGCGCCGCTGCTTTTTTTTGTTCCAATTTGGCTAAATTCACTTGACGAAAGAGTTCATCTCGCAGCTTATCGGAAAGAATAGATTCTTCCACGGCCTGTTTATTTCGCTCGAAGTTTTTTTGAGCGTATTTTGCCTCATTTCGAGCGATGTCTAATTGAGCTTTCTCAACACTACTTTCCAGCGTCATGAGTAATTGATCTTTCTCGACTTGATCCCCTTGAGTGATATGAACCTCGTCCAGAACACCGTGAACCTGGCTGCTTAAGCGCAAGCGCTGGCTGGGTTTCAAAAGGCAGCTGACCACCGAGAGTTTTTTTCCAGTATCATCCCCTACTTTACTCACTAGAGTTACCGGCTTTTTTGAGGTAATTTTAACTTTCGCCCCATTGGCTTTAATAATTTCGCTATCTTCCTGTTCTTGCTTTTTCTCTTCTTCCTTTTTCTGTTCTTGCTCGGTGTTTTTAGCGATGTCTTTCGTTTTTGATATGGAGGGGCCGGCCTGGGTGGTCTCTTGGGATAAGCAAACAGTAGAAAGAACAGCCATCATCATTACCAAAATGACCTTTTTCAACCCTAGCTCCAAACCCCAAAACTGTTTATTAAACATTTGACACACCATCAACTGACTCACTATTTGCAGACCTTTAAAGAACAGGCAAACCCCATCTTACATACTACTCAGTGCTTCTATTCATACAATGCAACTATTCGTACAATGCAACGTTATCAAAAATACTGCCCAGTGCTGATCTGATACGCCACAACTTACCGGCAGTTTAGCAGTTGCTTACTTGGACTAAAACCATTCCTACCAATGAAACCCCTCTGCTATCTTTGTTGAATAACACATATCGAACACACCGCGATAGCAGTGAGAGAAGGAAGATTCGGACAATTTAGAATAACAATATGTGTGAAGAAAAAGAGCGCACCCAATTGGATGCGCTAACTCAGGGAGTGAGCTGTAAAGCGTGTGAAACTAGAGACGTGCTTTGCACGGTGTGTTTCTTAAAAAGAATGATCGTATTTGAAAATATCGATCACATTGGGAAATGTATATCTTCAAAAACTGGGGGAGTTACAAGGCGCGCTCAAGCTAAGCGCACCCTGCAAACATCCTTATATTTATAGGGTTTTCATAAACTTAACGATTTTTGCTTTATCGCTACTGCTCAAAGAAGGAACAGAGTTATTACCGTGAGCATCAATTGCTGCTTCCAAAGAATTAGCTCGGCCATCGTGCATAAACAACGTTGCCATGTTATTGCGCTCAAGCAGAGTGATGTTTTGACCAATTCCCCACAGTGGCGGAGTACGGAACGCTTTACCGGTGCCCACATTCCATAACTTCATGTCTGTGTAAGGGCGAATGTAAAGGTCACGAGCCCAATCTGGCGCATCGCTTCTCGTTTTCTGAGTCGGCTGATGACAGTCCGCACAGCCCGCCTCATGGAACGCCACTTCACCTTCTGCCACTTCAGGATCAGCGTAGGACGAGTATAAGCGAACGGGTACATGCAATGTCTCGTTGTAAGACACGACTTGATCAAAATTCTGCTGACCGATGTCATTCACTCGTAGACCAAGATCGTTGAACAATGCCGCTTCCGCTTGTTCACGTACCGTGGCTACATCACCTTCCCAAGTTAAACCAACCTCTGCATTCTCAATGTATTGCAGTAACCCGGTACCGTAAGTCGGTGGTGCCAAACGCGGACCATCTGGTGTCTCCACCACAAAACTGCCTCGGCCATCTCGGAAGTGACAATCACCACAAGAGCCCATACCCGCTGCTTTATGCGTCGTTCCATTCACATCCACAATGGCACGGCTGCCGGCAAAGCCTGTATCACCAGGTCTAGCACCCGAATTTTTAGGCTGACCGTGGAACAAGTCATGACCCTTAATGAATTCATCCACAATCTCACCGGTTGTCACCGTTGTTACCTGTTGAGCAAACTTCGAGTTACGCTCTTCTTTTTCAACAGGGTTACAGCCATCCGAATGAATCATTCGAACCCCTGCTGGCCCTGCCAAATTCAAGCGTGGATCGCCCGTCGATGAGGTAAAGCCCATACCTACGGTCACATTCTGCATGGTGTTGTACACCTGAGAACCAATTCCAGAACCCCCTGGGAAATTATTCTGAGAACTACCGAAGGTGGCCTCCCAAGAAATAATCTGACCATAATCGAAACGACCTGCCGCCATTGGGTTATTGGCATTGATCATGTACTGAGGCCCCTGACAGTTTCCTGCCCCCCACTCAAACGCCTCGATTCTCAGAATCGAACCATTCGCGTGTGGCTGAACCTGGAATACACCTGGGCCATCCACAAAAGTGGTGGCATAACGCTCAAGACCACTGGTGAGTGAGGTGTTGTAAGGCATGGCATCAAAATGAATGACCTCTTCAGCACGATCACGAGAGTGAGGATGACCATGACGCTGCCAGTTCGCAGAAGAATAAGTCACAGTTGGTCGATCACGTGGATCAATACGATCATTCGGATTGTTTTCATCGTACTCATAAAGTGCGGTGTATACCCAGTTACTCTCAGGATCCAAGTTCATGGTGCCGTAGGTACGATAACGCAAGAAATAGTAGAAATTACCGTAACAAGCGCCCGGAATTTCAGCTTTATAAGGGCCTGTTAAGGTTCCTGGCATATCAACTTTATGGAATTGAATCTGGTTATTTGAACACCATAACTCAAGATTTGGATCCTTCGCAGACAACGGCTGCCCATCACCTGCCCATGGAGAGAACTGCTGAATCAAACCTGCCATATTGTTCTCACCGCTCGGACGCCAAGTCAGTGTGCGACCTTCGATGTCAATGGCGTATCCAAAGTTGCTCGGAGCCAAACCATTAACGGTGGATTTCAACGCAGGCGCTGGATGTGCAACACGTGGCAATTGCGGTATCAACGCTGCATCCGCTAAACGCCAGCTGGGTCGGTTAGCACCGGCAGTCGTTGAAGCAGAAGTGTCACCTTGGAAGAAGTACAAAGGCTTCTGATTGTAGGTCACATGATAATCCGTCACGGTCACTTCATTTCCGCAATCATCTGTGACAGTGCGTGTTCTTGGAATCGTGCCAAATTCCCCAGTCACGCCACCCGCACCGATCACATCTTCGGGAGATTCCACAACCACTTTCGGCCAAGCATTTTCACAGCCGCCTTCACAATTACTGACATTCGCACTGTCATTGTCAAAGGTGTATAACGCGAAGCCCTCTTTGTCAGCAAACACGGAGCCTGCAATGAGGCGAGCCTGGCCTTGAGAACCGTTTGTAACAACCATCCCGACTGTTGGCTCAGGTGTTGGCTCGGCAATCACATCACCACCACCGCCTGTTGAACCACCTGCGGTATAACATGGCGAATCGACAACGCCCTCACCTGGCTTCACAGTGATATTGTAAATACATTGCCCACTACC
The DNA here is from genome assembly GCF_021234875.1 of Marinibactrum halimedae. GTDB lineage: Bacteria > Pseudomonadota > Gammaproteobacteria > Pseudomonadales > Cellvibrionaceae > Marinibactrum > Marinibactrum halimedae. Next base: position 295,911 of record NZ_JAJQVM010000001.1, on the reverse strand, counting down.
AAACTGATTGCCTTGTAAACGAATTTCGAGATTGTAATCGGTATTGGCATTCACATTGGGGACCTGAGCCTGATAGCGCTGATAACTCGCTCCAGTCGACGTAGTGAAAGCAAACGGGCCACTTTCTGGAATATTCACACCGGCACTTTGTAATCCAACGATGGCAAAGCTAGGGGTATGCCCGGCGATGGCGTTGTGGTAGACCAAACCATCAGTCGTCATACCAAATTCATAGCCTTCTCCCATATCTGCAGCATAATCAATGTCATTACCTGCATCGCCTCCAGGTGCATCACATGAATCAGGTGGAGTCGGCGTCGGAGTTGGCGTCGGAGTTGGCGTCGGAGTTGGCGTCGGAGTTGGCGTCGGCGTCGGAGTTGGCGTCGGCGTCGGAGTAGGCGTCGGCGTCGGAGTTGGCGTCGGCGTCGGCGTCGGTGTTGGCGTCGGTGTCGGCGTTGGCGTCGGCGTCGGCGTCGGCGTCGGCGTCGGCGTATCATCATCACCGGTCGGCGGCTCTTCATCCGTATCCCCGGCATCATCGACACTACCGCCTGTGGTTACAGAAGTGTCGAATGTCACAGGAAGATTTCCAGATAAAAATTGCCCTGTCGCATTATCCTGAATTTTTGCTTGAATGGTGTAGGAACCACCGTCGGTCAAACCACTGACTTCACGCTCCCAATAGCCATCAACTTTCTGGCCAGGCACACAATTATCGTTATAACAAATGTAGTTCCAAGAGCCGCTATAGCCCTTGTCTTGGAAGTAAATAACGCCGGAATTAGGTCCGGTTGCACGAATACCCTCATCGGCAAGCGCGTGCATATTCCACCCATAACCAGCACAAATAATGCTGGTGAGCAGAAGCTGCTTTTTGAATTTCATCAGATCGGCCTCTGGTCGGTTGATTACATTAAATGGCAACAAGGAATGAATCCCAATGGCCATCCATTCCACTGATAGTGAAAATGGCAAAAATAGTTTTCTAATAGGTCTTCCATGAGTGGTTCAAAGAAGATATCCAGCTTTGATACATAACTTGCGAAACAGCTTGTTATATATGGACTGTGATAAACGATGGTGAAGTGAAATCGCTACGCAGAATAAAAACCTGTATCACTTATGAAAAACCAATCCCACCATCACGCAGAATACAAATCTGCATTCCAATCACAGAAAAACTTCAACTTACCCATTAAATGTAATCGTTTGCATAAATAAAGAACGCTACCCACGTCATGAATTCTGCTTGCACGTCCTAGGCAAACTTCTTTTTATCTATTCTGAGGAGCAGATTGGTGAAACTCTGTGACACACCTCATAACTACGTCAGTGATTCATAAACCGTCTTTTCAAAAAAACTTTGAATAGTTTTTTAAGGCACGGTAAAAATAGGTTACATTTCACCCAAAAAAAATAAATCATACTTTTATGACCGATAACAGAACAATATATGATTATTGACATTTAATGTCTGCACACGCAGAACAAATACCATTCATCTTCTACACTGATTAATAATAAAAGCTACTCAAACAACAACGGCTCAATAGCGTTTCTTTTCGACACTAAAGGTTTGCACATTCACATATAGGACAACTGTTTTGTAAACCCACTTTCTTGGCGAAACACCCAATGAATAATAAAAATAAATTTCACCTTTCTCATTTTTTTCAAATGGATTCTGCCAGTGGACTCCTCCTTATGGCAGCCGCCATATTTGCCATGGTGTTAGCAAACTCCCCCTTTGAAAGCTTGTATCAACAATTGCTAGATGTCCCGGTAGAAATTCGCATTGGCGCCTTACATATTCACAAACCTTTATTACTTTGGATCAACGATGGACTGATGGCCATTTTCTTTTTCCATGTGGGGCTTGAATTGAAAAGGGAGTTAATGGAAGGAGAGCTGTCACAACCGAAAAATGTAGTACTTCCTGCCATTGGCGCGATAGGGGGTATGCTCATACCAGCATTAATATACATTGCCCTGAATTACGACAACCCTAACGCGATACAAGGGTGGGCAATACCGGCCGCCACCGATATTGCCTTCGCATTGGGTGTGTTAAGTTTACTTGGATCAAGAGTTCCCACATCACTCAAAGTGTTTTTAACATCGCTGGCCATTTTTGATGATATCGGTGCCATCGTTATTATTGCCTTTTTTTATACGTCAAAAATTTCTATGCTGGCACTGATTTTTGTCGGCACCTGTTTATGCCTGCTTTTTTTTATTAATCGAAAAGGAGTAGATTCGAAAAGTATTTATATTGTCATCGGTATTATTATGTGGACCTCCATGCTTAAATCTGGCGTACACGCAACCTTATCTGCAGTATTATTGGCCGCCTTTATTCCCATGAAAACGAAAGATAACCCTACCGACTCCCCTCTAAAAGATCTTGAGCATGATTTACACACTGTTGTGGCGTTTTTCGTCTTACCTATATTTGCGTTTGCCAATGCAGGCATTAACTTTGCCGGCATTGAGGCAAACCAACTTATTCACGGCGTTCCTCTTGGTGTTGCGCTTGGGTTATTTCTGGGAAAGCAATTGGGGGTTTTTGGTTTTTGCTGGTTTGCCATCAAACTAAAATTGACAACACTCCCTAGTAATATGAATTGGGCATCGCTATACGGCACCGCAGCACTCTGTGGTATAGGGTTTACCATGAGTTTGTTTATCGGCTCACTCGCGTTTGAAGAAACGGAAATCAATTACCTTTTTGATGAACGTATTGGCATTATACTTGGCTCTATTGCCTCTGGAATTACAGGGTACGTCATCCTTAATCGCTACTTACCCATTAACAACGATACAAAAAAGTAGATTGAGCGTGAAGAGGGGCTAAAATACCCCTCACTTCAAGGAAATATTATTTTTTAAACCATAATTTTGGACTCAATAAAAGAGGTCTAGGCAAACTGATTTTAATGATTTCGTTATTATCAATATCCGGCCCACGCCCTACAGAAAATGGATAGTTATTATCATTGGCCACAAGCAGGGTAAAAGGGTCTAACACTAATAGGTTTTCAATGGTTACAAAAGGAAAGGTAAACGTTTTTTCTCCATCATTATTCACATCCAGAGGGTCATTAATGTTCAATAAGTCAACCAACTCTGTTTTCTGAATAAAACCTTCTGTATCAACATGACGGAAATCAATCAGGAAAATCTTCTTAAACTCCGCACTACTTCCTTGTCCACCATCACGCTCAATGACTAAAAATTGATGATCATTAATGGTCGTAAAATCTCCAATGGCGTTCCCATTTGTTGTAGGATAAAACCCGATAAAATCCACAAACTCACTGGTTTGGGTAGAAACCTTATAAATTCGTAGGCTGTTTTCTGGGTCTCCCTTTACTGTACCTTCGAGTAATGGGTACAGATAATCACGAGCTGGGCTAAAAGCCATACCTTCAAATCCCCTCGAACGGGGAAGAGTGGCTTCTCCAGAGAGAAAAGGATTTTGCGGAGACATTACCTGACGAGATAAATCAATCTGCCCATTGCGTATTTCTGGTGTGGCAATAGGCGCTTCCAGTAGTTCGCCTGTTTTACTAAAGTGCAAAAGGAATGGGCCAAATTCATCACCGATCCACAAGTCACCATTATTGTCGACCACCAGTGACTCAATATCAAAGTCAGAGCCAGTCAATAAACGCTCAGAACCATCTTCCAGTGTAATGGGAAAAGGAACATAGTGATTTGGGTCAGAAAAGGAAACATAGTCTTCCACAGAAATTTTTCCGGGGTCAAACCAAGAAAAATTGACTGTCGTTTCATAAAGACGCAAAAGGTAGTCTGAGCTATTTTCTTTGGCTCCGAACCCATTATCCGATAAGAAAAGAAAATGATGTGGATGCAATGAACCTCGCTGTACCGCACTAAAGCCTTGAATGGGTTGCCCAGGAAACGGACCTACACGTCCATTCGACGAAATAGGATTACCCTCCCCATCATCTCCACCAGACGCAGGCCCTTCTGCAAATGAATCAGCGGGTAAGGATACAAACCCCGATAACCAAGGCTTTCCTACAAATACTTTGGCATCCCCATCGCTCGTATTTTCAGCCGAATCGATGATCATTCGCTCTTCTCTATCAGTATCGTACAGAGAAGCCAGCGATAGGTTCGATAATGCCACTCCAGCAACCGCAACCACATTGACCATCGATAAAAACAATAGTGATTTTTTCATAACACCCTCTTAATGATCTATTTATGCCACTTCGACCATTCGTAATACAGTGGTCTCTTGGCTATTGGTATTCCGAGGGTGTTATAACGAAATTCGATTGCAATTGTACGACAATATAATAACGACTAACCTACTTTTTTATCGCCCTAAGAGAGTATTATAAAGATGCATTACACTCATAGTCAGATAAAAAAGTGGTTAGATTGTAGGCATTATCGGCTCACAATAATGGAATCGTAATAATAAGATTACGGCGGATTAAACACTGAACTAAGGTTAGGCACCTAACGTTAAATAATAAAACTTCGTTAATTGAGTAATAGACATTACGTTTTAGGCGCCGCAGACATTGACTGCAATGTATTTTGATACCAAGCCATATAAGCCGATTGTACAGTATTGAGTTGACTGGCCTGCTCTTTCATCGCCTCATTAACGTCATCGTATAAGTCCAAGCTTTTATCAATGTAATCCGCCATTGCCTCCTGAGGCTTTTCAATAGGCACGGGTGTTGACGCAATTTCTTTCCCCTCTGTTGAAAGGGTTTTAAAAAAACTCGCTTGTCCTTCAACCGTCGTTTTAATAGCCGCTTGCTGAATTTCAGCAAGCTGTGTTAGAGGTGTTTGGTATGACTCAGGTAAATAAGAATTTTTAACCACATTCCCCCAATCCACACTATTCAAAAAGTTCGTTGTATTGTCATTGATTTGAGCAAACGTTTTGAAAGGCGTGATTGCTCTGGCAACAACATTCATATTTTCAATAGTGGTTTTACCTGTTTCAACAACTCTACTTAATGCTTTTTCTAACTTAGGATCCAGCTCAAAATAAGATTGATCACCAGCAGCCATTTCATTATCTCCATTTACGGGTTTCAGAGTTCATTGAAGGTGGTAATCATGATACAAATCACCACCTCTGACTTATCAAAAACTACACCAAAAACTACACCCCCAAATTACTAACCTAAAAAACACACACTATTGTGCAGCAACATTTTGCTGTGCAAGGCGTTTTACCATTTTGGTTACCGCTTTGATTTGAGGCGCTTCTTTTGTGAAGTAATCCGGTTGAGATTCTTCAGGTAAGGAATATCCCCAAAAATCCCAACAACCTTGTGGGTTTAATGGCTTACCTTTTGAAGGGTGAACTTGAGGATATAACATGACCAAGTTATTGGTATCTGCAATTTCATTATATCCAGTACCCGCATAGTATTGATCACCAATCACGTCTGCACCTTGCAAGCAACCATGAAAAACAACATGTAAATTACACGATTGCGAATAACACTGGTCTGGAACATAAGCATAAGCGTGTTTGCTCATACTGGTATACTCGGAATCAACAAATTCAAGTTGATCAAATTTAATGATTTTACCTGTGGCTTTTTCTGATGGCGGCTTAGTATCACCATAGATGTGCCGAATAATGCGGTGTGATTGCTCAAAATCACAATCATTGATAAACGGCGCCTTAGTTAAATCACATTCCGTATCTTTTTTATTGTTGGTGATAATGGCATGCCCTGCATCAACATTAGTGTTATACAGAATAGAATCTGCATCAACGCCAAGATCTAGGAAAAACTTTTCTGTTTGATCAACCACTTTAGTGGCTACAACATGATCAGCTTTCCCCGAAAAAATATAAATTTTATCGTCCTTAATGTTATCTATGTTATCTATTTTTTTTTCTTTCGAAAGCTTTTTCGTTTTACTGACAAGCATTTGGGTATTCGGCCCAACACTGGCCGTTAATGGGTTCATACACGCTGTCGTCGCGTTTACCATATAGCTTTGGTATGCATAAGACTGCGCACATAAATAAGGTCCACCTGCAATCACCCCAGCCCCCACCATGATATCTGAATTAACCACATAAAATTGGGAGGTCATGAACGCACCGGATGAAAGACCCGATACTGAGGTATTTTCTAAGTTAACCCCTAATGCAGGCAACTTATCTGCGGCTATCGCAGTGTGAGTAGAAACTAAAAAAGGCAATACAATCACCGCAGAACGGCTTACTCTTCGTAGCAATTTTGAAAAACTATCCATAACACATCCCTCAACACGTGGTTAAAAGTTGCAATTAGAACATCAGTTGATTCAGATTTTGCGCAGGTAATGAGCTAAGCCATCCATTTCACTAAAGCCTGCTCGCTCCACCCGCTATTATAGTGACTACTTGCCAGAGTTTTGCGCTTATTGCGCCGAATATGTGTACAGAAACGACAAGTTTTGTTTGAGTAGTTGAAGTTAAGAAAGATAGGCAGGTACTAACAACACTGATTACTATCAAAGAGGCATTTGCATCATCAATATCTCCTCCAAGAATAGCTCAGAGTTCATTAGGTTAAGATCGTTTTATTCTCACCACCTTCATTACCTCAAAAGGAAGCCCTGCAACCGTTTCGGTATCAGGATAATAAGTCAAATTTACACGCGCCCCTACCAAACTCTGATACTTCTCCTTACGTTTAAACTTAAAGGGCACTTTGCAACCATCAATCATGACGCTGTGCATTACCCATTCACCATCACTTCGTTGGTTATGGCTAATGACTTTTTGGTTTTCAGAATGAATTAAGTTTTTATGACGCTCCACAAGCGTCTTGGCATCGGTTTTCATAGCAGTTCGTAAACTTTTAACAATTCGTAGGGTTTTCGTAAGTCATCAACATGTAGCGGCTTGTAAAATGATATAGCTCGGCAATTTTCCATAATGGGCAGCACAGAGAATGCACTATTTATCCCCCCTAACACACCTTTTATTCCATTATGTTTTATTTTTTATACTTTTCAGGCCATCAAGAAATCAATTCCTTTAAATGACCAGTCAGACAGATAAAGTTAATGAAAAAAGGCATATAAAATTTCTACAAAAATAGTTATGTGTCATACTGCGTCAAATTAAATATTACATAAGCGCACTCCTTTTTTATTCATAATGATCGTGATCAGGCTAGACACACACTTTGTTTGAATCCAGCTCCACGATACAACTCACAAGTGCGCCACGAAATCTGTCTTAGGGTAACGCCAACATCGCTTTCTACGCGATATTCCAACAAACAGTCATTGCTGATTCACTATCAGCTAAGGGATTCTAGTGATGCGCCCATCATTTGTGTTAAAACTCTGCCCTCTGTTATTTGGCACAGCGTTATCCGCCACGGCCGTTGAAGGGCCTCTGCTCCCTCCTTCTGATAAAAAGTTGCTATTTATCGGACAAGACCTAGACAGCATTTCCGCTTATACCTCAAATACTGGGCACATCCCGACCGGACTCACTGGTTATATCTCTATCTCCGACCTCAGTGGACTGAATACACTGGTGAACAATGATGCCGGCGATAATAACATGGCGCAATTGCATCAGGACTACCCCAACAGCGCCCTGGCCATTGGTGTCTATCTTGTTGGCGAGCTTGACGCGATTAACCAAGGCACACTAGATCAAAATCTTCAAACTCTGGCCCAAACATTAAAAGACTGGAACCGCCCTGTTTTTCTGCGTTGGGGCTATGAATTTGACGGTATTTGGAATACCTATGAACCTAATGCCTTTATTCAAGCTTGGCAACGCATGCACCAGGTTTTATCGAATATTCAGGCTAATAACGTCGCGATGGTATGGCAAGGCGCCACCTACTGCGGTGGCAGCTATCTCAGCCAAGGCATTGAAGAGTGGTATCCTGGAGACCAATATGTAGATTGGATGGGCCTGTCTTACTTTACCCCTCAAGATTGCAACAACGGTGCCCTTTCACCAATGGTGTCACTTGCGCGCTCCCGTAATAAACCCTTAATGATTGCGGAATCTGCCCCTCAGCGTTATGACACGACAGAACTGACCTACAACAGCAGCCTTCAGCGCACTACTTCCGATGTCGTCAAAACTGGGCCGCAGATATGGAACGAGTGGTTTGCAAACTACTTTGCCTTCATTGAAAGCAACAGCGATGTCATTAAGGCCGTTGCTTACATTAATGCTGATTGGGACAGCCAGCCAATGTGGGCAGCTCCCTATGAAAACGGGTATTGGGGTGATACAAGAATACAAGGCAACACGGATATACGCTCACGCTGGCTTGCAGAAGTCACTGGCGACCAATGGTTAACACCAAGTTCAGACCTATTGGACAGGCTGCACACGTCCGCTTCACCTCAAGGGCCTAATACCACCTCCCCACCCTCTTCACCGGAAACTACCCGTGTTGTTATTGAAGCTGAAAACAGTACACTGACTGGATCTGCCACAGTCTATTCAGACACAGCGGCATCAGGAAATGCTGGTGTTGCCTACATTAGTAATACGGGGGCAGGTTTTATTATTAACGATGCACCCTCAGCCACTTCTGTAGAGTTACATTACGCTTCCGCATTCAGCGGCTCCATTACCCTTAGCGTCAATGATGTAAAACATCCGATTACCTTTGAAACTACTGGGGCATGGACCGGCACCTATAACACAACCTCCATCGCACTTCCTATCAATCAAGGTGACACTGTCGCCTTGGCGTTCAATAACGGCGATACCGCAGTGAATATTGACCAGCTCACGTTCCTCTCTTCTCAGCCAGCCAGTCCAGGCCAAGGAAGCGACACCGGAGGAAACGCAGGCACAGGAAGCACGAATGGAGATGGAAGTACAACAACAGGGGGCACAGCAACAGGAGGTACAACAGGAGATAATACATCGGCCGGAAGTCATACTGATGAAGAACCTGTCGACACAGCATCTTGCACCGATTTAGGCGTATTGGCTCAAAACCAATCCTTCCAGTGGACACTAGAAGGGACTGGCAATGACCGAGTCGAAGTCACATCCAATAGTGCTAGCAACAGCCAACTTATCGAGCTGACCTATGGTACTCACAACACCACCAACGCCATTGATTCAGGAATGCGCTTACCACTTCAGTGGCAAGGCATTACAGGCAGCACCTCATTAACCCTCACCGCACAAAGCGATTCAGTCTCGATTGGGGAAGTCATCTTCAATGGCGCGCCACTCTCTTGCCCACAAGGTACCGGAAATACCCCTACCAGCCCCACCAACGACTCAGACAGTAATAGCGGAAGCAACAACGGGCAAAGTGACAATGGACAAAACGGCAATGGGCAAAGTGATAACGGAAATAACGGAAATAACGGAAATAACGGCAGCAATGATAATGGCACTATCGTTACTCCGCTTATTCCCACCAACGGAGACATTAAAAGCTACATCTCCACTACAGAAATTATTAATGATGTCGTCATCACACGAAGAGCTGAACGATACCGCGTTCGACACGAGCTCAGCCACAGTGACTTTAACAACTTCAATATCGAGTATTGGCGAGCCCGATTCGGGGCCTTTGAGATGCGCGATTACACTCGTGATAGCGCCACTAGCGAGCGACTTCAAAACTGCGGTACTACAGACCCTTGTGTTGTCGTTATTCTCAGCAGTGCCGTACCTATGTCCATGATTGATGTTTTTGGGAATACCAAAGATTGCAATCAACAAGTACCTAACTGGCGCTTCTCCAAAGTCTATGGGGATGAAACCAACTTCGAATACGGTTATGTGATGGACCTTGTTTTGGATAACGGTGATATCGTTCCGGCCTGTAGCGCTAGCGCCTCACAACGAGCCCAAGCCACTCGTTGGAGAGCCGTAATGAAGCCAGATCAAAACCTAAGCATTCCGTTTAACTACGGCACACAAATTGAGTTTGAAACCACCATTAATTTTGATCAAGCACAACTTACAGGCGATAACGTTAATTATTACGGGCAAACCTTTCGGTACATACTGGGAGAAGGGTTCACGACCAATAACCAAGACCCAGCAGCAGGGCTTACTGGTATCAATGATGCGTATTCCTCACTTGGAGGCGACACCACCATACCGCAACTGTCACCAACCGGAGGAGAACAGCAACGATTGGCGTACATGCAACACGCCTATAACATTGGTGGAAATCACATTGAATCTTGGCTGAGAGGCCGTCGCTTATTTCACACCGACTTTAACGACGGGCATCATGTAGAGCAGCTATTACCTGGCCCCCAAGCCTCAAATGGAAACTTAAATTTCCCTGAAATGGCGGGCAAAACAACTCAAGCCATTCAAAACTCATGTATTGATTGCCACTTTGCCAATGGCTCAGGGGAACGCCAAACAACCCAAGCTGTCATCCCCCCACGTATGCTTGGCATGGGATTACTAGATGCTATCCCAGATGCCACTATAAAATCTTGGGCACGCATGAATGGCGGGCGAGTCAATTACGTCAATTTTGAAGGGGTAACACGTGTTGGAAAATACGGCTGGGATGCCAATACTGCCACCGTAAAACATCAGATTGTCGATGCCTTAAAATCTGATATGGGAGTAGGAACCAGTGTGAATGGCTTTGGCCCTCAAGAAATTGATGATGAAACATTAAACGATTTAGTGGTATATGCCAGCCTCACCGCCATTCCGTCTCCTCGGGCGAACCTTACCGAGCACCCAGGACACCAGCGCTTTCAAGAATTTGGTTGCAACCAGTGCCACATTATGGAAGTGCAAACCGGTGAAAGTGAGTTTTCAGAACTGTCCGATCAGACCATTCACCCTTATACGGATCTACTCTTACACGACTTAGGGGAGGGTGAATTTCGAACTGCTCCATTATGGGGAGTAGGATTATCTTCCTATGTACGTACAGGTAATCAAGATAGTTTCCAACTCATGCACGATGGCACCTCTCACACTTTTGATGCGGCTATCCAACGCCATAGAGGCAAGGGCAACAATGCGAGAAACGCCTACCTCCAGGCATCGCCATCAGCACGTAAAGCAATTATCGACTATCTGCACGCCTTATGATTTTCTATACGCTTTCATTTTATTAAACATATCCATTGCGCGTATTCTTAAACCGGCCACTGGCCGGTTTTTCTTTCCAAGTTTGAGTTAATCATCCTCTAACACCCAATCGCCTAACATTGCCCCTAAGGTTGGCCAAAACCAACTGTGTTGCCAACAACGTGCTAACTAGCCACCATTTCCATAACCTTTCTACTATCAATAAAGATGATAAAAGCTCGAAAAATGGATTACCATATTTCAAAATTAGGTTAACGTAATCATTCAATACAATGAATCAAAAATAGAAATTCTGAAGCTAAGACGACAATAACAACATAAAAGATAAAAACTAAGGGGCGATGATGAAGCTTCACAATGAGATTAGTTACTTATCGGGTTTTGGAAATGAACATGAAACTGAGGCTCTACCAGGTGCCTTGCCGGTTGGACAATTCAATCCTCAACGCTGTGCTTACGGCTTATACGCTGAGCAATTTAGCTCGACCGCTTTTACCGCACCACGCCACTGTAACCGGCGCTCTTGGCTGTACCGAATTCGTCCTTCTGTGGCAATGAATGATTTTGAACCCTTAGGTTTACTTAACCAAAATACCGATAAAACAAGCATAAAAAACGAAAAAAATCTTGGCGCCATCAAAAGCGCCCCTCTTAATGATTCTTATTGCCCGCCAAATAACATGCGTTGGGATCCCATTCCTATTCCAACACAACCTACCGATTTTATCGATGGGCTTACTACCATTGCAGCAAACGGTAACGTCAAAACAAAAGCAGGTATTGCCATTCACATCTATACCGCCAATAAAAGTATGGAAAATAGATACTTTTATAACGCAGACGGAGAGCTTTTAATTGTTCCTGAACTGGGTGACATTTGCGCCTATACAGAATTCGGGCTGCTTTATGTTGAACCTGGTGACATTTTAGTGATACCAAGAGGTATCAAATTTAAAATTATGCTAATTAACGAACAAGCTCGTGGTTATATTTGCGAAAATTATGGACAAAGCTTTACGCTACCAGAAAGAGGGCCTGTAGGAGCGAATGGTTACGCCAATGACCGTGACTTTGAATATCCCAAAGCCTATTTTGAAGACATTGATGAGCCCTGTGAATTAATCACAAAATTTTTTGGCCAACTGTATCGTGCCAAATTAAACCATTCTCCACTGGATGTTGTAGCTTGGGTTGGTACCAGTGCGCCCTACAAATACCAGCTTAGTCGCTTTAACGTCATCAACAGTGTCAGCTTTGACCACCCAGATCCTTCTATTTTTACCGTACTCACTTCTCCAAGCTTTGCTGAAGGAACCGCTAATGTAGATTTTGTGATTTTTCCACCACGCTGGCAGGTGAGTGAACATACCTTCCGCCCACCCTGGTATCACAGAAACACAATGAGCGAATTTATGGGGCTCATTAAAGGGCAATACGAAGCAAAGCCAAACGGATTTCTTCCTGGGGGGATGAGCCTACATAACTGCATGTCTCCTCATGGGCCTGAAGCAGAAGTTTTTGAACAGGCCGTTAACGGCAAGCTAATTCCCGAGCAACATCAAGACACATTGGCCTTTATGTTTGAATCTCATTGGGTAATAGAGCCAACAGAGTTTGCTCTCCATACACCATTACGACAAACTAACTACATGGAATGCTGGGCGAACTTAAAAAAATATTTTAATGGACAACCATAATACACTATCAAGAAACTAACGGAGAAAGTAACGTAGAACGGAAAATAACGCCTACAACACACTCAATAAAAGTATCAGATAATGCCAAAATACTGACAATATCAAAGTACGAACAATATCAAAGTACGAACAATATCCAAGTACGAACAATATCAAAGTACCACAGAGATCAGAATTGCAATAACACGATGAGTCTCTTAAGTTGACACACCGGTTTTTAAAATACAAAAAGAATAACAATGAAAATAGTAGGCTATAAAAATGATCAACCTCAATGAAACTCACGATGCGATGTTGGAGTCATGGCTTGATAGTGCAAATGACCCAAACACAGACTTTCCAATTCAAAATCTACCCTTTGGTGTATTCAAACGTAAAAATACAGACGAAGCATTTCGTGTCGGTGTCGCAATAGGCGACAGCATCATTGATCTTACTGCTATTTCATGGTTAAAAGATTTAGAAGAAAATACCCAGAAAGCGTTACACTCATGTAATTCACCTAGCCTTAATGCATTAATGAAGTGCGGACCTGAAGTATGGTCATCCTTAAGATTAATGCTATCTAGAGCGCTAAGAAAAGGATCTGAACAAGAAGCCCTATTGAGACCCACATTAGTGCCTCAACAGAGTGTTAAGCTAAAAATACCTGTAGATATTGGCGACTACACCGACTTCTATTCCTCTATACATCATGCAACGAATGTCGGTCTATTATTTCGGCCTGAAAATCCATTACTGGCTAACTATTCTTGGGTACCCGTGGCTTATCATGGTCGTGCCTCGTCAATATACCTCTCTGGTACTGATATCAAGCGGCCTCAAGGGCAACTCAAAACTTCATTTGCCTCGTACCCAATTTATGCACCAACGGAAAAGCTCGACTATGAAGTGGAGCTAGGTGTTTATATTGGAAAAGAAAATAGGCCCGGTGAAACAGTTAATATTGACCAAACGCCCCAGCATATATTTGGTCTATGCGTGCTCAATGATTGGAGTGCACGAGATATACAAGCGTGGGAATATCAACCTTTAGGCCCGTTTTTGTCAAAAAGCTTCGCAACGTCTATCTCACCCTGGGTCATTACACTTGAGGCATTAGCTCCCTTTCAAATGCCGCATGAACGCCCTCAAAGCCACCCTTCCCCCCTATCCCACTTGAACAGCTCACAAAATCAAGCGCTTGGTGCTATTGATATTCAACTTGAATGCTACCTTTCCAGCAAAACCATGCAATCAGATAAACTTAATCCGCAGCGACTATCAAAAACGTCTTTCAAACACAGTTTTTGGACTATTTATCAAATGCTCACTCATCATGCCAGTAATGGCTGCCAATTACGCTCTGGAGACCTTTTTGGTACAGGCACACAATCTGGCCCAACGCCTTTAGAAGTTGGTAGTTTGTTGGAAATGACAGAAGGTGGTAAACGTACAGTTGAACTTAACTCTGGCGAAGAACGCAATTTTTTAGAGGATTATGATAAAATCACATTAACAGGATTTTGTGAACGTATTGGATTTCGCCGTATAGGACTGGGATCTGTCACTGGCAAAATAGTCCCAGCAAAACCCACTTAAATTAACAATAGATATTCATTTTGAGTACGAAGTATAAAATAAATATCTCATTGTTACATTTAGCTTTGAGAAGACCACAAGAAAATAATTACTGAGACATAAAAAAAGACCGCTAAATTAAAACAACGATAAAAATAAAATCGCCACCTCCACATGAAAAATTATTAAAAAAGCAGTATCTTAATAAAACTGACTTAAATTTGATAATGAGGCAACCATAAGTGGTCAGAAAAAACACGAAACTAACGATTATAGAATGTGGTTTGAGAATATTAGAGGAACACGGCGATCACAGTTTAACCATGAGAAAAGTTGCCACCTCTGCAGGCATCAGCCTCGGTAACTTACAATATCATTTTAAGAATCGAGAAGCATTACTCAAAGGTATGGTTGATCATTATCTTACCCATTGCTCAGCCTTCATCAAAATGCATCTTGGAAATTTGCCACGCAGAGAAAAGATCAAAAAAATCCATATTTCTAGATTTTTACTGAATATTATCAGTGACGAAGAACTTATAGCGTCATGCAAAACTTTTAGAGAAATATGGGCAATATCATCACGTAGTGAATCAATAAAAGATTATTTAGAAGAGTATTATTACTCAACTGCAAGACTATTGGAGAATATATTCGAGAATATTGTAGAAAATAAAAGACAACTTAATCAGATAAACAGCTTACTGATTCCATTTCTTGAGGGCTATACATTAACGTCAGATATATTACCACTGTCAAACAAACAAATTGCAGATATGCTAGCAGCAGCAATATGGAACATCTTAAAGCTAGATTAAAATTAATAAACTAGATAATTTTTAATGTCCCTTACCTAGAACGCTCTTCCCGAATTCTATTCGGGCTATTATTGAGAGCGCTTTCACACATGCTCTTATCGAGTGCATTTCACTTTATCAAGCACGCTTAAAAATTCAGCTCTAAAAACGGAATCAACAGTTTCAAGCAGAGGAGTAAGAATCAACAATATTTTTTCAAATAAATGATTATGCATATTATTAATGAAAAGGTAACGAAAAATACAAATAGTGTGATTCTTTTCAATAATCAAAACTCGAACTGATTAATATTCAACCAATTCGATTTTACAGTATCAACACATCATACCCAAATACCCCTTAAAACGTCTCTCACTTAAAAGGCGCATTCACTGAGTTGAAGTAGTTACCTATCGCACTATTTGAGAGCAATTATATTATTTTGGAAAAAATAGAAGCAATTACCGTTAAATTTAAAAGCCATTTAAAAAGGAGGTGATTT
The DNA here is from genome assembly GCF_021234875.1 of Marinibactrum halimedae. Classification (GTDB taxonomy): domain Bacteria; phylum Pseudomonadota; class Gammaproteobacteria; order Pseudomonadales; family Cellvibrionaceae; genus Marinibactrum; species Marinibactrum halimedae. The sequence continues at coordinate 280,275 of NZ_JAJQVM010000001.1, read as the reverse complement.
TGTTTTTCAAAAAAGCGGTAAAACCTACATCAACGTTAGTAATTTACATCATGATTAATCTGCCTCATCAAAACAAAACAAAAACGAGTTAAAAATCATATATAAATCAATAACATAGAGATCCAATTAATTTTCATACGAAAATATCAACTCGAACTTAGCATGATAATCACAAAGGATTTACAAATATGACCATACAGTCAACTCATAAAATCTCTTTTTTATAACAAAATTTCCATTTTATTAAAGACTAGGCACAGAATTCGCTTATGGATTTCAAAAAATTAACTAACCCGACAACTAAATCGGTATTCCATTATGAAATCAACTAGAAAGAATCAGCACTTAGGGATAAAAAAACTCTCAAACACAATTACTTTGCACCTAAATCACTTTATAAAGAATCCGCTATTAAGAAAATCTCACATCATCTCAGCATTAATAATGATGATGGCTTCAATCAACGCAGCAGCATTAACAAATGGGGATTTTGAATCTTGGAATAATAACCAGCCTACTGGCTGGACAACAATTGATAGCGGAATTACGATTTCTCGCTCCACTACAACAAGGTATTCTGGCAGCGCCTCCGCCTTAATCAACGTAACCACACGAAGTCAAGGTAACACCGATTTTCGCCAAGCGATCTCAGTGACCGCCGGACAAACTTACGATGTAGGAGTATGGGTGTACCACACTGACGGCGGTGTTCAAACTCGGTTATACGTAGATGGCTTTTATACCTACTCTGATGCAAATCTAACCAATCAATGGCAATACGTTTCTTATCAATACTCCGCTTCTCGAAATGGAAGTATCGAAGTGGGCCTGCGCTTCTATGATGTGAGTGGGTTTGATGGAAATGAAACCGTATTTATTGATGACTACCAAGTAAATGGCAGCACTAATGGTGGAGGAAATACGGGTGGAGGAAATACGGGTGGAGGAAACACAGGGGGAGGAAATACAGGTGGCTCAAATGGAGGAAATAACTCTGATTCATCCAATTACTATTCAAGTGCGAATGGGCTAAGCGGTTTCGCTTTAAAAACCGAATTGTTCAACATTACTAAACCACCTAAAGAATGGGGTGGCTCGCAATATGGAAAAATATGGACCTTTATTCGAGATCATGAATTAGATACATACTATGAACGTGACCAATCCGTATTGGATATGTATTCAGAAAACCCTCTCAATCCTGATCCGTATAACTTTACAGCCGGTACGCACCAATGCAGTCAAGACTTGAAGTACAGTGGGGAAGGAGATTGTTATAACCGCGAACATTCTATGCCCAAGGCATGGTTCGGTAAAGGCGAGCCTATGCACTCTGATGTGCATCATGTTTTTCCTACTGATGGCTCGGTTAACAACAAGCGTAACAATCACCCTTTCGGAGAGGTCGGCTCTAGAGAGTACACTTCCAACAATGGCTCCTTATTAGGTACCGGTAGAAGTGGACTTGGGTATAGCGGTACGGTATTTGAACCTATTGACGAATTCAAAGGCGATTTTGCAAGAGCCCATTTTTACATGGCAACTCGATATGAGGATAAAGCCTCTTCCTGGAAGAGTGATAGCAATGCCGTATTTAACGGGACGGGCAGCCAAGTGTTCCAATCTTGGTACGTCAATATGCTAAAACGCTGGCACCAGCAGGACCCTGTCAGCCAGAAAGAAATTGACCGAAATAATGCTGCATACGAATTCCAAGGTAATCGTAACCCATTTGTTGATCACCCTGAATTTGTTGAAAGAATTTGGTAACTCTCTTATTAGTGGCTCATATTGATTGCTGAACCACACCGAACCGATCTGATGGAAAGGTAAGTAGTCACATCGGTTCGTTTTTATTACTCCGCCCTTAACGCTCTCTGTTCATTCATTTAAATTTTTCTTTTCCTTATGAATGAGATTTATCTTATAAATTTCATTCATACCTATCTTTTTTCTTAATAACTCAATGCATTACCTTCATTATTAATGTCTGCCTCCTACATTTAGAAATAACCAATAAAAATTTTAGTTAAAACTATACTTGTAATCGTTTACATTCTATTCATAATAAACACACAGCGAGAAAACAGTGCGACAGCAGAGATCATCCTCTGCTCAATAAAAATGATAATTAAGTTAGCCTTGTCAATTCGTTGCTTTCCGCCTGATCTAAAAAACGGAAAATAATTATAAAAAAGTTTTTCCATCTTGTTCATTGCCCCACTTTGGGCACCTTAACGATATTCGATCAAATTATATTTTGATTTCTTCATACGCTGATTAAGTTCAAACCGATGAACCCAAAGGCATCATGAAGCGCGGTAAATACACACAACCCAAAATACTGGAATGGCCCATTGGCAATATGGAATCGATACTTTTTTGGGAATGTCTTACAGAGGTCTTGTCAGCACTCCACATTCTAAGTCAGTGGGACACCGTTTCGGTGATTGCTAACGTTGCAAAGGATTTTAATTGCTGATTTATCGTATGAATGTTTTTTTATTGATACAAACAGCCGCATTCCTATCTTTTGCACTCAGCTTTCTACATTTGAAAGCTGTTTCTATTATAGAGAGGCCTCTCGATGACAACTCTACGAAAACAATTGATGCTGGCTGCCGTCTGTACGGCAATGAGTATCAACGGAAATGTTCATGCAGATGAAGGGATACGAGCAACCGGCCCTGACTCTGGTGTGATTTATTTTCAAGATAACAATTACTCTGGGCTTTGGAATTTTATTTGTCTTAACAGTGAGGGTAACTGTCAAAGTGGCGAAAAGGTAAATGGATACTGGGAACGTCCAGTGAACGGATTAACCGATGGCTCCACTTATAATATTTCAGCCAAAATTCAAGATAATTCCCAAGGGCAAATACTAACAGGTTTTATTCCCGTTACGTTCGATTCATCGGTAACCAGCGGTGGCAGTGTTGGAGGGGATACCGGAGGAGGAGAAATTTGTACGGGTGCGGACATCCCCAGCGCGAATATTTCTGTTACCCACGAAACCGACGTTGATTTCAACGATGGTAGTCTTTCGTTTTCCTTCAGCCCAACGACTGGTCGCTCCAGCATTCAATTCAGCATAGATGGTGGTAACAATTACGACTACAGTGCTGACTTATCTGACGGTAGCTTAGATATCATTAACCTAGCACCGGGTGACTATGGCGTGAGTGCTCGCTGGGGCAACGGTGAGTGCCCTACTGTACTGGACACCATCACTATTATTGAAGCCACCCCCACAGGAGAGACATGCACGGGTTCGGACATTCCCGCCGCAACACTATCGAAAATCGATGAAAGTTCTGCCGGTGCCAATGACGGCAGTATCATCTTTTCATTCAATGATGATGCCAGTAGTGGCGGAACTCGCTCAACAATCGAATTCAGCGTAGATGGTGGTACCAGTTACCCATACCGAGTTCCAGACAATTCCGGGTCTACCACCGTTTCAAATTTGGCACCCGGTATCTATAACACATGGGCACGCTGGGGGAATAATGAATGCCCGACCTCTTTGGGAAGTATTGCCATTGTCGGTGGTGATGATGACGGAGGCAGTTGTGGCGAACCGGATGTGGACTACCCCGCTGATTTCGGCGAAGGTTATGCTTTTGGTATGACAACCAGCGGCTTGGTTTACCATAGCGCTATGCCCAATCACGGGCCCGGTTTTGCTATCTTGGGGCTCATCAGCAGCGGCGCCAACCTTCCTGAAACAGGCCCTTTCACCTACACCACCAGCACAGACGACGACGTACTTCGGTATGAAACCCAAGTACCGGGTGTCAACGCCAATACCACTTATACCCTTGAGATTCGATTACAGGGCGATCAATTTGGCGGTGGGCAATGTATCCATTCCATCAACGTGAAACCCGGCGAAGGTGTTTCTACCTCACCTTGCTTTGTCAGTAATGGTGGCGGGCAACTCCCCCCTTCCGCACCTAAAGCAGCCGTGGGCACATTGATCGAAAACGGTGGCCAATCGGCTCGACTTATCGGTGGTGCGGGTTCTGTCTCACCTAATTTCGCGCTCTATACCTTTGCCAATGACACCAATGGCAGTAGTAATTGCGAAGGAAGTTGTGCCGAACAATGGCCACCATTAACCATTGCAGATGCAGAAGATTTGGTGGGTGCAGGTGGTGTGACCGGAGGTTTTGACACCATTACACGCACTGAAGAAGTGACCGATGATTGTGGAAACACAACCGTGAAGACGGTTTATCAAGTCACTTACAATGGTAAGCCTCTTTACTTCTTTAGCAATGATACTGGCCCATCCAGTACCAATGGTGCCAATATCCCGAATTGGGATTTGGCCAGTGCGGAGTTGATTCCTCAATTACCACTGGTGGATTATCCTGCTCCGGCATTAAAAACCGCCGTGAATGGAATCATACCGAGAAGTTATGGTATGGCCATTGATATTGAAGATCGCACAGTAACCTGGAGAGCCGGTACAGGATTAACCTATCAGTTCTCGTTCGTTTCCGACACCAATGTGCGTTCTCCCAAAGATCCGAGCTTGGAGTTTTGGTGTTCCAATAATCAAATTCAATTCCATAAATCGGATATGCCCGGAACCCTCGAAGGCCCGTATTCAACGGAAATTCCTGGTGCCTGTTACGGCAAATTCTATTATTTCTTACGCTACCGCATTCGTGGCACTGTCAATGCTGAGCCGGAAGATAATTGGGTGTACACCGCGTTATTTGAATACGATGAAACCCAGCCCAATGATCGTATTAACCCGGAAGATCGCCCCACCATCACCCACACCAGTGCAAACTGGCAGCGCCATGGTCATCCTCACTCACGGGATCGTCCCGAAGAATTCATCACCTTTGATGCGATGCCTTATAACACCTCATTGCTCAGTGGTTTAGAGCGTTACACCTCCACTTACATTGATGGCCCAGGCACCGCCTTCCGCTTGCAGCCCAACGCATCCGTCGCACCTATGCGTATTGAGGCCTTTGAGTGGGGAGCCGGCAATTGCCAAGGCCCTCAATACATTATCAATGGTGGTAACCCCATTCCGGCAGAAGGGTTCGATTACGGACAAATTGTCAGCTGGGAAGCCACTTTCCCCACTTCCAATAACAGTAAATTTGGCGGCACCTCCATCAGCTCACAAATCTACAACACCATGCAAAACGTGACGGTCGGAATGGGATTCAGCACCGCCACCGGCGACCCTCGCCTAAACTCCGCAGGCCGAGGTGGTGTGCGTATGGTACATGCCAATGGATGCAACCCTGTCGAGCAAGATGAGCGCAACGCCAAATTTGCCCAACAACTCACCACCGTGGAAAGCGATGTCATGGTGAATGATTTTATCCTTGGTCATAACCTTTTCCATGGCATGGCAGACGTCAGTCAGGCAAAACCCGGCGGCACAGGCCTTGCGGGAAGCGTGGAGATTCGTGATGTAAACGGTGTACTGGTAAAAAGTGCAGGAGTTGCTTCTTGTGGCGATTGTCACGTCCGAGATGGCCGCTCTGAATTCGTCTTTAACACCCCCAAAGGGCCTCGTATTGCACCACCGACCTATGGCGTTGGCTTATTGCAATGGATTGAAGGAGCTGAAGTAGGGTTAACTTGGGATGGCTCTGTTGCTACCGTTGAAGAACAATCGGAAATTGCACTCAGCGTCGACTTAGGGTTAACACCGGCACAGATTGGTGCAGATAACTTCGACAAAATTGTTGAATACACTCGGACATTGCACGTTCCCGTCAGGCCCTATGACTCCTATACAGACCCGGAAGTCGAGGAAGGAGAGGTCGCCTTCTACAATCGCGGCTGTGCCGATTGCCATACACCAACCGCAAAAACCCGTAGCGACGCACCGGTGGAACTGCGTGATATTTATATTCGCCCTTACACCGATATGAAGTTATGGGACGTGGGTACCGGTGGTAAATTCCGCACAGCTCCTCTTTGGGGAATTGGACAAAATATAGAGATGTTGGAGCGGATGGGAATGAATCAACTTTACTTGCACGACGGTCGTGCCACTACATTAGAATCTGCCATCAGTGCGCATTCTAATGCTGGCAGCGATATGAATAGCATTGTGAAGTTCTTACGCTCATTGTAACTGATTAATGTAAGCGTACGTTTTTTACCATTTTATTTAAACTGTTACCTCAATACTCTCATGGATGTGAGTATTGAGGTTTAACGAAAATAAAGTCACTTACCTTAGCTGAGAAATAAAGTCTGCCTTTTGCTCCTCTGAAAGTAACGACGCTAGTGCTACCATTCGCTTGACTAACATTGTCTGCTCAAAATCAGATAATTCACACTGACCTTCTTGCAATTGCTCCCACAACGCATCCATCGAAAACGGTGTGGTTTTTTCCATGGCTTCCGGTGTTTCAACTTTTAATAATTGCACCTCACCCGGGCCAACGGCTTTTGCATTCTCCAGCGCCTGTTGGCAGGCTAACATCAGTTTTACCGTATCAATTTGACTGCCTTTGGCATGTGTTGAAATGCCCGCAGACGCTTTAATAGCAACCTGCCTGCCACTCACTTTTAATTTAAAAGAATTCACTTTTGCCAACAAACGACGCGCAAGCCCAAGTACACCATCATTTTTGGCCATGGGTAACGACACAACAAATGTTGCCAAACCCAGTCGAGCTGCACTGTCTTCTTTTCGCAAACTCGCAGATAATAACTTAGAAATCTCTTTGACGATTAAATCCGTGGCTTTTTGCCCAAGGGCCTTATGAATTTGATCGAAATGATCAACCTCAAATCTCAGCATGGCAATGGTTTCACCATGACGATTCACAAAAGAAATATCTTTTTTTAATTGCTGGTTAAATCCTGCTTGATTGTACAGCCCTGTAACCGGATCAAGGTTAGAACTTTCTTGCAACGTATGATTAATTTTACGATAACTGGAATGGGCATCCGCACGAGCATTTAAAATCGTCGCAGTGAACGGCTTAGTTACGAAGTCTGTGGCACCAGCATCAAAAATCTGACGCTTAATATGTTCATCATCCGATGCACCCGTGATCACGATAATAGGCAAATTCCGAATTTTTTCATCATCGTGATGTCGGATTCGTTCTATCAAACCAATTCCGTCGAGCTCAGGCATTTTTAAATCTGTAAACACCACTTGTATGGTGGGATCTTTCATTAAAAAATCCCACCCTTGCTCACCATTTTCAGCAAACACCAAGTCAAAGCGTTCAGATAACATTTTCTTTGCCGTCGCTCTGACTATTCGAGAGTCGTCACAAATTAACAACCTCGACATTTGTGTATTGCTTTCTTTATCGTGCTCTAATGCCATAACATGTCCAACAACTTATCCGGATACAATTCGTACTTATTTATGCCCAATGGCACTGATGATGCCCACTGTTCTACCCAAGGTTTTCTTAGAACTTTTCTTCAAGCTCCTCTTCGCAGTGTAGTCGCACTTTACCTCCAACCATAACAAAAACAATGGCCATGCCAGTCATCAGCCGAACCTCATCCTAAAATGATGAAAAAATAGCCTTGACACAATTAGTGGCTTTAAGCCACAATTAGATCATCAATGATTAACCCGTAGACAGTTGAGGACAGACCTCAGCCATCTACCCCCCTTCACACAGTGAATGGGTTAACGTCACTCACAGCAAGGAGCTTGCTGATCATGTCAAATTCATATGATTTTTTGGTCTTCATCGGCCGTTTCCAACCTTTTCACCGAGGCCACTTGGCGGTGATTCAAGAAGGCTTACGCCATACTCAACAAATGATTATCCTCTGCGGCTCAGCACATCAGCCACGCACCACACGGAACCCATGGAGCGTAGAGGAAAGAATGGAAATGATTCGTGCCAACTTCACCGACAACGAAAATCAGCGCATTCACATCGCACCGTTGATGGACATCGTTTATAACGATGAAGCCTGGGTGCAAAATGTGCAAATGACGGTCAACGGTATTGTGGCAGCCCATTTTGGAGTCGTACACAAATCACCTAAAATTGGGCTTATTGGCCACAGTAAAGACCAAAGCTCTTACTACTTAAAGTTGTTTCCCCAATGGGCATCGGAGAGCGTCAAAAATTATGAAGGGATTAGCGCGACACCGATAAGAGAACGTATTTTGAGTACCTCAAGTATCGATCAATTTTTACAACACGATTCCATGGCTGATTTATTAAGCCCAAAAACTGCTGAAAAACTTGAGAGCATTTGCGTCGGGGACGAATTTCTGCAATTACAGGAAGAGCACGCATTTATTGGTCAATACCAAAAATCTTGGGAAAACAGCCCCTACCCTCCGACGTTTGTTACTGTAGACGGCGTTGTTATTCAGAGCGGGCATGTGCTTATGGTAGAGCGCAAAGCACGGCCAGGAAAAGGCTTATTAGCTTTACCTGGCGGGTTTGTTGATCAAAACGAAACTCTAGAAAACGCCTGCTTACGAGAGCTCAGAGAAGAGACACGGTTAAAAGTGCCCACGCCTGTATTAAAGGGTTCAATTCGCGCTCATCGAGTGTTCGATAATCCACATCGCTCAGCTCGAGGCAGAACCATTACCCATGCATTTTATTTTGAGCTTGCTCCCAATCAGCAATTGCCTAAAGTCAAAGGAGGTGACGATGCCAAACACGCGGTGTGGGTTCCTCTTTCACAATTAGACCCAAGACGCATTTACGAAGATCATTATTTTATTATTAAAGCCATTACTGGCCTGTAGCAAAATAAAAAACGTATGAACAAAGTTGACCAAAGTAAAATTAGAATAGAATTAATTAGGTACTGTTTTTAAATAAGATAAAACGGTATCTACAACGAAGACGCAAAGACAGACTTTGCGCACACGACTAAGACTGGAGGATTTCCATCATGAGCATGTTCGACAATATTATTTTAAATGCCGACTCTTACAAAGCATCACACTATCTACAATACCCACCCAATACTAGCCGGGTATCCAGCTATGTAGAGGCCAGAGGGGGCGAATTTAAACATGCCGTTTTCTTTGGGTTGCAAATGTTCATCAAACAAACCCTGATGACCCCAATTACCCATGCTAATGTCGATGAGGCTCAAGAGATTTTTCGTGCTCACGGCGTACCGTTTAACGCAGAAGGCTGGCGTTACATCGTCGACACACACAACGGCAAGTTACCCATTGAAATTGCAGCCATTCCCGAGGGAACAGTACTGCCTATTAAAAATGCCATGGTACAAGTGGTGAATACCGACCCCAATTGCGCTTGGCTAACCAGTTACGTGGAAACCGCGCTGCTCAGAGCCATTTGGTATCCCACCACCGTTGCCACACAATCTTGGCACTGCCGGGAAATCATTCGCCAATACTTGGACGATACCGCAGACAGCAGCGAAGGGCTGCCGTTTAAGCTCCATGACTTTGGTGCTCGCGGCGCCACCTCTGAGGAAGCCGCTGCGATTGGCGGTGCCTCTCACTTGGTGAACTTTATGGGTACCGATACCCTTAGCGGTATCATGGCTGCTCGCCGTTACTACAACGCGGATATGCCTGGGTTTTCTATTCCTGCCGCAGAGCACAGTACCATTACCAGTTGGGGACGAGAGAAGGAAAAAGACGCCTACGCCAATATGCTTAAGCAATTTTCAGGGCCCGAGAAATTAGTTGCTGTGGTTAGCGATTCTTACGACTTGTGGAACGCGATTGATACACTTTGGGGAGAAGAGTTAAAACAAAAAGTGCAAGCCTCTGGTGGCACTTTAGTGATTCGCCCAGATAGCGGTGATCCTGTTACCGTCGTTACTGAAACCATCGAACGCCTAATGAAAAAATTTGGGTATGAAGTCAATCAAAAAATTACCTGCTTGCGTCAGAGTTATACAAGGCGACGGTATTTCCATGCATACGATAGGCGCTATTTTAGAAACTATGAAACAACGTCGCCAAAGTGCGGAAAATATCACTTTCGGCATGGGAGGAGAGTTATTACAAAAAATTAACCGAGACACCATGCAGTTTGCCATGAAAGCCTCTGCCGCTATGGTGGATGGTTTATGGAGAGATGTTTATAAAGACCCCATTACTGACTCTGGTAAACGCTCTAAACGAGGCCGTTTGGCATTAATTCCTTATGATGGATCCGTCAAAACCATACGAGAGCAGGATTTAGGTGAACGAGAAAATTTACTAAGGACCGTATTTAAAGATGGAGAGCTCTTCATTGAGGATGACTTTGACACCATCCGTGCTAGAGCCAACGATACTCAGTTTATAAACTGACTCAATGAACCTACTCAATAAACCTACTCAATAAACCATGTTTTACTGAGCAATAACCCAAGCGCTTCTTTTTAGAAGCGCTTGGGCATTAAATCTATCATCACCTAAATTCTACTTCCAACTTTCGCCCTTTTCTCAATTTCATTTATTGAGATTAACAACTCTGTTCCCAGCATTGGTTTTCAGCATCACCAAGAGGATCATCTCCACCACCACGATCCCACCCTCGTAATCCCGTATTCGTCAATGCCAAAGTTCCATTCCCCTCCATACGACCACCTCCTATAGGCACTGCCGCCAAAATGTAAGTGTTGGCAGTTACCATACGCAGAACCAAATTGTACATTTTATTACCCCCATCCAAAGGGGCTTGAGTAGGAAAGATGGTCGGGGCTGTATCGGTTGTAATTTCATCCATTGAACCATCGGCTCCAATGTAAGTTCCATTATTAGTGAAGTGCCGCTCCATCGCCTGCGCGAAATTCATTAATGCCCCTTGAGCGTCCGCGCGACTGCTTTTATCAACATGAGATTGATACGACGGAAACGCTATGGCTGCCAAAATCGCCACAATAGCCACTACAATCATCACTTCTATGAGCGTAAATCCTCGTGCAGCCCTCGTAAATCTAATATCCAATAACCTAGTTCTCGACAGCATCATCGCCCCCTCACTGACTTATTGATCCACGCGACGTCGTACTCATGCGATGTGTGAGCAGAGTCAACGTTCGTCAAGATTCATTCAATTCAAACCTATTTGCACTATAGCACTTTTCTTTTAGGTCTCAGGGCGGCTTTAATGCCGAAAGGGTAGAAACAAAATGTTAAGATTGAAGCGATATAAACAACGCCTGGAAAGAAAATCTCGGTATAGGGAAAGAGAGCGACTTATAGCTCATAAGTTGGCAAATCTGCTGTCATACTAAAGGTACTTTTGGCGGGAATCACTCCACCCAATAAATCATGGTCGTTATGACTATCGACGGTGATTTGAACTTTTACTGATAAGACTTTACCCATATCGGTGATATGGCCTGGATTTTTAAAGGCATTAACGGACCCATCGCCATCAGAATCTTCCCCATACAATACATTTAACTCTGACACATTGGGAATCAGCTCAATTTGTGTTCCATTCTCCCCAAGCATAAGCGCGTAATGGCCATTCGCTCCTTCATCAATGAAATATGTCTTATCTCGGTATGATGAAGATAAAGCAGAATGCAGCGTCTCAACGTGTTTGATTTCCAAATCTGGTATCGCTTCAGAGACACTAACAAAATTTTGATTATTATCAGGAGAGACACTCCAATCCCTGTCATCAAAACGGGGGGAATTCTGAACAGAGGCCAATTCCAATTGCGGCTCGGAAAATATCGCTTTTGTTTTGCATCGTGCCGCCACATCACGGAAAACCAATCGATCCTGGTCACCACTCTCCAACGTTAATAACGTACTCATGTGACTTGCACTATTAGCAAAGTTATTAACATCAACAGAATTAATCCCATTGACGGAGTCATTGACATTGGGTGTAACCACTCCATTCACTGTAGAAGAATAACGATACGAATCATGTTTTTGCTGGCTTTCACCTTGATTTTCGCAATGGCCATCAACCACAACACTATTCAACTCCTGAGCAATTAACGCCAAGGCCAAACGGCCCGACTCTTGCGCATTCACTGACGTTTCTATACTACTGGAAAAAAGCTTGCCGCTATTAACGGACTTAATCGCACCCAATACAATAATCAGAAATAAAATGAGTGCGGCAGCAATATCAAGCACAGAAACTTTGGAATCATCTTTTAGCATTATTTTGGACTCCAATTGCAATTTGAATAGATGACTTAGAGAGTTAGTACAATAACCCTAGATTCAACTCCCAGAGATATCACTCCATAAATCAATAAAAATAGGGCGTCGCCCTATACATCAAAAACTTAAGCCTCCACCTCTTAGATATAAGAGGCGATGAAATATAAGGATTTAGGAATGTACGCCACTACATTCCCTGAGACTCAAGCCCATTTCGCTTTCTCAAAAAAAAACGAAGAACTTTCAGCTTTTGGGATACAGTTAGAAAAAAAAGGCTGATCAACTTCACTCATTGAAGTAACGTATTTCAGTATTCAATCCGCCTACGAAATACGTCAACCCCAAAAGAGTAGCGATAGAATGGAAAAGAGGTAAAGACAAAGTTTGCTTACAAAAGCGACTGACAAAGTATATGGGCTACACCCGTAACTCTACAGGAAGAGAAAAGCGAACATTTTCCTCTGTACCCTGTAATTCTTCAGGGGTCATACCCCCCAAGTCTTTTAATGTGTTAATTACACCTTGAACAAGCACCTCAGGCGCAGAGGCACCAGCGGTGACACCAACCCGTCGGACATCGGTAAACCACGATTGATCGATGGAGGTAGCGTCATCCACCAGAAACGACTTAGAGCCACATCGCTCCGCTAACTCACGTAAACGGTTTGAATTGGAAGAATTCACTGAACCAACCACCAATACAAGATCGCACTCTAATGCCAATTGACGGACCGCATCTTGACGATTTTGCGTGGCATAACAAATATCATCTTTTTTAGGGCCACGAATATTAGGGAAAGTCTTTTTCAGTGCGTCTATCACAATGGCAGTATCATCCATAGACAGCGTCGTTTGAGTAACATAAGCCAATGTGTCAGGGTCTTTTACGACCGAGGCCAACGCTTCTACATCACTCTCGTTTTCCACTAAATACATTTGGCCACCAGCACTGTGGTCGTATTGGCCCATGGTACCTTCGACTTCAGGGTGGCCATTGTGACCAATCAATACACACTCTTGGCCATTTTTACTGAACCGAAGTACTTCCATATGCACTTTGGTCACAAGCGGACAAGTGGCATCGAATACCTTCAAGCTACGATTTTTTGCCTCATCCTGTACCACACGAGAAACCCCATGAGCACTGAAAACTACAATTTTATCATCTGGCACTTCGTGTAATTCATCCACAAAAATAGCGCCACGATCACGGAGGGAATCAACCACAAATTTGTTATGAACGACTTCATGACGAACGTAGATGGGGGCCCCAAATACATCCAAAGCACGATTTACAATATCGATCGCTCGATCTACGCCCGCACAAAAACCTCTTGGGTTCGCTAATTTAATTTCCATGATTAATAATCGCCTCCGCAGTAAAAATTGAAGATGACTTAACTGCTCTCACTCAAGTTAACAATTTAATGCGTTGTCACTGGAGCAATGTCAATAATTTCTACTTCAAAATGAATGTCTCGCCCAGAAAGAGGATGATTGAAATCCACAAACACAAACTCTTCATCAAAACTGCTTACAACGCCGGGCAATTCAGCGTTTTGAGCATCCGCGAAAGACAATACCAAGCCTTCTTCCATCTCAATACCAGGATCAAACTCTTCTCGTGGTATCTCCTGAATATTTTCAGGATTTCTTTGACCAAAGCCATTTTCAGGTTTAATTACTAACGTTTCTTTGGTACCAGGGGCCATACCAAATAAAGCGCGCTCAAACCCCTCAAGTAGATTACCGTCACCCACATCAAAAGTAGCGGGCTCGCCACCAAAAGTGGAATCAACGACCTCGCCATCTTCCAGTTTCAGCGCAAAATGCAAAGTTACCCTGGTTCCAGGGCCAATGGTTAAATCACTCATATAATCTTAGGTATTCTCTTTCGTCACCGACGAACAAAATGAAAATAGTCTCTCAATGCTCGTCGTTTATTAAATGCGGTCTTAAATGGGTAAAAACAAATACGTAAACAATGTACGTAAAAACAAGTCAATGAGACTGCTGGGCATCTTTTTCGGAACTTTTTATCCAGAACAGATCAATAATCAACATCATGGCGCCACCACTGATGGCCATATCCGCAATGTTAAAAGCCGGCCACGCATGCTCTTCATAATGAAAGACAATGAAGTCTACGACATACCCTAGAACCACACGATCGTATAAATTACCAATCGCCCCCCCTAAGATAAGCGCCAGCGCAAGTGGCTCCCAACGTTTGTGAGCCTCAATGCGGGCAATCCACACCACCAGTACACTACTAACGACAGCCGCAATGATGCCAAAAAACCATCGTTGCCACCCACCTGCATCACTTAAGAAGCTAAATGCAGCGCCATAGTTGTGCAGCAAAGTAAAATTGAAAAACGAGGTAAACACGACTGGCTCTCCGTATTGCAGAGAGGCACTCACAGCAGCCTTACTCCACTGATCGAGGCCAATGACCACAAGAGCAATGGCATACCACAACCAAGTTACTTTGGAAATTGACAACCCAGATCCAGCTTTCATCAAAGCCATTATGCAAAAGACCTCTTCTCACCTTCGCCTTCTATATTATCCACACAGCGCTGACAAATCTCTGGGTGATCTGGGTTCGAGCCAACATCTTCGCGGAAGTGATAACACCTTACGCACTTCTTCCCTGCGGCTTTCTCAACAGTAACACTCAAACCAGAAAGCTCTGAAGGTTCCGCATCATTGGCTTCACTCAAACGTTTAAGTGAGGCTTTAGAGGTAATCAACACAAAGCGCAATTCATCACCCAATGATGCTAATACATCATACAAATCACCATCCGCAAACAAAGTTACCTCGGAGTTTAATGAGCCACCAATAACGCCTTCATTACGCTTAGCTTCCAGAACCTTATTCACGGCCACTTTTACATCTGAAATCTGCTCCCAATATTGAAAGTCAGTATTCACTTGAGGCAAGGAGATCCACTCTGCGGTAAAGATAGTCGAATCACGTTCGCCGTGTGCTGGTGCCGGCATAGACGCCCAAACTTCCTCGGCGGTAAAGCTTAAAATGGGTGCCACCCAACGCACCATCGCCTCAGCAATGTAATACAAGGCCGTTTGGGCTGACTTACGCGCCAAGCTATCGGAACCTGTTGTGTAAAGACGATCTTTGATGATATCTAGGTAAAAACCGCCCATGTCCACCACGCAGAAGTTATGCAACTTCTGATAAATCAAATGGAATTGATAGGCGTCATAATCCTTGATAATGGATTCTTGCAATTGCACCGCTTTTGCAATGGCCCACGCATCTAAAGAAAGCAGTTCATCGTCAGCGACCAGATCAGCGGTGGCATCAAAACCATCCAAGTTGCTAAGCAAGAACCGAATGGTGTTACGAATACGACGGTAGGAGTCTGCGGTACGCTTGAGAATTTCGTCAGATACGCTCATCTCACCACTGAAATCTGTGGCGGAAACCCACAAACGCAATACATCTGCACCCAGCTCGTTAAACACTTTCTGAGGTGGGATGACATTACCAATGGACTTAGACATCTTACGGCCATCCTGATCGACCGTGAAACCATGGGTTAGAACGGCTTTGTAGGGCGGCTCATTATTGATGGCCATTGAGGTTTTTAAGGATGATTGGAACCAACCTCGGTGCTGGTCAGACCCTTCAAGATAAAGGTCTGCCGGGAAACCCAGTTCTTCACGGGCTTTCATTACAGCAAAATGGGTAACCCCTGAGTCAAACCACACATCAAGAGTATCGGTAACTTTACTGTAAAATTCAGCCTCCTCACCCAATAACTCAGCTGGCTCTAAATCGAACCACGCATCCATACCCTCTTTTTCTACCCGCTGTGCCACCGCCTCAAACAATTCAGCCGTCTTAGGGTGCAGTTCTTGAGTCTCTTTATGCACAAATAACGTGATGGGCGCTCCCCAAGTCCGCTGACGCGAGATACACCAATCTGGACTGTTCGCCACCATAGACTCAATCCGTGCCTTGCCCCAACCTGGAATCCACTCTACCTGGTCGACCGCATCGGCCACCATTTGTTGCAAGTTATTTTGCTTCTGGCTTACAAACCATTGAGGGGTCGCTCGGAAAATTAATGGTGACTTGGTCCGCCAACAATGAGGGTAACTGTGCGTGATTTTGCCCGAGCATAAAAGGTTATTGTGCGCTTCTACTTCAGCGATGATTTTTTCATCCACTTTGTAAACATGCTCACCCGCGAACTTCTCAACAGACTCGCGATAGAGGCCATTATCATCGAGATAATTCAGCGTACCAATGCCGTATTTACGCCCTACATTAAAGTCATCAACACCATGATCTGGTGCTGTGTGAACACAACCTGTACCCGCATCGGTAGTCACATGATCACCCAAAATAATGGGCACTTGGCGATCGTAAAATGGATGATTTAACGCGAGATTCTCAAGCTTGGCGCCGGTGACCGTACCAACAACTGCGTAATTTTCGATACCGGAACGGGTCATCACTGATTCGTAAAGCGCTTCGGCCATTAACAAACGTTCTTCACCCGCTTGTACAACCACATACGGTAAATCCGCATTTAAGCTTACGGCTTGGTTAGAAGGCAGTGTCCAAGGTGTGGTCGTCCAGATCACAACCGAAATACGACCACAACCCTCCAATTCCTCCATCACAGAAGACAATGCCTTTTCATCAGCTACGGGAAACTTCACATCAATGGAAAATGACTGTTTATCTTGATATTCCACTTCCGCTTCCGCTAGGGCAGAGCCACCCACAACTGACCAATAGACCGGTTTAAATCCTTTTTGCAGATGGCCATTTTCAGCAATCTTACCCAACGCACGAATGATATCGGCCTCAAATTGCTTGTTCATGGTGAGGTAGGGGTTACCCCAATCACCCAATACGCCTAAACGAATAAAATCCTTCTTTTGGCCTTCCACCTGTTTGGCAGCGTACTCACGACATTTTTGACGGAAGGTTTTCATATCGACCTTCACACCCGCTTTACCCACTTTCTTCTCAACGTTGTGCTCAATGGGCAAACCGTGACAGTCCCACCCTGGGATGTAGGGTGCATCAAAACCACTTAACGTCTTTGACTTGATAATAATGTCTTTCAACACTTTATTTACCGAGTGGCCAATATGAATATCGCCATTAGCGTAAGGAGGGCCATCATGCAGGATAAACTTATCTCTGCCTGCGCGCGCATTACGCACTTGTTGATATACTTCTTCACTTTGCCACTTTTTCACAAAACCCGGCTCACGTTGAGACAAGTTTGCTTTCATCGCAAAGGACGTTTTAGGTAAATTGAGCGTCGATTTATAATCAGTCATAAGTATCTTAATTACTGTGTTACCGGCTCACTGGCCGTATCTGAGAAATAATTCTGTGCTGCATCGATATCCGCAGCGATTTGTGCTTGCAAAGCCTCCAAGGATTCAAATCGCTTTTCATCTCGCAGTTTGTGCTTAAATTCTACTTTCAATGCCTTTCCGTATAAGTCACCCTGAAAGTTCAACAGATGCACTTCCAAAATGGCCTTACCATCGCCGTCTACCGTCGGGCGCACTCCCACATTCGCCACACCATAATGGGTCTGCTGGGTTTTTTGAAGGGTGTCATAACAGGTCGCCACAACAGCAAACACACCTTTAAGCGGAGACCGGAAGCGATGCAACTCAACATTGGCGGTCGGCGCATTCAATTTACGACCGAGCTGTTTACCATAACCAACTCGACCGGTAATCGCGTAAGGTTTTCCTAATAGCTCTTGAGCAAGTCTAAAATCAGCCTGATCCAACACTTTGCGAATTCGCGTGCTACTGACACGCTCACCGGCCATTTCAAACGTAGGAGTATCACTCACAGAAAATCCGAAGTGTTCCCCCTGCTGTTGGAGGAAGGCGTAGTCGCCGTTTCGATCACAACCAAAACGAAAGTCATCACCCACAATCAAATGCTGTACACCCAAACCCTCCACCAAAACCGTTTCCACAAACGCCTGAGCAGATAATGACCGTAAGGATTTATTAAACTGCAAACAACACACGCGATCGATGCCCGCCTCAAACAATGCACTGACTTTTTCACGAAACCGCATCAACCGTGCGGGTGCTCGTTCACCAATGAAAAATTCGTGAGGCTGTGGCTCAAAAGTCATAGCAACAGATGGTACGCCTCTGGCTTTGGCACTTTCGATGACCTGTTGAATGATGGCTTGATGCCCCAAATGCACCCCATCAAAAGAGCCGATCGTTACCACTGACCCTTGATGACAAGGTCGAAAGTTATGCAGCCCACGAATTAGACATTGTTTAGGTAAACATTGCTCGGAATTTGTCATCGACATATGGGCGTCCTACAACACCATCGGCCTTGAAAAGGCGGCGATTATACATGATCGAAGGCTTTCCAAGCCATACACATTCAACAGCGGCCCAACCAAACGTCGAAATTTTAATCATTACATCGATGATGGTCGTAAGTGTCTCAATCGGAAACCGGTTAAAAACAAGCCCGACACATAAGCAATGGCGCCAAGCACACACATCAACAGCAGTTGAAAGACTCTGTCAACCACGCTCATGGTGAGCCAATCTCCGGCTAGCGACAACCCAATAAAAAGCACAAGAACCATTGCGGCATTGGCAACCAACTGCTGAAGAATCACGCGCATCCATCCAGGCCTCGGTATATACACCCGGTCTCGACGCAACCCTTTTAGCAACAACACTGCATTAATAAATGCAGAAGCAGAGGTGGCCAATGCCAACCCCACATGACCCAAATTAAACCAGAAGTACAAAGGCGCGACGAAAATGACGTTCAACACCATATTACTCACCATCGCAACAATGCCTATTCGAACTGGAGTAGCGGTGTCTTGCCTTGCAAAATAGCCCGGCGCCAATACTTTGATCAGCATAAATGCCAGCAAGCCCAAGGCATACGCACGTAAACTCCAGCAAGCCATATGGATATCATGGGTGGTGGTTTTTCCATAATGAAATAAGGTCGTCAGAATGGCCTCCCCCAAAATGATTAACGCCATTGCCGCAGGCACAGCAATCAAAATAATCATACGCAGCGCCCAATCCAATGTGCTGGAAAATCGCTCCGGTGATTCACTGGCGTGCATTCGAGAAAGATTGGGTAAAATCACGGTACCAATCGCCACCGCAAACACCCCCAGCGGTAGTTCAGAAAGACGATCTGAGTAATACAGCCACGACACACTGCCGGTTGGCAAAAAAGACGCGAGCACGGTGTCTAACAGCAAATTTAGCTGGCTAACAGACACGCCAAAAATAGCAGGACCCATTAATTTTAAAACGCGCCTCACTCCCTCATGCCCCCAATTGACGGCGGGCCTTGGTAACAATTGCAACTGAGCAAGAAAAGGCAGCTGAAACACCAGTTGAATAACACCCGCAACAAACACCCCCCACGCCAGTGCAAACACCGGCTCATCAAAATGAGGGGAAATAACAATAGCCGCTGTAATCAGACAAACATTCAACCAGATAGGTGTAATCGCAGGAATATCAAAACGATCGTAACTATTCAAAACCGCGCCCGCAAATCCCGTCAATGAAATCAGCATGAGATAAGGAAAAGTAATGCGAACAAGATCTGTAGTTAATGCCAGTTTACTATCATCACCAGAAAACCCTGGAGCAAAAATCAAGGCAACAATGGGCGCACCAACCACTGCCAGAAAGGTAAACAAGGCCAATACCAGCCCTAAGTTCCCAGCAACATAATTTATGAAAGCTTTAACCTCATCATGCGCTCCCTTTTCTCGGTATTCGCTGAGCACAGGGACAAACGCCTGAGAAAAGGCCCCCTCAGCAAATAAGCGTCGAAAGAAATTAGGGATTTTAAAGGCAACATAAAAAGCATCAGCGCCCGCTTCTGCACCAATAAATCTTGCAAACGCAACATCTCGCACCAGGCCCAGTATGCGAGAAAGCATAGTCATTACACTGACGACCGTGCTTGAACGTAAAATTCCCGATTGTTTTTTAATCGAATCAGGTTGGGACGACTTATCTGATGGATCCAAAGGGCTATACTCCTCGCATACGTCTCTTAGCCAGTGCCTTGTAATGATCAGTGCATTTTTTCGACATTCCTCTTATGTGTTATCGAGCAACGCAAAAAATGATGCGGTTGTGCAAAAAGCGAGTTTACCCTAAAGTCTTCCGCCAATAGAGCAAGAGAGCCTCTCGTTTCATTTTTTGTTATAAATAGAATCAATACACACCGCATTTTGATTATTACAACTCTGAATGAATCACCAAAGGCCACTATGATTTTCAAATACTGCTCATAAAAAGTACTGTGCATAAAAAATTCACACAAAGACTCATTGACGACATCCACTTTTTCAAATACTGTTCAAAAAAACAGTAATCAACAGGAGACTCACCATGGCAGTAATCGCTGTTTGGAAATGTGATCGGGACGGTAGCATGTTTGATGATAAAAAAGACGCTGAAGCCCATGACAAAATGTTAGAACTCGCCGCTAACATTACTTACGTCATCGAAAAAAACATTCAATCCGTTTCTGAGGAAGATTGCGAAGCAATTGGACTTCTCTTGGCAAAACACAGTGACGTTCTCGCCAAAGCGTGCAAAGGAAAACCGGAGCTTTTATTAGAAGAAGTGAACGCTACCGAGAATAAAGAAACCAATAATACAGATAACAACGTCACCCCCATGACACAGACTGGCTAATGTTATTTGTTTAACGATTCGTAGAGTCAAGTTTTACTGATAGCGTAAAATATACGAACGTCGGTTTAGCCATTTTGATTTTACTCGCAACTCTTTTATTAGCGAGAAAGATGTCAGTGTTTTCCTAAGTACCGCTTTTGATACAAAAGGCAAATCACTGGCTTCGTCTCTCCCTAGCACCCTGCTTTTATTATTTCCCCCATTCCTACCACCGCCCTTTCAACAATAATCACAAACACAACTATTGCGAATGCGACTATCGTATGAAAGACGTACAAACTCATTACCCCTATAATCCTCGATGAAGCTTTCATTACAGAGGCTCCAAAGATTCGCCGAAAGTTAGCGTTCGAATAAAAAGAGTATTTTTTTATTACGTTTTATTTTTCTCTTTTTATATGCACCGTTTATCCGGTAAGTATCGCCAAACAACATAAAAGATTGGCGTCAAAATCAAAAATACTCTTTACTATTAAGACTTTTATTGACATCTTTATGCCGAGAAACTATCTAAAGAAAAAATATTATTCTCCCTGCAACACGCCATGGCGAAAAAATGATAAATTTGCAGTGGGAATAGTTGAGCTGCATAACATTAGTTTTCTTAGTATTAGTGACAGCAATTTTAGTGAAAGTGGCCGTAGTAACAACACGCTCACTTCAAACTCAAGAAACAACAGGACGTTCACATGAATACTTACCGTATTGTGTTTTGGGGAGCCACCTCTCCAGAAAAGGACATCAACGATGTAAAGCGCTTATTTGCTAATCGTTTTGGCATTAAAAATAACGCTTACTTAGAACAACTCTTCTCTGGCCGCGTCGCAACATTAAAACGAGGGCTAGAAGAAACCGCCGCACGACGCTTACAAAATATGATTGAAAGCTTAGGGGTGATATGCCGTCTTGAGGCCGAGAATCAACTATTTTCACAGCAATTGTCAGCGGCCCAGACCATAATAGGAAAACAGGACGCCAACAACGACCCTCCCCAAAACGCTCTATTCAGTAGCACCGACTTCTCCACCGACTTTTCTATTGGCCAGAGATCAAGCTTTGATCGCACCGTCCCCGGTAATGCAGTTACAGAAAAAACGCAGGGTAATAACCCTATCGAAGTGGGCAACCACTACCCACAAGGCCTTGCAGAAAAGCTCAGAAGCGCTCTCAACGAACCACCTAGGGTACTGGAGCCTAATATGACGGAGGTGTACAAACGACCCGTTTTTGCTTCACAGCACCACTAAACCGTTACCCACCAGTAAAGGCTTACCTAAAAATACAGTAACATAATGACTATCGATAACCTCTTGCTCAGATATGCTCGAACCTCGGCCTTTCTGAGCGAATTAACGTCTTCACCAAGAAGTGACATCAAATTTTCGCCCAAAAAAAGAACCGTGGGTTGACATAGGGTGTCAAAAACGCATAATGTCGCGTCCTTGATTTGTGACCCTTACACATTGAGCCTTATTTTTTAACAGGAGCAACACGGTGGCCAATTCACCTCAAGCTAAAAAACGAGCGCGTCAAAACGACAATGCGCGCAAGCACAACGCCGGCCTGCGCTCCATGGTGCGCACTTACATCAAAAAAGTAAATGCAGCCATCGAAGCAGGTGATGCAGCTGCCGCTAAAGCAGCTTACGAAGCGGCAGTTCCAGTGATCGATCGCATCGCTGATAAAGGCATTATTCATAAGAATAAAGCTGCTCGTCATAAGAGCCGTTTGAACGCTCAAGTAAAAGCTTTAGCAGCCGCTTAAGCCAATACAAGACGACGAAGAAACCGGCATTATGCCGGTTTTTTTGTGCCTGTCGTTTTATCACCCGCTTCATCTCCCCAACTTAAGCCTACCAAGTTAAAACCTATCAAGTTTAAAGCCTACCCAAGCCGTACTCACACCAGACCACTCTAAACAAGCACTCCACAAACATCACTCACAACAATATACCCCCACCCTCCATGAGTCTCGCCACATTTCGCCACAATTGATCCTAACCTTGCCCGAAACTCACCTCAGTAGCGCCAGATTTGTTTTGTTTACTAACACTGTACCGGGAACACAGACCCAAAACGTTTTTGAGAAATATCTCTACGAATACAAATCAACGACATAAAAGCGACTTTGAGGAATTCAACATGAAAAAGATTTTATCTATCTCTGCATTAACTCTGACTGCCCTAACCACAACTGTGAATGCTAACGCTGAATATTTAGAAGCCAAACAAAGCGCCAGCTTTTTAGGGGGGGCCATTATGGGAGCAGCCGTTGGCGGACCAATTGGTATGTTTGTGGGTGCACTCAGCGGTGCTTATGTTGCAGAAGAATTAGAAAGCGCCGAAGAAGGCCGTATTGCACAAGCTTCCCTTAACGAAGCCGAACAAGAAATTTCATCATTGAAGAAGGAAATGGCTATGAATGCAGCGCTATATCAAACAGAACTGAACAGCGCAGCCAAGGAAGAGTCGATCGTACTCAATGAAATCGAAATGCATGTTTTCTTTCACACAAATTCAGACACACTCACCGATGAAGCCACTCGTGTCGTGGACTCATTAGCCCAAGTCATGTTGGAAAACCCACACCTCACCGTGAATCTTGCCGGCCATACCGACCCAAGAGGTAACGATGATTACAATAATGTCCTTTCTCAATACCGTGCCGGAGCCGTTGAAGAAGCCTTGCTAAGCGCAGGTATAGAACCTGCCCGAATCCGTACCACCGGCTACGGGTCGGATAAGTCCACATCCCCAAAGGGAGACCGTGAATCCTATGCGTTAGAACGTCGCGTGGATATCGAACTGATCAACAGCGATAACATGGCCCTAACCAGTAGTTTTTAACGCCAAGCTCATAAAACCTAACTTGTAACAACACATGGCCTGTAACGACACATGACTTGTAACACTTGGTTTTTAGCACTCGCCTTTCAACACATGACGCACCGCTAGCAACTTCGCCCAAGCCTTGCTTGGGCTTTTTTCATGAAAAAGCCAATGAAAGCCGAATTAACACTCAACCAAACTCACTGCTAACCCGCCTAATGACGTTTCTTTAAATTTGACGGACATCTCTAGGCCCGTCTGTTTCATCGCCGCAATGCAACTGTCTAACGGCATCACATGTTGCCCTGTACCGTGCAACGCAAGGGATGCAGCCGCATAAGCTTTAATGGCACCGAACCCATTTCTTTCAATACACGGCACCTGCACCAACCCCGCCACAGGATCACACGTCATTCCCAAGTGATGTTCCAAAGCAATCTCTGCGGCATTTTCCACTTGGGATGGCGTTCCACCTAATACCGCACAAACGCCTGCTGCCGCCATGGCAGACGCAGACCCCACCTCTCCCTGACAGCCCACTTCTGCGCCGGAAATAGACGCTCGATGTTTAATGATGCCCCCAATGGCTGCCGCAGTCAGTAAATAATCATGAATTTCCGGGCCAGTAATGCGCTTATGTTTCACCAAATAGTACAGCACAGCAGGAATAACACCCGCTGCACCATTAGTGGGGGCCGTTACCACCAAATGACCTGCGGCGTTTTCTTCATTCACCGCCATGGCGTATGCACACAACCAATCGTTGCTATCAGCACGCTCTGGGTTTTGTTGCAGCACTTGGTATATCCGCTTCGCCCGGCGTTGGACCTTCAGAGAACCCGGCAATACCCCCTCTGTTTTTAAGCCATTTTCGCAACATAACTTCATCGCCAGCCAAATATTCTGTAATTGATGCTCTAACTCTTCCTCTGTGTAAACACTCAATTCATTCGCTCGTTTCAACTGAGCAATACTCAACCCGGATTGTTCGCACATGGCTAACATTTCTTTCGCTGAAGAAAATGGGTATTCACAGATGGGTAACGTGCCAGTCACCACAACCGTATCCCCCCGAGCAAACTCTTCTGCCGTTTTAATAAAGCCGCCACCAATGGAAAAGTACGTTTTCGATAAAAGCACTTTGCCTTGGGTATCCAATAACGATAACTGCAATCCGTTAGGATGCTCTGGTAAAGGCTCGCCATAGTCGAAGATCACATCAGATGTCGGATCAAAACGAACTCTTAATTCAGAATCACTCCATGACAAAGCTTTTTTGCTTTTAAGTGTCGCAAATAAGCCATCAACATCTTCTTGGGCAAGTTGATGGGGCAAGTAACCATGCAAACCTAATATCACGGCTTTGTCTGTTGCATGACCACTTCCAGTAAAAGCCAAAGAGCCTCTTAAAGTGGCTTGCACACAAAACTGATGCGCACTCTTACCTAATCGGTTTTGTTGAATAAAATCATGCAAAACGCCTTTAAATTCTGAGGCCGCCACCATAGGCCCCATAGTATGAGAGCTAGAAGGCCCAATTCCAATTTTAAAGAGGTCGCATACACTAATAAACATTGATATTTCCTACAGGTTAGTAGGTGTTAATTTTGCTCCACTCTTTGTTAAAAATAAACTATTTTAATCTCAAGAAAGAAATAAAAAATGCCTCAGTTAAATAACCGAGGCATCTTTTTACATCGTAGAGAATAGGTATAGCAAAGCTAATCGCAAGGGGTACTTACCACGCCACTGCCCACGGCTACATTGTTAACGGCCGTAATACATTGGCCAGTTGCATTATCTTGAATTTTATATTCAATATTATAAGTACCAGAAGTCACTCCCGTTTCACGCTCATAGCGATTACCCACTAATTGGGCTGATCGACAATCGCTGTTTAAGCATAGATAAACAAAGCCACCAGTTTGCCCACCATTAACATGATAAAGCGTGCCATCGGCTTCAATACCAAACGCAAATCCTGATGGCGTTGGGGTCGGTGTTGGTGTTGGTGTTGGTGTTGGTGTTGGTGTTGGTGTTGGTGTTGGTGTTGGTGTTGGTGTTGGTGTTGGTGTTGGCGTTGGCGTTGGCGAGCCAAGCTGATCAAATAAATCTGGAGACGCATTCAACCACTGACCATTCGTAATCGTATTTACCCAATTATTTTCAACCAAATTATTTACTTGAACTCGAGTATCCCCCCAATAACCTTCCGGGTAATTGTCCGCCCTATTTCCCCATAAAGGTTGACTATCCCAATCGGCATTAATAAATGCTACGGCTTTAATGGCTGAGTGGCTATTCACGAAATTGAAAATACTGCGATACCACTCGTTCCAAATTTGATTACCCGATTTATTTTGCCGACTACTATTATTATTCGGGTTAGAGCCAAAACCATGATAAAAACCTTCTTGAATATCATAACGCTGTGGTGCTGCCTCAGCGATCATCACAGGTTTATTTCTCCGTTCAGCGTAAGAAATAAAATTATTGATGGCGGCATCATTACAATCGGCAGGGGTAAAGTAAGACATGCCTATCCAATCCACATAGTTATCTCCAGGCCACCAACTACGATAGGGATTTCCACCAAAAGTGACCCTTGAATTACCTGGCGTACAATAAGAGGCACTTTGCCAAACCATAACTATATTGTCAGCACCTGCTGCCACTTTTTTATCATACATACGACGCCATGCCTGAACGTATGCACCAGGATCATACTCATTCCAAGGCCCATCAAACTCATATCCCCAACGAACAAAAACAGGTCGTTCCCAACTTTTCAATACACGAATGAGCTCATCAAGATTTCCATCCAGCTGTCCATTATTGATTTGACCCAACTGCCCCTTCATCCAAACACCAATGGCCAAAACGCTGTTAGGATAGTTGGCA
Organism: Marinibactrum halimedae; assembly: GCF_021234875.1. GTDB lineage: Bacteria > Pseudomonadota > Gammaproteobacteria > Pseudomonadales > Cellvibrionaceae > Marinibactrum > Marinibactrum halimedae. Next base: position 253,708 of record NZ_JAJQVM010000001.1, on the reverse strand, counting down.
AAAAGCCTCCCCATATTGTTAGGACCAGCACCATTGTCTACGTCTGTCGTTAATCCACTTAAATCACCGATATTAATATAACCTGTCACACCACCAGGCGTTACCGCTACGGAATTATTGTAATTATCAATACTGATCGTATCTTGCCCAACAATCAGGATTTTTTTTCCATTTGGAGGAAGAAAAGGGCCTTCCACTGCACTCGAAAATGAAGCACCCAAACTAACAGAAACACCAAGCACAATTTGAGTAATACAATTAGAAAGTACTTTAGGTTTTATCATTATTCTTTCACCTTCATTAGATTTGAAATTACGAATACCCTCACAACAACATCATCACCACAACACAATTCATTCAGGGTTCATTGACTGATAATTTAAAACAACATTCGTGTACGCAAGCACGCCATACACGACAAAAATCGCTAAAAAATAATCAATGCTTCAATTTTCACATTTAAGAAAATGACCAAGGTACAGTCGCCAAGACACACATTACACAGCAAAGCAAGAATGTAATCGTTTACATTTAAAGCCAATAAAAAATGGCTTTTCACTATTAACTGACAAATGGATAAAAGGGGTACTGAATACACACTTAGAATTATTATTATTTTCTCTAAGCGCTTACATAAATTAAACCCATTACCTTCCAAAATCAACACTGCTTGATAAAAATAGTCATTTCAATTTTTAAAAATTGAAAATTATCATTAACCATATTTATACTAATTTCGCCGATCAATTTAAAACCTGTTTCTTATCAAGAAAAAGAATTTATTATCAAAACTCAATGCCGGTATAGCCATCCATGTCTAAACGCCTGTGACTGGACACCAATGTTGCTTTTGATTGTTCCATTTCCAATTCAACAACATAACGCAGTGATCCACCTTGATCAAAAGCATCAAACGGATAGCACGTTACCAATAGTAACGATTGTGGATGACGCGCCGTTGATAAACGACGGTTGTGACTATCTACAACAACCATATTCGTCACAGTATATGTCCTCCAATCTCCCGATTTATTCTGCAGAAATAACTCATCTCCCATCTCAATATTCTTCAAAAATTTAAAATGGGTATCACGATGACCCGCAATGACCGGTGATGCATCAAACACATTTTGAGTGTAATGCCCATGCCTATGATGAGAAAAAGGATTAACCATCAGACCAGGACCAAAGGCCAACGATTGACCATGTACGCCATGCAAAACAACCCAATCAATGTTGTGTTGCTTAGACACTAAACGCGCTACAGGCCAAGTATCTGCCCACCTCCACGGTTTTTGTGGAGGCAATGGCATTATCGGCAGCGAAGATAAATTCACCTCAGAATTTTCATATAGGGGCGCAGCAATGGTTTTCTGCCAAGCATTGTGAATCAAGTATTGTGCAAGTTGCGCTTTACTATGAATCCAAAGAGCGTGCCCCCAACACAATAGGGCACAGAATAATAAAGTTAACATTAATAGGGTACTTATTTGATGTCGATAAAGCATCCGTAAACTCATGATCAATTTCATTATTATTGCCCTCGCGTAAAAAAAGATAACGTTTTTATGCTATTCACTCCTCTACCAACGACAACCTGATACCAGCGAACCATTGCCAACAAACACAATAAAAGCGTTCCAATCCACATTAATAAATTCGCACTTGTCGCTGTAGAAGGATAAGGCTGAGAAAAAGATTGAGAAGGGGAAGCTTGTGTCGAGCCATGTGGCATAAGATTCGGAACACCTGTACGGGATAACCGCTCTGAATGAGGCCTCTCAATAATTTCTTCTACCGCCACAAAGCTAGTATAAGGCGACAATAACTGATGAGATAAAGCAATAGACAACACCTCTTCTCGAACAGAAAATTCATTGGCACCACGGATTTTTTCATCAAGCCAATATTCAATTTTACGACGAGCCCAAACACTCCCAACACCATTAGCAAGCTCACTCTCACTTAAATCATCGTGCAAGTTTCTCCGAGCTACTCGTAATTTTTGCGTCCATACTTCTCCATTTCCTAAAAGACCTCTTACGGTAACATCACCTTCGGCAAGCCCACCTTGATCCCATTTCACGGCAACCAACAAAGGCTCTCCAGAATACAATTCCGGTATTCTCTGCGGCCACATTTCTACTGGTGCCGGCCACTCTATAGAAACCTGGGTTAATACGGCACTTTCTAATTTGGTAAATAAGCGTTGCATTTTTTCTGTAATCTCATCCACTGAACCAATATAGGTGAAGGTACCACGACCGAATTCGGCCGCCTTACTCATAAAATAATGATTCGGAGCAGAACCAATACCGATGGTAAAAAGGCGAGTTTTATCAAGGTTATGATGAATAAGAGAAAACAGTTCAGCTTCGTTACCGACACTGCCATCCGTAATAAAAACCACCTGCCGCAAACGATTTACATTACGATGAGGCTCTGAGAAACGGGCATCCACTAGAGCTTCTTTCAATGGGCCCACCATTTCCGTCCCACCCCCTGCTTTCAACCCTCTGACAAAATGTCGAGCATGTGAAACGTTTCGAGAATACGCCAATTGTGGTTCAGAAAATAATGAGCGAAAATCGCTATTAAATTCAATTACATTAAACATATCATCGGCATGCAAACGATTTAGGGCAAAATCCAAACTTGCTTTTGCTTGTCGTATTGGCTCTCCTCCCATGGAGCCCGACGTATCCAAAATAAAAATAATTTCTCGGGGAATTTTTTCTTGTGTAGTTTGGACAGAAGAGGGCGGCATCACCATCAACAATCCATAGTCTTCTCCGCTCACTGATTCTTGAAAGAAAGCAGCTTTCGGTTCTTTACCCACCGCAGGCCGCCAATGCAAAACAAAATCTCGATCCATTGTGACCCACTTTTCGGATAACATAACTCGATGTGACGCATCTTGTTTTTCAATGGCAATATCATGGTAGGGACTGGAAATAGAGGCCAAGGGAACCCCCGCCTTTAAATTAAGATCGATATGAATTGGATTGGGTATACCCGAAGGTACCGTTAACAGCCCCTCCCGATCTTTCGAGCGAAATACAGGTTCATTCGAGGCTTTCTCTGAATACGTCGGCCACAATTGATGAGCCTCTTCAGAGTGCACTTGCATTGGAGTAACCCTATGAGCATCTGGCACAACCAACGTTGGCATTGCCCACCCCATGGATACATCTATAGTCGAGTGATCCTGCTCTTTCTCTAAATGCTTTCCTAGCGAAGACGAAACAGTATTCGGCCTCGCTAGCCACTTTGGAACAGATGGAATATAACGAGGCGTTAAAGTCGTCGGTAATTGGTAAGTGAACACGCCACTTTCATAACCGACGTCGTGCTGAAACCGAAGTTCAATACTCACGGTTTCACCAGGTGGAATATTCGCCACTGATTGAGTAAATAAATTAGGGCGCTCCTGTTCAGTCATGGCCGCTTTTTTCCCTGCTTTTTTTGCAGCCTGATAGATTTTTTTCGCTTCACTTCGCTCTTTAATTTCACCCACAATCCGCCGATCTCCAAGCACCATTACCATACGATTAACCGCCGCGTTTTCAGGCAATGGAAAAACATACACCCCTTCCTGCCATTGATCGGTGGTATTAGAAAATGTCTGCCGCAGCTCTACCTGTGCCATCAAGCCCGTAATGGTCACCTTGGCCTCACTATGTAAATGAAGCGCATGACCTGACGCCGTTCCCTTAAACATTAATTGCCCTGTTTGTACTTGGTTTATTTCTTCAACCATCTCGGCTCGTACCCAATCACTGATGCACAACAATACGATGACGCTAGAAAGAAAAATAATGAATTTTGTCAGTCTAATGCGCCTAGGATAATCAGGCTGATCCGTTAACAATAAGTGTTTTGGTATACGCTGGCGTTTAAAGCACATGATAGGCTCCTTCGATAATTTACCCTTGTATGACGGGAAGTAAACCAAAGCATTACGGCGAGCCTGAGACAGAAAACGTCAAACCTATGATGAATCATGGCAAATGATGGCAAACACTAGAGCGTCTGGTAAGAAAGCCCCATAATAGGGATCGAAAACAACGGCACCGTCGAGTACCGAATATGATGAATAGACACGAGCAGGAATAAACACAAACATGAGCAGACATCAATGAGTAGACACATTGCCATCGTAGAAGATGAAATCGCCATTGCAGAGAATTATCGTGACGCTATGGTGCGACAAGGGTTCAGCGTCAGCCTCTACAGCAATCGTCCAGCCGCAATGACGGCGTTTCAACAAAAATTGCCTGACTTAGCGATTATTGATATCGGCCTTGGAGATGAAATTGAGGGCGGCTTTGATTTATGTCGAGATCTTCGAGCCATGGCGCCCACACTGCCGATTATCTTTCTTACGGCAAGAGACAGTGAATTTGATATTGTCTCTGGTTTGCGCCTAGGAGCCGATGATTATTTAACCAAAGATATTTCCCAACACCACATGTTAGCAAGGGTTACTGCCTTATTTCGGCGTGTGGAGGCACTCAGCACACCACAAGAGAGTGCTTCATCAAATGCAGTTATTGAACAAGGATTATTAACGTTAAACATGGACAGAATGAGCGTACACTGGAATGCCCAACCGGTGGATTTAACGATTACTGAATTATGGATAGTACACTGCCTGGCTCGTAACCCTGGTCATGTCAAAAACCGTCAGCAACTTATGGATGCCGCCAACGTTGTGTTGGATGACAATACCATCACATCACACATTAAACGTATTCGAAAAAAGTTTGTACAACTAGACTCAAATTTTTCAGCCATTCAAACCGCATACGGAATGGGTTATCGGTGGGAAATGTAACTTCAGTGGAAAACAAAAATGGAAAACAAAAATGGAAAATACAAATGAAGAATGTAAATAACACATGAAATTACGGCAACAATTGATACTGGTCAGCTTACTTACTCTTAGCTTGCCATGGGCCGGTGCGCAATACGTTAAAGAAATGGAAGCTGCATTACGTTACGGTCAAACTATGGCCATCACAGCTAGCGCACAGGCTGTCGCAGACCGTATTAGCGCCAGTGAAATACTCAATAGCGCCATACAATCAAGCCACCCAGAGAATGTCATCAAACAAAGAGACCACAATCAAAACAACAAATCTCGACACATAGCATTATACGCTCACCCACTTCCACGTCCTCTTTCTATCGATGGATACCGTGATGATTGGCGTGCATTTTCTTTTTCACCCCAACGATTTACACCACCACATTCAGCAAAGAATAATGGGTTTAAGGATGACACCAAACTGATTATGGATGTTACTGCAGGCGTTTCTGAGCGCGACCTGTATCTCTTCGTCGAAGTCAAAGATGAACATTTACATTATCACCATCCTGGTTTTGATGAGATTGCCAGCGGAGATCATCTACTCATGCGACTTGGTAAGGCTGAGCACTGGCGAAATTATATTATTCGCACCAGCGCACCAGGCTCCGCCAATGTCATGTACAAAGCCGGTTCACGAATTGTGACAGAACATCGCATCAAAGCGCATTGGCAAGAGTCCGAACAAGGGTACCAAGTAGAAATTAAAATCCCGCAACATTTAGCAGCTGGGCACCTCGCCATTTCCGCCTACGACAGCAGCAATGCCCAATATGTTGGAAATATTAATTCAGGCTCACAAGCCAAACCTCTTCCTTATGTAAGCATTGAGCCATCGCTGCAACAAACTGCCGACACATTTACACACGAAGGTACTCGATTACGCATTATCAGCGACCAGCAATGGATACTTGCCGACAGTGGTAGTGTCGACAACCTCACTAGCAGCAACACACCCAAAAATATGTGGACAACGTGGATTTATCAACTTGCCCTAGGACGACAGCCTTTCCCTGAATTTGACACACAATCAGACTCTGGAAAATTACATTCAAAAGCAATTCTTAGTGCTCTGAACGGAAAAACCAGTAATCAATGGTATCGTCATGGTATTAAAAATGCCGTACAAGTTGCTGTTCCGATTTTTAACAACCTCCCTGACAGCAACATCACGAACTATAACAATAACAACACGGATAATAAAATTGATACCAACATTAATAACAACACCCATAACGTTTCAGAAGAAATTGTAGGAGAAGTTGTAGGGGTAGTTATTGCTGAGCAAACATCTCAAGAGTTTCTCGCATTAACCAACAGCGCTTTTACCCGCCTTTTTCAATATAGCCTCATGGCACTGGGAATATGCGGCATTGGTTTGATCAGCTATGCGAGTTGGTTAAGCTTTCGCATACGTAAGCTCAGTCAAGCCGCTCAATCGGCTGTAAATGGTGATGGTACAATTAACAATACATTTTCAGCCTCAGCGCATCAAGATGAAGTGGGAGATTTGAGCCGGAGTTATGGCGTTTTACTAGCGCGATTAAAAGAGTACACTGATTACCTAAGAACGCTTTCCAGTAAACTGTCACACGAATTAAGAACACCGCTGGCCATTGTGAAAACGTCTTTGGATAATTTACAGTATGAATCTGATCCAGAATTACAAAAAAAATATGTCTCTCGCGCTCAGTCTGGAGCAGATCGACTTTCCGCTATTTTAACGGCCATGAGCTCTGCTAACCGCCTTGAAGAAACGCTCAAATACACAGAAAGCGAGCTGATTAATTTATCACAAATGCTGACAGATCTGTCTCAGGCTTATGCTAGCTTATATGAAGCTAAACAGATTATCGTAACAACCGACATTACTCTCTCCCACCCCGACTTCCATGGCGCAGCCGATTTAATCGTACAAGCACTAGATAAACTTGTGGAAAATGCCGCTGACTTTTGCCCTCAACAAGGTAAAATTATTTTGGGGGTACGGAAAAATAAGTCATTCACTATCATCAGCGTGAGCAATAACGGACCCTTATTGCCTTCTAATGTTAACACCCAAATCTTTGATTCATTAGTCTCACTAAGAAATACCGAAAGCGCTAATAGCAACTCTCATACACTCAGCGAGAGTGAAGGCCACCAGACTCATTTAGGCCTTGGACTCTACATTGTCAGGTTAATTGCAGAATTCCATCATGGTTTCGCAAAAGCGTATAACAAATCAGATGAGTCAGGCGTTATTTTTGAATTACACTTACGAGAGAAGAAAATCGAATAGAATCCAGATTTCCCACAACAAAGCCAATTATCGCTATTTTTTATTTTGGCTTAATAAAGAAAAAATTAGAAAAATAATTAAAAAAAGCAAACAACATAGGCCGAGTGTAAAGGCAGTGCACCAGAGGAAATACCTATGTTATTTGCTAAAGCGCGGAATTAATAATGGAATTTATCGCTATGAAAATAGCGCGGTCTAATTCCAATCGAAAACGATTACATTTTTATTCATACCGGGTAAATACAGCCCTCCTCCCTCCAGTAAGACACTACGACTTCTATAATAGCCGTCATCATATGGCATCTCTGCGGAGCGTTGATTGCTCACAACAGGTGATTTTTCATAAACTTTAGCCGTGCCTTCTTTCGGCATGTCAATTTCAAATGGAAACAGCGCAGTGTACGACCAATCAAATATTTCCCGCTCTGGATCGCCTATGCCAATAAATGTTGAAGGTTCTTCATGCACACTCACTGGCAATGCAAAGCGGTACTGATCCTCTAATAATAAACTTGAAAAAGCGCGGTGATCACTACCAACCGCTGTACTACTTCCACGTTTACCAATCACTTTGCTGTAAATTTCTGTTGGCGATGCCATATCCGATACATCAAATACAGAAACTTTTACACCTTGAAACCAAGTCGTACCACTGGCACCCACTTTCGCGTCTTTTCCCACGCCAATCACCAACGAATCTTCAACCGGGTGTAGATAATCACTCACCCCAGGAATTTCCAACTCTCCAGCAATAACAGGGTTTTCTGTATCTGACAAATCAATCACGTAAAGAGGATCAACCTGATCAAATGTCACTAAATACAAGCGGTTTTGCATAAAGCGTGCGCTGTAAAGTACTTCTCCAAATTCTCCAATAGGTTCAGGATGCGCCTCATTGGGTAACGTAGCAATAAGACCATAGTCGCTATTTGTCGTATTATTTAGCTCTAATATTTGCAACTGATATTCGACATCATCGCTGGAAAAAATTTCATATTCTAACGACACAACCGCGCCTAAACGGCCATCAGAAAGCTCACCCAAACAGAAACGCCTTGGATAACAACTTAATAGTCCGCTGGCCATGGCTGAACCGGAATAAATCAAATTCTCATCTAAGGCAAAACCATGAATAATCGTTGCATATTGGCTGTTATCAAAAAGAGCATTTTGAGGGAAATCAATCCGATTCTTTAGTGTCGCGAGCCACTCTGTACGATATAAATAAGCTGTATTTTCTGACACATATATATCTTCCACATACCCAAAGGTGCAGCGACTCAAAAATTCTCCCGAGGCCAAATCAATACGAGTTAATGTAGTGATTACAGTCATAGACTCCTGCACTAAATCAGTGGAATAACACGATTCAGCTTTTACCAATGGCTGCTCCACACCATTAACATTCACCTGTGGAATCAAATCAGATACCTCTAGCTGTGCAAGAACATCAGCATTAGCATTCACCTCTGCTTCCGTTGTTGGGTAAGCATTTAATGTATGAAATGTTGGCCATGACTGAGTGACAAGATAAAGATACTGTCCTATTCGACGATCTGCTAACAAGCTGCCTTCAAGCGTCATCTCCCACTCTTTTTGAGCGTCACCACTACCACCCTCCAAAGCGCTAACATCATAATGATCAACATGGGTATAAGTATTCCAAATAGGATACAAACCGATATCCGACATACCCGAAAAATGAGTGACAGAACTGTCCGGTGCTTCGGAGTAACTAGAAGAGATAACCGTTAAGCCCTGCCCTTCTAAATGTAAATCTTCTGATATACGATCGAGAGGAATTGATGAGACTGCCTCTAAGGCTTGATCCTCATACTTCATCACTTGTATATCTGCACTCGTACTTACATAAAGATAATTTCCATTGAATTTCCATATGTCCGATTCATCTACGGCGGCCTCTTGTACATTAGTTCTACTAAATTGGGGGCGACTAAACTGTCCCCCCACTCCACCACTCGAGTCAGCAGCAGGCGAGTCCGAATTTAAAGTTTCAACATAAAGATTACCTTCATCATGAAGGCTTAAATAAGATTGAGAAAATTGCTCTATTAAAGCGGCATCACTGACAATAGGCTTGAGTGCTATAGAGTTTGATTTTTCAGAAGGGTTGGGCCGTGGCTGTGATTCATTTCCCCCACCTCCTCCGCCACAACCGGTTAACATTAATATAAAAGAGCCAAGCAACAGCCATTTTCGCAGGCCAAGCAACGATGTTACATCGACTTTTATATACACACTATCATGCTTAAAGCTAATAGCTTTTATTTTTCTTAGTGTCATACTCTTGCCCTCACATTTCATTCTCAGTAATTTTATTTCAACAATGCTATTTTCTGTATTTCTAGTTCAGTAGTTCTAGTTCAGTAGCTTTGGCTCAGCCGCTCGATTCAAAGAAGCGATTTCATGGTGTTTATTCAGTCGTACTGCTGCACAGCACAAACCAATATCAACATTGAGGAAAGGTCATAACGTATTAATCAGAGCGAGGCATAGCAATGAAGTAATTCATTCAGGTCAATTATGACTCACCCTTACGTACTAAATTAATCAAGTCCGACTTAAAACACTGTTAGAAAAATGCATAAGATTGTGAAAAGCTGTAAACACCAACCAACAGAAGTAATACTTCACAATTTGTTACAGCCATCCTCATCAACCCGCCTTATAATGGTAAATAGCTCGTCTAATTTGAATGAGCTGTTTAAATAAACGGTTTGAATAAACTATTGGCCATTGGCGTAACAATGTTTATAAAATTCATATTTGAATTAGGGACTCTCGTGTAAGGAGCATATTCAATCGTGAGCACCACATTAAAGACATTGGTCATTACGCTGATAAGTGGCTTGCTTGCCATGAATACACATGCTACTGCCACAGACGATGTCGTAAGCGATAGCCGCTGGAATATTGGCGTTGCCATGGGGTATGGTAAGCGCAGCAACCCTCTTTCCGGGCATAAGGATTTACCCATTGTTGCTGTCGTTGATCTCAGCTGGTACGGAGATCACTGGTTTTTTGACAACGGCGATGTCGGCCTTACTCTTATCAACAACGACTTTTTCACTGTCAACCTAATCACTCAACTGGCCCCACACCGCTGGTATTTCGAACATACCAGCCGCCAATTAATCACATTCGGCGGTACAGCCTCTTCGGGGGTAGACAATAACGGCGTTGTTGGTGACTCTGGTGCCGAAGGCGATGGCGCATCCAACGGAGGAGACGATACCCCCAACGGTGATGATGACAACCAGGGTAATGATGAACAAAATTCTTTATTAATCCCAGACCGAGATTGGGCTATCGAAAGTGGAATTGAAATATTGGCAGACGGGCAATGGGGGGCGATAGAGGCGTCCATTTCTCAAGATATATCCAGTAACCACAACGGATTCAGCACTACCCTCAGTTATGGGAAAAACTACGTTGCTGGACGATGGCTTTTTTCTAATCATTTCGGCATTACTTGGAATAACCAAGATTTAAACCATTATTACTACGGTGTGAACGACTACGAAGCCAATAGAGCAACGCCTCCATATCGCGCAGACTCCGGTTACAACGTCTACACTCGATTTCTTGCCCGCTACTACCTATCAAAGCGTTGGAGCTTCGCCATTTTAATGGATTATGAACAACTCAGCAGCGCCATCAGTGACAGCCCTTTTATAGATAACGATTATATCTGGAGTGTTTATTCAGGTTTTAAATATCGATTCTAGTTCAGCACGAAAGCTTCTGAAGTCTGTTTCATCATCCATATTTATTCATACGCCTACTCACCAATGGATTCTTTTATTCAGGTTGCGTTTGTCCCAATAAGTCTTCACACTTTACAACAAACCAAGCCGCTGGCGTGTTTATGGATCTATTTTGTCGTCATTTACATACAACATCAGAGTCACCGACGCCATCGTGTTGAACATAATTTCAAGAAAAATCACTCGATGATATGAATAATACAGTGTCAATACGTCGTTATGTTGGCTATTTATGCACCTTCATTATTTTTTTGCATTCAGTGTTGGCCCTCGCCGAAGATAACTCCACAACGCTGACTATTACACCAACGTTATGCCTCACAGATAACCCAGAGCGAATTTGCCATATGAATTTACAATTTTATTGGCAAGCAAAACTAAGCGGGAATTATTGCCTTGCAGACAATCTAGACAGGCACAACCAACAACGAAACAATTTACAATCTAGCCAAAACTTCAGTGGAAGCTCTTCTTCACAGACTCCCGAAGGCTCCCCACCCCACACTGCAACATTACAATGTTGGGCCGCACACAAAGAAGGTGAATGGCACAAAAAATATCTCATAGAAGAATCAAAAATATTTTTTATGACGCAAACTCATTCCATCACGGAATCGAAGTCAAACAACGAAAGCACACATAAAAATCAATTCAAGACTGTTGCGGAAGAGTCGGTTGAAGTACTATCCACTCACACGAAGGATCGACGGAAAAATCGACGTCGTCGACACATATGGAGCTTGCTATGAACACAACAATACAAAATCCGACGCAACAACCTGCCAATATTCTTCTTATAGAAGATGATAAAAGACTCGCTGACTTAACCAAACGCTACCTTGAACAACATCAATTTCAAGTAACGACCGAATTACGAGGCGATAGTGCCATTAAACGGTTTAAAGAAGTCAATCCGCAACTGGTTATTTTGGATTTGATGCTGCCAGGACAAGACGGTATTGAAGTATGCGCACAGCTAAGAAAACATTTTAATGGGCCAATTCTGATATTAACCGCTCGCAATACCGATATTGATGAAGTCATTGGCCTGGAAAGCGGTGCGGATGATTACCTCAAAAAGCCTGCAGAACCTATGGTGTTACTGGCGCGAATTCGAAACCTATTGCGACGCACCCACGCGGTTACCACACAAACCACCCCAGGCATACACGCTCATCCCACTTCACACAATACATTCATTAGCGATGCCTCTATTAATATTGGTCTATTAAAAATCTGCAAAAAATCTCGGCAAGTGTGGTTGGCCGATACGCCAGTGGGCATCAGTACACAAGAATACGAAGTTTTACTCCAATTAGCCGAAAATGCCGGCGAAATTATGAGCCGAGATCAATTACTGACCCAAGTAAGAGGCATTGAATACAACGGTTTGGATCGCACCATTGATGTCTATGTGTCTCGATTACGAAAGAGATTAAATGATGATCCGCAGAAGCCTTATCGAATTAAAACTGTTTGGGGAAAAGGGTATTTGTTGGTAGCCGATGCGTGGTCAGCATAAACCGATAAAATAGATTAATTCATCATCATATTATTTTGACAGACCCTTCTACCGTTACAGCTAATCTAACTACGGCAAGTTGAATTACAGTAAAACTCACTACGATAAAACCAACTAAAAAATAAAAGCAACCACAATAAAACCAACTATGGTAAATTCAACTTTCGTCAAACAGTATTGGCAATCACAGCGACTATTGATTCGATTTTACGTCATTGTCGTAATTGGATTGGCTGGGTTGGGCATCGTGCTGGATGGCGTACTGCGTCACCTTCAAGAACCCACTGTGAATGAAGACGTTTGGCTCCACCTTTTGGGGCAAAACCTGCAATATCAATTAAATAATTCAGAACCTTCGCAGTGGCCTACCCTGTTAGACTCTCTGGAATTGCCTTTTCACTATACCCTACATACTTCCCAAGCGATTCAAATCGACCCTTCTGCTGACATGAGCGATGTCGACATTATTTATGATCACTCTGATGAAGCCAATCTTTATGTGCGTTTAAACCGACACCACTCATTCATCACGTTTGGGCCTCTGCCCGATCACACCTCTGTCGATACCTTTCCTACCATCATCCGGTGGATACCAGCGATTTTTTACGGTGCTATTTTTGTATTGGTAGCCGTCTGGATAAGACCATTACTGATTGATATTGAAAGACTCAACAAAGCACTACAACAATTCAGTGATAATTACCAAAGCCCATTGCCTGAATTAAAAAACCGTTCTGCCCTAACAGGGCTGGCAACCAGCATTGACTCCATGGCAAGCAAAATTCGAAGCTTAATTAATTTACAGAAAGAACTGACCGGCGTCTTATCTCATGAACTACGAACACCATTAGCTCGAATTCATTTCTCAATTGCTTTACTAAAAAATGAATTAGGCAATCACAATGAGCTTCATGCCATCAAACAAGATATTCAAGACATTGATGAACTGTTAGATACTATTTTAAACTTCACCAAACTCGACCAACCAGACGTACCTGTTAATCCCCAATCCATACCTGCAAAAGAATGGATGGATGATATCATTCATAAATTTAAACGAACTGCTACATTCACCAAAAAATCGATTAACATTTCTGTGAATATACCTGACAAAATAAAATTTTTTGCAGACCCAACACTACTTTCACTAGCAGCAAACAACCTGATTGCTAATGCAGGACGACATACCAAAACACGAATCAACATATCCATTGGCAAAAAAAATAGTCAGTTTATCTATCTTTCGGTTGAAGATGATGGCGAAGGTGTCATGACGGAAGATCAACAAATTATTTTCGAACCCTTTAAGCGTAGTGGTAATAAAGAGTATGTATCTAAGCAAAATACTATTGGAGATGAAGGAAGAGGTTATGGGTTAGGGTTGGCCATTGTTAAACGTGTCATCACATTACATAAAGGAAAAATCTCGGTTCAGCCTAGCGCTGACTTAGGCGGCGCGTTATTTACCCTGTCTATCCCGACGGAGGAAAAACAACTGTGACTTATGGCAGGCTTCATTTTAATATTTAGACTGAAAGTGATTTAAGCTGAATAAGTATCGTGCATCGACACTTATTCTTATTTTCTGAAAATTGAAGCAGTATCATGACTATGCAATAAAGCCATTTCTACTCAATGTATCATACCCCACCAATCCTATTTGCTCTTGATTTAACGCTGCCACACATTGCCCATTTCTATCCCAAACAGCGGATGAACCTGCCCCCACAAAATCATCGCACGGCCCCATACAGTTTGACATAATCACAACTATTCTTTGTTCTCGTGCGACCTTCTGATAAAAAGGTATTGCCTTTTTTACATCTGTGGCAGATTTTGCCACACTGGCCATGTAAACCGTTGCACCCGCTTGCACCACTTCGGCGACATGCTCAGGTTGACAAGACTCATAACAAATTGCGGGGCCTATCTGCTCGTCCCCCCAAGTCAAACAACGCAAAGAAGTGCCAGCAGAAAAAAACGGCAACTCGCCAGAAAATAATCGTCGCTTTGCGTACCATTGTCGTTTCTCATTTGGTGTAAAAGTCACCATTCCAATAAAAGGAAGATCACGGCTTTGCAGTGGCGCTCCCAAAGAGATCATCATGCTATAGTGGTCGCTCAATTGCTGGAAGCTATCCAATATCGATGAAGATGGCTGCAGGGCCAAATCCTTGGCATGTTTTGGCTCATAGCCTGTTAACGACAATTCCGAAAACACAATACAATCCACTTTCTGCTTCGCAGCCTTATGAATCAGTTCATAATGACGATGGCTATTTTCTTGAATATCTCCAGCTACCGTCTCACACTGTGCAGCAGCAATGCGCATTTACACCTCTCTATTTTAATACCGACAAATTAATACCGACAAATTTAATACCGACAAACGCTTTAATATCGACAAACGTTGATTTGTTTTTCGAGTCAATGATTTTTCGCATCAATCAACATGCCTGCCAACTCATTAAATGAATCGTTATTCAACAGTGCCCAGAGATCCCCTTCTTTTAATAAGGATTGCAATTCTGGGTCTTGCTGTAGCTGTTGAAATTTTGGATCTGCCTGAAGATAACCAATTTTGTGATAAAATGTGATCATAGTTTGTGCAAGCACTGCATTCCCATCGTCGCCTAATGCCTGTTCTTCAAAAAATGTTTTCAATTGATCAGCACCCTCGCTGGCACTTAAATTTCGATAGATGGCTTCATTCATTAATCCATCAAGATTGCTATTGGCCATTAACTCCTGAGAGTAAGGGTCGTTCATAAAAACCGAAAACATAGGCTCTTTGTACAAACCACGAAAGGCACCCAAGGTTGCTTGGGGCTGTTCAACCATTACCGCTACCAAAGGCGCCTGAACATCTTCAGATTGGCTCAACCACCCAGTTAAAACAGGATTCACCAACTTTTTCGCGAGCAATACCACATCCTTTGGAAACATCCTTTGATGAGTGTTAACAAGCTCTGTTGTTTCATTTTGAGGTGGTATTTCATAGTTAGCATTTATTTCATTGTGAAGTTGTGTTTCATTGTGAATATTCGAATAAGCCAATTGAGTATCCATCGGCTGCATCTCTATTAGCAGTAAAATAAACCACACCGTGATCAACATCACCATACTGCCATAGAGCGTACCCACTCCTAAACCACTGACTCTGGAGGCAATACTTTTGTAGCGCAAGGGCGAGAAGTGAATAATTAATCGAGAAAAAACAGCCGTAATCACAAGTGTACCAACGAACAATAACGTTACACTTAACCAGTGCAATTTGAGCCCTGACAACATGGTTTGGCTATCTACCCAAGCTCTCATCTCATCGGTATAAAACCACACCATTGCATAAGCGAGTACCAACCCCAGTAAATCAAAAATACTCAGCCATATACCCTTACGCCAACCGCGCCACGCCCCCATCATCACGGGAAATAAAATAATGCACCAGCCAATAATGTGTGCGACGTCACCCGACACTATCGCTTGCATAAAAGCTCCTTTATTAAAATTCGATTCTCTCTGCCCTCACTGTGTATATAACATTTCTGATACACCAAAGATTTTAACTGCAACGGAAATAAAACATTCGAGAGCCAAGCAAGCCGTTAATGAAAAAGTAAGGATTAAAAAAGATCAATCACAGAACCCGACTTTAAGGAGCGGTTACCCATAATACTTGCGCATCGGTGTCACTGACAGAAACCAAACAATGCCCCATTCTCGCATCGTAATACATGCTATCCCCTTCCTTGAGTGTCACGGGCTCATAGAACTCGGTGTACACGGCAATGGCACCGGTGAGCACCAATAAAAACTCCTCCCCTTCATGACGAACCCACCCGTCAAAGTCCTCAAATCGACGTGCCCGCACTGTGCACTTGAACGGCATCATTTTTTTGCGACTAATATCCACTGCCAGCAGCTCATGCTCATACGTTGTCGTCGGATGCGGCTTGCCTGCACCGTCACGAGTAATATCGCGTCGACCATTGGCTTCTGGCCCCTCTTCAGGTGGTGCAAAAATCTGAGGAATATCTAACCCCAAACCCGCCGCCAACTTTTGTAGCGCTTGAAATGTAGGGGAGATTTGCTCGTTCTCAATTTTAGATAACGTGGACCGCGCAAGGCCCGTGCGCTGGCTCGCTTCTTCCAACGTTAAATTTTGCGACAAGCGCAGCTCTTTTAAGCGTTCGCCCAATTGAATAGGCTGGACACGCTTTTCGTTTTCGCCAACTTGAATATTCATAATCGGGCCATCTGGCGTGACAGTCTGGCCACTGACAACACCTTGCTGCTCATCGACCACACTTTGCTTAGTCTGGGCGTCATTTTTTTCCTTCGATGCTGTCTCAATGTCACTCACGGTTTTACGATCAGCCATACTTAGTCCTGCATTGTTATTGGTATCTTGTTTATCAATACCTTGGTTATCAATAGCTTGAAATCACACTTGCGCTCTGATGAACGCCCCCACTCATCATTTGATGAGAAAAATGACCAACGAGCGGCCAAAAAACTGATATGGCGTCAAAAGCGTAAAGTTTCTATTGCAATAAAAAGTTTCTTATAGGAAATACAAATTGCCGATAGGAAACTAGGTTGCTAAAATCGCGCCCGTTTTCAAACCTGTTACTGAATAGCTGTGTTTATTTGGTGAACAAACGGGCAAATTACGATCCGGGTCTTGGGCGAATCATCATTCATCGCCCCACCTTTGAGTTAAGTACGAGTACATAAGGGTAATGCAATGACGAATCCACTGCACAATGCGCCTCTCTCTGCCTTGCAGTATGACGACGAATTTATTCAACGACATATCGGCCCCAATGACCCCCAAGTGCAAGCAATGCTAGAAACCCTGGGCGTCGAAAGTGTACAAACGCTCATCGAAAAAACCGTTCCAGAACAAATCGCTAAACGTGACGATTTGGCGCTAGAGCAAGCACAAAGCGAGACTCAAGCGTTAGCAGAACTGAAAACACTTGCCGAAAAAAACCAGGTTTTCAAAAGCTACATTGGCATGGGCTATCACGACACCCATGTGCCTCATGTGATTTTACGCAATGTTCTGGAAAACCCTGGTTGGTATACCGCCTATACCCCCTATCAACCTGAAATTTCCCAAGGCCGATTGGAAGCGCTGCTGCACTTTCAACAAATGGTGATGGACTTAACCGGTATGGACTTGGCCAATGCCTCCATGCTGGACGAAGGGACTGCCGCTGCAGAAGCCATGACCATGTGCAAACGCCAACAGAAGCGTAACCCTTCCGATAACTTTATTGTGGATGAGCAAACCCACCCCCAAACCCTAGCGGTGGTTCAAACCCGTGCCGAACATTTTGGCTTCAACGTATTGGTGGGTAACGTAGATTCCCTGCTGAAAGAGCACGACTGTTTTGGTGTGTTGCTGCAATACCCCGGCAGCAATGGTGAAGTGAAGGACTTGACCCATACTATTCGTAACGCACACGAAAAGAACGCTTTAGTTACTGTCGCAGCAGATTTGCTGAGTCTCGTTCTCTTGAAATCACCGGGAAGCATGGGCGCGGACGTAGTGGTGGGTAGTAGCCAACGTTTTGGTGTGCCGATGGGCTTTGGCGGACCACACGCTGCCTTCTTCGGATTCCGCGATAAATACAAACGCTCAGCACCTGGCCGAATTATTGGTGTCTCGATTGATGCCAATGGCAAACAAGCTTTACGCATGGCCATGCAAACTCGTGAGCAACACATTCGCCGCGAGAAAGCCAATTCCAATATCTGTACATCACAAGTTTTACTGGCCGTAATCAGCGCATTTTATGCCATTTACCACGGTCCGGATGGTTTGAAACGGATCGCTCACCGCGTACATCGGTTAACGGGCCTGCTTGCCAGTGCGTTGAAAACTAAGGGTTACTCACTAGAGAATGACGCCTACTTCGATACCTTAACCGTGAATACCGGAGAAGAAACCGCCAGTATTTACAAAGCCGCACTCGATGCTGGCATCAACCTGCGTTTACTCGATGGCAAAGTGGGCATTAGCCTCAATGAAACCACCCGCCTAGAAGACGTGTCTGCTCTAGTGCGTCTGTTCGGTAAAAAGAACCAGCTCGTGGACTTGGCCTCACTGGATAAGACTCTGCAATCGCAATTTCACGGTATTGAAGAAAGTTTACTGCGCGAAGACGACATACTCAGCCACGAAAACTTCAATCGTTTCCATAGCGAATCGGAAATGTTGCGCTACTTGAAGCGCCTTGAGGCCAAAGATATTGCCCTCAATGAAAGTATGATTCCGCTCGGTTCTTGTACCATGAAACTCAACGCTACCGCTGAAATGATTCCAGTGACCTGGCGTGAATTCGGCGGATTACATCCGTTTGCCCCAATTGATCAGGCTCAAGGCTACACCCAACTCTTCAACGAGCTGGAGCAAATGTTGAAAGCTTGTACAGGATACGACGCCATCAGCCTTCAACCCAATGCTGGTTCTCAGGGCGAATACGCAGGCTTAGTGGCCATCAAAAAGTACTTTGAAAGCCGTGGCGAAAACCAACGTAATTTATGCTTAATTCCTGCTTCTGCCCACGGCACCAACCCAGCCTCGGCTCAAATGGCGGGTATGGGTGTGGTGGTGGTTGCCTGCGACGACCAAGGCAATATCGACCTTAACAGCCTTGACGAGAAAATCACCCAACATGGTGAACGTGTCGCAGCAATCATGATCACCTACCCATCGACCCACGGCGTTTTCGAGGAAAACGTCACCACCGTGTGCGAAAAAATGCATGCCATTGGTGCTCAAGTTTATATCGATGGGGCCAACATGAACGCGCTGGTCGGATTGGCGGCACCGGGTAAATTTGGCGGTGATGTGTCTCATTTGAATTTACACAAAACATTCTGTATCCCTCACGGCGGCGGTGGCCCTGGAATGGGGCCAATCGGTGTTGCTTCTCACTTGGCACCGTTTTTACCGGCACACCCAGTGCAACCGGTACCTGGCACAGAAGCCATTAACGGCACTATTTCTGCGGCGCCTTGGGGCTCGGCCAGTATTCTCCCGATTAGCTGGATGTACATTCGAATGATGGGCCAGACGGGAATGCGTCGCGCCACTGAAATGGCCATTCTCAATGCCAATTATGTGGCTCGTTGTTTAGAAGACCATTACCCCATTTTGTACAAAGGCAAGAATGGCTTCATTGCCCACGAATGCTTACTCGACCTGCGCCCCATCAAAGACAGCAGCGGCATTACGGAAGAAGACATCGCCAAACGCTTAATGGATTTCGGTTTCCACGCTCCCACCATGAGCTTCCCAGTGGCCGGCACGTTAATGATCGAGCCTACAGAATCCGAGTCCAAGCATGAGCTGGATCGTTTTATCGAAGCGATGATTACCATTCGAAAAGAAATCGCTGAAGTGGAATCTGGCAACTGGCCTGCTGACAATAACCCGCTGCGCCGAGCACCCCACACACAAGACGACTTACTCGGTGATTGGGATCGTCCTTACTCTCGTGAAACCGCCGCACGCCCAGCCACTTGGTTGAAACAACACAAAGTGTGGCCGTCCGTGAATCGCGTAGACAATGTTTATGGTGATCGAAACTTAATTTGCTCGTGCCCAAGTATTGAAAATTACATGGATTAACCGCGAACAATATTAATCTCGAACAATAGCGTTTTACGGACTTTGGGGATCGTCCGCAAAAATGAGCCCTTATGGACTTCTACAACCCAAGTAAAATTTAGCGGGCACCTTGTGCCCGCTCTTTTTATTCAAAGTAATTATTACTGAAGTAATTTCTAACAAGATAATTTCTGCTTTCTTCTCACCTTCTGTTTCACTTTCCCGCGTTCATTTTTTTGTCATAAATTCTTAAATCACTTTCTTTGAGAGCATTTTTTGAGAGCAGACCACCATCGACCTCTTTATTTGACACAGTTTTATATACAATTTTAACTAGAGCACTTTTTTCATGAAGTTGACGATTTTCTCTGGTATAGAGGTTTATAGATTTAACAATGCCCGTACAATGTACGTCGAAGATGGTATGTGATCTAAATCGTACGTCGCGTTATAGTAGTCGAATCACAGAGCAGTCGAGTGGTTTTATAAAAATACTCATCGTGGACAACAACCGATACCCATCCCTTTTGCCAAGGATGCTCACACTCTCATGACAAAAAATGAAATGATTGAAACGCCACTGACAGCAACGACCCGAAAACTCACCTCTCTTGATAATACAGCCCAAGAGGCAAGTTATTTTCCTTATTTTGATTATTTGAGAATATTATTGGCGTCTGTGGTGATGCTTCACCATGATGATGTTATTGGATGGCATCACAGTGGTGCCTTAGCAGTAGATGTTTTTTTTGCCATGAGCGGTTGGTTAATTGGCAGTATTTTACTTGAAACACCCCGCCATAAATTACCCCGCTTTTACTTTAACCGCGCCATTCGAATTTGGATTCCATACTACCTTGCTGTCGGCGCCATGATCGCCGCTAGTATTTTAAAAGACCCCATTGATACAAAGTGGTTTGAATTTGTTATTTACAAAATCACGTGGGTATACAATATCTTTGGTACACCACAACTGGCCGACTGCGTCCAATGTATGCCACTGGACGGCACCGGCAACCACGTTTGGAGTGTAAACGCCGAAGAACAGTTTTATCTCTGGGCGCCCATCTTTCTTGTTATTCTCGCATCATTTGGTCGCAGCCCCGTCACATGGGTACTGTTTGCCGGGGTTTCCTGGTACTTTGAAATTTACGCTCCTATTTCACTCGGTGTACTTGCCGCTATCCTGGCAAAGCGTTACGGAGATTTCTACAACAATGCCAAAGCACGATTGGCCTTTGGAATTGTTATTGCCCTGTGTACTTTAGGGTTTATTTTCGACGATCATTTCTATTGGTATTCACCACTGTTTTCCATTGCCGTGGTTCTATTTTTTGCCATACACGGCAAGCAACATAAATACGGTGCACTTCTCGGAGGTATGTCCTACCCGCTGTATCTCAATCATTGGATCGGCGTCTTTGTTTTTAATATGGTGCTCGACCCCTTTGGCCTTCGGGACTCACCATTAAGGCAATTACTTGCCTCCCTCCTCAGCTTGGGAATTGCAGCCTTTCTATATTGGTTTATCGAACGTAAAGTATTGGCGATGAGAAGCAAAATCTATACTGAAAAATTGGGGAAATTCTTCACTGCATCGGCGTATCTGACAGTAATTGCAGGTACAGCTTATGGTGTCTATATGTTGAACGCTTAATCTTAATACACTTAATATTAATACACTTTATCTTTCCATTTTAATTCTTACTGTATAAGTTAGTTTAGTCGCCACCCTTTTTAGGGGGGCGCGGTGTTTTTTCAGAAAAGTCGGCCTCCCCACTTCTTACCCCCATTTTTCGCCAACGCACCGACCCTAAACGTTTCGCTAACTTTTTCATACTCACCACCGAATCTCGTTCATCGACGATGTTAGTACCCAATAAGTTTTCAAAAATATCCTCCATGGTCAATATGCCACGCATACCACCGTATTCATCGACCACCAGCAACATATGTGCATCACGGCTAATCATGGTTTCAAACGCCTGAAGTAAACTTGCTTCTCCCACAATTGCCGGCAAATCTCGTGCATACGTTTGCAAACAATCTTGATCTTGTCCTCGCATGAAAGCCAATAACAAATCACTACGTAATACAAAACCGGTTACTTTTTCCGGTTCAGAATAAATAGGCAATCGTGAAAACGATGCTGCTTCGATTTTTTCACGCAACGACGCCAAAGTGGCCGCCTCATCAAAACCCAACACAACAGGCCGAGGTGTCATTGCGGCATTAACGCTGCGCTCCCCCAATAAAAAGACATTCCGTAATACAACCGACTCTTGCTGTGTTAACTCCCCCTCTTCTCGGCCCAATTCTGCCATGGCCGCAAATTCCTGGCGGCTAAAACCTTTTAAAGTGGCCTCTGAATGCTCCATCCGTTCCGTAATTTTCTTGGTGAGCCAGACAAACGGTCCCATCCAACGGACTAAAGAAGATAAAACAAATGCCGTAGTAGGTGCTAACATTCGCCAATATTGGGCACCCAAAGCCTTAGGAATAATTTCAGAAAAAATAAGAATAACCAGCGTTAACACACCTGAGAATATGCCCATATAGACATTCCCAAACAACATCGCCGCCTGTGCGCCAGCTCCGGCAGCACCCACGGTATGAGCAATGGTATTTAAGGTGAGAATAACGGCGAGGGGGCTATTGATATCAGATTTTAACGTTTTAAGCCGTCGACCAGAGGGCTTGCCTTGCTGTTCAAGCGCAGCAATGTATGACGTGGTAACACTTAAAATCACCGCTTCAGCAATTGAGCACAAAAAAGAAATACCAACCGCTAAAACGACGTAAGCGACGAGAAGAACCATGGGGTGTTATCCAGTGACTATAATTATTCGACTATCACTCTGCCATTTTGCGTTTTTTAAATAACAATCATCAGTGATACACATTCATCAGTGATACACATTCATCAGTGATACACATTCATCAGTGATACACATTCATCAGTGTACGCAAAATAGAAGTTTAACAACACCTTAACCATTGCACGATGGCAATGGTTTAGTTCACATAATTCATATCAGAATAACATCAGACCATTCAGTAATAGGCAGCTGAATGATCAGTGGATCAATACAGGTGAATTAACAGAAAATTCAAACTGTTTGCACAGCCGGTGTACGATTCAGGCGTGTTTTGGCATAAATCGGAAAATAGCACCAACTTAATAGTTTCATTCTCAATATTACCCACCGAATCATCAATGATAATAAAATTGAAAGTACATAGGCTAAAGCTGAAGACACGATAATGAGATCTGCGCCGAATAAGTTTTCTAAGGTTTGGGAAATTTTATACAGTGGATAATAGTGGAAGATCAGAATAAATAAGCTTCCATTTCCCAAGACCATTAGCCCTGTTGAAAACCAACTAACACGGGCTATCCAATAAGATAGCGTCAGTACAACATACAGCCCAGAAATTGAAGCTAGGGTTGCCCAAATGGGTGATTCATACCGAGCAACACCTAAATCGATCAAAGCATCAGTAAAGGTTGCAATACTCAGGAACACTGCCAAAGCAACGCCACACAGTAAAGTATTAGGTTGAAAATCAACGACCTGTTGGCGACAAAGGCGTCCTGAAGCAAAAAAGGCCAAACTCAATAAAACAGAATCAAACCGAAAGGGTAATCCGTTTGAAGAAACACTCCCGACGCCTGTGGAAAGCGCCACATCGGGTACAGCTTCGGCCAAGAACTTACCGGAAATCAATAACCCAGTAATGGTTAATATTTGAACCCACAATCTTCGTTCCGACAAACGAGTGAATCGAAACAATAAATACGCTGCAACAAATACAAGCCACAAGTGCGTGAGATACCACATCGGCCCCCAACGAATGGTGTCACGATTACCATAGACAATACCAATGAATGCCTCCCACATTTGCACAATCACCTGTGTGAGATTACCGTGCCTTGCTGCCACTACACCCAGCAAAAGCATGACACCAATAGAGGTCACAAAATACGGTTTTAGTAATTCATCGCTTTTTTTTAAGAAAAATTGTCGAGGGGTATAAGCAATACTGAAAAAAACACCTGATAAGAAAAAAAACAGCGGCATTCGAAACAACGACATTGCATCATTAAGGGGAGATACTCGGAAAATCTCCACATGCCCAAGAACAACAAGACCGATACTAATGCCTTTAGCGATGTCGATTAAAACAACTCTCTGACTCATAGCGACCATTCCTTGGAATATGAAAGTTAAGGTCCTATACCGTGCCAACTTAAGAAAACGATTATTTTTCAAAAATCATTTTAGTTATAAAAAAGCTGCAACCATTTCTCAAAATTATTGTGACACAGTTTTATTCCAAAAAGAGCAGAAAGAGGCGCCAGAGACTAAATTAATGGCATAAAAAACAACCTAACAAAAAACAATCAATTATGCGCCATAAAGACGGCTATCTAGCATAGGCCACCCAAGGAGCGACAGCCGTTGTGTAAGAAACGAGCCAAGAAGTCTATATTGGAGTTTATTGCCGCTCGCTGGCACGAATAGGCCATAGTGCTAGCACATACCGAACGCTAGGCTCTAAGTCTGCCTGTTCATACTTTTTGATAGCACTGACGGAATACTGAATAGCACTGACTGAATACTGAATAGCACTGACTGAATAATGCTTAAGTGAAAAGCAGCTTCCCGAAAGAGGAAGCAACGCATAACTAACGTGAATCCTAGAGTCATGATTAATTAAGGAAACCCTATGAGCACTCAAACAGAGTTTACCTCCTTCATCCCCCCTCAAAGAACATTGATGGGCCCAGGACCTTCCGATGTATCCCCAAGAGTTTTGGAGGCGCTTGGCCGACCCACTATTGGTCACCTTGACCCCGAATTTATTCGCTTAATGGATGAAACGAAACAACTGCTTCAGTACGCTTTCCAAACTCAGAATCCATTAACCATGCCAATATCAGCCCCTGGATCAGCCGGTATGGAGGCATGCTTTGTCAATTTGCTCGAACCTGGTGATACCGCCATTGTGTGTGTTAATGGTGTGTTCGGCACCCGTATGATTGAAAATGTAGAGCGTTGTGGCGCTAATGCGATTCGAGTCGATGACGAATGGGGCAAACCTGTCGACCCGCAAAAGGTAGAAGATGCACTCAAAGCCAACCCGACTGCAAAAGTACTTGCCTTTGTTCACGCAGAAACCTCTACGGGCGTGCGATCTGACGCCGAAGCCATCGCCAAGCTCGGCAAAGCCCACAATTGTTTGGTGATCGCGGATACCGTAACCGCATTGGGTGGTATCGAATTAAAGATAGATGAATGGGGTATCGACGCGGCTTACTCTGGCACGCAGAAGTGTTTATCTTGCGTGCCGGGCATTTCACCGGTTACCTTCAGTCAAGAAGCGGTTGAAAGCATTCATGCCCGCAAGACAAAAGTACAGAGCTGGTTTTTAGATAAAAATCTCGTGATGGGATATTGGGGTGGCGGCGCGAAACGAGCGTATCACCATACCGCTCCAGTCAATGCTATGTATGCCTTGCACGAATCTCTGGTCATGCTCAAACAAGAAGGGTTAGAAAACGCTTTTGCTCGCCATCAATCCATGCACAACCAATTAAAATTAGGTTTGGAAGAATTAGGCATTCAATTTGTTGTTGAAGAAAGCTATCGACTACCTCAACTGAATTCAGTTTGGATACCCGAAGGCTTGGATGATGCAACGATTCGTAAACAACTACTGGAAGATTTTAATCTCGAAATCGGTGCAGGACTGGGCAATTTTGCAGGGAAAGTCTGGCGAATTGGATTAATGGGCTACTCTGCCAAACCAGAGAATGTAGAAAAGTGCATCTCGGCACTCAAAGCGGTTATTGGTTAATTTGAACGTATAAAAAAACCATGCGAAGACTATCGTATGGTTTTTTTGAAAGCCATTTACCCGTTTAAAAACAAAGGTATCCATTTAGGTAATTAACCTTAAAAGTCTTCTAACGATAAAATATCGTGCTGCTTTAAAAAGGCATACAACGCTTCTTTTTCATCGATTCGAGTATTCACAAAAGTGCTGTGTTTTGTCACAGGGGGAAAATTATCACCCCCTGCCGCCAAATAACTACTTAATGCCAAGCGGTATTGCGCACCTAGATCAATCGGCTGCCCTGTTTTCGTTAATACAATCTGCGTTCCATTATTTGTCAGTGTAAAACCGGCAAATTCAGCACCCATCTGATTACTTGGAAAAATTTCAGCATTACTTAGATAGTCAATCAGCTCTTTGCCAGATAAATCCACATAGCAAATTTTATTATTGAATGGAGTCACTTGTAATACGGCTTTTCGAGTAATAATACCTGGTGTAAATCCATCTCGAATCCCCCCTGCGTTAT
The DNA here is from genome assembly GCF_021234875.1 of Marinibactrum halimedae. Lineage (GTDB taxonomy): Bacteria > Pseudomonadota > Gammaproteobacteria > Pseudomonadales > Cellvibrionaceae > Marinibactrum > Marinibactrum halimedae. The sequence goes on along the minus strand of NZ_JAJQVM010000001.1, from coordinate 227,253 downwards.
AGATCGCCACATCCGCACCCACCGACATCATTAAACTACGAGAGAGTAATACCCCTAATGGACTGGAATTCGGGAAGCGGCTACGATCTTCTCTTAAAAAAGTATCGCTTGTCACAGTTAACGGCTGTTGAAGAGAACTCATACCCCGTTGCTGATAGACGTTTAAAAACGCTTGTAACTCTTGATCTGGCTGAATATATTCTCCAATGAATTGACGCTCCCCCTCAATTTCTTCCGTCAAATTGATAGGGATTAATTGATAATTAAGAAGCTTCACTTTACGACCAGTAATCTGTAAATCCATACGACCAACATAACGCCCCCACTCTTGAGCTTGCACAATCCAAGTGCCATTTCTACGATCTGGCCGACAGGGTGTACCAGGAGAATATTTATGCAGTAACTGCTTGCGCTCATCCACACAAATGACTTCAGCTGAATGCCCCCCCACAATTAAATCTAACCCCTCGACACTCTCTGCCAAGGTGACATCCGAACCTATATCGTATTCATGATGCCCCATGTGTGTCAGCGCAATTTGTACATGAGAACGCGTATTCACTTCCTCTAAAATGTCAAACGCTTCCACCTCTGGCATACGGAAACGTAAGCGCTTTATATAGTTAGGGTTGCCAATATTGGCTGTTTCGTGGGTGGTCAAACCAATGACAGCGATGTCTATTCCACCGAATGAAAAAATTTTGTAAGGGTCAAAAAGACGTTGGCCTTTTCGGTTATAAATATTGGCCGCCAAAAAAGGAAATTCTGCCCATTGCTGTTGTTTGCGTAATACCTTCAATGGGTTGTCAAATTCATGATTACCCACCGCCATGGCATCGTATCCTAACCAATTCATGCCTTTAAAATCCGGCTCAGCATCTTGGTGGTCTGATTCTGGAACGCCAGTGTTAATATCACCCCCTGATAATAACAACGTATACCCACCTTGAGCTGACACCTCTTTTCGAATGGTGTCCACCACTGTCTTTCTTGCGGCTAAGCCATATTCACCGTGCTGGTTATGCCAAAAGCGGCCATGGTGATCGTTGGTGTGCAAAATCGTCAAACGAATCGAAGGCTCAGGAGCGGTCTCAGCCAAGCAACTGGTTAGTAACGGTAAAAGGCCACACCAAAGTACGAAAGGCGTGCAGCGGGTTAAGAAAAGGCAAGAGTTCAAACGTGAGAACATAGGCAATACAGGTCGCGTCTGGATAGAATGCCGGCAGTATATCTCACACTAAAATAAATTTAAGTGCCAAAATAGGGATAATTAAGACAAAAAGCAGAAGCTAAAAAAGAGAAGACTAAAATAAAGGCTGCTGCTCAACAATCGCTTTCACCGGCCCATAGGAAAGCCGATGTATTGGAGTCACACCCAACCGCTCAATGGCCGCCAAATGCGCTTTTGTGGGATAGCCCTTATGGCTGGCAAAACCATAACCTGGGTAAATTTGGTCGAACTCGATCATTTCTCGGTCACGAGTCACTTTCGCCAAAATGGAGGCCGCTGCAATGGCAGGCACACGGGCATCCCCTTTGACCACCGCTTCACTGGCGTAGTGCCATTTGGGTAAGCGATTGCCGTCTACCCAGACATGCTCGGGTTGAATACTGAGCCCCTCAACCGCCCTCGCCATGGCCAATAAGCTTGCCTGTAAAATATTGATCTGGTCAATTTCCTCAATACTGGCTCTGGCAATACAAAAGCACATCGCTTCTTGTTGAATCTGATCAAACAGATAATTACGCTTTTTTTCAGTCAGCTTTTTAGAGTCCGCAAGCCCTTCAATAGGCCGTTTTGGGTCTAAGATGACAGCTGCAGTCACCACATCCCCAGCTAAAGGACCTCTGCCAACCTCATCAACACCGGCCCCCAACAGACCTTGGTACGAACTTACGAATACATCCACGACTCAACCTCAAAGCAACGGTGTACTTACACCGATACGTTTATCACCACGAAAACTTAGGGTAACACAATTAAAAGAATACGAATTAAGACAACGACTTAGACTGGATAACATCAATCACGGCTTCTGCCGCTTTTTCACTGGCACCCTGCTTTAAATGTATATGCATGTCATAAAAGCGCTGGGTGATGGTCTCAACAGACTCTGGATGCTGAAAGTACTTTAAAACCTCATCGGCCAAACGCTTGGGAGTCACCTCTTTCTGAAGGACTTCAGGCACCAAACCTTCACCGGCTAACAAGTTAGGCAGTGAAATAAATTGCGTTTTTACCATTCTGGAAAGAATCACCGCCGATAGCCAAGCCATTCGGTAAGCTACCACCATGGGTTTTTTCAAGAGCATCGCTTCAAGCGTTGTTGTACCAGAGGCCATCAACACTGCGTCTGCGGCCGCCATAACGGTTTTACTCTGCCCATCCACCAATGTGATCGGTAATGTTCCCCGATAGTCTTCTATTAACGCTTCCAACTGAGCATAACGGGCTCCATTGGCAGCAGGAATCATAAACTGTAAGTGAGGATTCACTTGAAAACACAGTTTGGCCGCTTCGATAAAATCAGGTGCCAGTAATTTTACTTCTCCCGATCGGCTTCCGGGAAGCAACGCCACCACTTGTGCTTGGAGGTCAATTCCCAGAACCTGCCTCGCTGAAACGACGTCTGGCTCCATTGCGATTTGATCCGCCAGTGGATGCCCCACAAAAGTCACGGGAACATCATGCTGTTTGTAAAATGCCGCTTCAAACGGAAGCAGCGTTAACATGCGATCTACCGCTTTAGCAATTTTGTGGACCCTGCCCTGACGCCAGGCCCACACAGAGGGGCTCACATAATGAACGGTCGCAATGCCCGCTTCTCGCAACTTAAGCTCAAGATCTAAATTAAAATCAGGCGAATCAATTCCAATAAATACACTGGGAGGATTTTGAATCGCATCTTGTCGAAGACTTCGGCGAATACTCAACAATTCAGGTAATCGCTTTAGCGGCTCAACAATACCCATGACCGCTAAACGCTCTTGAGGAAATAAACTCTTAAAGCCCTGCTCAATCATCAGTGGGCCACCAATCCCTCTAAATTGAGCATTCGGAAAACGGGCCAATAGGCTCTCCATAAGCCCAGCACCAAGAATATCTCCCGATGCTTCACCAGCAACCATGACAATCTCTAGGGCAGTGTCTGGGGAAAATTCTATTTCATTGGCCTGTGATTTATGGGTATCTGAGTTATTCACCATAATCAGCGCACAATACCCCGAGAAGAACTTTCCACCGAGCCGATTAAGGGGGCCAAGACACTATTAGGATCATCCAGTTGCTTAAGTTGATCTATCGCTTCCACTTTAGTCAAACCTCGGCGATAAATCAGTTTGAACCCCTTGTTAATCAAGGTGATATCACTTTTCTCAAAGCCTCGACGACGCAGCCCTTCCGCATTAATACTTTTTGCTGCCGCAGGATTTCCATTCACCATGACATAAGCAGGGATATCTTTTCCTACGGCTGTACCCATGCCTGTAAACGCATGACGACCAATTTTACAGAATTGATGAACTAGGGTGAAACCGCTTAAGATTGCCCAATCATCAATATGGACATGCCCGGCAAGAGCAGTGTTATTAACTAAAATACAATGATTGCCAATCACACTATCATGACCAACATGGGCGTAAGCCATAATCAAGTTATGATCACCAATGGTCGTTTCTTCGCGATCTTGGATAGTGCCTCGATGAATGGTTACCCCTTCTCGAATCACATTGTTATTCCCAATCACCAAACGAGTAGGCTCACCTTTGTACTTGAGGTCTGGCGTATCTTCTCCAATGGAAGAAAACTGGTATATGTGATTATTCGCACCAATCTTGGTTGGCCCCTTAAGAATCACATGGGGCTCGATGACCGTATTCGGCCCGATCTCCACGTCTGGCCCTATCATAGACCAAGGGCCGACTTTGACCGACTCCGCTAACTTAGCAGAGGGGTCAACGATAGCGCGAGGATCAATTAAACTCACTATTACTTCCTAAGATTCATTTTCTATTTTTAATCATATTGCTTTTCATGTGCGTTAAACAGCACGATCAGCACACAGAATGGTACAAGCACAGGCCAAATCACCCTCTACACTTGCCTCGCATTCAAATTTCCAAATACCACGACGGTTGGATATCACTTTTGATCGCAAATCCAAACGATCACCAGGCACTACTTGTCGGCGAAAACGCACATTATCGGCACCGGCAAATAAATAAATAGAACCGTCTGCTGGCGTTTTGTCCATTGTCTTAAAGCCAAGTATCCCAGATACCTGTGCCAACGCCTCAACAATCATAACCCCTGGAAAAATAGGGGCCTGAGGAAAATGGCCAGAAAATACATCTTCATTAACCGACACATTCTTATAAGCCTGTATAGACTCTCCCAACACGAGATCTACAACCCGATCTACCAATAAAAACGGATAGCGATGAGGTAAATAACGCTTAATCTCATTAACATCCATCATAGACAAAACCTTATTAATCAAAAAATGAGGCGCTTTCACGAATCATGAAAGTAAGGCAAGAACTTAATCAGCATCAGTCATTTTATGCTGAGTTTCTAGAAGGGAAAGTCGCTTACTTATTTTATCCAGTTGATTGAAACGTACCGCATTTTTACGCCACGACTTTGTATCATTAAATGGCGTGCCGGAAGAATAAGAACCCGGTGACAGGATAGATTTAGTAATCATAGACATCGCTGTGATATGAACACCATCCACTATCGTTATATGCCCTGCAATTCCAACCCCACCCGCGATGGTGCAATTCGCCCCTACTTTGGTACTGCCCGACACACCCGAGCAAGCTGCCATTGCTGTGTTTTCACCCAGTTCAGCGCTGTGACCTATTTGTACCATATTATCCAAAATCACACCGTCTCCTAAAACCGTATCATCTAGGGCACCTCGGTCTACAGTGGTGTTTGCGCCAATTTCTACGCGATTTCCTATCCTCACACCGCCAAGTTGATGAATTTTCACCCAACCATTACCACTGGGAGCAAACCCAAACCCATCACCACCAATGACCGCACCGGAATGAATAATGCAGTTTTCTCCTATCTTCACATCGTGATAAACCGATACATTCGCCGCAAGACAAGTATTCACCCCAACAATAGAACGGCGCCCCACGACACTGCCTGCGCCCACAACTGCGCCCTCACCAATAACCGCACCTGCCTCAACAACAGCATTAGCCATGACACAAGCCGTGCTGGCGATCTCCGCCCCATCACTGACGACCGCACTCGGGTGGCAATGCTCTTGGCCTCCATAGGGCTCGGCAAAAAGAGCCGTTAAAGCAGCGTACGCTAGATAAGGGTCACCACAAATTAATCTGTTGCCTTCGAAGGCATCAGCGACTTTTGGGCTCAAAATGACAGCACCAGCGTTTGTATTAGATAAGTACTTCTGATATTTCGGATTCGCTAGAAAAGAAATGTCTGACGGGGAAGCCGATTGAAGAGTTGCAATTCCAGTGATCGATAATTGAGGATCACCAATAAGTTCAGCGCCTATACGCTCTGAAAGTTCTTTTAATACAAACAAAGCCACACCACCTTAACGCCGATTTGGAAGAAATAGACCTATTTAATAATACATCGTCCTATGCCAGTCTTAGGGCTAACGATACAACAACTAAAATATAAACTTTGAAACCGATAAGTATAAAATCTGGGCTTAAAAACAAGAAAGTGAGCCAGTTTCAAGAAACCGCTCACTTCGAGGCTGCCAGTGTATTACATTATCTCATCGTAATATCAACGACATAAACTCACGATAAGTATTTATACCGCTGATGATAAATTACATTTTGTTGAGCTTTGCAGTGACCTTACCAGTAATATCTGCACTCGGTTCGGCGTAGTAAGACTGCTTGGCACTCAATACAATAGAAATGCCTTCTGCTTTAATAACTTCATCCAATGCTTTCTTTGCTTTACCTTGATATTCTTGCAATAAGCCACGAACAGCAGCATTTTGCTCTGCTTGTAACTTTTTAACTGCCAACTCCAAATCCGCTCTTTTGTACTCAACCGTTTTACGATGCTCTGCCAAAGTATTGGCATCCCATGTCATTCCCTTGCTTTCCTGCTTCTTTTGAAGAGCAGCCATATCTGCTCTCAAGCTGTCATAGGTCGCTTGTAAAGAAGCGTACTCTGCATCTTTCTTCAAAGCTTCACTGGCTTTTTTCGCTGCATCGGTATTTAAAATGGCTGCTTCCAAATCAAAGACAACCACTTTGGTTTCCGCAGAGGCCACACTACAAACAACGATGGCAACTATAGCCACTACGAAAGCACTTAACTTTTTCACACTTAACTCCTATTGGTCGATCCTATTGAGCCACAACACAACATTCACTGTAAGCAAATAATGGCTTTCAAAAAATGAATAAAATCTGAACACCCTTATTGTCAATAACGTAGAAGGGGTGGTGCGCTTTGCAATGACAAAAGCGACGGTATTGGATCACAAAGGAAACAAAAGCTCCAGCTATGTCACGCACCTTGCACACAAAAAATCCCAGAATGAACACCCAATATCCCTTCTAATTGCCAAGTTGTTTGTTTAACAACCGGATCGTTCAAAGGGAAAGGGGGTTACTCTAATACCCCTTAAAAAGTATTTCCCAAAGAGAACTGGAAGAATTCTGTTTCGTCATCTTCTTGCTGTTGAATGGGTTTCGCAATACTAAACGTTAAAGGACCAAAACCAGTAATCCAAGTTAACCCTAGACCATAAGAAGCGCTTAAACGTCCTGGCTCAACATCGTAACAATTCAACTGAGAGGATCGGCAATTAGTATCGAAGACATTGCCCGCATCAATAAAAAAGGCCGACTGCATAGAGCGCTGATCTTTAATAAAAGGCAAAGGAAATAGTACCTCTGCACCAAACTCCATCAAGACATTGCCACCGAAAGGATTGTCATTTCTTGTACGCTGAGACGCACTGAGTTGGCCTGTTGCAGGATCAATAATATAAGAGGCTAAATTATCAAACTCGTCCGCGTTTCCATCTGCGTTAGTATCAGAGGCAGAGATCGGACTTCTATACAAGTTATAAGAGAAAGCGGGGCTTGCACGTGGCCCTAGAGTATTCCGTTCAAAGCCACGTACGGAGCCAAAACCACCCGCATAAAAATGCTCAAAAAAGGGCAGCTCACTGGTGTTGCCGTAACTTTCAGCAAAACCCAATTGTGTTCTTAAACGAAGCGTTAAATTCTTTGTTAATGGCTTAAAATATTGCGCGTTATAGGTCAGTTTGTAGTATTCCAAATCACTGCCTGGCACACTCAATTCAAACGATACCTGCTGTGATGCACCACGGGTTGCCAAGCGGCCTCGGTTCAGTGTGGACTGCCTCCACCCGAGATTAAAGGTGAACATGTTAAATTCATTACCGTTACGATCAATAAAGCCTTCTGGACTATCGAGTAATAAAACATCATCCATTTCAGTAATCGTACTTACTATCCCGGAGTAATCATAAGGGTCAATATTCCCTGAGGCATTGGGCTCGTAGGTACTTTGATCATCATCGGGGTCATAATTACGGAAAGCCTCCAGCTCAGCATCACTCAAAAGGCCATCACCATCCAAGTCCCTAGCGCCGGCAATCAACGCCTCAATACGATCAATCGTGTCTTGATCAACATAACGCAAAGGTACATCTTCAATTAAGCGAGGGCTTGAGCGTATTTCTTGTACTGCCGCAAACCCTGTATCAATACTGATATTGCTGAATCCAAAGCCTAAACTGATACGCGATATTTCAGAGGTGGGATAACCAAAAGTAACGTTTGCACCATAGGTATCAGTATTAAAGTTTGAGACATTAAATTGACCAAAATCCCTCTCTCGGTAATAAAGACTGAAACCACGACTCACACCATCCGGCGTAAAATAAGGGTCGTTGTAATTAAAACTATAACTCGTCACGAATCGGTTTGTGTTGAGAGAAAATCCTACTGATTTACCAGTACCAAACCAGTTATCCTGCTGTACATTTGCCCCAAACGTGGCCCCTGTCTGCTGAGCATATCCCACGCTAGCACCAATACTGCCTGACGGTTGTTCTTCAACTGTGTATTCAACATCAACTAAATCATTACTGCCTGGTACTTCTTTGGTATCGACATTAACTTCTTTGAAGTACCCCAAGCGCTCTAAACGAATTTTAGATTGTTCAATCGCAGCAGTGGATGCCGACCCACCTTCCATCTGCCGCATCTCACGACGCAAGACTTCATCAGAAGTTTTGGTATTACCCCGAAAATCAATACGCCTTACATACGCACGCTTACCTGGGTCAACGAAGAAGGTAATTTTTACGGTATTGTCGTCATCATTACGCTCTGGAATACCTCGAACGTCGGCAAAGGTATAGCCTTCGTTCCCCAAGCGTTTGGTAATGTATTCAGAAGTCGTGGTCATTAATACTTGTGAAAAATTCTGCTCTTCTTTCACTAAAATCAATCGACGAATTTGACTTTCATCGACGACTAAATCACCGGCGAGGTCTACTTCGCTTACGGTATAAACATCGCCTTCCGTGATATTCAGTGTGATGTAAACTGTTTCTTTATCTGGACTTAAAGAGACTTGGGTTGAATCAATAGAAAAGCGCAAATAACCGCGGTCGAGATAGTACGACTCCAATCGCTCGATATCACCGGAAAGCTTTTCTTTGGAGTATTTGTTCTTACTGCTAAACCAAGAGAACCAGCCACCTGTTCCTAATTCAAACAACTCCAAAAGCTGCTCATCGTCAAACACCTCATTTCCAACAATGTTAACGTGTTTGATTTTAGCCACTGTTCCTTCATCAATGGTGATATTCAAGCCAACTTGGTTTCGGGGAAGCGACTCGACCTTCGCCTCAACACTGGCGGAATAACGCCCTTGCGCCACGTATTGGCGTTGAAGTTCTTGAGTAAGTCCTTCAAGGGTCGCGCGTTTAAAAATTTGGCCTTCTGCCAAGCCATTTTCGGTCAGACCAGACAAAAGGTCCTCCGTTTTAATGGCTTTGTTACCTTCAATGTTAATGGTGCTGATGGCGGGCCTTTCTTTTACCGTCACCACCAGTACAGAGCCATCACGACCAATAGAGATATCTTCAAAAAAGCCCGTTCTAAACAGTGCACGGCTCAACTGTTGGATTTCAACATCACTGATTTGAGCCCCCACCTGTATTGGCAACGAAGCAAAGACGGTACCAGCAGAAACCCGCTGAAGCCCCTGAAGACGAATGTCATTCACACGAAAGGTTTCCGCAAGGGATACCAACGGAAACAATAATAAGAAGGAAAAAATAAGCGAGAAGCGATTCATACAAGCAAAGGCATCAGTAAATTAATTAAACATTAAGCGCATTTTTATATCTGCCGACCAAAATAATCATGACTCAAGGCTTTTGGTCTACAAGCTGGTGTGACCCAGTTTTTAAATATGAGCGCCTATTTGATAGAAGATGAGCAAACCAGTTCCCTAAGATCATTAAATCATTCAGGTTACAAGCGCATTATGTCGTTATAGAACGCCAAAATCATGATACTGGCTACTAAAAACAAACCCAGTTGGTAACCGATCATTTGTATGCGCTCAGGCACTGGACCTCCTTTTATGGCTTCGATGGTGTAATACAACAAATGTCCACCATCGAGAACAGGTATGGGCAACAAGTTAAAAACGCCTAGGCTCACACTCAACAGCGCAAGAAACTCAACGTAATAAATCCAGCCCGCCTCAGCCGAATCGCCGGCCACTTTAGCAATGGTGATTGGGCCACTCAAGTTTTTCGTGGAGATCTCACCCACAATCAATTTTTTTATCGACATCAACACAAACATGGCGGTGTCCCATGTCCGCTCACCTGCACGAGCCATCGCCTCAAAGATACTGTAACGATATTCACGCAGCATGTGTTCTGGCCAAGTCGTCACCACCGGATAAATACCGATTCTTCCCAGCACTTCACCACTTTCCAGCTCTTCCGCAGCAGGGACGATCTCCATATCGGCGGCAGCACCATCACGCTCATAGCTAAACATGATCGTTTGACCAGGACGCTCACTCACGTAAGACACCAAATGGTTCCAATCTTCTAATACAATACCATCAACATGGGTAATCACATCACCAGCGACCAAACCCGCCAACTTGGCACTGCTATTGTCTGTGAACTTTTGAATTTTAGGCTCTACCTTGGGCCGGTATAACTCCACTCCCAAGCCTTCTAGGGGGTTAGGTTCATCTACACCTTTGAGCCAATCATCCAGAGACGCTGAAGAAGTATAAGTGAGATCCGAATCAGGGTATTTTGTGGTAAACGTAATCTGCCCGGACTCTCCTAAGCGTGTAAGGAGCTGCTGGTTCAATCGCTGCCATGTTGGGGTCTTAACACCATCCACGGAAAGAATTTCCTGCCCAGACTCCAACCCCGCCTGTTCCGCAACAGAATCGGGGAAAACACGATCAATAACCGGAATAACATCGGTACCAGCAGGTAAGAACACCGCCCAGTAAAAAACTATCGCCAATATGAAGTTTGCAACTGGACCAGCAGCAACGATGGCAATACGCTGCCAAACTGACTTTCGAGTAAAGGCATATTCTAGCTGATCGTCAGGAACCGGGCCCTCACGCTCATCCAGCATTTTGACATACCCGCCCAGAGGAATCGCTGCCAAAGAAAACTGAGTGCCATGCCGGTCATACCAGCTCAATAGCGGCTTGCCAAAACCAACCGAAAAACGAATGACTTTTACACCGCAACGCCTGGCAATATAAAAGTGTCCAAACTCGTGAAACGTGACCAAAATGCCTAGTGCGACTAAAAACCACAATATTGTAAATACGATCATCTGTATAACCAATCCGATGAATACTGTTCAGGCCCAATACCGACCACGTTAATGATGTCATTTCATCATTATTATTTAATAAAAACCGATAAGTGGAAAAGCCTATCTATTGAGTTATTGACTGGCTAAAAACACTTCCGCCACATGGCGTGCTCTCTGATCGATGTCTTTGACCTCGTCGATACTTTGCGGTTCGACGTCTTCAATCTTACTCAAGGTGTGCTCTATGACACTCGAAATACTCAAAAATGGCAACCGGTTTTGTAGAAATGCGTCCACAGCTACCTCATTGGCAGCGTTCAACACAGTCGCGGCACTCGGTAAACGATCGGCACATTCTTGCGCCAGCCTCAAACAAGGGAATTTATCCAAGTCTGGCGCTTCAAAGTCGAGCTTTGCCACTTGAAATATATCCAGTGACGACACTCCCGACTCAACTCTTTCAGGCCAGGACAACGCATGGGCAATCGGCGTTCTCATATCTGGATTACCCAATTGGGCAAGCACCGAGCCATCCACATATTCAACCATTGAGTGAATCACACTTTGTGGATGAACCACTACCTCTATATCAGCAGGAGACGCAGAGAACATCCAACAAGCCTCTATAAACTCCAACCCCTTATTCATCATCGTGGCAGAATCTACAGATATCTTTGGGCCCATAGACCAATTTGGATGATTACAGGCTTGCTCTGGAGTAACAGACTGTAATTGTTCAAGAGAGGATTGACGAAATGGCCCCCCTGAACCGGTTAAAAGAAGTTTACGGATACCTTGTGTCCTGAGGTTAGATGTATATTTAGCTGAGGCTGAGATAGATTCTGTATATGAGTTCTGGGGCAAGCATTGAAAAATAGCGTTATGCTCACTATCGATAGGCAATAAAACGGCACCGCTATCTTGTACCGCCTCCATAAACAATGCGCCAGCCATAACCAGCGATTCTTTGTTTGCTAATAGCACTTTTTTGCCAGAATAGACTGCCGCGAGTGTAGGTTCCAACCCCGCTGCACCAACAATGGCCGCCATGACAGTATCTACCTGATCTTCAGTAGCGACCTGACATAAACCTTGAACTCCCCACAGTACTTCCGTATTAACATCAGCTTTTGCAAGGATTTGCTGGAGAAATACCGCAGATTTTTCATCAGCGACTACGGCAAACGTGGGATGATACTGCTGACACTGGCGAGCCAACGCTTCTACTTTGGTATTCGCCGTTAATGCGTAAACGTGAAAACGTTCTGGGTGTCTAGAGATAACATCGAGCGTACTCAAACCAATAGAACCCGTTGAACCCAAAACAGTAACAAACTGTTTCTTCACACCTTCCTTCCCCATACACTCTTACCCATGCACTCTGCTGGCATTTTTGTATACCACTTACACCAAACCCGTGCTAAGCAAAGCCAGTGTGAAAACCGGCGCAGAAGCGGTAATGCCATCAACACGATCTAATACGCCACCATGCCCCGGGAGTAATTGACCGCTGTCTTTAATGCCCCTATGGCGTTTAACCATACTTTCAAGCAGGTCACCCAGAATAGAAACCAAGGCAGTTGGAATCACCACCGCAAACAGTGCCAATTGCTGATCGGGAAACCACATTTGTCCGATTAATAATGCTAAAAGCATACTGGCAGTGAAGCCTCCCCAAACCCCTTCCCAAGACTTTCCTGGGCTTACGGCAGAGGCTAGCTTTCTGCGACCAAATGCCTTTCCAGTGAAGTAAGCGCCTATGTCTGCGCAAGCAACAATGGCAATCAATAACAAAATCATCCAAGCGCCCTGCTCGAGTGAGCGCACAAAAATCAATCCTAACCACGCAGGAAGTAGAACAAAAAAACCCATCGCTAAACGAGAAGCTCTAGCGCCCCAAAAGACCGCGCTACTGGGGTAACCTTGCACCCAAAGCAACGCAATACACCACCACACACAACCGGTTAACACCACATCACGAATGGACTCTTCGGATAAATACGTTAGTGTATCTAAGCCAACATACCAACCAATGCACAGCCCCGCGACCGATAATAAAACAGTGAAAGCCAGCTTCTCTAAAGCACGCTGAAAGCCCGCCAGGTTAGCCCACTCCCACGCAGCCATCAGAACAACGATTGAAATAAAGACAAAGAAACCTACCGCAGGTAAGAGAAACAACGCAGACAAGAAAACAAGAGCCATAACAATGGCACTAAGAACACGAGCTTTAAGCACCAGCTACACCCACTGTACTTTCATCCTCTTCGGGAAGGCGACCACCAAAACGACGCTGTCGACGATAAAATGCCTCCACCGCTTCAGATAACGACGCTTCATTAAAATCAGGCCAAAAAACATTAGTGAAAAACAGCTCAGCATAAGCCGCCTGCCAAAGTAAGAAATTACTGATTCTGTAATCACCACCCGTTCGAATTAACAAATCCAACGGGGGCAAATCAGACAAACTGACCGCATCACCAAAAACTTCTTCATTTATATCATCAGGGGACAACTCACCAGCTGCAACCTGCTCAGCCAAGCGCCGGGAAGCCTGGGCAATATCCCACTTACCACCATAATCGGCAGCAATGACCAATGTTCGAGTACCTTCAGAAGCAATAGACTCAGCCTCTGACATCGCTTTCTGAATACGTGGACTAAATCGCGCACGATTACCGATAATGCGTAAGGCAACACCTTCTGCTTGGAGCTTTTTAGCTTCACGTTTCAGATAACTTAAAAAGAGCCCCATTAACGCATCCACTTCTTTCATGGGACGACGCCAATTCTCACTACTGAAAGCAAATAACGTGAGAACATCGATATCATGCGACTTGCACGCCTTCAGAACGTCTCTTATTCGCTCAACCCCCGCTTTGTGACCAGCAGCACCGAGCATACCGCGCTGCTTAGCCCAGCGGTTGTTGCCATCCATAATAATGGCAACATGCTTTAATTTTTGCGATTCCACAAACACTCCGCAAATTCATGCAACGGCATTAAATTTCCATTAAATCCGCTTCTTTTTTCGTCAGTGCTTTATCCACTTCCGCTATATACTTGTCGGTAATCTTTTGAATCTCATCTCCCGCTCTACGCTCATCATCTTCGCTGATTTCTTTTTCCTTCAGCAACGCCTTTACGTCTGAAATGGCATCACGGCGCACATTACGAATAGAAACCCGCGCCTGCTCCGCTTCTCCTCTCGCGGTTTTGATGAATCCCTTACGAGTTTCCTCAGTCAGCATAGGCATAGGAATACGAATCAACTCACCCGTTGTTGAAGGGTTAAGTCCTAGATCTGACTTCATAATGGCTTTCTCAATCTCAGGTACCAAAGATTTGTCCCATGCACTAATGGACAGGGTACGAGCATCTAACACAGACACGTTGGCCGCCTGCGATAACGGTGTTTCAGAACCATAGTAGCTTACGGTAATTCCATCTAACAAACTGGGGTGGGCCCGACCTGTACGAATTTTATTAAAATTATTCCCTAAAGCATCAATGGCTTTCGACATACGCTCTTCAGCGTCTTGTTTGATATCTTCTATCATCGGTCTATCACCCTTAAACGTTGTTATCTTCTTCGTTGATGTTTTCTTCGATCAACGTTCCTTCAGTACCACCGGTAATGATGTTCAACAAGGCACCTGCTTTGTCCATTTGAAATACGCGTACAGGGAGATCATGTTCACGACACAAACAGATAGCGGTTAAATCCATCACTCCGAGCTTTTTATCTAACACCTCATCAAAACTTAGACGGTCATACTTTGTCGCGGTTGGATCTTTCATTGGATCGGCACTGTAAACGCCATCCACTTTTGTGGCTTTTAATACCAAATCCGATTCAACTTCAATACCTCGCAGGCACGCTGCCGAATCTGTTGTAAAAAATGGATTCCCTGTACCAGCAGAAAAAATGACCACTTCCCCTGACTCAAGGAAACGAATGGCGCGACGGCGGTCATAATGCTCAACAATCCCGCTCATCGGTATTGCGGACATAACTCTGCAAGAAATGTTAGAGCGCTCCAAAGCATCGCGCATGGCTAACGCATTCATCACGGTCGCAAGCATTCCCATATGATCACCGGTAACACGATCAAGGCCGGCAGCATTCAATGCAGCACCACGAAAAAGATTACCTCCACCGATGACAAGGCCAATCTGAACACCAATACCCACCAACTGACCAATTTCCAACGCCATCTTATCGAGCACTTTAGGGTCAATGCCAAAGCCTTCTTCCCCCATCAACTGCTCGCCACTGAGCTTCAGCAAAATCCGCTTGTATTTTTTATCTCGAGTTGTAGGCATGAAATGGAAACTCCCTCAAAAGATTGAACGCAGTGTATCAAGAAGCAAAGCGCAATTCATTTTGTTAACGAGCCTAGACAAAAGCCCGCTTATTTCTAAAAAGCACTTTGTCATTAAACCTTTCCCACAATAGTGGTTACAAAAAAGGGGTGACAGCGTAGCCCTCACCCCTTTTAATCAACCCATCAGCAACACAATTTTACTGTCACCTAGAGCCTACAAAAACTTATTGTTGAGAAGCGCTCACTTGAGCTGCAACTTCTGCAGCAAAATCCACTTCTTCCTTCTCAATACCTTCGCCCACTTCAAAGCGGGTAAAGCCAACCACATCACCGCCGGCATCTTTTGCTAATTTTCCTACGGTCAACTCTGGATTTTTAACAAATGGCTGCTCTACCAAGCTATTCTCTTTCAAGAACTTCTTGATACGACCACCCATCATTTTCTCAACGATTTCCGCAGGCTTGCCTTCCATATCCGGCTGGGCCTTGATGATATCTTTCTCTTTTTCAAGCATATCAGCAGGCATATCTTCTGGCTTATTAACACGAGGATTCACTGCTGCAACATGCATAGCAATGTCTTTTGCCACATCTTGACTGCCAGCAGATAACTCTACAACTGCAGCAATACGGTTGTTAGAGTGAACGTAAGCACCTACCACACCAGAAGATGCCTCAACTAATGCAACACGACGAACAGAAATGTTCTCACCAATTTTCTGTACTAACTTTTCACGTAAATCTTCTAACTCACCCGCCATCAAAGCTTTTACATCAGTTTCTTTAGAAGAAAACGTTTTCTCCAAAACGGTCTGAACGAAACCAAGGAAACCTTCATCACGCGCAACAAAATCGGTTTCACTATTAATTTCCAGCAATACACCGTAACTACCATCTTCGGCCACTTTAGCTGCAACAACACCATCTGCAGCAGTACGACCGGCTTTTTTCGCTGCCTTCAAGCCACTGGCTTTACGAAGGTTTTCGATGGCAACATCAATATCACCACCCGCCTCAGATAAGGCTTTTTTACACTCAAGCATACCAAGACCGGTGCGCTCACGGAGATCTTTAACCAGGGAAGCAGAAATTGCTGCCATCGTCCTATCCTCTTAATCTTCGAATTTTTATTTCAAAAAAGGGGGCATGGCCCCCTTCTTTAATTGCATCAAATTAACCGTGCTACCATCACATTAACACTCACAACAAAACACCCATGTGTTGCAGAGTTATATCTCAAGGTGATGCCACTTTTATGACGCCAATTTGTTCACCCAAAGGTGAGAAACACTTTATTACTCGGCGGCTGCCGCTGCGTCGTCTTGTTCAACGTACTCATCTTTATTTGGCACTTGAGCACTGGCCAAACCTTCCAAGCATGCATCAGCGATAGCGGTAGTGTAGAGTTTAATCGCTCGAATCGCGTCATCGTTTCCAGGAATAACATAGTCAATCCCTGCAGGATTGCTGTTGGAGTCAACGATTCCGATAACAGGAATACCCAGCTTGTTCGCTTCTTGAACCGCAATACGCTCATGCTCTACGTCGATAACGAAAAGCGCATCTGGCAAGCCGCCCATATCTTTGATACCACCGATAGAGCGATCCAATTTTTCCATCATACGGGTACGCATCAAAGCTTCTTTCTTGGTTAACTTCTCGAAGGTACCGTCTTGGCTTTGGGCTTCTAATTCACGATAGCGGCGAATAGAGGCTCGAATAGTTTTGTAGTTGGTCAACATACCACCCAACCAACGATGGCTAACAAAAGGCTGACCAGAACGAATAGCTTGCTCTTTAACAGATTTTTGAGCGGCACGCTTAGTACCAACAAAAAGAACCTTCTTCTTTTGAGCAGTCATTTTGGTGATGATGTTCAACGCTTCGTTGAACGCTGGAACAGTGTGCTCCAAGTTGATGATATGAATCTTGTTACGTGCACCAAAAATGTATTGATTCATTTTTGGGTTCCAGTAGCGAGTTTGGTGACCGAAGTGGACACCCGCTTGAAGCATATCGCGCATGCTAACTTGTGGCATATCGAATTTCCTAAATTACTATGGGTTGAGCCTCCATACACCCCAAATACCAACCACTCTTATTTATTAAGACAGGCACCCAGGTATCTGTGTCGGTGTATGTGTGACAATTTAGTAGATGTCTCTAACTCTCTTGATTAATCTTTATGATCAGTAATTCAACTTATAGATGAATCTAACCAACAGAAAATATAACCAATAGAAAGACGGCGCGCTTTATACCACAAACCTTGCCTCATCACCAGTAAAGCTTGAATCTATTGTTGCTAATATGGCCTTTAAAAATTGCTTATTGACGAAGTCATATTCGCCAGTCACCTGTCGGAGGTAATTGGGATAGTTTACAATGCCGAAAATATGGCTCTATCAAGCAAAGCAAGACGTATGTTCATGGCATGGTCGTCACATCGACGACCCCTAGTGGCAGTACGCCCAACTCGCCTGCAATAAAAAAGATCACTGACTATGACAAAAATTACCTTAAAAACCCCTGAAGATATCGAAAAAATGCGCATTGCCGGTCGTATGGCGGCAGAGGTGTTGGAGATGATTGGCGATTACGTCAAACCCGGCGTAACTACCGCAGAGCTCGACCGAATTTGCCATGAGCACATCGTGAATGAACAAAAGGCTATTCCTGCCTGCTTAGGGTACAAAGGCTTTCCCAAGTCGATCTGCACCTCTGTTAACCATGTTGTCTGCCATGGAATTCCATCTGAGAAGAAAATCCTGAAAGAGGGCGACATTGTAAACATCGACGTTACAGTGATTTTTGACGGCTATCACGGTGATACCAGTAAAATGTACTTTGTCGGTAAGGTGGCACCCCATGCTCACCGCTTAGTTAACATTACTCAAGAGTGCCTCTACAAAGGGATTGAACTGGTTAAGCCAGGTGCTCGACTAGGCGATATTGGCCACGTAATCCAACAACATGCTGAGAAAAATTACTACACCATCGTTCGAGAATATTGTGGCCACGGTATTGGTACGGTCTTCCATGAAGAACCTCAAGTCCTTCATTACGGCCGCCCCGGAACCGGGCTGGAGCTTAAGGAAGGCATGACCTTCACTATCGAACCTATGGTCAATGCCGGCAAAGCCTCAACAAAGCTCAAAAAAGACGGCTGGACCGTAGAGACCAAAGATGGGCGCTTATCCGCACAATGGGAGCACACCCTTGCGGTCACCGCCGACGGTGTAGAAGTATTGACTGCCCGTAATGAGGAATCATTTTAGTGGTAACCCCTTACTTTGAACGACCCTTACTCTTTTTTGACCAAGAGAGATTCCGCAAGAATCTTGCTCAAGGCAACCCACTGCCTGTCTTTAAAGATGCCATTGCCGCTGCCAATACCCACTTTGATATCCGATTCCGAGAAAATGACGATATTCGCGCGCTGGTCTGTGATCGAGCCACCTTTATAGATTGCCTACTGCACTACGCCTGGCATCAATTTACTTGGGATACCGATGCAGCCTTGCTTGCGGTGGGAGGATACGGGCGAGGGGAACTCCACCCCTATTCCGATATCGATATTCTGGTGTTGTTTGAGCGAGACAACATTCAGGACTACAGCGACAACGTCGAATCATTCTTGATGCTACTGTGGGATATCGGATTAGATATTGGTCATAGTGTTCGAACTCTGCATGAGTGTGCTGAACTCGCCGCCGGTGACATCACCATCGCCACCAATATGATGGAGTGCCGAACTGTCGTTGGAGCCCCGCACCTAAGTGGCCTTTTACGACAAGAAACAGGGCCAGGAAAGATTTGGCCTGCGGCTGACTTTTTTGAAGCAAAACTCGAAGAACAACAATCCCGCCACCGTAAAAACAACAATACCGAATACAACCTAGAACCCAACGTAAAAAGTGCCCCAGGCGGCCTAAGAGATATTCAAACCATCAGCTGGGTTGCCAAACGCTATTTCGGCGTGAGGACTCTGAGCCAACTGGAAGGTAAAGGTTTTTTCACAGAACGAGAATACGCCATCCTAAAAAGCGGCGAAGAGTTTTTATGGAAAGTAAGATACGGGCTACACATGCTGGCTGGTCGTGCAGAAGATCGACTTCTATTTGATCACCAAAGGGAACTGGCCAAGTTTTTTGGCTACAGCGATTCAGAAAAGCGCCTTGCTGTTGAACAATTTATGCAGTGGTACTACCGCGTTGTACTGTCACTACGTGAATTAAATGATGTACTACTGCAATTTTTAAGCGAAGCCATTTTACAAAAAGGGAAAGCACACTCAGTGGTTCCCATCAACGAACGCTTTCAATTGCGCAACGATTTTATCGAAGTCACACAGATAAAAGTCTTCGAAGAAACCCCTTCGGCTCTATTAGAAATTTTTGTTCTTATGGGGAATACTCCCTCCATAAAAGGGGTACGCGCTTCAACCATACGCCTGATAAGAGAAAGCCGTCACCTCATTGATGATGACTTTCGCAACGACCCTCAAAATCACGCTCAATTTTTATCGCTTTTTTCAGTTAAATTTGGCTTAGTAACCCAATTAAAGCGTATGAAACGTTATGGCGTATTAGGACGATACTTACCCGAATTTGGTCGTATTACCGGCCAAATGCAACACGACCTCTTTCATATTTACACGGTGGATGCGCATACGTTGTTGGTGATTGCCAATATGCGCAAATTTAAATATCCGGAAGCTGAAGAAAAGTTTCCTGTGGCATTCCACATCATGAAGCGACTACCCAAGCCTGAGCTTCTTTATATCGCAGGGTTATACCATGACATCGGCAAAGGGCGCGGCGGTGATCATTCTGAGCTTGGCGCGGAAGACGCTCGACACTTTGCCTCACAGCACGGCCTATCTCGCCGAGACACAAACCTAATTGTCTGGCTGGTGGACAACCACTTGCTGATGTCTTATGTCTCCCAAAAACAAGACCTTTCCGACCCTGACGTGATACGCAATTTCGCTATCACTATTGGCGACCAAAATCGTCTGGATTATTTGTATGCTCTCACCGTTGCGGATATGAACGGCACCAACCCAGATATCTGGAACAGTTGGCGCGCCAGTTTATTACGTCAGCTTTATCTGGAAACCAAAAGAGCATTACGACGCGGCCTGGAAAACCCCATCGACCGCCAAGACCTCATCGACGAAACCCAGCAATCTGCCATCGCAAAGTTAGCTGATAAAGGCTTCAGTGAAGAGCGAGTTCGTCGTATATGGGGAGATGTCGGTGAGGATTACTTTTTGCGAGAAAGCCACCTTGATATCGCCTGGCAAACTGAAGCCGTCGCCGGCATTCCGCCCGATGAACTGGTAATCGCCATCAGTGACACCAGCTCTCAGGCACTTGAGGGGGCAACACAGATTTTCATTCGCACTCGTGACCGCGACAATGTCTTCGCAGCAGTGGCAACGACCTTAGACCAACTCAACCTCAATATTCAGGATGCTCGCATTTACAGTTCTGAATCAGGCTTTACCGTTGACACCTTTTACGTGCTGGATGAAAACGACCAAGCCTTTGGTACCGATGACGCTCGTGTTCTCACAGTCAAAGAGGCGCTACAGACGGAATTGAGCTTGCTGGATGAATACTCTGAGGTAATTCGTCGACGAACACCACGCGCACTGAAAAGCTTTCGTATTCCAACACGCACCATGTTGACCAATGATTTAGTGAGCGGACACACTGTACTGGAAGTCATTTCACCAGACCGCCCAGGATTACTCGCTACCATTGGTAGAATATTTTTAGAATTCGATGTGCACCTTGCCAATGCTCGCATCTCCACACTTGGGGAACGCGTCGAAGACGTCTTCTTTATTGGCAACAGCGATGGCACACCATTAAGCGACCCCGAGCTGTGCGAACAACTGCAATCGGCTATTCGCAGGAGCCTTGACGAACAAATTAAAGCAAAAGATACACAGACCTTGGTGTAACTAACCTGAAGTTACAAACCCTGAAGTTACAAACTCTGAAGTTACAAACCTTGGTTTAGCAGATGTTGTACGCCCCTGATAGCGTCAAATTACCATTGAAAAAACCCTTCAGGCATACGAATTACCCGCCTGAACGAGGACAAAGACAAATGAATCCGAGACTAGAACACCTACAACCCTACCCCTTTGAAAAGCTAGTTGCTCTTAAGCAAGATGCTACCCCACCTGCGGAGTTAGATCACATTGCCCTCTCGATTGGTGAGCCAAAGCATGTGCCGCCACAATTTGTCTTGGATGCCATGGCGACCAATCTTGGCAAACTCGCCAATTACCCCACCACAAAAGGTTTACCAGAGTTACGCACCGCCATGGCAGAGTGGGCTACTCGTCGATTTAAGCTGGAATCCAATCCACTTGATCCAGAACAGCATATTCTAGGCGTGAACGGCACCCGCGAAGCGCTATTTGCGTTCGCACAAGCCGTCATCAATACAGAGCACAGCCATCAGAAGCCAATAGTTATTTCTCCAAACCCGTTCTATCAAATCTACGAAGGCGCTTGCCTACTTGCCGGCGCTGAACTGCACCTTCTAGACTGCGTTGCCGAAAATCGCTACTTACCCGACTTCGATTCCATTCCCCTAGAAGCATTGGAACGCTGCCAACTGATGTTCATCTGTAATCCCGGCAATCCAACCGGGGCCGTCATTCCCAAAGAGCAACTGAGAAAACTGATCACCTTGGCAGATGAGCACGATTTTATTATCGCCAGCGATGAGTGTTATTCCGAACTGTATTTCGATGAGCAAGCACCCCCTCCGGGCCTTTTAGAGGTCTGTCATGAAATGGGCAGAACCGACTACCAGCGGTGCGTAGTATTTCACAGCCTATCCAAGCGCTCTAATTTACCAGGATTGCGCTCTGGATTTGTTGCAGGCGATGCCTCCATCATGAAGCAGTTTTTGCTATATCGAACTTATCACGGCTGTTCCATGCCCCTTTCTACTCAATTGGCCAGTATCAGCGCGTGGCAGGACGAGCATCACGTTCGCGCAAATCGAGACGCTTATCGACAAAAATTTGATGCGGTATTGGATATCCTTCATGGGCACCTAGAGGTAACTCGGCCAGATGCCAGTTTTTACTTGTGGCCACAGCTTGATATCAACGATGAAGTTTTCGCCAAAGCGTTATTTTCCCAACAAAATATCACCGTACTACCAGGCAGTTATTTGGGAAGAGAAAACACCCTAACTCAGCAAAACCCCGGCACCAATCATATTCGTATGGCCTTAGTGGCCACTGTACCGGAATGTATTGAAGCGGCTGAACGAATCAAAGCCTGCCTTCGATCTGGAAATTTTTAACATCAAGTACGGGCAAGCGCTGCGTACTAACTTTAAGGCGAGAATGAAAACACTCTCGCTTTTCTTTTTTACACACCCACAACAATATGACGAATCAAACACACTCAATCACGCCAGATCAGTCCGAAAGAAATTTACTGAAAGCCGAACGTGTGACGCTTATTTTAGAGACACTAGCGACACTGTATCCAAACCCTCCCATCCCACTAGACCACCGAGATACCTACACTCTACTCATTGCCGTACTACTTTCTGCTCAGTGTACTGATGAACGAGTAAATCAGGTAACACCCGCACTCTGGCAGCTTGCGGACAATCCATATTCAATGTCCCAGCAAAGCGTCGAAGATATTCAAGCCATTATTCGTCCTTGTGGATTATCGCCCCAAAAATCCAAGGCCATTCTCAAGTTGTCTCAAATTTTAGTTGAGCGCTATGATGGAGAGGTTCCCGATACTTTAGACGCCCTTGAGGAACTTCCCGGTGTTGGCCATAAAACCGCAAGTGTAGTCATGTCGCAAGGTTATGGTGTTCCCGCTTTTCCTGTGGACACCCACATTCATAGGCTGGCTCAACGTTGGGGGCTGACTAACGGAAAAAACGTCGCTCAAACTGAAAAGGATTTAAAACGTTTATTTCCAAAAGAAAGGTGGAATGACCTACACCTTCAAATCATTTATTACGGACGTGAACACTGCTCAGCACGAGGCTGTGATGGACGAGTATGTTTTATTTGTCGTACATGTTACCCGAAACGTAAACATCCCAAAAAAACCATTAAGCCTTAATTAACACTAAGGTGATACGTTTAGCCAAAAGTAAAACAATAAACCATTTACTCTACTGACTTTCTCTTACTTTTTTGCCCTTCCGCACATTGATGGGATAATTTGGGGTACGAAAATTCAAGGAGCACACCTTTTTTGTGTTCTGCTAGTTGCTCTCGCTCCTGTAATTCGCTTTTATATAAAGCTCCTTCCCAAAAACCCACTGAGCGCCAAGTCAACGCCCCAAAACCCAATGATACAAACCCCGCTGTGGGTACATTAAAAATCAATGCATTTTCACAAACCCGATTAACCCAATCCGTAATGGCAGGGTTATGCCCAATCAACACGACTGATTTCAAAGTATCCGGCAAAGCACTCACCATTTTGTCTAATCCATTCGCGTCAAAGACATACAAATCTTCCCCATACTCCAATGGAGCACCTAAGCTTTTCACGACACTTTCTGCCAATTGAGACGCTCGAACTGCAGGACTGGAAAGTATTTTGTCTACACTATTAGGTTGTTGATCTACATGTTTTTGTAATCGCTTACACATAACAGGTATGTCCTTTATACCTCGAGCACTGAGAGGACGATACCGATCCTCCAACTCAGAAGACTTCCAACTGGATTTGGCATGGCGCATGAGGATGAGTGTCTTCATATAAATCACTGACAATAAAAAATGACAATTTAAAAATATAGGCGCCAAACGCCTGAAAAATGACGCTAGGTTCACCAAATAATATTCAAAATAACGACTTTATGGCGCAAATAGTAAGTAAAAAATATAAAATTCCTCATTTTCTTTTGTGTCTCCCAGAAAAGATTTTGTTATGCTAGCCAACTTTTTAGGATGCACTTACCAGTAGTTTCGAACAGGGAAATTTGAACGGAAAATCATCAAAGCACATGCAGCAGCATGTGAGAATATGAGCAACCATCCGCACCGTAGGCCCCGGAGTAAAACGTGATAACTTTGTTTGGTATTAAAAACTGCGACACTGTAAAAAAAGCGAGATCCTGGCTAGAAGAGCATGATATTGAATATACCTACCATGACATCCGCCTTGATGGCTTAAAACTACCACAAGTCCAAGAATGGATTAACGAACTGGGTTGGGAGCAAATTGTGAATAAGCGAAGCACAACCTGGAAACAACTGAATGATACTCAGCGTAATAATATCAACAACACTTCTGCACCTTCGATTATTATTGCCAACCCCACCTTAGTCCGGAGGCCCGTACTCGATACAGGCACTACCCGCCACACAGGATTTAAAGCAGATTATTACGCCGAGATTTTCGGCAAGTAGTTTAATCAACCTTCTTTTTAGAATACGCGCTATTCGTATAAGATGATTACACAACCTTAGAAAGGGTAGCGCGGAGCATTTTTCACCCTTATTCTAAAATAGCTTTTTTAAATACTAAAAACAAAAGTCATCGCTTTTCTCAATTTTTACTGCTCTTCTACGTTGGATGACGACAGTAAATTTATTAAGCTACCTCTCGGAGAATCATGCTCTAGAGTAAACAGATAAGGGGCACCAACCGCTTTTTGCAGCTCAGGCTGTGCAAAAGAAAATTTTACTCGCACGAGACTTTTTCGCGCCTCTTGAAACCCAAGTACTCAGAGCCCACCTTTCTATCTCATCTGAAAATACTCTAATAGGAATAACCATGAGCGACTTCTACAGTATTGGCCTCGGTGTAGGCACTCAAAATGCACAATCACAATGGCTTGAAGTATTCTATCCTCACCCAGTTTTAACACCCGCCGAAAGCACTGTGAACGCCATCCTTTCAGCACTTGGCTCTGTAGAGGCAACCGACAATACCTGCCTGAGCGTCTCCA
Organism: Marinibactrum halimedae; assembly: GCF_021234875.1. Classification (GTDB taxonomy): domain Bacteria; phylum Pseudomonadota; class Gammaproteobacteria; order Pseudomonadales; family Cellvibrionaceae; genus Marinibactrum; species Marinibactrum halimedae. Next base: position 202,084 of record NZ_JAJQVM010000001.1, on the reverse strand, counting down.
ACGAAGCAATGAGTACTATCGCCAACCAGCTTACAGAAGCGGGGGAGAATGACCTAGCTGACGCTGCAAAGCGCTTAAGCCATAGCCAAAAGCCACTGGTCGTTACACTGCTTGCCACCGACGCAGCACCCAGCTCTGTTCCAGAGGTGTACTTAAAACTTCACCTTCTTTCCCACCGCTTAGTCAAACCTCATACCACTGATCTATCGGGCATGTTCGGGGTATTACCCAATGTTGCCTGGACAAACCAAGGGGCGGTAGACCTAAATGAACTGCCCAGTGCACAATTAGAAGCCCGCCTGAAGGGCGAACTACTGGATGTAGACTGCGTTGATAAGTTTCCCAAAATGACCAACTATGTCGTTCCTGCCGGCGTAAGAATCGCCCATACCGCCCGTGTGCGCCTTGGCGCTTACCTCGGTGAGGGCACAACGATCATGCATGAAGGGTTTGTTAACTTTAACGCAGGCACAGAAGGCCCAGGCATGATTGAAGGACGTATTTCCGCCGGCGTCATGATCGGCTCAGGATCGGATTTGGGCGGAGGCTGTTCCACCATGGGCACCTTATCTGGCGGCGGTAACATTGTGATCGCAGTTGGCAAAGAATGCTTGATCGGAGCCAATGCCGGAATTGGCATCCCACTGGGAGATCGCTGTACTGTTGAAGCCGGCTTGTACATTACCGCAGGCACTGTTGTCACATTACTGGACGATCAAAACCAACCAGCAGGATCTGCAAAAGCGCGTGAATTGGCAGGCAAAAACGATTTGCTCTTCCGTCGCAATTCCGTCACCGGCGCCGTTGAATGTAAAACCAATCGTTCTGCCATTGCGTTAAATGAAGAACTACATGCTCACAATTAATTTTACTCATTATTAATTGTGGCTTGAGTAGAGGCCTTACTTACCTGAGGCCTCTTTAATTTACATTAAAAATACTGATAATTAAAAATACTGATAAATAATATTCGCCGACATAGTCTCACCCTCCTGATCCCGTAAATTTACAACACCTTGATAACGCAGTAATTGACGAGAATTTTTATTGTATTCAAGATAAATCGGATCAACAAACCAACTCAAAAACGTATTCGCAGCACCCACTTTCAAACACAAGACACCTCCTGAACAATCGCTCACAACCTCACCTTTTAACTTAATAGCCTTACCGTGTAATGGAGAAGCCATCACCATCGTTAGAGGGGATGTATTTTTATTAGAAACATTAGACGCAGAAATGGCAATCCACTCAGACCACATTTTCTTCACCCACGCATTAAAACCTGCATCAATAACATCCACAGTTTTACTAATAGAGGTAGCTTCAGCGGTACGCTTATCAACAGCGTTTCGATCAATCAGCAATGATCGAAAGACCGTCTGAAATTCAGAAGGGTTTTTTAGTAAAGAATTAAAATGCACTTTGCTATACAGCAATTGCCATGATGCGTTTTGACGGCGGGCGCCCCTCAACTCGCCAAATCGATAATCCACTTGCAAAAACTCTGGATTAATCGTAAAAAAATCACCAATCAATACTTTTTCAGCAATGGGATCATCACCCTGAACATATAAAATACGAATTGCCGCCTCACCATTACTTAATACCTCCTGTGTAAAAAATTCACAATACTCAGGGCGTAAAGCACTATCATAATCAAAGTGTGACAGAGAACTGGATGATGAAGGACTAGATGAAGAAGCGCTGGATAATAAAGCATTTGGCCGATAAACTACTGCCATAATAATGGGGTTTAATTGCTTTTTGTTTGCATAAACTTGGCACTGTGCCAATAACGCTACTTCATTTCTGGAATACAGGGAACGATCTGGTTCTTCAGTACTCAAAACAGGGCTACTGCACAAAAGCCCCCAACACATCATCACGGTGTAAACACAAATACTTTTCAACATACGCACAACAATCTCTATGTGAAAAAAGAGTTAATGTTGGCTCACCAATGCATTATCTGATTTCTCAGAAAAAGAAAGATTGGGGTAACCCCTCCTAAGCCGATAAGCAACATACAGTAATAATGGCATTGTCACTCCCCATGTCACCGCTAAAATTAAAAGAGTAACAGGGTCAAAAGCAACACTAACATCATCACTCAAACGCCCCCCAGCGTAATAACTACTGGTGCCCGAAATCGCCCCCAGTAGCCCAGATAACCAAAGGCGCTTCAATAGCCAACCAAAGGCATGATTAAGTGTAAAAGCAAACGCGCACCAAATTACCATCAACCAAACCGACGGTAACCAATGGCCATCTTTCCAAATTAACACTCCAGCAATACCGAGCAATGAGTCAACAATCAAGCCAATGGCCAATACAGCCATCATTAAACTTAATTCGTAGGAAGAGATTTCAATAAACTTAATGATAGGCTGACGTAATTTAAGTCGGGGCACCGGAGGCAGTGATACTTCATAACGAGTGGAAAGGTACCGGAAATGAAATGCTGAAAAAAGACAAAATATTACCATAGCGGCTTGATAACCCGACAACACGCCAGCAAACCAAACACTTTGAAATAATACACCATTGCCCAGCAACCAGACCCAGGTTTTCATAAAAAACAATCTTCAGCCGCAGACATAAAATAACGTTCGCTTTAACAGCGAACCTTTATTTTTAAATGGATGGAAAACCATCATCAATGAGATACTTTTGGCAATTCGCGAGCATCCGGCTTTGCCAACAATACCTGTACTGTACTAATGACACGCTCACGAAACCCCCCTTCGCAATAACACAGATAAAATTCCCACATTCTCTCAAAGATTTCATCAAATCCTTGTGAGCGAACTTGTTGAATATTAGCTTGGAAACGTTGCCGCCACTGAGCCAATGTTTCTGCATAATGCAGCGTGATGTCATCCAAGTTAATCATCTGCATATCGGTATACGCGCGAACATTGTTGGCAATCACTTCCACAGAAGGTAATGCACCACCGGGAAAAATATAACGCTGAATGAAATCCACTGAACGCTTAGCATACTCATAACGCTGATCAGAAATGGTAATGGCCTGAATTAGCATTAAACCTTTTGGTTTGAGTAAAGCACTGCAACGCTCAAAATAATTTCGATAGAACTTATGCCCTACCGCTTCAATCATTTCAATAGAAACTAATTTATCGTAAGTACCCGTGAGATTTCTATAATCTTCACACAACACGGTAATACGATCTTCGAGATTACGTTTTTGCACTTCAGCCAAAGCATGTTCGTATTGTTCACGAGAGATAGTGGTTGTGGTGACCTTGCAACCGTAATGCTCAGCAGCGTAAATGGCCATCCCACCCCAGCCAGTGCCAATTTCCAGTAGATGATCTTGTTCCGTCAGGTGCAAACGTTCACAAATATGTTCTAACTTATATAATGAAGCCTCTTCTAGAGTGCTATCTGGCTTTGGAAAAATAGCGGAGGAGTACATCATGGTTGGGTCTAAGAACAAACGAAAAAAATCATTACCCAAATCATAGTGAGCAGAAATATTCGCCTTCGAGCCATCGACGGTATTGGCATTTAATTTATGAAACAGCCAACTGAAAATACCTTTAGTACGACTCCACCGGCGATCCATCGATTGCAGCATCTGTTGATTTAACACCATTAATCGCACAACATTGACTAACTCAGATGATGTCCAACCGCTTAACATATAGGCTTCGCCAGAACCAATAGAGCCATTAAATAAAACCTGTCGATAAGCCCAAGCCGCCTTAACCGAAATATGCGCGACAACAGATGCGGTTTCTCTGGGCTCTCCAAACGTATAACTTCTGCCGTCCTCTTCCAGCACCAAGTGCCCAACCTTAATATTATCAAGCAATTTAAATACGGTATCACGAGCCAATTTGTCTAATACCACTCGCTCTCGTTTTAGGCTAACTCGTGCCTCATCAATACTAATGGCTCTCATCGAATCCTCACACAGATGATTTGTCGTCAGTCAATAAATTATACAAACGGTAATTTAGATTATTAAATGAAAAGAGGTTAAAAACATTGATTTTTTATTCACACCGGCCAACAACCCCCCTCTTTAAAGGTGCATTTCCTTTCCCAGAGTGGCCATAAAAGGGAACTCGTTTTAACAATAAACGCAACGCTTGCCAATAAATTCCTGCCGCCACTTTTAATGTCATTAATGGACGCACCCAAGATAATTTACGTATTTTTGCGCCATTAAGTTCAGTACGAGCCAGCACCATTGTCGCGTCAAAAACTTTAGTCTCTTTTCGCCAATTCTCTAAATGAATGCTCAACCGTGATTTTGGCGTCGTACTATGCCAACAATATTCCATATCCATAGTATGAAATGGAGAAACCTGAAATGTCTTATCGAATCTCACACGATGCATCTTACCCACATCATTGGCCTTCAATAAGTATTGGTGACGCTCTCCCCAAGGGGTATTGGTGACTTCAGCAATAAGGTATTGAAGTGTTTCCGTATTTTCTTCAAAAATATAGTAACAAACGAGCGGGTTAATCAGGTGGCCAAAATTGCGCAAATTACATAGCATACGTATGGGGCCATTAGGACGAGGCTCGCCTTGTTCTTGCACCCAATCCCGTATGGCAACATCCAGCGGTTTATGAAAATCACGAAAGTAGTCTTCACGACGCCACTGACTGGGTAACCAAAAACGATTTTTCTTTGATGTCGTTTGCTGGCAACAACGTGATAAAGAAAAAACCTCGCTCAGCTCCGACAGGTCCAAATACGCCATGTAAACTGAATACTGAAAATCATGCTGTTTGGGTTCAAAGCGCCGGTGACGCACGATACCGTCATAGAAACAACTATGTCGTATTGTTTCCTGAGAAGGTGTGGACAATTCACCTGTTCCATACTCATTTTGTCCACCTTCTTCGCACGCCAAATCACTAGCCTTTATTGTTTTATTTAGCTTATACGGCCAATTGATTACATTGAACATTATAGAGATTCCATCTCGACGATAGAAGAATGCTTTAATGGATCAGGCTTTAATGACAGATGCGATGACAACCCCCTAAGAATGACATCACTCACACGTTTAGCGCTGAATACCCCATCTTCATGAAACCCGTTACGCCAATACGCCCCACAAAACCATGTCTTGTTCACACCATTAATTTCATGCCATTGCTGTTGAGCCGCAATAGCATCCAACGTGAAAACAGGGTGAGCATAATGAAATGTCCCTAAAATTTTCCTAGGGTCAATCGCATCAGTATGATTCAGTGTCACGCAAAAGGTATTATCACTGTCAATACCCTGAAGAATATTCATATCGTACGTCAGTACAGCCCGCGATTGAGAAAAATCAGCAGAGGTGTAATCTTTGGTTAACAAATAATTCCAACTTGACCAAACACTTTTTCGCTTCGGTAATAAAGCCGTATCGGTATGCAATACCACTTCATTATCCTGATATTCTATTGCGCCTAAAATCGATCGCTCTTTTTCAGTAGGATCTCCCAATAAACGTAATGCAGTATTACTATGGCAAGCCAATATAACCTCATCAAACTCTTCTCGTTTCAACTGAGAAGATGGCGATGCTGTTGAGGCGTATTCTAGGGTGACACCGTCTTGATGACGAATAATGCGTTGTACAGGCGACGATAACCGAATCTGATGCTGAAAGCCTCGCGTTAAAGGCTCAATATAAGAACGAGATCCTCCTTTAATCACATGCCACTGAGGACGGTCATTCACACTAAGCAAGCCATGATTTTTAAAAAATTGCACAAAGAAATGTATCGGCATGTCATACACGGCTTGCGATGATTTAGACCAAATTGCAGCCGCCATCGGGACCAAGTAGTGCTCACTGAATCGCCGACCGTAATGATTCACCTTAAGGTACTCTTTTACTGTCATTTCTGGCGGTAATTGCCCTGCCACAAACGCTTCAACCGATTCTCGATTAAACCGAACAATGTCTCGTAACATTCCCCAATGTTTCAAGCTAAAAATATTACGTTTTTGCGCAAACAACGTTTTTAAATTTTCACCACTGTATTCCAAACCCGATAATTGGCACGACACACTAAACCCCATTGAGGTAGGCTGATACGCCACTCCAATCTCTGCCAACAATTGTTTAAATAAGGGGTAAGTCCAGTCATTAAATACAATAAAACCTGTATCAATCGCGTAGTCTTCTCCATTGACCGACACATCCACCGTAGCAGTGTGCCCCCCCAACCTTGATTCTGCTTCAAAAAGTGTGATGTCATGTTCTTTATGAAGATAATACGCTGACGCTAAACCAGAGATGCCACTGCCAACAATAGCAATACGTTTACGCGATAACGAAGGGGATTCAGTAGGGTTCAGACCGGTATCAATAGAGGGCACTCTTTTTTCCTTTCATCGTTGTTTTTAGTCATTTTTAAAACATGGGCTTTTCAAACTTTAGGTTGTAATTAAAACAATCTCATTAACCAATCATAGGGATTGTTGGCGCCTTAATTTCAGTGCTATACGCTTATACCAAAGTTGTGAAAAAATACTGGCGAGACGCAATGGCCAAAAAAGTCGCTTGGGAAAACGGATGTGCATTTTACGGTGGGACATGCCATTAATAATCCGCTCACTGGCATCTTCAACCGTCATTAAACCAGGCATGGAAAAATCATTCTTTTTTGTCAGTGGCGTATCCACAAATCCAGGTGATACAACACTGACATCAATATTTTTCGCGTGCAAATCGATACGTAAACAATCCAACCAATATTCAAATGCCGCTTTGGAAGCACCATAAGCTTGAGCCCTTGAAAATCCAACTTGAGCGGAAAGAGATCCCACCCCCACGATGTAGCCACGATTTTGCGCTCGTGTTAGAAACCCAAGGGCCACCTCAACCGTTTTAACCGCAGCAAAAAAATTAATTTCAAACACTCGACGGTATAAATCCGTTGCCGGTCGGCAATCATTCACATATTCACAAACACCTGCAGCCATGATTAAAATATCAATACTGTCGGTTACCTCTTTCAATTGCAGCGTCACATCTTGCCAAGCATTGGTATCAGAGAGGTCAAAATCAATGATGTGTATGCAATTGGGAAACTCTTGCCTAAGCACTTCCATCGGTGCCTTATTGCGGCCACTGAGAATGACGAAGTTTCCTTCGGCCACGAGGTCTTTGGCCAATTGTAAGCCAATACCCGATGATGCCCCGGTTAACCAAATAATATTTCCCCGACATTGCCCTCTGGCATTTCCAATAGAACGAGAGTCTTTCGGCAACCTTTCCCTAGGAGAATGCATATTTGTGGCACCTTGTTCTAGCTCAGGTGAATTACTCATTACCAATGGGCTTCTCAGTATGTGAATAGGATTAACGTTAACATGCAAATTCAATAAGACATGATGAAAAACTAAGCTGATGTTTTCGAGGCATGGGCAGGAGCAGTATTAGGCGCTAAATGGCTTTGTGAATCACCCGACAAGCGACGTCGCAACCAACGTACTATGACGCCAACCAGCGGCACATGCTCGTATACCATGGCACCCATATCATAATAATCACAGTGATAACTCACCCGCCCATCTCTACTAAATTTCAGCTCAGAAGCCCCTTCCAAAGTTAAAAGCTGATTGTTTTTCAATCTTGGGTGCTGATACTTCATCGTCCACGTAACAAAAGCTCCCCCCTCATGCAGGTGCTGAGATCTGAACTCAAACGAACAATGAGTAAGATTGGTGGATACTTCCTTGAAATACTCCTCTAACGCGTTGATGCCTTGTACTTCATGCACTGGGTCACGAAATAACGCATTATCAGCATAGATATGCTGAAGACGACTCAACTCTTGATCGCTAAAATTTCGGTAGTATTCAAGAAAAGTCGATAGACCTGTCATCGACATACAGTTTTACCTCATTGATCGGCTAAAGCTTTGCAACCTAAATGTAAGTGCTCACACCAATATTGCCTTAATAAATCAACTCAACAGCGGCTATTACCACCGTGTGATTAACATACAAACCATTTAGTTGACATTACGACATGCCCTCACAGAAAGATCACTCTCTTAGGTATAACCGAAGAATTTGACGAAAACAGTCTTATATTATTAAAAGATATCAAAGTAATTGATCCATTTTCACTCTATTTTTCGTGAATAGAGGCGCCTTCCTAATGATCCAATCTCTCACTAGATACGTAAAAAATTTCGTTTTTCTGTACTCTCAATAAAACTTCTCTGACAAGTGGTAAAAGAGTACATAGACGACTTTAATTCAACTTCCGAGACGGCGGTGAACTATCATGGCAGAATACGCATTGGCTACATCCCCCGGCCAAGCCACACGAGGCAATAAGCCTATGCAAACCAACGTACTGCGTGATGACGACTGGAGCCGTGTTCTGGTATCCATTGCTCAAAAAGATAGAATTGCCTTCCAACGCTTTTTTGAGCACTTCGCCCCCCTTGTGAAAGGGTATTGTTTATCTAAACCCGTACCAGGACAGCCCCCAACATTGGCCGATGAGCTAGTTCAAGAAGTGATGATCAAAGTTTGGCTAAAAGCGCAAAGTTTTGATCCTCACAAGGCATCTGCTAGCACTTGGTTATTCACTCTCGCCAGAAATTGCCGAATAGACCTGTTAAGAAGAAACAACAAACATATCAGCCAACCGCTGGAAAGCGACGACCTGTGGGCCACAGAAGACGAACAAACCCCTGTGACTCATTTGCAGCAAAGTCGCGATAGCGGTGTGTTGAAAGCCTCCATGAAAACGTTACCACCCGAGCAAAAAGAGATTTTAAAAAAGGTATTTATGGAAGGGAAAACCCACAGTGAGGCAGCTGAAGAATTAAAACTGCCACTGGGTACAGTAAAATCGAGAACACGTTTAGGCTTGAAAAAGTTAAAGGTATTGATTGGCAGAAATGTCAATGAGGTCGGACAATGATTCATCACCACCCATCCACCAATCTTCTGGCCGAATACAGCGCCGGTGCAACCGGTATCGCAGAGAGCCTCGCGATTGCAACTCATTTGCACTACTGCAGCGAGTGCCGACAACAAGTAAAGGCCATGCAACAGGTTGGAGGCAATTTTTTTGATTCCGCAGAACGTTTGGGTGTGTCGGACGAAGCACTCACCAGTTTGTTCGAAAAAATTGACCTAATTGAATCGCAACAACGCCACGAGCATTGCCATAGTCTTGCAAGCGCCCTCCCACAAAACAGTGCTAGCACAAACGCTATTATCACTAATAAACGTCATCACCAACCTGCATTGGCCAGCCTCCCTCCGGTAATCGCCAAGTTGGTTGGCAACCCCAGTAAACTTCGCTGGAAGATGTTATCCCCGTCTTTAAAGGTGGCCCATTTAAAAACGGGACAAACTCGCTGTGAGGTGAGCCTAATTAAAATTCGGGCAGGCGGCAAAGTCATGGAGCATGATCATGGCGGAAATGAATTTACCGTTGTGCTTAATGGTGCCTTCTCTGATGCAAACGGTGTTTATAAAGAAGGGGATTTTCTTCATAAAGTCCCCGGTGAAAGCCATAGTCCTAATGCAACCGCCAATGCCAATTGTGTATGCCTAACCGTCTCAGATGCACCCATTAAATTTACCGGCTTTATTGGCAAGCTCCTAAACCCATTCTTAACTTTGCAACCAGGATAGCCATACTCACGGATCGCCTCGCCCAGACTTCGTTGCATTATGGTTTCCATGCCTGTCAAATTTATCCCTTATGTTTACCTGTACTGGTACGTATAAAAGCATCTTGCAAACATTTCCTAAAGTAATGACAAGATCTACACTTAAAGGAACATCGTGATACACTCAGGCCTTCCTTTCGGAGGGTAGCATCTGACTAGGCGAAGTGATGTGGGTATGAAGACACAAACAGATTGCCAGTGTGTCAGCGAGACCGCAGTCAGCAAGGCAACAGGATGTAAAAATATTGCTGAATTAACAGCACTGAAAGCAACGGTTGAACAACTAAAATCGGAGCTAGAAGCGCTGAAACTACAAAGCCGCAAAGACGGGCTAACTGGGTTATATAACCATCAATACTTTCGCGAGGCGCTACATCGTGAAATAGAGCGGACCGAACGAGCAGGGCAAGATACCTGCCTGATAATGCTGGACCTTGATCATTTTAAACAGGTCAATGATACCTACGGTCATGAAGGCGGTAATCATGCGCTGCAACATACGACCCAGGTGCTTACCTCGCAAATTCGCCCCATCGACATCGCCTGTCGCTATGGCGGAGAAGAATTTGCTATTCTACTCCCTGCAACCCCAATTAACGTCGGGAAACAAGTTGCCGAACGTGTTCGTAAAGCGCTTTCCTCCACCCCACTCCACTACCAAGAACAAACCATTACACTCACTGCCAGTTTTGGTGTAAGCGTCTACCACAAGCGAGGGTTCAACAGCATCGAACACACTGAAGCAATGGCAGATAACACCGATATTGAAACGAGCCTTATTGAAGAAGCAGACCAACAATTGTATCGAGCCAAAGCGGCTGGGAGAAACACCGTCTGTACAAGCACACCGATAGACACACCATCTCACCACGTCACTTCTGATGAAAAAGACCTGTTCAGCACACTCTTCCAATCCAGTGAAACATAGCCTTTGTCTTTATAAACAGAATATTCCCTAAAGAGAAAAGAACGAAAAAGAAGTAAATTACGCCAATACACTATTTAAAATGATAAAAGTGTGTAATCAATCGCATTTTTTCAGCATTCTGTGAATCTATAGCAATTTATGCCTATACTCGAAACTGTGGCCTAAACTGCGCTTATTTTTACCTCTTATTACCTGCTTTCTTCCACGCCAAAACGATACAACTTCATGTCAAAACGAACTGCGTCATGGCGAAGATATTTTATATGGGGTTTTGTTCCTATTCAGGATTGCTAGTGCAGACTGTATTTATATTTTTCGATTCACGGTTCAAATTAAACACTTGAAGATTGATCAACAGCCACCAAGCCACTGTCATTCATCATCAACCAAATAGAGAGAGAGCAATGGACGAAGAAAATGATGTCGATAAAGTCGTAGTCAAAAGCAACAACTAAACATAATCTGTTTACTCTTTTCCGCAGCAACATTTTTAATAACACTTGTAACAACATCTATAGCAACGATAGAAAAAGAAAAGCCACAGAAAAGACCATCATTCGAGCGGTATTTTATAGGTATTCTATGCTCGAATGATGTCTTCAACAGCTCTAGTCAATAACAGCCTGAATGAATGCAGAGATATCGGATAACTGCGGAAAACACAAACTGTGCTCCATTGGGTACGTTTTATAGATTGGGTTATACCCCATTGATTGCAGAGTAGATAAAGCCGAACGTCCTAACATCTCCGGCACAACAGGGTCTTGCGTACCGTGATAAATCTCTATCGGTAATGCCTTATTGGCACCGCTATCTTTTACTGTTTCTGCAGTTGCAAAGTATGTGGACATGGCCATAAGCCCAGCTAGCGGCTTATCATAAGACAGTGCCACTTCGTAAGCCACAGCCCCACCTTGTGAGAACCCCGCTAATACAATCTTTTTAGAATCTACCCCTCTTTCTATTTCCCGCTCTATCAAAGCGATTACTTGTTGGGCTGAATAACGCAACCTGTCTTGATCGACTTTACGCTCGATGGACATCTCCAAAATATCGTACCAAGCCGGCATCACATAACCGTTATTGATGGTAACGGGAATTTCAGGCGCATGAGGGAAAATGAAACGCACCGCAAGATCAACAGGTAAGGATAATTCTGGCACCGCAGACACAAAATCATGACCACTGGCGCCCAAACCATGCAACCAGATGACCGCCGCCTGAGCAGGACGCTCAGGATTAATTTCAACACATTCAAGATACTTCGACGACATAATTATTCACACATAATTTAAAAATGTAACGGCCTATATTTAGTCACTTAATGACCCAATTTACTCTTTTAACAACCCACGTAACCGTACAACCAGTTGATGAATATTGGACTCAATGGGGTTAAGGCTTTATCACATAACATGGGACGTATTCTGTGCCCGGCAATTTCATACGCTGCTGCTTCACAAAAGAGCGCAATAATTTATCCAAAGGCTCCATAATAGCGGGGTCGCCATTAATTTCATAAGGACCAAATTGCTCAATCAACCTTACACCTTGATCTTTAACATTGCCCGCCACAATGCCCGAAAAAGCACGACGCAGATTCGCCGCCAAAATATGCTTTGGCATATCCTCATGTAAGGCGAGTGATGCCATATTTTCATGGGTTGGCTCAAAAGGGTATTGAAATTCTTCATCTATGGTTAAGGCCCAGTTAAAGTGAAATGCATCCGCACGTTCAACACGAAATTGTTTTACTTCACTAATACCCTCAGCCATTTCCCGAGCCGCTTTTACCGAATCCCCAATAATAATCTTGTAACGCTGCTGAGCTTCAAAGCCCAATGTCAGACCAATAAATTCATGCATTTGTTGAAAATATTCGGCAGAGCTTTCCGGCCCCGTCAAAATCATCGGGAATGGCAGTTCACGATTATCCGGGTGCAAAAGAATACCCAGCAAATATAAAATTTCCTCTGCCGTACCTGCCCCACCGGCAAAAACCACAATACCGTGGCCCACACGTACAAACGCCTCCAAGCGCTTTTCAATATCGGGCAAAATCACCAATTCATTCACAATAGGGTTCGGTGCTTCTGCCGCAATAATACCTGGCTCTGTTAATCCTAAATACCGACCTTCTGCAATACGCTGCTTGGCGTGGGCAATGGTCGCTCCTTTCATTGGCCCCTTCATGGCACCTGGGCCACAGCCCGTACAAATATTTAATTTTCTTAAACCCAACTCGTGACCAACGTCTTTGGTGTAATCATACTCGGGCGTATTAATAGAGTGCCCACCCCAACACACCACCAACCGAGGTTCTTCACTAGCACGCAGTGCACGGGCATTACGCAACAAATGGAAAACATAATCCGTAATTCCTGCGCCAGAATTCAAATCGACTCGTTTGTTATATCGTTCACTCTCCGAATACACAATGTCTCGTAACGCGCTGAAAATCATCTCCCGGCTAGAGGCAATCATTTCTTCATCCACAAACGCTGCCGCAGGCGCATTTTTTAGATTTAAACGAATACCTCGATCTTGCTGAACAATTTCAATATCAAAATCTTTATACGCATCCAACATTGCCTTGGCGCTGTCTGAACTGGATCCAGATTGCAAAATTGCCAATACACACTGCCGAAAAAGCGGGTATAAATTACTTTCACTGGTAATTCGAAGTTGCTCGACTTCACGCTGCGACAAAATTTCCAAGCTGCGCTTTGGCGAAATAGATGTATCAACCGTTTCTGGCATAACCCGACCTCTTCTGTGTAAAAATAGTTTTCGTCACCACTGCTCAGCACAGAAATAACATAACTGTTAACCACTGACTTCTAAACTGTTAACTTTTAAGAGTGCAGCAACGGAAATGGCATCCGTAATTTCACCCCGATGAACCATCTCAACAGCGTCTTCCAAAGGCAGACGTTTTATTTGAATATCTTCGGTCTCTTCATGATTGGTTTCCGTCGCCTGCAAACCCGTTGCTAAATACACTAAAGCCTCTTCATCGGTCACAGAATTCGACAAATGCAAACGCAAAAAACATTCAAAATGCTCCGCTTTTAAGCCCACTTCTTCTTGTAATTCTCTTTGAGCGGTTTCCATTGGATCTTCCCCTTCCGGAGAGCCACCTTCTGGAATTTCCCAAGTCGTGATTCCTAAAGGGTAACGGCTTTGACTCACCAACCAAGTAAACCCCTCTTCATCAATAGGAACAATGCCAATGGCTTTATTTTTAAAATGAACTGTTCCATAAATACCATCGGTTCCTGCGGGTGTGATCACCTCACTGTGCGATACGGCAATCCATGGATTTTCGTACACCAACTGTTTAGATTTTTCTTCCCAAGCACCAATTTTTTTTGTCATGTGTTTCCTATATCTTGTTTATTTCAGCGTAACTTTCTAAAAAACGGTTTAAAAAATAACTTCATGCACCCTACGCTTGAGTGCTGGAACCACCTCTTCATCAAACCAGTGGTTTTTGGCAAGCCAGTGTTGATTTCGAGGGGAAGGATGCACCAATGGAAAATATTGTGGTAAATACGCCTGCCAAGCATGCACACGACTGGTCAGATTTCTCCCATCTTTGGGCAGGTAATAATTCTGTGCATAACTACCAATTAACAAGGTAAGTTGAATATTGGATAAATGAGAAAACAATAGTTCGTGCCAAAGAGGTGCGCATTCTTTACGTGGGGGTAAGTCACCCGATTTACCTTTTCCGGGATAACACAATCCCATAGGCACAATGGCTATACGTGTTTCATCGTAGAAGGTTTCACGATTTAGGCCTAACCAGGCTCGTAAACGATCACCAGACGGGTCATTCCAAGGAATACCGCTTTCATGGACTTTGCGACCGGGGGCTTGCCCAATAATCAACAATCGAGCACTCACTGACGCTTGCACCACCGGCCGATGACCGTTCAATAGGGGGCATAGAGTACAAGCACGGACTTCTTTCAATAAGTCGGAGAGTGATGAGGTTATCTCACGAGATGACTCTGCATTGGGAGGCAGCTCTGCATTGCAAGACGGCCCTGCATTACGAGACAACACTGTATTGTCACAAGAAAGGTAACAGTTCGTATTTGGAGGGCAATTTTTAGTTAAAGTAGGTTCGCAATGCAATGAGTCTGCGTCACCCAGCACTGTAATAGATTGTTTTTTACTCTGCCTTGAAGACAAAAAGCCAATCTCCGTTTCATTGCACCTCAAGCGAGTGTACGCCGAAAATGTCTGAGACCCAATACCTGCTCAAAAACAAAAACTCAAAAGTAAAAGCCCAAAAACAAAAAAGCCGCTGACCTAAAATCAGCGGCTTTTAAACGTCATGAGAATTAAAGGTAAGGTTAAGAACAAGGCACTTCTACATATCCTGTGCCAGCTCGTTCGTCTATTAGCTCATAAACGGGGGCAAAGCCCATTGATTCTGCATCATCCTGACGAACACCTTCTACTTCATGAAGGTTAATTTGTGTCGTACCAGAACCACAAGCATCTGGCACGGAAACCCCTGTCATTTCACCACAAGTAGACGCTGTGACTTCCAATCCAGCTTCCGTAAGCTGTTCTGCTGTTTCCTCCGGCTTGTAACCTTCAAACTCACATTGAATAACACCTTTGCTGATGTACATCATGACTTTTTGCCCCATATCATTGTCGGGGTCATCCATACTGCCATCGTCACCCGAATCATCATCACCGCCACCTGAGCCACCATCATCCGAGCCACCGCCAGTGCCTCCATCGTTTGATCCACCACCAGACCCATCACCCGGACTACCGTCTGTCATATCTCCACCCGATGGGGAGTCGGATGAATCATCAGAGTCACTACCACACCCGACCATTGCCAACACAAGTACCACGAAAAAACATTTAAAATACATCATTCATTGTCACCTTCTTTCGGCCCGAAACGGGCATATTTATGCTTGATTCAAGAAACCTAAGTTGTTGCCTGTAATATTTTTTGTTATGGCTCATAGATAAATTTATAATGTTTAAAAAACACACAAAGTCATCGGAAGCTTTTCCGCTACCGGAATTAAAGACATGGGCAGTAATATGGCAGACTCCATTAATCGTAACTTTTCTTCCCGAGTCTGTGCTTTCGAGTGAATCACTTTATGAATATTTTCCCTCAACACTTGCATCTCATCGGTACGAAAGTCTTCAATCTGTTCTAAGCACTCAGAGTCATTATCATCCTGACCAACGCGCTCCACTTCCAAAACAATGAAATCAATCGTGGTGAGATAATCGTTCAATAAATCATCAAAGTTGTTTTTATACTCAATCGGAAAAGGGTCAGAGTGCTCCTCACTGGGCTCCTCCAAAATAGTCGAAAACCCGTCTTGGGCCTCTGCAATTTTTTGATAAACGCTGTGCTTACGATCAGATAAATCTTCAAACAACGCCGTCCGCCAACTACCCGCTTGCTGCTCATCCGCAAATACCGTTTCAAGGGTCGTAATAGCTAATCCCATACCCAGCATCACGGTACACAGAGCCCAAAATCGAGAGAATTTGATATTCATAATGTTATTACGTCAGTGACTTCAACGAAGTAGAATGATTTCTGATGTTGAAAAGAGGATCTGAGTACTACCTTGCAGAACTCGAGACACACATGAAAATTTCTGAAATTTGATATGAATTTCTCAAGGAATAAGAGGCTGTCTTCGTATTCGTTCACAAGATATCTTGAGAGACACAACACATCTAACCTTCGCTGATTTGATCTCACTCAAAACAGTATGAATTTATCCGAATAGTATGCCCGCCAAATGCCCAGTAACCTGCATACCTCTCTCTGCAGTTCAGCGTATTTTCCTCACCTGATTACTTTCCATGCGTAAAAACATGCTACATTTTGATCAGGCCTCTATTGCAACAATCCCATAAGCGAACTTCTGCCATGAGAAATAATGGACCCGTAACAGGACACGAAATCCCCGTCAAAGACATGAGCGATATCGTCTCGGCAACCGACACTCGAGGCGTCATCACCTTCTGTAACGATTACTTTGTAGAAATCTCTGGCTATGGAAAAGAAGAGCTCATTGGTCAACCTCATAACATATTAAGACACTCGGATATGCCTCCAGCGGCGTATCAAATGATGTGGGACAGGATTCAATCAGGGCAACCTTGGATGGGTATTGTCAAAAACCGATGCAAAAACGGAGATCATTATTGGGTGGATGCCTATGTCACTCCGCTTAAGAGCCAAGGTCAAGTCGTGGGGTACGAATCTGTCAGAGTAAAACCTGCCCCAGATGCTGTTGATCGAGCAAAACACGTCTATCAACGGATAAATGGAGGACTATCGCCAATTCCTGCTTGGGACAGCTTTATTTCAAAGTTTGCCTCAACCGGCATCATTGTCTGCGGAATTTTCGTCGGTATTTTTGGTGTACTTTTGCTATTGAACGCTCTTTCCCTTGTGTCTTTTGCCTCAGCAACCATAGGCAGTTTTGCCATTGGCGTCATTACACATTGGTTATCTATGCAAAAGGAACGTGACAACGAAAGCCTCGCCCACAGCATCGTTAACGACCCACTAGCAAGGTATATTTATACCGGACATACAAATAGCCACGGCAGTGTTGCCCTAATGCAAAAAATATTATCGGCTAGACTACGCACCTGTCTCGGCCGTTTTGGGGAATCGGCTAAGGGTGTGATGGCAAAAGCCGAACTCACCTATGAGCAAGCACGTTGCAGTCATGATGGAATGACCGCACAACAGGCTGAAACACACCACGTTGCCACATCCATGACACAGATGGCACAGGCCGTTCAAGAAGTGGCAACAGCAGCCGCCACAACCTCTGACTCAACAGGGGAGGCACTGACACTGGTTTCCGAAGGCAATAATATTCTTCATACCGCCACATCAACCATCAATGGGCTCACAGAAAGTGTGCAGAGCTTGCAAGAAGTGGTGTCTAAATTATCACAAGACAGCGACCGGATTTCTTCTGTGGTGGATGTAATCGGGGGTATTGCTGAGCAAACTAACCTATTAGCACTGAACGCTGCCATTGAAGCCGCCAGAGCAGGCGAACAAGGACGAGGGTTCGCTGTGGTTGCCGATGAAGTCCGAACACTGGCACAGCGAACACAAGAATCGACCGCTTTAATTCAAGACATTATTGTGAACCTAGGTAAAGCCACATCTCTTGCCGCAGAAAACATGAGCACATGTTCAACAATGGCAGGCAACAGTATTTCCGCTATGGGAGAAGTGACTGAATCACTCAACGCAATCTCAAACGCGGTCAAGAATATTGATGCAATGTCACATCAAATTGCAGCCGCCTCTGAAGAACAATCTGCCACAGCTAAAGAAGTGGATCGTAATACAACCACCATTTCGCAAATCACGGAGAAAACAATCGCCGAAGCAGGCGTTGCCAGTGAAATGAGCCAATCTCTCAGGGAGCTAGCACAACACCAATTCACGCTGATTGAACGTTTTCAATAATCACAATACGTACTTGCACCAAACGACCTCAAATCAACTGGTCACCAAGCCTCATTAAGAAGCTGTTGAAAAGCAGATGATAGCGAAGGGTACTGGAATTCAAACCCTTCTTGAGACAATCGTTGCGGGACCACCCTTTGGCTAAGGGTAAGCAACTGGCTCATTTCTCCAAATAATAATCTCAGCGCTAATGCTGGCATCGGGAAGAAGGCAGGTCTGTGTAGTGTACTTGCTAACGCCTGTGTGAATTCCCGATTAGTCATAGGTTCTGGTGACGTTACATTGACAGGGCCGCTAAGGTTTTTCGTCAACAAAAATTCTATCGCCCGAGCCATATCATCAATATGAATCCAAGGCATGTAGTGCTCCCCATTGCCCATCACTCCCCCCATTCCAAATTTGAACGGAGGCAACATTTGAGCAAGAGCGCCTCCTTTCGTGCTTAAAACAATGCCCGTGCGAAGTAAGACTACACGCGTGAACTCTTGCGCTTGAAGAGCGATACTCTCCCATTGAGCACATAATTCCTGCCCAAAACTCTCGCCACTGGGTTGTGACAACTCATCAATCACCACACTTCTATGATCCCCGTAGATCCCCACAGCAGAGCCTGAAATAAAAACGCTCGGGGGCCGTTGAGACGCTTTAATCTTACTCACTAATATTTTCGTTAACGCCCAACGTGATTGGCGAATCTCTTGTTTCTGAGTATCACTCCAACGTTTTGCCGCCAAACTCTCACCCGCCAAATTCAGCACAACATCAAAATCATCAAAATTAGGATATCGGTCCAATGACTCAATCCATGTAATGGGTTCAACACTATGGGACTTAGCCGAATCCACATTTCGAGTCAGCCCAGTTACCTCATACTCTTTACCGAACATGCTCAACCAATGCTGTGCAATTAATCCCGACGCACCCGTCATCAAAATCTTCATAGAAACCCCATTACCCTAATTTTGACACACCCAGTATTAGCACCGATGTACCAATTTTAATTTAAGTAATATTATTATTGAGAAATAATCCGCTGTTCTTATTGCTTTTATAGGATGGAAGCATAATGCGCTCTTATGCTTGAGAGAAGGCATTTATGGATATTTAAATCACTTTTTATTCAAATATCCACTTGGTAACCAAGAAATTAATGGCCCGGAGAATTCAGTTCTCAGAGAGGTCAGACACAAAAAAAGCGAGGACCCAGTCACTCGCTTTTCTAAAGTATCGATTTTAAATTACACTTTTACGTTTTGGTTAATCCCGTCAAATTCATACGAGAGCAATCCATATCAAATGAGTTGATATTTACGATTCCAAATCAGCTCACCTAAATTAACCCACTGTATCCGACACAAATTTTCTCTTCGTATTAATCGATATAAACCGGCCCAATACCCATTCCCCAAACAATCACTGATCCGATGCGCACCACTACAGCCAACACCAGCGTCACCGTTACAACGGAAGAGGCATACATAAAAGCCCTTTCTTTTGGAATATCCATTAAAATAGGTATTCCTTCGTAAATTAAGTAAATAGAGTAGGCACCAGCAACCGCTAACGCAAAAGCATTGAGATAAATATCCGGATATAAATGCACAAAACCAACCAAAAAAACCGGTGTACTAATGTAAACGGCTAAAGCAGTGCCTTCATAGTGACGCTTTTCAGCATCATCACGAACACCGTAAGTTTTCGACATCCAGTTGATAAACTCCCCTAAGAGATAAACGCCCATCAACAATGCAAAATAGGTTAATACGCATAAACTCATGGCACTGGCTGTAGACAAACGAATTGCCTCTTCACCGGCCAAAGACCATCCTACTTGTGTCACACCAAAATACGCGCTTACTGTTGGAATTAGCGCTAATATTGGAACGTGACTGATAAAAACCTGCGCAAAAGAGTGCCTTTCTTTTCGAATTGCTTTCCATTCACTATCGGGGTGTAACATGATTCCAAGTGTATGTTCCAATATGGCCATAAAGCCCTCCGCTTTTTAGTTTTATTCGGATTAGCATATGTTGAGTATTGGTGAATCTGTGTTCAATAACCAATACACTTTTTCTATATACAGGTTTTTTTTAAGTAATAAACATCATTAAAAAATAAAACAGCCTTGATAACCTAAGCGACACCCCAGATCATACAAATTGTATTTATAGATTTTTTGGCTAAGGAGCCGCAATTGTGACTATTTTTAACGATAACTCATTGACTATTGGTCGCACCCCACTGGTCAAACTCAACTGCATCACCCATGCCAATGTATTGGTTAAATTAGAAGCAAGAAATCCAGCCATGTCTGTCAAATGCCGTATCGGCGCCAATATGATTTGGGACGCAGAGAAACGAGGTGTGTTGAAACCAGGTATGACGGTTGTGGAGCCCACTAGCGGTAATACGGGTATTGCGTTAGCGTTTGTATGTGCCGCGCGAGGATACCGATTGATACTGAGTATGCCGAGTACAATGAGCTTAGAGCGACGCCAACTAATCAAGGCTCTGGGCGCAGAGCTGGAGTTAACACCTGGAGAGCAAGGCATGAAAGGTGCCATTGCACGTGCGAAAGAAATTTATGAGAGTGATATTGATAATAGCTTTATGCCATCCCAATTTGATAACCCTTCCAATCCCGCTATTCACGAACAGACTACAGGGCCAGAAATATGGGAAGATACCGATGGGGCGATCGATATCTTCGTAGCAGGCGTTGGCACCGGCGGCACAATTACCGGGGTCAGTCGCTATATAAAACAGCAAAAGAGCAAAGCCATTGAAGTCATAGCGGTCGAACCAGAAGCCTCTCCCGTTATTCGTCAAACGCTGGCCGGAGAGAAACCCACACCATCTCCTCATAAGATACAAGGTATAGGTGCTGGTTTTGTTCCTGGTAACTTGGATCTCACTCTCATAGATCGAGTTGAATCGGTTTCCAATGAAGACGCTCTAGCCATGGCCAAACGCCTAATGAAAGAAGAAGGAATTTTAGCGGGAATTTCTTGCGGTGCAGCACTAACGGCTGCTGTTAGAGTGGCAGAATTACCAGAAAATAAAGATAAAACCGTTGTGACCGTCCTACCGGATAGCGGAGAACGTTATCTATCAAGCATTATGTTTGCGGATGAATTCACCGATAAAGAACTCAAACCTTAGCAGCACATGTTACTGATAGCACATACCATGCAACATTAAAAACCGAAGCTATTTATTTAAATTCAAATAAAACTTAATAAATAAATTTTATTTGGCAGCATATTCTAAATAAAACCCAATAAAAAAGGTGAAACACGATGCTGTGCTTCACCTTTTTTATTTTCAATCGGAAGTTAAATAGTTACTTAACTACTCGCAAACTCGGCTTTGAAGACTCAGCTGATTTCGGTGAAACCGTAGGCGTTGAATCCTTCACTGGCTTAACAGATTTTTTAGGCTTAGGGGGCTCAGGGGGAGTTTCCACTTCAAACATCATTCCCTGACCATTTTCTTTAGCGTAAATACCTACCACCGCATAGCAAGGAACGTAAATATCCATCGGAACACCACCAAAACGGGCATTAAAGCCAATGGACTCTAGGCTCATATCAAGTCCCATTACAGCCGATGGGGAAATGTTTAACACAATCTGCCCATCTTTATTTACGTATTGCTGGGGGACTAAAACTCCATCGCATAAACTGTCTACAAGCAAATACGGAGTGCAATGGTTGTCAACAATCCAATCATACAGAGCCTTAATCATATATGGCTTGCTCGAAGTCATTGCCATTCTCTTCACCCTAAAAGTCAATGAGTGTTGGGCTCACAATAAAATCAACATGAACCCTTTTACATCAAAACTAATTAAGCACGCATTTCTTTTTCAAACTCAGTGAGGCTTTCACGAAATGACTCACGTACGAACAGCCGATCCATATAATCAAACAATGGTTTAGCTTGTTTAGTTTTCGGTAATTTGATGTCGAGTACATCCAATCGCCATAGAATTGGAGCTAAACAGCAATCCACAATACTAAATTCTTCACTCATGAAAAATGGCATTTCTGAAAAGATTGCGGCAATACTCAATAAGCCATCTTTCAATTCTTTACGCGCTTTTGCCACTTCCTCTTTATCTACACCAGCAACAATGATATCAACCAGTGGACTCCAGTCTTTCTCTATTCGGTACATCCACAAACGGCTTTGAGCACGCGCAACTGGATAGACAGGTAGCAATGGAGGATGAGGAAAACGCTCATCAAGATATTCCATCATTACTTTGGTTTCGTAAAGTGCCAGTTCACGATCAACTAAGGTTGGAAGAGAGCCGTAAGGATTTAGATCTGCCAATTCTTGCGGCGGATTTTGAGGATCTGTGTCAATAATATCTACCGATACTCCTTTTTCGGCAAGAACAATTCTTACTCTGTGACTGTAATGATCATGGCCGTCAGAAAAATAGGTCATGGATGAGCGTTTCGCAACAACACCCATTAGCTTCACCTCGGATTTTATAAACAATTAGAAACAGAAAAGGCGACGGGTCAAATAACCTGTCGCCCATAAACTTCTCTCACTCACAATCAGTGAATATCTCTCCAATATTCACGGTTAAGCAAGAACACAAACACAAACAGTATGCATAAGAACGACAGTGCCATGAACCCAATTCGTTCACGCTCCACAGCCATTGGCTCTGCAACATATTCCATAAAGTTGACAAGATCATACATTGCTTTATCGAACTCTTCAGGAGACATAGAGCCTTTCACCGCACCCACTTTTAAGCTGCCACACTCTTCATCCATCTCCGGTTCACCCAAAGCATTACGGATCACATGACCATGGTCATCGTGCGCAGGCCCAGGAGCACATTCCTGCAAACCTTGAAGCTCCAACAAAACATGCGGCATAGCAACTTTGTCAAAAACTTTGTTATTGACGCCTGTTGGTCTTGAGTCATCTTTATAGAAATTTCTCAAATAGGTGTATAACCAATCAGGGTTACGAGAGCGAGCCACCAATGTTAGGTCTGGGGGGGTCGCACCAAACCACGCCTTCGACTCTTGCTCAGGCATCGCTACCGTCATTAAGTTTCCGATACGATCACCGCTTAACGTTAAGTTCGATTGCATAAGTTCATGGGGAATATCCAAATCATCAGCCACACGCTCCCAACGTGAAAACTTTGCTGAATGGCACCCCATACAATAGTTAACAAACCACTTTGCCCCATTCTGTAAAGATTCTTTGTCGTTGAGATCCGGTTCCATATGATCACACTGGACTTCACCGCAACCACCTCCCGCAGAGGCAACAGCTTTAATAGGTACCACACAGAATATCAAGAACAAAACAACACCCGCCCAGACAACCGGAGCAGGAAGGCCTTTTGCCTGAACTCGAGCTGGCTCTTCAGTGTAACCATCACGATCAGTCAACCATGGTGTTGCAATTGTCAATGCAGCCAAAATAATGCCTACGATTCGAACCAATACTGGAATATCACCCTCAACAAAAGACATCATGAGCAACATAACACCAAGTACAACTGCCACAACGATATTGGGTATTGTGGCTTGTTTCTTGGTTGGGTTCGTGAACATTGGCATTTGAATGAAATACACGAAGTAATAAACTGTAGCAATCTGTGCCAAGACGGTACGCCCATCTGTTGGTGCCTGAACACCTAAGTAACCCAAAACAACAAACATGGCAGCAAAGATCATTAATTGCGCTCTTGGCAACCAACCTTTATATCGCATGGATTTTACAGGACTTTTATCTAGCCATGGCAGGACAAACAAGATAGCAATTGAAGCGCCCATCGCCACCAATCCAAGGAACTTGGAACTTAGAGGTCCTATATCGATGGTAACTGCACGTAAAATGGCATAAAACGGAGTGAAATACCAAACAGGTGCAATATGCTCAGGGGTTTTCAGGTTATTGGCTTCTTCAAAGTTCGCGTACTCTAAGAAGAACCCACCCATTTCAGGCATAAAAAACACCACGAAACAGAAAGCAAACAAGAAGACCGTAACACCGACCAGGTCATGAACGGTGTAGAAAGGATGGAAAGGAACACCATCTTTAGGAATGCCATTCTCATCTTTGTTTTTCTTAATTTCGACACCATCCGGGTTATTCGAGCCCACTTCATGCAGTGCCAAGATATGCATCACCACAAGACCAAGAATAACGATAGGAAGCGCAATCACGTGCAATGAGAAAAAACGGTTCAGCGTAATGCCGGAAATGAGGTAATCACCACGAATCCACTGTACAAGATCCTCACCCACCACAGGTATAGCACCAAATAGTGAAACAATTACCTGTGCTCCCCAATAAGACATCTGTCCCCATGGCAACACGTAGCCCATGAAGGCTTCAGCCATCAAGGCGAGGTAGATAGTCATACCGAATATCCACACAAGCTCACGCGGTGCTTTATATGAACCATACATAAGGCCGCGGAACATATGGAGATAAACCACAACAAAAAACGCTGAGGCTCCAGTTGAATGGAGATAGCGAATTATCCACCCAAAATCAACATCACGCATGATGTACTCTACAGAAGCAAAGGCCTCTTCTGCGCTGGGTACATAACTCATCACCAACCAAATACCGGTCAGCAACTGGTTTACCAAAACTAAAATAGAGAGAACACCAAAGAAATACCAAAAATTGAAGTTTTTAGGCGCATAGTATTTGCCCATATGGGTATCCCACGCTCGCTGAACTGGCAAGCGGGCATCTACCCATTCCCATAAACCGGTAAGAAGTTTTGTCATCGTTTAGGCCTCCTGGTCGACGCCAATAGTGATGAGATAGTCCCCTTCGTACGAGTGCGGCGGCACTTCCAGATTAATTGGCGCAGGGACACCTTTCAGAACGCGACCAGCAAGGTCAAACTTAGAACCATGGCATGGGCAGAAGAACCCACCTTGCCACTTTGCACCACCTAGATCCGCTGCCCCTACCTCGGGCCGATACATCGGTGCACATCCAAGGTGTGTACACAATCCAAGTAATACTAGGAATTCATCTTTGATAGAGCGAAATTCCTTATTCACATATTCAGGTTGTTGTGGCTCTTCGGATTGAGGGTCTCGAACCTCCCCATCCATTTTACGAATACCTTCTAACACCTCAGTCGTACGACGCACGATGTAGACAGGCTTTCCGCGCCACTCCACCGTTATCATTTGACCGGGCTCAAGCTTACTGACATTGGCTTTTACTGGCGCACCAGCGGCTTTCGCTTTCGCACTTGGATTCCATGATCCAACAAAAGGTATCGCCGCACCCACTGCACCCACTGCACCCACTGCAGAAGTGGCAGCAGTGAGAAAGCGGCGGCGGCCGTTATTCACACCGTCATTGCTCATGACGCTCTTCTCCCATCCCAACAGCACCGACCAAACGGTAACTATCTGAATTTAAAAGGTTTACGGTTGTATATTCTAAGATTATAAAAATTCGCAGTATGTTATAGAACTTAGTCTACATTCACAAGAAGACAGGCCCCATTAGGACTTGACTAAAAGCAAAAATGACGCTCCAAACACTAGGGGTTATCTTTCAAAATATTACGAAGTCACGGACAAAAAAAACGCCCAGATTTCACATAATCTGGGCGTTCCATAACCACCAACAATAATATAGCAGCGCTTTAACGCTTGGAGAATTGTGGTTTCTTACGAGCTTTACGAAGACCCACTTTCTTACGCTCAACTTCACGAGCATCACGGGTAACAAAGCCTGCTTGACGCAGTGGCTTACGCAGCTCTTCATTGTACTGCATTAATGCACGGGTAAGACCGTGACGGATGGCGCCGGCTTGACCAAAGCTACCACCACCTTTAACAGTAACTTTAATGTCGAACTTTTCAGTAGCTTCTGCCACTTCTAGCGCTTGACGAACAATCATACGAGCTACTTCACGACCGAAGTACTCGTCTAAAGGGCGATTATTAACAGTAATATTACCAGTGCCTTCTGAGATGAAAACACGTGCAGTGGAAGTCTTACGACGACCAGTTCCATAGTATTGGGTAGCTGCCATGGTCTAATGCTCCAATTATATATTCAGTTCTTGTGGTTGCTGTGCAGCATGTGGATGCTCAGCACCCGCATAAACTTTCAACTTCTTGAACATTGCGCGTCCAAGAGGGCCCTTTGGCAACATGCCTTTAACGGCGCTCTGAATAGTACGCTCAGGAGCTTTTTCGATAAGCTTATCGAAAGAAATGGTTTTCAAGCCACCAATGTAACCGGTGTGATGATGGTAAAGCTTTTTCGTCGCTTTGTTGCCAGTAACACGTACCTTTTCAGCATTGATGACGACGATGTAATCGCCAGTATCAACGTGTGGTGTGTATTCTGGTTTATGCTTGCCACGCAAACGTGTCGCAATCTCTGTTGCCATACGGCCAAGAGTCTTGCCGTCAGCATCAATGATGTACCAGTCGCGTTTGACTGATTCGGGTTTGGCACTGATAGTCTTCATGTTGTAATTGCCTACGGGATACAAAATATTTAAAAGTCTAGCGCCGCGAAAACCGCGACGAGGTCTAAACACAGACCAATAAAGGAGCGCGGATTCTATAGAAACCCACATCAAAAAACAAGGATAAATATTCACCAAAACGGTGATAAAAAGAGAAGCCCCCTAGCTCTGCAAGTCAAATCCACCTATGGTTTATGAGGACTCGCCAAATACTCTTGGCTTTGCATTTCCAACAAACGACTAGTGGTTCTTTCGAACTCAAAGCTCAACCGCCCTCCCGCATAAATCTCATGAAGTGGAATTTCTGCTGATACAACCAACTTCACTTTACGATCATAAAACTCATCAATGAGGTTAATAAAGCGTCGGCTTTGATCTTCAATATGTGCACCCAACTGAGGGATATTCGAAATGATGACTGCATGATATTCACGAGCAATTTCAATGTAGTCATTTTGTGATCTTGGACCATCACAGAGTGCGTTAAAATCAAACCAAACAACATCTTCAGCCTCAAAACGAGCAGTGATAGATCGACTCTCAACTTCGACGGGTACGCTCTCTTTGATTTCTTCACTTTGCGGAACCAATGCTTCAAAGTTAGCTTTTAAAGCAAGGTCTGCCATATCACTGAGAGGAAAATGGTAGAGCTCAGCTTGCTCTAATGTTCGTAAGCGATAGTCGACTCCACCATCCACATTCACAACCAAGGTGTGAGTATTCAATAACTCTATAGCCGGCAAGAAACGTGCGCGCTGAAGACCGTCTTTGTATAGACCGTCAGGGATAATATTGGATGTTGCCACCAAGGTTACCCCTCTGCGAAACAACCCCTCTAATAATGTTGCCAATATCATCGCATCTGTTATGTCCGATACGAAAAACTCATCGAAACAAATAACACGGGCTTCTTTAGCAATCCGCTCGGCCACGATCTCCAGTGGATTCTTTTCTCCATCTAGAACTTTCAACTCTTTATGCACTCGCCGCATAAATCGATGAAAATGCGCTCGCATCTTACGCTCAAATGGCAAACTTTCGTAAAAGTTATCCATTAAATAGGTTTTACCTCGCCCAACCCCTCCCCAGAAATAAAGCCCTTTTATCGGGGGAAAAGCAGAGGCTTCTGATCTCAATCCTAGCCGACGCTTAATAGAGGTAAAAAAACTTTGGGGTTTATTGCGGCCATCAGCCACTAGCTGCTCGTATAAATACTGTAGATGCCGAACAGCTTCTTCCTGCGCAGAGTCATGATTAAAATCAGGGCGCCGCAAATCCTGCTCATAGCGCCATAATGGAGTATGACTGGTTTTATCTTGGGGAGTATGGGACATAGGAACGACAGCTAAACCTCATTAAAAACATACTTCAGTGTTTTAATTCTACTAAATCACTTTTCTACGCTTAGCAATGCGCCTTAAGCGCAACGAACAATTAGAATTTTTATGCACTTTTGTTGATAAATATCCATCAGTTAATTTATTTTTTTTATTTAAGTCAACAATATGCCATGAATTGACTGGCAATCCATAACATTTCAGCGTAAAACGTAGTAGTAGGCCTCACTAACAAAGCATTACAGGAGTATCTCGTGCTCACCCTAACTTCACTAATCATTGTTGTTTTGATATCACTTGCCATTGGCGCTGTCGTTGGTGGATTATGCGTTAAAGCTTTCGGTTCACAAGAACAACACAGCAGAGAACTCGAAGACCGCTTGGCCAAAGCAGAAAGCCAACTCAAAGACTATCAAACCGAAGTTACACAGCATTTTTTAGAAACCACTAAGCTTGTGAACACATTGACCCAAAATTATCGTGACCTCCACGATCATTTTGCCCAAAGCTCCCTGAAGCTGGCCAATACAGATATTAGCCGAGAGTTTTTAGAAGGTGCCGCCAAAGGAATACAAACTAAGGGGTCTGAGCAAGCCTCAACATTGGCGGACCCCGGTGTAATGCCGCCAAAAGATTGGTCTCCCAATAAGGGAACCTTAAGTGAATCCTTTGGTTTGAAAGAAGAGGAAGACGACCTTTTAATGGCAACTGTACACGGGCGCCAGACTCAATAAACGAATATTTGTTGTGCCTGAGGCAACAATAGGGCCTTTGGCACAAACCTCTTCGGAGATAGGTAATACCACTTCCCTTAAGTTGGGTATTTTCTCTCTTTACCCGTATAATTCCTCCGTTGATATCAACGTCTATTGGCCATAATCCCCACCTACCCTCTTATTCGCTTTTTTCGCGAAGACTAGGGCATATCAAAATGGTACCGTAAGGACTTCGTGTTGCTGACTAAAAAACTCACTGAATACTTTCTCATTCCGGCGTTATTCGGCCTGACTGGAGCAGTAGTGATCGTATTACTGTCACTGGATAGCAATACATTGAAATCACTGCTACTCCAAAGCAATCCAAACGAAGACTCAATATCTGAAGAACAAAGCGCTCCACCCACCACCTGGAGCGGCCCTGTTTCCTACGGGCAAGCCGTTAAAAAAGCCGCGCCCTCAGTGGTGAACATCTACAATCTTAAGCCCACACCGACACGCCGCTTCCCTTTAATCGACGACCCTCTGTTTAGACACTACTTTAATAATGCCGACCAAATGCGGCAGCAACGACTTCAATCCACGCTTGGATCTGGCGTCATTGTTGATAATCGCGGGTACATCTTAACGAATAACCACGTTATCGAATCAGCCGTCGAGATTGTCGTATTACTACATGATGGACGAGAAGCGCTGGCTGATATCATTGGTACAGACCCCGAGTCCGACCTCGCGGTGCTCAAAATCAACCTTCCCGCCTTAACCCCAATTGAGCTTGGTAACCCTAACTCCGTCAACATTGGAGATGTTGTTTTGGCTATCGGTAACCCTTTTGGGGTTGGACAGACAGTAACTCAAGGCATTATCAGTGCAACGGGCCGATATGGCCTTGATCTGAACCGCTATGAAAATTACATTCAAACTGATGCAGCCATTAACCCTGGCAATTCTGGTGGCGCACTGGTGGACGCCTATGGCTATTTGGTCGGCATAAATACTGCCATCCTCGACAATACCGAAAATACCGTTGGCATTAGCTTTGCCATTCCTTCTGATCAAGCAATGAAAGTTCTCTACAACATCATTGAGAATGGACGCGTTATACGAGGCTGGCTCGGTATTGCTGCACAGCCCATATCAGCAATGCTGGGTTCTGCCATTGGCCTTGAACGTGGAAATGGTGTTGTGGTTACAGAGCTCTACCGAGGTGGCCCCGCTCAACTGGCCGGGCTGCTACGTGGCGACATCATTACTCACATTGATGATCAGCCGGTAGGTAATGGACGAGCAAGCATGAATCAAATTGGGGAAAAGAAACCGGGAGATTTGGTTAACTTAAGCATTATCCGTAACGCCCGACAGTTTGTTGTAACAGCACAACTCGCGGAAAAACCGCTTATTTCTCGTTAATCGACCTACCTTTTTAAAGAATGGTCAGTTAAGGAATGGTCAGTTAAGGGACGCAGCATTTAAGGCACTCACCAGCCCTTAGTCTTCTTTGAGAATACGATACTCTGCTGATCGAGCATGAGCTTCCAGTGACTCCCCTCTCGCCAATACAGAGGCAACCTTACCCAATTCCGACGCACCTTTGGGAGAACACATGATAATTGAACTACGCTTTTGAAAATCGTACACCCCAAGCGGCGAAGAGAAGCGTGCAGTTCCCGAAGTTGGCAGCACATGATTAGGGCCTGCACAATAATCACCCAATGCTTCTGATGTATGCCGCCCCATAAAAATAGCCCCAGCATGACGAATCTGAGGCAATACTGCTTCAGGATCATCAATCGACAACTCCAAGTGTTCAGGCGCAATACGATTTACCATTTCAATCGCCTGCGATAAATCACTGACTTCAATTAACGCACTGCGCCCCTCAATGGCTTTTTGTGTGATATCAGAGCGTTCGAGTGTAGGCAGTAACCGCTCAATACTGTCTTTCACTTGATCTACAAAACCGGGGGAATAGCTGATCAAAATTGCTTGAGCCTGTTCGTCATGCTCAGCTTGCGA
Organism: Marinibactrum halimedae; assembly: GCF_021234875.1. Lineage (GTDB taxonomy): Bacteria > Pseudomonadota > Gammaproteobacteria > Pseudomonadales > Cellvibrionaceae > Marinibactrum > Marinibactrum halimedae. The sequence goes on along the minus strand of NZ_JAJQVM010000001.1, from coordinate 171,387 downwards.
AAAAAGATCCATCGCAATCCAATCTGGATTGGTTTTACCATCACATACCACTAAAATTTCAGACGGCCCTGCAATCATATCGATCGCCACTTCGCCAAATACAGCTCGCTTGGCGGTGGCCACATAAATATTGCCCGGCCCTACGATCTTATCCACCTTTGGAACCGTCTCGGTGCCATAAGCCAAAGCCGCGATCGCCTGAGCTCCGCCGACTTTAATAACGTTATCCACACCCGCAATGGCTGCAGCAGCCAACACTAAATCATTCACTTCACCTCTGGGGGTCGGAACTACCATGGTAATTTGTTCAACACCGGCCACTTTCGCGGGGATCGCATTCATCAATACTGAAGAGGGGTAGCTTGCCTTTCCTCCAGGCACATAGAGGCCCACGCGATCCATTGGAGTCACTTTCTGGCCCAGTACGGTATCGTTCTCTTCTCGATACTGCCAAGACTCCTGACGTTGATGCTCATGATAAGTGCGTATACGAGATGCTGCCGCTTCTAATGCACTTCGTTGATCAAAGGGCAACTGCTCTAGCGCAGAAACCAAATCTTCACGCGACACAACCAGTTGTTCTGCGTGCTCAGGGTTCCACCCATCAAAACGACGAGTGTATTCAAGCAGTGCTTGATCACCTTCAATACGCACAGCAGCTAAAACCTCACTGACCACTGCCGCTACTGACGCATCGGAAACCGCTTCCCACGCGAGTAATTGATCGAGCTCTTGATCAAAGTTCGGGTGTGCCGCAGACATCATTTTAATCGTCACTTGAGCAGGCTTAGAGGAAGGAGGTTGTGTAGGTGTTGTCATAATACGTCTCAAAGACAAGTTCAATCGTGGTGAATCGTTTAATTAGGTTGCTCAACAGCAAGGCGAATATCATCAATTAATTTCAAAATCACTTCGTGCTTCATTTTCATAGAAGCTTTGTTAACGATGAGTCTTGAGCTTATATCTGCGATATGTTCCCGTGGCTCTAAGCCATTTGCGCGCAGGGTATTACCCGTATCGACGATGTCTACAATCTCATCTGCCAACCCGATAATGGGCGCAAGTTCCATGGCGCCATACAACTTTATGATATCGACCTGACGGCCCTGCGCTGCATAGAAGCGTTTGGCGACATTCACAAACTTAGTCGCAACTCGAATTCGCCCGACTTTAGTGGTTTTGCCTTTTATGGCTGCCGTCATGAGTTGGCATTTGGCAATCTGAAGGTCAAGTGGCTCATAAAGCCCCTCACCGCCATGCTCAAGGAGCATATCCTTCCCCGAAACCCCTACATCTGCAGCACCGAATTGCACATAAGTGGTAACATCCACCCCACGTAACACAATTAAATTGACACCGTCTCGATTGGTTTCAAAGGTGAGTTTTCGGCTTTTGGTGATATCTTCTAACGGTTCGATGCCCGCTGCCGCGAGCAAGGGCAAGGTTTCCTTTAAAATTCGCCCCTTCGTCAGAGCAATGGTCAATTTTGACATGTTTGGTTCTCTTTACCAGACGGTATTCCCGACTCGACGTGCTTGGTCAGGTTACAAAAATGGACAACAGGAAATAAGACACGATTAGCCGGGCACACGCCGGATATTCGCACCCAGCATTTGCAATTTTTCTTCAATACATTCATAACCACGGTCAATATGGTAAATACGATCTACCATGGTCTCACCTTCCGCGACCATTCCAGCAATCACTAGGCTGGCCGATGCTCTCAAATCTGTTGCCATCACAGGGGCGGCTTTAAGCTTCTCCACACCGGTGACAATCGCTGTATTGCCCTCGAGCTTGATACTTGCACCCATACGATTCAATTCGTGAATTTGAATGAGCCGATTTTCAAAGATGGTTTCCGTTACCGCACCCGTGCCTTCTGAAACCGCATTCATAGCGGTGAATTGTGCTTGCATATCTGTAGGAAAGGCAGGATACGGCGCGGTTTTTAGATTCACCGCTTTGGGGCGATTGCCCTTCATGTCCAACGCCACCCAATCACTTCCGCAACTGATGTGAGCACCCGCTTCTTCAAGTTTTAACAAGACGGATTCTAGAATTTTCTCATTGGTGTCTTTTAGTTTAACGCTACCTCTACTGGCGGCGGCGGCGACTAAGTAAGTCCCCGTTTCAATACGGTCCGGCATGACATCAAAACGACAACCTGTTAGACCAGGCACCCCTTCGATGGTGAGAGTATCGGTTCCAATACCTTCGATATTGGCGCCCATTGCAACGAGACAGTTCGCCAAATCAACCACTTCTGGCTCCCTCGCGGCATTTTCCAAAACGGTCTTACCTTCTGCCAATACCGCTGCCATCAGCAGGTTTTCTGTTCCGCCAACGGTTACAGTATCCATAAAGAAATGAGTACCTTTTAAACGGCCTTTTGAGCGGGCGCGAATGTAACCACCATCCACCTCAATATCAGCCCCCATTGCCTCAAGGCCACGCAGATGAATATCTACCGGGCGGCTGCCAATCGCACACCCACCTGGAAATGAGACATTCGCCTCACCATAACGTGCCAACATCGGGCCCAACACTAAAATGGATGCCCGCATGGTTTTGACAAGCTCATATGGCGCGGTGTAGTCGGTGATAGAATCATTATCCACTTCCACACACAATCGCTCATCAATAGTGACCCCAACCCCCATACAACGCAGCAAGGCTAGCATCGTCGTAATATCATGCAAATGAGGTAAATTTCCGACCTGCATTGGGGTTTCTGCTAACAAAGCAGCGGCGAGGATCGGTAATGCAGAGTTTTTTGAACCAGAGATACGAATCTCACCGGAGAGCGGGCCACCGCCCGTAATGATCAATTTATCCATTGAAGTGTTCCAAAAGCGTCCACAATTGACGCATGTTCACGAAAATATGCTTAGAACGGTAGCGTTATTAAGGTAATGCAGCAAGAAAGCACTCCCGAACATCGCCCGATTGTGTACCTTCATAGGGAAGGCGAAAGAGTGAATAGATTGAACACGTCAGGACTGATCAGCTTTCCATTGACTAGGGGTCAATGTTTTCATATTCACAGCATGAATAGTGCCGTCGGAGATATGAGCTTGGAGTACTTTATACACCAATTGTTGTTTTTTAACGGGCATTAAGCCCTCAAAGACTGGACTTACAATAACAAGATTTACATGACTACCAGATACGTCAACTTCCACCTGGCTATCTTCAATATTATCTTCCAATAATTGCTTTATTTCTTCTGGTTGCATGTTTGCTTCTCGGTTCACGTCTTTAGACCACTCTTAGCAATCATCGCCTAAATACGCTTAGTGTCTACCAGAGCAATGTTTCTACCAGAGCAATTCGACCAACGAATCCCTAGTTGACAACTTATTCCTTCAACCCCAATTGCTTACACTGTGTAAAGGCATTGCGCTTTTCTGAATATTATAAAAAAGAGGCAAGTGTAATGAATTTCGTCGTTAAGTTCATCCCACCCTTCAAATTTAGATACACATAAAATTTAGATACAACACATAAGATAGAGACGAACGAACTAAAAAGCGCTCGATACGAATATTCGAGCGCTTTTGGATGAATTAAAGCGATTCTTAAATGATAAAAAAAGGTTAGATCGTTACCCCTTTCTCCCCCAATTATTGATTACAGCATCCACATCGCCATTCGCTTGTTTCAAGGCTTGAGCAAACTGGTTACGAAAAGTACGCCCAAGATTAATACCATCAAGTACTACATTCAGTAACTGCCAATCACCTGACTTGTTAATGCCCAGCGTGTAAGACACACGGTTCATACCATCCGGGCCTTTTACTTCTTGCAATACACTCACTCGACGCTGCTTGCTGACATCACCTTCCGGCGGTACCACCACAACTTCACGATTCACAAACCCAGTCACACCACGTGTGTAGGTATCAATTAAGCTGGTCTTAAAGGTTTCCGTAAACGCTTGCACCTGCTTGTCAGTGGCTTTCCCTTTCGCAGTAGAACCCATGACATTTCGGGCGATGTAGCCAAAATCAACTACTGGCGTCAGCAACAAGTCAAAACCCGTCGCCACCTCATTAGTGTCCGGATTTTCTTGTGCTTGAAAATGCTTAATCATAGCAAGCACTTTTTCTGTCACATCCTCAACCACTTCATGAGCCGTATGATCGGCTGCAGTGACTTTAACTGGCTTAAATTCAAATCCTGCAATAGGACTTTGAGCTTGGGCCTCCTTACCTTGTGTTTCCATTGCGGATGATGGTGATGGCAATGGCTCTTCTGCTGAAAATGCCAAAGGAGAGCTCAATGTCGCTATCAATAACACCCCCTTTGCAGTAAGAGAAAAACACTTGAATACAGTTTGTTTCGCCATGGTGGCTCGACTCCATTGTTTTTACGCGTTCGTTTAATACGTGTTTGTTAATTTCAATTAGCATGAGTAACAGGTGCTACTTGTAGTTATGCCGATTTTTGTTGTGTCGACCTTCCGTCATATCTACATCGATTCATGACGATATTCATTATCGCATTATGATCAACAAGCGCACTGTAGAATGACGACAAAAACACTTAATACCCATAGATGAGCGTAGCAAGCCCCTTAATTGATTGCCTGTAGAGTTGGGGCAAGACAAAAAGATTACAAGCCTTAAACCAAACAGACACTGAACAGCCACTTTGGTGAAAAAATCCTCTTAAAACTCTCTTATCACTAGGATAATAATTACAATAGAGATCAATTCATTACTGACAGAAGCACGCGCGCCCTATACCATTTGCCGCCTTAAATCAGCGCGTCGAGTCACGGGCAATGAAGGCAAGACGCCTCGACAAACAGAGCTGCTCAATGAAATGCCTGATGATTGCCTCGAAAACCGCTTATACATATAAACGCTTTAAACTTGACAACCTTTCTTAACGACAGTTGTATCAAGAAAAATTCAATGATTTATCACGACTCAAGGAATCTTCTCATGAGTGATATTTGGCTCGCTTGGGGTGCCATATTATTAGGCTTTGTCGGGTTGGTATGGAGCGCTGATCGATTTGTCGCCGGTAGTGCAGCAATCGCACGTAATATCGGTGTATCAAAACTGATTATTGGCCTAACAATTGTGTCTTTAGGTACCTCAGCCCCAGAAATTGTCGTCTCTATCAGTGCTGCCTTAAAAGGCGCAGGCGACTTAGCGGTCGGAAATGCCATTGGCTCCAATATCGCCAATATTGGTATGGTGCTAGCCGTCACAGCCTTGATTGCACCACTGCCCATCTACAAACACTTATTAACTCAAGAAATGCCTATTTTACTGGGCGTAACTCTGCTGGCCGGGTGCTTTGTAATGGACGCTGAGCTGGCAACTTGGGAAGGCGCAATTTTAGCGGGCCTTATCATCCCTTTAATCTCTTGGATGATTTACAGCAAACGGCACCACCCTAACCCTGAAGATGAAGACCCAGAAATCGAAGACCTTAGCACAGCTTTATCAGCGGTTTGGTTTATTGTGGGTTTGGGTACGCTCATTGTCAGCTCAGAACTCTTGGTATGGGGTGCAACCACCGTTGCCACCAGCTTTGGTGTCAGCCCCTTGATTATTGGGTTAACAGTGGTTGCCGTTGGCACCAGCTTGCCGGAACTGGCCGCGTCTGTCATGAGCGCTATTAAAGGTCATCACGATATTGCCCTCGGTAACATCGTCGGCTCAAATATTTTCAACTTACTTGCCGTGATGTCTGTACCAGGGTTATTGGGCCCTCTAACGATGTCAGAAAGCGTTTTTTATCGCGACTACCTCGCTATGGGCGGTATTACCGCCTTCTTGGCAGTGGTCATGTTTTTGGCTTACCGACTTAGGCAACAGGGTGACAACGGCAAACTTGGGCGTACTGTCGGAGCCCTATTACTGACCAGCTACATTGCTTACTACACCCTATTATTTGTTTGACGGTTGTTTGAAGATTGTTTGAAGATTGTTTGTTTGCTGATTGGTATTTGACGGGTAGTCACCCTGTAGCAGTACCAATACGCCCAAAGAAGTACATTGAAGACATCCATTTATAAAGCATATTTATGAAGTACATTCAAAGAGATCGATCTTTTCATGACCAAGCTGATTGACCCCAAGATACTCATCAACGCCGCAACACGTACCATTAATATGGAAAGAGAAGCCATTGAGGTACTGACCCAACGTATTGATGATACATTTATCCATGCCTGTGAACTGATCATGAATTGCAAAGGCCGCACTATCGTCACTGGAATGGGAAAGTCAGGTCACATTGGAAACAAAATCGCGGCTACCCTCGCCAGCACCGGCACACCCGCTTTTTTTGTACACCCCGGAGAAGCCAGCCATGGCGACCTTGGCATGATCACCTCAAACGATGTAGTGATTGCCATTTCTAACTCGGGCAAATCCACCGAGATACTCACCCTGCTTCCATTGTTTAAACGCATGGGTATTCCACTGATCAGTATGAGTGGCAATCCACACTCACCACTTGCTCAAACTGCCGATGTACACCTAGACATCAGTATCACTTCAGAAGCCTGCCCGTTAGACCTTGCACCAACATCCTCTACAACAGTGACACTGGTCATGGGAGACGCACTGGCTATCGCACTATTGGAAGCCAGAGGGTTTACCGCAGAAGACTTTGCCTTCTCTCACCCAGGCGGCGCATTGGGCAGAAAGCTGCTTTTAAAAGTGGAAGATATCATGCATAAAGAAAGCGAAGTGCCGGTGGTTACACTGACGACGCCTTTAAGTGCAGCATTGGTTGAAATGACACAAAAAGGATTTGGAATGACCGTCATCACTGATTCAGATGGAAAACTGGCAGGAGTCTTTACCGACGGCGATTTACGTAGACAGGTCGATAATGGTATCAACCTGGGTACAGCGATTATGAAAGACGTCATGACCTCAACCCCCAAAACCATCCATCAAGACATCCTGGCCGCCGAAGCCTTGGCACAAATGGAAACCCGTAAAATTACCGCGCTGGTTGTGGAAAACAGTGAAAATAACGTTATTGGTATTGTCCATATGCATGACATTCTACGGGCAGGCGTTATTTAATTAACCAGCGTTCATACTATGTTATGCGCTCGCACTTTATAGTTAGTACCCTAAAGTTAGTAACCAAAATAGTTAGCACCCAACACAATTAGTACCAGATTCATCCCATACCTAATCCATCGCTCAGGAAATAAAGCAAAGGTGTTACGAAATATTGCCTCCATTACTGTGATCGTAGCGTTGATCTTGGGTTTCCTGTGGTTTTGGGAACCCTCTTCCCACTCTCCGACCACAGAATTAACCACAACACTAAATTACCCTCAGGCCATCATGAGCAATATGGCCACCACAGAGTATCGGGAGGATGGCTCGATCAATTATCAACTGCACGTAAAAAGAGCCGAACAATTCCAACGCATCAATCCAAAAAATAACCGCCCTTTACCAGATAACAGAGGTTATACCGACTTAACCACCCCTGAGCTGACGTTGTATGGCGAAAAAAAACCTGGAGAAACAGACGAAAAAGCCCCTAGCCCCTGGAAAATTCGCGCAGACCAAGGAAGAGCCGAAAACAGCGGAGACATTGTCACCCTTTGGGGGAATGTAGTTGCTACGCAATCACTGCCTAATGGGGGCGAATACCGTATGGTCACCTCACGAATGACCCTGGAACCCAAATTACAGCTCGCCAAAACCGACAAACCCGTCATCATCACCTCTCCCGAAGGAAAAACGTCCGCAATAGGTATGTCGGCAGACTTAAAACAGCAAGTCATTGATTTGTTGGCAAATGTTCAAGGAACGTTTGATGCGAATCCAAAGTCAGAGTAATCCAGCGAATCAACGAATTAACACGTCAATTACCATGAAAACAACATTAAACGTACTTTTTACCACCGCAATCGTTACAGCCATGCTTTTTTGTAGTAGTTGGTCACTCGCCCTTCCAGAAGACCGATTCCAGCAAATCGAAGTAGTGGCAGATCGCTCCCGAGCCAGCAAGTTGAAAGGCGTGACTGTGCTGATAGGTAACGTTGAGATCATCCAAGGCAGTATGAAAATCATGGCCGACAAGGTGACGATTGAGCAAGGTGAGTCAGGGCCAAAGAACATCATTGCCGTTGGCGAACCAGCAAAATTTGAGCAACGCCCTAAACCGCAGAAAGGCAAAATTTTCGGTGAAGCCTCAACCATTCACTATTACGTGGATAAGGAAACCCTGAAACTGATCAAACATGCCAACGTGAAGCAGGATGGCTCCAGCATGACCAGTGAAACCATCGAATACGATATGCGTGATTCTGTCGTGATTGCCAATAGAGGCCCAACAGTAACAACACCAAGTGATGAGCAAGTTCCTGAACCCAAGGACAATCGAGTCAGAATCATTATTCCTCCTCAGCAAACGGCGCCAACGGAGGCGTCGACAAATGCACCAACCAACTCAACTAACTCATCCAATATCCCATCTGATCAGAGCATTGATTCCGATACAGATACCCAATAGATCAAGAGCACGAAAAGAGAAATACGCATCGCATGTCTAATTTACGCGCTACTCATCTCGCCAAGAGTTACAAAGGCCGCACCGTTGTTGTGGATGTTTCTGTCACCGTAGAGACCGGCCAGATTGTTGGCCTTCTTGGGCCTAATGGCGCAGGGAAAACCACCTGCTTTTACATGATTGCCGGTTTAGTTCAGGCCGATAGAGGGCAAGTGTTTATCGCCGATGACGATATTACCCACCTCCCGATGCATGGCCGAGCTCGTCGCGGCATTGGCTACCTTCCCCAAGAAGCCTCAGTCTTTAGAAAGCTCACGGTAAAAGACAATATCCTCAGTATTTTAGAAACTCGACCCGGATTAAGCCGCAAAGAACGCTTGGAGAAGCTAGAAGGCCTTCTACAAGAATTCCACATTACTCATATCAAAAATAGTTTGGGCATGGCGTTATCCGGCGGGGAAAGACGGCGAGTAGAAATTGCTCGTGCTTTGGCCATGGAGCCAGAGTTCGTTTTGCTGGATGAACCCTTTGCAGGAGTGGATCCCATTTCAGTGGGGGATATTAAACAGATCATTGAACACCTTCGTAATCGAGGTATTGGCGTATTGATTACCGATCACCACGTTCGAGAGACACTCGACATTTGCGAGAAAGCCTACATCGTCAGCGAGGGACACATCATCGCTGCAGGCACATCAGAAGAAGTGCTGGCGAACGAAAAGGTACGCAAGGTCTATCTTGGGGAAGGTTTTAAACTCTAGCCGAACCCATCACTCTGAACTATACTCGTCGGTGTTGGGTTTCGCTTATTTCTCTTTCTTCCCCTATCCATTTCATTTTACTGGCGAGCTTTACAGGCATAAATATTGCTTAAAATGTATTGCCTGCCAACCCGCTTCCCGTCTACACTGAACCACAGAAGCAATGCTTGAGTCATCACGACAGAATGCACATATAATGGCTAAAGAAACCCCGTAAACAGAAGCCCCATATTATGTAGACAATACCAAAAGGCCAAATAAGCTCGTAGACTCTTGTACGAAAGTTTTTCCAACAGCAGAGCAGCCACACTCATGCCACACCATTTCAATCGGTAATAACACACTACCTCAGACTCATCCAATTGAATGAGTGCTCAGCAATGACAATACTTAGGCTGCATCAACGAACAACAAGTGGAATGTCAGGCGTACCATGAAACAATCGTTACAGCTCAAACTTGGTCAACAGTTGACCATGACTCCTCAGTTGCAACAGGCTATTCGACTATTGCAACTCTCCACTTTAGACCTGCAGCAAGAAATTCAAGAGGCTCTCGACTCCAACCCCATGCTTGAAGTCACTGAAGGGGAAAGCGAGCCAAGTGACAGCGCCAATGAATCCTTACAGTCCAACACGAATGATAAAGAATCCTCTCCTTCCGAAAACGCCTCTGAAGCCTCAAACGAGGATTACTCAACGAGTGATTACGCCACAAACGACACACCATCAGAGACGCCATCTGACGAATGGCAAGAAAATATCCCCAATGAACTTCCTGTCGATACTCAGTGGGATGACATCTACCAAGGGTCTGGCGTGTCGTCTTCTGCCGTCGGCCCAGAACGGGACGACAGCTTTTTTGATAGCCAAATAGACAATACCGAGACATTACAAGAACACCTACTGTGGCAACTGAATCTCACCCCTATGAGTGATCGAGATCGCTCCATTGCCATCGCCATTATCGATTCGGTTGAACCCAGTGGTTTACTGTCAAGTAGCATAGAGGAGATCTATCAAGGACTGCTTCATACGCCAGAGCAACCTCAGGAAGCCATCTCAGAAGAAGAGACGACCAGCAAATCATCAACCCCATCTGGCTCTGACACAGAGGAAGCGTTCGATTCAACAACGCCGCTGGAAGGACCAAAAATGGAAAGCCATGCTGACCATCAACACGATGATGATGGAAACGTCGACAATGAAAATGAAGACGAAGCACTCACCTTAGAAGAAGTTTTAGCGGTTCAACACCGCTTGCAACGCTTTGATCCTGTTGGTTGTTGCAGCCAAAACCTATCGGAATGCCTGATGGTCCAGCTCAATCAGTTTGATTCACAAACACCTTTTCTTGGGGCTGCTAAACTGATTGTTATGGAGCACTTAACGTTATTAGGCAACCGAGATTACAAACAGCTGATGCGTCGCTGTAAGCTCAAAGAACCTGAATTAAAAGAAGTGGTTGGCCTCATCCAAAGCCTAACCCCCCAACCCGGTGCCGCACTGGGCGGAAATCAAACCAGCTATGTCGTTCCCGATGTCTTTGTGCAGAAAAAGGAAGGCCGTTGGGTCGTTGAACTCAATCCCGAAATTGCCCCCAAACTTCGCATTAATTCTAACTACGCCAGTCTCGTCAAACGCGCTGACAGCAGCAACGACAACGCCTTTTTACGTGACAATTTGCAAGAAGCTCGTTGGTTTCTCAAAAGCCTTCAAAGTCGAAATGAAACTTTACTGAAAGTAGCCAGCTGCATCGTAGACAAGCAACAAGGCTTCTTAGATCATGGCCCTGAAGCCATGCGCCCGCTGGTCCTTCATGATATTGCTGAAGATGTGGGAATGCATGAATCCACCATATCTCGGGTGACCACACAAAAATACATGCACACCCCGCAAGGTATTTTTGAATTGAAGTTTTTCTTTTCCAGCCATGTCAGCATGGAAAACGGTGGCGAGTGTTCTTCTACAGCAATTCGCGCCATCATCAAAAAGCTGGTGGCGGCTGAAGATCCAAGAAAACCATTAAGCGACAGCAAAATTACGGCCCTGTTGGCAGATCAGGGCATTAAAGTAGCCAGGCGTACGATCGCCAAATACCGCGAGTCTCTGGGCATTTCCGCTTCAAATGAACGTAAACAATTAATTTAAACGTTAGTTTTATCGGTTTTTATACGACACGTATCGAATGAATAGCGTATTACTGCCACATTCAAGAAATCGAATAGAACAATTAAAGAACAATACGAGAACAGAACAACCAGTGTAGCTTTGAACGGACGACTGTCTTTTTATCTTCAAAAATGGTCGTCATGTCAGGACGGTAACGTCCATCGTCGAGCCATGACTTAAGGCTCAAGCGAGAGAGGAAACACTATGCAAATAAACATCAGCGGCCATCACCTAGAGCTCACCCCCCCCATCAAAGACTATGTCCAATCCAAGCTGCTCAAACTCAGCAAACATCACGACCAAATTACTCAAACTAACGTCGTACTCAGTGTGGACAAATTACGTCAAATTGCGGAAGCTCAGGTTCATGTCAGCGGGCGTGACATTGTCGCCAATAGCGAGTCAGAAGACCTCTATGCCGCCATCGATGCGCTTGCCGATAAGCTTGATCGGCAATTACTCAAACACAAAGAAAAACTTCGCAGTCATCGTTAACGGAATTCGATAACCATTATGGATCTATCCAGCCTTATCGCCCCCAACCGCGTTGTATGCGGCTTGGAGGGCGGCAGTAAAAAACGCACTCTCGAACTCATAGCCACTCACATCGCCTCAAGCCTGCCTACTCTGGAAGGTGAGGAAATCTTTCGACGTCTTATGGCCCGTGAACGACTGGGTTCAACCGGTATAGGCCAAGGTATTGCCATTCCTCACTGTCGACTGGAAAACTGTACCGGCAGCATCGGTGCGTTATTCAAGTTAAAAACCCCGCTTCCTTTTGACGCCATTGACGATGCGCCCGTCGATCTAATCTTCGCGCTAATCGTGCCGGAAGAAGCGAACGACTCACATTTACAAACACTGAGATCCCTCGCTGAACTCTTTTCAAACACAAACTATTTACAAGGCCTTAGAAAGGCCACAACTGACGGCGAACTCTATGATAATGCACTCACCACCCTGTGATTCGTTAATCTGAGATTACGTTTATCTGGTGTGATTACCTTAATATTCAAGATGCAAATACCGGAATACATCTATCTGAAGGCAATGACCAAACGCAAGCACCTAAATACACGTACTTAACGACAACGCACTCATCATCGTAATCCATTTAAAGAACTTCTAAGGAGCGACAAAGATGCGCCTCATTATTATCAGTGGACGGTCTGGCTCAGGCAAAAGCGCCGCGTTGCATGTACTCGAAGATGCCGGTTACGTATGTATTGACAACTTGCCCCTAAAACTACTTCCCGCGTTAGTTGAAGAAGAGTGCCACACAGAACAAACTTTCGCGGTAAGCGTCGATGCCCGAACTCGATCCTGCGATCTTGCTCAGTTCACCTACCTGATGGACAAGCACAAAGAAAAGACTCAGTGCACAGAAATTCTCTATCTGGATGCTCGCGATGATGTCCTTATCAAGCGATACAGTGAAACTCGACGAAAACACCCACTTTCCTCCAAAGAAGTCGACCTTAAGGCCGCAATCTTAAAGGAAAATGACCTACTCGCTCCCATACAACACACTGCAGATAAAGTTGTCGATACCAGCCATCTCAGCCTCCACCAACTGCGCGACCTTGTAAAAAAATGGGCAGTGAAACATGAAGAAACCGGCATTGCACTTCAGTTTCAATCCTTTGGTTTTAAACGTGGTGTTCCCGCTGATGCCGACCTGATGTTTGATGTCCGCTGTTTACCTAACCCTTATTGGGTTCCCGAACTCAGAAGCCACAGTGGACTTGACGAACCCGTGGCAGAATTTTTAAGCAGCCACGCTCACGTCCAAGAAATGGTCGATGACATCACTTTCTATCTAAATCGCTGGCTACCTCGATTTGAAGCCAGCAATCGAAGCTACATGACGGTTGCGATCGGCTGCACAGGTGGCCATCATCGCTCCGTGTATGTTAGCCAGCAATTAAAGCAACGATTTGTCGAGCACTATGACAATGTACAAGTTAGACATCGAGACTTACCCTGCTCAGACTAAGCATTATTCGATACTAACACTCAAGAAGCCGATGGATTTCATCAACAGTTTCATCAATAAGCGCACAACAATTTCTATAAAACAATAATTTTAATAAGACAATATTATGCTGGAACGAACGGTTGAAATTACCAATATAAGGGGCTTACACGCCCGCGCTGCCACTTTGCTTGCAAAGACCGCAATGCGCTTTAGCAGCCAAATAAACCTTTGCTACGAAGATCGTAGTGTAGACTGCAAAAGTGTTATGGCCATTATGCTGTTAGCCGCAGGAAAAGGTTCAGAAGTCACACTCCAAGTCAGCGGACAAGACCAAGACAATGCCATCGAGACCATCAGCGATTTAATTCTCGATAAATTTGGTGAAGGTGAATAGCTCGCTTAGCGTCGTGTCTCTTATACAAGTGAAGGGTGTCCGAAATACATTCCCTTTATTCACTTAAGTAGCGACGCCCATCCTTCTTTACCGTAAAATAATACTTTGGCTGCACTCTATCGGCTGACTCAGGGCTTTGATAAGAAAAAAGCCTCCCATCGGATACCGTGCGTATAAGTAAATCGCATACACGACACGAAGTATCATTTAACTTTCCATAATCAACCTAAAAAGCCGTTATCGCTTACACTAAAAGCGAAAAACCAAACACAGCCAACACCAACGTATCCACATCAAATAGAATCAAAAGGCGACCAATTTATGCCCATTAGCCCCAATACCGACGACCTTGCTCTTCAAACCCAAAGCAAGCTCGGTGATTTGTTGGCGGCAATGGAATCGGGCACATTCAAGCAAGTCCAGAAAATGCTTAACGGCCTGCAACCGGCCGCCATCGCACACCTCTTAGACTCTTCTCCCCCCCAGCGTCGTATTATCCTTTGGCGACTGGTGGATAAGGAGCTGGAAGGCGAAGTACTTCAAGAACTCTCCCATGATGTGCAAGCACAAATACTGGCTCGCATGGAGTCTTCGGAGGTAGCGGCCATTACCGAGGATCTCAGCGCGGATGACGTTGCTGACATCCTTCAGCACTTGCCAGACCAAGTGATTCAAGAAGTGCTGGCAGCCATGTCCCATCAAAATCGGCAGCGTGTGGAATCGGTCTTATCGTACGATGAGGACACCGCTGGCGGCCTGATGGATACCGATGTCATCACCGTTCGACCCGACTTAACACTGGATGTGGTATTACGCTATCTAAGACGACACGAAAGCTTACCTGACTCAACATACAGTTTAATGGTGGTCAATCGTCGAGACATTTTTCTGGGCATACTCCCCCTCACCCGACTGCTGACCAGCGACCCCAATATGACCGTAAGGGAAGTCATGGATACCAATGTGGTCGTCTTACACCCCGACATGAAAGACAGCGATGTGGCCAGCTTATTCGAGCGTAATGACTGGGTAATGGCACCCGTGATTGAAGAAAACGGTCGATTACTGGGACGAGTAACCATTGACGACGTCGTCGATGTCATTCGAGAAGATGCCGACCACTCATTAATGAGCCTGGCAGGTTTAGAAGATGACGCGGACACCTTTGCCTCAGTCACGAGAGCCTCTCCGCGCCGTGCCATCTGGCTTGGGATTAATTTACTCACCGCCATCATTGCCTCATCCGTAATCAATCTCTTCCAAGATACGATTGACAAAGTCGTTGCATTGGCAGTGTTAATGCCAATTGTTGCCAGCATGGGCGGTGTTGCCGGTAGTCAAACCCTCACCGTTGTCATTCGTGGTATGGCATTAGGGCATATTGGACGAAATAACTTAACGTGGTTGTTATCACGTGAATTTCAGGTAGGAGCCATTAATGGACTACTTTGGGCGGTTGTGATGGGTATCATTGCTGCTGTGTGGTTTGAAGACATCACCATTGCCTGGATTATCGCTGCGGCTATGGTCATCAATCTGATTTTTGCGGCCCTAGCAGGCGCGTTACTGCCGATTGTTTTGAAAGGTTTGCGTATTGATCCGGCCTTGGCCGGTGGTGTTGCCTTGACTACCGTTACAGATGTAGTAGGCTTTTTCGCCTTTTTAGGCTTGGCTACCTACTTCTATACCTAATCCCTTAAAATGCTTTAACCGATACACCACAAGGCATACCTAGATAACACACCATGATTGATGACAACCCACATGACGATGAAGAGCTCTTCATCAGTAAAACCGCCGTAAAAAAAGAAATGAAGGGCCTGCAAGATCTCGGCTCTGAGCTTACCGAGTTATCTGATAACCATTTAGCAACAGTACCACTAAGTACCAACCTTCAAGAAGCCATTGCTTTGGCCCGTAAACTGAAGGCAGGCAGTGCTCGAAAAAGGCAGGTGCAATACATAGCAAAATTACTGCGCAACGACGACTTCGAAAGCATCAAAGCAGCACTGGATGCCATTAAAGATCGAAGCCGCTTACAAACGAAATCACTGCATGTTGCCGAACAATGGCGGGATCGGTTACTTCAAGAACCCAGCACATCAGCTCTTTTTCTCGAGGAGTATCCGACAGCAAATCGGCAGTTACTTAATCAACTGATACGTGCAGCAAATAAAGAAGCAACTGCCAATAAACCGCCTGCCAGTGCCCGCAAATTATTCAAATTAATTCGAGAGGTGGTTGACAATACGGCTCAGCCATAACCCGTCCGTTTATACCCACCCCTCTTTTTAATGCCCTACTTGTGATGTCCTACTTTTTCGCCTCGAAATATTAGGACATCACACCAGTCTCTTGAGCACTTTCACATCAGTGAAAAAAAGTACGATATCGCCATAAAATCTCGATACCCACACAGCTCGATCATAGGTTCAGTGAGATACTCGCCAGGCTTCTCACCTTCAGCTGTATTGGATTGGTGGCCTGCTCAGGAATGAGCAATCTGAGTAAAACACTTCTCATATAAGCCCAGCAACTAAAAAAACAATGATCAGCCAGAGACAAATTTTCATGCCATACCTGAAGTCATATTATACGATTTTCTTTATTGCCTTATGCTCCTCATACAGTTCTGCTGCCTCTCTTCCTGTTTCTCCAGGGTTATGGGAATCCACTTCAACCACCACAGACCCCTTTTCAGGACGCCCAATCACAGAAACGAATGTTGAGTGCTTCAAAGAAACGCAGGTATCCGTCGAGGATATTTTGGAAGAGTTTGGCGAGTGTTCTATTTCAGAAAAAACTCTATCAAATAATACCTTGAACTTCTTAGCAAAATGCCTTTCTCCAGACGCACAAGCAAATATTCAAGGACAATACACTGTCGAAGGCAAAACCAGCAGGGGGGAAATGAATATCGCAGTAAAGATAGGGGAATCTACATTTGATAGCGAAATTCGTTGGAATGCTCGAAGAATGGGCGATTGCCCCTCAAACCAATAAACATCCCCGCCGCAAGTGGCGGGGTATTTAACCCTAAAAGATTAAAGGGATTTCTTAAAGTCCAGCATACGCTGAAGGGGTTTCATGGCTTGATCACCCAAGTCCTTATCCACAAAAATTTCATTCCCCCCATTGCGCAGAACGGATTCCAAATTCGCCAATCCATTCATCGCCATCCAAGGGCAATTGGCACAACTTCGACAAGTGGCGCCATTGCCTGCCGTTGGCGCTACAAAGAGCTCTTTATCCGGGCATACCTGCTGCATTTTGTAGAAAATTCCCTGATCTGTCGCGACAATAAAACGGTCATTGGGCATGGTTTTGGCGGCATGAATCAACTGTGATGTCGAACCGACCACATCCGCTAAATCAACTACTGCCTCTGGGGATTCAGGATGAACCAATACGATTGCATCAGGGTAAAGCTTTTTAAGATCTAGAACGCCCTGAGCCTTAAACTCCTCATGCACGATACAAGCACTATCCCATAAAATCACATCGGCGCCCGTCTTACGCTGCACGTATGAACCGAGATGCTTATCAGGTGCCCAAATAATTTTTTCTCCTTGAGCATCCAGATGATCTACAACGTCCAAGGCAATACTAGAAGTCACCACCCAGTCAGCCCGAGCTTTCACCGCAGCAGACGTATTAGCGTACACCACCACCGTTCGGTCAGAATGATTATCGCAAAATGCAGAAAACTCATCGGCAGGACAACCCAAGTCCAAAGAACAGGTTGCTTCTAACGTTGGCATCAATACACGTTTATGAGGGGTTAAAATCTTTGCCGTCTCCCCCATGAATTTGACACCTGCCACAATCAGTGTATCTGCAGGATGATCTTTACCGAATCTCGCCATCTCAAGCGAATCAGAAACACAACCTCCGGTTTCTTCAGCCAAAGACTGGATTTCAGGGTCTGTATAATAGTGAGCCACCAACACTGCGTTTTGATCAATTAAAAGCTGTTTGATGCGCGCTTTGTACTCTTGAGCTTCTTCTGGAGACAGCTGATCAGAATGATCAGTTGCTAAATATTCACGTACGACCCCACGAGCGTCCTGTGTGGCAACGTCATTATCTGTGGAATTGAGCATCGTTAACTCCTATGAATTTCAGGCCAATAGTTTATCACACGGACTGCAAGCTTAAGTGCTCGCCAACGAGTGCTAAAACAAGGTGGTAGCATTGAGAACATTGAAACGACAGTCACTACCGCACCATTCGCCATTAAAAGATCAAAAAATAATCAAAATTTTCAAACATGCATAAAAAAAGGGTGCTTGCGCACCCTCTTTCATATGGTGGGTCGTACTGGATTCGAACCAGTGACCAATTGGTTAAAAGCCAACTGCTCTACCAGCTGAGCTAACGACCCGAATTTTGCGAAATTAATCGCTAGACACAGAGTACAGCAAGAAGTGCATAACAAAATGTCTATTTAAAAAGTAAGGCAAACAGCATTACTCAATAATTGGTGGGTCGTACTGGATTCGAACCAGTGACCAATTGGTTAAAAGCCAACTGCTCTACCAGCTGAGCTAACGACCCAAAGGAGGCGCATATAGTACTGATCTAAAATCAAAACTCAAGCGATTTTTAACGACTTATCCCGTGCCAATAGCAAAATAAGTGGATAAGAAACAATCAGTTACTGTTTGATTGAAATATTTGTCCTTAAAGCGCTTAATACTTTACTGAATTCTCAAACTACAAAAGGAACTTACAAATAACGAGTTGGGTCGGCCAAGCCTGCTTGAGCAAACCCTTCTTGCCGCAATCGGCAGCTATCACATTTTCCACAAGCCCGACCCAAATGGTCTGCCTGATAACAAGAAATCGTCAAAGAGTAATCAACTCCTAAATCGGTACCCACTCGAACAATTTCCGCTTTCGTCATCTCCATAAGGGGGGCTCTGATGGACAACTTATTGCCCTCAACACCGGCCTTAGTCGCCAAATTTGCCATAGATTCATAAGCCCTTATAAATTCTGGACGACAATCGGGGTACCCCGAATAATCGACCGCATTCACGCCAATAAAGACATCATTGGCGCCCAATACCTCGGCCCAACCCAAAGCAATCGAGAGAAACACGGTGTTGCGTGCAGGAACATAGGTGACAGGAATGCCTGTACTCTCTTCTTCCGGAACATCGATATCATCGTCTGTCAACGCAGAACCACCGATGGCCCGCAAATCCAATGCAATCACTTTATGATCAATTGCGCCTAACTGCTTTGACGAGACAGCCGCTGCTTCAAGCTCCGCCCTGTGTCGTTGTCCATAATCAAAACTCATGGTGTAACAGTCATAGCCTTCACTTTTCGCTATGGCCAACACAGTCGTGGAATCTAACCCACCCGATACCAGCACCACGGCCTTTTTTTTCTCACCTGCCATACTCACACTTGTTTACCTTTCGCATTCAACACTATTATCAGCAAAACTTTTTTATGCACTGAAGCTGCCATATTTCAAAACCAATACAAGATTGTATTTAATGGCCTGGTACATCTCCCCATAAATATTTATGCAATTGCATTTGAAATCGAACGGGGAGGTTATCTTGTATAATCCATTCCGCCAGATCTCTAGGCTCAACTTGCCCAAAACTTGGCGAGAACAATACCGCACCCACTTTATCGACCAGTTCAAGCTCATCCAATTTAAACTTTGCCCACTCATAATCTTCACGATTACAAATTACGAACTTAACTTGGTCGTTTCGAGTCAACCTCGCTAGATTCATCCATAGGTTCCGCCCCACCTCTCCTGACCCAGGTGTTTTTAAATCCATGACCTTTGTCACGGCAGTAGGGACTTTTTCAACACTGATTGCACCGCTGGTTTCAAGAGAGACGCTGTATTTGCGAGTGACCAAACAATCAAGTAACTCAATACACCCCACTTGAGCCAAGGGCTCTCCCCCTGTCACACAGATGTTTTGTGGTTTATAGCTTTCAATTTTCGACAATAACTCTTCGAGAGAAAAACGCTCACCACCATGAAACGCATATTCAGAATCACAATATTGACACCTTAAAGGACACCCAGTAAGCCGAACAAATAACGTTGGCAAGCCCACTGTTAACGACTCACCCTGCAGTGAGTAAAAGATTTCTGTTATCCGAAGAGTTGTTGAAGACATCGTAAAGCTCTAACTATAAAACACAATATAAAGTCCAGAAGGTTGCTATGCTGCACTGCACGGAACCCTGAATTGTTCAAAGGGCGCGCAGTTTAACGGATTCACAATAAAAGAAAAACGACCAATACACTGGCCATTATTCATTAGTAATCATTACTAAGAAGGAGGGTATCGATAAGAAGGTCGATATCGATGAAACAGGCGCTACTCACAAAACATACAAATCGAGCAGCGCTCATTAAACAAACACACCAACGTTGATAAAGATGCGTTTATTTATGGGAAATTCACTTGTAAGTATTCTTTTGCCAATGAGGACGCATTACTGTTGCCTTCTGCTAACTCGACCAGCAATGACTTAGCGGCTGAAGAGTCCCCAGATTGATGGTAAACCTTGGCAAGCTTAAATTTAGCATCAGAAACTTTACTGTGGTCTGGATGGGCACTGAGCAAGCGAGAAAACCATTGTTGTGACTCAGCCAACTGCCCCTTACTCAATGATATTTCCCCTAACCAATATAATGCGTTCGGCGCGTACAAACCATCAGGAAAATCATTTAAATATTGGGATAACAAACTAGACGCACCATCAAAATCCTTCTTCTTCAACAGTAGATCAATCGCTTGACGATAAAGATATCGCTCACTGACCTCCTTGATGACAGGTTGTGCCGTGTTATTCATCGAACTTGGCAACGATGAAGGCGTACCCAAATCGGCGGCACCACTCGAAAGATTCGTAGCTTGGTTTAACCTATCTGATTGGCGCGTAGCAGGAGACATTCCACTCTTAGATAGATCACTCACACGTCGATCCAAATCCATATAGTCGTCTAAACGCTGTTGTTTTAGGCGCTTTATTTCAAAGGCTTGTTGCTCTACTAAACCTCGTAATTCAAGCACTTCTTGCTGCAAGAGCTGAAAATTATAAAAGAGATCTGTAGAGGCATTGACGGGTTTAGGCGGTGGGGGTTGATTTGTAGGATAGGACGTAGCGGAAGCAGGATTGCGTTCCTGAGAAGAAGAATCAGGTTGAGAGTCAAACACTCTTGCTTGACTAAAAACATTTACACTAAATACGGTGGCTACAATAGCCACCGTGATCATTTTCAAGGTCATGAAAAATTACTTAAGCTCTACACGACGGTTTTGCGACCAAGAAGACTCACTCATACCTAAAGCCAATGGTTGCTCTTCACCGTAGCTAATGGTTTCGATCAAACTGGCATCAACCCCTTGAAGTACAAGGAAATCACGAACTGCGTTCGCGCGACGCTCACCCAAAGCCATATTATACTCACGAGAACCACGTTCGTCTGCATGACCTTCCAAACGAACAGAACGAGGGCTGGACTTTAACTCTGCCGCATGCCCAGCAAGAGCGATACGCGCATCAGGGCGCAAAATGGCTTGGTCAAAATCGAAGTAGAAGACCGTATCCAATTGCACTTCAGGCTCGGTAGGCTCATCAACAACACTGCCACTATCAGCGCCCATAGAACCGGCGCCAGTATCAGCTGGAGCAGGTTCTGGAGCCTCAGTAGTTTGAGTACTGCTACAACCTGCCAAAACAGCAGTAAAAATAATTAGCCCAAAGCCCTGTTTTAACATTTTCATTTTTTCACTCCCAGTTTTTGTTAATTCTTAATTCTATAAGTTACTTGCACACAATTTCTGTGACGCTTTTAAGTAAATCTGCTTCAGCTGTGATCTGAACTGTATTAATTATTGCAAAAATGGAGACCAAGCAGGCTCCCTGACATCACCCTCTTGCGAAGGCAATCTGAATTTTACACCTGCATCCAATGAAACCGCCGCCAGTATACCTTTGCCATTATGCTGTGTCGCGTAGAGCAGCATAGCGCCATTAGGGGCAATGCTTGGAGATTCGTCCAAATGTGTTTCAGTAAGTATTCTCATATCGCCCGTTTCGACATTCTGTGCGGCAATATGAAATACACCATCCTCCCTATGCACCATCACCATCGTCTTGCCGTCCGGAGACAAACTCGAACGAGCATTATAATCACCATAAAAGGTTAGGCGCTCCACTCTTCCGCTGGCAAGAGTAACTTGGTAAATCTGAGGCTGTCCACCGCGATTTGATGTGAAAATGATGGATTTTCCATCTCCACTCCAGCTCGGCTCAGTATCAATAGCAAAATGATTTGTGATTCTCGAATATCGCTTTGTCGCAATATCCATTGTGTAAATTTCTGGATTACCATCTTTAGACAAAACAAAGGCTAATTGCTTTCCATCAGGAGACCAGCTTGGTGCACCATTTAAGCCTTGAAAATTCGTCATTTGTTGACGTTGGCCAGAAAAAATATCTTGGATAAATACCGCTGGACGAGAGGTCTCAAATGAAACATACGCAATTTTTTTGCCATCCGGTGACCAACGTGGTGAAAGTAAAGGGTGTTTAGACTCTAAGATAGATTGTTCACGCGCGCCATCCGCATCCGCTCGAACAAGTCGATACGTAGCATTTTTAGGGTTCGACTTATCACGCTGAACCTCGACGTAAGCAATTTTTGTAGAAAAAGCACCGCGAATGCCGGTGATTTTTTCATACACCTTATCACTGACAAAATGCGCCAAACCGCGCAAATCTTTAGGTGATGCGGTAGCGCGGTCACGATCAATTTGTCGCTGATTTAGTACATCATACAACTCATACCAGACTTGGTAATTACCACCGACATTCTCTATCCCACCAATAACCAAATATTCACCACCCAATGCACGCCAGTCGCGATAAAAAACTTCTGATGCCGATTGAGGTAATGCCAGCATATTTTTTCTGGGGATAGGGTCAAACTGACCACTACGCTGTAAATCGGCCGACACAATAGCGGCAACATCCTCTGGAAGCCCCACTGGGGACTTAAAAGGCACAATCGCAATGGAAGTTGGATTATCACTACCTTGTGTAATTTCAATGGTTAATTCTGCCCGAGCGAATACGCTTGTGACGATTACCGCAATACCCAATGCGACTTTTTTAATAATATGGTTTCTCACGTATCCCCCATAAAAACTAGAGTCTTAAATCCTCAGGCTTAAACACGAGTCGAAGCTGACGAAAGTAGCGTTCAAATACTTCGGGTTTAACATCTTGAAGCTCATTAAATTGCTCGGCCTTTAATACCGCTTGTTTCGCAGAGCGATCAAAAGCCGCGTCACCGCTCCCTTTTACAATCGTGACATTAATAACACGTCCTGTTGGTACAAGCTGTATAAGTAATTCACATGTCATTCCTAATCGTGCCGACGGAGGTCGACTCCAATACTGCTCCACTCTAGACGCAATTAAGGCCACATAGCTTTGAGCCGTCGCTTCAGCTTGCTGCTCTGCCAGCATAGCCTCTTCCGCTGCTTGGGCGTCAGCCAGCTCTTGCTGTAATTGCCTATCACGCTCTTGTTGTTCTAAATTTTCAAGCTCACGAGCCATTTCTTTTCTTAATCGCTCTTGCTCGGCTTTTTCACGTGCTGCTTTTTCTTCTGCTTTTTTCTTTTCTAATGCTTTACGTTCAGCCTCTTTCTTCTTTGCTAAGGCACGTTGTTTTTCACGCTCGCGTTTACGTTGCGCTTCTTGACGTTTTTTTTCTTCGGCTTTCTTTCTAGTAAGGTCAATCACCTTAGGCTTTGGTTTCGCGACTTGTTTAGGAGACTTTTGTTCCAGCTGCACCAGTTTCGCTTGAACAACTTTGGGCTTAGTGTGTTTAGTAACATCCTGCTGAAGCCCCCACCCCCAAGTCACCACCAAAAGAATGGCCCCATGAAGGACTAAACTGATGAAGATGGGGAAAACCAAACTCCGACCTGATTGATGATGCCGAAACCTATTTGGATCAGACATGCTAACTTTGTGGCTCCGTCACTAAGCCGACCGAATCCGCTCCGGCCGCTTGTAGTTCAGTCATTAACTTTACGACTTCGCCATAAGGTACGCTCTGATCTCCCCAAACTAAAACCGGTGTTGAGGGTTTTTGACGTAAAACCTTTGCAATAGTTTCTTTTATTTGGGCCAAAGGCTTTTTAGCCTCTTGGTCACCCCCTAAATTCAAATAAAAAGAACCATCCGCTTTGACTGAAACAATCAACGGCTCTTCGTCGTCATTCTCCATTGGAGCAGAAGGCGCTTGGGGTAACTCCACTTTAACGCCTTGCATTAGCAGGGGGGCCGTCACCATAAAGACCACCAACAACACCAGCATCACATCGATATACGGAACAACGTTAATTTCCGCCATGGGTTTTCGCTTACCGCCTTTACGAGCCGCCATGATTATTTACCCGGTGATGAATGCAGTTTGCGATGTAACAATGCCGTAAATTCTTCGGAAAAAGTTTCAAAATTGCCACTGAGTGATTCCGCTCTTGCGGAAAAGCGGTTGTAAGCCAAAACAGCTGGAATCGCGGCAAATAATCCCATTGCCGTTGCAACCAGCGCTTCTGAAATACCCGGAGCTACCGTAGCAAGTGTGGCCTGATGAACATTGGCCAACCCTCTGAAGGAGTTCATAATTCCCCAAACCGTACCAAATAAACCGATATACGGGCTTACCGAAGCAACACTGGCCAGAAATGGAAGATTGGCCTCGAGCTTTTCTTCCTCCCGAGCAAGCGCCACTCTGAGTGCCCTTTCCGTCCCCTGCATAATCACACCGGGGTCGGTTGCGCCTTGTCTTCGCAGTCGGGAAAACTCATAGAATCCCGCTCGAAAAATATTCTCAATGCCAACGGTATTTTGCTTTCCTACCTTAGCTCGATTGTAGAGTTCCGCTAAATCCACACCCGACCAAAATTCTTTATCAAACCTTACAAACAGGGACTTTACACGGCTTTGGTATGCGCCACATTGGAGAATCATCACCCAAGAAACCACTGAAGCCAAAAACAATAACCCCATAACCCCCTGCACCAAAACACTGGCTTCTGCTATGAGAGACCAAATCGATAACGGCTCAGCTTGCCCCATATTACTGTTTTTCCTTAATTTACTTTGTTATTTACCGTTTAACGGCACTATTTGTCATTATTACGAATGTCTTTCTCACCCGCGTGATTATTTAACAAACCTACCTAATTGCAAAGGGCTGATCCTCTTATTTAGCCACAGGGCATTCATTCATTTTTTAAAATGTTAAAGCCTTCATAGCATTTTGCCATCTGTTTCTGCCTGCAACCAATTATTGACTGAAACGCGTATAGGCATCGGTATTTGAGTGGGCTTCATTGTATCTTGATTAACGCAACCCACTTTTATAACTCCTTCACACAATACGTCTCCATCACGCACTACACTCTGCTTAAACAGCAAAAAAGTTCGAGCACTTCTTTCAATAGCCGTCGTGACGATTAATTCATCATCCAAACGTGCAGGGCTTAAGTATTTTACCTCTGCGTTTGCAACCACCATCAACTGCCCAGTTTCACTAACGGCAGCCTTGCCATGCCCAAGAGATCGCAATAATTCCGTACGAGCTCGCTCCATGAATTTTAAATAATTCACGTAATACACTATTTTTCCCGAGTCAGTGTCTTCAATATAGACTCGAACCGGCCATGAAAACTGCCTCATATAAACTCCGAGGTTTTATAGGTGGGTCACGTTGAACGGTACATGAACAAAAAGAATGGATTTATGAATCTTTTAACTTAGTTGGCATCGGCAAACCAAAATGGGAATAAGCATGCTCGGTGAGTACTCGACCACGCGGCGTTCTTGCGATAAAACCTTGCTGGATCAAATAGGGCTCAAGAACATCCTCAATCGTGTCTCTCTCTTCACTGATGGCCGCCGCTAAACTCTCAACACCAACCGGACCACCACCAAACTTTTCGAGCATGGCAGTCAACAATCGTCGGTCCATATGATCAAAGCCTTTATTATCCACATTCAACATGTTAAGTGCTTGGTCCGCAACTTCTTCGGTGACAAAGCCATCAGCCTTCACTTCGGCATAATCCCTCACTCGCCGCAGTAAACGATTGGCAATTCTCGGTGTACCACGAGCACGCTTCGCTACTTCTAAAGCTCCAGTTTCAGCGATATCGACACCCATCAAACGACCTGAGCGCTGAACAATGTGAGTTAAATCTTCAACATTGTAATATTCAAGGCGCTGCACAATGCCAAATCGATCCCGCAGAGGGGAGGTGAGTAAGCCAGCACGAGTGGTGGCACCCACTAAGGTAAACGGGGGTAAGTCGATCTTGATAGATCTGGCGGCAGGCCCTTCACCGATCATAATGTCCAACTGGTAATCTTCCATCGCCGGGTAGAGCACTTCTTCAACCATAGGGCTCAATCGATGGATTTCATCAATAAAGAGCACGTCTCCAGGGTCAAGATTGGTCATAATAGCTGCTAAATCACCGGCTTTTTCGAGCACGGGGCCAGAAGTGGATTTCAAGGTAACGCTCATCTCTTCGGCGATAATATTGGCTAATGTGGTTTTACCTAACCCCGGCGGGCCAAACACCAGCGTATGATCCAATGCCTCCTTTCGTGCACGTGCTGCCGTGATGAAAATCTCCATCTGCTCCTTCACAACCGGCTGCCCCACATACTCTTCCAATTTACGTGGACGTACCGCCCGATCAACCGCATCTTCTGCGGGCTTTACTGTGGGGGATATGACACGCTCAGCATGCAATTGATCTTTTTCGATCATAAAACTCTCTTTTATCAGGCCGAGATGTAACCGCTATTAAGCTGGCAATGTTGAACGAAGCGCTTCACGAATCAAGTCTTCACATCGTTCAAACCGTTTTGTCTTGGCAACACGACCAATCATTTTCGCCGCCTCAGTCGCCTTGTAACCCAATGCAATCAGTGCATCTTGCGCTTCTGACTCAATATCGTCAGTTGATTTAGCTTGTGGCTGACTGGCCTCTTCCAACTCCCATAATGGAGACGATTGTGTTTTCCAATCCTTCAGGCGATCTTGCATTTCGATAATCATACGTTCAGCCGTTTTTTTACCCACGCCAGGCACTTTGACGAGTGCTGCCGTATTACCCTCGCTGACAAAACGTACAAAATCATCTGCCTCAACACCAGACAGTACTGCTAAGGCCATTTTGGGCCCCACACCATTCACTTTAATAAGGGCACGAAAAAGTTGGCGCTCAGACTCGGATGAAAACCCAAAAAGTTGATGGGCATTTTCACTGATCGATAAGTGCGTGAACAGAGTGACAGCTTCGCCCAATTCCGGTAATCGATAAAAGCTCGTCATAGGTGCCTGAACTTCATAAAACACACCATTCACATCAATTAACACCTGTGGAGGTAATTTTTCGGCCAACAAGCCACGTAAACGACCAATCATAATCTGTTTTATCACCTTATTTTTGAACCCAAAAGACAACTCCGATTTGGGCTTATTGAGAAAGGAGGAAGTAAAAGTGCCTTAAAAACACAGAGCTTACACAAGTCGCCCTCTTCGAAAAGTTTGTGCAGAAGCAGTACGCATGAGGTAATGGCGGGTATTGGCATGACACAGTGCGACAGCCAATGCATCTGCAGCGTCTTCTTGTGGCATTGCACTGAGCCGCAAGAGGTGTTTTACCATATGTTGAACTTGACGTTTATCGGCGGCACCGCTGCCAACCACAGACTGTTTTACCTTTCGGGCTTCGTATTCAGATACTTCCAAACCCAAATTCACACCAGCCACAATCGCAGCACCGCGCGCTTGACCAAGTTTCAGTGCGGAGCTGGCATTCTTCGCCATAAAGACACTTTCAATGGCCATCTCTTCTGGATGGTACTCTTCAATAATCTCTGTGACTGCACTGAAAATGCGTTTCAGTCGCTCGGGAAGAGAACCAGCGGGCAAGCGAATAACACCACTACTGATGTATTCATTTTTACCATTTAACGTATTGATGATACCGAAACCCGTTTTTTGCGAACCCGGATCAATACCCAGTACCAGAGCCATAAACAAAACCTGTTAATTCGTCCAGTGTCAGAGTTTGACCATCTTGAATGGGGGGGTCAAGAGAAATGAGTCAGCGTGCCGAAGTGAAGAGTCTTAAAGATGAATAACGCGTTTATAAGAAAAGTAAGAAACCATTATTCACTAATGGTTTCTTGTGCTTCCATAATCACAATCGATTCACCGTCTGCCGTGGTATGTACCGTCTTCGACTTCATTGCAGGAGGATTTCCAAATACCACTTTTACGGCATGGGCGCGACTAGATTGATAGCCACTGGCATTCGTTACGACTTGAACGTTTAAGTAATAACGACCCTCTTCAGAAGACAGTACCGATATGGGGATTTCAATGGTATTCGATTGGGGCGACACCTCTGAATACTGAATTTCGCCGCCCACTAAGATGTTGTCTGGAGATGAAATAGAGAACTGAACATTATCAACCGGCTGTAACAACTTAGCAGATAAGGTAAACGACTCCATAACACCGGGGTTTGATTTCCCATCATAATCATTAGTAAATGTCACTCCTGCACCAGGCTTCATATAGCCTTCGGAAGCAGAATGCGAGTCATCATGATGGTGCTTGTCCGTAGATGCTAAAGCCATCGCGCCTTTCTCAGTGTTAGATGAGTGGCCACTACATGCCAACAGCAGGGTTCCTGTACTCAAAACAGTTCCAAACATAATAAAGCAAACAACCTTACTCAGCTCTATTGTCATGTAAATTACCTCTTAAGAATTTGCAATAGTGAATGAAAAACAGTTTTGAGTAATCGATTCGTTAATCCCTCTGCTCCCGAGCCTTGAATCCGTCACATCAAACAAATAGGTGCCAGATAACGTCTGTACCAATAGCTCCGAATTACTCACACTAGAGTTTCCAACAATAACAATATCACCACCCTGATAACCAAAAACATCCGGATTGGTTAATCCACCACTTATACGAACTATAGCCAAATCGTAGTTGCCAAAAGGCACGTTCTCTAATTTAAAATAAGCCCGGTTCCCTAATTTATTACGCTCCCCAAAGGCATTATTTAAACAAACCGTTTCCGACGTTCCAATTTGTATGGTTCTGTAAATTGGAAGAGGGCTGTCTACTCCAGCATTAACGGTTTCACGTGTACTTCCTGAGTTAGCCTCATTCGTACCCACTGCATCTTCAACATGAATCTCTTGCTCTGCTGCCAAGGCATCAATAGGTATTTCCAAAGAAGGGTAAGCCGACTTAAGTTCTGTCAAAAACAAATGGATACTGGTGAAAAACTCTGCCGAACGATAACTGGCACTGGTCATGACATCATAGATGGAAGCCAATCCATCACTTAACGTATCCGAGCCATCATCAAGAGCATCAAAAATATCGTACAAAATAGATTGCACCGAGGCTTCGCTATACCAACCTTTAACAAGGTTCTCATTATTTTCAATGTCAAACGAAATAGCGGATCGCTGCATATTACCCAAGCTGTCTTTGTACAACGAGTCATCTAGCGCCATCGCTGCAAGTGCGTTGCCCCACCCTTCACCAAATGCAAGACGCATATCTAATTTACTGGATTGCGTATGATTGCCACCTATTGAGTCTGATCGAGACAAATTGTCTTCAAAATAATGCCCCCACTCATGAGCAATCACATGAGAATCGTATTCATCGGTATCCGAATCTGCAGCACCCAAGAGATAAATCACTTT
Organism: Marinibactrum halimedae; assembly: GCF_021234875.1. GTDB lineage: Bacteria > Pseudomonadota > Gammaproteobacteria > Pseudomonadales > Cellvibrionaceae > Marinibactrum > Marinibactrum halimedae. The sequence goes on along the minus strand of NZ_JAJQVM010000001.1, from coordinate 141,757 downwards.
CTCACCAGAAGTGTAAAAGGATGTGAAAATTTCTCCCTCCGCTAAATTACCAAATACTGAACGATTTCTCGTACTCCATCTCACTTCCGAAGCAGGGAAAATAACATCAGGATCAACATCAACAAATGCCCGAACCGTAGTGTAGATCGTATCAATAATGGCAAATGGAGCAGCAACTCGAGCCGAATCATTGTAGGAGTTAGTCGTGGCATTCCAACCTGAACCAGCATGGAGATCTCTGGTTGAATCAGCAGAACCCACGGACACCAATGACCCTTGAAGCACGTAAATTGAATTACCGCTAGTATTATCCGTTACTTTAAAATCGTATTGCGCTCCCGAGGTGGAAATAATTTCAGCTCTTACTCGTACACGGACAGTAGAGTTAGCAGATACTTGAAAAGAATAGCTCCCATCTTCCTCATGAGTAACGGTTCTGCTGAGTTCATTGTCTGCGCTATCCAATAAGACAACCGTTACTCCACGAGCGGGTTCTTGAGTAATATTGTTATAGTCCAACCCGTAGGGTGACTCAGAGTTATGGTTTACTTTATCAAACGTGATTGTGCCAGAAAGCGTTACCATTGAAGGATCAGTGCCGCCACCAGTGTTTCCACCATTACCGCCGGAAGAAGAACCGCCTCCGCCACATGCTACTAAGCTGGTATACACCAAAAAAACCAACAGATTTCTAATAACAGCTACCGTCATACCACTATTCCTCAAATGGCGTGCTTTACATCGTATTCACCGTCACAACTCTAATCTTATTATTGACGACTGGGGATTCTTTTCCAAATTGCATAACGTAATACATCAGCCCAATTAATTAAGTAAAATGCAACATTGCTCTCACCTAATGGTCATACCCCACACACATTTATGACGAAATGTGATTGAATGATTAAGTCATTTAGCCTGTATTCAGCTAATGAGATTTTTAATGACCCATCACTGCCAAGGTATGAAAAACACACAGTGGTATTTGTAAGATGAAAATAGATGAGAAGACCACATGACAGACCGCTTCAGTAAACATCAAGGACGCTTAACTCCCACTCTCTCACTCAAGTCCGCCATTATGGTTGTGGTATGTGCATTAGCAGGGTGCGGGGGAGACGGCTTTCAACAAGGTAACAATGATAATGATGGTGGAAATGGGGGTAATGATGGCGGTGGGTCAAACACCTCCGGCTCAGGGGGAGCCAGCATAGGTGTATTAACGGATGCTGGCGCTTTTGAGGTGAACTTCACCAGTGATTTCTCATCCAGTAATAACATCAATATTACCATTGATGGCGTTGAATCCAGTGCCAGCGAATTAAAAAATGGCATGGTCGCCAACATGATTCTTGATGACGACGATGATCTTCCCAGCAACCTATCGGAAGGTGTCATTACCGATCTCACAGTGGATCACGTTGTCGTTGGACCAGTAACCACGCTTAACCCTCTGCGTGTCTTAGGAAAGCCAGTGATTGTAACAGCCGATACCGAACTCGACGGTATCAGTAACGACGACATCAATACACTTGAAGTCGGTGATATCCTCCGCGTAAGCGGCTTTATCAGCCCGACCAATGACGCCGTTCTAGCAACACTCGTTGATCAGCAAGAGAACGTGGCCAATTGGAGGCTCACAGGAAATATCAACAATCTAGAAGCCGATACCCGTTTCGAAATTAATGACCTTGGTGTAGTCATCAACGGTGCTACATCCGAAAATTGCGTCCTCAGAGATGGCCGTACAGTGACCCTGACCGCCACCCCAGATGACGACTTCACCGGTGATGGTTTCACGACCGAAACCGAATTAGATACCCTGACGGGTTGGGAATGTACCGAGTTTAGGCTAGCGAATATCGATAGCGGCGATGAAGATATCATTACCCTTCCGGCCGAAATTGAAGGGATGATCACCCGCTTTACCGACGCAACCAGCTTTCAAATTGGCGACCAAGTCATCCAAAGTGGTAGCCCAACCTATCAGGGAGGGGTTCAAGAAGACCTTAAAGTTGGCGTTAAGGTTGAGGTCGAAGGGACGTTGAATACCAATACTAACGAGTTAACGGCAACGACGATCAAGTTTCATGAGCCTAGGATTTACTTTTTTGTTCCGGGTATCAATGTCTCTGTAGACAACACCAACAGCACAGTCAGTGTTTTAGGGTTAAGTATTGATACGACGGATTTAACCAACGATGAAAATTCCATTTTATTAGATGCAAACCCCGACATCACTCAGCAAATCGAGATTCAAGGCTTTGTCGATAAAGATGAAACGCCCTATGCGACATCAGTAAGATACCGAGGAGATGACAATAGAGAAAATGTTGAACTGCAGGGCATTGTGACTCAAGCCAGTAATGATCGTTTCAGTATCCTAGGGATTTCAGTGGCTGTATCCAATAACAACAGTATTGAAGACGAAGACCTAGTCTTTGTGAATGGAGGGCAAGTGAATTCTAACGATGCGGAGGCTAATAGCGTTGATGCTCGAAATGGCAGTTTTTCAGAAATACAACTTCCCATTGACGAAGACGATGATATCTAAACTACGTTAAAAGCTTCTCAACAACGAGCAAAGCAGAATAAAAAAGGCGCAATTTCATGCGCCTTTTTTATTGTTATACTTTGTATTACTCACTCTTCTCTGCAGGTTTACTTTCTTTTTTTCGCAATTGGATATTCAATTCACGTAACTGATGAGTATCAACCGCACCCGGAGCGTCCGTCATGACACAGGCTGCTGTTTGGGTTTTCGGGAAAGCAATAACATCACGAATAGACTCGCTGCCGGTCATTAGCATGATCAATCGGTCTAAACCAAAAGCCAATCCGCCGTGAGGGGGGGCACCATACTGCAGAGCGTCTAACAAGAAGCCGAACTTCTCTTGTTGCTCTTCTTCTGAAATACCCAATACACGGAACACAGCTTGTTGCATGGCTTGATCGTGAATACGAACCGAACCACCGCCCAGCTCAGTACCATTCAACACCATGTCATAAGCAACAGATAACGCCTCAGCAGGGTTCGCTTCTAATGCCTCAGCAGTACAAGCTGGCGAAGTGAATGGGTGATGTAGAGCGGTTAAACCACCCTCATCGGTTTCTTCAAACATCGGGAAGTCAACCACCCACAAAGGCGCCCACTCACGGGTTAACAAGTTCAAGTCATGGCCGACCTTAACCCGTAATGCCCCAAGCGCTTCGCTGACGACTTTGGACTTGTCTGCCCCGAAGAACACGATATCGCCATCTTTCGCACCAACTCGCTCAATAATCGCCAACGTCGCTTCATCACCCAAATGTTTAATGATCGGCGACTGCAAACCTTCCGTTCCCGCTGCAAGGTCATTGACTTTAATCCAAGCTAAACCACGCGCTCCGTAAATACTGACAAACTTCGTGTAATCATCGATTTGCTTACGGGACAGCTCTGCACCGCCGTCTACTTTTAATGCTGTTACACGGCATTTCGGATCGTTGGCAGGGCCGGCAAATACCTTAAATTCAATGTTTTGAAGCAGGTCTTTTACTTCAACCAACTCTAATGGAATACGCAAATCCGGCTTGTCAGAACCGTACTTTTCCATCGCTTCGGCGTAAGGCATACGAGGGAAATCACCCAAATCGACCTCTTTAACGTCTTTGAACAACTCACGAATCATGCCTTCAGTCACAGCCATGATTTGCTCATCAGACATAAACGATGTCTCGATATCGATTTGCGTAAATTCAGGTTGACGATCTGCACGCAAATCTTCATCACGGAAACATTTAGCAATTTGGTAGTAACGGTCAAAACCGGACACCATCAACAACTGTTTGAATAACTGTGGTGATTGGGGTAGCGCGAAGAACTTATTTTCGTGAGTACGTGAAGGCACGAGGTAATCACGTGCGCCTTCGGGTGTTGCACGGGTCAAAATAGGGGTTTCGATGTCTAAAAAGCCATTGTCATCTAAGTAATTACGAATGGCGTTAGTCACCTTCGAGCGTAAACGCAAATTGCGCTGCATTTCGGAACGACGAAGATCTAAATAACGATATTTTAAACGGACATCTTCACCAACAGTAGAGTGCTCATTCAATGGGAAAGGAGGCGTTTCTGCCGCACTTAAAATAGTCAAGTTGGCACCGTAAACCTCAACCTCACCGGTTGCCATATTCGGGTTTACCGTTGCCGCATCACGTGCACGCACACGCCCAGTCACTTGCAATACATACTCACTGCGTACTTTATCGGCAGTTTCAAAATCCGCGCTGTCAGAATCAAAAACCACCTGCACAATGCCATCACGATCTCGCAAATCAATAAAAATGACACCACCATGGTCTCTGCGGCGGTCTACCCAGCCACACAGGGTTACTTCTTGATCAATAAAAGAGGCATTGAGAGCGCCACAATACTGGCTGCGCATAGTTGAATTTCCTGTAATGTAAATTGTGTTTTGACAGGCCGCCTGAACGACCTGAGAAGAGACGCTTATCGTTATTTATAGATGCGTTCTATCGCTGTTTGTATCCTGTTTCTATTACTGAGGATAACGAATGCAGGCACTTTATCTCACTGTTGCGCCAGCCGCTACCCTCGGATACCCACTCTTGGGAAGCTTATTTCGACGCAGAGGCTTTTTTATCGGAAGAAGAGGTGGTCTTTGCCGTCTCAGACTTATTACTACCAGATGGCTTGTCATTACCTTCTTTTTGACCGCCCGCTAAGTTCTTCTGATTTTTAGATTTAAAATCCGTTTCATACCAACCACTCCCCGCTAGGCGAAACCCTGCCGCAGATACCCGCTTAATCAATTCAGGCTGCTTGCACGCCGGGCAATCGGTTAAAGGAGCATCACTCATCTTCTGCAACGCTTCCAGTTCGTGTCCACAGGCGTTGCAACGGTACTCATAGATTGGCATTTCGGGTATTCACTCCTACTTATTTCGATGATCTTTCCACTCGGAAATCTTTCTACCACCGGTTTATATGTGGCCAAGGCGATTCAATTCAAGTTTCGCCCAGCTCAGTCAAAAGCGTTCTTCAAAAAAGGGGGCATTATATCCCAAGGATTCCCCCCCCTAGAAGCCTCATAAAAACTCACTAAAGTCGCACTAAACCTTCACTAAGCTGTGCTAGGCTCAAATGAAATTAGTCCACCAAACTCATGGTTTCTCACATCGTCACTTAACAAGCCGTCACCACACGCTATAACGCACTTGGGAGTTTAAAAAGATGCTATTTAGCAAACCAGAAAGTCTCGACACTGAGTTGGCGGAAGATTTTTTTTCTGACTTTCAAGACGCACATGCTCGATGTGAAGCAAACCTAATTAGTCTTGAACACGCTCCAAATAATCTGGAACTCATTCGAGAGCTCTTTCGTTCTGTACATACGATTAAAGGCAATCTTATTTATATCGGGCTAAAGCATTTATGCCCTCTATTGCAGAGTGTGGAAGATATTCTTGAAGAATTACGCAGCGGGCATATTACCTACGATGATCTCATGAGCGATGTCATTTTACTGGCTATGGATATCACCAAGCGATTGGTTGAAGAAGAAATACTCGATCAACAGTCGTCTTACTCCGTCAACGAATTTGACAAAATTTGTCACGCTATTCACAAAATCAGCACAGCAAAAGAAAATTATCGACCAACACTGATTCATGAAGCGCTTCAACTGCTTGAAGGGACGGCTCTTGATAAACCTGATCAACCTGCTAACGATGTCGCCGTTTATTATAAACATGTGCCCGATTTTCTCAGCCGGTACGGCGTTAACGATCACCCTGATTTACAATTAATGATTAATTTGGCTCCTGCTTTAGAGGCCCGCTCACCATATTGGATGGGCAGAACAGAACAAATTGCTCGTTTGGCATTGGCTATGAACGATTATGTCAACGTGATTGTCGACCCAAATCAATTAGCAATGGCCGCCTACAGCCACGATATTGGCATGGCTTTTTTACCCCTAGATCTCCTGCATAAAAAACATCCCTACTCCAATGAAGAACACCGCCTGGTTCGTGGCCACATCCGCTTTTCATCCGAGCCATTACAAAGGCTGGGTTGGGAAGAGGCCTGCGAAATGGTGGTTCAACATCATGAACATTGCAGCGGCGGCGGCTATCCCCTTGGATTGACCGACGATCAAATCTGCGATGGAGCCAAAATCATAGCCATTGCCGATGCCTTTCATGCGTGTCGTTATGGACGCCCTCACCATAAAGAATTTAAACGCCCTCTGATTCGCGCCGTGTTGGAAATTAATCGTCATGCGGGCTCTCAATTCAGCCAATTTTGGGTAGACGCCTTTAATCAGGTCGCCAATCGACCCAATTAAGCAGCTGTCATCAAAAAAATTACGTTTCTCACATTATTTTGTTGAATTTCTGTTGCTGAGTGCATTTTTATCCTATATATATAGCGCTATTCTTACTTATTACGTCGTAAGGCGCTTTTGACACACTCAATTGTAAGAAAGAATGAACATTTCAAGTGAGTCGTGAAATAACCTCCAAAAGAATGCCACTTTTTTGAACGCTATTGCTAAGCTGAACATTGAACGCTGACTCAAGAGCCATGACAAAAAAGAAGCATAATGGAGGCTCGATCAATGCAATATAGCTTCACAACGACGCAATGAAAAAACAAAAAAACCCATCCTGTTAGAAGATCTAGAGGGAATCCCTATGGCTGCACGTAAAGCCCCTGCCACAAAAGCACCTGCTACCAAACGCATTAAAGCAATTGGTGATCGTTACTCAAAAACACAAATTTTGAACCAAATTTCAGAGAATACGGAATTAACACGTAAACAAGTGCAATCTGTATTGGATGAGCTTTCTGATTTAATGGAAGGCCACTTGAAAAAGCGTGGTGGCTGCGGAGAGTTTGTATTACCAGGTTTAATGAAAGTCACGACGGTCAAAAAACCGGCTAAAAAAGCACGTAAGGGCATCAATCCTTTTACTGGCGAAGAAACCGTCTTCAAAGCCAAGCCTGCCAGCATTCAGGTAAAAATCCGTCCGCTGAAAAAGCTCAAAGAAATGGCAGAGTAAGGGGGCCGCCGATTACCTGTTAAGGTATTTCGCTCTATCCTCTTTAAGGGGTGCCCATGGTGCCCCTTAATATTCTCAATCAACTAACCTTTTATCTCTATCGTTTCACTATCCGCCTTACAACTGTCATCACAACCACCATAGCTCTGAAAAAATCCCAAAAACAAACTCTCACGTTATTACACACTTGTCCGCTACCGTACATTTATTTGCTGTACGATACGCTTGTGACTTATAGAAGTGGATTCCACAAAATTTTTATCCAGATTACCTCTTATCCACACTACTTCAGGAAATGTCGTGACTGAGACAAACCTTTCTAAAGAAGCTCACTGCAATACCACCGCTATTTTAATAGCCGTTTGCATTGGTTCCTTTCTAAGCCCGCTCACCATGGCAGCCGTGAACGTTGCCTTACCTTCAATCGCAGAAAACCTCAGCGCCAGCGCACAGTTAATTAGTTGGATTCCCACTGCTTTCTTATTAAGCAATGTTGCCTTTATGCTGCCCTGTAGCAAACTGGCCGATAATATCGGAAGAAAGCGCGTTTACATCGCAGGCTTACTCATCGTTTGCTTAGCCTCTACTTTTGCCGCTCTAACCCCCAGTATTGAATGGCTATTATTCTCACGACTCATTCAGGGGATTGGTTCAGCCATGATTTTTGGCTGCGGGATGGCCATCATCACGTCTGTTTTCCCACCCAATAAGCGCGGTTTACCTTTAGGTCTCAATTCGTTTTGTATTTATCTGGGCCTAGCGCTTGCTCCGATGGTTGGCGGTTGGTGTACCGAACACCTTGGTTGGAGAAGTGTATTTTGGTTACAAATTCCCGCCTCACTCGCCGTCATCGCCATCATGATTTCGCAAAAGGGTGAGTGGACTAACCCCAGTCAAGGCCGGTACGACTGGAAAGGTACCGTACTTTTTGGTGGCTGGGCTTTCACGTTTACCGTTGGCCTTTCTGGTCTACCTAACATGCAATACCTTATCGGTATGATGCTAGGGTTAATTTTACTTGTGTGGTTTATTCGACATGAAGCAGACACCGAAAATCCGTTAATTCGTGTTGGCATGTTTAGAGAGAGCAGAGTGTTTAGCTTTTCCTTAATTGCCGCTTTTCTTATGTACGCGGCCGGATACCCTGTCGCCTTCATTGTCAGCCTCTACTTGCAGTACATATTAGCCATGAGCCCAATAGAAGCTGGTCAAATTATGTTACTGCAAGCGGTCGCGATGATGATACTGGCTCCCTTTGCAGGGAAATTGTCTGATCGATGGGATTCCCGATGGCTTGCCACCAGCGGCTGCGCCGCAGCCACTATCGGCTTTTTCTTACTCACACTAATGAATGAAAAAAGTGGGAACACCCAAATCGCTCTTGCGATGATTTTACTCGGTATTGGCTATGGCTTATTTACCACCCCCAATAACAACACTGTAATGAGTGCGGTTGTACAGAAAGAAATTGGCAGTGCCGCTGCCAGCGTGAACTTAGCCCGGGTGAGTGGAAATTTAATCAGCATGGGGGTAGTCACGATGATTGTACATTGGTTGATGGGTGACAATCTCATCACCCCCACACAACACTCCGAATTAGAAGCGGCAACCAAAATAAGCTTAAGTATTGCCACTATTTGGGCGTTAAGCGCCGGACTGTTTTCAGCACTTCGAGGGAAAACCCTCTGACTATCATCGTAACTCACAATAAAATCATCACAATAAAATCACCGCAAAAACAATAATAACGAATCGCAAACACCCCAGATACACTCCCTGCCTTAAGCGTTTGCTCAATCGATTTTTTCTGACGCTCCGTATGTTATAGCGACGACACTCAATTGCATCGTGCCCCACCTATATAGCCGTTTAGAACTACACAAAATAATGATTTTTGTGACAAAATGGCGTCATTGCGCGACAAAAAAGCGATTACACAGTCGAACTCCCGAAGAAATTGGTAATCACAGAAACCAATCAAAACTTATAAAAGCGATAATAAAACCTGGAGAACCCTATGAAAACTGGACTCGTGGTCGACTCGGCATGCGATCTACCTGATACCTTTATCACAGACAATAACATCTTTGTCATTCCGCTGAATATTTCGATTGCAGGAGAAAGTATTGGTGATACGCTCTCTGAAACTGAACGATTAGCCATTTACAATGAAGGCCGCATTGATAAATCAATGCAAGCTGAAAGCTCACCTACTACCACCGAGCAAATAAAAGAATATATGCTCGACAATGTCGTCACTAAAACAGATTTTGCAATTTGCGAAACTATCGCCCGTTCACGCAGCCCAACGTACAGTCATTATTTAGATGTTTCTCAAGGCATGCAGGTCCATGCTCAAGAAATTCGTAAACAAGCGAATTGCATCACACCCTTTAGTATGCGTGTTGTCAGTACTGGAACGGTCTTTTCTGGCCAAGGATTGACTGCGGCACACACAATTAAATTAATCAATGAAGGCATCTCTAAGAACCAATTGCGGCGAGCCATTGAAGAATTTAAACCGCAAGTAAAAAGTTTTGGCATTCCTCCTGACTTAACTTATTTACGTAATCGTGCACGTAAAAAGGGGGATAAAAGTGTCGGTTTTCTTACCTCTATTATTGGCAAGGCACTAGAAGTCACTCCCGTTGTGTTGGGCTGCAATGAAGAGACCTATCCCATAGCGAAAATAAGAGGCTTTGAAAATGCCCTCAAAGCTGTGCTGAACTTTGTTGCGACTAAAGTCCAATCCGGGCTTTCTACACCGTACATTGTGATCAGTATTGCAGGCGACCCCAAAGAATTATTCAATTTTAATGAGTATGCTTCACTCCAAAACATTGCACAATCTCATAATATTGAAATACTCCTATCCGTAATGAGTTTATCTGGCGGGATTAATTTAGGCCCTGGCAGTATTACGGTGTCCGTGGCTTACGAAGGCGATGATGTTGAAATTGATGCACAATAAACGTGATAAATACGGGAACAATATGGATAAACCGGAAGAGATTAATAACCCTATTAACTCGCTGCGAATCGAGTTTTCTCTCTTAATACTCGACGATCGACGGTGAACTTTGACCCAAATTGGTTGATCGCTTTTTCGCGCATCCGTTCAGCATGAAAATGTAGGTAGTGATCCAAGGAAGACTGGCTCACAACGGTAAAATGTACACATCGAATATGCTCAGGGGCCTCCCCATGGCTTTGCTCTGAATAAATTTTTGCACCGCAAAATCCTTCAAAGCCGAGCATTTCTTTTACGTGATCTTGCAGCCATTCATCGTAGCTTCGCAATATGTCTGAGCTGATAATTAAACGTACTTCGTAAATCAGCATTGTGCCCCCATCATTCTCTCGTATTTTTATTCTTTATTAGGCTTTTTTCACTGCAATATTTTATCACGGTTTTCCTATCAAACTGTTTCCTTGTCAAATTGGCAACAAACGACGATGAACAAAAAAATCATTGCCACCCCCGACAATTCCCTGCAATTACAGTATGAATATCTTACCGTTTTTACAAAACTTACTACAACACTACTAAAAACTTACTACAGCACTACTAAATGGCACTTAAACAATACTACTAAAGTAGAATGTCATACCATAAGATCGTCAGGAAGAATAAGAACAAAAAAGAAGTGGTTTTTCAAATACGACTTAAGGCGAAACACCATGAAGAAAAAGATGATGTGCTTAGAAATTATCCTCGAAAAAAGCGACATTGAGAGTGCCACTCCCCAACCCATTACGGGTTAACGTCACACCAAAAACCAAGCTGGGCTTAAAACGCCATGAGTTCATTCAACGCCTGAGTCAACCCGTTAAAGGAAACATCGGGAAAGAGCAACAACAAATCACAATTGAAAGGGTGGTCTTCTAAATGATAGTTAATCTCTACCGATAACAATTGTCCCCAGGAAGCAATATCATTTAAAACCAACTCAGACAACGTGACACACTCACCACAAGAATAAGGCTCAGAAAATGAGATGGGTATCTCAAGGGCATGAGATAAATTCGGTAAACAAGACGATGAAATCGCATTACACGCCTTTAACAATAGGTCACGCTTGGCGTCTTCTAGTGGTATCTCTAACTCCTCACGCCCGGTAACCGTCATTAAGTCATCAATACTGGCTTGGGTGAATACTGTCAGTGCGAAACATTCTACTTGCTTAAAGGTGAAGGGCTGCACGGCAGCATATACTCGTCCACCATCATTGACGCAACCCAATGATGAGGCTAATTCACTAGGGATGGTACTGCGTATTTTAGGAATAGACAGCTCTACAAAAGCATGAGTAAAGGCCGCCAGAGACTCGCCTGCTACCCCCATTGCCACATTACACACTTCTTGCAAACAATCTTTCTGGTCGTCGTCCAGTGGAAACTCAATCATGCGGAAATACCATAACCGTACTTAATAATATTGGCCTCGTCGCTCATTCATAACCACTCTCATAAAACAACTCTCATAAAACAACACTCATAACAAACCATACATTTCTAAAACACCAAACAGCTTTTCTTTATTAATGGGCTTGCGAATAAAATCCAGAGCACCCAATTGTAATACTCGTTCTCGAGCAGCAGGTTGTACGTCGCCAGAGATTACAATGACCACGCACTTTAGGGCCTCTTGCTTCACCAACTCTAGCACTTGATAACCGTCCATTTCCGGCATGGTCAAATCCAGAAAAACCATTTCACCTTTGCCGGTACGAATAGCATCGATACCTTCTACCCCATTGGCCGCATAGGTAATGTCTACATCCCACCCATCAGGCAGTGATTTGGTTACCTGTTTACGGGCCATGTTGGAGTCATCGCAGATTAATAGCGGTATAGTCATTGAACTCTACTTGATTTCTAACCAAACGTTATCCACAAAATATTGTGTTGCGCCTCCATAAGAAAGCATCAACTGTCCACTGACTTAACCCTCAGAATAAAAGCCCATTCATAAGCAAAACTTAACGTCATTTCTTATTTTTTAGAGGCCTTAGGATTAAGCACACAGTCCAGTATAGCTATAACTGAAGAAGCGGCTGGAAAAGAGCACTGTGAATGGAAAACTTCATGCGATCTAACCACAATACTGCCGACAACCCCTCTATTTTCAAAGGGACTAATTTCAAAGGGACTAATTTCAAAGGGACTAATTTTAAGGGGGCTAATGTTAAGAAGGTTAGCTTTAAGAATTCGTTTTAGAAACGGTTTCCGAGAAAGTCGTCTCAGGGGAAGTCGATTCTTTAGGCGATAACCGTTGTCCCACCTCCTGCGGAGTGGATATCAGAGGATCGTCAATATGGAATAGATCCCACACCGAAATGGTCAATGCCTCGGTAATCGTTTGATCACACAACCGAAGTCTGCGTAATAAATCTGCAGACCAAGGTGAATTCGAACAAGGCAACGACTCACAGTCACTACTGTATTGATGTGGGTCTACCCACTCTCCAAGCTCTGCAACAGAATAAGTTTGAATGTCCCGGCATAAAATAAAATGGCCGTTTTGCATTTGGGCAATCAAATGACAACTCAGTAATCGCTCTCGCAATCGATGCCATTGGTCCGGTGCAATACCTAGCCCAGTGATAGCTCCCTCGCTGGCACTGCTGCCTTCAAACGCACATTGCCTCAAATGCCATAAGATCGTCAGCGATGCCATTAAATCGGTTTGCGGAGACTGGCCATGAATCACCCGCTGATTGCTCAATGCCCGAACAAAAACAGCCCCTCCTAAAATAATCATCCACAGTACGTAAATCCACATAAGGAAAATGGGAAATAACGCGAAAGCGCCATAAATCAGCTCATAGCTGGTCCGCGCCATAATGAAACCAAACAAGTCTTTAGCAAGTTCAAACAATAACGCCGTAATCACACCCCCAATCACGGCATCACGCGCTGGAACTCGGCAATTGGGCACCGCTGCAAATAGCAATGTAAAAGCGCTGGAGGTCAGTAACCATGGGAAGAAATGCAAAAATACCGGCATTAACCCAAGGCTATCGTACTCGTCTACAAATAACTGTAACGAAATAAGATAAGTGCTCATGACCAAGCCAACGCCCAGTAATATCGATCCTAAACTCAACACCGCCCAATAAGATAAAAAACTGGAAATGCCCTTTCGACCACTCGAGACCCCCCAAATAGAATTGAAGGTTTTTTCAATATTTTGAAGCATGAGAAACGCCGTCACCATGAGCATAATCACGCCTGGCAGCGTCATCGTGCGAGCTTTACTGGTGAAGCTTTCAAGGTAATCCTGCAACGCCTGTACCGATGACGGCACAAAATTCTCGAAAATCAACGCTTGAAATTGCGCCTCAAGCCCTTGAGCCGCAGGCACAATAGAAAACATGGCATAAATAACCGTTAACATAGGCACTAATGCGAACAGCGAAACGTACGTTAACGCCGCCGCGTTTTTCTGGCAGCCTTTCTCGACAAATTGTCGTCCCACACTCACACATAAGCGCTTTAAAAACGCCCAGTATTCAGAACATTTATCAAACTGATCTTGGCTCATTATTCCCTTCTTACCGGCGACATTACCCATTACACCCTGCTTACCTATTAACCACTTCCGATACCATTTTTGCTTTAACACAAAAACCTCCCTTTCTTTTTGCGACTTCACTGATGCTTAGTGAACGTATTTATTACTGAACCTATTTATTACTGAACCTATTTATTACTGAACCTATTGGCAGAGACGCTGTTACACTGTCCGTCATAACATCATCCGTTACTACATCATCCGTCATAACGTCACCCGTCATAGCGCTGTCTGTAATAACATGCCCGGCATAGTCATTCGTGACCTCTGATGCACTGAAAAACAAGGTATTTTCCAGAATGTATACGATTTATCATAATCCACGCTGTTCCAAATCTCGACAAACCCTAGCCTTGCTGGAAGAGGCGGGGGTTGAACCTGAAATTGTGCTGTACCTCGACACGCCTCCTACTAAAACCGCACTCCAGTCTCTGTTGAAAAAGCTGGGAATCAGTGCAAGAGAACTTCTGCGAAAAGGAGAAGAAGCGTACAAAGCCAACGGATTAAACGACAAAACCCTCACTGATGAGGCACTGGTGGAAGCCATGGTGGCCTTTCCTAAATTAATCGAACGACCGATTGTCGTAAAAGGTGACGAAGCCATTCTTGGCCGCCCGCCGGAAAATGTGAAAGCACTATTGTAAAGTTATTGTAGAAGCGTGATAGCCGAGCACGGCTGACAAAAAGCGGCTCAACTAAAAACGAACCTCACCTTCACCATTAAACACGACCATCATTAAACACGACGATCATCATGGATAACCCATACATACTCATTCTTTACTACAGCGTTAACGGTGCCACTGCCACTATGGCCAAGCATATTGCCCGTGGTGTCCATACGGTTGCGGGCATTGACGCTCTTCTCCGCACCGTACCGCCGATATCACCCAAAACCGAAGCGACCGAACCCGCCATACCGAAAGAAGGTGCTGTTTATTGCACGAAGGAAGAACTGGCCAATTGCAGCGGTTTAGCACTCGGCAGCCCCACCCGCTTTGGCAACATGGCCTCCGCCTTAAAATACTTTCTCGATGGCACCAGTGATTTATGGCTCAGCGGCAATTTGATTGACAAACCCGCCTCCGTCTTTACCTCCACCGCCAGTTTGCACGGCGGACAAGAAACCACCTTAACCAGCATGATGTTGCCTTTACTGCACCACGGCATGGTAATCGCAGGCACGCCATACAGCAACGAAGCCTTACAGGCGACGCAAACAGGCGGTACACCCTATGGGCCTTCTCATCATTCCATACAAGGCACGACTGAACTCAGCCAGCATGAACGGGAGCTGTGCGAAGCACAAGGTAAACGATTGGCCTCTTTAGCACTGGCGTTGCGTAAACCATAACGTAACCAAAATATACAACGACAATACATAACGACAATATACAACCACAATACATTGCTCTATGACTGACAACTCTTCATCTTTCAAGCAAACCACAACTTCTCAAGCAGCAGACGAGCCTGCCAAGAAAGCCAAGCCCATGCTGCCCAGCCCAGAGCTGAAAGCCAAAGCGAACCGTTGGTATGCCATTACCGTCAGTGCCTATGCCGGTCTGATACTGATGTTTTTAGGATTACAGTTTAGTGATTTCGACGCCAAGAAGCTCGCCATGCAAACGGTGCCGCTATTCATTTTCATTCCGGGCATGATCAAACGAACGCACCGCACCTTCAGTTGGATGTGCTTCGTGATACTGATTTATTTCACCGCGTTCGTAGTGGAAGTGGGTTCACCGATGTTTGTGTGGACAGACGCCCTGGGTCTGACGTTATCCATCGTGTTGTTTATCTCTGCCATGATGACTAGCCGCTGGATTCAACATTGGCGCTACGCTGAATTTCTCGAACAAAATCAGGAAACTCGATAAGCTATTTGATGATCCAACACATTAGAAAATTGACATAGCGGCATTGATCGCTGCGTAATATCTATCATCATTGTCGCCACATGGGCGTTACCGTGATGAATACACGAGACACAACACAAGGGTTTTAGCATGTCTGAACACTCCCCTGGCATTATTCGCCGATTCTTTGGTGGCATATGGAAGCTGGTCACCTGGGTGAGAGTCACTGTACTCAACCTTCTCTTTTTACTCATCGCGCTGTTAGTGGTGGCCTCTCTGTGGCCAGAGCCTGGCGTCGAAATTAAAGAGAATACCGCTCTGGTTATCGCACCTACCGGCATTTTGGTGGACGAACGCAGTTACGTCGACCCCATGGCACAGCTCCTTGAACAGAACAACAAAGAAGAGTCGGAAACCGTTGTCAGTGATGTCATTGAAGCCATTGAGGCAGCAAAACACGACAGTCGCGTAAAAGAAATCGTCCTCGAATTAGACGGTTTTATGGGAGGGGGCATCAGTAAACTGGAAGAAATCGGTGATGCGTTGGATGACTTCAAAGCCAGTGGTAAGCCCATTCGCGCCTATAGTAGCAACTATTCCCAACACCAATACCTGCTGGCGGTTCATGCCGATGAAATTCACATCAACCCCATGGGCAGCGTACTGCTAACCGGCTTTAGCCGTTACCGAAACTACTTTAAGGGCGCACTCGATAAACTGGCCATCAACATGCACGTCTTTCGAGTCGGTAACTTCAAAGACGCCATGGAACCCTTCATGCGTGAAAACATGTCAGAGTCTTCTCGCGAACATAATGAAATGTGGCTCAATGAACTCTGGAGCGTGTACACCAGCGAAGTAGAGGCCCTGCGTGATTTACCCACCGGTGCGGTGAACGAATTCGTCAATGACATGGATGTTGCACTGCAAGCGGTTAATGGCGATACCGCCAAACTGGCATTGAACACTGGGCTTGTGGATAAAATTTCGACCCACAAAGACTGGGAAAGCAGCCTCATTAACGAATACGGTAAAGACGAAAAGAAACACACCTATAAAGGTTTAAGCTACCAGCAATACTTGTCCGCCATGAAACCTGCCACGCCTCACCTAGGCGATCATATTGCGATTATTGTGGCCAGCGGTACCATCTCTGATGGCCATCAGCCTGCGGGTAATATTGGTGACAAAAGCTTTCAACGTCTGTTAGAACAGGTTGAAGAAGATCAATCCATCAAAGCCGTGGTGGTTCGCATCGACAGCGGCGGTGGCAGCGCTTACGCCTCGGAAGAAATTCGCCAAGGCTTACTTGACCTGAAAGAACAAGGCATTCCCGTCATTGTTTCCATGGGCAGTGTTGCCGCCTCTGGAGGGTACTGGATGGCGACTGCTGCCGATGAAATCTGGGCAACCCCCACTACGATCACTGGCTCCATCGGCGTTTTCGGGGCCTTCCCCACATTAGAAGGTACACTCGAAAAAGCCGGTATCACCACCGACGGTTTGGGCACCACCAAGCTCGCAGGTGCTCTACGTGCCGACCGCCCACTCGACCCCATGGCACAAAGAGTGATTCAAGAAGGGGTTAATCACATTTACCAACAATTCCTCGCTTTAGTGGCCGAGGCACGCAACACCACTCCAGAGGCGGTACACAACATTGCGCAAGGGCGTGTTTGGAGTGGCACCAAAGCACTGGAGCTGGGTTTAGTGGATAAGCTAGGAACCTTGAATGAAGCGGTGGAAGCGGCGGCCAAACTCGCCGGAACCAGTGACTTTCGTACAAAAACACTTCAGTTGCCGTTAACCCCAGCAGAAGAAATCTTACGTGAATTGAACAAGGCGGCCTCTGTTAACGGTATTCCAACCGAGCCACTCGGCACGCAATGGATTCCTCAAAGCTTAATGCAGTACTGGCAATCCGTGATGGGCCCATGGCAGTTACTGGATACCTTTAATGATCGCCGAGGTGTCTATGCCGTTTGCATGGAGTGCGAGTTGAGTACCCTCTAACCTCGATGTGTTTTTCTTGCCCCCATAAAAAAACCGCCTTTTCAGGCGGTTTTTTCTTCGGTTTTATTCTCTGGGTTCGATTTCAAAATCAATTCCAAAGACTAAAAACCTAATACACGCTTCACAAAGGGGATCGTCAGTTTACGCTGTTCCGCCAAAGACGCCTGATCCAACTCATCCAAATACTCAAATAGCTGGTTCATGTCTCGTGGTGCACGATGCACAATAAACAGGCTCACCTCTTCACTAAGGTCTAAACCCCTCGTATGCGCCCTCAATTGCAATGCCTTACACTTCTCGACATCAGACATTGGCTGAATTTGAAAGGTAATGCCCCAAGACAAACGGGAATGCAAATCCGGTAGCGACACCCCTAAATGCTTGGGTGATTGATGCGCCGCCACCAATAACCGACGGCCAGAGTCTCGCAGACGATTAAACAAATGAAACAGCGCCTGTTCCCATTGTGCTTTTCCCGCAATCGTATCTACATCGTCCAAGCACACCAAATCAAGGTCACTTAAATCATCACACA
This sequence comes from Marinibactrum halimedae, assembly GCF_021234875.1. Taxonomy (GTDB): domain Bacteria; phylum Pseudomonadota; class Gammaproteobacteria; order Pseudomonadales; family Cellvibrionaceae; genus Marinibactrum; species Marinibactrum halimedae. The sequence continues at coordinate 123,706 of NZ_JAJQVM010000001.1, read as the reverse complement.
ACGAGTCCGGGGAAAAGCGGGATAAATCGCGAAGGGGAATGTACTGGGAGCGCAAGCCTCGGTTGGCGGCTTGATGACAGCAAGCCTGCAATAGATGAGTGAGGCCCACACCCTCTGCGCCCCAAAGATATATCAACTGTTCACCGGCACCACTGGCCTGCTCCCCCAAACTCAACAACGCTTGGAGGTTAGGCGACTCCGGTTCTAAAAAGAAATTGTTAAACGTGGCATCGTCTGAAAGCGCGATGCCCAAAGCCAATTGCTGGGGCTGAGCCATGGTCAATGTTTTTTGTTCAAATTAACGGCGACTGGCGCCGATGCAAACGTTCATACCCCCATTGTGCCTGCAACTGCGCTATTCGCCAACCGGTATAACGGGATCATAGGTGCGTCTTTTCGGTTCTGGTTGGTCTTCTGACCCATTTTTGCCTTTGTTTTGATCAATTCCGCGATGAATCCAACGAAATTGCATTGGATTTTCACCCGAGCCCACTGGCGCAACACTGTTTGTCACGCCCAAACGTCGCACGGCTTCCATGCGTTTATCAAGAGACATGGCATCTTCCAATACCGCAACATCACCATTAAGAGCCAAGGTGATTAACAAGCTGTCTTCTCGAATCACTTGCAATTGTGCTTGGCTCACTACCGCCAAGCCACGCAAATATTCAATAACACCCACATATTCACCAAACCGATCCACACCGGATACTTGGATGTGCAGTGCTTCAGAAGTCATGGGGGAAGACACCACCGCGTAAATACCAGAAAAGTATTCCGTTATCCCCTTGATTCCATCGTTAATGGCTCGATCAAACTGCATAGATTGACTATCAAAAACCTCAAAACGACTGTTATGGTTTAACCACCACCCCACACGCCACTCACCACGACTGGTTTGCGTCACGCGCCCCACTAAAATAGCATCGGCATTATAACGATCAGACGCACTCAAAATGGCGGATTCTTCCAAACTCCACAGCGCATTGGCATCCAATCGGAGTTGATCTTCTAAATCCATTAATGGCAGCGTCATGGGCAAAGCACGATGAGCCGCAGCGTCTTGCAGTAATCCATAAAAATTAGGTGACACCTGCCCACCATTATTGGTATTCAACGACCCACTAGCAGAAACCGATGGCGCTCCGTTTCCCCCTTGGGCTTCAGTATTGGGCATCACGAGCTGTTTGCCCGTTTGGTAATCGTTCATCACCAGCCATACCAAGACTTGCGGGCGATTGGCAGGCCACATTGGTAAACCTGAATTTTGAAATAATCGGCGAACCGCTTCGGGAGAAAAACGAACCGATAGATGTGTTTGACTGTCGATGTCACGGTACGAATACTCTTGCAGGTAAGAGGAAGCTCTACGCAACGCTTCATTCGCCGCCGGTTGGGCCAAAATATCATCACGCCCCGCCACTTTTATCAGCACTCTACGCAACGCTTCCGCCGTGGCTTGTTGGCGTGTTTGTGTACCCCGGTCATTAACGGCAATATCTGCCTGATACAAATCTTTCACTGGTACCGCCATCGCCAAAGAAGGCAACATGCACAGCAGCACAGCCATTCTTCGCAAGTAAACCGCCACACCCCGAGGGAAAACGTCATTAGAGACAAAAAGGTTACGCACAAAAATGCTCCCGTAATGGACAAAAAAGTAAAACTTATTTTTATTCACACTCGCTTAACTCCTGATGAAACGCTTTCGATAAAAGCCCTCAATAAACAATGCGCATTGTCCTTGAGCTAGAGTAACGAGAGTCACAAAAGTTGCATGATGTCTCCACGAACGAGACACAGCACAAGACATCATGTGAAATATCATTAAGTCATTCAGGTATTTTCTGACAAGTGATCATAAATCAATTCCATCTAGCATGAAGGAAGAAAGCCCTTATTTTTTGCGTCAGCCTTCCCAAAACATATGGCATGAACGTATACGAACAATACATCAGCAACATCGATAAAATACAAACACTTACCCGGATAAAAAAAGCACAAACCTGACCAATCGAACAAGAGGTGATCCATGGATTTTGTGCTGATAGAATACGCGCCTTCAGATCCTGTGCCTCAGAACCCTTCGGCGCCAATGTGCCCATTAGTCGAAATTTTATTGCGCAATGTGATCCAACTTTCATTGATTGAATTTATTTTTCTCGACCAGTAATGGCGAGCAGACCCACCTATATTTCGGATGTTTTCACTATGAGTGACCCACAATCTCCTTCTCTTAGCTACAAAGATGCCGGTGTGGATATTGATGCTGGTAATGCGTTGGTTGATCGCATTAAAGGCGTTGCCAAACGCACACAACGCCCCGAAGTAATGGGAGGCTTAGGCGGTTTTGGCGCGCTCTGTGAAATTCCCGAAGGCTACAAGCAACCTGTTTTGGTATCGGGTACCGACGGTGTTGGCACGAAATTACGTTTGGCCATGCAACTCCAACAACACAACACCATTGGCATCGATTTAGTGGCCATGTGTGTTAATGACCTTATCGTGGCCGGAGCCGAGCCGTTATTTTTCTTGGATTACTATGCAACAGGCAAGCTAAACGTGGATATAGCAGCAGATGTGGTCACCGGTATTGGCGCGGGCTGTGAATTAGCAGGTTGTGCCCTAGTGGGTGGTGAAACCGCAGAAATGCCCGGTATGTATGAAGGCGATGATTACGACTTGGCCGGCTTTTGTGTTGGCGTAGTCGAAAAAAGTGAAATCATCGATGGCAGCAATGTTGCCGTAGGCGATACCTTAATTGCCCTTCGCTCCAGCGGGCCGCACTCCAATGGGTATTCATTAATACGGAAAATTCTTGAAGTAGCCGATGCCGACGTAAACCAACCATTAGGCGATACAACCTTAGCCAAAGCGCTAATGGAACCAACGCGAATTTACGTTAAATCATTATTGAGTTTACAAAAATCCATCTCCATTCATGCGCTCTCTCACATTACCGGTGGCGGGTTGCTGGAGAACCTACCTCGTGTACTGCCCGATTCCGCTCAGGCGGTCATCCATACCGACGCATGGGACATGCCTGAAGTTTTCCGCTGGTTACAAACGCATGGCAACGTGGTTGAAGAAGAAATGTACCGCACATTCAACTGTGGCGTAGGCATGGTGGTGGTTGTGAAGCCAAATGAGGCGGAGAAAGCGCTCAACCTGCTCAAAGACACCGGCGAAGATGCCTTCGTTATTGGTCAAATCGCAGAACGTCAAAGCGGTCAAGCGCCCGTTGTTCTCTCAAGTTCTAGCGAATCAACCGAAGGCTAAAAGATCAATGACCAACCCCATTTCTATTGTGGTATTGATCTCTGGTGGCGGTACCAACCTACAAGCACTGATTGATAAGGTATCCGCCGTCGAATCACCTCTGCCCATCACGATCGAAGCCGTCATCAGTAACCGTCCAGATGTTTATGGGCTGGAGCGTGCAAAGCAGGCCGGTATAGCCCATCACACCCTTAACCATAAAGCATATGATTCGAGGGAAGCCTTTGATGAAGCACTGATGAGCCTTATTGATGGATATGCGCCACAACTGGTAGTACTGGCAGGATTCATGCGTATTCTTACCCCGGCTTTCACTGAGCACTACCTGGGCAGAATGTTAAATATTCACCCGTCATTGCTGCCAAAGTACCAAGGTTTGCATACGCACCAACGAGCGCTAGAGTCAGGTGATGACGTACATGGCGTTACCGTCCACTTTGTGACCGCCGAGCTGGACGGGGGGCCCAATGTGATTCAAGCGCAAGTACCGGTTTTCGCAAACGATACCCCTGAAACACTCGCTCAGCGTGTTCAGCAACAGGAACACATCATTTACCCCATGGCGGTGGATTGGTTTGCTCGCAAACGACTCACAATGCGCGACAATCGTTCTTTTCTTGACGGTGAACCCTTGCCAAACACCGGTGTCGTCATAGACACTCTTCCGTAACCATGTAACCTTAAAAATGTAATCAGACATAAACAGCGATGCCGAGTTTGGGCATGATAATGCGGTTTTTACAACGTTCAACACTGAGCAATAATCGTCACAATCGTCACGGCAATGACATTGCTGGCACTAAAACGGATACCATTACCGCCCAAATGACCTTGAATCACCGTACTCGCCTACAGTGGCTCTCGTTACTTGGGCTGATGGCCACCCCTCTCTCCTTCGCAACCTCTTTGCACGAAACAACCTCAACACCCCAACCATCGACCTTACTACCTGAATTCACCGCTACCTACGAAGCGAAATACGGCGGAATCTCTGTCACCGCCACCCGTTCATTGACGGCGCTTGATTACAATGAGTATGAATTTCGCTTCAGCGTGGACTCTTTTTTTGTAGACCGAACAGAAACCACTCGCTTTCGTTGGAAAAAGACACAGGTTTCACCGATCTCCTATCAATATTTACGTGAGGGCTGGGGGCGGGATCGACAAGCAACACTCAATTTTGATTGGGAAAAAAACACAGTTCTCAACAATGTCCAAGGCCAGCCCTGGAAGATGGAAATTCCCCCCGGCACACTAGATAAGTTAAGCTATCAATTGCAGGTGCGGCGAGACCTGTTGGATTTACAAACATCAGACAAACAAGCGTTAAATGAACGAATCCATCAACCTTCGCCCGCAACCGAGCCACAAAGTGGTGCTGGTACTGACGCCACCGACACGCTTTGGCAAATAGGCCCATACTTGATTGCCGATGGCGGAATCTTAAAGCACTATCAGTTTCAATGGCTCGGACAGGAAGTCATCAATACCAAGTTAGGCCAATTTCGAGCAACGAAAATTCGGCGCATTCGAAGTAATGATCCCAAACATCACGAAACCCTCTTATGGCTCGCCGATGAATGGGCCTACCTTCTTCTAAGACTGCAACATCATGATGAGGATCAATCCTACGAGATTAACATTAGCACCGCTGCCATTGATGGCATCCCGGTGAAAGGACATTGATCCTCTGTTTTAACACACGTATACATTAACAGGCACTAACCATGACAATCGCTGAAAAAAAAGTGGTAAGCATTCATTACACTCTTAAAAACGACGACGGCGAGATCGTCGATTCTTCCGAAGGCCATCCGCCTCTGGAATATTTGCACGGTGCCGCCAATATCGTGATCGGGCTGGAAAAAGCCCTTTTGGGCAAGTCCGTCGGCGACAAACTGCAAGTGGTGGTAGAACCTGAAGAAGGCTACGGTGAATTCCGCCCAGAACTGGTACAACAGATTCCTGCCAGCAGCTTTGGCGGCGTTGATGAGCTGGCGGTCGGTATGGCCTTTCACGCTGAAAGCAGCGATGGCACCCCACAGATTGTGGAAATCATCGAAATTGACGGCGATGATGTCACCATCAACGGCAACCCTCCTCTTGCAGGCCAGCGTTTACACTTTGAGGTAGAGGTCACCGATATTCGCGATGCCACTGAAGAAGAAATCGACCATGGCCATGCCCATGGCGTCGGTGGAGAACAACACGACTAAGATTTCGCCGAGTTCACTAACCCCTTAGAGGTTCACTAGCCTCTAAGAAGTTCAATAACCCCCTAATCGTGACGAAACGATGGGGGTTACGTTAAAAAATAATCCAAAAACGCCGAATCAGTGCGCCTCAACCTTTTCTTTCCCGCACCGTGAACAACGATATAGCGTCACCAACTTACCTTGCTTCACGTCAAATTTATTCGATGTCACCACTACCCATTTGTGAAATCCACTACGGCATAGGGTTTTACCTTTATGTTTCTCAGACGCTTTCGGTCGTTTGAAGGGAACAACATTGCTCACATTTCTGTCCTAGTGATTACGATGAAAATTTATTTTAAACAAAACCAAGCGCACAAGCCTTATGTTTCCAACAAAGGCGTCAAGTGCTAACCTGAACGGAATTCGGCATAATCCCGCCACAGTCATTAACAATACAGTCATTAACAAAACAACCATTAACGTTACAAACATTAACGTTACAAACATTAACCTTACAACCACAGCCATTTTTAACACGGCCATTGTTGATGGACATAATGGTTAGAGAGTGAATCGCTGACAACCTTCTTCGCACATTACAAACTGCATGTATCACAAATATTTTGGATTAAAAGACGCCCCTTTCTCCATCGCTCCCAACCCACGCTATTTATTTATGAGCAAGCGACATCGGGAAGCCTTGGCACACCTCATCTATGGCATTAACCATGGCGGAGGTTTCGTACTACTGACGGGGGAAGTCGGCACCGGTAAAACCACCATTAGCCGCTGTCTACTCAAACAACTGCCGAAAAACACCGACATTGCCTATATTTTAAACCCCTCTCTCAGTGCTATTGAGTTATTGGCCAGCCTCTGTGACGAACTGGGGGTAACGCAGGTTGAAGATAAGAACAGCCTGAAAGCACTGTCTGATGCGCTGCATAAATTTCTTTTACAGAATCACGCCAAAGGCCGTAATACGGTTCTTATTATTGATGAAGCCCAACACCTTGAAATCAAGGTCATGGAGCAAGTGCGCCTGCTGACCAATTTAGAAACCGATGAAAAAAAACTGCTGCAAATTATTTTTATCGGCCAACCCGAACTCAACGATGTTTTGGCAAAAAAAGAACTGCGCCAATTAGCGCAAAGGGTCACCGCACGCTTCCACATTAACCCGCTGACCCTGCAAGAAACCGATGCCTATATTCGCCATCGTTTGATGGTTTCAGGCATGTCGGCCAACCAAACGTTGTTTACCCCTGCTGCCGTACGAGAAGTGTTCCGTGCCACCGGGGGAATTCCCCGCCTCATTAACGTCACCTGTGACCGGGCACTGCTGGGGGCTTACACCAATAATCTTGAAAAAGTCGACTTGGACCTAGCTCAAGATGCCACCAGCGAAATCGCCGGTGCTGTGGCTGCACGACAACTACCCCCAAACTTACCTTACTATCTCGCCGGAGGCCTTAGTGTCTTCATTGTTATTGCGGTACTGCTGATCCTATTTGATCGAAACCCGGAGCCCCCGTCCAATACGGCGGCAAATACGGTGATTGCAGTCGAGACAAAGCCTCAGCCCATCGAGCGCGAGCGCGCACCTCTTATCTCCTCAGCAGATGAGACAACCTCTCATGCCATCAACAACTTCACTTTCAACTCAGACCAAGATGCGGTCAATGAATTGCAGGTCGCGTTATCAATCTACGACAAACCACTCACTCCTGCCTGCGAAAAGCTCACCAATTTTGGCGTGCACTGTGAAATCAAAAGCAGTCGGAGCTGGCAAGAGTTACAAGAATACAACCGCCCAGCCATATTAGAGTTGGATGTCAACGGAGAACGCACGTTTGTCGCCATGCGTTTTTTAAATGACAACGAAGCAACGTTAATTGCAGGGCAACAAACCGGCTCGTGGTCATTGTTTGAATTAGGCCGCTTCTGGACGGGGAATTTCACTATTTTGTGGCAACCCCCCATGCATTATCGAGAAATGACGCAAGTGGGTGACACATCCCCTTTTGTGACATGGGTTGCCAACAGCTTCGCCATGATTGATGGCCAACAAGACGCCCTAACACACAACCGCTTTAACGATGCCCTCGCTCAACGTGTGGCCATGTTTCAAGAAGAAAACGGGCTGGATGCCGACGGCATTGTGGGCATCAAAACCGTGCTGCGTTTAAACGATTATCTTGATAAAGATTTTTCCCTGCAACCTAACAGGAAGGCGAATTAACGATGTCTTACATTTTGGATGCCTTACAAAAATCTGAGCAAGAACGCCAGCAACAGCAACAGGTTCCCGGCCTACAAACCCTTCATGAACGTCAGTTAGGCCCACGCCGAAGTCGTCTGAAAGCACCATGGATTATGGTCACTGCTCTTAGTGTTGCCCTACTGTCACTGGTAGTATTTTATTTCACTAGCACACCTGAATCGCGGTCTGCTTCAGCTAAGAACATGCTATTCCCCGTTAGCTGGTTAGGTGAGCAAAACCGCTCTGAACCTTCCTCTAAACCATCGGCACCAACAGCGCGCAGCTCAACGTCTTTGCCTTCAAATACTCTGCCTTCAAACGGCATGGGTTCACATAACAGTAATTCATCAGCCCACACCACAAGCTCGAACCACAATTCTGTACAAACCGCCGCAACCAATAACGACCTAAACTATCAAAATTCCGAAGAGGCTCGGAGTGGTAACGAGACCAAGACCTTGTCCGCCAATGAGCAAAGTAAAACGAGCAACCTTTCCCCGGCACAACAGCGTATTCAAGCGTTATACAGCCAAAATCATCGCGAAGTGGCCGCGCCGGTTAAAGTCAGTGAAAAAAAGCCCTCTAAGTCCTCCGCTCCCGCACAGATATCCAGCGGCGTTGAACCAAAGAAAGTGGTGATTGGTGAGTCTGATTCGAACAAAGCATCTAGCACAGCAGACGATACGCCTGCTCTCGATATCTCCCAGGCGGAAATTGACCGAATTGCTCAAGAAGTGGCCTTAACAGGCACGGCAGAAAGTGGCAACAATTTTAAGCGTATTGATGAACTGCCTGATGCCATTCGCTCAGAAATTCCGGCTCTTAAATACACCGCGCACATTTACTCCGCCCAAACCCAAAAAGGGTTCGCCATTATTAACGGCAAAAAGTTTTACGCCGGAGATCAAATCGATTACGAGCTATACCTAGAAAAAATTGACGAAAATGGCTCAGTTATTAGTTACCGAGGTTACTTCTTTCACCAACCTGCCATGCAAAGTTGGGATGGATTTTAACCTCCACACTTTAAACACAGCGTGCATTTACTGAAAACGTCTAAACAGTAAAGAAACCTTCATTCAAGTGGACAAACACAGAAGCGGTGCGCACCTTACCGTCTTGCCTAGGGTTATCCGCACTGATCATGGAAACCCCTCTGCCTTGCTCATTACACAATTGCCCGGTTCTAAAGCCCTGCGCACCGGCCTCTTCATAGGCTTGCTGTAAGTGTTCTACTCTTAACTTAGGGTTAAGAGGGTGGCTGATGGTTCGACAACAAATTTGGCCGCCATGGCCAATCACCTCTTGCGCAGTGGCTTTTACTGCTTCGAAAACGTCTTTGTATAACTGCATATTATCTTGTGGGTCATTGCTGTCTGCGTTTAAGTTTTTAATGTAAACGGACTTAATCGTTTCACTTTTACTGAAAGTGCCGCCAATTCGCGCCTCTGCAATGTCCAATGCGCTGGAGATATGAGCTGAATTTTTGGCATCTACGCCGAAAATCCAAATTTCGTTTTGCCCTGGGTAATATACGCTCTCTAATCCATTAGGGTGTTTTTGATACGCGCTGTCGCCTTGTTGGAATGCATCTTGAAGCTCCTCAAACTCAAGCTGGGTATACATTTTGGCAGGGTAAAGTACACGAGGTTTATTTTTCATTTCCTGAAGTTTTTGCATACTTTCAGGAGACGTTTTACGGCAATAGTCCAGCCATTCTGGATAATGCTGATAAACCGTTCGAACGATTTTTCCCGCGTTTTGCTTATGAACAACACGGTCGCCTTCAAAGGTCAAACTCACTGGGGTGGCAAAATTGGGGTTACCTTCAGCAATAGTTAAAAAAGATCCCATGCTCTTTCTCCTTGAGTTTATGTATTTCTATTCGCTACCACGCTTTTCCTTCATCTTCCATGATCTCTTGAGAGACAAAAGTGTCATGAATAATGGCCTTTTCTTTCAAAGCGGTTTCTGAATTGTCTTTATGGGTATGGTAGTTAGGGGGGGGATTTGTCAGTAGAGCAATGCGATATCGGGTGCACTGCGAGGGGCCGATGAAATCCAATCCATGATTCATTAAATCTTTTTTCGCAAGTACTAAAGCTTCCTCAATGGAATCCGTCGGAACATAACAGGTGCTGTAAAGATATTCCGATCCGTCCATCACCACACTGCAGTTGGGCAGCACTTTCGACTTATGTTCAATAATCCATACATCCTTGAGGTTCATGGTAAGACCTTTTTATAAACATTATGGTACTAATCTAACCAGTACTAACTCTAACCAAATGAAGGAGCGGCATACAGGGAATGATGCGCCATTATTAAAAAAACAGATTATTTATTAAAAATGAACGCCACTAGCTGTCACTCTGAGTCTCCATCATCTCAAAGCTCGCAGCGCCTGAAGAGTGATTTCCAATCAATACTCGACAAGTCTCCACTTGCTCACAGGGCAAAATAATCTCCAAACGAATTCTCGCCCCATACTGCACCTCGCTTATGTGACCAGCATGGTCCGCCACTGCTTTGCGTACCGCCGCTTCATGGGCAAAATCACATTCACACATAACTACCGCCGACGGTACAAATGGCTCACTCGGTAATCTCTCTAACACCGCCGATACCGCACCACCGTAAGCGCGCTGCAATCCACCGGTGCCCAATTTAATACCACCAAAATACCGAACCACAGCAACCACAATTTCACCAAAACCACTGTGTTGCAACACATTCAGCATCGGCCTACCCGCTGTGCCAGATGGCTCTCCATCATCACTCATAGACGTCACCGTTGTGTTCGGTGCGCCCGCAATATAAGCCCAACAGACATGCCGAGCATCAGGATACTGGTTGCGAATTTCACGAATAAACATTTCCGCTTGATCACGATCTTGCGCACGACCAGCGTGGGTAATAAAACGACTGCGTTTGATTTCTTGTTCAACGCTAACATCACCAGAAGGGATAACAAATGAAGACATAGATGTGAGCTTAGAAGAGGGCATAGTAAGAAGCGATTCTAATATTCAGTGAGAGCGAGTTTGCTAAAAGGGACGAATTATCATTAATCATTCACGGGTATTTACACTCACAACGGATGACAGCCACCACTGCTAGCATCATAAAATTAACGCTGAATCACCAACGCCCTAGGAAATTGTCATGACGAGCCTGACCACAAATACAGTCTCAACGTATTGCGCATACTGTGGCGCCCCGATTTGCTTAGTGATCGATCACTCCATTGAAAACCAAGAGTACATTGAAGACTGCGAGGTTTGCTGCCAACCTTTAGTGGTGAATGTACACATCCATGACGATGACAACATACACTGTAAAGTAAAACGGGAAGATGAGTAACGTATAGTAGAGGAATACTCCACTCACCCCAAAAATGACCAAATGGTCACGCTTTATAGTTTACAAGCACGTGTCAAACGTTACATTTATCTTAACGTCGATGAATGCATGATCAACACAATAAGAATACTCACGTGCCATAGCAACTCGGCACACCTCCAACTCATTCGATTAACCACCCGATGGTGCATAACGTAAGTTATACGATAATAATAATTGGACACCGTATTCAACAAAATGGAAGGCATCATCATCCACAAGCTTTTCCAAAAAGTAAGCACACACTTGCTTTCAAATAATAAAAAATAACAACTGAGGCTCAACGGCAGTACACAACACTAATTACAGCTGCCGCATAATAAGAAGGAAACACTATGACTTTGTATTCGCGTTTAACCCAAACCCTTTCCGATACTTCGGGCACACCATTCACTACTCGTAAGTACAATACCAATCGTAAGTACAATACCACTCTTAAGTACACTGCCCCCAAGTTGTTGGCTTGCGCCATTGCTACCAGCCTGCTCGTCGCTTGTGGAGGCAGCGATGTGGAATCCAGCGCACCGGAAGTCCCTGTTGCTTCAACCGACAGCGATGCACCCTCTGCTGTGTTTAATCTGGCCACACGCAGTTTTCCACTCGCCATCGACTTATACGGCTTCGACGATGATGGCACCATTTCACTGGACGACAACAGTAACCCGGTGACCATTGGCCTCAACCAAATCGATGGGTTTTCCACCACATCCGCTATTGATATCTATTTCGAAGCCGAACTTAATCCCGATACCGTCGCGGCTTTCGGCAATGTTTTATTAATCAACGCCGCCACGGGTATACCTGCCCCCATTCAAGCTCAGGCGCTAACGTTAGGTAGCGGCGAGCCCATTATTCGTATTAACCCCACCATGCCGTTGGATTCGTCCACTCAATATCTCGTCGTGTTGGGCGATAGTATTCAAACCTCATCAGGCGAATCGATCGATATGCCTGAAGATTTCAAGTTCGCCGCCTCTTCGGATCTCTCATCCAGTGATCCCACCGACAGCACAATTCAAGCACTCTCCGCCATTCAGGCATGGATTGCAGCCGGAGAAAACACACTGAGTTCCGCAAATAGCCCTGATGGATTGGCTTTGGCCTACACCTTTACAACAGCAAGCAATACCACACTTACCAGTGTTGCCAGCAGCTCTGAACACGTTGCTCCGCGCACCATTAACTGGATCGACCTTGATGGTGGCGCAAATAATACGATCGGAGGGGCACCGTTTTTCGCAGATGCTGCCGGTGATACAGTCACCATGGTCTACCAAGGGCAAATCGCACTTCCTCAGTACATGGGGGAACTCAATACCAACCCAGCATTAGACCCCTTCTGGACTAACGCCAACGGTAACATCAGCGGAACCAACCCGTTACCCGAGATGGTAGCCACTGAATACGCTCCCATTATGATTACCCTACCCGGTGATTACTCTGCGGGTGGAGGCAACGACTGCACCTTATTGCCGAGCTACCCTGTGGCAGTATTCGTACACGGCATTACTTCCAATCGCAGCGCCAGCTTAAATTGGGCACAAGCACTGGCTTCCAATGCCTGTACAGCCACCGTGGTCATTGACCACCCTCTTCATGGCATGGCCCCCCTGTCCACCGATCGTAATGGCAATCCCGTTATCTCGACTCTCACCTCAATTTTATCGGTAAATGCTGCTGAGTTCGCCACTAATGGGACAAGCTCGCCTTGGGCAGCAACGGTAGGCGCACTTTTGCAGGGCGGTGATACCACCTTTGCCAACCTCGCCGAACGCCACGACAATGTCACCCGAGATGCCACCGGTGCACGAGTTAGCATGACATTTGGTGACACAGTAGAAACCTCCGCAGGCCAATCCGGTGACAATTTTATTAACCTGATCAACTTTGCGCGCGCACGGGATAATCTCCGTCAAGCGGCGTTGGATCAGTTCAATGTATTGGCCAGCTTGCAAACGATCAGCATCAACGGCAAAGGACTGAATACCGATAGTGTTTCTATTATCGGGCATTCCTTAGGAGGCATTGTGGCCACCTCTGTCACCGCCGCCGTCAATAGCGATACCGCACAAGCCGCTAATGATCAGTTACCTCAAATACAGAACTTAATCGTAGGTAACCCCGGTGGGCAGATTACGAAGCTACTCGAAAACTCTCCTGCCTTTGGCCCAACCGTCGTCGGCGGCCTTGCCGCAGCGGGCGTGACACAAGGTACCTCAAGCTATGAGTCTTTCTTGCAAGTACTCCAAGCGATGCTCGATACCGCTGATGCCATCGCCTCACCTGGCCTGAACGGAACACCAACGCTGATGTACGAAATGGTGGGTGGCGCGGCCATTGCCAGTGGCGCCAGCTTATCGGATGGGCTGCAAGCGCTCTTCAGTGGAATTTACCCACCGGATCACACTGTGCCTAACTTCAGTTATTTCGGAGTAGAAGACAGCATGAACCCTTACGGTGGCGGAATTGCGGATGCCATAGGCTTAACCTCAGGCTTAACCACTGCGTTTTCACCTTTGGCAGGCAGCACCCCGCTGTCTGAAGTGCTAGGACTAGAGGTTGTAAACCAAAGCAACACCACTCCAACCTCCACCGCTCTAGTGGTGAAAATGCAAAGCGGCACTCACTCCACCTTTGCCGCAAACGATGATATGGCGGCCTTCGCAGAAATCATTGGCCAATCCCTGACCTTTATGAATGGGGCGTTTACAGTGACGAATACTTCTGTATTGGCAGAATAAATACAGACGTTGTTAGAGAGCTAAAACGAAAAAAGAGCCCAACGAGGCTCTTTTTTTATGCTTTCGATTCTTATTTCCTCTATTTATTCTCCCGAGTTTTGCTCCTGTAAATACTTCAGCAAGCGTGCCCTTAAGGCCGGTGGCACGTTTGTGATGGTAATGCTGTCTGTGGCCTTGTCATACATAATCGACTCACCTAAACAATCTGAAGAAAAACTCATGCTCAACTGATCATTTCTCCCTGAGAAACGCACGTATTGCCGCAAAACGGATCGGTCTGGAATTAAGGTTGCCTTCGGTTCAGGTTGTTTTGCCATGACGTAATCGACCAAAGCGCTAGGCTCTTTGTCATCGACAAATTGAGAGAGCGCTTCATACTCAACTTTTTCTCCGCGCTTATCATGCTCAACACAATACTCCACTACTTTTTGGCGATATTGCTTGGCGTCTTCTTCGGGTAATGAACGAGAAAAGTCCTCCACAATCGAAAGAAACTCTTCTGTATCTTCACTGGTATTAACCGTATTGGTGAAGCCAATCCAATGGGATAAGACATCACTTAAGTCTTTGTCACCACGAGCTCGCATTTGTGAAACACAACCCAACTCATTCGGATCTTGCAACCATTCTGTGACATTCACTTTCACCCCCCAACGCAGCTGTTTTACGTCGATAAAGCGAGATGACTCTAACGCCAAATTTGGTGTGAAAAATAAGCCTTCGTTATGCTCGACAAGCAAAAGATAAAAGAAATCTTCATTGGCCAACATTTCACTGAAAAACACAAAAAAACCCGAAAGCGGTAACTCCACATTTTGTAATTCCGACTTCAGAGCCGCCATCGCTTTACGAGAAAACTCCGTAAACGACAGCTTCTCTTCATGAACTTCTCGAAGCCACTGAGACAGCTGCGCCTTATCCAGCTCGCCGGTAAACGTGCCGTGGGATTTTCCCGCTTTTTGCACAAAGGTCAGCTTTAATTCACGCAGTAATTCTTGCTGGCGGCCGTTCAGTTCCGTTTCACGTTCTCCCGCAACCAGCTGAATGGGTGCCGTATCACCAGCACGTTCTAATTGATGAGCAATAAAATTTTGAAAAGACACAATAAGATAAACCGAGAAAAGACGATAAATGAATATGATCGAAAGTGACTCACATCATATCGCATACAGTGAGCACAATAAAAAAGCCCAGTCACAATCTACTGGGCTTTTTCTGCAGGCTTAATAACAAGATTTCTTAGACGAAACCGACAGTATTATTCTTCCGCTGGCGCACTTTCTGCTGCACTGTCTAATAAAGGCTTCAGTTCGCCGCTTTCATGCATTTCAGTAATAATATCGCATCCGCCCACGAGCTCCCCTTTAACCCACAACTGCGGGAAAGTCGGCCAGTTACCATACTGAGGAAGGTTGGTACGAATATCAGGGTTACTGATCACATCTACATACGCGAAACGCTGACCACAATCCATAATCGCCTGAGAGGCGCGCATAGAGAACCCACACTGTGGTGCGTTAGGGGAACCTTTCATGTACAAAATAATGGTGTTTTGCTCGATTTGGCCTTTGATGGTTTCCATGATATCCATGCAGTGATTCACCTCATTCGTGTTAATACTTGACTAAATTGATCGGTTATTGAAACCAAGTATACCTCGTTCCCGAAAAACTCCCTAGCCTCAAGCCATATCAATTTGCGCCATGATCTGAAAAGTCCGTATAGCACCTGAAAAGCGCCAGCCAAATCATTGCCAGCATGAGCCTAAATGGCTATATTGATTCCTTTACAGGCAGCTTTCGCTGCCTGTTTTCGTTTTTGCGACTCTAATTATGAAAATGATCGATATTGGAATATCAACAGTGGCAATAGCAAAAGTCAGTAAGAAACATTAAGAAAGAGGTGTATAGCACTATGTCGACTGAAACAGCATTAATGAATACCTACGGTGAAAGAACCACTACTTTTGAGCGCGGTGAAGGCGCTTATTTGTGGGACAACCGAGGTAATCGATACATTGATGCGCTCAGTGGCATTGCCGTATGCGGTTTGGGCCACGCCCACCCTGCCATCACCGCTGCCATCAGCGAACAAGCGGGTACCTTGGTACACACCTCAAACCTCTTCTTAACAACACCACCCATCCGTTTAGCAGAAAAGCTAACGGCACTCTCTGGCATGAGTAACGTCTTTTTTTCCAATTCTGGGGCAGAAGCCAACGAAGCCGCCATTAAAATTGCCCGCAAATATGGCCACTCGAAGGGAATTACCGACCCACAAATCATCACGATGGAGGGTAGCTTTCATGGCCGGACCATGGCCACTCTGACCGCAACGGGCAATCCCAAAGTCAAAACCGGGTTTTCTCCGTTAGTCAGCGGCTTTCTTCACGCACCTTTTAACGATGTTGAAGCGGTTGAAAAAATTGGCTTCAGTAACAGCAATGTTGTCGCCATTATGGTGGAACCCGTTCAAGGGGAAGGTGGCATTCGAATTCCCGATGAAGGCTATTTAAAAGCACTTCGAGCTTTGTGCGATCAAAACGATTGGTTGCTCATTGTCGATGAAATTCAAACCGGGAATGGCCGCACGGGCACCTATTTTGCCTACCAGGCCGAAGGCATCCTGCCTGATGTCGTCACCACGGCAAAAGGATTAGGTAACGGAATGCCCATTGGCGCTTGCTTAAGCCATGGCAAAGCCGCCGAGGTTTTGCAACCGGGGAATCACGGATCAACATTCGGCGGTAATCCATTGTGCACCGCTGCCGCACTCAAAGTCATCGACCTCATTGAGTCTGAACAACTTTGCCAACGAGCGCACTCGCTCGGTGTCGATATGCTCCGCACGCTAAAGGCAGAACTGGGTCAACTCGATTATGTAAAAGACATTCGCGGCTGTGGCTTGATGATGGGTATTGAATTAACCCTCTCTTGTGCAGACGCTGTGGAAATCGCTAAAAATAACGGCGTCATCGTGAATGTGACCGCCGGCAATACGATTCGCTTACTCCCTCCACTCATCCTAAGTGACGAGCAAGCCAACGATATCGTTAACCGAGTGTGCGAAACGGTACGCTCACTCGGCTGATCTTAACTACATTCATTACACACTACATTACACAGTAACATCAGAGCCTTTTTTGGAAGGCTCTATCAGACAATCCGTGCAGTCAAACATTACCTTTACCATTAACGTTATTGTTAATCATTGAGTGGGCTGCAAGCTTCACTTACTGCACGACGAAGACACAGAGGTTTATTATGGCAACTCGACATTTTCTTACGCTTCTCGATCTCACTCCGGCTGAACTGCATTCTGTGATTCACCGAGCCATAGAGATGAAAGCTGAACTGCGCGAAAACCGTGCTGGCGAGCCTATGAAAAATAAGGTACTTGGGATGATTTTTGAGAAATCGTCCACTCGAACTCGAGTGTCGTTTGAAGCCGGTGCAGCACAAATGGGGGGTCATGCGATCTTTTTGTCTTCCAAAGACACCCAACTAGGCCGGGGTGAACCGATTGAAGATTCCGCCCGGGTAATTTCACGCATGACGGACATCGTGATGATTCGTACTTTTGGCCACGATGTGGTGGAACGTTTTGCTCAGTACAGCCAGGTACCGGTGATTAATGCATTGACCGATGATTATCATCCCTGCCAATTACTGGCCGACATGCAAACTTTTCAAGAGCACAGAGGCAGTATTCAAGGTAAATCTGTCGCCTGGGTCGGTGATGGCAATAATATGTGCCAGTCTTACATCAATGCCGCACGCCAGTGGGATTTCGAATTACGTATTGCCACCCCTGAGGGCTTTGAGCCTAACGCGGAATTAATTGAAGCCAATAAAGATCGCATCGTACTTTGCTCTACAGCTCAAGAAGCAGTGAAAAAGACTGATTTAGTGGTGACCGATACTTGGGCCTCGATGGGCCAAGAAGAGGAAAAACAAGTACGTGAAGCAGCGTTTGCTCATTTCCAAGTTAATGAAACCTTAATGAGTGAAGCAAATTCGGATGCGCTCTTTATGCATTGTCTCCCCGCGTACCGAGGCATGGAAATCTCTGAAACTATGTTGGATGCGCCTCATTCTGTTGTATGGGACGAAGCGGAAAACCGACTACACGCACAAAAAGCCTTGATGGAATTTTTACTTGAGCACTAATCCTGCCTTGATGATCGTCACCCGGCATAATAGCCTTAGCCCGACATTACCTTGGGGTATGTCGGGCAAACCACCCTCCCCCTAAATCAGCCGTATTTCAGCTACAACAATTCAGCAACAACAATTCATCTACAACAAAAGCAAGATACAACTACTAACATACCTTCTCTATCGTTGAGTAACACATACTTATGAGCTTTCTGCACCTTAGCAATATTTCCTGTCAGCACCAGCGCACCAAAGTGGTCGACTGTCTGAATATCGAACTTGCCGAAGGAGACATTGCTTGCTTGTTGGGGCCGAGCGGCTGTGGAAAAACTACAATCCTCCGCGCGATTGCTGGTTTTCATCCACTTTCAGAAGGGGAAATTCGTCTCGCTAACCAAAAGTTATCCACACCCCAGGGTATGCTGGCACCAGAGAAGCGAGGTGTCGGAATGGTCTTTCAGGATTACGCCCTGTTTCCTCACCTCAGCGTCTCAGACAATATCGCTTTTGGGCTCAAGCCTCTTCCACATGACCAACAGAAACGCATCACGACTGAGCTATTAACCCTCGTAAAACTCGAGAATATGGGCGAACGTTACCCAGATGAACTCTCTGGTGGACAACAACAACGGGTTGCCTTGGCACGAGCATTGTCAACGGAACCCAGCTTGCTTCTATTGGATGAGCCTTTTTCGAATTTGGATGTTGAACTACGACGATTACTTGCGGTTGAAGTACGAAGTATTCTTAAGCAACGTGGCATAACCGCCATTATGGTGACACACGATCAAGAAGAAGCATTTGCTTTTGCAGATAACATTGGTGTTATGAACCAAGGTACGTTGTGCCAATGGGATACACCTTACAACCTCTACCATGAACCCAATAACCGATTTGTGGCGAGCTTTATTGGACAAGGTGCCTTCTTACCAGGCCGCACGAACAGCGCCACTGAAGTCACTACCGAACTTGGCACCTTTAAAAGCAAACACTCACACTGGCATAAAGACGCCAATGTGGAAGTATTATTTCGTCCAGATGACGTGCTTCATTCTCCCGAAAGCCCAATAAAAACCATCGTACAGGACAAAGCCTTTACCGGTGCGGCAACACTCTACACGCTATCACTCCCCTCCGGAAAGAAGGTTCTTGCCAACTTCTCCAGCCACCATGATTACCCTATTGGTGAAACAGTGGGAATCAACATTGATGCTCAGCACCTTATTGTGTTTCCTCAATCCACCATCGATATTGAGTAGGTTGATTCGCGTCTTATCACATAAGCACCTAGGCTTAAGAGCAGACAAGACAAGCCACCTATTCTTATTCAGAACAGGTGGCACAGGACCCATAAAAATCCGACATCAAAATAACAAAATAATATATCTACAAAGAAGAATGAACGCAGATTTTGAATCGCCTTATGCCAATGCCTAACAGATAAGTAGTCACTGACCTCCTGCTCTATCACATTTTATCCACAAGAAATCACCAACTTGATGACCTTGAAAATCCGACAAAACCCTATATCCTGTTATCAAAGGTTAAGCATACCCCTATATGTTGGGTTTTAAGGTGTTCTAGGCTCTACAAAGAGAGAGCCCTCCAGCCAGTGGCCATTGTCACTCCCTGTTAGCACAGGGGGGCAGAACAAAAATAGAGCGCCATTGACTACCAAGTACACCGCAATCATGACCATTTCACTCTAATGCTAAAACCAATTATTGCTATGACAGTATTTGTCCACGGTCACTGTTGTACACCTTTACGGTGCGCCTATGACGATGTTGTCGATATCGAAAAGGCCATGCCAGTGACACATACCCGTCACAATAGCGTCCTCGACGTTCGTGTTTAACGCAGCAATAACTCTTTAGCACTGATATACATTTTTACAGAATCACAGCCACCCAGTCGTTCGCGGAGACGTCAATGCAAACCGAGACGGAAGTCAATACTTCTTCACCTGTTACTACCCCTTCAGAATCAGCAGCACCAAGCCAAGTAATCGCTACAGCCCCAGGCAAACTGCGCGTTATTAAACGCAATGGCACGGTTGTGCCGTACGACGAAAGCAAAATTGCCGTCGCAATGACAAAAGCCTTTTTGGCTGTGGAAGGCGGTACCGCTGCCGCTTCCAGCCGTATTCGCGAAACGGTTTCCTCTTTATCAGAGCAAATCACCTCCACATTTATGCGTCGTATGCCCTCTGGCGGCACCGTCCACATTGAGGACCTTCAAGATCAGGTAGAGCTCGTTCTCATGCGCTCTGGCGAACACAAAGTGGCACGAGATTACGTTCTCTACCGTGAAGAACACGCTCGTCTAAGAGCCGAACGTGCCGAAGATGTCACGACCTCAGAACCCCAGCCCGATGAAAAATACGGCACCATCATGGTCACCATGCCAGATGGCCGCAAAGAGTCGTTGAACATGCACCGCATTCGCACCGTGGTGCAAGAAGCGTGTGAAGGCTTAAAAGAAGTCGACGCT
The DNA here is from genome assembly GCF_021234875.1 of Marinibactrum halimedae. Taxonomy (GTDB): domain Bacteria; phylum Pseudomonadota; class Gammaproteobacteria; order Pseudomonadales; family Cellvibrionaceae; genus Marinibactrum; species Marinibactrum halimedae. The sequence continues at coordinate 103,173 of NZ_JAJQVM010000001.1, read as the reverse complement.
GAGGCTATCTTGAGCGAAGCCATGCGTAACTTGTATGACGGCGTTAACCTGGAAGATGTCAACACCTCACTTGTGATTACCGCTAGAACCTTAGTGGAACAAGAACCCAACTATACCTATGCCACCGCGCGTTTACTCTTAGACAAACTCAGAGCCGAGGCCCTCTCTTTCCTTGGGCTCGCCGAGCAAGCCACCCACCACGAGATGGAAAGCCTTTACGCAGATGTCTTGCCTGTGTACATCAATAAAGGCATTGAGCTCGAACTCGTTGACCCAGAATTAGCAACCTTTGACCTTGAGCGATTAGGTGCAGCATTAAACCACCACGGCGACGAGCAATTTACCTATCTCGGCCTACAAACCTTGTACGACCGTTACTTTATCCACAGTGATAATGTTCGCTTTGAGTTGCCACAAATTTTTTACATGCGTGTTGCGATGGGGCTCGCACTGCGTGAAGACGACAAAAATGCTCGTGCGATCGAGTTCTACAACTTGTTGAGCTCCTTTGATTACATGAGCTCTACCCCAACGTTATTTAACTCGGGCACCCTACGCCCACAACTGTCATCGTGCTATCTCACCACGGTCCCTGACGATTTACACGGTATTTACGGCGCCATTCAAGACAATGCCATGTTGTCCAAATTTGCCGGCGGACTGGGTAACGACTGGACTCCTGTTCGCTCACTGGGTGCGTATATCAAAGGCACTAACGGAAAATCTCAAGGTGTTGTCCCCTTCTTGAAGGTTGCGAACGACACTGCCGTTGCCGTCAACCAAGGAGGTAAGCGCAAAGGCGCCGTGTGTGCTTACCTCGAAACCTGGCACATGGACATCGAAGAATTCCTTGAGTTGCGTAAAAATACCGGGGATGACCGCCGCCGCACCCATGATATGAACACCGCCAACTGGGTGCCAGATTTGTTCATGAAGCGCGTCTTCGAAGATCAACAATGGACACTGTTCTCTCCAAATGAAGTGCCGGACCTGCACGATTTAGTCGGCCCCGCCTTTGAAGCGCAATACGAAGAGTACGAGCGCAAGGCCGACGCCGGCGATATTCGCTTATTTAAGAAAGTTCGTGCCCTAGACCTATGGCGCAAAATGCTTGGTATGCTCTTTGAAACTGGCCACCCGTGGATCACGTTTAAAGACCCCTGCAACATGCGTAGCCCTCAGCAGCATGTCGGTGTAGTGCACTCGTCCAACTTGTGTACCGAAATCACTCTCAATACCAAAGCTGGCGAAGAAATTGCCGTGTGTAATCTGGGCTCGGTCAACCTCGCTCAACACGTTGTCGAGGGTAAGCTTGATACCGACAAGCTCAAGAAGACCATTAAAACAGCAGTCCGTATGCTCGATAATGTCATCGACATTAACTACTACGCCGTCGATACCTCAAGGAACAGTAACGCGAAACATCGCCCAGTTGGCCTTGGCTTAATGGGCTTCCAGGATGCACTCTACCGCCAAAAAATCTCTTACTCTTCAAATGAAGCAGTGGCGTTTGCAGATTACTCAATGGAACACCTCAGTTACTACGCGATTGAGGCTTCCTGTGAACTGGCCAAAGAACGTGGCAGTTACTCCACTTTTGAGGGATCGTTGTGGCACAAGGGCATCTTACCCATCGACTCACTGGAAAACATGGTCAAAGCGCGTGGTGAGAAGTACATTGAAGTCGATACCTCTCGCACCCTCGACTGGGACAGCTTACGCTCCCGCGTCCAAAAAGACGGTATGCGCAACTCCAATGTGATGGCCATTGCGCCAACCGCAACGATTGCGAACATCACCGGGGTATCACAATCCATCGAGCCGACCTACCAAAACCTGTATGTGAAATCGAACCTTTCGGGTGAGTTCACTGTAGTCAACCCGTATTTGGTTCGCGACTTGAAAGAACGTGGCCTGTGGGACAGTGTGATGGTCAACGACCTGAAATACTACGAAGGCTCTGTTCAACAAATTGACCGTGTACCGGCAGATTTAAAAGAATTGTACAAAAACGCCTTTGAAGTGGAACCACGCTGGTTAGTCGATGCCGCCAGTCGCCGCCAAAAGTGGATTGATCAGGCCCAAAGCTTGAACCTTTACATTGCTGGCGCCAACGGGAAAAAACTCGATATTACCTACCGTATGGCCTGGTTCAGAGGGTTAAAAACTACGTACTACTTGCGTGCATTAGCGGCGACCACTACGGAGAAATCCACGGTAAATACCGGAAGCTTAAATGCCGTCTCTGCGAGTGGAGCCAGCAATGGCAGCGCAGCAAAAGCGGAATCCACACCAGCTCCTTCAGAACCGGTTGCGGCAAACGTACCGAAAGCCTGCTCTCTGGATGATCCGGATTGTGAAGCCTGCCAATAATTGCGGCAAAACCGAATACGATTAACGTTTAAGCGTACCGATTCTCGGGGGAGAGCGTCTCAGCAGCAACTGCTGCGAAGACTGAGTACCGACTGCAGTGATGCCCTTTTCGCTGCAGTCGGTTTACTCCAGTGCGCATTCGTTATCAATGGAACCATTAAAAACGCATTATCAGTAGAGGAACCAACCTCATGTTAAGTTGGGACGATTTCGAGAAAGAAGATCAAGCAACACCCACAGCCGTCACGCAAACCAAATCTGCCACAGAGGCACCAGCACCTGTGGCAACTGCAACTCAAAATACACGTGCGCAAGAAGAATCACTTGTACAACCAGAGCGCTCGGAAACTCAAGGCACGCCAATTAGCCAAAATGGGTCTTCAGCAAATGGGTCTTCGACAAATAGCGTATTGGAAAAAGCCCGTGCAGCCTTAGCCAAGCTTGATCCCGCACCGGGCTTGGAAGAATTAGAATTGGGTGCCGCTCGTATCGAAGTGGACGACAAGCGCATGATTAACTGCCGTGCCGATCTCAACCAGCTTGTCCCGTTCAAATACGATTGGGCATGGCAAAAATATTTGGATGGCTGTGCCAACCACTGGATGCCACAAGAAGTCAACATGACCGCCGACATCGCGATTTGGAAAAGTGCCGATGGCCTCACCGAAGACGAACGTCGTATCGTGATGCGTTCATTGGGTTACTTCTCTACCGCAGACAGTTTGGTGGCCAATAATTTGGTACTAGCGATTTATCGATTGGTCACCAACCCAGAATGTCGCCAGTACATTTTGCGACAAGCCTTTGAAGAAGCCATTCATACCCACGCCTATCAATACTGTATTGAGTCTCTGGGTATGGACGAAGGTGAAGTCTTCAACATGTACCGCGAGTTGCCGTCTGTCGCCAACAAAGCGGCATGGAGCATTAGCCATACTCGTGGTCTGTCTGATCCGACCTTCCAAACCGGCACCACAGAAAGCGACCAAGAGTTACTCCGTAACTTAGTGGGTTTTTATGTGGTCACTGAAGGGATTTTCTTCTACTGTGGATTCACTCAAATTTTATCCATGGGCCGTCGTAACAAAATGACCGGTGTTGCAGAACAATTCCAATACATTCTGCGCGATGAATCCATGCATTTGAATTTTGGAATTGATGTCATCAACCAAATTAAATTGGAAAACCCACACCTTTGGACGCCTGAGTTTAAAGAAGAAGTGACCCAAATGATTTTAGAAGGCACTGAGTTAGAAATTCAATATGCTCGCGACACTATGCCAAGAGGTGTTCTGGGTATGAATGCCGCGATGATGGAAGAGTACCTGCAATTTATTGCTAACCGTCGCTTGGCACAACTTGGCTTACCAGAGCAATTCCCTGGCGTCCAAAACCCCTTCCCATGGATGAGTGAAATCATGGACTTACGCAAAGAGAAAAATTTCTTTGAAACCCGTGTGATTGAATATCAAACAGGCGGCGCATTAAGCTGGGATTAATTAACCCTTACTATTTTTCTTTGTTATAAAACTCTAAAAAAGCCGACAGTCATACTATCGGCTTTTTTAGTAATTAAAGCTCTGATTTTATTCCGATAAAACGAACACATTTTTAATAAGCATACCCAATAATTCATTTCTAAATTGCAAAGGCACAATCTTCGCCTACTTACAAATTATGTATATCAGCTCGCCGTTATTAATGACTTAAAAAAAGCAGCTATAGTTGAATAAAACGTAATTTTATCATCGGTGAAAATTCCCTCAATTCAAATGGATCTGCACACTCAGCGCCGCCTTAGGAGACGGAATGGGCACAATACTGATTGTCGATGACATTCCTGACAACATAAAACTGTTGCTGTTTGAATTAGAAGATGATGGCTATCGTGTCATTACTGCGACCAATGGGCGTGAAGGCGTCGACTCCGCTATTGAAAATGACCCGGAACTCATTCTATTGGACTTACATATGCCTGTGCTCAATGGCATTGAGGCATTAAAAGAATTAAAAGCACACTCAAAAACACACGACACGCCGGTTATTATTATTTCCGCAAACGATGATATTGAGGACATTATCAAGGCACTAGACTTAGGTGCTCACGACTACGTATCCAAACCTCTTGTCTATCCCGTATTAGCGGCAAGAATTCGCTCTGCATTACGCATTCAAGAGCAAAAACATGCACTGGCAACTGCCAATGACGAACTCATTCGCCTAGCAACACAAGACCCTCTCACCGGTATTAATAACCGCCGATCTTTCTTCGATTTATCAGAGCGTGAAATTTCACGAGCCGAACGTTTAAATTTACCTTCTTGCGCTCTTATGATGGATATTGATCACTTTAAACGCCTGAATGATAACTATGGGCATAATGTGGGCGATAATGCATTAATTCATGTGACCGAAACCATTCAACACTGTATTCGACCATCTGACATTTTCGGCAGGTATGGTGGAGAAGAATTCGTATTATGCTGCCCAGATACCAACTTATCTGTCGCAACTTCAATTGGCGAGCGTATTAGACACTCTGTTGAACACACGCCTTACCAGCACGAACAAACCCCCATTACCATTACACTCAGCATCGGTATCGCATTATGGATGCCTCACACCCATGGTTTTGAAGAAACATTAAAAGACGCCGACACCGCACTCTACGCAGCAAAAAGAAAAGGTAGAAATTGCTGCCACACCTATTCAGACAATTCTCTCTCCGCGTGAGACATATCTCACATTAAGTAGCGTCAATAACATCTATTCGGAAACACCTCAATTGAGCACAATACGCAACATAAGGACATGCCAAGGAATCAAAGCTAGGAAGGCTTGAGGGAATGGTGTAAGGATTACACAACCACTGGATGGTCATGGACTTAAGGAAGCACGGCCAAGGAAGAAATAATAACGGATGATTATTTCGGCCAATTTTCAGGATGAAAGCATCGTGTAAGGAGACACAAAAGGAGAGAAGTACAGCAAGGACTTTGCCAACAAGGAAACCACAAGGACGACTCGCCAGGATGGCAGTGCAGTTTATTTTCAGGGAAATGAAAAAGAAGGATAAAAGGTGTAATGGAAGACACCCAGGGATAAATCGAGACAATGGACTTGTCAGTACTGCTTCGGTACACGCATCACCAGGATGGAAATGTTGGTACCAATGAGTATTTAAGGATGAATAGCATCAAGGAACGATAAACAGATAGTAGTCAGGACGACTGGGATAACAAAAAAAGGATTTAATCAACACGGATGTCTCTTAGGTTCTTGGGCGACCGCATTAAAAGGCTGAACAGATTCTGTTCGGCCTTTTCGTTTATAATGCATTGCTCGATTAAAGCGCACATTTCATTCAGTGTCAGTGCTTTAATAAAGTGTTGTCATTCAGATTCAATATCACAGTACTTGGCCTAATAATACTTGGTCTTTACATACGTTTCTTGAATAACCACCGCATCCACAATAGCACGATGCATCTTAAGCCCAATCTCGTGGCATACCTCTCCTTTTACATCAGCCCATAAAGCCAGCTGACCCTCCGACATAATGCACTCCAAAGGGCTAATCGAAAACTCACATGCAATACCAGCTCGCTGGAATAATTTATCTAACCAAGGTTTATCCACTACCCACGCATCGGTAAACAGTCGTTTTCCACACAACATCTCGTTAAGCTCCATCGCTACCGCTCTTAAAGACAAGCCACGTTGATGAAGAAGTGAACGAGAAATACCATGTAGTGACTCTGCCTCTTTATCCCAGTGCGTCCACGAATCACAAGGCCGAATCAACCTCGAATATCGCAATCCATTACGAAGTGCTATACCAATTTCTATGGGGTAACTGTAAGTACCAAAACCAGACGCTTCAATGTCAATAATATTGGGTCGGGAATACGCCTTTAATGGAACAACACGTCCTGTCGAATCTACCTGAGCTAACATAACTCTCTCACTTGGTGGTGCCTAAAAATCGACCCTTTTTCGTCATTCTTTTTATGTGCTATTTAATGATATAGATGCTTAGTGACAACAATAAAACGACATAAATAAAAAATGATTCACTCTATTTTCGGTATAGACTCACACAGCACATTTATCCATCAACCCCTCCGCTTTTTTAATCACTATTCTAAAAGAGGGATACCGTGTTCTCTGTTAAAAAACCTTTATTAAACAAAGCTCAATTATCAACAAAATTACAATCGATCAATAAAACAACTATCAATAGAACGCCATCAACAAGGCGAAAAAATAACGGAGTGAAAGACTATTAAAAAAACAAAAAACTTAAAGAATGCTACCTAAAACAAAGAAGTAACATTGTAAGAATTAAATAAGAATAAAGAATTAAGCGCAGTATAAAAAATGGCGGTATACATCAACCGTTTGCAAAGACAATGAAAACATTTACTTAAGCGCTACCGCTACGGAAGTCCGATGACACTTTTGTCATCCAAACTTCTGTACCCAATAAGAAGTCTTTGCAAAACTGCCGATGTAACCGCCTTAGCAACAATCTGACAATCATTTCGCAAAGGTAATAAAGCAATAGAAATGCCAACTTTAAATTCCTCGTCAATACTCCTCATTAACAAAGATAAAAACTCTTACTCGAGACAAAAAAAGACTAAATAGTCTCAAAAGTGACTTGTTTTACCTAATATAAGAGAATATTTACTGACAACAAGCATGTTCAAAAGAGTCAGAGAAGCCAAAATCATACTCATAAAGATCCATTTTGGTGCAAAAAACACAAGCACGCACTCCGCCTATCGTACTGAGAATCTACGTAAACTCTGATAAACTCAGCCGCTTTTATTTACCCAGCCTCTTTTGAGGCTTATATGTGGACACCCGTGTTATGACCGAATTATCCCCCACAATTGAATTAGCAATGGACCTTATACGCCGGCGTTCGGTGACACCCAAAGACGAAGACTGCCAAACCTTAATGATTGAGCGTCTTTCGAGCATTGGCTTTCACGTCACTCAATTGGCTTGGGGGGAAGGAGATGAGCGCGTGGTTAATTTCTGGGCCGTAAGAGGGGAGTCTGGGCCACTACTCGCCTTTGCCGGCCACACCGATGTAGTACCCTCAGGCCCTGAAGACCAATGGCACTTTCCGCCTTTTGAGCCCACTATTTATGAAGGCATGTTGTACGGGCGAGGAGCAGCGGACATGAAAGGAAGCCTTGCCGCCATGGTCACCGCTTGCGAGCGATTTGTTGAGAATCACCCCAACCATAAAGGGCGTATCGGCTTTTTGATTACTAGCGACGAAGAAGGGCCAGCCAAGTACGGCACCGTTAAAGTGGTTGAGTGGTTGCAAGCGCAAAACGAAACCGTCGATTGGTGTATTGTCGGCGAACCCTCAAGCACACACCAAGCTGGCGATGTGATCAAAAATGGTCGTAGGGGGTCACTGGGCGGCTGGTTAACGGTGCATGGTGTTCAGGGCCATGTTGCCTACCCCCACTTGGCAAAAAACCCCATTCATCTTGCTTCTCCGGCTCTGGCAGAACTTGCCCATGAAGAATGGGACCAAGGCAATGATTTCTTCCCTGCCACCAGTTTTCAAATCTCTAATATTCAAGCAGGTACTGGTGCAACCAATGTCGTCCCCGGTGCCTTAAATGTGGTATTTAATTTTCGCTTCTCAACTGAACTCACTGAAGAAATATTGAAAGCACGTACTGAAGCCATTTTGGACAAATATAATCTTGAATATGAACTTGAATGGAAATTAAGCGGGAACCCATTTTTGACTGACCATGGAGAGCTAGTAGATGCCCTAGTGGGTGCCATTAAACACGTTACTGATATGGATACAGAGCTTTCTACCGCCGGAGGCACCTCAGACGGCCGATTCATTGCTCCAATGGGTACTCAAGTGGTCGAAATGGGGCCAATTAATGCAACGATTCACAAGATTGACGAGTGCGTGAGTATTGAAGATTTAGACAATACCAGCGCAATTTATGAAGAAACGATGGTACGTTTACTGAGTTAATAATACTGGAAGTCATCGTTTTAGGCATGTGATTTAACGCAACGATGACTTCCCTAAATTTACCTTCTCACACAGTTCTTAACTTTTTCTATTTTCCTCACACGCTGTCATCTCAGGCCTGTTAAACCAAGGCGACTACTCCACCTCAATTAACACTCACGCTATTACTCTTCACATCAAGCTGATAAAGTGGCATTAGTCGAGTGTCTATTCAAACGTTAAAAACCGTCATCTTAATGATGTGGCGTGTCAATTTAATTTTTACACGCTGATCAATACAATAATAAAATTGATTTAAGGACGCACCATGAATTACTTTCAAGACGCCATTCCCCACAACCATTGCTTTGGCTGCGGCCCCAATAATACCCATGGCTTAAGAATAAAAAGTCACTGGATTGAAGAGCCATCTAAAAGCCAGTGCCTTTTTACCCCAAAGGCACATCATTGCGCCGCACCAACAAAATTTCTCAATGGCGGAGTTATGGCCACCATTATTGACTGCCATGCAATCTGTACCGCTATGGCTTATGGGTATAACCTTGCCGACCAAGTCATTGGCAGCGCGCCTCATATTTGGTATGCCACAGGAAAACTATCTCTGACTTACTTAAAACCCGTCCCGATTGAAAAGGAATTGGCACTATATGCCGCCATCACTGGTCATAATGAGAAACATGTTTACCTAAATTGCACCTTGAATATCGGCGATAAAACCTACGTAGAAGCAGAAGTGGATGCGGTTCGAGTACCGTCAGAATGGATGCAATAATGTTAAGGTTTCTAGAGTCCAGAAAAAAAGAATTTAGGTAAAAATTAAAGACACTCGATCAAACAACCTAGATTCAATTTCCAAGTGCATTATATTTTTTAAAAATCATCATCCCCGATGACAAGATTACGGCCCGCGTCTTTGGCCCGATAGAGATTAGCATCTGCAATTTTCAACTGGTCATCCAAGCTATTGGACAAGTCATTACTGACACCAGCGCTAAAAGTAATCACTCGTAACTCACCATCCATTTCAATAGGAGAAGAAGCCACCACCTCTCGCAATCGGTCAATTAACAAGCAGGCCTGTGTATTGGTTAAACCTGGCATAGCGATAAAAAACTCTTCTCCCCCTGCCCTGGCAAATAAAAACCGCTGTAACGATTCAAAAATAATGTTAGTCACAAACTTCAACGCTGAATCGCCATTATGATGGCCAAATTGATCATTAATACTTTTGAAGTGGTCAATATCAATCACAGCAACCGCAAATGGGGTATCTTCAGATTTTGCTTTTTCATACATTCCAGCCGCATTTTGAAAAAAGTAACGGCGATTGTAAGCATTCGTTAAAAAATCACGATTGATTAACTCCCGAATAGCCGCAATTTGTTCAAGAGATTCTACATTGTGCATAACACGGCATTGGAACTCTTCTTGATTAAAAGGTTTTCTTAAAAAATCATTGGCACCATTTTTAATAAATTTGGCAGACAATGTTTCGTCACCTTCGCCAGACAAACCAATAATTACCAAATCTGTTTTTTCGTATTTGTTACGCAACGTACGAACGAGTTCAAAACCATCCATTTTCGGCATATTGAAATCAACAATCATAAGAGTGATTTCAGGATTCTCAACCAAAACTTTGATTGCCTCAACACCGTCTGTGGCGGTGTAAACTTGGAATAAATATAATCGCAGTAACCCGGAAATAAATTTTAGATAACTCGGAGAGTCATCCACTATTAAGACTTTCACATTCTGATTTCGGTGCAATCGATTCACAAAATTCACGGCGTAAGAATAAGAATATCGCCCTTCTTTATTCACATAATCGACTACGCCTTTTTTAAATAGTTTTTCACGAGTATCGTCGTCGGCTCGCCCCGTCAAAACAATAGTGGGAATACCTTCAGAAAGCGTATAATCAACCACTTCACCATCTGGAGCGTCAGGAAGACTTAGGTCCACCAATGCCGCAAAAATATCGGCTTTATGTTCTGTAACAATCGAGCGAGTCTCAGCAAAGCTTGACGCATAAAGGCCGTTAAAATCACAGGAAGCATTCACCACATGGCGAATGACTTTACCCACCGTATGACTGTCTTCCACTACAAGTATTTTTTTCATGTAACATCGCGCCATGCACATCATCTTTTTTTCAGTGTAGAACAAAAAGAGAGGTGATCAGCGCTACTGATCATCTTATTTAGATATGGCAAAGAAATGCGATAGATGGACAAAGTGAAGAAAAGCAGGATAAAGAAGAATGACGCTAGAAAAACAGATTGAGTCAAATATAGCAAGTCAGAGCAGAGTATAGGAAACCTATACTCTGAAATCTCTATTATGAAGAAATAGCCAGCTTTGAAAAAGCAAATAAAAAGCTAGTCTTTTGAGTTAGAGCGATGATGAGAGGGCCGACGATGGCGATGAGAATCCTGCCTATGTGAGCGCCTTTGACGTTGACCGCCATCGCCACGAGGACCATCACTTCTGGAGCGTGGAGCCATTGCCGGCGGCTCTACCAACAAATCCACAGGTGGCTGCACACATTTCAGCGGCACACCCAACAATTCTTCAATCGGCATCAAGCGAAACGCATCGTCTTCGCAAGCAAAACTAATGGACGTCCCGGTTTTGCCTGCACGCCCTGTGCGCCCAATACGGTGTACATAATCTTCTGGCTCTTCAGGCAACGTGAAGTTCACAACGTGGCTAATGCCATCAATATGAATACCACGGCCTGCTACGTCGGTGGCAACTAAGACCTTAGTTTCTCCAGACTTAAATTTGTCCAAGGTTCTAACACGCTTATTCTGAGCAATTTCGCCTGAGAGCAAGCCCGCCTTAATACCATGACGAAGCAAATTCTCATGCAAACGTCGACATTGATCACGACGATTCGCAAATACAATTAAGCTGTCTACTTCGTCCTTCTGCACAATGTTGTAGAGAAGGTTGTACTTTTCTTCGGTAGCGGCCAAATAAACATGCTGCTCAACACGGTCCGTTGCCACACTGTCCGGTTCAATCTCAATGGTTACCGCTTCTTCAGTCCACTGATCCGCTAAATTCATCACCTCATCGGTAAACGTGGCCGAAAACAGCAAGGTTTGGCGATGACTTTTTGGCGGCGTTGAACGAACAATACGCCGAACCTGAGGAATAAACCCCATATCCAGCATACGATCCGCTTCATCAATCACCAGAATCTCTAGCTGATCAAGGTACACGTCCTTACTGCCAACGAAATCCATCAAGCGGCCCGGTGTTGCAACTAAAATATCAACAAACGAATCATGCAGGTGCTGCTGCTGTTTGGCATGGTCCATTCCACCCACTAAGGTGTGAATTTTTAAGTCGGTGTATTTGCACAAATTTTTCGCATCGTCGGCTATTTGAATCACCAACTCACGCGTAGGCGCAATCACCAATGCCCTCGCCTCACCGGCATAGCGATTCTGCTCCAGTGGATGACTGAGCAAGTCATCAATCATGCCAATCAAAAAAGCGGCTGTTTTTCCCGTGCCTGTTTGTGCTTTTCCGACCATATCTTGCCCGTTGAGCGTATAAGGTAAAGAACGAGCTTGAATCGGTGAGCAATATTGAAAGCCCAAATCGCAAATAGCGTGCATTAACTCGCTGCGCAACCCAAGATCATGGAAACGTGTGCGATTGGGATCTTTTTCTACCACAAATTCTGACGCATCCCACTGTTGATGCTGGGCGACCAAATCGACTTTCGGTGAGTCTGCGCGCTGTTTTCTGCGGCGCCCCTGACGAGGCTTTCTCGAGGAGGAAGAATCCGACATCGACGACTCCGCCGGTGTCGTTATTAAATCAGCGTCACCATCATTACTGGCTGAACGGGTATTCGTCGAGCGCATAGACGTCGCTCGATCATCCTGATAATGGCGAGACTGACCACCATTTTTACGCCGATTATTATTGCGACGGGAGTGACGAGGCTTGCCACTCCCACCATGATTGCGACCGTCGTGTTTGGATGAGGCTGACCGCTGAGAAGAAGATTTCTTTTGTCGAGTATTCGTCTGCTCAGATCCGCCCGACATTTTTTTTAACAGTTTAACAATCAAATTTCACTACCCGTCTGTATGCAAAGTGCTCAGCATTGTATCACAGACATAACAAGATGCTTATAGAGCTATCAATAGAACGACGACTTAGGAACCACTAGAGGGACTTATCGCTCTGTGTGTTGAGTCTGAAAAAAACAGGCCACCCAATAATCGGCACTCACATACCGGCCGCCGCCAGTAAAAAATAGGGACAACAGCATAACAAAATAAGTAATAGCAAACTCAATACCGTTGTTTAAGATGGTAATTGAGCCACGAGCCGTTAGCCAATCGTAATTGCCGTGTTCTTTTAAAATCTCGACAGCGCGTGCTTTTCGAACCTCCGCTTCTTCAATTCGCTCATTTGCCAACCAACTGCTTGCGTCTGAAATCGCTAACCATCCGTTTTCCCAATGCACCGCAAACGCCGCAACCAACATCGTCACCATAAGAGGAATCGCCACTAAACGGGTGGCCAAGCCCAGCAATATCAAGATACCGCCAACCAGTTCTGCGCCCACAGCCAAAAAAGCCATTACTTCGGGTAAAGGCAAACCCAACCCCCATTCAGCATTCCCAAACCACTGTACCGTGCCTTCCCAGCCGACCCATTTATTCCACCCGGCTTGAATCATGACAGGGGCCAATATGAGCCGGAGCAGTAATGGAGGCAAACCCTCAAAACACTGAATTTTTTTTATCATACTCGTATAAAAAGCAATAATATTATCGACCAACACAAAAATTCCTCTCTTGCTACTCTTTGCAGTACTACTGGTTTTAGTACTACTGGTTTTAGTACTACTGGTTTTAGTACTACTGGTTTTAGTATTACTGATTTTAGTGTTACTGAACCCCGCACGCTTTACTTTACAAGCACCCACCAATCATAAACGCTAAGGATTAATTGTGTTTCGCTGTTATAGTGCAATTCCATTCTCTTTGTATCACAAAAGTATAGCGAGACAATGTACCTTATAAGTTACCTTTAAGAACAACAGCCTTAATGATAAATACACTGAAGAAACTTGTGTCGTAAAACATGCCTTTAGTCTTAACAAGAAAATATTCAACGATTCCCCACAACATCAGCCTACGATACCCTTCGTGTGTGAGCGACATTTATGCTCTGTTTTTACAACTTTTTTTATGACGGTTTTTATTATTTCCCTTAACCATTGCATACATGAGCAGTCTCCACCCCGGCAAATTGTTTTTATAAAATGAACATATCAAAACGATCAGAGCGTTTTTTCACAGAAGCCAGCATACTTCTCAAATTGGGATTTCCCCTTATCATCAGCCACCTTGCTATTATCGGTATGGGCGCCACCGATACCCTGATGGCAGGCAGAGTCAACACCGCTAACCTAGCAGGGCTTGCCATTGGCTCAGGTATTTGGTCAGCATTAAGCGTGTTTATTCTTGGCATCTGCGGTTCTACTGCCACCATTGCCGCACAATTACACGGTGCAAGAAGGCGCTCTCGGATTGGCTTTCAAATGCAACAAAGTTTATGGATTGGGCTTGCTACCGCCCTCATCATTGCCAGTATTCTGATATGCGCGCCATTTTGGATTCCTCGCCTCAATCTCGGTGACACCGCCAATACCATCTCGGCACATTATTTATCCGTATTATCCTTAGGCTGCATTGGGTTTACATTGACGGCTGTGCTGCGTGGCATTTGTGAAGCAGTAGGAGATACCCACTTAGCCATGTGGACTAACATTTCCATTTTTTTGCTCAATATCGTACTGGATTATGCGTTCGTCTTCGGTAAGTGGGGGCTTCCTGAAATGGGTGCCATTGGCTGTGCCTGGGCCAGTAACTGCGCGTATTGGATTGCTTTTGGCATTCTCTTTATTATCTTGCAACGGCATTCGGTGTATCGCACCTACCATTTATTCTCCAAACTGTGGCGGCCTCAACTGCGTCATGCCAAAGCCCATTTAGCCATTGGCGTCCCATTGGCCATTGGCGTCTCTGCCGAAGTGTTTTTTTTCACGGGAATTGCCAGCTTTGCCGCCCCGTTAGGGGATACCGCCGTTGCCGCACATCAGATTGTTCAAAGCTTTGGTGCCGTACTCTATATGATGCCTTTGGGATTGAGTGTTGCGCTGTGTATTCGTTGTGCGCAATTAAGAGGGGCCAATCAGACGACCCAAGCCGCATTTGCAGCACGCAGCGGTGTCGCTGTTGCGGCTAGCTTAGCTCTACTTTCGGCCATCATCACTCTATTGCTGCGCGACTGGGTACCTGGCTGGTACACCCCTGACCTCAAAGTACAAAGAATCGCATCGGACGTACTCATTCTTTGTGCCATTTACCAATTTATGGATGCCATCCAAGCCACATCATGGGGCGCACTGCGTGGCTACGGTGATGTAAAAGTTCCTATGGGAATGCAGCTAACCGCTTACTGGGTTGTGGGTTTCCCTATTGGGTGGGGGCTGGCATACCCAAGCAACTTGGGAATCTTTGGGTTTTGGATCGGGATTGTCAGTGGTTTAAGCACCGCTGCCGTGTTAATGGGGGTAAGACTGCTGTATCGCATTCGGGTTGAACAGCGACAACAGCAGCCTCTTTCACTTGACTCATCGTCTTCGTGATCATTCACTCATACCACACCGACGGTATCGTCAAGGTGACGAATATTTTCGCGATGATGATTATTCACATCGACGGATGAGTCAGACGCACGCTCAAGGCTTTGTTCACGTTCTGCCGCCATAAACGCCTCCAAGTCACCCACCGAGGTAAAAATAATATGGTGAGTACGATATTGAACACTATTCACCTTCGCCCATGGGTAATACATCCCCAAAGTTACCAGCAGAAAAAAGGCATTACGTAACTGCAACACCCCAAAGTCCGTGACGTTGAAACGAGCATTAAACCCATGCACTTCCAATTCGGTATGATTAAAAATCAGATTCGAGAACAAAACCGTAAACACCACGAAGACGCACAAATACACCGCTGCATAAAACAACACCGTCAACATCAACGAGGCAAAATCCCCCAGCATAGAACCCAAAATAGCAGTGACAACCCCTCCGACCACGGCAGCGGCTGCACAGAGGCCACAACCGATTAAACACTCCTTATAGAAGTCCACCACAGACACACTTAAATTAAAATACGAGGAGCCATAACCAGAGTTATTAATCCGATAGCGCTGCCATTGATACATCGCAAAGGGCATGAGCAGCCCCAAACTCAATAGGCTTAGCAAAGGCCAAAGTAAAAACACACTGTAGGCTTCGATAACTCGACCTTTAAATTGGAAGGCAAGGTTTCGATAAGCGCTATGCTCGGCATGAAATCGTAAGGAGGTATGCATCGCCCAAGGGAATATCCCCGCCAAGAAAACCAAACCTACCACCCCCATCACGGGATACCACAACAGTAATGCGCATGACACCCACCCCCCCAGTAATAAACCAAAGCGTATGACCATTAACTCCGTAGGCGATGCCGAATAAGTGAAGCCACCACCATCCAATGTGGTATTACCATAAAAGAATTGTTTTTTTCTCACGCTCGCCCATGCGCTGTAGACTCCCAACGTCAACACTGTCAACAGTAGGTTGACCAACCAGATTTTGAAGTAATCCCCCCCCCTGCCTGTGAATTCGAAACGTAAATCACGCACGGCCTCCATGCCTCGCGTATCCGATAAATAATCGGTTCGATCATCGTCAGGATGCTCCGCAATGTCCTCCGAAGTAGACGAATCTAGCGTAGCTGATTTTGAAATTAGCTCTTCTGAAATAGATGAATCTGAAGGGGGTGCCTTAACTGAGGGTGACTTAGCAGAGACCGAATTAACCGGAGCTGTCGTGGGTTGATCCGCTGCCTCATTCAAAAGCTTTTGCTCAACAGCGGGCTCTTCAGGCGCAGGGGAAGCTAAAGGCATGACCGGTGCTAACGTCACCAAAGACACCTCCATGCCCGCCACAGACATCAATTGCTGATAACGCTTCGCCTTATCTTCGCTAACATTACGTTTAATGGTGACCTTAGACGCCGCAAAGATTTTTTCAACACGCTCCTCTGAAATCCGAAAAAGCTGCGCAAACTTCTCTTTCGCCGCTGGCAGTGATTGATCACCAATCAATTCCCCACGAAATACCACATCATACTGGGTTTCCGCCATATGCCCTCCAAGTAGTGAGCCATACACCCTGTTGCCGGCATCCTCCTCAACAACACCATACTGTCGTCTATGGCGAGCGAGATGAATGCACCAATAGTTATAATTAGTGTGAATTCTATCAACCAAAAACTATGAAGTCATCGAACCATAAGGTCATGGTTGCAATAGCACATGACCAATACAGAACCATCGATATAAAGAACCATCGACATACAGAGCAGCCAATGAGAAAAAGTGAGCTGAAGAAGAGAAGGAAGGAATAAAGAAATTGGTTAGCAGATAGATTTTACCCCCGACAAACAGGACACGAAGGCAACTGAGGAATCGTTAAATAACGCCACTGCCCCGCCATACCATCAAACAAGTGCAGCACCCCGGTTTTCGGTGGTGTGATGCCCGATAGAATTTTGACAGCTTCTAAGGCCTGATGAGAGCCCATCACCCCAACAACCGGGCCAAGCACACCGCTTTCTGCACAATTTAAGGATAAATCCATGGATTCATCATACAAACATCGATAGCAAGGCGCCCCTTCCACCCGAGAGTCAAACACGTACATTTGGCCTTCCATCCCGATAGCCGCCGCACTGACAAGTGGTGTTTTCTGGGCGACGCACTCAGCATTGATACTCAACCGTGTTTGGAGGTTATCGGTACAATCCAGTACTAAGTCAGAGGCGACCACCTCCCGTGCCAATTCCGTACCACTCAATTTTTGGTTGAGCACATCCACAGTGATAGTTGGATTCAGTGCCAATAACGAGGCTTGTGCAGAATCCACTTTGCTTTGCCCCACCGTCGATTGCCGATGCACAATTTGACGCTGTAAATTGCTCTCATCCACACAATCATGGTCCACCAATACTAGATGCCCCACACCAGCTGCAGCCAAATACATCGCTACTGGCGAGCCAAGCCCACCAAGACCGACAATCAACACACGACTGCCTAACAGCTTTTCTTGACCACCCACGTCCATCTGTGGCAACAAAATATGGCGGCTGTATCGCAAAAGTTGATCGTCACTGAGCATACTTAACTTCAAAACCTCTGAGCCTTTCGGGTATTTTAAAAACTGTCTGTAGAAAAATGAGCAGAAAAATGAGTAGGAAACCTAGTAGAAAACTTAACGAAGGATGATTAACAAAGAGCAGCCCCCCACCAACACCCCAACGTGACTCGGTCACACCCATTCAAATCTTGATGTGTTTTTATCTCGGTAAAGTCTGATTGCGCGAGTAATTGCCGTACCGCTTCGCCCTGATCATAACCATGCTCCAACAACAACCAACCACCATCGGCAAGGTGAGCGGGGGCCTGGGTAACGATTTCCGACAAATCTGCCAACCCGCCATCATGTGCCACTAACGCCGAGCGAGGCTCAAAACGCACATCCCCTTCTGATAAGTGCGGGTCTTGGTCATCGATATAAGGCGGGTTCGAAACGATAAGGTGGAAATTGGATTCAGGAATGCGGTCAAACCAGCGACTTTGCCGCACCTCAACATTATTCAACGATAAGCTTGCACGATTACGCTCTGCCAACTCAACGGCTTCAACTTGCACATCGGTGGCGATCACCTGCCAATCACAGCGTTCACTGGCCAAAGCCAAGGCGATGGCACCCGTGCCCGTACCCAAATCTAGGGCCCGCAACGATTCTGGTAACAGCAATGACAAGGCAAGCTCAACCAGCAACTCCGTCTCGGGTCGAGGAATTAACGTGGCAGGCGAAACCTGCAACATCAATGACCAAAAACCCTGTTCACCCAGCAAATAGGCAACAGGTTCGCCCAACTGACGGCGTTGCAGCAGCGACAGAAACGCCGTTTGCTGAG
Source organism: Marinibactrum halimedae (assembly GCF_021234875.1). GTDB lineage: Bacteria > Pseudomonadota > Gammaproteobacteria > Pseudomonadales > Cellvibrionaceae > Marinibactrum > Marinibactrum halimedae. The sequence continues at coordinate 84,700 of NZ_JAJQVM010000001.1, read as the reverse complement.
CAGCCGTCAGCGCTTGCTCTGGATACGTCATTAAATAGGTGCGGTTCTGCTGTAATACGTAAGACAACAATAATTCTATGTCCAGCCTCGGGCTGTCGCTGCCTTCGAGGGTCTTCGCCAGCGCCATGGCGCTGCGAATGTTCATGGAAGCGTTATCCACCCATGGCCGCCAATTGATCTGCTTGATATTCATTTACCAATGGCTGCACCACTTCATCCAAGGCACCTTCCATCACTTCCGCTAATTTGTATAACGTTAAATTGATGCGATGATCGGTCACTCGACCTTGTGGGTAGTTGTAAGTACGAATGCGCTCAGAACGATCGCCACTGCCCACAAGATTACGACGTTCATCGGCTATCGATTGTGCCGCAGCAGATTCTTGTGCTGACTTTAATTTCGTGGCCAACAAAGACATGGCTTTCGCTCGGTTCTTATGTTGCGAACGTTCATCTTGGCACTCCACCACAATGCCAGTGGGGATATGGGTAAGACGAATGGCCGAATCGGTTTTGTTAACGTGCTGACCACCGGCACCGCTGGCTCGGAAAGTATCTACTCGGAGGTCGTTTTTATTGATATCAATATCTTCCACTTCGTCCGCTTCGGCCATAATCGCCACCGTGCAGGCCGAGGTATGAATGCGCCCCTGAGATTCGGTCTCCGGTACACGTTGAACACGGTGTGCGCCCGACTCAAACTTCATTTGTGAATACACGCCTTGCCCAACCACTCGGGTAATCACTTCTTTAAACCCGCCGTGCTCACCTTCGCTGGCACTGATGACTTCTATCTTCCAGCCACGGGTTTCTGCGTACTTAGAATACATCCGTAATAAATCGCCAGAGAAAATGGCCGCTTCATCACCGCCAGTACCCGCTCGAATTTCCAAGTAGACGTTTTTATCGTCGTTCGGATCTTTTGGTAACAAGAGCTTTTGCAGTTCAAGCTCAAGTGGATCGACTTGGGATTCGGCTTCTTTCAATTCCTCAACGGCCATCTCGCGCATATCCGCATCGCCATCGGCCATCATTTCTTTCGCCGCCGCAATGTCGTCCAATACCGTTTGGTACTGGGAATACGCTTTCACGACAGGCTCTAATTCAGCGTATTCTTTTGAGAGGTCACGGAATTTATTTTGATCGGCGATCACTTCAGCTTCACTTAATAAACCAGACACTTCTTCGTAACGATCTTGCAAATTTTGTAATTTTTCCAGAATGGATTCTTTCATTGATACTCACTTTCATTCATTGCGCCAGCGGTCAGAAACCGTCATGCAGGCCGATAACCCGTCGTATTCTATACGGTTTTTGAATTGAATGGCTTTTGAATTAAATAGGGGTTGAAGGGAGGGCAACCTAGTCTGCCCCGTCAAATACTAGAGAACGGCTAATCTCCACCTTCAACAACAGGCTTCTTGTTCGTCGCTTCATGGTTGAGCAGCTCATGCTGTTCTATATCAAACAGCTCTTGCGTCCAGGTAATGACTTCACTGCGGCCATCCACGCTTGCTTGCTTTAACTTCGCGGTAGGGGAATGCAATAGCTTATTGGTTAAATTTCGAGCCAACTGCGACATAACCTGCTCTGGAGACGCGCCTTTTTCAAGAGATTTCAACGCTTTATCCAATTCTTTATCCCGCAGCTCTTCAGCTTTTTTCCGATAGGCTTTGATGGTCGATACAGACTTCATCGCCCGTTGGGCCATACGATAACCTTCTACGCCATCTTCGATGATGCCCGAGGCGGCTTCAGCCGCTTCCTCACGAGAACGTCGATTTTCTTCAATGACACCTTGGAGGTCATCAACGGTATACAAATACACATCTGCCAGCTCCCCTACTTCTTCTTCAATATCACGAGGAACAGCAATGTCGACCATAAACATCGGACGGTGTTTACGCTTCTTCAGGGCTGACTCCACAGCGCCTTTTCCGAGTAGAGGCAACGGGCTTGCTGTCGATGAAATCACAATGTCTGCACGATGAAGAAAATCGGGTATTTCTTCCAGTACGATGGCTTCAGCATCGAACTCATCCGCCAAGCTCGCAGCCCTGGCGAGCGTTCGATTCGCCACAATCATGGTTTTGATATTTTGCTCAAATAAATGGCGGGCCACCAGCTCAATCGTTTCTCCTGCTCCGATCAGTAAGGCGGTATCTTGTTTCAAGTCGCTAAAAATTTGTTGCGCCAAACTGACCGAGGCATAAGCCACCGAAACCGGGTTTTGCCCGATGGCTGTCTCTGTACGAACACGCTTTGCAGTGGAAAAAACTTGTTGAAAGGTTTCATGAAGCAAAGAGCCAATAGTGCCCACTTCACGGGCGCGAGCATAGGCATCTTTTAACTGCCCGAGAATTTGGGGTTCACCCAACACGAGAGAGTCCAACCCACTGGCCACGCGCATGATGTGCCGTACTGCGTCATCATCCTCTTTCAGGTAGTGACAGGCTTGTAACTCACTGCTCCCCACTTGGCGATAATCTGCCAACCAATCAACCAAGCCCCCCTTTAAAAGGTGGCTCTCTTCGGGAGCACGAGCGTAAATTTCCGTCCGATTACACGTCGAGAGAATGGCCACCTCATGAAAACCTGCCGCTCTCGCTTGCGTTAGCGCCGACTCAATTTGTTCGGGCCCAAAAGCAAGCCTTTCGCGCAGCGCCACCGGTGCGGTGTTGTGATTGATACCTAAAGCCAACAGAGTCATGGAACTAATATGTTATAAAGTAGCTCGAAAAAAGGGCCTGTAATTGTCCGGGTCTCAGCGGACACTGGCAATAGCCAGGTTGCTCAGCATCACACATTTTCATCACGAGAGTCTCACCCTACTTGTGTAAAAGACGACTAGGCACCACCTTACTCCTTAACCTTACTACTTATTTATCATCGGCATTCGATCCAAGATACAGAAAACCTGAGTAAGTTAAGGAGTTAGGTCAAGACAAGGACAACCTTGCATTAGCAGCATATAATCCTCAAAAAGGCTCGACAACCGAGCAAAGAGATATTCGAGATCACCATGCGACGACTGCCCATTTCGATACTGCCTATTTCCATACCGACTTCGATAAGTAAATCTTTCACCTCGAAGGTGTTTTTATCCGCCTTTTTAACGACTCTGATCACCACAACCGGTTGCTCGACCCAACCCAACGTGGATATCGCCGATAACACCCCCCCACAAAAAAATGACACAGACATCGTAGAAAAAACCTACAAACCCTTTGAGCCAGAAACTTTTTATTCGCTATTAGTGGCAGAGTTGGCCGGAAATCGCCAGCGGTACGATATTGCGCTGGGCAACTATATCCAACAAGCCCACAAAACCCGTGATGCCGGCGTTACCGCACGGGCAACGCGTATTGCTCGCTTCCTTGGCGCCAATCAAGCGGCATTAAGTACTGCTGTATTGTGGACAGAAATCGACCCAGAAAATTCAGAAGCGCGGTTAATTGCGGCGTCTGAACTGGCGCAATCAGGACAACTTCAACCCGCGCTGGGCCACGCCAAACATTTGTTATCCACCGAATCAACCACCATCTTTCAATCCATTGCCGCCCGTGCCGCACAAGCCACCGACACACAAAGAGAATCGCTGCTCACTGAATACAACAACTTGCTGCAAGAATACCCCGATAGTATTGAAATCCGCATCGGCAAAGGCTTACTGCTGCAACAACAAGGTAAACTCAAAGAAGGGTTGGCACTGGCCCGAGACGTCCTGAAAGAAGACCCGGATAATGTTTCAGCCGCCACACTAGAAACCAAGCTATTACAGCAGCTTGGCCGAACGGATGAGGCCATCGAGCGCCTAGTACGCATGCTCGACAGCAACCCCACCGATAAACGGTTGCGCTTGCAGTACGCCCGCTTGTTGGCAGATTTTGACCTGGGCCAAGCCAAAGAACAATTCGTGGTCCTAACTGAGCAAAATCCAGATGATGACGATTTACTGTTCTCATTAGCATTGATTTGCCACGAGTTAGGCCAAACGGATGAAGCGGTAAGTCACTTCACTACCTTACAATCAAGCCCCAGCCGAGCCTCAGCGGCCAATTACTATCTCGGTGAAATTTATCGTAAAGCAGGAAACTTTGACCTCGCTCTTGAGCATTATGCCGCCGTATTACCGGGCCAAGATTTTATTCCCGCATTGACTAAACGCTCGGATATTCTTCTAAAAATGGGCAAGTCCCAAGCAGTCTTTGAACAATTCAATCAACTGAGAATAGAATATCCACAGGAAAGAGAACGCCTTTATCTTATTCAAGCCGACCTTCTCGCCACTCACAAACGCTATGAGCCTGCGGCAACCTTACTGACCGAAGCGCTAACAGAATTTCCACAAAGCAGCGCTATTTTATATTCCCGAGCGATGGTCAATGAGCAACTGGGGTATCTAGATCGATTAGAGGCGGATTTACGGGAGATCATAAAATACGACAGCACCAACGCCTCCGCCTTAAATGCATTGGGCTACACACTGGCCAACAAAACCACTCGCTACCAAGAAGCTTACGAATTAATTCGTCAAGCGCTGAGTTTAAAGCCGGATGACCCTGCCATTATCGATAGCATGGGCTGGGTGCAATACAAATTAGGCAATTATGACGATGCTTTGCTGCGCCTAAGAGAAGCAATGAAGGCCTACCCAGATCATGAGGTCGCCGCTCATCTAGGAGAAGTTTTATGGGTGATGGGAGAACAAAACGAAGCCCGTCAAATCTGGCAAAAAGGGCTTGAGCTAAACCCCAATAGCGAATTGATTCCCGCTGTTATGAAACGGCTTGAGGCACAATGATGATGGCCGTAACAATTCGTTTTAAACCAAAGCCATTCATCAACACACAGCACTTTTACACTTTATTGCTTGCCGTCTCGTTACTGCTACTCACGGCGTGTACGACCCAAACATCCAAGCTGGGTGACGGCAACGCGAACGTCGACAACCTTCACCACTGGTCGATTAAGGGAAAGTTCTCCGTACAAGTGCCCGGAGATCGAACCAATGCCAACCTTCACTGGCAACAAAACCGCGACCTATTCAATATTTTACTGAGTGGTCCTCTCGGGCAAGGCGCGGTTCACATTGTTGGAGATGAACACCAAACTGGCCTCACTCGTGGTGGCAATACTTACTACGCCCGCTCACCAAGACAACTTCTACTCGATCAAACCCACTGGGATATTCCCGTCCATCAATTTCAATACTGGGTAAAAGGCACACCTGAGCCAGAACAGCAAGCCTCCAACATTCAAATGAATGAATCAGGGCAAATTCGCCAATTTTCACAAAGCGGATGGAACATCACCCTTGATCGGTACGAACACATCCACAACTACCACCTTCCAGAAAAAATTGTCGCCACTCACGATGACATCAAAGTGACGTTAATCATTAAAGAATGGAAATTGCCCGAGTCACCATGATACCCCCTGTTTTCACTCTGCCAGCACCAGCAAAATTAAACCTTTTTCTTCACATAACTGGCCGTCGAGATGACGGATACCACAACCTTCAAACACTGTTTCAATTACTGAATATTGGCGATGAATTAGACTTCTATACAACGGCAAATCCTGAAGCTAAGGTGTATGAAAATGGCTTGTCCCTTAGTTGCAGTAACCCGGCACTAGAATCCAAAGATAACTTGGTCTTTCGGGCTGCCCAACACTTACAAAATCAAATACAAAAAAACGGCTCTAACACACAATCCATATCTGCTCACATCCACTTGAAAAAAAAACTGCCTTTCGGTGGTGGAATTGGAGGTGGAAGCAGCGATGCGGCAACAACCCTGCTAGGGTTAAATCACTTATGGGATGCAAAACAAAGTGAAGGCGAACTGGCCAACATTGGCCAACAACTCGGGGCCGACATTCCGGTTTTTATTCGAGGTAAAACCGCCTTCGCAGAAGGCATTGGAGAAAAACTGACTCCCGTAACACTAGAGGAAAAGTGGTATGTGGTTATCGCGCCGAATTGCCATGTTTCTACGCCACAAATTTTTTCCCACAAGGATTTGACAAGAGACACTCCCGTCATTAAAGTAGCGGCCTCTCTTGAGCGAGACACCAAAAACGACTGCGAAACACTGGTAAAAACCCTGTATCCAGACGTTAACGAAGCCCTGAAGTGGCTCTCAAAATTTGGTCAGTCTCGCATGACAGGGACTGGATCATGTGTATTTTTGCCTTGTGTAAGCGAAGAAAAAGCTGTCGAGGTATTGAGTATGAAACCATCAAAATTCAATGGTTTTATTGCTAAGGGAGTTAATCAATCTCCTTTGCATGAACAGTTACTGTCACATTATGCTACTGGGGTGTAGCCAAGCGGTAAGGCAGCGGGTTTTGATCCCGTCATGCGAAGGTTCGAATCCTTCCACCCCAGCCACTTTCAAAATGCAGACTCCTAAAGAGCTTCAAAATCTTGTTTATTTAACAATGAGAAAAGAAGAATACACTATGAGTCGCATTCACCGGATTTTCCTCCCCCTCCAAGATTTACAAAACCACACAGGTATCCATTGTGTCTGCTGATCTCATGGTATTTACCGGGAATGCCAACCCGTCATTATCCAAAGCTATCGTCGACAAACTTGCCATTCCGTTAGGCGATGCAACCGTCAGTAAGTTTTCTGATGGCGAAATCTTTGTCGAACTCAATGAAAATGTTCGTGGTCGCGATGTATTTGTTGTACAACCGACCTGCGCGCCCACCAATGACAATTTAATGGAATTAATTGTCATGGTAGACGCTTTACGTCGCGCCTCTGCCGGCCGTATCACCGCCGTCGTTCCCTACTTCGGGTATGCACGACAAGATCGACGCGTTCGCTCCGCTCGCGTCCCGATCACCGCAAAAGTGGTTGCCGACATGATGGTGAGTGTCGGGATCGACCGCGTACTTACCGTCGACCTTCACGCCGAACAAATTCAAGGCTTCTTCGACGTTCCTGTGGATAACGTCTATGGCTCTCCCGTTTTACTGAACGATATTGAGCGTCGTAATTTTGAAGACCTGATCGTTGTCTCCCCCGATATCGGCGGTGTGGTCCGTGCTCGCGCACTGGCAAAACAGCTCGCCATTGACCTCGCCATCATCGACAAACGTCGCCCACGCGCTAACGTTGCCGAAATCATGAACCTAATTGGGGATGTAAAAGGCCGGACCTGTTTATTGGTAGATGACATGGTAGACACCGCCGGCACGTTAGCTGGCGCAGCCAAAGCCTTGAAAGAATTTGGGGCTACCAAGGTTGTTGCTTACTGTACTCATCCTGTTTTATCTGGAAACGCGCAAGAAAATATCGTGAATAGTGAGTTAGACGAACTGGTTGTCACCGACTCTATTCCCCTATGTGATTGGGCACAGAATTGCGATAAAATCCGCCAGCTCACATTGGCCCCCATGCTCGCAGAGTGTGTAAGGCGCCTTTGTAACGAAGAATCTTTGAGTGCATTGTTCCGCTAAACGGGACATTCACTGATTGCCAAACTGCCTGAACGAATACCTGTATCGCTACAGGTATCTAAACGACGGGCATTATTATCAACTCCGTTAACGATCTGGTCGCAAGATTGTGACGGTCATTATTTTGAGGATTTCAGCATGTCTGAAGATTTTACATTAAACGCTGAACTTCGCTCAGATGCAGGGAAAGGTGCGAGCCGCCGCCTGCGTCGCGAAGAAAACAAAGTACCTGCCATCATCTACGGTGGAGAAAAAGCACCACAGAACATCACCGTCTTGCAAAAAGACATCATCAAGCAACTTGAGAACGAAGCGTTCTACTCTCACATCATCACCTTGAACGTTGGTGACGATAGCGAACAGGTTATCTTGAAAGACTTACAACGTCACCCTGCAAAAGCGCTAATCCTTCATGCTGATTTCTTGCGCGTTGATGCATCTAAACTATTGACCACTAAAGTACCATTGCACTTCTTGAACGAAGAGACCTGCCCTGGCGTTAAGCTACAAGGTGGTAAAGTGTCTCACTCTGTCACTGAGTTGGAAGTGTCTTGCTTACCATCGAACCTACCAGAGTTCATCGAAGTAGACTTGGCCGAAGTGGAAGTGGGACAAACCATTCACATTTCCGACTTGAAATTGCCAAGCGGCGTTAGCTCTGTGGAGCTTGCTCATGATCACGACCTAGGTGTTGTGAGCATCACCAAGCCGAAAGGCAGCAGCAGCGATGAAGAGTCTAGTGAAGGTGAAGCCGCTGAATAAATCAGCTGCTTTGCGCTCCGTTTTTTAAGCGGAAGCACTCTGAAAAAGCCAGCAACTCTGCTGGCTTTTTTGTGTCTGACCCATTTATTCAACTTGCCTTTTCCAGAAAACGACAACCTAGACACCAACCTCACTCAGTGCGAGCACCCATATGAACACCCCCAAAAAGACTGAAGCAGGCTCGGCCATTAAACTTATCGTAGGGCTTGGCAATCCCGGCTCCGAATACGAAAAGACACGACACAACGCCGGAGAAGATTTTGTGCGAGAACTGGCGCAAGATTTTGGCGAAACACTTAAGGTCGAGAGTAAGTTTTTTGGTGAATCGGGGCGCATCATCGTCAATAACAAAGACGTGCGACTGCTCATTCCTCACACCTACATGAATCGCAGCGGGAAAGCCATTGCCGCCATAGCGCAGTTTTATAAAATTGAGCCAGAATCCATTTTAGTGGCTCACGATGAATTAGACATGCTACCAGGAGTAGCGCGCTTAAAAATTGGTGGCGGGCATGGGGGGCATAACGGCCTAAGAGATACGATTTCCAGCCTAGGAAACAACAAAAATTTTGCCCGACTTCGCTTGGGTATTGGCCACCCAGGCAATGCCAAATTGGTTTCCAACTACGTACTCAAAAAGGCGCCCGAAGCGGAGTACACGAAAACGGTTGATGCAGCCTACGAGGCTCGAAAAATAGTGCCATTACTCGTCAATTCAGAGTGGAGCCAAGCCATGAACCAACTGCACACTGCGACGAAATCTGACTAAACCACCTTTTTGACTAAACCACCTTTTTGACTAAACCACCTTAATGGCGAATATTGGGGAGTGCTGTGACGTCGTGTAGAATCCCCTCCACACATTTTTGTTCGACCTGAACACTTCGCATAAAGAAGCGCTCGAACATTAAGATTAACTTTACATCAGGCCTTGCGCCTCCTCATTACAGGGTAACATCATGGGTTTTAACTGTGGCATTGTCGGCCTGCCAAACGTCGGTAAATCAACGCTCTTCAACGCGCTGACCAAAGCCGGTATCGATGCAGAAAACTTTCCTTTCTGCACTATTGAGCCAAACTCTGGCGTCGTTCCCATACCAGACCCCAGACAAGACAAAATCGCAGAGATTGTGAAGCCAGAACGCCTTGTACCGACCACCATGGAGTTTGTGGATATTGCAGGGCTTGTCGCCGGTGCATCCAAAGGTGAAGGCTTAGGTAACCAGTTTCTCGCCAATATCCGCGAAACCGACGCTATCGCTCACGTAGTACGCTGCTTCGATGACCCGAATGTGATCCATGTAGAAGGTAAAGTCGACCCAGCATCAGATATTGATGTAATCAATACTGAGTTAGCCCTTGCTGACCTAGACAGCGTTGAAAAAGCACTGACTCGCTACACCAAGCTTGCCAAGGGTCAAGATAAAGACGCCAAAGTGATGAAAGCACTTTGTGAAAAAATCTTACCTCACCTCAACGAAGCCAAGCCTCTTCGAAGCTTTGAACTATCAGAAGATGAACTCAAGCTTCTCAAACCTCTGAGCTTACTGACCCTCAAGCCGACAATGTACATCGCCAACGTGGAAGAAGATGGCTTTGATGACAACCCTCTACTTGAAGTCGTCCAGAAAATTGCTGATTCCGAAGGCGCCGCCATTGTTGTCATCTGTAACAAGCTGGAAGCTGAAATTGCCGAGCTGGATGACGAAGAAAAAACCGAATTCCTTGCCGATTTAGGTATGGAAGAGCCTGGATTGAATCGAGTCATTCGAGCGGGCTATGAATTACTAGGCCTTCATACTTACTTCACTGCGGGCGTCAAAGAAGTTAGAGCTTGGACAATCCCACTTGGCGCTAGCGCCCCTCAAGCGGCAGGAAAAATCCATACTGACTTCGAAAAAGGCTTTATTCGTGCCGAAGTGATCTCTTATGAGGACTATATTGCCCATAACGGAGAAGCTGGCGCCAAAGATGCTGGGAAGTGGCGATTGGAAGGCAAAGACTATACCGTCAAAGACGGGGATGTCATTCTTTTCCGTTTCAACGTGTAACTTGGTATACGATTAGTTAGCAACGACCACACACATCAAATCAAGCTACACCTCCCTCTCTCACAGAAGTGCCACAAGCACTCTGTGAGCTCTCTCTTTTCCACAACATTGAATTTACTACGCTTCTTTGGGCAAATCTAAAATTCTGGATTAAGCTTCTAGATAAACCAGAAAACATGTCATGAGTACCAAACCTCAATGACATTAATGATTTCCGCATTTCTGACGATACAGTTAATAGGCAATTGGTTTACAAACCATGCTTTTAACCACTCAGAATCGATACCGTACCCCGGTAGTAAAAAACCATACCCTAGAAGCAATACAAAAAGTGATAAATAGGTGAATACGCATGTTTTGGAACAACAAAGAAGAATTAAGACAACTGGAAAATAAATGTTCCGCTCTTGAAAACACGAACCAGCAACTTCACCGGGAAAACACCGACCTCAAGAATCGAATTTCCGAACTTGAGCAAGCCGCTTCCACTCACCAGTCCAGTGATCATAAAAATATATTCCACCAAGCAAGCCGCAGCTTTTCGGGCATCAATGGCGTTAAAGACTCGCTTATTACAACAGCCGAAGACTTATACAAACAAAAAGAGCATCTCAACAATAACAATGCCGCCTACGACGAAACATCTCGCTCGCTAAAACAAACTTTGGCCGAGCTAGAACTCATCAGCCAAGATGCTCGCACCAGCCATGACAACGTATTGAATTTGAAAGGCGCAGCGGGTGAGATCACAAAATTTGCAGACATTATCAACACCATTTCAGAACAAACCAACCTGCTAGCACTCAATGCCGCTATTGAAGCTGCAAGAGCAGGAGAAGCCGGTAGAGGTTTTGCGGTGGTAGCGGATGAAGTACGTGCATTAGCCGCGCGAGCCCGTGACGCCAGCGGACAAATTGGTGAGTTAGTACGTAAAATCGAGCAAGATACAGAAGCCACCGACAACTCCATTACCAATACTTTGAATCGGTGCGAAGCACTCAATGGCGGCTCCGATAAAATACTCGGAAGTATCGACCACATCCTCAACCTAACCAAAGGCATGCAAGAGACCATTGAGCGCGATGCGCTTCAAGCCATGCTCCAAGCCATCAAAATGGATCATTTGGGCTGGAAAGCACAAGTGTATCAATGCATGGATAACAACCAAGGCTCCAATGTCCTGAGCCACCCCAAACAAACCTATCTGGGCCGCTGGATTATGGATGAGCAAGCCAACCAAGTGGCCCGCTCCAGCGATCTCAACGCGATCTCTGAAATCCTCGACAAGGCCCATGTTCACGCGCAAGACGCCCTCTCCAGTCTATCCAGTAACGAACAGCGTGTTCCCGAGCTGCTCAATGAAATGGAGCTCGCCAGTGACCAAATTATCGGCAAAATAGACAGGATGAATTAATTATCCCAACTTGACACTATCGCCTGGGTTAGACATAATTCGCGCCCTCACTTAGTGAGGTAGACCTTTTGGCTAGATAGCTCAGCTGGTTAGAGCACAGCACTCATAATGCTGGGGTCGGCGGTTCAAGTCCGCCTCTAGCTACCAAATTCAAAAAGCTCGGTTTTCCGGGCTTTTTTATGAAAAAAGCCTTATAAATCAAGGCGATACAGAATCCTCCCTCTTTATTTTTTCTTAATTATTTACGCGCCACAAGATGCTTAATGTGCCAAAGGGAGCACCGAGGGAGCACGCAACTTTTTAAGCTGCAATTTCTTTCTTTGATTTCCTCATAGTAATTGGGTTTTTTTCAACTGCATCGTAAAGATGATCCGGTGCTAGATGTGCGTAAACCATCGTCATTTGAATAGTTTGGTGACCCAGTATTTTACTCAACACCAACAAATCACCACCATTCATCATGAAATGGCTCGCAAAGGTATGGCGTAACGCATGAGTTCTTTGACCACGAGGCAGCTCAATTTTTGCTCTTTCTATTGCAAATTCAAAAGCCCGCCAGCAATCACCGGAAAAAGTCGGCATCTAGCCTTCCGCCTCGTTAACGTATTGCGCATATTGACGACCTTAGACAGCTAATGCGACAGATTACTTTTACTCTATAACACTCGTTCAACTGGAGTGATTTGCCAAATTTAATTTTTATCAGATACTTCTTCCCACTCTTCTTCAAAGCCTGAGGAGCGATAGTAAGCCATTAAGGTTATTATTATTTTCTCTAAAATGTACTCACTATTATCACCCGTTTTTTCGTCTTGTTTGTTTGACTCTCTGACCATAGCCCAGAAAAAATTAGCAAGATGAATTGCCTCATCTCAGCTTTCAAACTTTCCTTTGTTGAGAATTTTCTCACTTTCGCCATCCTGTAATAAACTTGCATAATGCAAAAGCATTTTTTTCTCTTCAGGAAGAGTATAAGTTATCATTGAATTACCCTCGTTCCATCCTTAATAATTGTCATTTTGTCCGCCACCCACTTAAGTTTGGATACGAGTATTTCTACAGTCATTTTTTCTGTAACTGTTAGGAAATAGTGCCTATCATCTTTACTGTCAGCTACAAATTTTAAACCCGGAGGTAAGTCCGCCTTTTCTAAAACCCAGTATACATCGACATTCTTACCTGGATTTTTTGATGATTTAAGCTTATAGATAGTAAACGCCAAACCAATTACACCTTGATATTCCAAGGCAACAAAGCCTCCACCTGCTCAACATCATTGACATTGGGCAGTTCTTTAAAAATGTTTTGCAAATATTCGTAAGGGTTGAGCCCATTGGCCTTGGCTGTTTCGATTAAACTGTACAAGTAAGTGTACTCTTACCAGAACCATTTGGGCCTGCTATAAGAATCATTTTGGGATTCATGCCTGTTCCTTACTCTTGCTCTTTTAGTCTGGTTGAAATAGTCCCATCAGGCATCTTTTTATCAATGGCTATATTTCCATCATCATCTATGTAAGTGACTTCTAAATCTGCATCCAGCGCCTTTTGTCTAGCATTCTTACCGGCATCTAGAGCCATACTCGCAATGTCACTTGTTGATGCTTCATCCAGACTACGTAAACGTATACTTTCTTTGGTTACAACTGACATGATATATCTGCACCTCCAAAACTGAATTTGATTAAATTTTGCTCTCACCAATGGGTCGCTATCAAATGGCTCGATACCCAGTTTAGTGTTGAACTATTATTCACTTTTCGACCTGTTGAAAAACGCATATAAAATTAAATTTATATGCATTTTTATATAACCATTGATGGTTTAACAACCATATTTACAACATCACTTCTTTATATACTGACAAAAGAGATCATTTAAGAATTAATGATATAACGACGCCCATCATAAACAGATAGCTTGACGCTATCTGACTTATCAATTCCAACGAAATGTACAAAATCACCAATCTCCTATATATTCCTGACCAATCAAACAATTAGGAGGCAAAGGTTGATTGAAAAAGAGAATGATGAAGAGGAGGATTTCGAGTTTTTAAAGCATATCGCTGAGGAAGAAACTCCCGCAGTAATTAAGCGAATACGACTATATTTAAAAATGAGTCCAACAGAATTTGCTGACTTTTTGAAAATAAAATCAGTTAAGACTATTTATAATTGGGAAAGCCCAAATAGCTCTAGCACTCCTCCCGCTTCAGCTTTGCTTTTTTTATTTTTATATATAGGTTTAGAAGCGACTCACCTCAACATCTTAAAACCGTTAACCAGAAAAAAGAGAGAACCCAAAAATGACTGAAATTGCATTGTGGTTACTATTACAAATTGGTATTGAACCCACTTCCGCAACGACTACCACATCGGAAATCACCTGCCCAGAATACAATCCCAACGGGGGAACCGGCGGCGTTGACCAACCCGACCCTAATTAGAATTAAGGGGGTATTTAATGTCCTTACAGGGGTATCTCGAATTTTGGAGAGTTCTTAATCCATATCTCCTTAGTGCATCATGGGCATTTATTTTTGTATCTTTTTTAATATGCTATCGATGCATTAATATTCGATGGTTTGTCGGGTCTATTGCTGTCATTCAAATGCTGGGAATTTTGCTGACACCTTGGATGAAAGCACAAGGAATTATGTATTATTTTTACATCAGTGTATTTGATTTACTGATCATTATTTCCATTATTTTCCGACCGAATATTTGCTTGTATTTATCGAGAACAGACCATGGCATGTTTGGCTTTCTGTTAAGGCCCTTTGCTAACCTGGCCAAGGCAGCCCACCAGACTTACAACATGATTGGGCAAGAAATGCTGCTGGTTGTGGTGTATGCATTCAGCATCTTACTTAATATGCTGTCTTTTATTGAGAAGATCGCTAGAAACGAGGGCATTAACTCCATGTTAATTTGGTATTCCTTTGCCCCAATGAAGTTGCTTACCTGGGTGGTAAGTGTTCTCGCCATTACCACCGCTGCGATGTATGCCTACAAAGGAATGGAAGAAGAAATTTACACCAAAAAAGATTGATACGCCAAAAACAACTACTATTATGCCTAATATCAGTCGCATTCTTTCATTTCTTAGCAGCACCTTTAGATAGTGTAAAACTTTACACTATCTGCCTTCCTTCATATTCGCTTACCCCTTTTTTTTTGATAACTTTCCCTACCAGTGATTAAGGCAGAGCACGTTACCCCTTCTATTTTGTGGTTTCACCCTCATACGCTTTAGCAAGAATTCATTCACATCATGGCATTGCCATTGATTCAGGAATTTCGGCATAGGACGTCTTTAGTCGACTCTAAAGTACACAGTATCAAATTTAGAGCACGCTTCTATCGCCTTCAGTTAAGACCCAAGCGCACCCCAATACGCGCTTCTTTTTAGCCGTGCATTGCACGGCTTTTCTTTGCCTCTCAGCGCTTTTCATTAAAACTTCCCTTCACCACCAGCCTATTATTAACTCAAAAATAACATACCACGCCAGGAAAGCAGGAAGCCAATTCACCGAAAAGAAGGCAAAAAAATAGGGGCTATATTTGCCCCTATTTTTCTCCTACCGTGTTGCTACTCGCTTTAACACTAGACTATGGTGCGACACACTCTAAATTCATATTCGTTTGGAACGTGAACGTTGAATGACGATAACGACGCTCGGCAAAAAACAGGTCAAAAGAATACGTTTTTCCAATTTCTAGACCGAGATCCCCTGCAACCTGATCAATATCTACACTCTTTTCAATGGAACCATGAATACCCCCGATATCGATAACCAGGTGGCCATCAATAAATAACCAGAGGTCATCATCCCCTGCGAAGGTAAAAACTTCTCCTCCGTTATAATCAAACTGTAAGTGGGTTTCCAAAGTAAAGTGATAATTAATATCATCTTTGTAGTTACCCCAGCCTTCATTATTAATAGGGAAGAAGTCATAGTCAGCAAAAGACCAAATAGTGGACCCTTCTTGCCTATTCATTGTTAGTGTTTTCGGAATATTAATGTTGAATTTCTCAACATCACGATACCACTTATCAAACCAATTTTTACCGTTAGTCGTGGTAGTACCACCTGTATTACGTGCGTAAACTGGAAGCCCATCCGCACCTAAACGATTTTTGACAATACCGGTTTCGATGCCGATGTTGTACTCAAAATCTGGATGGGAAGGCGTAAAGTCACGAATGGTCACTGGAATCGATAATGACGTTGCTGTTGGTTGCGTACAAGCCGGTGTATCAGGCTTGTATTCAATAACAACGGTATCGGCTTCACTGTCAAAAGTGCCATCGTTCACGACCAACTGCACCACATAGACCCCCTCCACATCAGTGAAGAATTCAGGGTTAACTGTTGTCGAATCAGCCAATGTCGCACTAGAACCTGCAGGCTTACTCACAAAGTCCCAACGATAGGTAATGACTTCATCAGCAGGATCATAACTACCAGATCCATCTAAGGTAACCGTATCTTCAAGGCTCAAATAAATATCGGTACCGGCATCCGCTACAGGACGCAAGTTTTTGCTAGAGATCAATACGGTATCCGCAATACTATCCACGGTGCCATCATTCACAATCAACTGAACAACATACTCACCATGAACATCAGCAAAGAAGGTTGGCTGAACCACAGAGTCATCAAGCAACGAAGCAAGACTACCTTCGGGTTGTGAAATAATGCTCCATTGGTATGTCAGCGAATCACCGTCCGCATCTGAACTGTTCGTGCCATCCAAAAGCACGTCTCCAAGCGCTGTCAGACACTGGTCAGGCCCAGCATCCGCGACGGGAATTGTGTTGGTCTCAACACAAAGTTGCACGATATCTGGATCACTGTCTTGGAAGCCATCATTCACCACTAATTGCAGAACATAATTGCCTTTTACATCCAGCTCAAACGTAGGTCGTACATCGGTATCATTGACGATGATTGAAGTACTGCCGGCTGGAGCAGATAAAACAGTCCACAGGTAGGTCAAACTATCCCCATCTGCATCACTACTGCCCGAACCATCAAGCTCAACAATATCACCAAGGTAGCTATGCTGATCTGGGCCTGCATCTGCAACCGGCTTCACGTTGTCAAAGGTCAGAGTCACGAAGTCTGGAGCACTCTGTGCCTGGCCATCAGAGACAATCAACTCAAGAACGTATGTATCCGCATCCACCGGAGTGACCGTCGGAGCCACTGCAGTTTCATCAGACAAGGTTAAAGAAGTCCCCGCAGGACTGATCACTCGCCATTGATACGTCAGCGGATCACCATCAGCGTCGGTACTGCCAGAACCATCCAACACGACAGGTTGATTCAGCTTATAAAGCTGATCTGGCCCGGCATTGGCCACTGGAGCGGTATTTGCTCCGTCCGTTAAGGTCACAATCACAGTATCTACGTCACTACTCAACACGCCATCATTCACTACCAGACTAAATGAGTATTCACCCACCAGGTTTGCACTGAATGTCGGGTTTGCCGAATTGACATCGGTAAAAGAGACTTCTGAATCGATAGGCGAATTTACTAATGTCCATGAGTAGCTCAACCCGTCAAAGACAGCTTCTCCCGCTACATAACGGAAACTGCGCGTGCCATCGAGAACCTGCTCTTCGTTGATCGCACCGGCTATATCCTCACCAGCATCTGCAACAGGTGGTTTTTCGGAAACATCATCAGAAACCGTCACTTGAACGGTATCTGGGTCACTGGCCAACGAGCCATCATTGACCACTAGCTCAATGACATAGACCCCTAACGTTGAAGTGGTTAGCACAGGATTAACTTGATCAGCTCCAGCAAGCGTCAATGCACTACCTGAAGGAGAGCTGACAACCCGCCACTGATAAGACAGCTCATCACCATCTGGGTCGGTACTGCCAGAACCATTCAAGGTTAACCCCGCTGCAGAATCCGTCGGTGTAAACGTGCGATCAACCCCAGCATTTGCGATAGGCTTTTGATTTTTCTCGTGGGATGCAACGCTTACCGCAACAGTATCTGGGGTACTGTCCAAAGCACCATCGTTCACAATCAACTGAACAACGTAAGTACCTTCTTTATGCGCAGCAAAGGTTGGGCTTACAGTATTGGCAGACACCAAAGTGACATCCGCACCCGCTGGATCTATCACTAACCAACGGTAAGATAAGCCGTCCGATACTTGTTGATCACCTTCAAAGCGATAACTTGCCGCACCATTTAACGTAATCACTTCATCAATGTTTGCTGAGCGATCGCTGCCCGCGTTTGCAACCGGAGCACGAGGGTCGACAGGTGTATCTGCAACCGTGATTTGAACAACATCCGGAGCACTGTTCTGCTCACCATCATTAACAATGAGCTGGAAGGTATACACACCCGCTGTCGTGGCAGCAAAGCGTGGATTAACACGATCTATATTGGTCAACACCCCGTCGTGCTCGACTGGAGCGCCAGAAAGCGTCCAAGCATAAGTCAATGGATCACCGTCTGGATCTATACTGCGCGACCCGTCTAAAGCGATCCCTGACGTAGCAACATCAACACTGATAGACATGTCTGTACCAGCATTCGCTACAGGTGGAGCATTGCCATCAAGAACAATAATACGAACGGTATCTGGGTTACTGCTCAATTCACCGTCGTTAGCAACCAGTTGCACAAGGTACTCGCCGGCCTCAGAGGCGACAAAACTTGGGGTAAGCGTAGTGGTATTTTCGAGTACATCGACCGTCGGCTGAGACAGGAACACCCATTGATACGTTAACGTATCGCCATCCGCGTCTGTAGCCGTACCAGACAAATTCACCCTTGAGCCAACAACGACGGTTTGATCCGCACCCGCATCAACCACCGGCGCCACGTTACGTTCAGACGCCACAATGGTAACGGTGTCTGGGTCACTATCAATCTGACCGTCATTCACAATGAGTTGAACTACGTAACTACCCGCAACATCCGCTGTGAAAGAAGGTGTCGCTGATGTCCCATTGAGCAAGCCAGATGAACTGCCCGCTGGAACACTCACGAAGCTCCAGCGGTAAGTTAATGAATCACCATCAGAATCAGACCCGCTTCCCATCAAACGAACATTATCGCCAACAGAAACCCTTTGATCTGCACCAGCATTCGATACCGGTTTATTATTCTCTGGCGACGGCGGTGGAGTCTGGACATACACTTCAACATTAACCGTATCTGGTGCACTCGCTACAACACCATCATTAACGATCAATTCAATAATGTAATTGCCCTGATGAGTAGCCGTAAATTGCGGAGAGTCATCAGTATCATTAACCAACTCAACAGCACTACCTGAAGGTTGAGCAATCACTCTCCATGCGTAAGACAGAGGATCGTTATCAGCATCACTACTGGCAACACCCGATAAAGTAACTGCCGCCCCCAACATAACACGTTGATCAGGACCGGCATTCGCCACAGGTGTGTTATTTGTGTAAACCACAGTAATCGTTAAGCTATCCGGCTCACTCGACAGCTCACCATCGTCCACGACTAATTGCACTTCGTATTCACCAAGCACAGTGGGTGTAAACTCTGCCACAGCCATATTGGCATTTATCAACGCATCTGTACTGCCTTCGGGTGCGCTTGTGATTGCCCACTGAAAATTAAGTGCATCACCATCAGGGTCGCTACTGGCAGATCCATCCAGTGAGACCAGGTGATTAAGCTCAATCGTGAGATCCGCGCCTGCCACAGCAACCGGTGGCTTATTGTCAAAATCACAGACAATTCTGGTGGCATCGTCATTATCGACAAAATCACCATTAAATGGCGTCATAGTTAGGTCTTCACTAAAATGAGGCTGCGCAATCGCAACATCGGTGAAAACCGCATTATCTCTAGCTGCCACAATGGATGAACGCGTGTCTTTCTCTGC
Organism: Marinibactrum halimedae; assembly: GCF_021234875.1. GTDB lineage: Bacteria > Pseudomonadota > Gammaproteobacteria > Pseudomonadales > Cellvibrionaceae > Marinibactrum > Marinibactrum halimedae. The sequence continues at coordinate 65,090 of NZ_JAJQVM010000001.1, read as the reverse complement.
GTCATACACCCATAAACCATATTGAATGTCTAATTCACCTTCCGTACTAGCCCCATCACAGAATCCACTCACACCATTATTATTAATGATACATTGCGACCAACTCATGAGCAGGCGGCCCGAACCATCACGGTAAGGCCACATAGCACTAAACCACCCTGCTTGAGATTGCTGAGAGGGATACAAATCAACAGATCTTGAAGATAATGACTGTATAGAGGCTTCTGAGAAAAGGGTATTTTGGCCAGTTGAATTCACTTGCTCAAAATTCACCATAGCGCCACCTGCTGCCCCGCTATATTGGTGAGATAAAACTCCAAATAAATTTCCACTTTCTGACTGGAATAACTTATCAACAGAGACAAAAGCTTCATCAGAAGCGGCATTGGTTACCGTGTTATAAAGTTGTTCTAATTTTCTGGTTCGTTCATTAAGAGTAAGAATTTTATAATGGTTCGCGACAGCAATTGCACCATCCTCTGTTGAAATGGCGTACTGGCACAATGTGTCAGAACTCCAATCTGGGGCCCGATCAAAGCCAGACGGTAGCGTATTAGAAGTTAGTAAATCAGACGTTGCTCTAGAGGCACTCACGGTACAATTTTCGAGTGCAGAATAACTTTTTTCCCAACGCACGAATGCAATGCGACCATCTTTTAACGTAGTTGTTTTAATATCGTGATTATGGCGGCCATAAGTTAACTGAACCAAATCACGACCACTTTGAGACATGGAATGTAATAATGAAGGGTTTTCTGGCGGGTCAATTTTTTCACAACTGGTGCCAATCAAGTCCAAATGACGACGCGGCCTTTCAGGGTCTCCCCAATCACGGTCAGAAGAAAAAACAATGCGCCCATCCAACGTCATTGTAGGATTGGTATCTTGACCAGCATTAGCAAAATCATTGTCCGAAATAACACGCTTTAATGTCTCATCCTCAAAGCTGTACATGAAGATATTCCAAGAGGAATCCGTTGGATGATTTGCGTTACCTCGCGCCGCAAACAATAACCACATTCCATCCGGGGAAACATTTAAATCTTTTACATCATAGTCTGAATCGCCAAAATAATTGGCGAGAATATCAGACTCAACACCACCAACACCTAAACCAGAACGGACCAGCAGTGATGCACCCGGAAAATACTCATAAGGAGAAGAAAGGTTAAGCGGCGTTTGCTCTGCATTCGATAAAGAGCGATTAAACAATTCTGATTTTTGTTGAGCATACGTAGCTACATCACGTTCGATATACGCGATAGACGTGTCCTCCGTGAGCGGAGTCGTCCCAACATTATTGGCATCGGTTGAAGAAATTGTTTCTGTGTCGGTTTCACCAGACGTTACCGTCTCAGAATTTGAAGACGAGCTATCAGAGCCGCCCGAGCAACTAATAAGAGCTATTGGAAGTACAATACCGGCAATCAATAGCCGTAAATCCCTTGTCAGCTTATTCATCACAAACCCATGGTTAATTTTAGTGAATGGCGTATCAATATTGATTTTGCTTTGAACCAGCACTGTATTGTTATCTCTAATCTCTTTTGCGCAGGCTGGCTTATAATTAAACTAATGTTAAGTGAATAAAGCAGTGAGCGAGAACACATAACAAACTTTTTTCACAAAAACTTATCCATGATGAGATGCACTTCCAACTATTGCTCATCAAAAAATTTGCAAAAAAATCTTTAGAATTCTTAAGATTTTTCAGAGAAAGGGGATTACGCCAAAAAATTTGGTGATCTAGAAACACCACCAGAGAAGATCAAAATTAAAACAAAAAAGAACTAATTCACATTATGAAAGCTGAAGTTAGAAAACAAATTGAACATCTATTTTTTGATTTTTAAAAGGTCAATCGCCAGCGACTGAGCACTGGCGATGAGCAATCTTATGAGTTGCTTCCTATAGGCTTCAAACTAGCTTGGGAAAAACACAAACTTATATTCAACACTGGTTGCAACAACGTCTTCTGCACCAAACTGAATACCACGAATTCGACGTAAGATTTTACGCTCTAGCTCTGGCGTGACATTCAGCTCACTGGCAACAATCTTTAAATCACGAACGCCGCCATTCGGCTCAATCACCAAGCGGAAAATAAACTTACCTTCCAGCTCAGGATATTGGTTAAGCGCTTCATTATAGAGTGCATAAACACTGCTTTTGTGCGATTCAAAGACTCTTCGAATACTTTCCATATCACGCTGACCAGAAACATAGGAGCCATGACTTCGCGCAGTGACCTCTGTTCCACCCGTCACCTCACCCTTAACCGCTGTGACCTCGTGAGACGTTAATTGTGCTGCTTCCACCAAAATCGCCGTTTCATCTACTGCGTTCCCAAAACTGGCTTGAGACGCTCGGTTTTCTCCGAGAATATTTCGATTGGCCGTTGCCACAACACCTTTCTCACGAGTGACCGCTTCTTTTTTCTTTAAGCCCGCCACATTCAAGGCCCCCTTTAGAGCGTTTAACTGTGCCGAAACTTCAGATAAGCGAGCTGTTTTTTGAACTGCTTCCTTGGCAGTAACCGGCTTAGGGGCAGGCTTAGGCTCAGGCTTCGCTTCAGGTTTCTTTTTTGGAGGCTCAGGCTTGGGCTCGGGTTTTTTCGGTTTTGGCGGTTTCGGCACCGGCTTTGGCTTTTGCTCCACCACCGGTGGCGGAGGCACTTCAACCGGTTTCAATATTACCTTTGTTTTAACGACTGTTTTTTCCTCAGGCGTTAAGTCTGTATCAAAAACAGGCAAAAATGGGATGATAATAAAAACCACCAGTAATGCAATTAAAGTGCGTTTAACCCAACGCTGAAACGCTTGCTCTTGAGCTTCATCGGGTGTCCAAGGCAGGACAAGATCTGGAGATAAAGGCTGAGCGATCATTCTACCCTCCCGAATTACTGTCATTAGAAACATTTACAACATCTTGTTGAAATGTATCAAATTTAGGACCCGGAACATTATTCACGGCCAACGAAATATCACGGTAGTTTTCGGCGCTACAGGTATTCATGATTGACTCAATCAATGAATAAGGGGCTGACTTGTCCCCCGCTATGGTCACGGCAAAACCATTTTCTTCTTCGTAGGCAGAGGTTTCTTCTCGCTCTTCGTTAAACTCTCCAAGCGCTTGAGCCAATTCTTCAATGAAACCATTATCATTCACCGTCATCTCTGACAGCTTCACCAATGGCCGATCATTAAACCAAATATCGCTATCACCAATGGTAATTGAAGCATCGACATGCGGCACAGCCTTTGCCGTCGAATCGGGTAACGATATGTAGCTGGCTTTTTCCAATTGCGATGAATCCCCAGAATTCAACAACAAAAAGAAAACCAAAATAGTAAAAATATCCATCAAGGCAACCAAGTTTAATCGGCTCTTAGAGGAATTCATTTGAGAATGAACCGATGAAAAACTGGCGCCACTAATTCCTGACATACTCATGTTACTTTACACTCGAGCCGGCTAATGAAACCAACGGGAAGAGTTCAATTTCAACAACACTAGCAACCACAACAGACTTGTACGATTTCACGGCATCCATAGTGGCAATCAGTGTTTGATATTCAATATCTTCGTCGGAGATGATGAGCACTTCTTTTCTCTCAGCCAATTGCTCTTTCACTTCCTGCATAACCAAAGATAAAGTAGAGAAATCATAAACTAACCCCTCTTTGGTTTCTTTTGAAGGAATGGTTTGAATGAGCGTGTTACTTGGGTAATACACCTCAATGGCTTTACGCGTGACCTTCACCTCAAGTGAGGGAGGCACATCATTCGAGCTGGCACTGCTCTGGTTCAAGTCCGGTAGGCGAATCTCATGCACCGTTATTTGGGAGAATGACATCATCACCAACAGTACTGGAACCAATACGATCATCAAGTTCATGAATGGCGTAACATCCAGTTCAGCTTCTTCTTGAAGATCTCGATTCAGTACAGAACGCATATTATTATCCTAACGTTATGGCCGTATCGGTGGGCATGACAGAGGCAGATTCTTTTTCAGCGGCTGGTTGTTGTAATGACTGCTGTACTGGTTGCTGAGATGATGACTGCGCCGTTTGCTGTACAGGCGCATAAGCACCGGCATGCACTAACTGATGATAAGTCATGATATTAAGAAATTTGACTGCTGCCATTTCAATACTCTTCACAATTTTCGCCATTTTATTTTGTAAAATAGCGTGTGTAACAAGCAGTGGAATGGCTGCCATCAAACCAAATGCCGTGGTATTCATCGCAACCGAAATAGATTGAGATAACAGCGCGGATTTTTCCGCAGGGTCTGCATTGGCAACTGCAGTAAAGGCACCAATTAGACCAATAATCGTACCTAGCAGACCCAATAACGTTGCTACATTCGCCAGTACAGACAAATAGTTGGTTCTGCTTTCAAATTTTGGTGCTGCTTCCAAAATCCCTTCATGCATTGAATGCTCAATATCAGCACGGTGACGAGTGACTTTCATAATGTCTAACGCACACCCAATAACACGTATAACAGGGGCTCTGTTTTCACGCGTATACATGTACATTTTCTCTACATCTGTTGTACGCAATAAGGGCAGGAAGTTATCAAATGCCTTAGCATTGCGAATACTTTCTCGCGTTAAGAATAACCAACGCTCCACGCTGATGATAATTCCTAAAATAAACACTAATGCAATGGGGTATAAGAAAAACCCCCCTTCCTGAAAAAACTTCACTACGATACTGTATGCCGCTTCCATTTCTCACCTCGTGAATTGTAACTTATTGACTTTTTTGATTTTCTAGATTCATTTCTTGATACACCGTGATAGACCGAATAAATATTGGGCGATCTACAACACTCAGTGTCTCATCATAACTTGAACCAATTTTCCATCGCAGTTTATCGGGCGTTCCGATTTCCTCCCATGGAATAAAATAACTTACTGACGGTTGTTCTTTATCTCCAATAAAACTCGACTCCAACCGAATATTAGGCTCTTCCTCTGAAGACTCTGCAGAAACAAAGAAAGGTGCCATAAGAATACTCAATAAAAAATAAGGCGACCATTTTTTCATGGTAACTATTCCTCTTAATCTCTCAATTAGAGACGACATTTTTAAAAATAAACACCTAAGGGTTACTAATTGAAATTGCCTTAACCGGCTCTATTTTTAATTCCACAGGCTCCCCTGTACGCTCTTGCAACTCAGATAACCATTGCGCAGTACGCTTATCCTTCCCTTGGCTTAAAAATTGATAAGCTTCTAAATGACGCTGCGCCTTTAATGGTTTGTTTAAATACACATCATATAGTACAGAAAGGTTTAAATGCGCCTCTGGAAAATCTGGCCATATTGATAAAGCTTTCGCATAAGTATTTTGAGACCGAACAAAATCACCGTGTTTTCTCTGAGCAATAGCCAACTTCAAATAACCATTTACATTATTTTCATTAACGGCTATTGCTTGAAAATAACTATCAATCGCTGATTTCAACTTAGACTGCTGGACATAAACATCTCCTTTTAAGACCAGAGGCCCAGAGAGCTTTGGTGCCACTTCAATCAAGTTATCTAGCGTTTTATGCGCTTCATTAAAAGCACTTTTTCGGAACAAATCACGCGCTCTAACATATTGACTAACATAATCCGCTTTAATACGTCCTTTTATTTCACTGTAAGGGTTTATCGCAGCAATATAAGGTAAAAGCGCTCCAGTTTCCTCATCATAAGTTCGCACAGGGATATACTTTTCTGTGTTTAACTCAACCGCTTTTTTCTCATCATCCAGCGTCAAAACAACTTCAGGCGGCTTAACTTTTCCTCCACAAGCCGTCATCACTAACGCCAACCCCATAACAGAAAAAACTTTGAATAACTTCATGTTATCGAATTTCATCGCCGTAACTCACCATTCTTTCTGATTTACCAAATCGTTGCGAATTTAACTCCGCCATTTCTTCAAAGCTGCGATTAATCCATTCATCAAAATCTCCAGACCAACCTCGCTCAACATTTGTCATATGCAACTCTATAGACATTTGTTGTAATGGAAACGCTTGTTCTTCGATAAAACCTTCATAAACACTACGCTCTTCAGACGACAAACCTGCAGGCAACGGTGCCCCCCTTAATTCAAACGCTAATTGTCGATACAACTCCGAAATTTTGTAATTGGCCATTGTCATAAATTCAAACACACCATAATCCGCAGCCGCTTCATATCGTTTAACCGCATCGGTTAAGAATTCATTTTTCTTAGGAAGACTGGTTGCTAGAGCACTGGTTAATTTCCTTGCGCGAAATTCATTGGCAAAATAATCCCCATATTTTATATTCGCCCACGCACCTAACCAACGGCTTCTTTCTGTTCGCTCACTTCCACCTTTCTGATCACCTTCAATAATGCGGCGGAGCCAAAATTGTTGTTTCGAAATATCGTCTATTTTTTCATACAAAACAGCCAATCGATAACGAGATTCCATTCTTACACCAAAAGGCTTCTCATAAGTCTTCGCATAGCGTTTGAATAGCTTAATCGCCTGCTCGAATTCACGACCCTTTTCATACATCTCTGCTGACAAGAACAAAGCCTCTCGCTTGACGATATCATCTGAATCCGTTTGGCTAATCACATAATAAGCTTGGCCTGCTTTTTTCCAAGATTCATTTTTTTCGTAGGCATAAGCAATTTTTCTCTGAAATTCAGGTGCCATTTCATGATCAGGAAAAATCGTCTGTAGTTCCAATAATTCATTAATAGCATCGACCCAACGCTCAGCACCCAACATCAATTTCACCGCATTAAATTGAGCATCCACACGCACAGCGGCCTCTGGCGTCAATACTTTTACTTTCAGTAGTTGTTCAATGGCTTCTGTGTTTTCACTACGCTCCACAAGCTGCTGAGAGTTTTTATAAATAGTATTCGCTAATCGCTCAGAAATACGTGTGTATTCCTCTGAATTTTCTTCAACCAATAACCGTTGGCTCAAATAATGTCCTTCGGCTTCCGCGTAGCGCTTTAAATTGTACAACGAATGTGCCGCAATACCGTGAGCGGTTTTCTTTAAATTTTTATCCAGGTTTTCATTACTGGCAATAAGATTAGAGGAGACATCCAGCGCTTTTTGATAGTTTTCAAGGCCAAACAAGTACTCTGCCGCATTCGTTAATACCGCTGGTGAGCGCTCATCAGTATGAAACACCTCAGCAAAACGCAACATGCTCTCAACGGCTGTGCCTTGCCATTGACGCTTAGTGGCTTCATCATCAGCACCATCAATAATCGTTTGATAAGAAACAATAGCGGCATAACCAGAATTCGCTCGATAACGGTCATCCTTAAACTCATTCAAACCATAAGCGACTTTCTCATAAGATTCAGCAGCCTCTTTATATCGATCCGACTCAAAATACGCTTCCGCCATCAAGTAAAGAATTTCTGGCAGTCTCGGATCTTGCGGGAAAGTCAATGCATATTCTGAGTAAAATTGTGTCGCTTTATAAAAAGATTCCTTTGCTTGTTTTTTAAGAGTTTCTATCTTCGCAATTTGCTGAGGCGAAGGAATCACCGATTCTGCTGCTTCATCCAATTCTTTTTGATCATCAGAAGCTTTTGTAACAAGCTTTTGTGCACGAGAGTGATAATGAGAGGCTAATTCATCAATATACACTTTCAGCGCCGACAGTACCTCTTCCGTTGTCTCGCCATTTATGGAGGCATACTCAGAACTTATTCCATAATGGGAAACATATTGTTCTTTTTCTTCAAGCGCCAATAACGAAAAACCACCATCCGCATAACTTTCAATCATCTTCTTATGTAGAATGGGTGCATGCTGAGAAAAACGATTTCTTTTTACAAAATGCCGAAAAGTCGCAGCAGAATCTTCAAAACGCTCCTTTTCTAAATAATACTCACCTAAGTGATCATAAACCTTCCAAAGATATGATTTACCCTGCAAAGACGCTACCTGAGCAATCATATCCGGGCCACCCGATTTGGATAACGCCAAACTCATTGAATTGAGAGAATCTTCTTCTAATGATTTTAAAGAGGCATCTAATTCAAGTAGTGACTCTTCTTCAGAGATAGATTCAGCGACTTGTTGATCACCGTCTTTGACAGTTTCAATTGATGATTCAGGGGTATAAATCAAAGCCAATACTTGAGCAAATGAGCGGATACTTGAAGAATATTTAAATTGCTTGTAATAAGCCCACCCCAGCATATAGTGCGCATTCATGAGTAACTGGCGGTCGGTATATTGAGTGACAATCTCGTACTCTTTTTGAGCATTTTTATACTCTTGGCGATTGAAATAAATATCACCAACCCTGAAATGCACTTCTGCAATATTTTTATAAGCCGGATGATACTTTGCTAACTGAGTTAGCATTTTCATCGCCTCATCCTGATGACCATCCAACTCATACGCTCTGGCTAGCTGATAAAGCACATCAGCGTTATCAGGAGAGTTAGGGTATTTTTTCAAAATCTCGTGATAGCTTTTAATCGCCTCATCGTAATAACTACGATACTCTTTCTGATCAATCTGCTGCTGAGAGCCTTCGAGCATATAAACGTCTGCTATTCTGCGTTGAATTTGCTCTTTAATATCATCTTCTTTAAACAGGCTCATTAATTCTTGATATTCACTACGAACATCTTCATAACTTACCTGTTCAAATTCAATGGGCTCTTCCGCCTCTTCTTTATACTCTAAATCACCTAGTGTTTTTACTCCCCCCAACTGACACGCAGGAAGCAAAGGCAGTAAACCGGTAAAGAAAATCGCTTGCTTAATTAATTTATTACTTTTCATTGTCCGACTTCTCTGTCTTTTTCTCAGACTTAGCTTTATCCAATGTCATTAAAGTGGTATCAAAAAGCCGTGCACGTGCTAAACGTGATTGAGCCATATAATATTTCATTCGTTCTTCATGCTTCGATAATTCTGATTCAATCAGGCGTCGAACAATTGGCTCAAGCTTTTGAATGTAGCTATTGGTTTGCACCAAACGGAGTTCAATTTGATTGTGATAATCTTGTATTGTGGTTCGATAACTGGGTGGCTGGCTATAAGGCCTTTCCACATTTGACAAGACCTCTATTCTGCCTTCCAGAGTACGAATCTCACTATCAATATTTTCGATTTGCGCTTCAAATCTAGCTTGGTCTTTCTCTGTCAAAGATAAAGAATATAACTTCAAATCACTTTTCTTTTCTTCTAATGATTTTTTAATATTAGACGCCTCTTGAAGCGACTCTTTCATTTTCTCGCTATACTGCTTCTTTAGAGTATTTTCCAGAATCAACAAATGCTGTGAGGATTCTCTCTGCCACATTAATAAGTTATCTTGCAAAGCATACAAATCCGACAATTCACGCAACGTTTCTGAGAAGGCATGGCTTGAAATAAGATCAATCACAAAAGGAGTAAATTTTTGATAATCTACTGTTGGCTCAACAGCATACCAATCACTGACACCAACAATAGCGTCAAAATTCTTTACAAATTCTCGCGGAACGTCTTGTCGAGCAATAATTTCTCTAGACTCCTCAATATTACTCAGTCCGATTTCAAAAGCTTCTACTGCTAAAATATTATGCTTTAACGCCTTACGTACTTCTCCGCTTTGCTCATATAAGTGGGCAAGCAATACTTTTGTTTCCTGCACTTCAGGGATAGCGATATCACGATCATTAAGAATTTTCAGAGCTGGAATAGCCTCTGTAAAACGCTCGGTTTCAATAGCCGCCCATGCATAGGTCAGTAACGCCCTATTTGAATAAAGGCCCTGTGTTCGAATTTCGGTCAAATAAATCCATGCATTGAGTATGTCACCTTGCTGTAAATACAGTTGGGCCAACCCATGCCTAGCCCGATCGGCTAGAGCCAATAACTCTTTGCTTGAACCACTGTATGCGGCCACTTTGCGTAAGTTACCAATCGCGGATGGAATATCTTCTTGAGCTAACTGGCTAATGGCTAAATTAAACAAAATATAAGAGTACTGAGGATCAAACTCTTCTAACGTCTTCAAATGATCCAATGCAGAAAGCGGCTCATGGTCATAGTTGGCCAAAAGGCTTCTCAAGTAGTGGTACTCAACCAGCAAATGTATAGGCAAATTACCCTTGATATTATTGAGGGCTGAAAACGCTTTTTCATCCTCTGACTTATAATGAAAGATGTTCGCAAGATAATACCAAGCCGAATTACGCACTTCCTCGCTTAACGTATTCCCACTTAATAATTTTGAAAAAATAGCCTCTGATTCATCAGCAATACCATAGGAAAGCATCATCCCGCCTTTTAATAGCTCTCCTTCATGGCTCTTTGCTATAGAGTTATCTAGCTGAACAATATAGTCATATTCTACTAATGCAGAAAAATAGTCTTTTTGAAAATAATCAAATAAGACACTACCCCATTCCAAATCTTCGGGAGTGGAAACATTCTTATAAAAGACATCGGCTAAGCCTGTCACTGAAAATAGACAGGCAAAGAAAATACTGATTATTTTTACTCGCATTGAATCCGCTATCCTGTGCGTTTTTCGCATGGCCTTTACCATTGCTTCATTCTAACAATAGGTTCTTGAGAAGAAGCATCATCACCAATAGACAACTCTAGGTATTCCCCGGTATCACCTTTTTCAAACTCTAGAGTTTGTGCGAGCTTATAGGCTCTACCATTGGGACCAACACCTGTAAAAAATGCCGTAGCAGTGTGATTCCCTTGGCTAAGGTTAGTAATGTAGAGCTTTTGAACACCACCACGAGATAAAGATTGGCGCTGGCTTTCTGAATACATATGTGTGGCTACAAATTCACCATCCAGCTTAAGCTTGACACTTTCTAGGGTAAAAAAGGTGCCTGAACTGAGTGATACAAATACGGAATATTTCGTACTAGAAGGAAAAAGCAATTTCTCCTCCATCTCACGAAGGCCACTATTCAACTCAATGACATTTCGCTTCAGTTGTTGTAAACCATTAGAGATCTCAGAAAGTTCTTTTAAAGCTTCTTGCTGGGCCTGCTCGGCACTGACGGAATTACTTGTCTCATCACCTGAGCTGGCATTAGAAGCATCAGAATAAGCACTAGGTATGATGGCCATACAAATAGCCATTACAGTGAATACGGCTGTTAACAGAGATTTCACTCTTTGCACTATTACGAACGGCATTTCTTGCCCCCCTTCTTTCATCTCGTCCTTAAGCTGCTCGCCCAAACTGAGGGCGCTGTGCAAAAGGTTATTTTTCTTTTTCTGCCACTAGAGAGCTGTCGACTCCCATAACCACTCCCTTTTGCACCCTAAGAAAAAACCAGTTAACTAAAACCAAGCTATCCAGTTATCAATTTTGAAAAAAAACCTTAATTTTTCTTAATTTCAAGCAATGCAAAAGATCAACAATTGTGCGCGAATCATACAGTAGAGAATAAAATCAATAACACTATGCCAACACCATTAGTTGAGCTCATTCACATTTTTTTTAACGCCAAAAGCAAAACCTAAACCTTTGTCACAATTACTTTTTTTTCCGTTCGATGGAATGAGTAAAGTCTTTACGATATCCGTGACTTTGATGCGTAAACAATCACACTTTTAACCGAATCGTTCTTCACAAACTTGGCACTTTTAATCACTAGATAAGCAAGAATAATTATGTTAGTGACAAAAAATTGACGAATTTTACAAAATCCTGTGAAAAACGAGATAAATATGGAACACGGAAAACATGTTAAGGTGGACTCGAATCCAGAGATTACTGCCCGTAACCCTGGGATTACTTCTCTTTCAAAGTGCGAACTCTTTCGCACAAACCAGCCCAGATGTCACCATTATCGAGCCTTCTAAAAAAGTCGATACTGTCAAGTACGCAGCTTTAGACGATGAGCAATTTGAATTTGGCATCTCCGTTGGCAGTCTTTCTATTGAAGACTTTGGCAACAGTGCGGTCACTACATTCAAATTTGCATACCACGTCACACCTAAGTGGATGACTCAATTTGAATATGGCCGTTCCGAAGTCGGAGTCGCGTCTTTTGAAGAAGTGGTAAACAATCGCTTTTTAAGTGACGAAGACCGAAGGTTTACCTATACCAATTTAACCTTGGGCTATCGCGCCTTATACGGTCGATCCTTCTTCGGGGGTAAAAATCGATTTAACTCCAATATTTATTTAAACGCAGGTGTTGAAAATATCGACTTCGCGGGGCAAAGCAACACTGGCCTTGTTATTGGCACCACCTATAAAACCGTGTTGACCGACTGGCTAACACTCAATCTAGATTTAAAAAATCACATTTTTGAACGTGAATTTCTCAATGATGAAAAGCTTACCCAAAATATAGAATTTGGCGTCGGCGCGATGATCATGTTTTAAACAGAGATATTAATTACGGATAACTAGGTAAAATACAATGAAGCTCGCTAGACTACTTTTCTCTATAGTGATCTGCTTCACTTCGTTTCATTACGCCCACGGAGAGGCAAAATCCTCAGGTGTAAAACTCGAAGTGATCGATCCTTTTATCGAAATTCACACTGGCCCAGGGGTCGGCTACCCTGTTTTTTACACAGTAGAACAGGGTGAAATGGTAGAAGTGCTCACCCGCCGTACTGGCTGGTATGAACTAAAAATTGCCAACCAACAAACCGGCTGGGCAAAAGCCTCTCAAATTGCTCGAACACTCTTACCCACAGGCGAGCCTGTTGACTTACCCACGATTTCCTACGGAGATTATCTTACCAATAAATTTCGTACAGGCTTCAGGGCAGGTCAATTCAGTGGCGACGATCTCAATAATATCGATTTTTTTAGCTTATCTGCAGGGTATCAGGTACTTAGTTGGCTAGGTATTGAGGCCGAAGCTGGAAAGCTCTACGACACCAACATTCGTGGTGATTTTTATGGGGCAAATATCGTTTTTGAACCTTTCAGCCGATATCGACTCTCGCCTATTTTACTTCTTGGTGGCGGTAACATTGAATTTGATTCACAGCCCGAGCTGACCCCCATCGACTTCGGTGAAGAGTCATACTACAACATCGGACTCGGCGCTAATTACTACTTAGGAAGAAACTTTGTACTTCAAGCTGGATACTCTAGCTACGTCATCAATTCTGAAAACGAAGAGGAACTGGAGCGATGGAATTTAGGCTTCAACGCTTTCTTTTAAGCGCGTTACTGACACTTGGAATAGCTGGATCACAGGTTTGTTTTGGTCAATCCGCAGACGAAAAGCCAAGCAACCTTAAAGATGTCGACACTGAGTATTTTGACATTGGTCTCTTCTACGGCTCGATGAACGTTGAAGATTTCACTAGCGCCTCAGTGATTGGTATTAACGCAACCTTCAACGCTGGAGAGAACTACTTTCTGCAAATGAATTATTTGCAATCGGATGTTGATCTTTCTTCCTTTGAAGAGAGCCAAGGGCAAATATTTTCTGGCAGTGACCGAACCTTACAACATTATGATGTTGTATTAGGATACAACTTGTTTCAGGGAGAGCACTTTATTTACGAAGGCAAAGCATTGCTTTCTTCTTTGTACGTTGTCGGTGGTATCGGTGATACAGAGTTTGGTGGAGAATCGAACTTTACTTATGTCGCCGGAGTGGGCTACCAAGTTGCTTTCACTCGAGATATTATCGGTCGTATTGACTACCGAGATTATATCTTCAAAACCAACGCTATTGGTGATGATGAATTCACGCACAATACTCAGTTTTCTGTAGGCCTTAGCTACTTATTCTAAAGTCTATATTGACTTTGTACATATTCCCCTCTGTTTTGTAAAAAGCCATTTAATCTTATCGTTGAATGGCTTTTCTTAGCCCTTCTCTTAGTCCCTCTTTAATCAGCTCCTCTCTTCGTCTTTGTTTTCTAATTCTTTACTCATCCTTTCTCATTAGTAACAAAAGTGACAAACGACGTTGTTACACTTTTGTTAACTCATCATTACTTAGGTCATCATGATTTCAGATCGCCGAATTCGTACGTCGCTCGTTGCCATTGGAGCGGACTGTTTGCTGACTGCTATGAAAGCATTTCTAGCCATCATTACGGGCAGCCAAGCTTTATTAGCCGATGCTTATCACTCGTTATCCGATTTTATTGTCTCAATATTGTTATTACTTGGCATTGTCATTCGCCATTATGCCGAGAAGCATCAAGACGAAACAAAAACACTGAGAGCCCGACGTCTGGAGTCCCTGTTAGCTGTAGTCGTTGCAGCCTCGATTCTCTATGTGCCAGTAGAGATTATTTCCAATACTTATGACCAACAAGAGACCGCCATTCGTAATCTAGGCTGGGGGATTTCCGGCACACTTGTCATTATTGCCTTAGTTTTTTTTATGGCAAAACTAAAAACCCATGTGGGAAAAGAGACCGATTCTCCCGCGTTAGAGGCAGATGGCTATCACAGTATGGTAGATGTTTTCTCTTCTGTAGCTGTACTGTTTTCGCTCGTGGGGTTAATGGTGGGTATCAACATCGATGAATTTGTTGCCCTCCTCATTGCGGCAATGATTGGTTATTCTGGTGTTGAACTGTTGTTGTCAGGTTTAAAAAGCCTTACCAAAGGCACAGAATTTGATCAACTTTCTTTAGGCGATATCCTACGTACGTTGTTCTTTCGAACCACCAATAGCAAAGCCATTTTTAATACCGTTGAAAACACCACTCGAATAATATTAAAACACCGTTATAACGTACTTGGCTTAGTATTAATTGCCTATGGCTTAAGTGGTTTTACCTCCGTCCCATTAGGACACACAGGTATTCAATATCACTTCAATAAAGCACAGTCCGATGCGCTTTCACCTGGCCTACATTATCACTGGCCTGCACCCTTTGGACGTATTTCTTTAATAGAAACAGGAACCGTGGAAGCCATTACGCTGGGGAGCCGCATTGAAATCTCTACCACTGAAGACGGCGCGACCTTATGGCGGGAACTCAAAGAAAGCCGTGTACTATCAGACGATGTTGAATATCTTGTCACGGCAAACGAAAATTTAATCGACTTGACACTGACACTTCAATATCGTCTTTCTAATGCAGCCACGTCTTATCAGCAATTCGACCAGAGTCAAAAAGTCATCGCACGCTTTGCAGAAGCAGCATTATGGAAAACCGTCGCTCAATTTCGCTATGACGACATCATTAGTCAACGATCCATATCGTTTAGTGCAGCAGTAGAAAAACAACTTTTAAAAAGCCTTGCTACCGTTCATTTGCCCATTGATATCATCCACACGAATATCGTCGCCGCACAACCTCCGGCTATGGTTGTCGGTGCCTATCGAGATGTGCTTACAGCCGATCAGGAACAAAATCAGCGTGTTAATCGAGCCGAAGCAGAACAGTTAAATGACTTACCTTTGGCTCGCGCAAAAGCTCATCAAGAGATAACCGAAGCGTATTCTTCAGCACTTGAAATAGAGCTCAGAGCCCTTGGTGAAGTAGAACGCATTTCTTCACTGGCCAGTATTTATCAACAATACCCTGACGCCTTTGAGTTTAATCAACACATCACAACACTAGAAAATGTGCTCAAAGATAAGTCACTTATTATTACCGACCCTAAAGTAAATCCACGGGAATTGCAGGTTTGGCAAACACAACCTTGATTGAATAGCCAATAACAAGTGTATGTTTAATAGAGTTCATCACCTTTACCGCACTTTTCCAGCGTTATCGACATTTTTGAGGTAAGACATTGAATAGAAAAATTGCCCTGCTTTTAATCGGCATTGTTACCCTATACTCGCTTGCTACCAGTATCGTTGCCGTCAAAGAGTCTGAAATCGCCATTGTATTCGAGTTTGGCCGACCAGTGCGTGTTATTGATACGGCCGGGCCCGCCTTCAAGCTGCCCAACCCAATTCAAACGGTACGCACATTGGATAAACGTATTCAGCTTTTTGATATACCCACAGGAGAATTTGGGACGTCCGACCGGCGCAACCTTATTGTCAGTACATTTGTCATCTGGAAAATCAGCGATGCCAAAACCTTCCTTACCAGCGTGAGAAATAAAGAAGTCGCGGAACAACGTCTGGAAACCATCACTACAGCCGAAATTGGTGCCGCTATTGGTGCAACAACATTGGATCGTATTTTTACCACAGAAGAAGGTGACAGCCAGGTTGCAAAAATATTCAACGACATTTCCACCGCTGCTAACCACATCGCCAATCAAGAATTAGGTATAGAGATTGTCGCTATTGAACCCAGTCATATTGGTTTTCCAAAACAAAATTTATTGGCCATCTACAAGCGTATGGAATCGGAATGGGAAAAACTGGCTAAACAATATCGCGCCGAGGGTCAAGAACAAGCAGCAAAAATTCGTTCTGCAACAGAACGAGAGGTGAGAGAATTACAAGCAAAAGCTTACCGAGAAGCACAAGCCACACGAGGAAAAAGTGAAGCAGAAGCCGCCAAAATTTATGCCGAAGCCTTCCAGGAAAATCGTCAGTTTTACGAATTTACACGCTCCATGGAAGCCTACGAAAAAATCTTAAACAAAGATACTCAGCTGATATTATCTTCTGAACTGCCTGTATTTAATACATTATTACAACCACCAAAGACTCATTCATTACAATAGCGTCGAATCACAGACTTGAGAACGCCGACAACAGACCGGAACATAAACAAACTCATCACGCTATTTTATCCAACTCAGTGAAAATACCATGAGACTGACTGACGACATCGTAACCGTTTATCAAGCCTATCAACAAAAAGGTTTAATATTAGCCGCGTGCATTATCCCAGCACTCTATGTCATGAGTGGTTTTTATTCCGTCGGGCCGGAACAGCGAGCCATCGTTACTCGACTTGGTAAAATCGTCAACGACAATGTGAACCCTGGTATGCACTATCGGCTACCATGGCCCCTAGAAGAAGAAAAAAAATTCCCCGCTGCGATGCTACGCTCTATGGTCATTGATTTTTCCGAGGATACAGCCAAATACCGTCAGCCGGAGCTGACAACCGGCGACGGGAATTTAAGCGATACCTCTATCGAAGTACAATACGCGGTAGGACAACCAGGACTATTTTACTCGACCTCCAAAGAAACAGAGACCCTATTGGAAAAAATTGCACGCGCCAATACCGTCAATATTATCGGGGCGACCGCATTCGACCCTTTGTTAACCACTGAAAGGAATCGCTTTCAAAACAAACTAAAATACCAACTTCAAGCACAAGCAGACGGTCTCTCTTTAGGGCTGCGAATTACTTCTGTACAAATTCGTCGCCTAGACCCTCCTAAAAGCATAAAAAAGGCCTACGATAATGTCACTGTCGCCCGCACCGAAAAACAAAAAAGTATTCAAATTGCCAAGGGTGAAAGAAGCACACAGCTAGCTCACGCTCGTAGTAAAGCAAATCAAATTACGGTTAGCGCACAAGCAAAGGCAGGTGAAGTGATCGAAATCGCCAAAGGGGATGACGAACGCTTTCGTACACGATTAGCCTCATACTTAAATGCACCCAATTTGAATGACACCCGCCTTTATCTTGCTAATATAGAGAAATTACTGGGACAATCTAAAATAACCGTTGTCAGTACCGGCAAGAGCAATAAAGATATCAATATCAATACAAACGGTATCAACACAAACGGTATCAATACGGGCGGTATCAAAATCGGCAGCAATCACACCGATTAAGTAATCACACCAACCAATTGGCACGTGATTAAACATTCTCCACCTTCCACCGCTCCCTATCTTCTCTCATCACCCTTTATCACTGGCTTAATATGCCAATTGTGTCTATATACACTGCTGTGATATTTATCCAACTTCTTTTATAGCCGTAGAAGCTCGATTTTCTCTTCATTTTCTGAATTGGGCGCCAGACAAAAAACATCAGGTGCTAACCTTTGCTTGTCATCCGGCGGTATTAGTATCTACAGGAAAGAGTTGGGTATACTCACAGGAAAAGTATGTTGGGAACGTTTGAATACGAGAACTCAAGAAATAATAAACGGTAGGAATAAACCGTAACTACAAACCATAACTACAAACCATAACTACAAACCATAACTACAAACCGTAGAAGCATAAACTGTAGAAGCAGTAACCGTGTTTTGGTGTCTTTAACCGATACCTTT
The DNA here is from genome assembly GCF_021234875.1 of Marinibactrum halimedae. Lineage (GTDB taxonomy): Bacteria > Pseudomonadota > Gammaproteobacteria > Pseudomonadales > Cellvibrionaceae > Marinibactrum > Marinibactrum halimedae. The sequence goes on along the minus strand of NZ_JAJQVM010000001.1, from coordinate 46,949 downwards.
ACACAAATTTATGGCTGAATGGATAACACTATAAAAGGATAACCCTATAACCTGTTAAAAAATAAGAGTATTTGAAATACTTATGACAGGAAAAACAAACGAGAAATTACGCATATTAAAAGTGGCGCCTGCCATACCGGCATAGCCGACAATAACAGCGAAAACCATAGCAACCGCCTGCAATTACAGATTGTTGGCATTTAAAATACTTCGGAGTTGATTGATATGAGTGATCCAATTGTCATAGTGGGTATAGCGCGTACAGCGATGGGTGGAATGCAGGGTGTTTTCAGTAACGTCACTGCACCAGAACTTGGTGCGACAGCAATCAAAGCGGCACTAGAAGAATCTGGACTCAAGCCTGAAGATGTCGACCAAGTATTAATGGGTTGTGTACTGCCCGCTGCAACAGGCCAAGCGCCTGCACGACAAGCCGCCTTAGCTGCTGGCTTACCGAACAGTGTTTCTGCCACTACCGTCAATAAAGTGTGTGGCTCAGGTATGAAAACCATCCATATGGCCTGTGATGCCTTAGCGACCGGTAAAAGTCATGTCGTCATCGCCGGCGGTATGGAAAGCATGACTAATGCCCCATACATGCTCACCAAAGCCCGTGGCGGTTATCGTCTTGGCCATGGTGAAGTCACTGACCATATGTTCTTCGATGGCTTACAAGATGCCTACTCTGGAGAACTAATGGGCACCTTCGCAGAAAATACCGCCGACAAATACAGCTTTAGCCGCGAGTCTCAAGACGCCTTTGCTATCGAGTCTTTAGCCCGTGCCAATAAAGCCATTGAAGACGGCCACTTCAAGCGAGAAATTACCCCGTTTACCATTTCCAGTCGCAAAGGCGATACCGTTGTCGATACTGATGAGCAACCCGGTAACGCACGCCCAGATAAAATTCCAAGCCTGCGCCCCGCATTTCGCAAAGACGGCACCGTCACCGCCGCCAATGCGTCTTCCATTTCAGACGGTGCCGCTGCTCTGGTTCTAATGCGCAAGTCAGACGCCGAAGCGCGTGGTGTAAAGCCGTTAGCTATTATTCGTGCCGAAGCGGAACACTCTCATGAGCCAGAGTGGTTTACGACCGCCCCCTGTGGCGCCATGAAAAAAGTATTGGAAGGCGCCGGTTGGGCGGCCTCGGAAGTGGATTTATACGAAATTAACGAAGCCTTTGCGGTAGTCACCATGGCAGCTATGCATGAGCTGGACATTCCCCATGATAAAGTCAATGTACATGGCGGTGCTTGTGCGCTGGGTCACCCATTAGGTGCTTCAGGGGCTCGTGTTGCGGTTACCCTTCTTGCAGCGTTAGAAACCTATGGTAAATCTAAAGGCGTTGCGAGCTTGTGTATTGGTGGTGGTGAAGGCATCTCACTTGCCATTGAGCGCGTTTAAGTTTTTCTCACAGAATAAAAAAACCGCCATTTTTGGCGGTTTTTTTATGTGCGACCGTGATGGAGGCCTTATCCAACACTCTTAATAAGAATAACAGTATTGGCTCTATAAGAATAACGATATTGGCTCAATGAGAATAACTGTATTGAGAAGAAGGCACTTCTTGTTGAGACCAATCCAAACGCATATCGTATTGGTGACGGTTTTCAGGTAACAGCGGCACAGTTTCTCGATCGATATCTTTTAAAACGTTTGTGGCCGGCTTCATCACAGTGTCTCGACCGTATAAATAACTCTGCTCTTTTACAATGGCCAGATACGCTTTATTAAGCGATAAAGCACGGTCGACCGATGGAGCAATTAATTCATAGATATTGTTTAAACGCTTAACCTCGTCTTTTTTCACTTCACCTGCCGAGTCAAACCACCGTTCCAGCATTTCTGCATTCTGACGAAATTCATCACCGCCACCAACTCGCTCTAAATAAGTGAGATACTCACCCTCAGATTCACCGACATTTGGAACATCTGTTAACTTCGTTAAATCAATGTAACCCCAACCCGCTGCACCAGTGAGTTTTCGCGGAAAAGAGAAGGTATGATCAATATTGGCCCCAATACTTTTATGGCACCCCATACAAAACATTTGTTCTTCATGATGTTGTTTACGAAGCTCCCCTTGAGCATCTTCAATAAATCCCCAAACCATCCAACCATTTTTATTACTCATTCCATTATCACCGTAGTCAGAAACCATCGGTAATTTTTCAAAATGTTTTTCCTTACGTTCATTGTAAGTTACGCTGTTGATGTGCTTAGGGTCCATAAACTTACGCTTTTGCAAATAACGCACTTCTTTCATTCGTTTTGAATTAACGATCCGCCCATTCTCTTCCACACCCAAATAACGAACCGTATGTAAGAACTCCGTATCTTTAGGGTAAAGCATGTGCACAAGTGGAATACTCGCAGCATCACCAAGATAATAATCACCGCGAATAATTCGAGTGGCCGACACACTCAAAACACCATCCTGATCAATATCAATATTCATAGCGGCTTCATTGAGCGGTGGCGTGCTCATTTCATCCATGCCCTTAATATTCATCTCAAGCAAGCTCAAGTTGGCAAAGTAGAGATCTTTCGAAAAAGCGCCGTCTACTTCAGAAAAAGCGTTGGGCAAACGAATCATGACATCATCCGTAGAGCCATTTGTTGGCCAAAAAGTACTGGGCAATGGTTTATAATTAAAAGCGACCCAGCGCGATCCATCCAGCGCCAACCCCCACTCATCAAACGCCAAAGCTCCCTCTTGCAAATCTTTAATATAAGGCACCTCGCCTTTCCAGTTTTTTGAATTCATCCATGAAATTAATGACGAGTAATTATCGGCATTAACGTACTCTAAAATTTTCTCATCAGAGATAGAATCAATAAAATCCGTTCGATCTTTAAAAAGATTCACCCATCGATTTTTAACACCAAAGTCTGAAAATATATATTGGCCCTGAAGGAAGCCATCATTCATTTTATTACTGTGATTATTACTTGCAGGATAACTCTGATGACAAACATAACACGGGTTAGAGACACCATCGGTTTTGGTGTAACACTGTGAAGGAATGGGGGCTTCTGGGTTGTAAACTTCTCCATGCTCTACCCACTCTAACGCAGCAATTTCATCAATACTTCGCGCCCCCTCCGGTATGTCATCAGATTGAGAGGAACTAGATTGAATGGAACTAGAATCACCCTCGCCATTGACGGCGATATTGCCATCATCTGAACACCCTATCATGGAGAAAATTCCTAACCAAATGATGAACCACTTCTTTAACCCATGATTACTGAGCATTTTTTTATCTCTATGTTTATTAAATGACTTAAAAACAAAAAAGGATGCACGAAATGCACCCTTTTTAATTCGGTAATGACTCATATTAAAAATCATTACCTTATTAATCCACAATGCAGATTAATTATTTTCTGAAGGATCATACATCCACAAAGTATTATTGGTTTGACCACCATCTTCACCAATAATAATGCGGCCATCGTCAGCAACAATCACATTATCAGGTTGAGATAAGGCGTTTACATCGCAACGTGCTGCACCATCCAGTGACGAACGATAAGTCGCCCCCATCAAGACAGGTTCAATTCTCGCCACATCGTAACCCGCTTCCAACTTCATACGGTAAACACCACCGCACTCTTGTACTCTTGAAGATAATTGAATATCCCCTTCATCGTCGATCATGCCATTATCGATGTCAGAGATAGCGAAATAGACATAAGCCTCATCTACTACTTCATCAGGAATTAAATCAACACCACTTACCGCTTCTTCTGCGCGTTTTTGGTTGACATAAATACCTTCAAATTTACGCCATTCGGCAGTAGCGCCTTTTGCGCGTGCCGCTCTGCGAGACTCCAAGAAAGCAATTCGGTTATCCATTGGAGCACCTGCGGTGACCGCACCGCCATACACATCGGCACCTTCATACCCTGCTGTTTCAGCATCGGCGTATACCATATCCGCCGACGGGTAATTTGGATCTTCGTTTGCCCAAGCAATGGCATCCGCATCCGTCAGGTAACTGCTTTTGCCATCCACATAATCGTCTAAACCAATGGCATCGTATTGAGCAATCCAAGCTTCAATGGTCGCATTATCGCCATGCGCAAGTTCAATCCACTGGATATCAAAGCCTGTGGTCGCCGGCTCATTACTGCCCGCATCTTGAGTTAATTTCGCGGCATACAATATCCCTGCGCTTAAATCACCCGCAACGTCTGCAACAAATTTAAAGAACACACCATCGGTATTATCTTGAGATAAATACACGGTTTTTTGATCCGGCATTACGATGGCATTTTCGTGCTCATAACGTCCCATCGTATAATGCTTAACCGGAACAGGATTGGCCATCGTTGGGTTGGTAATTTCAACAATATAGTGGTAACGATAGGTATTCGGGAACGTCGTTATGGTCGCTTGATCATCAATATCAACATTCGAATCAATATATTTTGCCAAAGGCATACGCGCACGCACTTTGCGCAAGTCACTGTCTGCAGGCGCAGGGTTATTCCAGACTTCGGTATCGTTACCGGCATTTCCCCACTCTTCGGAGGTCAACGGTGTTCCCCAAGGCGATACGGAACCGAAACAGTTTGCAATAGTGCCGTAAGCGCCAAAATCTAACATCTCAGCATCACCCACTTCCCATTGATAGGTAGACGGGTTTTTGGTTAATTCAATGCGGCTCATTCCACCAGGAAAATACTCCCAGTTAGTAAATAAATAACCGGTGGTGGCACTGGTCGGAATGTAAGCATTGAAATCCACCATATCGACAGAAGCAAACTCGTATAAACCATCGGCAGAGGTAATCGCGCCCAAACCTTCAGGGGCACTGGTGAATAAATCATCTTGTTGTGCAATAACTTGATAAGTGCCGTAGGCACTGTGAATAAGCTGCTTTTCTTCGTCCGACTCTGGAACCGGTAAAGAGATAGGGTTTCTCGGCAATTGATGAAGATTCACACCACTGAGCACACCGATTGTGCCTTTGTTGTGCAGTTTTCCATCTGCATCTTCCATTTCATTAGATGTATCAGGGTGTTGCGCGTTAAAAAATAAATCGCCATCTTCGGTTAAGTACAGGCCGGTCACTTCCGCACCTAATGGCACGGTAGCCAAGCGCATAAGACCTTTTGCCATTAAAGAACCATCAGCGCCATCCGTTCCTGCTTCGCCATCTACACCAGGCGTGCCCGCAACACCGGTGGCACCATCATTTCCATCATCACCACTACAAGCAATCAAACTCAATACGGGAACAAGAACGACCATGGCGCGGCGCACGGCTAACGACAACTCCAACTGTTTAAAAAACATATCTCCTCCAGGCTTTTATTGTGATAAATCGAGAATGAATATAAAAAGAAAAATGAAGATTGATCTTTCACGGATGCAGGCGTATGCAGCGGAATTGACTTGTTCCCTAAGACACAAAAGCCGATCGCCCCAAATTATTTATTTGTATCGATGCTCAAGTACCAACTTGTTAATTCACTTGGTGTTCGAACATATTCTTTAGTTGCTGTGCAATCGGTCGCGAAAGTAACAATCCTCCATGACACTTCAATTAACTTGAAATGTCATATTTTTTTACTTTTTATTACAATTCAAAGTAATAATTATTTTCTCCTTACAAAACAATCATTTATGCGCCATCCTTAAACCAATAAAATACACCTGTCATCTAGCCACCTAGACTAAGGGCTAATATGTGGTTTTGTGTCGTACACCCCGTTAATGCTCTACTTACCCTGAAAAACCAAATCACATAGAAATAAAACCCACAGCAACACACCGTGCGTACCATGAATCAACATGCGTACTGTGCATCGACGAAAGTGTTAAAATTTCGATAAAATAAGTGAAATACCCCATGGCTAAGGTGTCTGAGCAGGGGGCTTTACTTTCAAAACAGGGGTTAAGAAGGGGTTATTTATTATGCAAAAAAAGCGCGCTTCCACAATTTGTAGCGGTATTATTCTACTGAGTGCATTGCTTTCTAATTTGGCGTGGGCCGACTGGGCTTTAGTGAGCAACCAGTCTGCACTTACATTTGTCTCCACAAAAGCAGGCAATATTGCCGAAGTGCATAAATTTTCATCAATCAAAGGGCAAGTGACCGCTAAGGGCGCTGCAATCATCGAAATTGACTTAATTTCTATTGATAGCGCCATTCCCATTCGTGATGAACGTATGCAGAAATTCCTTTTTGAAACCGCAAAATTCCCCAAAGCCAAGATCGTGGCCGATGTATCGGGCGTCTTAAAAAAATCGAAATCCGCTGCTTATGTCACCGCAAGCGTACCCGCTCAACTGCAACTGCACGGACAAGAACAGTCGATTACGTTGGAGTTAGCCGTCGCCACACTTAATGATGGACAGATTATGGTGAGCGCGACACAGCCCACTATTGTTAATGCTAGCGGTTTCGACCTAGTGGCTGGCATTGAAAAGTTACGCGAGATTGCCGGCTTACCCGCGATTAGTCATTCTGTACCGGTGAGTTTTTCACTTTTATTCGCCCCCTCCCCAACCAAAGCCCATTAACAGAGAAACGCTAAAATAGGGAAAAACGCTAAAAAAATGTGTCCATCCTGACTATAATCGGGGTGGATTTAACTGACTCTGGTTTGACTTCCGCGCATTGCGGTATCACTTTTTATCGAGGTACTCACCTTGCAATCTGATGCACTCTCTCAACTTTCCTCTCTCTCTTCCGATCAACTCCAAGCGCTGGCTTCAGCCTTAACCACTGAATACCAAGCGCACAAAGACAAAGGTCTGAAACTGGATTTGACCCGTGGTAAGCCATCTTCTGAACAATTGGATTTATCCGATGCCTTAGACGGCATTTTAAATGGCGATTACACCACTGCAAACGGCACTGATGCTCGCAATTACGGCGGCATTGACGGTATCAGCGAATTAAAAGCATTAGGAGCAGAGATTCTTGATGTTAAACCAGAGCAAATTTTAGTCGGCGGTAACGCCAGCTTGGCACTGATGTTCCAAGCCGTTATGCAAGCTCATGTTTTTGGTTTCAATGGCCCAGAATCGGCCTGGAACAAAGAAACGACAGTGAAGTTTTTATGCCCCGTCCCCGGCTATGACCGCCACTTCAGTATTTGCGAAACCTTTGGTATCGAAATGGTGACCGTACCCATGACTGCCACCGGCCCAGACATGGATCAAGTAGAAGCCATGATCAAAGCCGACAGCCAAATTAAAGGCATCTGGTGTGTACCGAAGTATTCAAACCCGACCGGTGTGGTTTACAGCGATGACACCGTCAAACGCATTGCCGAGTTAGCCAAAATTGCCGGCCCGAACTTCAAAGTCTTTTGGGATAACGCTTACATCGTTCACGATTTAACCGACACACCCAAAACGTTGGCCAACATCATGAGCTTGGCAGAAGCGGCTGGCACCGAAGACAGCATTCTGCAATTTTGTTCTACTTCTAAAATTTCTCACGCCGGTGCCGGTGTGGCCTTTTTGAATGCCAGCACAGCGAACTTAGCCACATTCAAAAAATTATTGGGTATCGGCACCATTGGGCCGGACAAAGTCAACCAACTGCGCCATGCCAAACTGTTCCCAACTGTGGATGCGTTAAAAGCTCACATGAAGAAACATGCAGAAATTCTGCAACCCCGTTTTGAATGCGTGTTGAAACACTTGAATGAAGCGTTTGGAGATAACACCCTAGGCGCATGGGAATCTGTCGAAGGCGGCTATTTTATTTCTTTTGATACCCAACCGGGTTTGGCTTCAAAAGTGGTTACTTTAGCCGCCGAAGCCGGCGTGAAATTAACCCCAGCGGGGGCCACCTTCCCCTACGGGAAAGACCCAGAAGACAAAAACATTCGCATTGCGCCGAGTGTTCCCACAATGGACGAAGTGGATGCGGCTATGGCCATCTTCGTCACTTGTGTGCAATTAGCCACAGTTGAACAACAGCTCGGTTAAAAAAATGGAGGGATAACGCTTTCCTCCATTACCCAATTTAGCGGTCGCTTCTTTCGCCCCAAAAAAGCCCAAAAAAAAGATTGAAAGAACGACCGCTATAGTAAACATAAAATAGAAGGGAAAAATATTCCCCCTTTGGGACAGATTTTTTCATCAAAGACGTCACAGCCCGTACTCGATTTATTAGTAGCCTAAATGTCCGGCAAACACAGGATTTTGTATTGCTGGTCCCGATGCTTAAGCTAATAATCATCCGCGTATTACCAGTATATTTGTGAGATAACTTCGTAGAAAATTGACTTCAATTTACCAAGCTCAACACTTGGTATCACATTCTGTCATGAGTTGTAATTTGTTGTAATATTCCGTCATTACCAATTTAAAAAAAGTGTTATGAATATACTCATACAAGTCGATTCAGAATACATTTTTTAAAAATCAGTGCATCAAACTAAAACCGCGCCCTTTATAACTTTGAAAAAAAGCGTATGGCAAGAAGTGTTCTATTTTGATGTTGGTTAGGTACTTTCGTATTATTGGGAATACGGATACGCCAATGAACACCCCGTGTTGTTTCCAGTTCATCCGGTCCAGACACAAGACCCAGACATCATGAGGGGCCATCCAAGAAACAATGATTCTGGCAATTTAATTCAAACAGAGGTCGTTATTTTTAAAAAAGCGTTTCAAGCGTTAGTGGTTAGAAGCAATTTGAGCGGTTCCTCCCATGTATTCGGCCAATACCGCGAGATTGACACTTCCAGAGATAATGAGATTAATCATGAGATGCGCCAAACATTCGGCGCAGGATTGATGCCAGCCCAATAGGGGCTTAAGCTTGTGGGTCAGTGAGCGAACGTCTTTCATTTACCGGTTACACGTTTGGTTTGGTCACTTTAGTGTACCGTATGAAAGCGTTCGCTCACTCCTGTAGGCCTTGCCAACAGTGTGTTTCAGGAATTATTGTCCCCTACAGAGATCATATATTATAAATTTACAGATAGAAAAGCTCTTTTGATGAAAACGATGTCACCGAAAATTCGCTATCACGGCGCTAGATTTAGGCTTACGCCATGGATTCAATAATTATTGTCCTCTACAGAGAATGAGAAGTTAAAATATCGTACACTCGTTAACTTTATAGATGCGATTATTTGGATAATAACTTAACCCTTATAAGCATCAGGAGATGCCATGGCTATTCCTAGTAGCACATTGAAAATATATGAAATGACCCGTATCGATCGTGCAATAGAAGCTTTTGTTCAAATTGAAAATCCTAAAGCTTCTGATTTAAATCTTATTAAGGTACAGAGCGATATTGAAAACGGTTTAGAGCAATATCGGATAGGTGCACTGTCAATGACAGAGAGGGAACGGTTAGATGAAAAGCATTGTTCCAGTAAACTGGCAGCATTTATGACAGCTGAGGGTGACACTAGGCCACATCCGGAATGCCATTGTCATGCAATTGTTTCTGGTGCTCACAGTGAGGCTGCGGTGTTACGTGCTGTTTTGGCATGGCTAGCAGTAAGAATTGATGATCCAAGAAATGGCTGTTGGTTACCTAGAAATACGGCTGCACGATCCAAAATGCCAGAGTGGCTTAAAAATGCAATACCGCATAGTAGAATACATCGCAAAACGTATTATCGATGGTTAGAAGATAATATTAACTTTACAATGACCCCTACATTAAATGACTTGGTTCTTAAATTGAAAATAATTCGCACCTGTTTACAACAGGGTAATGTTCGGCCAGATATTTTATTAGACCTTGGTTATGAAGTGAGTAATTAATGACGCTTTATTCTATATACGCTGACAGTGATCAATATCGAAAAGTAGAATTTGATAAAGAGCAAATGTTTGAAGACTTTGGATCGTTAAGAAACCATTTTGATGTGAATTTTTCTCCAAAGCCTATAGCATTAACTCTTAAACGCCCTTTAATGGTGAATTTTCTATGCGAAAACACAGAATATCATGGTGATGTGATGCCAGATATTACAGAACACTATGGACGGTTGTTCTTAAATCAAAAAGCTTACGATATTCTGCACAACGTGATAAAAGATGATGGTGAATTTTTGCCCGTCATTTATAGCAATACGGAGGGCTATATATTTAACCCTTTACAAGTTGCAGAAAGTGTAGAGGGTCTCAACCAATCACTGAGTTTGAAGGATGAATATGGAAACCGAAAAAGTATCGTTTTTTATGAAGATCGTGTAAGAGAATTCAAAATCTTTAAAACAAAATTCGATAGTTATATAAATTCATTTATCCAGTTGGAGGTCAAAGAATTAATTGAAGAAAATCAATTGAAGGGTGTGTATTTTACTGAAGATTTGGGTGACCCATTTTCTGCGAAATATTCAGAAAAGCTCCTAAAAAGTTAGGCTCAATTTATGTCTCCTTTAGTATTATTATAGCGAATTTATTAAAGGTTGGGAAAAGACGTACCTGTCAATTTCTTATCTGCCTATTCGGCAGTGCACGATCTCAGTAACACTAAATGTGTAGGATCGCATAAGAAATCATAACGCGCGGCTTTACGATACCCGACCAGCTATTAGACAATGTGCGCAACGATCACGACAATAATCGTGAATAGATTTGATATTACGAGACAGAAACACTACGGCAACAACACACGCCGCCGCTAAGTTTACAAAGTAACAAACTTACACAACCTCCCAAGCCTTAAATGAGACTTGGGATTAATGTTCCCGTTTCATATCGGCATTTGGTGGGAATGGATGGCCAATATCTTCTGAAAATATGATCCCTGTGAGCTGTTTACGCTCAACAATTTCTTTGATCTTAGAGGAAACAAAAAAACCATCTAAATCTATTTCACAACGAAACATATTGATGTCTGATAGTTTTTCTTCATCAAACACAATAGAAAAGCGATCATTTAACGGATCGTGCATACTGCGTTCTTTATTGATCGCACCATGCTGCTCAGCCAAAGTTAGGCAATTAAATATATACCCGTTTTTATCATCATAAGTAACAGGTAAAAATTCACCATAAGAAATTAGCGCGTCCTTCAATCCCTCATATGCACGTAAGCTCAAAAATAACTTACCAACGCGCATAGAAATATCCGGGATTGTATCCGCACCACTGCCATCGTCAAAGAATGTAACATTCATCGATTGCCAGCCTTCACTATAAGAAATAGGACTTGGATCGATATTAAAATCTGTATCTTCACCCAAAGCTTTACGAGCTTCTTTCCCTTCAATGTGTAAACATAAATATTTTTGGGTTATGGGGTGAATACGATAAATCATGATGTAATTTTTGCTCCTGCTGGCAACATAACATAGTCTGGTAAACTTACCATATTAAGTAAACGGCTTTTAATCATAATCAGTTGAAATCGGCAATGACTTTCATCTTTAGTTATCGGCAATCTGATATAGGTATCCATCCATCTGTAATAGTTTTTACGATGAATACGGCTATGTGGTACGGCAGCGCTTCCCATTATTCGTTTAGCTTCTGTATTTTCCGGCAACCAGCACCCGTTATCAGAATCATCAATGCGTATTTTGTATTTGGCAAGGATACCACGCAAAGTTGCAGCCAGTGGGTGTCCGCCAGATATAATAGCATGAGCGTGACATAGTGAGTGAGGTTTTGTGTCGCCAGCGACTGCCATTCTTGCCCCCAGCTTTTGAGAGTTATGCACTTCCTCTTCTAGCTCTGTTCGGGACTTATTGCTGTATCCATCATGAACGTACCCTAGTAGCTCCTGTACTCCGGCTTCGACCTGACCAGTCACTTTTAGCATATTCAGATCGGCAGCCGTGGGCTTTTCAATACCAACAAATTTATCAATGGCACGCTCTGTTAGGCTTTTAAATACATACGGCTTTTCAATTGGCATACCATGGTGAGGCAACATATTTTGATCCTTAAATGATGAGGAGCATTCATAATTGATTGTTTTTAAATCTGGCAGCTATTGTATAATTTTTTATCGCATCAACGATGACATACATGCATATGCAAATAAAGAGATGCCAAAATTATAAATGTGTGACGAGCCTCACGCAGGCTTATAAAGCATACCGCATCCAAGGTCGCACCTTGGTCGTAATCCACTGGCGACACCGTGGTCGAAGTTCGGCAGTTCACTTTTTTTCTTAGCTGCCTATTCGGCAGTGCACAAAACCATAAACTTTCAGTCACCATGCAATCCTTTCTTAGCTGCCTATTCGGCAGTGCACTTAAAAGCCAAAGAGTCTGAATATAGGGAAATTTTCTTAGCTGCCTATTCGGCAGTGCACGATGTGTCACCGTTTCGGATTGATACTTTGACTTTCTTAGCTGCCTATTCGGCAGTGCACTTGAGTGTCGAGTGTTATCACGAGAGGGCAATTTTCTTAGCTGCCTATTCGGCAGTGCACACGGCTATGATTGTTAACTTTGATGTGCAACTTTTCTTAGCTGCCTATTCGGCAGTGCACAAATGGTTTCTGATATAGAGTTTATTCGGACTTTTCTTAGCTGCCTATTCGGCAGTGCACTTTAGTCAACTAAGCAGGTGACTATTCAATGTTTTCTTAGCTGCCTATTCGGCAGTGCACAAATGGCTTAACGGAGAGGGAATGCCATCAATTTTCTTAGCTGCCTATTCGGCAGTGCACCTACCACTGGCTGTGGGTCAGCATCGATATCATTTCTTAGCTGCCTATTCGGCAGTGCACTGATCAGTATGGCTTATCAGCTTGGAGTACAATTTCTTAGCTGCCTATTCGGCAGTGCACGCAGCTGGCGGCAGCCTTGCCGTTGCAAATTGTTTCTTAGCTGCCTATTCGGCAGTGCACGTATTAATGCCGAGTACCGGCACATCGCCTTTTTTCTTAGCTGCCTATTCGGCAGTGCACCCCCAATACGCGTTTTCGTTGCCCTCTCCGGATTTCTTAGCTGCCTATTCGGCAGTGCACAACCAATTAGAGTAGTGATTATTGGCGTCCTCTTTCTTAGCTGCCTATTCGGCAGTGCACTAAACAAGCTCATCCCCATCAACCAAACCATGTTTCTTAGCTGCCTATTCGGCAGTGCACAGTTACGGTAAGGCTTCCGTTTTGATGCTGCATTTCTTAGCTGCCTATTCGGCAGTGCACAAATTGGCTTGTTTGTCAAGCATATTCAAAGCTTTCTTAGCTGCCTATTCGGCAGTGCACTCATTGCGCAGGGAGCGCCCTAGCAGTCCCGATTTCTTAGCTGCCTATTCGGCAGTGCACGGTACTCAATTTATCGATGTTGGTCGACGTATTTTCTTAGCTGCCTATTCGGCAGTGCACCTCACCGGGATCACCTTTAATGATTTCGGCGTTTTCTTAGCTGCCTATTCGGCAGTGCACGCACCGTTCAGGCGCAGCGGCATTGCACTGTTTTTCTTAGCTGCCTATTCGGCAGTGCACCAAACTTGTTATCAATCAGCTAACAGCCCCGATTTCTTAGCTGCCTATTCGGCAGTGCACGCAATTAAAGACAATGATAATGATGCAGTGTTTTTCTTAGCTGCCTATTCGGCAGTGCACTGATGACGGTCGCCCCCTCGCCTTTTTCCGGTTTTCTTAGCTGCCTATTCGGCAGTGCACGTGTATTCGCCCAGTGTGCTCAAGCGCAAGTCTTTCTTAGCTGCCTATTCGGCAGTGCACGCTGACCACGTCAGCTGCGTACATACCTGACTTTTCTTAGCTGCCTATTCGGCAGTGCACGGTACGGCAGCATGCCGGCCTCTAACTTATCATTTCTTAGCTGCCTATTCGGCAGTGCACTCTCTCCTAATGCGGTTGGTAAGTGGCTAAAATTTCTTAGCTGCCTATTCGGCAGTGCACACATATTAAGCACTTGGCCCCAATGCCCCCATTTTCTTAGCTGCCTATTCGGCAGTGCACTTTTTCAATCTCAGCGTAACACGCCTCCCCTATTTCTTAGCTGCCTATTCGGCAGTGCACAATATAGCGCATCTAACCCCGTTCCTATATCCTTTCTTAGCTGCCTATTCGGCAGTGCACGTAAAACGGCTGGTTTGCCTGGAGGCATCATTTTTCTTAGCTGCCTATTCGGCAGTGCACGTGGCGCAGCTGGAGGCGCGCCTAAGTCGTATTTTCTTAGCTGCCTATTCGGCAGTGCACCGACTGTGACAGGACTAATCTTGGTCATGTCTTTTCTTAGCTGCCTATTCGGCAGTGCACTAACGGGGTTTAAGTGTGGGGTATGCTCCGCATTTCTTAGCTGCCTATTCGGCAGTGCACCGGGGGCTTTATGCGCTTACGCGGCTATCAAATTTCTTAGCTGCCTATTCGGCAGTGCACGAAACCAGCCTTGAGTTCGACGTACCAGTCTGTTTCTTAGCTGCCTATTCGGCAGTGCACGTGAAAAAGTTTCCAGTGGAAACTTTTCTGAATTTCTTAGCTGCCTATTCGGCAGTGCACGACAACAAGCGTGTGATCGCCATTGAATTTGATTTCTTAGCTGCCTATTCGGCAGTGCACTAGAGTGTAATGGAGATAAGTCACTGATAATAGTGATATTTTGGTGAATACAGGTGTGTTAACCCTTTTTACTTTACTTGTAAAAAAGTACTTATAAATCAATAGGTTAATTTTGGCCTTAAAAAAAGGGGTAACGCCATCAAATGTAAAAAACAGAATACTGTCGTTAAATTACATTTATTGGCGCATCTTCGCCTATTTTTCTTATTTTGTTGGCTTATTATTTCGCACCGTATGACTAGAAGCTTTTAAGTAAAAAGCCTCTGTAGGATACAATAATGCCTAAAACATACTGTTGGTAAGGCCTACAGGAGTGAGCAAACGCTTAGTCTAGGTTTAACGCTTCAAAAATGCCTTCATTAAGCTGGCAAACGTTTCTGGCTTTTCGGCATGAAGCCAATGGCCGGTGTTAGGAATAATTTTTACCTGCGCATTTGGAAAACGCTGCAATACCTGTTCTCGATATTCCGGCAGAATGTAATCCGATTGATCTCCCTTAATGAACAGCACATCACCATCAAACGTACAATCCTCTCGATTACCACCAATAATATGAGAGTAATTACTTTTTAGCCCTGCAATATTCGGCTTCCAAGCAAACTGGCCCTGATCGTTTTTGTGTAAGTTTTTTAAAATAAAACTCCGTACGGCAGATTCCTGAATGTGTTGTTTAAGCACATCATCCGCCTCACCGCGAGATTGAATGGATGACAACGGCACACTTTCCATACCTACAAACACATTGTTATGCCGGGGCTCAAGGTAAGCAATGGGTGCGATATCTCCCACAACTACTTTCGCCACTCGATCTGGGTAAGTTAATGCCATTTCCATCATCGCCTTTCCACCTAGAGAGTGCCCGAAGAGATGGGCTTTCTCGATTCGATGTTCATCCATGTACTTCAGTACATCTTCCGCCAGTACCGAAAGTGTCATTGTGTCATCGTGAGGAGAGCGACCATGATTTCGCATGTCCAAACTGATTACTCGGAAGTCATCCACCAACAAACGCCCGACACCGGCAAGATTTTCCAAAGAACCAAACAGACCGTGCATCATGATCAACGGCTCACCCTGAGTGCTCATTTCTTTGCTATTTAAAGGTACGGCATGTATCGATGGCGTGTCAGACATAATTCGTCACTTAGCAGTTTGCATTCAACAAAAAGGGAACAAACCCACTGCTCAATCAGTCGGTTTGAGGCGTTTGACCTTGGAAGGGAAATGTCGCAATTTTATCGCCAGGTTTAATGTCACTGACTTTACCCACACCGCCCTTTTCCACTTCATCAATACGAATGATGGCCTGCATGGGAATGTACGATCGAGTGACGTTGGCAAACTCCCCTTTCAACTTTTCTTCACCGGGGTCAACCACCAACTGTGTACGCTCACCAAATACAAATTCTTCTACTTCAATAAACCCGTACATATCACTTTGGTAAATCGCTTTCGCAAAGATCTCATAGACCTGATGACGGTTATAAAAAATCACTTTATAAATGGGCTTGTTACTCATAGCAGTCTCTAACTAATTGGGGGCGCGAGAATAGCATATTAGTGGATATTGTTGCCGTTTTTTCAACCCCACTCATACCACGTAAACGTCGACGCAAAGGTGGGCAACCCAAGCGAGTCCAGCTATAATCCGCCCTCTTTCTTTATTGTCGGTTAATTTTTAAACAGGTGCATTTCATGTCGGACCCAACAGCAGCCATCGAGGCAGCCACCTCAGAGACCTCCACCGAAGACCAAAAGGTGAAAAAGCTGTTTATTCAAACTCACGGATGCCAGATGAATGAGTATGACTCAAATCGTATGCGTGATTTGTTGGGCGAGTCGCACCAGATGGTCGCAACTGAAGACCCGGAAGAAGCCGACGTACTCTTGATCAATACCTGCTCTATACGTGAGAAAGCCCAAGAAAAGCTTTTCCATCAATTAGGCCGCTGGAAGCATTTAAAAAGCAAAAATCCAGATGTCGTCATTGGCGTTGGAGGCTGTGTTGCGAGCCAAGAAGGCGATGCCATCGCCAAGCGTGCGCCCTTTGTCGATCTCATTTTTGGCCCACAAACCTTGCATCGCTTACCGGAGATGATGGAAACCCCTCGCGACAACGGCGCCGTCGTGGTCGACATCAGCTTTCCGGAAATCGAAAAATTTGATCGCCTACCCGAACCTGAAGCCGATGGTGTTTCTGCGTTTGTCTCCATTATGGAAGGCTGTTCAAAATACTGCACCTTCTGCGTTGTGCCTTATACCCGAGGCGAAGAAGTGAGCCGCCCCGTGGCCGATGTGCTCGCAGAAGTCGCACACCTTGCCGGCCAAGGCGTTCGTGAAATTAACCTTTTGGGCCAAAATGTGAATGCCTATCGGGGTGATGGCCCCCATGGTGCCTCCGTCGATTTAGCCGAATTAATTCACTACGTTGCAGCCATTGATGGCATTGACCGTATTCGCTTCACCACTTCGCACCCCGTCGAATTTTCAGATAGCTTGATCGAAGCTTATGCTGAAGTACCAGAGCTGGTGAGCCATTTGCACCTGCCTGTCCAAAGTGGTTCTGACCGTATTTTAATGGCAATGAAGCGTGGCCATACCGCCCTAGAATATAAGTCTAAGCTGAGAAAAATCCGTAAACTGCGGCCTGACATCAGCTTTTCATCTGACTTCATCATCGGTTTCCCGGGTGAAACTGAGGCCGATTTCGAAGCCACCATGAAGCTCATCGCAGATATGGAGTTCGATACCTCTTTTAGCTTTATCTACAGCCAGCGCCCCGGTACTCCTGCGGCAGACTTGCCCGATGACACCCCAGAAGAGGTGAAGAAGCAACGTCTGAAAATCTTACAGGACCGCATTGTCCAGCAGGCGATGGCCATTAGCCGTCGTATGGTCGGCAACACCGAACGGGTGTTGGTGAGCGGATATTCCAAGAAAGACCCTGGGCAACTTTCAGGCCGTACCGAAAACAACCGTGTGGTTAACTTCCGCTGCGATACCCCGGAACTGATTGGTAAATTTGCCGATATCTTAATTGAAGAAGCCCTACCCAACTCCTTACGCGGGACGTTAATGGCTTCTGAGCTAGAAGAAGACTTCTTTTAATGGTTCTTTTTAATAGTTCTTTTATAACAACTGGCCGCCTTCAAACAGGCCAGTGAATACCAGAGTGGGCCACTATCATTACTATGCTGAGCCCACTTCTTAGCCTCTCCAGACCTCTCACTATGCCCCTGACTTCGGCTATCCGGCCCGTAGCTCTTCCATGTCTTTAGCCGATGGTTTAGTCTACAGGTATCGATAGAAAACGCAGGAGCTGATAGCCCCCTTTGAACAGTCAGATTGAAGCACCGAATCGCACACAAGACACAACCACACACAGCACTGATACCTCTTCTTCTCAGTCTGCTGCACTCGCTAGCGATTCGCCAAAAACCACCCATAAGCTCTCCCTAGAACCCAATGATGCCCGCCGGTTAGCTAACTTATGCGGACAATTTGACGAGCATATAAAGCAAATTGAAAAGCGCCTCGGTATTAAAATTCGTAACCGGGGTAATGAGTTTGCGTTAATAGGGCAAGAACACGCCACCCACGCCGCTCGCCTTTTGCTGAAATCACTCTATGGAGAAACCCACTCCGGGGAAACTCTCACCCCAGACCAAGTGCACCTCGCACTGCAGGAAGCCAACGTAGAAGCCGTTATGATGCAAGCCACCGAAGCCAGTGATACCTCTAGTCCAGAACAAGAAGATTTTGGCAGCCCCGTCTTAATTCGCACCAAAAAATGCACCGTGAAACCTCGCGGCCTTAACCAACAGCATTATGTGCAGGCGGTACAAAAGAACGACATCAACTTCGGTATCGGGCCTGCAGGTACGGGGAAAACCTATCTTGCCGTGGCTTGCGCGGTTGAATCACTGTTAAACGACAATATCGAGCGAATCCTTTTAGTTCGTCCGGCGGTAGAAGCCGGTGAGAAGCTCGGCTTTTTGCCCGGTGATTTATCCCAAAAGGTCGACCCCTATTTACGACCACTCTACGATGCCCTCTACGAGATGCTTGGGTTTGAAACTGTAGATAAGTTAATCGAACGTAATGTGATTGAAGTGGCGCCACTGGCCTATATGCGTGGCCGCACACTGAATAATGCGTTTGTGATTTTGGATGAAAGCCAAAATACCACGAGAGAACAAATGAAAATGTTCCTCACTCGTATCGGTTTTGGCACCACCGCTGTGATCAATGGCGACCCAAGTCAGATTGATTTACCGAAAGGTCAAGCCTCTGGCCTTCGCCACGCGACAAACGTACTGGAAAACGTCAACGGCATTAGCTTTACCTACTTCGGGGCGAAGGATGTGGTTCGTCACCCCTTAGTTCAGCGCATTGTTGAAGCCTATGACGCCGCAGAAGCGGCGGCAGAACAAGCGAAAAAACAGGCTCAAGCGGAAAACGCAAATAAGGCAGCATCACAAGCGCCATGAATCTCCAGCTTGACCTCCAAATTGCGGTAGAGCCGAATAACCTCCCCTCTACTGCAGAGTTCCAACAATGGGCCGAGCTTGCCATCGCATATGGACGAGCCACGCCCGAAAGCACACCTGAAGGTGCCGTTGAGCTCACCATACGACTCGCGCCCAGCGATGAAATTCAGGAGCTCAATCGTACCTACCGTCAAAAAAACAAGCCGACCAATGTATTGTCTTTCCCGGCAGACATTCCCGAAGCGTTGGGAATGGAAATGGGCATAGATTTGCTTGGTGATCTAATCATCTGTCCTGCGGTTGTTGAGTCTGAAGCACAAGAACAAGAAAAAGCACTCATCTCACATTGGGCGCACATGGTCATTCATGGCACCTTGCATCTTTTAGGTTACGACCACATAGAAGACGACGAAGCCCATGAGATGGAATCGTTAGAAATTCAATTGCTAGAAAAACTGGGCTACCCAGCCCCTTACCAGATTAAATCATCTGACACCCCAAAAAATGGAGTCAAAAAATCCAATGAGCGATGACCCGTCGAGTAGTACACCGTCCTCACGCGGACAGGAGAAATCCTGGTTTGAGAAACTAATGGGTGGCTTTAGTGCCGAACCCAAATCTCGTGAGGACCTCATTAAAATCATCAAAGACGCCGCCAACAATAACCTACTCGATGAAGAGGCGGTGAGTATCATCGAAGGTGCCATGGACGTGCAGGATCAACAAGTCCGCAATGTCATGGTGCCTCGCTCACAAATGGTGGTGGTCAATCTCAACGACGACCCAGAAGCATTTTTGACCAAAGTGATGGAATCCGGTCACTCCCGCTTCCCCGTAGTGGGCGACACCATCGACGATATCAAGGGTATTTTGCTCGCCAAAGATCTTCTGCCTCTGATTCTCAGCGGTACCAAAGATTTCCGTTTAGAAAACGTAATTCGCCCAGCCAGCATCATTCCCGAAAGTAAACGCTTGAATGTATTGCTTCGGGAGTTTCGTGAAAACCGGTATCACATGGCCCTCGTTATTGATGAATACGGTGCTATTTCAGGGCTCGTCACCATCGAAGACGTGCTGGAAGAAATTGTGGGTGAAATCGAAGACGAAACCGATGAAGACGATGATGAGTCGTTCATTCGTAAGGTGGCAGACAATGAATACATCATCAAAGCACTGCTCCCCATTGAAGACTTCAACGAAGAGTTTGGTGCACAATTCAGCGAAGAAGAATTTGATACCATCGGTGGTATTTTGATGCGTGCATTTGGGCACCTGCCCCAACGTAATGAACACACCGACATTGACGGCTATACCTTCCGGGTGCTTTACGCCGATAGTCGACAAATTCATTTACTGCGCCTAACCACACCAGGGCCCCACTAACCCAAACCACCTTTGCTTTATGGCACATTACGGGGTATTTACCTCTCGGAATGTGCCGTAAAGCAAAAATTAATCACTAAGACACGGCGTCATAAGCCCATCACCACCTGTAATCATCAACTCTCGCTAGACTCTTTTCCCCACACGCCGTCATAATTGACTCTGTTCATTAGAACGCCCTATTAAAATGCCTTGCCCATTTAGACATCAATAAGGACACCCTTTTGACCGCACCCGCTCACTCTCATTCATTGGGCACAGGCAATATTGCCTCAAATAAAGCCACAAATTTGAAATACCTAGCCATCAATACCATCGCCGGTGCCGCTACCCCTCTCGCACTCGCCCCTTGGAATTGGTGGCCAGTCGCCATCCTGTCACTAGCGGTGCTGTCTTTAACATTACGCAACGTAACTGGCCGTCACGCCTTCTTCCGCACATTGGCGTTTGGGTTGGGTATGTTTGGCACTGGGGCGTCATGGGTGTTTGTGAGTATCCATACCTTTGGCATGACCTCTCTACCACTGGCGATTGTAATGACGACCTTATTCGTCGCCTTCCTCGCGCTGGTATTTGCGCTGCCCTACCTGCTTCTCCCAAGGTTCACCCCCAACGTAACATTGGGAATGTTAATTACCTTTCCGGTATTTTGGAGTATCACCGAGTGGTTAAGAAGCTGGCTACTGACGGGATTTCCCTGGTTGTATGTGGGATATGGGCACCTCAACTCCCCACTTTCTGGCTTTGCCCCCGTCGGCGGGGTTTTACTCATTGGGTTTGGGGTCGCCTTTTCCGCCGCCGTTCTGGCCTTTGGAATTGACCTCTTTCTCCGCAGAAAAGCCGATAATAACGAGACAATTCATAAGAAGGCCTTTGCTCTCGCCTCAAGTGCACTACTTGGTGTTTGGGTTGCTGGCTATGAGCTTTCTAAGCAAGAATGGACAACGCCCTATCGGGATGCCATTTCTGTGGGTATTGTCCAAGCCAATATTCCTCAAGAGCTAAAATGGGCGCCCGAATTTCGCGAAGAAACGTATAACCGCTACCGAGAGATGACCCAAACCCTTTGGGAAAACGATTGGGTTATTTGGCCTGAAGCGGCTATTCCAGAGCTGTATCAACAGGCGATTCCTTTTCTCGATGAGTTTCACCATAAAGCGGCTGCCAGCAATACTACCCTCATTACCGGTGTACTCACCCTGAGCCCCTCTCGCGATAGCGCTCGTAATTCCATTACCGCCTTAGGCACCGGGTTGGGTATTTATCACAAAACTCGCCTAGTTCCCTTTGGCGAATACGTCCCCTTGGAAGAGTGGCTACGCGGCGCCATTGCCTTCTTTGATTTACCCACTTCGGTGATTTCACGTGGCCCAGAAGGCCAACGAGGGCTGCAATCGGGGGCGGTCATGCTCTCCCCGAGCATTTGTTATGAAGTGGTCTACCCCACATTGGTGAGTCAATCTGCTAAAGACGCCCAAGTTCTGATCACCATCAGTAACGATGCTTGGTTTGGACATTCCATCGGCCCTCTTCAGCATATGCAGATGGCCCAAATGCGCGCCTTAGAAACCGGCAGACCTCTCATTCGTGCCACCAATAACGGCATCAGTGCTCTTGTTGACTCACGCGGCCAGTTTATTGCTCAAACCCCACAATTTGTTCAAGAGACCTTATCGGGCACCCTGCAGCCTATGACCGGGCACACTCCTTTTATGAGTTGGGAAAATGAGCCCCTATTGGCACTACTTTTGGCAGGTTTATTGATCACAGGCACAATGCAACTTCGAAAAAAACGGCAGAGTAAGAAGGCCATTCCGGTATAAAAGAATATCGATAATTACTCACTTCTTATATTAGGAAACCTCCACTGTCGACAACAGTCGTACATTAGACACAACTGATAGCTTCCTATTTGCGTAAGAATTTTTTAGTTGTAGTCACCCAAAGGGCTTAATCGAGAGAGCATAATGAAGTACACGGATATCCCAACATACTGCCCCAAAAACATTTTACCTTACCGACAACTGTGTAAAGTGTTTGTGATTGCCGCATTGTGTATGGCTCTCTTCTCATGCTCTTCAACAAAAATAGGCTATCGCTTTTTAGACAACTGGCTGCGATGGCAATTAGATGACTATGTCGACCTAAACCGCACACAAGAACAACAGGTCATTCGTTTCACCAAAGAATTTCACTCTTGGCATCAGACAACCCAGCTACCGGTATATGTGGATTTTATCAACCAGCAAATTACCATTATCGAAAAACCCTCTCTCACACCAGAAGACATTCAACAAAGTTTGGATGGCAGCTACGAACTTTGGTTAGCAAGTGCATTGGAACTTTTGCCCAAAGGCATGGCCGTGTTAAAGACCCTAGATGAATCACAGCTGGCACAAACGATTGAGGCACTGAAGGAAAATGAAGCCGAATTCGAAGAAGAAATGGTAAGCAAGCCTTTAGCTGAACAGCACGCCTATCGACAAGAAAAAATGACCGACTCCCTACAAAAATGGCTAGGAAAGCTTACAGACCACCAACACAATTTGATTGCAGAGTGGGTAGACAAAATGCGCTATGAGCGAGAGCGAATTTTACAACAACAAATTCAATGGCGTACCGATTTCGCAGAAGCGATGGCAATGAACCGCAACTCAGGAGAGTTTAAGGAACGTATACGAACACTATTTGTCACACCGGACGAGTTATGGGGTGAGGAGTACGAACGCTATATTCAAGATAATCAACAACAAACACTGCTTTTGCTTAGTGGAATTCATCAATCGCTAAGTGACAAGCAACGAAAGAAATTGATCAAACGATTGGTCGCCTATCGCGATGATTTTGAAGATCTTTCTGACGATATCTAACCACGTAAATCACACTTGATCGCCATGTTTATGCCATAAATCCAGCGATTCTTCCTGCCAGAGATAAAGCAAAGTCAGCCCTTCATCGACGACTTTCAAATAAGCATCGATAATTTCAGTGGCCAACGAGAACAGCTGGCTGCTATCCATTCGAATAGCTCTCGGCTCCATCACTTCTTTCTCTACTGTGGTGAGTAAAAACATCAGCTTGAACTCGTACGCTTTAATCAAAGGCAGAGCCGGAATTCGATTGTCCGTATTTTCGCCCAATCGATCCGCTTGATTACGAACTTTCTCGTATTGTACTCGAGTCCCCTGAATAAAGTACTTCAGCTTGCCCAATTCCAGCTCATCCACACTGCCACGGCTTGCTGCCAACGTAGACAACCCCCGAATTTTTGCCACCTGTTCAATCAGCGATGGTAATTGATTACACACAAAAACCAATAACCCTACCTGGCTAAATGCCTGCTTTCTTGCGGAAAGGCCAGCGTTGGTTTTTTCAGGAGAAGCAGAATCAATTCCCACAAACTCATCGGCCACCGGACGCTCCATTCGCCTAGCCAACAACATCATTATCTGGAGCAACTGTTCAATAAAGTGGGAGTGGAACTCAAAGTTCTCCATCACCGAATCTCTCTGCCAACCTTGCTCAATCATACTCCAGGAACTGGCCAACTTTTCCAGCTGATTGTTTGGAAGTAAATGATGAGATTGATGTGCAAAGGCTTGCAAGGTGCGCATACGACGCGCTACTTGGCGTTGTAAAGATAAAAACTCACTTGAAAATTGTTCGTAACCGGCAATTAAGGACATTCCTAACCCTCTGTGCCGCTGTATCGCCCGACACAAATGGCTGATTTGCTTAATTAAATCCAAAGACAGCAATCGGTCTGTGTAATTCGTACACGCTAATACCAACTCACTCTGAATTGAATCATTCTGAATGGCAGAGTTCTGTGTCGGCGAGCTCAGGGCGGAAGTACTTTGGCCTGGGTCATCGCGCGTTATGTTGCCTCTAATCGGCCCACTATCGTATGAGGGGTTATTACTGTCCAACGAACTTCGCCTGTACACTAATCATGAATGAGAATACGTTTCATCACGTTATTGTGTCCCCTTTTGAGGCACACTTTAAGCTTGAAGATAATATTTCTACTTCCAACGCAAAGTGTATGCCATTTCCTTGCCTCCTAATATTGCGTTCTTTAACAGTAAGAAAAGATAATTTGATCCTAAAACACCGTTCAATACTAATATTGAATCAAATTCTCCTGCTTGCCAGTCTAGACAGAACGAAATGCACTAAGATAGATCTATTAAGCGCAATATAAAGGTCTTCCCGCTACCCCCTTGATTGCCATGGGAACAAACCAAGACCGCCAAATTGCTCATCCATTGTTTGAAAAAAGCATTCATAATTTGATCCTTTCGTCTTATTTAAGAACTAAATGGCGCCCAAGTTTGCAAAATCACTCAATAAGGTTATAAAATAATCATCATCACTTACGACAAAGCGTGACAAAAATCACAAATCGTGAGGGAGAGGCTAGAACGCTTAGCAATCAACATGAAGACGTGTTCGCCGATAAGGGAAAGTGATCCGAACTGGTGCTTATCGCACTCCACAGAATCTACCCCTACACACAACTGGAAGACCGCTGATACTCAGCAAATGCATTCACACATTGGAGGTTAACAATGAAGCTAATAGCCCAATTACTCGTTGCGGCATTCATCTCATTGAGCATGGTAGGTACTGCAAGTGCTAACTATTCAAAGCTCAGTAACGAATCTTGTATAAAGACGAAATCATGGCTGTTTTGGTCTTACGATGTTGAAGATAAGGCTTGTCGTAAATATCAAAGACAACAACGCACAAAAGAGCCTAAAGCAACAAACAAGAAAGGTATTAAACAATACCTCAGCTCAAACGGATTCAGATTCCATCAGTACGGCCGCGACAAAAAATGCATGAAGGCGAGCAAATGGTGGGGGTGGTCATTCAAAAAAGTCAACAAAGCTTGTCGCAATCATGATGGTGGCGGTAAACCCGACACAAAAAAAGTACCTGAATTAGACGCCGCATCTGCTAGTATTTCCGTTGCACTCGTTACCGGTTTACTGGCATTGGGCCTAGAGCGTCGAAGAAGAAAGTCTGCACGCCGCTCCCCAAAATAAATAACATAGTTTGCAGTCTTTACTTAACAAAGTAATCAGGAAACGGGCGACATAGTCGCCCGTTTTTTTATTGTCGTGAAAATACTGTTTAAACAATATCATTTATCACTTCCTATCACGGCTTTGCTCATCCTCTTGAGTGAGGTTCTTGCTGTCAGTTTTTTTTATGACTCTGCCTTACTTAGTCAACACTCCCAAACCCCACTAAGTGTCTTTCTCTCAGAGCTCAGTCTCTTAATCAAATGGTTCGTTGCCTTTGGCGTTGCCTTTGGCATTACACTATTGGCTCATTCAGAAACGACTCATTCAAAAGCCACAATCGGCACAGATGATTCAATCACCCCGCATCAATGGCCCATTGCCTTAGGCTTGAACGTCATCGCCTACCTATGCTTTCTTGTATTAACCGAGAGTCTATTTAGCAACTCAACAGTTGAAACCAACGCACTCGCTATCCATTTACTTTCTATCCTTTCACCCACTACAAATGCATTACTTTGGTTTCTGTGCGGAACGATTGTCGCAACCACGGCCCTCTTGCTTGCTGCACCTTGGCGATACTGGAAGCAGCATTTAACACAGCACCGAAAAGCCTTGGCTGTCTGTACTGTGATTGCCAGTTTCATTACCCTAAGCTCTCTGGCGTCCAAACAGTTTTGGCCTGCCTTTATCGAGCCCACGTTTTTGGTTTCTACGGGTTTATTGATGCTGGTATCCAACAGCATCTACATTGATAGCGAGCATTTTGACCTTGGCCTCAGCCACTTTGTCGTGAATGTCTCTCCTGAATGCTCCGGCCTCGAAGGAATGGGGCTAGCACTCTCCTTCTCTTGCTTGTATTTGTATCTCTTCCGCAAACAGCTGCCCTTTCCAAAAGCTTTTGTGTTACTTCCCATTGCAGCAGTGGCCAGCTGGTTCCTCAATGCCTGTCGTATTGCCTTGCTCATTATGATTGGAGAATGGGTCTCCCCAGAATTTGCCATCGGTGGCTTTCACAGCCAGGCAGGGTGGATTACCTTCACCGCCTTATCATTACTCATCGTCTTTACTTTCCATAAATTCATGAGTGTTAACGCCACTGAAATTCAGGAAGTTCAGAGAAGTTCAGAAGAAGATTCCGAACTGCCACTGGCCAACGCGTTAATCATTCCCTTTCTAGCTTTTCTCTGTATCTCGCTGTTAAGCGGCCTAGACAGTCGCACTGTGAGCTTTACGTATTTCCTTAAAGTCATCGGCACAGGTGCTGCACTGTGGTATTGGTGGAAAACACTGCAATTGACAAAACCACTGGGTCGCTTGAAAGCCATAGGCATCGGTGCCAGCGTGGCCATTCTTTGGGTATGGATGATTCCCGCAGACGCACAGTACAATTTGTCCTTCAATACTGACTTGGAAGAAATGGGAATTCTCTGGGGAAGTCTCTGGCTGATCTCCCGTGTTCTGGGCTCGATTCTCATTGCCCCCTTGGTGGAAGAACTGATGTTCCGAGGCTATTTATTGGCTCGTTTATCTCGCCAACCTTTCGGCCTTAACCAACCGATAACAGCAACATGGACAGCTATAATCATCAGTGCAGTCGCCTTTGGTGCCATACACCAACACTGGATTGCCGGTTGCCTTGCCGGCCTTGCCTACGGATTCGTAAGACATCGAGGCAATGTCAGCTCCGCCATTCTCGCCCACAGCGTCACCAATGGGCTTTTATGCGTCTACGTTTTATTCACACTTAACTGGACGGTACTTTAAGCCACACACGGCAATCGCATTCCTGCCCACAAATACCTATAATCTCCGGCTTTATTATTCATTACATTCAGCGTTTATTTTCCAACAGGCTAACGACATACGATGGAAGAACAATACAACCCGTCAGCAATTGAACAAAGTGCCCAATCTTTCTGGGATGAAAACAAAAGCTTCGCCGTCACCGAAGACGACAGCAAATCCAAATTTTATTGCTTAGCGATGTTTCCCTACCCCAGTGGCAAGCTGCATATGGGGCATGTTCGTAACTACACCATCACCGATGTTATTTCTCGCTTTCATCGCATGAAAGGCAAAAACGTCCTACACCCCATGGGCTGGGACGCTTTCGGCCTACCGGCAGAAAACGCCGCCATTCAAAATAAAACCGCCCCGGCAAAATGGACCTACAGCAATATCGACTACATGAAGTGTCAGCTGAAAAGCTTAGGATTCAGTTTTGATTGGGACAGAGAGTTGGCTACCTGCCAAAGCAGTTACTACAAGTGGGAACAATGGTTCTTTACTCGCTTGTATGAAAAAGGCTTGGTCTACAAAAAAATGGCCACCGTTAACTGGGACCCGGTCGATCAAACCGTTCTTGCCAACGAGCAAGTGGTAGACGGACGCGGATGGCGCTCTGGTGCGTTGGTGGAGCGCAAAGAAATTCCTCAGTGGTTCATCAAAATTACCGATTACGCCGATGAACTGCTGAAAGACTTAGACGGTTTAACCGAGTGGCCTGAGCAGGTCAAAACCATGCAACGTAACTGGATTGGCAAATCCAAAGGGGTCGAGCTGAGTTTCGGTTTGAGCACCCCCGTTGCCGGGCTTGATCATTTCGACGTTTACACCACTCGCCCCGATACCTTAATGGGCGTGACTTACGTCAGCTTGGCCGCTGAGCACCCAGTAAGTTTAGAGCTGGCGAAATCAAACCCGGAATTGGCCGCCTTTATCGAAGAATGCAAAAGCCAATCGGTTTCCGAAGCCGATATGGCGTCCATGGAAAAGAAAGGCATGGACACCGGCATCAAAGCCATTCACCCAATTACCGGCGAAGACGTTTCCGTTTGGGTTGCCAATTACGTACTCATGGATTACGGCTCCGGTGCGGTTATGGCCGTTCCGGCCCACGATGAGCGCGATTTCGAATTTGCCCAAAAATACGATTTGCCGATCACGCAAGTAGTAGCACCAAAAGACAACTCAGAAGTCGACCTCACCACCGCCGCGTTCACAAATAAAGGGTTGTTAATCAACTCCGGTGAATTTGACGGACTGGACTTCAAGAAAGCCTTCAAAGCCATCGCCGATAAATTGATAAGCCTTGAGAAAGGTCGCATCAAAACCAATTTCCGCCTGCGCGACTGGGGCGTCTCTCGTCAGCGTTATTGGGGGGCTCCCATCCCTATGCTGAACTTACCTGAGGGCGGTGAAATTCCTGTTCCCGCCGACCGGCTCCCTGTGCTGCTACCTGAAGACGTAGAAATGGATGGCGTGCAGTCTCCGATTAAGGCAGACGCCGAATGGCGTAAAACCGAATACCAAGGCCAAGCCGCCGAACATGAAACCGATACCTTCGACACCTTTATGGAGTCCAGTTGGTATTACGCGCGCTTCACCTGCCCTAATTTTGAAGACGCCATGCTCGACAAAAATGCTGCCGATTACTGGTTACCAGTAGACCAATACGTTGGCGGTATTGAACACGCTATTTTGCATCTGCTTTACGCCCGTTTTTTCCACAAACTCATGCGTGACGAAGGCTTGGTGAGCTGCGATGAGCCGTTCAAAAAGCTCTTGTGTCAAGGCATGGTTCTGGCCGAGTCCTTCTACAAAGACAATAGCGATGGCTCGAAAACTTGGTTTAACCCGGCGGAAGTGAAGCTCGAACAAGACGAAAAAGGCAAAATTATCGGTGCCAGCCACCCTGACGCCGGCGCACTCGAATTGGGCGGCACCACGAAGATGTCCAAATCGAAAAACAACGGCATCGACCCTCGTGCCGCCGTAGAAGAATACGGTGCCGATACTGTTCGACTGTTCACCATGTTCGCCGCACCACCGGAGCAAACTCTGGAATGGAAAGATTCTGGTGTGGAAGGGGCGAGCCGATTCTTGCGCCGATTCTGGAAAACCGTTCATACCCACATCGCGACAGGAGCACCCGGTGAACTGAACGCGGAGGCCTTAAACGACGAGCAGAAAGATTTGCGCCGTAAAGTGCATGAAACCATTGCCAAGGTCAGTGACGATTACGAGCGCCGCCAGACGTTTAATACCGCTGTGGCCGCCGTAATGGAACTCTTAAATGAAGTGACCCGCAAAGCCGATCGCAGCACACCAGAGAGTTTGGCAGTGGAACGTGAGGCCTTAGAAGCGATCACGTTATTACTGGCACCGGTGGTACCGCACATGAGCCATCAAATCTGGCAAGCGCTTGGACACAACGATAGCGTTATTGATGCCCCTTGGCCGAAGGTGGATGAAGCGGCTTTGGTGAAATCCAATATCACATTAGCCGTTCAGGTAAACGGTAAAGTTCGCGCGCAATTGCAAGTTCCGGTGGAAGCCGCTGACGATGACATTATCGCCATGGCAAAAGCCGAACCCGGTGTCGAAAAATTCTTGGCAGGCAAAGAAATTAAAATGTGCAAAGTAATTAAAGGTAAATTAGTCACTTTCGCGGTGAAATAATTTTTATCGCCTTTGCCAAACATTAATGGACGGCTTTCACTTAGCCGTCCATTATTCACCCTTCCTATTCATTCAACACAAAACGCCTATTACTATGCGCACTTTTATTTGGCAACGCCGGTATTTTTCCATCGTTCATTCACGCCCAATTAAAGCTCTTGTTGTTATTATGTTGGCGTTTATTCTCAATGCCTGTGGATGGCATTTACGCGGCTCCATTGCACTCCCTTCCGACTTGAGAAACCTTTCTGTCATTAACAATGGCGTCAGCAGTGCGTTAGATGCTGAGTTTTCGAAAGCCCTCAAACAAAATAATATTGAGCGGGTTTCTCCAACGGAAGCGTCTTACACCATCACCGTTAGCGATGAATACGACAACCGCCGAACCTTATCGGTTGGCACCAGCGGTCTAGCCACTCAATATGAACTTACGTTAGAAATTACCTACGGCATCACCAAAGCGGACGGCACCATTCTCGTCGAGCCAGAACCATTGAGAATGAACCGCAACTACGATTTCGATCAGCAAAATATCGCCGGTAAAGCTCAGGAAGAACAACTATTGAGAGAAACCATGCGCCGCGAACTGGTTCAACAGGTCATGCGTCGCTTCCGTTACGCCTTACTGGGGTCGTCAACTCAATCGTCAGAATCTTCATCACCGAATACTCAGCCACCGCAAACCGAATCATTGGATACCCCTAACTAGCGTTATCAATCATGGCTAATGTCCGTCCCGAACAACTTGCCCAAGCCTGTAAGCGTGGGTTGGCTCCTGTGTACGTCATCTCTGGCGATGAACCTTTATTAGTGCAAGAAGCCTGCGACACCATTCGCACAGAAGCCCGCGCCCAAGGGTTTAGTGAACGCGAGCTGTATCATTCCGATACCGGTATTGACTGGGAAGGGCTGATGATGAGTGCCAACAGCTTATCCCTGTTTGCGGAACGAAAAATCATTGAAATTCGTCTTCATAATGGCAAACCCAAAGATGAAGGCGCAAAAGCGCTAACCACTCTCGCCAATTCCGGCAATCCCGATACGCTTCTTCTCATCCTCACTCCTAAATTGGAAGCAAACACAAAAAAAACAAAATGGTTTAAAGCCCTCGACTCCGTTGGCACCACCGTTGCGGTCTGGCCTATTAATGCCGAACAGCTGCCCTCTTGGATTGACCGTCGCCTCCGACAAGCTGGTCTTAAAGCCGATTCCCAAGCCATTGATGTATTAGCCAATCGAGTAGAAGGGAATTTACTGGCCGCCTCCCAAGAAATTGAAAAACTGAAACTCTTGGTGGGTGACAGCAAACTGGTCACGGCAGAATTAATGCTCAATGCGGTAGGCGACAGTGCTCGCTTTGATGTCTTTAACTTAGTCGACAAAGCCTTAATGGGCGATGGCCCAGCCTCCACACGCACATTACAAGGGCTCAGAGGGGAAGGCGTCGATGCCACCATTGTGTTATGGGCACTGGCGCGAGAAATACGAACGCTACACTCTGTACAAGAAAGCGTAAATAACGGCATTGCTTTTGATCGTGCTTGCCAAGCGAATCGAATTTGGGATATACGAAAAGGCTTAATTCGAATGGCCTTACCACGATTACCGTTACCCATACTTCAGCAATTATTACGTAAAGCCCACACCGTCGATAAAGCCATTAAGGGAATACGGCGCGCCGACCCTTGGCCTGAATTAATGGATTTGTGTTTGGATTTTGCTGGCACTAAATGTTTGCACCCGAAAATCGATAAACTTTTAAGTCGGTCATAGCACTGGTGATAACAGAGTATCTGAATTAACTTGTATAAAATCCGTTACCTTTCATCACTCATCATTATGGGAGATAAAAACAATACTTTTAAACGGAGTGCTCCCACCTTGAGTAGAAACAACCTGTGTGCGATAAGGCCAACGAACCAACGGTTGATCTCCACCCAATAATTCGTCCATACTCTCTTCATCTTGATAGGCCACCACCAGACGACACATATTTCCTTGACAGGTGGCCGTTTCCAATACTGCATCATTCAGATCTAATTGCTGAAAACCTTCCGTAATATCATCCACAAACTGCAACTCTTTTAATGGGTTTGATGCTTGGCTCTGATAACGCGCCTCAAATAAATCCAAGCGCTGTTCTAACGCCACCTCATTTGATGAGATCAATGTATTATCCACATTTGTGTCATCCACATTGCGAGCGTTGTTATTCAAATCATGGTGAACGATTCGAGCATTGGTTGTCACACCATGATGAACACGTAAAACTCCCGCTTCTAACTCTTGAAATTGTTTCGTCAGAGCCGCAATACGCTCTCGACTTTCACGCTCTGATTTCAGCAAATCACTTTGATTATGCTTTAGTGATGCCCATTCCTGATGAATTTCAAATAATTGATCTTCAATATTATCTAACCGAGCAACAAAAGAAGAGAAGTTTTCATTTCGGGAAAGAGAATTAACCGCATCCTCTTGCTGATGAACTTGCTGATGAAAATAAAATTTCCCTACTAAAAAACCAGCAATAATCACTGACAAGAAAAACCATCTCAGTATAGGACTCTTAATAAAATTCCTCATCAAGCTTTTCATAACACCTCCTTAAAGAAGACATTAAAAAACGGCGCAAACTTCACGCCGACTCATAGTTTTTTAAGCTTAAATTTTTTTAAATAACTTTTTTACACTAAATTTCACTCATCGAATAAGAGCGAATAATGGTCTTTCTAGCGCCTTGCCGTTCAGGCAAAATACAGTACAACGCCGCATTGGAACCATTAATCGTTGCCAATGGACCAAGGTTAAGAGAACACGCACCAATTCCTACTGGGCAGGTGGCCGAATCGGTACTCAACGTAACGCCATCTGCATTGCGCGAAGCCAACACACAGCGTGTCACCGCTGTAGAATGATTATTAAAAATTCTGACATTCACCCGTTGTAAACCATTAGGATTTGCAGCAGCAATATCTTTCACTAAAGGACAATAAAACGTTCCCGAAGTATTATCCCAATTGGAAATACCCCCCAAACTTCGACGAATATCTTGGGTTTCTTGAATAGGAAGACACCCCACCCCTGAATAACTTTTCCAATCTTGAGCCTGTACTGCACCGCTAATACCGATACAACATGCAATCGCCATCCACATTTTTTTCATGGTGATCTCCTTATGATAAGAGGTACAAAATAGAGAGAAATCAATAGCATTACTCACCATCACATGAGCAGCTACAACAACAACTACAATAACAACTACAATAGAAACTACAGAAACAATGAAAAAAAGCGGACAGGTGTGCGACTGCCTAATGAAAAGGCAAACTCATTCACTTCATGACAAGAAAAGTTAAAGAAAGAAAATACTCTAAGGGTTCAACAACGACCAATTTTCAACATGTGGATGAAGCACAGAGGCTTTACGGTACGCCTGATGAATTCGGCCTTTCACCCTGAGCTTGCGAAGACCCCGCTGCAATTGCAAAAAACGCCGACGCCCATCACTATCTACTCGGCTCACAAGGTAATGTCGGGTCGCTTTCGCATTGACTTTTAAGCCATGCACGGGGGTTAATAAATGCCCATCCATCGTTAACGTTTGAGTTGTATCAATGGGGAATGGCATTAACAGAAAATCCGCCGCCCCACCGCAGACTGTCGCGACGGGTTGACTGGATAAATTTTTCTTTTTCACATTCAACGAATTTAATACGGCTGTTGCAGTTTGATCTCGCACATCCGACGTCCCCACGAGATTGGATAAAGACTGTCTAAAATCATCGGCCTTCATCGTCGTACCACAGGTGTAAATACCGTATTCAAATTCGCCTTTACGAATCACCGCGTCACTCAACCATAATTTATTTTCTTGACGAGCCACCTCTAAACGCCACTCACTAATAGCAGACATGACCGCCTCACCCTTGGCCACCGACTCTAAGGCAATTTCTGGATTATCAACGGCACGAACAACGAGTTCATCCTTATAACCACCTTCGCGAAGTGCTTGTATGGCAATGACTAAATCCAGCAAGTCACGGTCGTGTGCTAATAAGTTGTAATCTCTAAAACGGGCAATATCTGTTTGGGTATTTAATTTATTGAATGCTTTTAGTGCATGAGGGGATGTCAAAATAGGCGATATCTTAGTGGTCGATGTTAAGGTCGTCGATGCAATGGCCTTGGAAGTCAATGCAGAATAAACACCCGCAAAAAAAATAACCGTGCACATTGGTGCCACACAAAAGTATTGAAAAATATTTCGCCAAACGCATCGAGCCAAAGAAGGTCTAGGCATTTTAGCAATCCACCACATTCACAACACTCTGATAAAATTGTTTTGCCGTTCTGGCACTATGGTTTCCACGGGTCATCGCAAATAATTTAGCCGACTCATGAAGCGCTGCCTTGTCTCCAGAATAATTTTCAAATAAATGATCCACCACAGATAAATATTCCGGCCAGTTAATGGGATAGAAAGATAGCCATAAACCAAATCGGTCTGCCAAAGAGAGCTTTTCTTCTACGTTATCTGCGTAGTGAATCTCTTTGTCCGCCATTCGGGCCGCCAGTGTGTCTAAATTATCTTGGTTGGTTTGTGGAATTAAGTGTCGACGATTGGATGTGGCATAAAGCAGTATATTTTCAGGAGGAAGCTCAATTGAGCCTTCTAAAACACTTTTAAGATGCTTGTAACTGGACTCACCGGGCTCAAACGAAAGGTCATCACAAAAGACGATAAATCGAAAATCTAACTCCCGTATTTCATCGACAATATCCGGCAAATCGACCAAATCATCTTTATCCACTTCAATAACTCTTAAGCCTTGATCAGCGTATTCGTTCAATAACGCCTTGATCAAGCTAGACTTACCTGTTCCTCTTGAGCCCCACAGTAATGCATTATTGGCAGGTAAGCCTTTTAGAAAACGTTCGGTGTTATCAACCAACTTCTGCTTTTGCGTATCGACTTGTAAGAGGTGTTCTAATCGGATGGAATCGAGGCGTGTTACCGCGCGAAGCACTGCCTTACGCGGGCGCCAAACCGCCGCATAACAAAGGTTCCAATCTATCATGAGGGCCTGAGATCTATGGTTGAGGTTTTAGGGTTGTAAATTCATTAGCGCTTCTTTCAAGCTGAAATTTCGTTGAATAGTTCGCTATTCTAGCCGAAATCACCATCGGTGGTCAGCTTTTATGAAATCAGCCCCATAAAATGGCACCCTAAAAACCATGGAAAGGCCTAGGGAGCGGCCTTCAATAACGCTTCTGTGTAGTCATGCTGAGGGGAAGACCAAACCGACTCCATAAGCCCAGATTCCACCACTCGGCCTTGCTTCATCACCATAACCCGATCACACAATACGCGCACAACCGCTAAATCGTGAGAAATAAAAAGCATGCTCAAATGATGTTTGTCTACCAAATGAAGGATTAGCTCAAGAATTTGCTTTTGAATAGTGACGTCTAACGCTGAAACAGGTTCATCGGCAATGACCAGCTCAGGCTTGGTGGCAATCGCTCTGCCAATGGCAATACGTTGGCGCTGACCACCTGAAAACTCGTGAGGGTATTTACGCACGTAGGCCCGAGCCAAGCCTACATCATCCATCAATTCGAGTACCGCTTTGTTCAATTGTGGGCCCTTAGCCAAATCATGGAGCACCAAAGGCTCAGCAAGCGTATCGTAGATAGTCATCCTTGGGTTGAGCGATGCATAGGGGTCTTGAAAGATCATCTGCATACGACGCCGATAAGGTCGCATAGCTTTGGCTGTTAGGTCTTGAATTTCTTCTCCATCAAATACAATCGAACCAGAATCTGACTGAGCCAATTTTAACACTGACCGCCCCAAAGTCGATTTGCCGGAACCCGACTCGCCCACCAACCCTAAGATTTCTCCACGCTGAAGCTCAAAGCTGATATCGTCGACCGCCTTGAAACGATCGCCAGAATGGCGATCTGCAAAAGTGGTGACAAGATTGTTCACACTTAGCAATGGGTGACTCATTTGAGCTGTATCGTGAGCCGAGGCCTTTGACCCCGCTGGAATCGCGGCCAGCAACTTCTTGGTGTAGTCATGGTCAGGGCAGTTAAAAATCGACGGTGCATCACCCCGCTCAACCACGCGACCGGTTTTCATCACCACCACCTGATCAGCCAAATCCTTCACTACCGCCAAGTCATGGCTGATAAAAATCACACCAATGTCCCGATGTTGTTGAATCTCTTTCACTAGCTCCAAAATTTGTTTTTGGATGGTGACATCTAACGCCGTCGTGGGTTCATCCGCAATCAATAACTTCGGTTCAGCAATCAATGCCATGGCAATCATGACCCGCTGGCGCATTCCCCCCGAGAACTCATGGGGCCAAGCGTGATAGGTTTTTTCTGGATCTCGAATACCCACCTCTTGAAGCAGGCTGCGTGCTTTCTCAGCTGCCTCAGCACGAGACAATTTGTGGTGAAAAATCAGAGGCTCAATCAGTTGCTCTCCTACCGTAAGATAGGGATTTAGACTGGTCATTGGGTCTTGGAAAATCATTGCGATTTTACTGCCGCGAATCTGACGGAGCTCTGCTTGAGAGGCTTTCAGTAAATCACGTCCGTCAAACCAAGCCTCTCCAGCTTCAATACGACCCGGTGGGGATGGGATGAGTCCGAGCATGGAGTAACAACTGACTGACTTCCCCGAGCCGGACTCCCCAACGATGGCAAGCGTTTCACCCGATTTCACGGTAAAGCTCACGTCATCTACCGCCTTTACTACACCATTGCGAGTGTGAAAATAGGTGGTCAGGTTTTTTACTTCTAGTAATGCGGTCATGAAACCCAGCCCTAAAATGATCGTCCAAATCGTTGCATGTAATAAGTTGCGTTTAATGAATAGGCACAAGCGCTCTACATAACAACTCTATGAGTGGTTCAGAATCAATCTTTGGATGCCCGAACGTCCAATGCGTCACGCAAACCATCACCAAGAAAGTTCAATGCAAATAACGTTAAGGTCAACGTCAGCCCCGGATAGATGAGCAGCCATGGGTACTCTTCCATTGACTCCACGCCATAAGAAATTAACAACCCCCAAGAGGACTGGGGCGGTTGAATCCCTAAGCCCAAAAAGCTTAAAAAAGCCTCCAACAACATGACACTGGGAATCGTCAATGTGGTATACACAATTACCGGGCCGAGAGCGTTTGGAATTAAGTGACGACGAATAATGGCCCATTTAGAGAGACCAATAGAGATGGCCGCCTCAACAAACTCTTGCTCTTTCAACGATTGCACTTGACCACGCACAATACGCGCCATCGTCAACCACTCCACCGCACCAATTGCAAAGAACAACAACCAAAGGTTTCGCCCAAATACCACCATCAACAACACAATGAAAATCATAAATGGCAATGCATAGATGATATCCACCAGCCTCATCATCACAGCATCCACCTTACCTCCAACAAACCCTGCTATGGCACCCCAAGTGACACCAATCAACAAGGCCACGGAAGTCGCAATCAAACCAACCATCAATGAAACCCGCCCACCATAGAGAATTCGAGTCAGAAGATCTCGACCAAAGGTATCCGTGCCCAGCCAGTGCTGAGGCGAAGGTGGGCTCGCGCCAAGTAACAAATTTTGCTCTTCATAGCCATAGGGAGCGATCCACGGTGTACATAAACACGCCAATGCGATGAAGACTAAAAAGCCAAGTCCTGTTAACGCAAGAGGGTTCTTTTTAAGCCTTAACCACGCATCGGACCACAGTGAAGTCCCTTTTTCATACTCATTAATGGAGTCAACCCTGCCTGATTGAGAAGAGGTTGAGCCCTGCGCTTCAGAGGTCGAATTCAACATCTCACTCATTGATTGCCTCCCAGTTGTGATCTAAGCCTTGGGTTCATCCACGCGGCCAGCAAATCGGAAAGCAAATTGAATACGACTATTAATGTCGCCAAAAACACGGTACACCCAAGAATCATCGTATAATCTCGATTAAACGCTGCCTGCACATAAAAACGGCCTAAACCATGAATTTGGAAAATGGTCTCGATCACAAATGACCCTGATAAAATTCCGGCAAACGCCGGTCCTAAATAGGCAACCACCGGAATCATCCCACCACGCAAGCCATGCTTGAGTACCACCACTCGCTCAGGAAGACCTTTCGCTCTTGCTGTGCGAATGTAATCTTGAGACATCACCTCTAACATGCCACCACGACTCAACCTGGCAACATAGGCAGCGTAGGCCGCGCCTAAAGTAAAACTGGGAAGAATTTTATCGCCAGGTAGATCACCCCAACCCGATACGGGTAACCACTCCAGCCAAATGCCAAACACCAAAATCAATAACGGCCCCAGTAAAAAGGTCGGCATACAAATCCCTAACATGGCCAGCGACATTGGCACATAGTCTTGTGCTGTATTGGGTTTCAGGGCAGCAACCACGCCAGATATGCCACCAATGCACAATGCAATTAAAATGGCGTACAAACCCAATTCCGCAGTGACTGGGAATCCCGTAGCAATCAACTCATTCACAGATCGGCCTGGATATTTAAACGAAGGCCCTAAATCGCCTTGAGCTAAATCCCCCAAATACGCTGCGTACTGTGAAAACAACGGTTGATCGAGACGATACTGAGCCTCCAAAGCCGCCTTGACCTCTGGCTCAACGGATTTCTCGTCGTCAAAAGGCCCCCCAGGCGCAAACCGCACTAAAAAGAAGGTAATCGTAATCACCACAAAGATGACCGGTATGGATTGCATCGAACGGCTGAGAATAAAGTTAAGCATCTCGTTAATCCTCTTCCGTCACTGCGTTATCTGCCACCTCATCATTGCCAAGGGTGACATGTTTATAGCTGTAGTAATCCATCAAATTCGCCGGCAACCCTTTCACCCCTTTATCTCTTAAAAACATGGTGTGATAGGTGTAAATCGGCACAAACGGCATCGCTTCCATCAAGTAAGTTTCTGCCTCGAAAAATCGCTCCAGTCGCTCTTTGGGGGTAGTAGCGCTCGGGATGTATTCTTTGATGAGGTAATCGTAATGGGGGTCGCTATAAGCAGAACGGTTGTTGCCATTATCAGAAAGGCCTAAATCTAAGAAATTCATAGGATCCACAAAATCGCCTATCCATGCTGCACGGGCAATATCGTATTGGAGCTGATCCCGTGAGCTGAGATACACCTTCCACTCTTGATTGACGATGTTCACATTAATATTTAAGTGATCTTTCCACATTTGCTGCACTGCAACCGCCACCTTACGATGCTGCTCACTGGTGTTATAAAGCAATTCAATGACAGGAAACCCCTCCCCATTGGGAAAACCTGCTTCCGCTAAGAGCTTTCTGGCTTTATTGGGGTCAAATCCAACCAATTTGGGAGGCTGATACCCCAATGTTCCCGGCGGGGTCAGAGAATAAGCGGCTGTGACTGAGCTATTCAAAACGGTTTTAATCAGCGCATCACGATCAATCGCAAACGCAAGCGCTTGACGAACCTTGACGTTTTTAAAAGGCTCACGGCTCAAATTAAACTGATAGTAATACGTACCGAGATACCGCTCGTTTACGAAAGAATCTGGATCATTCTCACGATAGACCGGCGCTTTATCGAGAGGAATATATTTCGTCATATGGAGCTGGCCCACTCGAAACATTCGCTCTTCGGTGGTCAGGTTTTCTGTGGGATAGAACATAATCGCATTCAGTGCAACGTTTTCCGCATCCCAATAATGTTCATTCTTTTCTACCCGAATATGCCGATAAAGCTTCCATTCCGTGAGCTTAAACGGGCCATTACCCACCAAATTACCGGGCCTCGTCCAATCGGAGTATCGAGCGGTGGGGGAACCGTGTTTTTCGATAGAGGGACGATGAACAGCATAGGCACTGTGATGATCAAGGAGTTGAAGGAAATAGGGGGTTGGATTATTGAGGGTAACTTCAAGGATTTGAGGAGATATGACCTTTACCCCTACCTGTGAAAAATCACCTATTTTTCCTGTGGCAAAAGCTTCCGCGTTTTTGATGGGGTACAACATATACGCATATTGATTTCCCATCGCGGGTGTTAAGGCCCGCTCCCAAGACCACCGATAATCTTCTGCAGTCATCAAGTCTCCATTAGACCATCGAGCATTCTCCCGAATATAAAATCGATAGGTCAGCCTGTCTTCACCCACCTCCCATCGCTCAGCAACACCGGGAACCGGCTCGAGTGTGGTTGGGTGCTTGGAAACCAACCCTTCAAAAATAGCCAATTGAATGTGATGCTCAGGTACGCCAGTACTCACATGAGGATCTAAACTTTGAGGTTCAGTGGCGTTTCCAACGTGAAAGACCCCTGTTCTATTACCACTCTCTACTCGGGTTTCAGAAGAACCGCAACCAGAGATGAGCCCTCCTAGTATCAATAAGAAAACGGTCAATAAGACGTGAAAAGCGCGTGTTACAGACCTAAAGCCATTACCCATTACCCAATCTCATCTATGTAATATTCAGAATTGGCTGATACTCTTTCCTCTGTATCACCCATCTCGCGTACAACCGTTTGAATGCATTTTAAGACGATGTATTTTTAAATACGTGTGTTTTTAGAGTCGTGTGTTTTGAAAGCCATATAGGAAGTAAACGTACTTACCTTTGATTACCTTACAAAAAGTTGTCGGCCCCTTTCGTCAGCTAGCAGAACCTACTCATCATATTCACTTCACTCAAACCGCTGTTCAAATACATCGGATAAAAAGAAAATACCGAAAAAGAATCAAAATTTATCAAAATATGGTCGTCTGACCCTTTTTTGACGCCGCAGAATGTGTCACATTTATGTAACAACTGAGGCGTAACAATGCACACATAAGGTGCAGTGTTACCAAATGCGTGCATTTGGGTGGATTGGAGCCACACACAAAGACACTTATAAAAATGCTGACCAAAAAGTCGAGCATCTCAGATACGTTGAATCAAAAGTTCATAGTTATTATTTTTTAGAGCAGTTTCTAGTAAAAACCCATTACTTTCGCGACTGATCGACAATAACCAACAAGAAGTAACTGATATTTACCATTCGCCAGACAAATTAAAATGGCGCCATGGCCCACATGTTGCTTCTAGTACCGCTTTAGCTTTGCCAATTTTAAAAGGCAAGGCGTGCCAAACAGGCGGGAACTTAGGGTTAGGTGTCATCAACAATCAAGAGATGAACAAGCGTTTTACCAAACGTTAATGTTACTTGTTCACCCATGCATGCCTAATTAACGAGCAACCGTGACTAATAGATACACTCTATTTAGCTCACGACAACCTCAGAAGCGGAAGGTATTTAATGGCTATCAGCTACAGATCAACGTTTCAATTTACCGAAGGAAATTCAGCCTTGGCGATGCAGGCATCCGAGCAAGAGAACCACTTTTTAGAAAATATGTTTTCTAACCATTTGCAAGGCTTGATTCGCTTTCTAAGCCGGAAAGTCAAAAACCCAGAAGATGCTGAGGATATCGCTCATAACGCATTTATCCGTATTCAGCGCCTCGCCAACTCTGGCGACCTCGAAAACCCGAAAGCGTACCTTTATCAAACCGCCGCCAACCTTGCTATTGACCAAATGCGGCGTGAAAAGCTCCATCAAAATTACCTACAAGGTGAAAATTGCGATCATTTGCCACCAGAAGAGTCTAGCCAGGCGGATAATCTATCTCCTGAACGATTGTTGGCAGCAAAACAACAATTGCAAAGCATCGAAAACGCATTGAATCAATTGCCAACTAAGTGTAAGCAAGCATTCATGCTGCATCGCGTAAAGGGTCTGTCTTACAGTGACATCGCCAAAGACATGGGCGTGTCCGTTTCGAGTGTAGAAAAATACATTCTGCAAGCATTAAAACATTGCCGTGCAGCGAATGCCGAAATGAGTTAACCCAACCTGCATTCCAAAGCTTTCGCCCGTAGCATTATTTTCGAATCGAAAATTTATCCTCTATTCTCAAGAGGAATAAAAGTAAAACGTAAAACAGCATCATGGAAGGCTAAGCAGTAAACAGACACTGCAGTAATAATAAAAACACAAAAACAATACAAAGAATTAAGAAATACGTGTTTATTGCGGCAAATGCCGCATAAAACGCACTATGCGAGTGTAAACGCCAGTAAACATGACGTGCTTAAACGCACAAATATAGAGCGATTGATGCAGTACCTCACAAAAACTTTGCATTTTGACTGATGGGGTCCTCGTGTCGTTCGTCTGTAAGATTGAAGGTGCCTAAAAGGCCAGAGAACTTAATCTCTGGTTTTACAACTAACCTAATAGGCATTGTCTGCAAGTCATTCAGTAATGAACTGTTAAAACACATGCGATGTAAAAATCCTGTGCAATACTTGTTACAGACGCAAAATACTTCTTTTTTAGAGAAAACATGAATACTGGTGCAGTAAGGGCAGCAAGCAACGTGAAACCTTTTACATCAACAAACAATAAAGCGAATGAAGAAGCTGCCTTTTGGGTTGCCAGACTCAGTTCTGACCGCGTGAGCACCTCAGATAGAATTGCTTTCTCAAATTGGTTAAACCAAAGCGAATCCAACATCAAAGCATTTGATGAAATGGAAGCAACTCTCGTTGCCATGGAACATTTTAGTGCAAACGCAAAAGCTGATATCTCTGCCATTACATCCAACGCTACCGCCACACCCCTTTCAACTGAATTTTCACGAGACGACAGAAACCCCTCAAACGAAGAAGTACATCCTAATAAACACTCTGTAAACCGCCTTTTAAATCTACTTTCTCCACCGATCTTTGCGGTTGCCGCCATACTTTTAACCGTTAATGCACTTTTTCCCTCACTGCTTCAATTCTCATCACCATCAGTAGAATTCAATCAGTACACCACCCAGGCCGGAGAAAAGCGTGAACTTCAGTTGCCCGATGGGTCTAGCGTACTTTTGAACACAAAGTCTCATATTGAGATAGCCTACACCAGCGACGAGAGAAAAATTCACTTGCACTCTGGGGAAGCATTTTTTGATGTTGCTTCAAACCCTTCCCGCCCCTTCGTTGTGGATATCGGCCGAGGCAGCGTCAGAGCTGTAGGAACCGCCTTCAATATTCATGTGACAAATGCATCTTCTAAAGTCACTGTGACAGAGGGCACCGTTGAAGTAAAAGAACGCCAAGACGCCACTACGCCTTACCCAGACAAAACATTGGTCAAAATGGATCAAGAAGTTTCCATTAATTCAAGAGGGCTTACCCGCGTTACGCCATCGCACACAGATACCTCTATCGCTTGGATGAGTGATCTCATTGTTTTTGATAACGAACCTTTGAGTGATGCACTCAGCGAGCTTAATCGTTATATGGATCAAAGTATCGACTATTCCCACCCCTCCCTAAAGCACGTGCATGTCTCTGGCACATTTAGCTTATCTTCTCCAGAAAAAACGCTTCAAGCACTCATGACTACTTTTGACTTAAGAGTCAAAAGCTCTTCATCTGGACGGTACTTGTACAAAGAAGTCAAATAAGCTATATGTGGGTCTACTTTTACATCAGATAACGTCGTTAGGCGCAAAAATTGCTCAAAAAAGTCGTGGTTTTCGTCTTTAAAAAATGACCATTGCTACTACGTAAGTCATTTTTAATAATACGAATCACTCATCACGCGACTAAGCAATCGAGCCACTAGACCAACTGAAATAAGTTTTGTGAGATCCATCAAGCACAGCATAATCGCCGGGTTGATAACGGCCTGCATTTCAACATCGCTATCGGCTGACACAGAAGCACGCCGAGAATTATGCCTGCCCCCTCAAAACCTATCGTCAGCGCTCATCAGCATTGGAAAGTCTTTTGGTATCAGCATTATTTACCCCTCCTCATTATTGAAGGATGTCAAAACCGCAGGCATTAAGGGTATTTATGCACCACAGGAAGCCATTGAAAAGCTCATAGAAGGGCAACAACTCAAGCCCATCATACTGAGCCCAAACGTCATTGCCTTAAAGGCTGTAAAGATACCCTCCACTACCACTGCCATTAGCGCTTCAGAGGGAGAATTTGAAGAGTTGACTGTGGTTGATTCGATTCTAGTCGGCTCCAGAATTGGAGACAGCAATGCAGGTTACACCGCATCCATTGATGTCATTAACTCACCTACGCTGGAATTATCGGGCGCTCAATCTCTAATTGATTTTTTTAAATTCACCCCCGCCGTCACGGGTAATTCAACCAGTACGTCTGTCAGCAATGGGGGAAATGGTACTTCGACCGTTACTCTTCGAGGGCTGCCTGCCAATAACACCCTTGTACTCATTAACGGACAAAGGGTAGCCTTTAATGGCTTATCCGGTGACTCCGTTGATTTAAACAGTATCCCTCCTTCTGCCATTGAACGTATTGAAATACTTAAAGATGGTGCCTCTGCCTACTATGGATCAGACGCCATAGCCGGTGTTGTTAATATCGTGCTACGTAATCAGCAAGAGGGATTTACCGTTGAGCAATACTACGGACAGACTTATTACGAAGACTTACGTACTCGTAACACCATTATCAGTGGTGGCCACAAAACAGGAGATTGGAGCTTTTACGGAAACGCAAACTTCCTCGATCAGTCGGGAATTAACAGCAGAGATCGAGACTTTTCAGCGTCTGCCGATGCCAGAAACCAAGGGGGATCTGACACTCGTTCATCCACAACACCAACTGCCCGCATCAGCCTCAATAACGGTCAAACCGTAACACTTGATGTCAATACCGATAGGGGTGGCATTTCAACACTAGATGAGCGTAGCGAAAGCGCCCGATATCGAGACGTTACTGAAGAGGACTTGTTCAACTACCTTCAATACACCTCTTCAACCTCCCCGATAGAGCAAACAAACCTGTATTTGAGTGGTCAATACACACCCTCATCAACCTTTACCTTTCAAGCGAATGCCGCTTATTCACAGACCGAGTCGACAATCAAT
Source organism: Marinibactrum halimedae (assembly GCF_021234875.1). Lineage (GTDB taxonomy): Bacteria > Pseudomonadota > Gammaproteobacteria > Pseudomonadales > Cellvibrionaceae > Marinibactrum > Marinibactrum halimedae. The sequence goes on along the minus strand of NZ_JAJQVM010000001.1, from coordinate 2,110 downwards.
TTAGCTCCACTGCCCCTCTCTACTGGACGCAATCAAATATCTCCCATTACCGTTTCCAGTGAAAACCGCTTCAATCCATTTGAAGAAGACATAACAGACATACGCCGAAGAGTATTGGAGGCAGGAAACCGTGTACAAGAATTTACCTCTGAAAGTACACGCTTCAATATCAGTGCGGACGGAAGCCATCACGGGATAAATTGGAGTTCAGCGGCCTACTGGAGCAAGAGTGAGGCTAATCGCCATTCTTTTGGCATTGCCAGTGGCAATCGAGTCAGAAGGGCTTTAGGACCAAGTCGTGATTGCCAAGGTAGGGAAATTGACGGCTGTACTCCCCTAAATTTATTTGGCTCCCCCGGCTCTATTACGCAAGAACAACTCGACTACATATTGACGGAAAACGAACTGAAAGGCTTCACTCGTATTCACGGCTTACACACGGCCATAGACTGGGAAGTCGGAGAGTGGTGGTCAGCAGGTCCTGTACTCGCCGCCGCAGGTATTGACTGGCGTATGGAGCGCATTCGATCCAGGTCTTCTGCCCCGGACGATGATTTTTTAATCGGACAAAATGACGTTTCCGATACCAACGGCAGCCGACAAATTCAAGAAGTCTTCGCTGAAATTCATATTCCCATACTCAAGCATGAGCCTTACGCCGAATCGCTCGACTTAAACATTGCTCTTCGCGCATCACAGTACAGTGACTTTGGCAACAATACCTCACCTCATCTCTCTATCGGATATAGCCCTACTCCCAATTGGGTATTACGTGCTAACTTTTCAAAAGGCTTTAGAGCGCCGAGTTTAGACGAATTACAAAGGGAAGGACTTCAAACCCAAGCCGCACTAAACGATCCTTGTGCAAACCCCGATAATGTTGAAGTTCTCCCAGGCTGCACACAGCAATCCGATCCAACTGTCAGCCAATTCCTAACCATCTTTCAAGGAGATGAGGATTTACAACCAGAAAAATCAATCAATCGCAGCGCCGGCATTGTTTGGCAATCGACAGTTAATGATAACAATGATCTCAAAATCAGCGCCGATTATTTTTCCATTTCCCAAAAAGATGTCATCAATACCAACCCTCAATTTATCGTGAATGAAAATGCAGAAACAGGACGTTACAGAGACCTTGTACAGCGCAATGCCGAGGGAGACATTACCAAAATATTCGCACCACACATTAATATTGGTCAATTAGATGTCCAAGGAATAGACTTATCCTTAAATTATCAACATACAAGCAAGCATCGAGGCGTATTTAATTACACATTTAACGCTGTAAATTTGCATGAATTTACGGAAAAGATTGCCGACGGGGAAACACCAAGAAATCTCGTCGGCTTTTATGTGGACAGCGCAGCAGAAGGCTATGGCACCATTCCAAAATGGAAAGCCAGCGCAGGTTTCGAATGGAGAAAAAACAAAATAACACTTGCCTACAACATGCATTATCTTGATTCATTAAAAGAAACACCACCACGATTTAATCAAGCTCGAAAAATCGAAAGCTGGACAACTCACAACGCCCAACTCAATATTAAAAACGTGTGGAAAAAAAATCTGAATTTCACTTTTGGTATCGACAACATTACCAATGAAGAGCCTCCGTTTGTTGACTCTAGCATTAATGATAATTACGACCCTTATTCATACAACGCCAAACAAATGTTTTGGTATTTGAAGCTTGGGTATAGGTTTCAATAAATTATCAGCCGACAGCTATGCTGAGCCTAGAGCAAACACTTCCTACAGTGATTTTCATCTTTTAGATCAACAATTAAAGCAAGATCAATGTTGAATGGAAATAAAATCGCAAACAAGTTACAGTGAAGTTTAACCCACCTAAAAATTTTCAGATCATTAAATTACCCGCAACTGATGTCAATGTTAAAAATATCAAACCATACAAAGTAAATTCTCGAAAGCGCCTGAGACAAAATCACGCAAAAAATACTAGGATCTTTTAACACTAATGTAAACGCCAAACCAACAACCTCCTACAACCCCACCTTCCAAACCAATAACCTACAGTCTCCACCCAAAGGAGACCAACATGCCCAAATACCGCCGTTACAACTGGCCCCACCTCTTGTCAGAATTT